>NZ_JAEMHK010000058.1 GCF_016458235.1 Geomonas propionica | reverse complement strand
GTGAGGCTTGACCATAAAAAATTCTTAGAGAGGGGGGTGGTTCTCCACCCCCCGATCATAAACTGCTTATGCTGCAACCTACATTCATGATGATGCGATTGTGAGAAATAAATTGCGCGGGCGAAAGCCCAAGCTAAGAGTTTCTCTGTGGCAATGCCGAGAGGGTCACACCCGTTCCCATCCCGAACACGGAAGTTAAG
>NZ_JAEMHK010000057.1 GCF_016458235.1 Geomonas propionica | reverse complement strand
CCAGTACCTGGACGGTGTGGTGGTCTCCAGCGCGACCACGCAGGTGAACGTGGTAGATTCTCTGATCAGCTCCATGAAGAGCGCCTGCAACGGCTGTCATTCCGCGACCGGCGTCTACCCGACGCCGCAGGCTTTCATCTCCTGGTCCTCCTCCAACCATAAGTCGCTGGGTGTTTCCTGCGTTTCCTGCCACACCAACG
>NZ_JAEMHK010000056.1 GCF_016458235.1 Geomonas propionica | reverse complement strand
GTGAGGCTTGACCATAAAAAATTCTTAGAGAGGGGGGTGGTTCTCCACCCCCCGATCATAAACTGCTTATGCTGCAAACCTACATTCATGATGATGCGATTGTGAGAAATAAATTGCGCGGGCTAAAGCCCAAGCTAAGAGTTTCTCTGTGGCAATGCCGAGAGGGTCACACCCGTTCCCATCCCGAACACGGAAGTTAAG
>NZ_JAEMHK010000055.1 GCF_016458235.1 Geomonas propionica | reverse complement strand
CGGTGCAGCCGTCCAAGCCGTTCGCCAACGAGCCCACCTACGTGAACCCGGCGGTGGGCGAGTCCAACCTGTGCATGACCTGCCACAGCGGCACCAACACCGGCCAGACCATCACGGCGCAGCTGCAGGCGAACGCCGACTTCACCAACCTGGCCTTCATCCCGCCGCACTACGCGGCTGCCGCGGCCGCCATGTACGCCAA
>NZ_JAEMHK010000054.1 GCF_016458235.1 Geomonas propionica | reverse complement strand
CCGCACTACGCGGCTGCCGCGGCCGCCATGTACGCCAAGGCGGGTTACCACTTCCCGGGTCGCAACTATGACCTGGGTGCCACCCACAGCAACCTGGGCAATACCAACGCCAAGGGGCCCTGCGTCTCCTGCCACAGAAACAGCACCTACGACCACTCCTTCAGAAGCGGCGTGAGCACCCTGTGCACCACCTGCCACGGCGCCA
>NZ_JAEMHK010000053.1 GCF_016458235.1 Geomonas propionica | reverse complement strand
ACTATGCATACTTCCCGAAACGACCTAAGTCATTTCGGTTGCTACCTACATTCACTACTATGCAATTGTCAAAGAACACGTTTAATGCCCGCCTTCGCCAGAGGCTTCGGTGGGCATTTTTTTCGCTTGCGCGAAAAAAATGGTGGAGGTGAACGGGATCGAACCGATGACCCCCTGCGTGCAAGGCAGGTGCTCTCCCAGCTGAGCTACACC
>NZ_JAEMHK010000052.1 GCF_016458235.1 Geomonas propionica | reverse complement strand
AACAGCACCTACGACCACTCCTTCAGAAGCGGCGTGAGCACCCTGTGCACCACCTGCCACGGCGCCAACATGCCGGAGGAGCAGCGTCTGCTGGCGCGCGAATCCTTCGTGAGCCTCCTGGAAGTGCTCCGCGCCCAGCTGGCGGCCAAGGGCTTCGTGTACACCGAGCAGGCGCCGCACTTCGCCCAGCGCAACTGGGGCTCCGGGCAGCAGGGCGCGAACGT
>NZ_JAEMHK010000051.1 GCF_016458235.1 Geomonas propionica | reverse complement strand
AAGTTCACGAAGCCGGTGGTGGTGTGGCACTGCACGCAGCCGTCCATGGTCTTGAAGTCGTAGCTGGAGTACGCCGGCGCGCTCCCCTTGGCGTGGCCGGAGGTGTACCACGCCTGACGGATCGCCTGGTTGGTCACCGTCGAGAAGTGACAGTCGGTGCAGGCCGAACGCGAGGTGACGTAGGTGGCCGGGTAGGCGCCCGTGGTCATGTTGCCGTAGTGCAGCGT
>NZ_JAEMHK010000050.1 GCF_016458235.1 Geomonas propionica | reverse complement strand
TCTGATGTGGAACCATTTTTGCGGAAACGGGTACCGTTTTTCTAAAAACGGAAGAGGTTTTTGGGAAAACGGATCCGGTTCACTCTAATCTGGAACCAGTTCGGTCTGATGTGGAACCATTTTTGCGGAAACGGGTACCGTTTTTCTGGAAACGGAAAAGGTTTTTGGGAAAACGGATCCGGTTCACTCTAATCTGGAACCAGTTCGGTCTGATGTGGAACCATTTTTGCGGAAA
>NZ_JAEMHK010000004.1 GCF_016458235.1 Geomonas propionica | reverse complement strand
GAAGAGTTCGAACAGCAGGAGTTTAAGATGGCAGCATAAGGGTTTTTAACGTGTCCTCTATTGCGAAGACAGGTCAGGCATGTGCAGGCAAGGCCTCCCCCCCTCCCAACCTCCCCCCTCCAGGGGGAGGAGTGAGTCTGAAGGGGGGAGGGGGAAGGGGGGCGTCAGGAGCCGAGCAGGCGCGTGGTCACCTGGAGCAGCTGTTCCGGGCGAAACGGCTTCACGATACAGCAACAGCCTATCCATCTCGGCCAGGTGTTCCTCGCTTTCGTCGAAGAAGAGCTGGTGAAATTGCGCCAGGTCGACCACGGGTCACCTCCTCTTTACTTGTCGCCCAGGTACTGCTCGAGCGTGTAGTCGAAGCCCATGCGGCGTGCCGCTTCGAGCAGCGCCTCCGGCGGGTTCTCGAGTGCCGGGTTGACGCCGAAGAACTCCAGGCAGGAGAGCCACACCGTCAGCAACTGACAGCCGGCGGCATCGATCGTGGTCACCCCTTCGACGTTGATAACCAGCCGGGAGGCCGCCTTCTCCCCCTCGCAGGGTAAGGTGAACAGCGGATGGTTTCTCAGTTGGAGCGAACGTGCCTTGACGTGGTCCATGGTCCATTCCCCTTCCAGGTAGCAGCGTGCGTCGGTCAACATGGCTTCCTCCTATGGGCGGTCGGCGGCGCGTGGCTCGCGACCTGCTCTTTTGTCTCAGGCTTGCAGCCTTGGTTACCTGGCATGGTACAAGATCCGCTCCCGCGGCTGACGGCGTGGGAAAAAATGAGGGGGAGCCACCGCTGCTAGGCCGTCAACTGGTTGAAATATTTCAGAGTGTCTGTGGGGGGGAAAGATGGGGAGGGGGTGCAAACGGGTTTGGCGTCTTTCTAATGAAGTATACAAAAGCGTGGCACGCCACACACTGTGGCGCGCAAAGATGGGGCGCGCCACAGCATGCCACACCCGTTTTCTCTCATCGAGCCGTGCGAGATCGTATACCAGGGCTAAAGTGATGCGGAAGCATGGCCGAAGAGTAATACATCCCGCTGATTTTGCGGACTTTTAACCCCAGATAGAGGGTGTGGCGGCTGGCGTTGCTTGTACAAACAGTGAAGCGGCTGCCATTGACAGAAAAGGCTCAGGCTATGACTGTAAACTCTGCTCTGGATAGTTGCGGAGGCAACGTGATCTCACAGGTATTGCTCGTCGACGACGAGCCTGCCATCCGTGCCACACTGTCCCGGTTCATCGAGGGGCTCGGCTGTTTCGTCACCCAGGCGGCCGACGTGGCCGAGGCACTGGCCCTGCTCGACGCCTTCGAGTACGACCTCGTGGTGACCGACATCATGATGCCCAAGGGATCGGGGATCGACGTGCTGCGCTCGGTGCGCGGCCGGGACAACCCCTGCCCGGTGGTCATGATCACCGGTTCCCCCATGGTGGAGAGCGCCTCCGAGGCCCTCAGGCTGGGAGCCTTCGACTACATCTCCAAGCCGGTGCACAAGGAACAGATCGTCCACGTGGCGCGGCGCGCCTTGGAATTCAGGCGGGTGTCGCAGGAAAACGACCGCTTCCGCGACGACCTAGAGGCCATCTTCACCAGCGTCCAGGATGCCATCATCTCGGTGGACCGGGACCTCAAGGTGCTCAACTTCAACAGCTCGGCCGCGAGCATCTGCGGGCTGGACGGGCTGGACGGGCTGGACGGGCTGGCCGCCGGCACCTCCTTTTACGACCTTCCCTTGAAGTGCGACCGGAAATGTCGCGGTGCCCTGGAGACCGCCATCCATACCAGGAAGCCGGTGCAGACCCGCTACTTCAGGTGCGGCGGGGCCGGCGACGAGCAGTACGTGAGCGTTTCGGTCACGCCGCGCCGGGTCACCGACCGCCAGGTCGAGGGGGCGGTGATCGTGGTCCGGGACGAGAGTTCGCTGTACCAACTGGAAAAGAAGCAGGCGCCGCGCAACTCGTTCTCCGGCATGATCGGCAGGAGCGGGGCGATGCAGATGCTCTACTCGATGATCGAGCGCCTGGCCGGCGTCCCTTCCACGGTGCTAATCCGCGGCGAGAACGGGACCGGCAAGGAACTGGTGGCGGCTGCGCTGCATGCCAACGGCGGGCGCCACGAGCGTCCCTTCATCAAGGTGAACTGCGCCGCCCTTACCGAGACACTTTTGGAGAGCGAGCTCTTCGGCCACGTGCGCGGCGCCTTCACCGGTGCCTTGCGCGACAAGGCGGGCCTCTTCGAGAAGGCCGACGGGGGGACGCTGTTCCTGGACGAGATCGGCGAGATCTCGCCGCAGATGCAGGTGAAGCTGTTGCGGGTGCTGCAGGAGCGGGAACTGGTGCGGGTGGGGGGGGCGACGCCGATCAAGGTGGACGTCCGCATTATCGCGGCGACCAACCGGGACCTGGCCCGCGACGTGGATGAGGGGAGGTTCCGCCAGGACCTCTACTACCGCCTCAAGGTGGTGGAACTCATGGTGGCGCCCCTGCGGGAGCGGCCGGAAGACCTGCCGCTGTTGGTGGAGCATTTTGTCAGCAGGCTGAACGCGAAACTCGGCCGCAACATCAGTGGGGTTTCCGATGAGGCGCTGCGGCTGCTGTCCCGCTTCCCCTGGCCGGGCAACGTGCGCGAACTGGAGCACGCGCTGGAGCACGCCTTTATCATGTGCCCGAGCAGGATGATCCTTCCCGACCATCTGCCGCCGGTGTTCCAGGCTGCCGCCGCTGAGGACGGGGCGACCATGCGCGAGCGAATCCTGGAGGCGCTGGCGCGCAACGCCGGCAACAAGTCCCGCGCCGCCCGCGCCCTCAACATCGACCGCAAGACCCTGTATCGCAAGATGCATGAATACGGCATCTCCGCCCCCACCCCCTGATCGGCTCTATTGATCAGAGGAATCACGGAAAAAACAGGCCACCAACCGATGCACGTGAACAAGAGTTCCCCCTTTTGAAAAAGGGGGGCAGGGGGGATTTGCCCTTAGCTGTTACCCGAACAGCAAATCCCCTCTGTCTCCCCTTTCGCAAGGGGAGGACGCGAGGTCTCGTGCTGTGCTTTGTAGGCTGCATCTCTACAAACCAATACACGTGAACAAGAGTTCCCCCCTTGAAAAAGGGAGGGCAGGGGGGATTTGCCCTTAGCTGCTACCCGAACAGCAAATCCCCTCTGTCTCCCCTTTTGCAAAGGGGAGGACGCGAGGTCTCGTGCTGTGCTTTGTAGGCTGCATCTCTACGAACCAATGCACGTGAACAAGAGTTCCCCCCTTGAAAATGGGGGGGCAGGGGGGATTTGCCCTTTGCTGCTACCCGAACAGCAAATCCCCTCTGTCTCCCCTTCGCAAAGGGGAGGAAGCGAGGTCTCGTGCTGCACTTCGTAGCTGCATAGTCACCGGCTCCCTGAATGTCAGAAGAGCCTTTATCCACCCTGCTCCTCTCTCACCTCGAGCACTTCCTTGATGCGCTGCACCAGCCGGGTACTCTGGATCGGCTTGTGCAACACGTTCGCCGTAATGCCCCGCTCCGCCAGCATGTCGTTGTCGTAACCGGTGAGGAATATGACCGGCAGGGACGGGTGCAGGGCGTTGAGCCCCTGGCTGCACTCGATCCCGTTGATCCCGGGCAGGATCATGTCGATCAGGGCCATGGCGATCCCGGTGCTCCTCTTGGCCAGCGCCAGGGCCTCCTCGCCACTGCCGGCGGCAACGGCGCGGTACCCTGCGGAAACCAGGGTGCGGGTCAGGGCGCTGCGCACGGCCTCCTCGTCCTCGACGACCAGGATCAACTCACCGCTGCCGGTCACCGCGCCTTCCTCATCAGGATGGGGCGCCGCTGCCGGCGGGGGCGTCAGCGGAACGCAGATAACGAACTCGGTCCCCCCTTCAGCCGGGCTTTGGACTGCGATGAAGCCGTTCATGCGCTGCACGGTGCCGTAGATCATGGCGAGTCCCAGGCCGGTCCCCTTGCCGATCTCCTTGGTGGTGAAGAAGGGCTCGAAGATGCGCCCCCTGATCTCCTCGGGGATGCCGTGCCCAGTATCGCGTATCGAGAGCATGGCGTAACTGCCGCTGGTGGCGCTGCAGCCGCAGGGCAGGGGAGCCTCCCCAGCCTCGACCCGCCTGGTTGCGATGGTGACGCTGCCGCGCCCGGAGATGGCGTCGCGGGCGTTGGTGACCATGTTGAAGACGATCTGCTGCACCAGCCCGGCGTCCGCCAGTAAATGCAGCGGCTCGGCGCACAGCTCCAGCTCGATGGCGATCTCCTCGGTGACCAGCTTGCTGGCGAGCTTGCGGCTTTGGCCGATCAGTTCGTTCAGGTCGAAGTAGGTGAGTTCGACCGCATTTTTGTGGCTGAAGACGAGCAGGCTCTTGGTGAGCGAGGAGCCGTGCTCCACTGCCCTGATGATCTCGTCCAGGTGCTGGGTGTCCATGCCGCGCAGCTGGTTCTCCATGCTCTGCAGGTAGGCGTTACCGGTGATCACCTGCATGATGTTGTTGAAGTCGTGGGCAACCCCGCCGGCCAGTTGGCCCACCGCCTCCATCTTCTGGGCTTGGCGCAGCTGCTCTTCCATGGCGCGCTTGTCCGAGATGTCCTCCTTGATTGCCATGTAGTGGGTGATCTCTCCGGCCTGGTTCCTGATCGGTGAGATGATGTCGTGCTCCCAGAACATCGTGCCGTCCTTCCTGGTGTTGCAGAAGTCTCCCTGCCACACCTCCCCCTTGCACAGTTGTGCCCACAACAGCTGCGGGTTCTTGCCCACCATCTCCTCGGCGCTGTAGCCGGTCATCTCCGAGAAGCGCGGGTTGACGAAATCGATGGTGCCGTAGCGGTCGGTGATGACGACGGCGGTGGGGCTTTGGTTGACCGCCACGTAGAGCTTGCGCAGTGTCTCCTCCGAGGCGGCCAGGGCCCGCTTGGTGTTCATCTTCTCGGTCACGTCGATCAGCAGGAACTGCATGTACAACGTCGAGCCGATGTCGACGATCTCGGCGGAGCAGAGCAGGTCGGCGATCTCGCCCGACTTGCGGCGCAGCCTGAGGGGCTGGTTGATCATGCGTCCGTTTTCCTTCAGGTGTTGCACGATGGCCAGGCGCTGCGCGTTGCTGAGGTAGATGCCCAGCTCGACCGCGGTCCTGCCCACCACTTCCCCATGCTTGAATCCGAGAATCTCGAGCCAGGCCGCGTTCACCTCGATCAGACGCCCGGTGGCAAGTTCGCCGATGCCCACCCCGACCGGGGCGTTGTCGAACATGCTGCGGTACTTGCGCTCGCTGCTGAGGAGAGCTTTCTCGGCCTGCACCCGGGCACGGTGCTCCTGTGTCTCTTTGAGCGCGCGGGTGATACAGGGGGCGAGGCGGGTGAGGTTGTCCTTGTGCACGAAGTCGGACATGCCCCTTTTCAGCAGTTCGACCGCCTGCTCCTCGCCGACGCTGCCGGAAACGAGGATCACCGGCAGCGCTGGGTACCGGCTCCTGATCGTCGCCAGGGTCTCTTCGAACTCCATGTGCGGGATGTTGTAGTCGGCGAGCACCAGGTCCCAGCTCTCCTGCAGGGACTCCGCGAGCCGGTCGCAGTCGGCGATCCAGGTGAAGGTCGCGGCGAAGCCCTGCCCCTCCACCTGGCGCTTGATCAGCTTGAAGTCGGTGGCGGAGTCCTCGATCACCAGGATGTTCAGTGTCTCTCCGGTCATGCCTCCACCTTCGGCCCCTGGTTCACGGCCAGCCAATATATCCCCAACTGCGCCACCGTCTCGGCGAACTCCGCGAAATCGAGCGGCTTGCGCACGAAGCTGTTCGCCCCCTCCTGGTAGCTCTTCACCCGGTCCTGCTCCTCGTCGGAGGAGGTGAGGATAACGATGGGGAGCATGTGGGTCCTGTGGTCCTGGCGCAGGCGTTCCAGCACCTCCAGCCCGCTCACCCGGGGGAGGTTAATGTCGAGCATGACGACGGTGGGGTTCCCCCCGGCGCGCCCGGCGAAGTCCCCCTCGCGGAACAGGTAGTCCAGCGCCTGCTGGCCGTCGCGCACCACGAACACCTCGTTGGCGAGGTTGATCCTGTTCAAGGTGCGCAGGATCAGCTTCTCGTCCTGCGGGTTGTCTTCCACCAGCAAAATGGTCTTGTGTTCTGCCATTGATGCCTCCTGTCATGAAGGGAGCCAGAACCGGAAGGTGGCGCCCTTGCCCGGTGCCCCGTCTGCCTCTATGGCGCCGCCATGACGGTTTACGATGCGCTGCACGGTGGCCAGGCCGATCCCGATGCCGGGGAACTCGTCCTGGCGGTGCAGCCGCTGAAACGGCTTGAAAAGACGTTGGGCGTGGCGCATGTCGAAGCCGGCGCCGTTGTCCGTGACCATGATGAAGTGCCTGCCGTCGCGTCGCTCCGAACTGACCGATATCCGGGGCGTTGACGCCGTGGCGGAATACTTCCATGCATTGGATAAAAGGTTGGTCAGCAGCAGTTCTATCATGCGCGGATCACCGTTCACCTGCAGTCCCTCTTCGATCTGCCACCGCACCATCCGGTTGGGCTCGGCCCGCTCCAGGTCCTTGAGCAGTCGCTGCGCGACGGCGCTGACATCAACCGGCTGACAGTCCAGGGTGCCCCGAAGGCTGCGGGAGAGCACCAGGAGCCCGTCCACCAGTTCCCCCATCCGGAACCCCGCCGTCTGGATCTCATGCAGGTGATCGAGCCCCTCCTCGGAGAGCTGCGCCGCGCAGTCCTCCCGCAGCGCCTCGCTGAAGCCGATCATGGCGCGCAGCGGCGCGCGCAGGTCGTGGGATACCGCGTAGGCGAAGGCGTCCAGCTCCTGGTTGGCCGCCTTCAACTCCGCCGTGCGCAGCTCGACGCGCCGCTCCAGGTCGGCGTTCAAGTTCTGGATTTCTTCCTGCGCCTTTTTGACATCGCTGATGTCCTCGGAGAAGAGAACGATGCCGCCGATGCCCCCCCCTGCCAGGCGCCAGGGGCGGATCTCCCAGCGGACCCACTGCACCGAGCCGTCGATGCGGTCGAAGCGGTCCGCCTCGGAGCGTATCACTTCACCGGCTAGGCCGCGTTGGTGGAACTCCCGCCACTCCGCTGTGATTTCCGGGAAGAGGTCGTAGTGCGACATCCCGATGATGTCGCGCCCTTCCAGGCCGTAATCCCTGAGCCAGCGCTGACTGACGTGGAGATAGCACATATGCCGATCGAACATGGCGAGAGCGGCGGGAGCGTGTTTGATGAACACCTCCTGGCGCTCCTCGCTCTCACGCTTTGCAGCGGCCGTCTGTTCCAAAAACTCGCGCGCCTCGGCGATCTCTGCGATCTCTGCGACTTCCGGGGACGGTGCCGGGCCGGACTGGACCAAGCCCCGGACCGCCCGGCCCAAGTGTCCGGCTGCGATGCTTCCGCCGAGCACACCGGCGACGGTGGTGACCAGGAGCCCGAGCACCAGCAGGATGGCGAAGCGCACCCAGGGCCCCCGGTAGGCGACCTTCGGAATTTCCAGTTCCACCGTCCAGGGGGCGAGCTCGGACTTGACCACCACGCGGTTCGCCGCATCCGTTTCCTGGTGGTTGGCCCCGCTGCGGCGCACGATCAGCTGTCCGGAACTGTCTTTCACCGCGATGGACCACCCTTCGGGAAGGAGGCGCCGGTCGATGCGCTGCTGCAAAAGCGTCGTGTCTAGCAGGGTGAGCAGCACGTACTGGGTGTGGTTGCCGCGCCGGATCGGGACCGCGATGGAGCACAGGGGGCTCTTGCTCACCGGCCCCACGAAGACGTCTCCCACCTCGGGTTTTCCCGAGGCCACGGCAGCGGGTGCGGCGGCCTTCCCCTTCGGGATCGGCAAGGGGGGCAGTTTGCTTCCCAAGGGGAGCCTCGTGTTGAACAGCATCGGCATGGGGCGGCCGATCTCGGCCAGGATGACGTGGCTGCCGAAGAAGCTCTGGTAGGCGCGGGCCTCCTGGTACAATTCCGGCCACCGACTCCGGTCCTCCATGAGTGGCGAGTTTCCCAGCATCTGGAGCGCCCCGATCCGGGAGGCTAGGAACTGATCCAGATCGGTGGCGAAGTTGCCGGCCAGCATGGCGGCTTGGCGTAGGTCCTGCTGGTGGCGGGCGCGCAGCGTGTCCACCACGAGCCACAGCGACAACAGCATGAGTGGCAGGATGCTGAGCCAGATCAGTCGTCTCAGAAACAACGCCAGGGACGTTTTCTGTCTGCATTGTGGTGAGGACTGTCTTTGGGTGGTGCTCATCATGCCCTTCTCTGTGTCCCGGTGTCGACAACTGTCATAAGTGCATTCCCTATATCATCCCACATAGGAATTTCTAGTCTGCTTTTACGATTTTTCCTATAAAAAGTACATTTGCGTATTTAAATGACCAAGGGATTTAAAATTAGCCGTCCACACGCAGGTATGTGGCGACATCTAATGAGTAAATCAGCGCGGGGTAACGTATTTTTAGTCGTTGACCCTGCCGGCGAGGAAGTGGTTCTAGTGAAAGCGCCAGGGTGATTACACGAGGTGGTGACGGTCGACTTGCAGGCTGTGATGAGGGTGGTATCGTTGACGGTCTTTAACTAGGTTGGAAGGCGGGAGGCACTATGTGGGCAAGATTGTTGGCAACGGAGGATACGGCGAGCTTGACGGTACTGAGACTGTTCCTTGCGCTGGTGATGTTCCCTCACGGCGCGCAGAAGGTGCTGGGATGGTTCGGAGGCCCCGGGTTTTCCGGCGCGATGGACATGTTCACCAAGATGATGGGGATCCCCTACCTCTTCGCCCTGATGGCGGTGTTGACCGAGTTCGTCGGGCCGCTGCTGCTGATCGCCGGATTGGCCACGAGGGTGGCGGCCCTGGTGATGGCAGGCGAGATGGTGGTGGCCGTGGCACTGGTACACCTGCACAACGGCTTCTTCATGAACTGGAGCGGTAAGCAGGCAGTAGAAGGGTTCGAGTATCACATCCTGGTGGTGGGGATGGCGCTCGCGCTTTTGATCGGCGGGGGCGGGAAATGGTCGGCGGACCGGGTGCTCTCCCGGCGCACCTGAGCGTCGGCGCTACTCCAGGAAGCCGTACTCTGTCTTGTAGAAGTCGATTACCGACTGCACCTTGGCGCTGGGATTCCCCCTGGTGATGGCGTAGATCGGGCTGGCGATGGCGATGGTGTCGATGGTTCGGGTGGCGGCGGTGCTCATCTCGTGGGAGTCCACGCCGACGCTTCCCGACACTGCGGCCACGGTTTCTGCGATGTTGCGGTACGTGGTGGCGGCGTGCCTGGTCGCGGTGACCGGTTCCCCATCCAGCGCAATGCGGGTGAACTGGACGTTTTGAGCCTCCGTTTCCTTCCCCCACACCACGACAACGGGCAGGTCTTTCCCCCCCACTTCTTTCCAGTTGCGGATCTTGCCGGTGAAAATCCCCTTCAGATGCTCTTTCGAGAGCCGGGACACCTCGCTGTCGCGGTTGGCGATCACCACGAGCTCGTTGTCACCCACCTGGGTGGCGACGAACTTGGACCGGTCCAGGACGACCCCGTCCCTCGCCGCGCCGGCGATGATGTCCTCCAACGGGTGTGCACCTGCCGCTATGTCCACCTTTCCCGCGTTCAGCGCGATCAGCCCCTTTACCGCAGAAGACTGCACTATGGTGAGGTAGTCACCGTGCAGTTTTTCATATCTCTTCTTGATGGGCAGGAACACGGTATTGATAGCGGTACCGCCACCCTCTATTTTGATCTCATCGGCAAAAGCCGTCATACTCAGAACCAAGCTCAAGAGTACAGTTAAGACAATCTTTTTCATTCCGCCCCCGTATTAGACTCAGCCGCAGAAATATAGGGCATTGTTTATTGAAAGTAAAAGAAATTGTGAAGTACAGTTGCCGGCGTAAATAGCACAGAGTGTCGGGAGCTTGCAGGACTGTCCCGGGAGGAAGAACTTATGGGTTGTTGATTGCAGAGCTGCCGTGCTATGCTGCCATGCTGTCCGGCAAACCATATAGTCCGATACCTTGATTGAAAGCGAGGCGCACATTGAAAGGGCAAAGCTTGATTGATTCCATCGGCTCCACACCGCTCATCGAGATCGACTCACTCTGTGACCACCCCGCCGTGCGGATCATGGCCAAGCTCGAGGGGAACAACCCCGGGGGCTCGGTCAAGGATCGCCCGGCCCGCCACATGATCCTGGCGGCCGAGAAGAGCGGCGAACTGACGGTGGACAAGGTGATCCTGGAGCCGACCTCGGGGAACACCGGCATCGCGCTGGCCATGATCGCCGCGGCCAGGGGATACCGCATCAAGCTGGTGATGCCGGCCTGCGTCAGCATGGAACGCCGCAGCGTCCTGGAGGCCTACGGCGCCGAGATCGTTCTTTCCCCCGGCTGCGAGGCGACCGATGGCGCCATCCGGCTCGCCCACAAGATCTACGAGGAGCACCCGGGGAAGTACTACATGCCCAACCAGTACGCGAACCCCAACAACGTCCTGGCGCACTACGAGACCACCGGGCCGGAAATCTGGCGGCAGACCGGCGGCCGTGTCACCCACATGGTGGCGGGGATGGGCACCGGCGGCACCCTCATGGGTCTTTCCCGTTTCTTCCGGGAGACGGCAGCGGAGGTCCAGGTGGTGGGCGTCGAGCCGGTGCTGGGGCACAAGATCCAGGGGCTCAAGAACATGCAGGAGGCCATCGTCCCTCCCATCTACGACCCCACCGCCTACCACAGGAAGCTCGTGGTCGAGGACGACGACGCCTTCGAGACGGCGAGGCTCCTCGCGGCGCGGCACGGCATCTTCTGCGGCATGTCCGGCGGGGCCGCCGTTTTCGGTGCCCTCAAGCTGGCCAAGGAACTTGAGTCGGGGACCATCGTGGTGATCCTCCCTGACCGGGGCGACCGCTACCTAAGCACCAACCTCTTCAAGTCGATGTGCGCGCAGTGCCCGCCCTAGCTGAACGAGGCACCGGCGAACAGAAAGCCCCGCGGCCATCCCGGCCGGCGGGGCTTTTTTTTGCCGCTTAGCCATCCCGGGACGCATCTCACCCCTCGCCCTCCGGGAGAGGGGTGAGGGGCTCGCCCCGCCTCCACCGTTAAAAAATATTCAAGCCTGCCCCCTTTCTTCCGATACGCATCGTATTGGCTCAAAACCGTAAGGAGGGTAAGGTATGGAAATTTCGAACACGCGCCATGCGACAACTCTTCCTCTTGCCGCGCAGGCACTGCAGGCAAGCACCTCCGCTTCAGCTAAAAACGGCCCGGTTCAGGCAGGCAAAGACCAGGTGACGGTCTCCGACGAGGCGCTGGCATCGTCGAGGCAAGCGACGGCAGATAGTTCCGCCGCCACGGATCCCACGCTGCACATGCTGGGGGATCTTTTGAACCAGGTGACCGGCAGCACGGTGCAGCAGCTGAGCTACCAGGAAACGGACCTTGCCGCTCAGTCTGCCTCACTCTCCTTCAGCGGCACCATCGCCACCCGCGATGGCAAGGAGGTGAGCTTTGGCCTCCAGCTTCAGTACGACCACGTCTCCGTGCAACAGCAGTCGGCGACCTACCAGGCAGGCGCGGATGGCATTTCACTCAGCTACCAGGGTGACGCCGCGGAGCTCACCAGCAGGAGCTTCAGTTTTTCCTTGGCGGCCAGCGCCGACAGCGAGGCGGTGGCAGGAAAGGGTGTCTTCCACCTGAACGACGAGCTGAGCCAGATCGCCAAGGAGATGAAGCCGGCGGTGAAGGAGTTCATGGCGGCAACCGGCGCCCAGGGAGGCTGGGGCCAAGTAAACCGCCTGTTGCGCTCGACCGTCTGACCGGTCGGCAGCACCCCTGCGATAAGCGAAAGCCCCGGTCCCCAAGGCCCGGGGCTTCTTGTTTCTCATGACCACAGGCGCTGCTTCAAGTTTCATGAGAGATTTGGTATAATGAAGTCGTCTCACAACCGGCGGCCAGCCGCTTCACTGGCCAAGGAACGAGGCGCACAATGAAACCGCTGCTACGCACACTCTGCACCCTGCTGATTCTCCTCGGCATCACCAGCCTCCCCTGTTTTGCGGCGGACAAGATCCGATCCCTGTGTGAAATCCACTACCCCACCGATTACCTCTACGAGTGGGACTGCGTCAAGGTCACCAGCAAGGACTCCCCCTACAAGATCTTCGGCAAACAGTGGCAGGACGGCCTGCGCTTCAACCGCATGGACCGGCGCCACTTCTTGGCCGGCATGTCGGTCAAGGTGCCCAAGCACATGGAGGACATCAAGGAATTCAACCCGATGCCCCCCCTGTACTACGAAGCGGAGAAGGAACCGCAATTGATCCTCATCGACCAGAACGAGATGTTTCTGGGCGCCTACGAGTTCGGCACCCTGGTCTTCTCCGCACCGGTTGCGGTGGGGGTGGAGGAGTATCGCCTGGAAAACGGCAGCTACCGCGTCGATACCGTCGACCCGGCGCACGAGTCGAGCCTGTTCCCGGTGGAGGGAACGGACCGTCCCTACCCGATGCACTACGGACTGCGCTTCCACGTGGGCAAGAAAGACGACGGCTGGACTTCCTACTGGATCCACGGCCGCGACCTCCCCGGCTATCCCGCCTCCCATGGCTGCATTGGGCTGAGCGACGAAGAGATGCAGCTTGCCTACTACGGCGAGCCGGCCAAGCCCGTGCTCATGGACGCGAAGAAGCTGTACCGCTGGGCGGTCGGCGCCCGTGATACCGGCTCCCTGCAGAAACTGCGCGGTCCGGCGGTCATCATCATGGGCGAGCCGCAGGTCCCGCCCGAACAGTTGAGGCCGCTTTCCGAGCCCGCCGTGGCACCCCCTGCCCAGACCGGGACAGGGGGCGGGGGGGCGCGGCCGTAGCCGGAAATTATCCCCTCCCGCTGTCCATTTCCCGTTTCCGGTGTATATTCTCATGGCGCCCATTTTCCGGGGCCGTCGATCCCTGCAGCAGCCGTCACGTCTCTTGATCACTTGATCAGTCTTTCCAACAATCGATCCAAGTTCGCAGCCAGCAGCCTCGACCTTTCCGGCCGAGCGTGTCGACGCGTCCGCCCTGGACCGAACAACGTCACCAGCGAGGGTAAAAACATGATCGTCAAACGCGGCAGCGTGGTGAGTCATGCAATGGCACAACAATGGGGTACCGGCAAGGTGGTCGAGGTGGACGAAGTCAGGGCCACCATCCGCTTCAGCGACGGTATGGTAAGAAAGATCATCTCCTCGCACTTCAACGACCTCCACCCCGCGGACCCGGCCAGTTACCACCCTCCGGTGAAGGCCCAGAAGGGGAGGGGGAAGGGGCGTACCGCGACACCTCGTGCCAAAACGCCCCGCGTCAAGAAAGCTGCGTCCCCGGCGCCGGTGCAGTAGCGAGAGGGGACCTCGGCGTCTCGCGGCGGCGCGCCGGCACGAAGTCCAGGCAGGGTCGGCGGCATACAGACGCAGGCTGGGACTTGCCACGCGAGCAAATGCCGTCATAATCTCTCTCATTAGATCAGCGACCGCAGTTGCCGCGGGAGGAGGAGAACCATGAAGTGCCCGGTATGTAAGAACCATGCGCAGGTCGACACCAACCTCCATTCGGAGGGGTTCAACGAGGGAATCACGGAATGCAGCGTCTGCGGCACGGCCTGGTCAGCAAACCACGGCGTCGTCGAGATCGTCAGGGACCCCCAGGCCGAGTCCTTTCTCCAGGCCTCGAGCGAGTGCGTCGAGGGGGACGATTACAGCCTCAACATGGACGACAAGTCTTAGGCGCCGCTGCCCGCTGCTGCGCTCGCCCCCCAAATCCCCCTCCTCGCGGTGGGGGATTTTCTTTTTTCCCCTCCGCTTTTTCTCATCCTTTGCGCAACGCACCTTCCCCCGCTGCCGGTATCGTTGACACTCTCGTTTGATTTGTCGTACCCTGACCAGGTTGTCCGGATTTGGGAGAGAGTGATGAAAACCTTCAGCATCATTGGTTGCGGCGCCGTGGGTAAGACCGTGGGGCGTCTGCTGCAGCAGTCGGGGAGCGTGGCAGTCAGGGACATCCTGACCCGTTCGACGGCCAGCGCGCAGACCGCAGCCGACTTCATCGGGGCGGGACGCCCCGTAGCCGATTTTAACAAGCTCGAGCGCGCCGACCTGTACCTCGTGGCCAGCCCCGACGACGCCATCGCCGCCTGTGTCCGGGAGCTGTGCCGCACCGACCTCCTGGACCGGGACACCACGGTGTGCCATTTCAGCGGTTCGCTGGGGAGTGCGCTCCTGGAGCCCGCCGCACAGTTCGGGGCACAGCTGGCGAGCGTTCACCCCGTGAAAAGCTTCGCCGACCCGGCCGTCTGTGTCGGAGATTTCGCCGGGACTTGGTGCGGCATCGAGGGGGATCCTCAGGCGCGCGAGTTGATGGCGGAGCTTTTCAGCGCCATCGGCGGGAAGATCTTCAACATCGATCCCCGTTTCAAAACTATCTACCACGCCGGCTCGGTGCTGGCCTGCAACTACCTCACCGCCCTTTTGGAGGCGGGGCTCAGGGCCTTCGAGAAGGGGGGCGTCCCCCGCGAGACCGCGCTCCTGGTGATGGAGCCGTTGGTGCGCGGCACGGTGGACAACGTCTTTCGCGCCGGCACCGCCCGCGCCCTGACCGGCCCCATCGCCCGCGGCGACGCCGGGGTGGTGGCCCGGCAACTGGACGCGCTGGAGAGCTACGACGGGCAACTCGCGCTTATCTACCGCGCCCTGGGCAGCGTGGCCCTCGAGCTGTCACGCGAGCGAGGGCAGGCCTGCGCGCCCGGATTGGCGCAGATCGAGGAACTGCTGGCAACCGCAAGGGTAGGAGCGTCATAAGCATGTCTCACCGCTTGAATTACGAGCCGAGGACGACCCAGGACCTGCTCGATGCCGTGGTGAACGGCACTCCGGACCTGATCTACGCCAAGGACCTCGAGGGGCGCTACCTGCTCATCAACAGCCAGGCGGCCAAGTGGTACGGCAAGCCGGCCGAGGAGATCCTGGGGCTGGACGACAGCGATCTCTTTCCCGACGAGATGGTGCATGTCTTGCGCGGAAACGACCACCTGGTCATGGCGTCGCTCGCCAGCTCCACCCTGCAGGAGCAGTTCGTCGACCGGCTGGGTCGCCCAAGCGTATTCCTTTCCACCAAGGGGCCGCTCTTCGACCGCGACGGCAAGGTAAGCGGCATCTTCAGCATCTCACGCGACGTTACCGAGCAGGTGCAGGCGCAGGAACTGCTGCTTGCCAACCAGGAACAACTGAGCGCGCTGGCGATCGAGCTGTCGTTGGCGGAGGAGAAGGAGCGCCGCCGCATCGCCGCCGAACTGCACGACGAGATCGGGCAGAATTTGGCCCTGGCCAAGTTGAAACTCAGCGACTGCTGTCAGGATTTCAAGCTTCCCGCCGCGGCGACCCGGACGGTCCGGGAGCTGGAGCTTCTGCTCGAGCGGACCATCCAGGAAGTCCGCAGCCTCACCTTCCAGATCAGCCCGCCGCTGCTCTACGAAGTGGGGCTCGAGGCGGCACTGGACTGGCTGGCGGAGCAGTTTCAGGCCAAGCACAAGTTGCAGGTGAAGGTCACCAGCGACCTGACCGGTCAACTGAACGAAGAACTGGGGGGGACCCTATACCACGTGGCGCGCGAACTTCTGGTGAACGTGGTCAAGCACGCCGAGGCGGGAAAGGTTTCCACCACCATCAGGCAAGGGGCCGATCACCTGGAGCTGAGGGTCACCGATGACGGCAAAGGCTTCCCCCCGCAGGCGCAGGATCGGGCCATGTCCGGTTTCGGCCTGTTCAATATCCGGCAGAGGGTGCAGCATCTCGGTGGCCAACTGGAGCTTCGTTCCGACTCTGGCGGCACCGAGGTGACCGTCCGCGTCCCCTTTCCGGAGGGGGATCGCAACACTACAGGGAGTTCGTGATGACACGCGTGATGATAGTCGACGACCACAGCATAGTCAGAGAGGGGATCCGGATCCTGCTGGAGAAGTTCCCCGACATCGTGGTGGTCGCCGACGCCGATAACGGCAGATCGGCGCTGGAGATAGCCGCGCAGGCAGCTCCCGGCGTGGTCGTGATGGACACCAGCATGCCCGGCATGAACGGTATCGAGGCGACCCAAAGGCTCGGCGTGGAATGCCCATCGGCCCGAGTGTTGATCCTCTCCATGTACAAGGACAAGCGTTTCGTTGCCCAAGCCTTCCGGGCCGGGGCGCGGGGCTACCTGCTCAAGGACTGCACCTCCGCTGAACTGGTGCATGCGGTGCGGTCCGTGGCCGCGGGCGAGATCTACGTCTGCTCGGGTATCATCGGCGTGGTCATCGACGACTACATAAAGAGGATTCCCGATTCTTTGCAGCAGGGTGAAGCGGCGCTGACCCCGCGGGAACGGGAGGTGCTACAGCTGATCGCCGAGGGGAACAACGCCAAGAACATTGCGTTTCTGCTCAAGATCAACGTGAAGACCGTCGACACCCACCGCCAGCAGATTATGAAGAAGCTGAAGCTGCGCTCCGTGGCTGAGCTTACCAAGTTCGCCATTCGTGAGGGATTCACCAGTCTAGACAACTGAATTACTCAGGAAAATCTCCGCTGCCTCTCATATAAACCCTGATATCGTGACCCGTCCCTATTTGTTAGAGTTGCCTCTCATTTGCGACCTTGAACCTCTCCTCGCGAAGCGACAACTACCGGGACACGATGCGGACCACCAAAATCCTTCTTGCCGACGATCACACGTTGATCCGCGAATGTCTGATCGCGATGATCGAGAAAGCACCCGGACTCGAAGTCGTGGCCCAGGCCGCCAGCGGGATGGAGGCCGTGCGCCTCACTTATGAGAAGCAGCCGGATGTCATCCTTATGGACCTGATGATGCCCGACGGCAACGGCATCGAGGCGAGCCGCTGCATTCTCAGCGCCTTCCCGGATATGAAGGTGCTGATGCTCTCCATGTACGGCGATGCACGGTCGGTGCGCCAGGCCCTGGACGCCGGAGCGAAAGGGTACCTGGTCAAAAGCTGTCCCTCCGATGAAATCCTCGAGGCGGTCCGGATCGTTTCCGACAACGGTTTCTACCTCAGCTCTCAGCTGCAAGGGGTCCTGGAGCACGAGCTTCCAACAGCAGCTGGGAAGTTGCCGCTTACCGCGCGCGAGGAGGAGGTGTTGGTGCTCATGGCCCAGGGGAAAACTTCCCGGGAGATAGCCGCTCACCTCCAGATCAGCCCGAAGACCGTGGAAACCCACCGCATGCACCTCATGAAAAAGTTGAACCTCACCAACATCGCCAGTCTTACCAAATTCGCCATCCGGGAAGGGCTACTCCCCCTCGACTGAGCCTCGGTCCGCCTCCCTTCCACCATGCTTCGGCATCCCTGCGTCCCGTTTCTTCTTTGCCGATTCCTCGTTTGACCCACTGCTTCTTTTACCCGTAACTATGCTGGTCCCATTGCCCCCGTTCCACGTCCCCTCATTACCCACCACGGCAGCCCCCTCTCGGCCAAAAATCCGCCAGCAGCAGGCGTTTTTCTGATTCATCGCGAGCCATTCCCGTCGATGAAGCATGGGACAGTTGGTGAGGAGTCCGCCTTGGCGACGTCTCGGCCAGCGACAACCACACGCAGAGGACGGAGTGCACATGAAATGGTTCAGCAATCTGAAGGTCGGCACTAAGCTTGTTACGGCGTTTGTAGCGGTAGCGTTGATAACGGCCGTAGTAGGCGTCATCGGCATCCGCAACATGGGGACCATCAACGACATGGCCGACGAGATGTACATGAAAGAGTTGCTGGGGATCTCCTACATCAAGGAGGCCAACATCAACCTGATTTACATCTCCCGGGCCGAGAAGAACTTCCTCCTCGCCACCACGCAGCAGGAGCGGGAAAAGTACGTCACCAACATCAACAAGTACAAGGCCGGCTACAAGGAATGGCTGGACAAGGCGCGGCCGCTGTTCTTCTCCGAGAAGGGGAAGGAGATCCTGAAAAAGCTTGAGGCGGCCAACGAAGAGTGGTTTCCGCTGCAACAGAAGGTGATTGAGCTCGGCGCGCGGGACAAGCTGAACGACAGTACACCCTCGGTGACACTCTCCTTCGGGGAGGCGCGCACCAAGCAGGGAGTGGTGGACGATACCCTCACCGAACTGGCCCGCCTGAAGGAGGAGAACGCCAAGGATGCGTCGCTGGAGACCACCAGGATCTATAAATCGAGCCTGACACTCATGGTGAGTCTGGTGGCGGGTGGCGTCCTGCTCGGCCTGGCGCTCGGCATCATCATCGCGCGCATGATCAGCCTGCCACTCAGGCGCGGGGTGGAACTCGCCTCTGCCGTCGCCGAGGGGGACCTGACCAAGAGTCTAGACATAGACCAGAAGGATGAGGTCGGGCTACTGGCGGCGGCACTGAACGCCATGGTAGGGCGCCTCAAGGGCATCGTCGCCGAGGTGAAGAGCGCCTCCGACAACGTAGCCTCGGGTAGCCAGCAGCTTTCCTCCGGCGCCGAGGAGATGTCGCAGGGGGCGTCCGAGCAGGCTGCTTCTGCTGAAGAAGCCTCTTCCTCCATGGAGCAGATGTCCTCCAACATCAGGCAGAATGCCGACAACGCCATGCAGACCGAGAAGATCGCGGTGAAGTCCGCCGAGGACGCCAGGGAAGGTGGCGCGGCAGTCCAGGAGACAGTGAGCGCCATGAAGGAGATCGCCGGCAAGATCGGCATTATCGAAGAAATAGCGCGACAGACCAACCTCTTGGCGCTGAACGCTGCCATCGAGGCGGCCAGGGCAGGGGAGCACGGCAAGGGTTTCGCCGTGGTCGCTTCCGAGGTAAGAAAGCTGGCGGAACGGAGCCAGAAGGCGGCGGCCGAGATCAGCGAGCTGTCCGCGAGCAGCGTCGACGTCGCGGTGAAGGCGGGGGACCTGCTCGCCAAGATGGTTCCTGACATCCAGAAGACCGCGGAACTGGTGCAGGAAATCAGCGCGGCGAGCAAGGAGCAGGATACCGGGGCGGACCAGATAAACAGGGCGATTCAGCAACTGGACCAGGTGATCCAGGCCAACGCGGGCGCCTCCGAAGAGATGGCCTCTACAGCCGAGGAACTCTCCAGCCAAGCAGAGCAGCTCCAGAGCGCGGTTTCCTTCTTCAAGATCGGCGACGAGCGTGTGAGAAAGGTGGCGCCCGCGGCCAAGAGGGCTCCCGCCGCCCAGCCGAACGCGCCCCAGGGGAAGCAGCTGACCCATGCCAAGACCGCGACTCCCGGCAGCACAACGGCGCCGGTAAAGAAGGCCGTCGGACACGACTTCAACCTGGACGACAAGAGCATGAGCGACGCGGATTTCGAGCAGTACTAGTTTGATTATATCGGCGCCCTGAGGGGCGCCTGCGATGCCATGTCATGACGCGCCGTCCTCCGGGACGGCGCTTTTTTTTGGGCCAACGTCATGGCTTGGCAATGAAAAGGGTTCGCGAAGCCCGCTGCTGCTGTCCCCCTCCCCTTGCGGGAGGGGGTAAGGGGGGTGGGGGAAGATGCCATGATTTCTGCTGCTTGCAGCTCCCCCCCTTCCCCCCCCCTCCCGTCAAGGGAGCCCGAGGCGACACCGGGTGCGGCAACGCATGCAAATAGCCCCCGCTGTCTTTCGCCTTGAAGAGCCAATGAAAAAAGGGCAGCCGCGTAAGCGACTGCCCTTTTACTGCCTGCCACCAAACCTTTAGCTGCTAGGCGGCGGCTCCCTCCAGCTCCTGGACCATCGCCAGTTCGCCGGTGGTGAAGACCTTGTCGATGTCGAGGATGATGATGAACTGCTCGTTGTGCTTGCCCATCCCCTTGATGAAGTCGGTGTTCAGCTTGGTGCCGATGCGCGGCGGCGGCTCGATCTGGTCCGGCTCCAGGTCCATGACCTCCTGGACCGCGTCCGCCATGGCCCCCATGACCACCCTTTCGCCCTCCAGCTCCACCTCGACGATGATGACGCAGGTGTTGACCGTCTGCTCGGCCATCGCCATGCCGAACTTCAGCCTCAGGTCCACCACCGGGACCACGCTGCCGCGCAGGTTGATGACACCGCGCATATAGTCGGGGGTCTGCGGCACCTTGGTGATGGAGGTGAAATCCAGCACCTCGCGTACCTTGCCGATGTCCAGGGCGAACAGCTCGTCCTCCAGCTTGAAGGTCAGATACTGGGTAGTTTCCGTGATTGTCTCGACCGCCATATTCTCTCTCCTCTCTCAGTTTTGACTGTCGGTGCGCTCCGCTATGAGTAACGACCAATCAGGCTAGGCTCGAACCGGTTCCGTCGACTGTGTAGCCGGAACTCATGGAATATATCGACACATTACTCAGCTATATTGAGTCAAAAAAACAGTGGTTAAAAACATATAATACAGCGTTGTTGCCCATGCACGAGAGTTAGGCCTAGCGCTGTCTAAAACCCCTAGACTTTGTCAGACAAAGCAGGCATTATGAGTCCCGTTGTTGCTTGATATCACTGGAGTTATTGACCTGCTGCCATCCACGGGGCTACAGGAAATATCGGAGGACGATATGGATGAAACGATGAGAAGAAAGGACCGGCAGCTCACGGCACTGGTAGCCAACGAGATCCTGGAAAAAGGAGAGATCTGCCAGTTGGCACTGGCGGCCCAGGGGGAGCCCTACCTGGTAACCATGAACTACGGCTACCGTGATTCCACCCTGTACTTCCACTGTGCCAGGGCGGGCAAGAAACTGGAGGTCATCGAGCAGAACAACCGGGTCTGCTTCACGGTGGTGGAGCACGGCGCGGTGCTGCCGGCGGAGAAGGCCTGCGACTTCACCATGAAGTACAGAAGCGTGGTCGGTTACGGCACCGCGCGGGTAATCGACGGCTATCAGGAAAAATGCGAGGCACTCGGTATAATCATGGCGCAGTACGCCTCGGGAAGCTTTGAGTTCCCGGAGGCGACCCTGGCCGCAACGGCGGTTTTCGCCGTAGACATCTCCTCCATGGCGGCCAAAAGCAACCTCTGACCGCTCACTAAGCGAGGTCTGCATGAACATCCTGGCCATCGATCCCGGTTCCACGTCGACCAAGGTAGGGGTGCGGCGCGCAGGGAAGCTCGTCAAGGCGACCATCGAGCACCCCCGAAGCGAGATCGAGACTTTCCACGCCGTCATGGAACAGCTGGACTACCGGATGGAGCACCTGGTCCGCTACCTGCGCGAGACCGGCGTCGAGCAGGTGCGCTGGGACGCGGTGGTGGGGCGGGGGGGGCTGGTGCGACCGGTCCCCAGCGGCGTTTACTTGGTGGAAGAACCACTGCTGGGTGACCTGGTGCGTGGGGTGAACGGCGAGCATGCCGCCAACCTGGGCGGGGTCATGGCCCACGCGGTGGCGGCGCGCCTGGGCGTTCCCGCCTACGTGGTGGACCCGCCGGTCATAGACGAGATGTGGCCGGTGGCGCGTCTCTCCGGCATGGCGGGCATCGAGCGGCGCAGCATGTTCCACGCCCTGAACCAGAAGGCAGTGGCGCGCGAGGTGGCGCGGGAGTTGGGGAGGCCCTACCAGGAGCTGAACCTGATCGTGGCGCACCTGGGTGGCGGCATCACCGTCGGCGCGCACCGCAAGGGGCAGGTGGTGGACGTGAATAACGGCCTCAACGGGGACGGCCCCTTCTCCCCCGAGCGCACCGGGGGGCTGCCGGTGATCGGGGTGCTGCAGCTCGTGGAGCGCGGAGCCTTCACCACCGAACAGTTGAAGAGCATCGTGGCCCGCAAGGGGGGCGTCTTCTCCTACCTGGGGACGGTGGACCTGCGTGAGGCCGAGGCAAGCGCGAATGAAGGCGACCACTGGGCGGCCCTGGTGCTGGACGCCATGGTGTACCAGATCGCCAAGGAGATCGGTGCCCTCGCCGCCGCCCTCGCCGGGGAGGTGGACGGCGTCGTCCTGACCGGCGGGCTTGCCTTCAGCGCGTCCGTGGTGGAGGGGTTGCAGCAGCGTGTGCAGTTCATCGCCCCCGTTTTCGTACGCCCCGGCGAATTCGAGATCGAGGCGCTCGTCGATGGGGCGCTCCGGGCGCTCTCCGGGGCCGACGAGGCGCGCCGTTACCAGGGAGGAGCCGATGAAGATCGGGCCTAATTTGAGGGCGGTGGTCGCGGCCAAGGGCGTGCCGATGGACGAGGTGCGCGAGGCGCTGGGGTGGGACCGGGAAACCCTGGACCGGGTGCTCGCCGACCAGCTCTCCCCCGGCATCTCCGAGTTGCTGCGGCTCGCCACCTTCCTGGGCGTCGGCATCTCGCGCCTGTTGGGGGGCGACCAGGAGTCGCGGCAACGGGCTGTCAAGACCGGCAAGGACGAGAGGGTCGGGGTGGACCGCCGCAACGCCCTGCACTACGAGAGCCTGGCCCAGGCTTTCGCCGGCCGGCACCTGGAGCCCTTCGTGGTGGAGCTGTACCGCGACCCGGCGTGCGAGCCGGACCTGAGCCGCCACCCGGGCGAGGAGTTCCTGTTCGTCCTTTCCGGCGAGCTGCAGGTCACCGTGGACGGTGAGCCATTCCACCTCGAGGCCGGCGACTCCCTCTACTTCGACTCGCTCCTGCCCCACGCGCTCACCTCACTCAGTGAATCCACCCGGCTGGTCGCCGTGCTCTACAAAGGGGAATCCATGCTGCAGCTCACCAAGGGGCACGGCATGAAGAGCCTGATCGAGGCGGCCCGGCTCGCCCCGCGCCAGAAGGTGGTGCTGGTCTGCCCCGACCCCGGTTCCCTCAAGGCGGTAAACAAGGGGATCGAGGAGGGGATCCTGGAGACCGTGTTCCTGGTCGGGGATCCGGACCGGGTGCGGGATGCTTGTGCCGAGCTCCTGGTCTTCGAGAAGCAGTACCGTTTCGTCCCGGTACGCGGCGTGGGCGACCACGAGCGGGAGGCGGCGCGCGTCGGCGTGGAGCTGGTGGCGACCCGGCAGGGGGACCTCCTCATGAAGGGAGGGATCAATACCGCCATCCTGATGAAGGCGGTGCTCTCCCGGGAGACCGGGATCGGCACCGGCAAAAGGCTCTCCAACGTCAGCATCTTCGAGCTGCCCGGCGTGGAGCGGCTCATCTTCCTCACCGACCCGGCCATCAACCCCGAGCTGTTCGCGCACCAGGAGGCCGCCTCCGCCATCGACATCATCGACAACGCCATCCAGGTGGCGCGCGCCCTGGGGGTCGAGCGCCCCAAGGTGGCGCTTTTAGAGGCGAACGAGGTTCCCTCCGCCAACATCCCCACCACGCTCCTGGAGCAGGAACTCTCCCGACGCCAATGGCCGCAGGCCGAGGTCTACGGCCCGCTCTCCTACGACCTCGCGCTCTACCCGGATTCGGTCCGCAAAAAGGGGCTCACCGGCAACCCGGTGGCGGGGCAGGCCGACATCATCGTGGTGCCGCACATCTCGGGGGGGAATTTCCTCTACAAGAGCTGGGTCTTCACCATGGGGGCCGAGGTGGCCAACGTGGTCCTGGGCGCCTGCGCCCCCATCATCCTCACCTCCAGAAGCGACAGCGACCTCACCAAGTTCCTCACCATCTGCGCCAGTTCCCTCTACGGTCACTATCTGCACCGGGAGGGGTGAAGAGGGAACTCTCCTTTGCCGTTTGCTTTCCCGGCTGCGGCCGGGTATGCTAATGAACGTTTGATCACTCCGACGCGAGGAAAGCATGCCCAGCACCCCGCTCATCATCGGCCACCGTGGCGCCTCCCGTGACGCTCCCGAAAACACCCTCGCCTCGTTCCGGCTCGCCTTCGCACAGGGTGCGGACGGCATCGAGGCCGACTTCCGGCTTACCCGCGACGGCAGCATCGTCTGCCTGCACGATTCCGGCACCTCCCGCACCGCGGACGGCGAGTTCCAGGTGGCAGATTCCACACTGGCGGAGCTGCAGCGCCTGGACGCCGGGAGCTGGAAAGGGGCACCGTGGCGGGGCGAGCCGATCCCGACCCTGGCCCAGGTGCTCGAGATGCTCCCCGCCGGGAAGCGGCTCTTCATCGAGCTCAAGTCCGGCGCGGAGATCATCGAGCCGCTGGCCGCCGACCTCTCTCGCAGCGGCGTCGCCGCGGACCGGATCCGCTTTCTCGCCTTCGACCACCTGCTGGTGACCGCGCTCAAGGAGCGCCTGCCCGACTATCGCGCCTGCTGGTTGTGCGACTACCGGTGGCGTGGCGGGTGGCACCCCTCGCCCGCGCAGGTGCTGTCGCGGTTGGTCGAGATCGGCGCCGACGGGCTTGCCAGCCGGGATCGCGCCATACTCGACGCAGCGCTGGTCGGTGAGCTGCGGGCGCGCGGGCTGGAGATCCACGTCTGGACCGTAGATTCCGCAGCGGGCGCCGGCAGGCTTTGCGACCTCGGCGTCGACTCCATCATGACCAACCGTCCGGGATGGCTGCGCCGCGCCCTGGAGCTCTCCCGGGAGAACCCATGAACCGCAACGCATACCTCGCCACCGGTCGCATGATCGCGATGCTGCAGGGGTTCTCCAAGCTGCAGGTGAACGTCCACGGCAAGGAGCACATCCCCGAGGGACCGGTCATCTTCGTGGTGAACCACTTCACCCGCATTGAGACGGTGCTGCTCCCCTACCATATCTACCGCCTGACCCGGGTGCCGGTCTGGTCCCTGGCCGACGCCTCCCTCTTCGCGGGACCGCTGAGTCGCTTTCTGGACCTCATGGGGGCGGTCTCTACCAAGAACCCGGACCGCGACCGGGTCATCGTCAAGACCCTCCTGACCGGCGAGGCCTCCTGGATCATCTTCCCCGAGGGAAGGATGGTGAAGGACAAGGAGCTCTTTCGCAAGCACCTATTGCTTCCTCCCAGCGGGGTGCGCCCCCGCTCCGGCGCCGCCACACTCGCGCTGCGCACCGAGTTTTACCGCCAGAGGATGTTGAGACTCCAGGCCGTGGCGCCGGAGGAGGTGGCGCGGCTGCAGGGGATGTTCCAGATCACCGACCTCGGGCCGCTCCAGAAGGGAAAGTGCCACATCGTCCCGGTGAACATCACCTACTACCCGCTGCGCGCCCGGGAGAACGCGCTCAGCAGGCTCAGCGAGCTCTTCCTGCGCGAGGCGCCCCAACACCTTAAGGAGGAGCTTCTCACCGAGGGGAGCATGCTCCTCTCCGGCGTGGACATCGACATCCGCTTCGGCACTCCCATCGATCCCTCCGCCTACCTGAGGAGCAGGGACGTCGAGGCCGACATCGTCTCCACCGCGAGCTACGGCTTCGACGACCGCCTCCCGTCCATCAACGAGATGAAGCATGCGGCCAACCGCCTCATGCAGCGCTACATGAGCAGCATCTACGACCTCACTACCGTGAACCACGACCATCTCTTCGCATCGCTGCTGCGGGCCTACCCGTTCAGGTCGATCGACGAGGACGACTTCCGGCGCCGGGTCTTTCTCCTGACCAAGCTCTGCCTGAAGGACACCGACAACACCTGCAATCTGCACCAAAGCCTCAGCACCGACCAGGTTTCCCTGCTGACCGACGACCGCTATCACAAGTACCGGGAGTTCCGCGAGCTGGTGCTGGAGAAGGGGGTCGTGGTGCAAAAGGACGGCGAGCTGGTGAAGGACCGGGCCAAGTTCTCCGCCCCTTTCGAGATGCAGCGCGCCCGCATCGACAACCCCGTCGGCGTCATCGCCAACGAGGTGCTCCCGCTCACCCGGCTGCAGCGCGAGGTGCACCTGATGGCCTGGCTGCCGGTCTGGCTGGTGCGCAAGAAGGTGGCGCAGATCCTGGAACGTCAGGCCCTGGAGGAGTTCGACGCCGACTACCGGAGGTACTTCCGCCAGGGGGAAAGCAAGGAGAGCGAGGTCGGCATGCCCGTACTGCTGAAGGGGGAGTCGCGCCGCCTGGGCGTGGTGCTGGTGCACGGGCTCCTCTCGGTCCCGGCACAGATGTTGGAGCTCGCCCGTTACCTGCAGGGAAAAGGGCTCTGGGTCTACCTGGTGCGCCTGAAAGGACACGGCACCTCCCCTGAGGACCTGGCGGTCAGGAGCGGCAGCGATTGGGTGGCATCGGTGGACCTGGGCTACGCCCTGATGAAGTCGCTGTGCGACCGGGTGGTCGTGGGGGGCTTCTCCTTCGGCGGCGGGGTGGCGCTCGACTGCGCCAGCCGGGTGGGGGACGCGGCGGCCGTGTTCGCCGTCTGTCCGCCGCAGCGGCTTCTGGACATCTCCTCCCGCTTCGCGCCGGCGGTCACGGTCTGGAACCGGGTCATGGACGTCTTCAGCTACCAGTGGGCCAAGAAGGAATTCGTGGAGAGCGTGCCGGAACGTCCGGAACTGAACTATGCCAGGATCCCGGTCAGCGCCCTGAGGGCCATGGAGCGCTTCATGAGTGAGCTGGAGCCCAAGCTGGCCGGGATAACCACCCCGGTCCTCGTACTGCAGGCCGAAGGGGACCCGGTGGTCGATCCGCGCGGTTCGCAGCGCCTCTTCGAGATGCTGGGGAGCGAGCACAAGAGTTACCAGAGGTTCCCACTGCAGCGCCACGGCATCCTGGCCGGCGCGGGGTCGGAAGAGGTGCACGCCGCGGTGGGCGCTTTTCTGGACACCATGCCGGGGACCACCGGCGCCGGAGAGGCCCCGGCGCAGGGGTAACGGGCTTTCCAGATCTGTCGGGATCTGCTAAAAGGGTGATATGGACAACGACAAGTCGCAGGGGATATTGCAGAAAAGGCACTGGGTTTTCGACCTGGACGGCACCCTCACCGTCGCCATCCACGACTTTGCCCACATCCGGAACGTACTGGGAGTCCCGCGGGGGAGCGACATCCTGGGACACCTGGAGGGGCTCCCCGAGGCGGAGGGGATGCGGGCGCGGGCGCTTTTGCAGTCGATCGAGGAGGAACTGGCGCAACGGACCGAACCGGCGGAAGGGGCGCTGGAACTATTGCAGCTCCTGCACGGGCGCGGCACCCGGATCGGCGTGCTCACCCGCAACACCAGGGAGAACGCGGTGGCCACCCTGGCGCGCATCGGGCTCATCGACTTCATCGGGGAGGGAGACGTGTTGGGGCGGGACGACGCGCGGGCGAAGCCCGACCCGGACGGCATCCACAAACTGGCGTGCCGCTGGGGAGTTCCCGCAGCGGCACTGGTGATGGTTGGCGATTACGCCTTCGATCTTGAGACCGGTCGCGCGGCCGGCGCCGGCACCGTTCACGTCGACCCTGCCCGCGCCTTCCGCTGGCCCGAGCTCACCGACCTCGCGGTGGGGAGCCTGGCCGAACTGGCGCAGGCGCTTCAGGCCAGCGTCTCCAGTTCATGGTCCGCTATCTGCACGATCTCGTCGTAGATGGCCAGCATGACGTGCATGTCACACCACTTTTTGGTCATGTTGTGGATCAGGTAGCCGCCGTTGACCAGGGTCCCGGAGAGGAGCGCGATGCCGAGCATCCTTTGCTCCTCGACCGAGAGCAGGAAGCAGGCATAGACCGCGATGTTGACCATGGAAAAGAACCAGGCTACTTCGGGACCCTTGAACGGGTTGAGCATCACCTTGGTGAGATCCATGTAGTAGCGGGTGAGCCCGCGCACCCTGCGCATGCATTCGATGATCCCTTCGCTTTGTTCCTTCAAGTACAGGCTGGCCAGGAAATGGGTGAGGGCCATCTCTTTACCTTTCACCATCCGTTCCTTCACGTACATGTCGATCGCTTCATCCACTGTCTCTTTACTCATGGCTGCCACCTTTGGATGCCTGGTAGAGAAGTTCCCGCATCCGACGGATCTCTATGTGAGGGGCGTTGATGCGCCCTTCTGATCAAGTAGTAAAAAAACGGGCTCTGGAACCTGCGCTTCCAGGCTGTTGCATAACGCAAACTATGGTGCAAAACAGCCCCGGTGTCAACCGCTCTCGCCGCACCCATCTGTCCCATTTATCGGCGCAAATTCGCTTTAGTTGACAACTTTTCGCTCCTGCCGTACTCTCGGAGCCTGTCTGGAAGCGAACCGCGGCGCAACTGCCTGAAACTTCGACTTGGAGGGGTATGGGTAACAATAGTCAGCAGGGGAAGAGCGGGGCCGAACAGGGGCTGATCGTCTCCCATTTCGGAGTGGCCGTCGAGGTGCTCTTCGAGACGGGAGAGCGGCGCATGGTGAAGGTGAAGCGCAACTCAGGCCACGTCGTCGGCGACCAGGTGACGGTGGCCGGCGAGGTCCTGAACCGGCTCCCCAGGAGGACCGAATTGAGCCGGCGCGATGCCAGGGGAGGCGTCCATCTGCTCGCCGCCAACCTTGACGTGCTTGGCGTGGTGCTCGCCCCCGGCACCCCCTCGGGATTTTTGGACCGTGCTATCGTCGCCGCCCGCGCTGCCGCGTTGTCCCCCTTCATCGTCTTCAACAAGTGCGACCTCCCCGAGGGCGTCGAGCTAAGCGGCGCCACCGCCAGCGTCTACGGCGGCATCCTCCCCTTCTTCCCCTTGAGCGCCGTCACCGGCGCCGGCATCGAGCCGTTGCGGGACTTCCTGCGCGAAGGCCACCGGGGCGCCTTCGTCGGCACCACCGGGGTCGGGAAAAGCTCACTGATGAACACGCTCTGCCCGGAGCTGAACCTGAAGGTGGGGGAGCTGTCCGACTACAACTGGACCGGCCGGCACACCACCACGGTCTCTTCCCTGCACGCCCTTCCCGGCGGAGGGGAGCTGGTGGATACCCCGGGATTCCGCGACTTCGGGCTGGTGGACATCACCGCCCCCGAGCTCGCCGCCTGGTTCCCCGGCTTCGAGGCGCTGCAGGACCATCGCTGTCGCTTCAACGACTGCCGCCACCGGCAGGAACCGGGCTGCGCGGTGCGCGACGAGGTCGCCTCGGGCGGCATCAGCGAGGAACGTTACCAGACCTACCTGGTGCTCTTGGGCGAGGTCGAGGCGCTGGAAGAGGCGGCGCAGCGGCGCAACTGGAAAAAGTAATTTAAGTAGAGGAGATACATGGCGCAGCCCTGGAAAGTATTGCAAAGCGTGACCACCGGTGACGGGGTCCTGGAACTGAGACAACGGGGCGAGAAGGATTTCCTGATCACCGTGAACGGGCTGGTATTGATGAACAGCTCGCTGCATCGCTCCGAGGTTGCCCTCGGGGAAGTGGCCTGCGGTCACCTGAAGGAAGCGGCGGCGCCGCGGGTGCTGGTGGGGGGGCTGGGTATGGCGATCACCCTGCGGGCGGTGCTGGACCAGTTGCCGAAGACGGCGAGCGTGCTGGTCGCGGAACTGAACCCGGTGGTCCTGCAGTGGTGCCGCGGACCGCTGGCGCCGCTCACCGCGGGGGCGGCCGATGATCGCCGGGTCGAAGTGGAAATCGCCAACGTGGCTGACGTGATCCGGAGAAGCGCCATGAACGATAGCCGCTTCGACGCCATCGTGCTCGACCTCTACACTGGGCCGCACGCGAAGACCGACAAGATAATGGATCCCCTCTACGGCGAGATCGCCGTCGAGATGAGCAAGGGTGCGCTGAAGCCCGGCGGCGTCTTCGCGATCTGGGGCGAGAATTACGACCAGGGCTTCGACAAGCGCCTGCGCCAGGCTGGCTTCTCGGTCACCTGCGACCGCCCCGGCCGCGGCGGGCTGCGTCATGTGGTCTACCTGGCGCGCCTGGCTGCCCGTCCCGATTCCCGTCCCGAAGGGCGCCCCAAGCGCACCTCCCGCCGCTGAACCGCGTTTCCAGTTGCTGCTTCCACCGCCTCTGTCTTCCCCCTCTCCCATGGGGAGAGGGGAGTAAGGTCTCTTTTGCCCCTAGGCGGTAGCGCCGAAATCGGCGCCGGCGTACTGCACCGCCGCGGGGTCATTCGCCCTCGGCGGAGACACCGCGTGCAGGCCGCCGCAGGAGGGGCAACCCTGCACGAAGGTCTGCAGCACGAACTCCCTGCCGCACTCCTGGCAACTCACCTCGAGCGCGCTGGGGAGCGGTGAACAGGCCACCCGCCCGCCGTGCGCCGCCAGCACAAATTCAACCAGTTCCCTGCCCGTGGCGTAGGGCCCACCAGCCCTGGAGCTACCCGAACCGCAATCGCACATCTTTCCTCCCTCGTTACATTTTGATCACTAGCGTGCCGCAGGCTAGCACGGCGCCCTTTCCCCCTTCCTTGACCTCGGTCAAAAAAACGCGCTTACCACACGAGTTCCACCCCCGACAGACGCTAAATTCGCCCCTTGTCTTATTGCAATGGCGTTGTGTTCCAGTATATTGTGTTGGTATTTTTTAATGTCCACCCCCAGTGAGGAGATCACCCCGATGGAAGAAGAAAAACGCGCCTCAGATATCGCGGACATCGGAGTAGTCAACAGCCACGACCACCTCTGCCTGCTGTATCAGGACGACAGCGAGGTGCTGAACCTGGTGCTTCCCTTCATCCAGAAGGGAGTGGCAACAGGGGAGCGCTGCGTCTACCTGCATGCCGCACAGGATAAGCTGGAGCGCCTGCTGCAGAACGTGGTCGAGGTACAAAAGCAGGATTCCGGCGCGCTGGTCCTGTTGCCGGTCAAGCAGACCTGGTTCAGCGGCGGGGCCTTCAAGCCGGAACGGGTCATGGAACTGTTGCGCAACATATGCTCAGGCGCCGCTAGCGAGGGCTTCAGCGGGACCCGGATCATCTGCGATATGGGCTGGGCCGTGAAGGACCCCAAGTCGCTCGAGCTTTTGCACCGCTTCGAGCGCGATCTCACGGCGTTTGCCGAGGAGCAGGACACGGCCCTTCTTTGCCTGTACGACCGGCGTGTTTTCAGCCCGGAACTGCTCCTGGAACTGGTCCGCATCCACCCGGGCCTGGTCAGCGGTGGCAGGGTATGCCAGAACCCGCTCTTCATCCCGCCGGGGCTGCAGCACCGCAAGAAGGCCGCCGTTTGCGAGCTTGACATCTTTCTGGCCGCCTCGCAGCGCATGACCATGGTGGAGGCCGAAAGCGAGCGGCTCAAGCAGGAGTTGGAACAGGCCTATGCAGCCTTGGCCCGCAAGATCTACGAGAACTGGCAGGAAGAGGACACCTTGCGCGCCAACGAGCAGCAGATCCACGAGAAGGACGAGGCCCTTTTGGCCAACCGCAGGCGCCTGCAGACCATCCTGCAGCACCTGCCGGTGATCATGATGGCCTTCGATAACAGCGATCGCCTGGCAGCCTGCAACCACGAGTACGAGCGCATCACCGGGTTTAGGGTCGAAGAGGTGATTGGTAAGCCGATGCTGCAGCTGCTCCAGGTCGAAGGGGCTTTGCGCGAGGACGTGGTGTCGGCGCACCCGCCGCAGGGGGGGGACTACCGGGGGCGGGAATGGAGTCTGCGTTGCAAGGATGGCTCCCCCAAACTCATCTCCTGGTACAACATCTCGCGCTACGTGCCAATCACCGGATGGGTGAACTGGATCATCGGCCTGGACGTGACCTCCCGGGTGCAGGCGGAGAACGGGCTCAGGGTACTCAAGGTGGAACTGGAGACCCGCAGCGCGGAACTGGTGGCGATTGGACAGGCGGTATCGCACGACCTGGGGGCGCGCCTGGAACGGATCAGCGGGGATTGCGACCGGTTGCAGAAGCTGCAACAAAGCAAACTCGACCCTCCCGGCCGGGAACTGCTGGAGAGCATCGGCATGGCGGCTCGCGAGCTTTCCGGCACCATCACCGCTCTCGAGCGCATGACCGCGCTGACCGCCGCGGAGCTGCAGCCGGTGGAGGTCGATCTGAGCGCCATGGCCGCGGAGATCGCCGCGGAACTAAGCGGCCACGCCCAGCGCCCGGTCGATTTCCGGATCGAGGACGGGGTGACGGTCACCGGCGACAAGGACATGCTGCGTTTGGCGATGGAGCAGTTGCTCGAGAACGCCTGGCACAGCACCATCGGCGTAAAACATCCGGTGATCAGGTTCGGGACCGCCCAGGTCGAGGGGGAGCGCAGTTGCTATGTGAGCGACAACGGCCCCCGGCTCAGTGCCACCTTGCGCGAAGTGGCCGGCGCGAGCGGTAACGAGAGGAGCTGCCGCGACATCGGCTTGGCCACCGTGCAGCGCATCATCAACCTGCATCGGGGGCGGATTTGGAGCGCGGAGCAGGCAGGGAAGGGGGCGATCCTCTACTTCCAGGTCTAGCGCCGCCAAAGGCACAGAGGCCGGTCATGAAAAGCAACGAAGTGACGCCGCTGCCGGTAGTGGTGGTGGACGACGACCAGGACATGCTGCAGATCTACCGGGCCCTTTTGCAGGGTCACGGAGTCGGGCCGGTGCTGACTTTCGACGACGGCGACGGGCTGCTTCCCTACCTGCGCCGCAACGAGGCGGCCCTGGTGGTCCTGGACCTGGCGCTGCCCACCGTTACCGGGCGTGACCTCTTGCCCCGCCTGGTGGAAGAGTTCCCGCATCTGCCGGTACTGATCATCACGGGGGTGGCGGAAGTGGGGCAGGCGGTATCCTGCATGCGCGCCGGGGCCTGCGACTACCTCTTGAAACCGATCGACAACGTGCTGTTCCTCGCTGCCATCGACCGCGCGCTGGGCCCACCAGAGGACGAGCACCGGCTGCGCTGGCGGCGCATGCCTTTCCCCGACATCGTCACCGAGGATCCGCAGATGCTGAGGCTCATGAAAAGGGCTCAGGCGGTTTCCCACAGCGGTCAGCCGGTGTTGATCACAGGGGAGACCGGGGTAGGCAAGGAGCTTTTCGCGGAGGCGGTGCATCGCTGTTCCGGGAGCAAGGGAGAGCTGGTGACGGTGAACGTGGCGGGGCTGGACGACGCGGTCTTCTCCGACACCCTCTTCGGCCACCGCAAGGGGGCCTTTACCAGCGCCCAGGAAAACCGCGAAGGGCTGATCAGGAAGGCCGCTGGTGGGACCCTGTTCCTGGACGAGATCGGCGACCTGCGCGAGGGGGCCCAGGTGAAGCTCCTGAGGCTGATCCAGGAACACGAGTACCTGCCGCTGGGATCCGATGCGGCTGCCAAAACCGACGCCGGTATCGTGGTGGCCACCAACCGGGACCTGAGACAACTCCTCGAGCAGGGGAAGCTGCGCGAGGACCTCTACTACCGGCTGAGCTGCCACCGGCTCCACATCCCGCCGCTCAGGGAGAGACAGGGGGATATACCACTGCTGCTGGAGCATTTCGTGACCCTGGCTTCACGGCAGATGGGGAAGAAGCGCCCATGGTACCCCTCCGAGTTGCCGCGGCTGCTGCAGCGGTACCATTTCCCCGGCAACGTGCGCGAGCTGCAGGCCATGGTCTACGATGCGGTGGCCCTGCACGAGAAGGGGCCCCTGTCCCTGGCCGCCTTCCGCTCCAACATGAATGTACCTTCCGGAAAGGGGCTCACCGTGGAGGGGCACGAGGTGGTCACCGTCATCTTCAACGGATTCCCCAGCATCAAGGAGGCGCAATCGCACCTGATTAGCGAGGCGCTGCGGATGTCCAACGGCAACCAGGGAGAGGCCGCGAGCCTGCTGGGAATCTCCAGGCAAGCCCTCAACAACCGGCTCAGGAGGAAATCCGTCTGAGCCGTCTGCAACCGACGTTGCACCTGCCACAAACGTTGCCTACCAGTGACCCGCCTCCAGCAAGGCCCCGGCGCCATCTGCCATGAAACAGGTAAACCTTTATTGCCGGACCCGGCGCGCAGTTGAGGCGTATACCCGGACAAGTAGCCGAAATTACGAGGACAGGGTGGCAAGACGTTGTCGGCACGGTTGCTGCTGACAATAACAGGACGAACCCCGCGGCAAAGGTCGGGACGGGGATGACAGTGGAGCTGGGACGTCTATCCCGTACAGCGGTCTGCGGCCGCTGCAGGTGCACGGGAAGGCGTCACGGAAGCCCCCTCGGGGGTGCAGGTCAACAGGGGGTGCCCCATGACCGATACGTACAAGGCGAAGAGGAACAACGGGGAGGGCCGTTTTTTGACCATCGACAAGGAAATAGCGTCCAGCATGCTGAACGCGTCTTACGCGGTAGATCTCAAGTCGGCTGTCCATACCTCCCTGGAGACCATACGCAACATGCTCCTGGAGCGACCCAACAATGAGGAGATCAGCCTGCTGACCCAGCAGGTGGAGCGCCTGCTCACCGAACAGACCGAGCGGCTCGAGTCGATCAACAGGGACCTCGAGGCCTTCAACTACTCGGTGGCACACGACCTGTGCGCCCCGCTGCGCAGGATCTGCGGCTTCACCCGGGCATTGCAGGAGCAGTATGCCGGCAGGCTGGACCTGGAGGGGATGGATTACCTGGAGCGCATCTTCAAATCGAGCCAGCACATGAACGAGCTGATCGAGGCGCTTTTGCAGCTCTCCCAACTCTCCTACCTGAGCCTGAAGCGCGAAGTGGTCGATCTCTCCGAGATTGTCAGCGACACCGCGGCGGATCTGGCGCAGGGAACCCCTGAGCGCAAGGTCGAGTTCGTGATCCAGCCCCGTATCCGCACCTTCGGCGACCACAACCTGCTCGAGATCGCCATAAAGAACCTGTTGAGAAACGCCTGGAAGTTCAGCCAGATGCGCGAGGTGGCCCGCATCGAGTTTGGTGCCCAGGAGAGTGCCTCGGACAAGACCTGCTTCGTGAAGGACAACGGCATCGGCTTCGATATGGCCAATTCCGAAAAGATGTTCCACGCCTTCCAGCGCCTGCACAGCTCCAGCGAGTTCCCGGGTAACGGCATCGGCCTCACCACGGTGCAGCGCATCATCAACCGCCACGGTGGGCGCATCTGGGCCGAAGGAGAGATCGACAAGGGAGCCACCTTCTTCTTCACGCTGCAGTCGTGCATCACCTGAAAAGCCCCTTTTGCTGCGGGCACCGATCTGCTATCATCCCTCCACATTAAAATGGAGGCGGCATGCACGAGATGAGCATAACCCAGAGCGTGGTGGAGATCTGTGAGGGGCACGCGGCGGGGCGCAAGGTTATAGAGGTGGTTCTCGAGATCGGGGAGCTGTCCGGGGTGGTGCCGGAGAGCGTGGAATTCTGCTTCGAGGCCTGCACCAAGGGGACCCTGCTGGAGGGTGCCAAGCTGACCATCGAGGAGGTGTCTGGCCGGGGAACCTGCCCCGCCTGTCACGGTGAATTTCCCCTGCAAAGCCTCTTCTCCCCCTGTCCCGGGTGTGGCGCCTTCGGCCTCGCCATCGTCTCGGGAGAGGAACTGAGGGTAAAGGAGTTGGAGCTGGAATGACGGGGACTGGCTCCGCAGGTGCCTGTCCCCCTTTCTCCCTTTTTCCACCCTTGGGACAAAATGATACAAAGCAGGGACAGAAGTACCCAACAAAATGAGGCAAAGAAAGGCGCCGCGCGGAGAGCTTCCGCGGGCGCCCTTTTTTTTGCCCAGTGATTCCAGTGTATTACAATTTCAAATTTTGTTTACCGGATTGGCACGGGTGTTGCCGTATACGGGCGGTTTGATTTATCTCGAGGAGGCTTGTTATGAAAGAAGAGATGTTTTGCGAAGGGGTCACCCGCAGGAGTTTCATGAAGGCCTGTGTCACCGCCACCGCGATGATGGGGCTTCCCTTCGCCATGCATACGCAGGTGGCCGAGGCCGTTGAGAAAAACGGCAACCCTGCGGTGATTTGGCTTCACTTCCAGGAGTGCACCGGTTGCTCGGAGTCGCTGTTGCGTTCGTCCCACCCGACCATTTCCACCTTGATCCTGGACATGATCTCGCTGGACTATCACGAGACCCTCATGGTCGGCGCCGGGCACCAGGCCGAGCAGGCTCTGCATGATTCCATGAAGGCCAACCACGGCAAGTACATCCTGGTCGTGGAAGGCGCCATCCCGACCAAGCAGAACGGCATCTTCTGCAAGGTCTCCGGCAGGACCGCCCTCGAGTCCCTGCAGCACGCGGCCGAAGGCGCCGCCGCCATCATCGCTATCGGCACCTGCGCCTCCTACGGCGGCATCCAGTCAGTCTCCCCGAACCCGACCGGCGCGGTCGGCGTGAAGGACATCATCAAGGATAAGCCGATCATCAACATCCCGGGCTGTCCGCCGAACCCCTACAACTTCCTGTCCACCGTGCTGTACTACCTGACCTTCAAGAAGCTGCCCGAGTTGGATCAGCTGGGCCGTCCGAAGTTCGCCTACGGCAGAAGGATCCACGAGCACTGCGAGCGTCGTCCGCACTTTGACGCCGGCCGCTTCGCCAAGGCGTACGGCGACCCGACCCACGCCCAGGGCTACTGCCTGTACAAACTGGGCTGCAAGGGCCCCGCGACCTACGCCAACTGCTCCGTGCAGCGCTTCAACGATGTCGGCGCCTGGCCGGTTTCCATCGGTCACCCCTGCATCGGCTGCACCGAGCCGGACATCCTCTTCAAGACCGCCATCGCAGAGAAGGTGCAGATCCACGAGCCGACGCCGTTCGACAGCTACGCCCCGGTGGACCTGAAGGAAAAAGGGAAGGGTCCGGACCCGCTGACCACCGGCTTCGTCGGTCTCGCGGCAGGTGCGGCACTCGGCGCCGGCGCGATGCTCGCCAAGAAGCTTCCGGCCGGCGAGGCGCAGGAGGATGCCCATGAAAAAGACAAGTAGACGCGATTTCCTCAAGCTCGCCGGCGCCGCCGGTGCAGGGCTTGTGGCCTGCGGCGCGGGTAGCGCCCTGGCCAACGAGGGACTCCAGGTCAACAACGATGAGCTCGGCATGCTCTACGACGCCACCAAGTGCGTCGGCTGCAAGGCGTGCATGTCGGCCTGCAAAAGGGTCAACTCCGACTACGGCTCACTCTCCTACGAGAAGGCGAAGTTCGACGAGGATGGTCTGTGGGATGCCCCGAGCGACCTCTCCGGCTCAACCCGCACCCTGATCAAGCTGTTCAAGGAGAGCGAGAAACGCTGGAGCTACGTGAAGTACTCCTGCATGCACTGCCAGAAGCCCTCCTGCGTTTCGGTCTGCCCGGTTTCGGCCATGACCAAGGAGAAGGTCTCCGGCATCGTCGATTACAACAAGAACACCTGTATCGGCTGCCGCTACTGCCAGATCGCCTGCCCGTACAACATCCCGAAGTTCCAATGGGAGAAGGCGGTGCCGCAGATCGTGAAATGCGACCTGTGCAAGTCGACCAACCTGCGCGAGAAGGGGATTACGGCCTGCGCCGAGACCTGCCCGGCCGGCGCCATCAAGTTCGGCAAGAGAAAGGACCTCCTGGAGGAGGCGCACCAGAGGCTCAAGGACGCGCCCGACAAGTACGTGGCCCACGTCTACGGCGAGCACGAAGGGGGGGGCACCAACCACCTCTACCTCGCCTCCATGCCGTTCAACAAGCTCGGTCTCCCCGAGATCAAGCCGGAAGCTCCCGCCGAGTTCTCCGAGAAGATCCAGCACACCATCTACAAGGGCTTCATCGCCCCGGTGGCGCTGTACAGCACCCTCTGCTTCATTGCGGTGAAGAACATGAAGAAACACCAGGGGCACGACGACGATCACAAGAAGGGGGGTAAGTAATGGGACACAGTGAAGAATACCAGAAGCTGGAAGGTAGAATCTTTACCAAATCCTTCTTCATCCTCCTCTCCATCGTGCTGCTCGGCTTCTACTTCGTCGGTGTGCGCTACGTGAAGGGTATCGGCGCCGTCTCCAACATGAGCGACGGCTACCCCTGGGGTATCTGGATCACCTACGACGTCGCCACCGGCACGGCAATCGCCTGCGGCGGCTACGCGGTCGCCATCCTGGTCTACATCAGGAACCGGATGCAGTACCACCCGATGATCCGCTCCGCGATCCTCACCTCCATGTTCGGCTACGGCCTGGCCGGCTTCTCGGTCATGGTCGACCTGGGTCGTCCCTGGAACGCATACAACTTCTTCATCCCGAGCAAGTGGCAGGCGAACTCCGCCATGTTCGAGGTAGCGCTCTGCGTCATGGCCTACTCCACGGTCCTCATCCTCGAGTTCCTCCCGGCGATCCTCACCTCGATCGAGAAGAGCAAGTGGGATCGCATGAACGCGATCCGCAACTGGCTGCACCCGAAGATAGCACCGGACAAGAAGACCATGGAGGACAAGCTGGAGATGGTGCGCCTGGGAGCGGCCTGGCTCAACCCGCGCCTGAACAAGGTCCTCATTTTCTTCATCGTCCTTGGCATCACGCTGCCGACCATGCACCAGTCCTCGCTGGGGAGCCTGCTCCTTATCGCCTCCACCAAGCTGCATCCTCTCTGGCACACCGGCTTCTTGCCGCTTCTGTTCCTTTTGAACTGCGTCTTCATCGGCTACTCCATCGCCATCCTCGAGTCGATCATCTCGAGCTACTCCTTCAAGCGTCCCTTCGAGATCGAGGAACTCTCCGGCCTGGCCGGGCTGATCCCGTTTGTTACCGTGATCTGGCTTACCGTCGTCATCGGCGACCTGTCCTATCGCGGCCAGATTCACGCGGCGCTCAAGGGCGACTTTTACTCCGGCTGGTTCATGACCGAGTTCCTGCTCATCGCAGGCGGTTCGCTGATCCTCTTCGTCAAGAAGTGCAGAAGGTCGGCACGCTGGCTCTTCATCTCGGCGTCCATGATCGTCCTGGGCGGCGCCCTGTACCGCTTCAACGTCTACCTGATCGGCTTCAACCCGGGCCAGGGTTGGAAGTACTTCCCCTCCTTCGCCGAGGTGATGATCACGGTCGGCATCGTGGCCCTGGAGATCTTGGGCTACAAGGTCTTCGTGGCGCTGTTCCCGGTTCTGCCCAACATGGACCTGCACGGCGCCCACAAGAAGAAGGGACACGCGAAGAAGCACAAGGGTGCCGAGGCAGAAAAAACTCTGCCGGCCGGCGAGGCGCACGCGCACTAACATTAATTAAGCAATAAGCCTTTTGGAGGAATAAATGTCTAGAATCACGCTTGATCCCATCACCCGAATCGAAGGACATCTGAGGATCGATGTCGAAGCAAACGGCGGCAAGGTCACCAACGCCTGGTCCTCCGCCCAGATGTGGCGCGGCATCGAGGTCATCCTCAAGGGGCGCGCCCCGGAGGACGCCTGGAGCTTCGTGCAGCGTTTCTGCGGCGTCTGCACCACCGTGCACGCCATCTCTTCCATCCGCGCCGTCGAGCACGCCCTCGACGTCGAGGTGCCGCTGAACGCGCAGTACATCCGTAACATCATGATCGCGCAGCACTCGGTGCAGGACCACATCGTCCACTTCTACCACCTCTCGGCTCTCGACTGGGTCGACATCGTCTCCGCGCTGAAGGCCGATCCCAAGAAGACCGCGCAGATCGCGCAGAGCATCTCCGACTGGCCGGGCAACTCCGAGAAGGAGTTCAAGGCGGTGCAGGACAAGCTGAAGGCGTTCGTAGCCGGCGGCAAGCTCGGCATCTTCGCTACCGGCTACTGGGGCCACCCGGCGATGAAACTCTCCCCGGAAGTGAACCTGATGGCGGTCGCCCACTACCTGAAGGCACTCGACTACCAGCGGAAGGCTTCCCAGGCCACCGCGATCCTCGGCGGCAAGAACCCGCACATCCAGAACCTCGTGGTCGGCGGCGTCGCCACCGCGATCAACACCGAGAACATCGCGACCCTCAACATGGAGCGCCTGATTTACCTCAGGACCCTGATGGAAGAGACCCGCGACTTCGTCCAGAAGGTCTACTATCCGGACCTCCTCGCCATCGCCGGCGCCTACAAGGACTGGTTCAAGTACGGCGCGGGCGTCACCAACTACATGGCGGTGCCGGAGTTCCCGGAAGATACCAAGAACACCAAGTTCATGCTGCCGGGCGGCGTCGTCATGGGCGGCAACATCGGCGGCATCAGGATGGTCAAAGATCACCGCGACGACTACCTGATCAAGAACATCAAGGAGAACGTCACCCACGCCTGGTACGAGGGTAACGGCACCCTGCATCCTTGGGACGGCGAGACCAAGCCGGACTACACCGACTTCAAAGAAAACGGCAAGTACTCCTGGTGCAAGGCTCCGACCCTCGACGGCAAGCCGGTCCAGGTCGGTCCGCCGGCACAGATCATGGCCGCTTACGCCGCAGGAAACCCGAAGGTCAAGAAGCTCGTGGACGGCGCCGTTTCCGCCCTGGGCATTTCGCTCGGAGACATCCACTCCACCATGGGCCGCCTCTTCTGCCGCGGCGCTCGCGCCCACGTCATGGCCGACCTGTCGCTGGATAACCTGGACAAGCTGATCGCCAACATCGCTTCCGGCGACCAGACCTACGCCAACCACACCGTGATCCCGAAAGGCGAGTACAGGGGCGTCGGCTTCCACGAGGCGCCGCGCGGCACCCTGTCCCACTGGATCGTGATCAAGAACAAAAAGATTGAGAACTACCAGGCCGTCGTTCCCTCGACCTGGAACGCCGCGCCGAGAAACGACAAGGGCGAACTCGGTCCCTACGAGGCATCGCTGGTGGGCAACCCGATCGCCGACGCCAGCAAACCGCTCGAGGTGCTGCGTACCATCCACTCCTTCGACCCGTGCATCGCCTGCGCCGTCCACACCGTGGACCCGGAAGGGGCAGAGATCACCAAGGTCAAGGTACTGTAGGGCGAAAGGGGACTGGCACCTCACGGAGCCAGTCCCCATCAACGGGCAGGGGACTGGCTCCGCAGGTGCCGGTCCCCCTCTCGCAGATGGTGGCCGGGACTGGAGAACAGCGGTTAGGTATGTTGGGTAGGGCGGCACAGATTCGGCAATTCCACAAGGCCTAGGGGGCGCGCGCCAGCGAAAAAAGCTTGTGCCGCCGCCGGTACTCGTTTAATTTAGAGCCTGGTTTTGCTAGCCCCCAGTCCCTAGTTCCTAGCCCCTGGTTTTCCCCCCGGTCTTTCTTTTTTTCTGGAGGTTATATGCAGGTTCTCATCTATGGCGCCGGCAACCTGATCCTCTCCGACGAGGGGTTCGGCGTCCATTTCGTTAGACATTTAGAGCAGCATTACCAGATCCCGGAGAACGTCGAACTTTACGACGGCGGCACCTTGGGCATCATGGTGCACTTCAAGTTCGAGGAGGCCGACAAGGTCATCCTGGTGGACGTGGTGCAGGCCAAGGGCGAGCCGGGTGACATCTTCCGCTACGAGCGCGAAGACATCATGCTGAAGAACATCCCGGTCAAGATGTCGCCGCACCAGATCGGCCTTCAGGAGATGCTCCTGATCTCCGAAATGCGCGATGCGCCGAAGCCTGACCTCACCTTCTTTGGTATTGTTGCCAAGTCCCTCGACCCGGGCGACCAGCTCACCCCGCCGCTTCAGGCCGGGCTCGAGAAGGTGGCCGCCCTGGTGGTCGAAGAGCTGGCCAAGGTCGGCGTGGAACTGAAAAGGAAAGATGCCTGATCCGGTCAGCGGATCCGCGCTGAAAAGGAGAAACGATATGTTTGGATTTGGTTTGCCTGAGTTGATCATCGTAGCCGTCATCCTGCTGGTTGTGGCCGGTCCCAGCAAACTGCCGCAGTTCGGCCAGGCGCTGGGGAGCAGCATCAGGGGCTTCAAGAAGGCCATGAACGGCGAAGACGTGGTCCAGATCAACGAGAAGAACGAGAAGAAAGACGCCTAGTCCGGAGGTTGAACGATATGTGCGTAGACTGCGGCTGCGGCCCGAACGATAAGCACGACCATGACCATGAGCACGACCACGATCATCATGGACACCACCATGGGCACGGTCACGACCACGATCACGGGCATGACCATGACCATGGCCATAAGCACGAGCACGGACACAAGCACCACCATCAGCATGACCACGCCCAGGCAGTGGAACAGCCTGCCCGGAAGGTAGTGATCGAGACCGACATCCTCGCCAAGAACAACAGGATGGCTTCGGGCAACCGCGCCCTGTTCCGCGAGAAGGGGCTGTTCGTGCTGAACCTGGTTTCCTCTCCCGGTTCGGGCAAGACCACCATCTTGGAGCGGACGCTGAGGGATCTGGCCGAAACCTGCCGCTGCGCGGTGGTTGAGGGCGACCAGCAGACCGACAACGACGCCATGCGCATCGCCGCTACCGGCGTGCCGGTAAAGCAGGTGAATACCGGCGCCGGCTGCCATCTCGACGCGCACATGGTGCTGCACGCTACGGAGAGCTTCGACCTGGACAACCTGGACCTGCTCCTGATCGAGAACGTCGGCAACCTCGTTTGCCCCGCATCCTTCGACCTCGGCGAACATCACAAGGTGGTGGTCCTGAGCGTCACCGAGGGCGAGGACAAGCCGCTTAAGTACCCGCAGATGTTTCACGCCGCCGACATCATGCTGCTCAACAAGGTAGACCTGCTTCCTTACCTCGACTTCGACGTCGAGAAGTGCAAGGAGATGGCGCGCCGCGTCTCCCCGGGCATCCACATCCTCGAGGTCTCCAGCAAGACCGGCCAGGGGATGGACGAGTGGTACGCCTGGCTCAAGAAAGGGATGGAGCGGTCCAAGGCTTAGTCCGGACCTTTCGGTAACGAGATGACCTCACGCGAGCGCGCCAGCCTGGAGATCGACGGCATCGTGCAGGGGGTGGGCTTCCGCCCCTTCGTGTACCGTCTCGCCCTGCGTTTCGGGCTTTCAGGCTGGGTGCGCAACACCGGCAAGGGGGTGCAGATCGAGGCGGAAGGGGATAGGGACGACCTGCTCGCCTTCAGCCACGCCCTGCGCGAGGATGCACCCCCGCTGGCCATGATCGGTTCGCTCAAGTTGGAGAAGATCGCGCCTGTCGGTGGGGACGGCTTCGTCATCCTGGAAAGCGCCAAGGCGGGGAAGGGGGGCGAGATTTCCCCCGACTGCGACGTCTGCGACGACTGTCTCGCCGAACTCTTCGACCCGAAAAACCGCAGGTACCTCTACCCGTTCATTAACTGCACCAACTGCGGCCCGCGCTATTCCATCATCACCGGCATCCCCTACGACCGTCCCGCCACCACCATGGCCGGCTTCGCCATGTGCGACGACTGCCTGGCCGAGTACCACGATCCGCTGAACCGCCGCTTTCATGCCCAGCCCAACGCCTGCCCGGTCTGCGGCCCGCGCCTGAGCCTTGTCGACCGCGAGGGAGTCGCCGTGACCGGGGATCCGTTGCGGCAGACGATCGAGGCGCTGAAAGATGGTGCCATTGTCGCCGTGAAGGGGGTGGGCGGGTATCACTTGGCGGTGGACGCCTGCAGTGAAGCGGCCGTGGGGCTGTTGCGCCGGCGCAAGAAGCGCGATGAAAAACCCTTCGCCATGCTGGCCCCCGACCTCGACTCCGTGCGCCGCCACGTGCACTGCTCCGATCTGGAAGGACGGCTCCTCGCGGGAGTGGAACGCCCCATCGTTTTGATGAGGAACCTCCCGCAGACCCCGATAGCGGAACTGGTTGCCCCGGGCAACGGCTGGTTCGGCTTCATGCTGCCGGGGAACCCTTTGCAACACCTGCTGACGCGCGGTTTCGGCGGTCCCCTTGTGATGACCAGCGGCAACCTCTCCGACGAGCCCATCGCCTACCGGGACGACGAAGCGCTGCGCATGCTCTCCGGCATCGCGGACCTGTTTCTCACCAACGACCGCGAAATCCACACGCGGACTGACGATTCGGTGATCCGCCTGTACCGGGGCGAGCCTCTCTTTTTACGCCGCTCGCGCGGTTACGTGCCGCGTGCGCTGGCGCTACCGGCCGAACAGGCCAGCGTGCTGGCGTTGGGTGCGGAGCTGAAGGCAACGCTTTGCCTCACCCGCGGCGCTCAAGGGTTCATGAGCCAGCACATCGGCGACCTGAAGAACGCGGCTACCATGGCCTCGCTCGAGGAAAGCGCGGCGCACCTGCAGCGGTTGCTCGAGATTTCTCCCGAGGTGGTCGCCCATGACCTGCACCCGGACTACCTCTCCACTGTGTACGCGCAGGGGCTGGGACTGCCGTGCATCTCCGTGCAGCACCACCACGCGCACATGGCGTCCTGCATGGCGGAGAACGGTCTGGACGGTGATGTGATCGGGGTGATCCTTGACGGGACCGGCTACGGCAGCGACGGCACCATTTGGGGGGGCGAGTTCCTGGTGGGCGGTTATGAAAGTTTCAAACGGCAGGGTTACTTTGCTCAACTGCGCATGCCCGGCGGTGATGCGGCGGTCAAGGAACCCTACCGCATGGCGCTCTCGGCGCTGTACCGGTTGCATGGTGCAGAGCTGTTCAGGCAGCCGTTGGCCGTCTGCGGCGAGGTGCAGGAGGCGGACCGAGCGCTATTTCTGAAGATGCTGGAGAAGGGAATCAATGCGCCGCTCACCTCGAGCTGCGGCAGGCTTTTCGATGCCGTGTCGGCGCTTCTAGTAGTACGGCACCGGATCAGCTACGAGGGTCAGGCCGCCATCGAGTTGGAGGCGCTCGCCGAGACGGGGAGCGCATCAGAGTCCTATCCGTACCTGGTGGCAGGGGAGGGGGAGGAGGTCATCGACTTCGGCCCGGCTATCGCTGCCATCTGCGCGGACCTTGCCGCCGGCAGGAGCCGCGCAGATATCGCCCGTGCTTTCCACCGCACCGTCGCGGCGGGGATCGTTGAGATGTGCGGACGGATCAGGACGGCACGTGGGCTGGACCGGGTGGTCCTGTCAGGCGGGGTGTTCCAGAACCGGCTGTTGACCGAGGACGTGGCGGATCAGCTTGCGGGAGACGGATTCAAAGTTTATTGCCACCGGTTGGTGCCGCCGAACGATGGTGGCCTTGCCCTCGGGCAAGCCGTCATCGCCGGGAGTCTTTTCCGGAGACAGTAAATGCTTTTGCTCCTCCCCCCGGAGAGGTTGGGAGGGGGGGATTGTTTGCACAGCCGCTACGCGCCCCCTCCCTATCCCTCCCCCTCCGGGGGCGGGGACACAGGCAAACCTTATGACGACGAAACGACGAACGCGGATATTGTACAAAGGAGTCCAAAGATGTGTGTAGGTGTACCGATGCAGGTGATCAGCATTGATGGCGATTTCGCCATGACTGAGGTCGATGGCGTGAAGCGCGAGGCGAGCCTGATGATGCTGGACCAGGAACTGAAGGTTGGCGATTTCGTCATCGTCCACGCCGGCTTCGCCATCTCCAAGCTGGACGAGGAAGATGCAAAGGCGACCCTGGAGTTGATGCGTGAAGTCTACTCGCCGGAGTTGATGGGATGAACTACTCGGACAGCTTTCGCGACAAGGAACTTGTGCAGGGACTGGCGCGCCGCATCGCCGAGTTGACCAAGGGGTTGGAGAAGCCCCTGGTCTTCATGGAAGTCTGCGGCACGCACACCATGGCGATCTACCAGTTCGGCCTGAGAAGCCTGCTCCCGCCGCAGGTAAAGCTTATCTCCGGCCCGGGCTGCCCGGTCTGCGTCACCCCCAACAGCTACCTCGACCGGGCCATCGCTTTGTGCCGCCTTCCCGACGTGATAATCACCAGCTTCGGGGATATGCTCCGCGTGCCCGGTTCCAGTTCCTCGCTCATGGAAGAGCGGGCGAAGGGCGCCGACATCCGCGTGGTCTACTCGCCGCTGGACGCCGTGCAGATCGCAACCAAGAACCCGGCGAAGCGCGTGATCTTCCTCGGCGTCGGCTTCGAAACCACTGCCCCCACCATCGCCGGGAGCATCTTGGCGGCGAAGGCGCAGGGACTGACCAACTACTTCGTGCTCGCCTCACACAAGACCATGCCGCAGCCGATGGCGATTCTTTCCGCCGACCCCGAACTGCAGGTCGACGGCTACATCTGCCCGGCCCACGTCAGCGCCATCATCGGTGCCGACGCCTATCGCTTCCTGTGCGAGGAGTACAAGGTGCCCTGCGTGGTGACCGGTTTCGAGCCGACCGATGTCCTTCAGGGCGTCGAGCTGCTGGTACGCCAGGCGCTGGCTGGCGAGAGCAAGGTGGAGATCCAATACTCGCGCGTGGTGCGCTGGGAAGGAAACGCCAAAGCGCAGGCGATGCTGGCCGACGTCTTCACCCCCTTCGACGCCCCCTGGCGCGGCATCGGCGTGCTCCCCGGCAGCGGGCTGCGGATCGCCGACAAGTACGCGGAGTTCGACGCCGAGCAGGCGATCCCGGTGCAGGTGGAGGAGCTCAAGGAGCACAAAGGGTGTCTGTGTGGCGAGATCCTGAAGGGAAAGGTTTCCCCCTTCGACTGCCCGCTTTTCGGCGGAAAGTGCACCCCCGAGTCCCCGGTAGGCGCCTGCATGGTCTCCTCCGAGGGAACCTGCGCCGCGGCCTTCAAGTACGGCCGGTAGGAATAATCGATACCAGTTCGACCAGTCGGACTGGTCAGACTGAAAAGGAGAATCCTTTGAATAACGACCTCATCCTCCTGGGCCACGGCAGCGGCGGGAGGCTTTCGCACCAGCTCCTCGACGAACTGATCATCCCGCAGCTCTCCAGCGTGCCGGTGGCCGGCCAGAACGACGCCGCCCTGCTCAATATCGGCGGCATCAAGCTTGCCTTCAGCACCGACTCCTACGTCGTGGACCCTGTCTTCTTCCCCGGCGGCAACATTGGCGACCTCGCCGTCAATGGCACGGTCAACGACCTGGCCATGATGGGCGCCCGCCCCTTGTGCCTCTCTGTAGGCTTCATCCTCGAGGAAGGTTTCTCCAAGGCTGAGCTGGCCAGGATCCTCGCTTCCATGCGGGAAGCGGCCGACGCTGCCGGGGTAGCCATCGTTACCGGCGACACCAAGGTGGTGCCGAAAGGGAAGGGAGACCGCATCTTCATCAACACCTCCGGCATCGGGGCGGTCGAACATAACCTGCTCATCGACGGCGCCTCGGCGCAGGTCGGAGACAAGGTCATCGTCAACGGCTGCATCGGCGACCACGGCATCGCCGTCCTCTCGGCGCGCGAAGGGCTGGAGATAGACAGTGGCATCCAGAGTGACTCGGCTCCCTTGAACGGGCTGGTGGCGGACCTTTTGCCGCTGGGTCCCGCGCTCCACGTGCTGCGCGACCCGACCCGCGGCGGCGTGGCGACCACCCTCAAGGAGATCGCCCTGCAGTCGGGCGTGACCATCACGCTGGACGAGAAGAGCCTCCCGGTCAATCCGGGGGTCAAGGGGGTCTGCGCCATCCTGGGGCTCGACCCGCTCTATGTCGCTAACGAGGGGAAACTGCTGGCCTTCGTGGCGCCGGATCAGGTCGAAGCGGCCCTGGCCACCATGCGCCGGCACCCGCTGGGGAAGGATGCAGCTATCATCGGCGAGGTCACTGAGACCTCCGCTGGCAAGGTGCAGATGGAAACTTTGGTTGGTGGAGTGAGGGGAGTGGAGATGTTGGCGGGGGAACAACTGCCACGCATCTGTTAAGGCCTGAACGGGCCCGTACCAACTCCCCTTGGGGGCAGTTTATTCCGGACCCTTCTCAGTCGAGAAGGGTCTTCTCAAATTGAAGTCCCATCCCCTGCTCGGTGATCCGGACCACCTTTGCCTTCAGGTCGCACAGTACCTGCGGCGTCAGGGTGTGGTAGATGGTCACGGCTACCATGTCGTTCAGTTCCAGCTTCCGTGCTGCCGTCACGAAGACCCCCTTCATACTGAGGTTTTCGACCTCTCCTTCGATGGTGCGGTCGCCCAGGTGAAGGTTCGCTTTCGCGTGTAAGGCCAGCCTGGCGAAGTTTCTTTTCTCCTTGTACATCGCCCCTCCTTTTTGTCCTTCATTGGTTTTCGACCGGCGTTTTCGGCACAGACGTTAGTGTAGACTAATCTTTTTTATTTGCAACAACCGCAAAAAAAACTTCTCCGGCAGGATTAACGGCCGTCTTGCGCACCCTCATGACTCTGCTATCATCTACAATTCATGTGCGGCAGTTAATGTATTGTGGGGGTGCACCATGACCGAAGACGACAGGCTGGTTCGACGGGCATTTGCAGTGATAGCTCCGCCGGCGCATCACTACTACCCGATCACCATCGCCCGCGGCAAAGGGACGGAAGTGGTGTCCATTGATGGCAGGCGCTTTCTCGACTTCTCGTCCGGGCTCGCCGTTTTGGACTTGGGGCACAACCATCCCAAGGTGATCCAAGCGGTCAAGAAACAGGTGGATCATTACCTCCACGCCGGTGGCATCTACTACAGCGAAGCGACGGTTGCGGCCGCCGAGGAGCTGACCTCGGTCACGCCCCAAGGGCTGGACATGCTTTTCTTCGGCAACTCCGGCGCCGAGGCGGTCGAGGGAGCCCTGAAGCTGGCGCGCTACACGAGCGGCCGTCAGGCCATCGTCTCCTGCACCGGCGGCTTCCACGGCCGCACCATGGGGGCCCTCTCCCTTACCAGCAGCTCCTCCGCCTACCGTAGGCGCTACCACCCGCTGGTCCCCTCCGTGTACCAGGTCAGCTATCCCGCCTGCTTCATCTGCTCGTGCGGCATGAACGCCGAAGCGTGCGGAGGGAAATGCCTGGAGGAGCTGGACCGGCTCTTCCAGCGCCAGGTGCCCCCCGAAGAAGTCGCCGCCATTATCGTCGAGCCGTTCCTCGGGGAAGGTGGCTACTACCCGGCCCCCAAAAGCTATTTGAAGGGGCTGCGCAAGATATGCGACCAGTACGGCATCCTGCTCATCTTCGACGAGGTGCAGTCGGGGATCGGACGGACCGGTAAGTGGTTTTGCTGCGAACATGCCGGGGTAAAACCCGACATCCTGGTGACCGCCAAGGCGCTCGCTTCCGGTCTGCCGCTTGGGGCGGTGGTCGCCTCCAAAGAACTCATGGACAAGTGGGATTCCCCCGCGCACGGTTCCACTTTCGGAGGGAACCCCGTCTCCTGCGCGGCCGCTCTGGCGACGCTGCAGGCGATCAAGGAAGAGGGACTTCTGGATCGGGCCTGTGCGGCCGGCGCCAAGATGGTTTCCTACCTGCAGGAAGTGGCCATGCACAACCCAAGTATCGGCGAGGTCAGGGGGATGGGGTGTATGATCGGAGTGGAATTCGTGGACGAGGCCGGCGCCGCTGACGGCAGGCTCTGTACGAACCTGATCGACGAGTGCCTGGCCAAGGGAGTGATCCTGATCGGCTGCGGTTTGCAACGCAACGTGGTCCGTCTGATCCCCCCACTAAACGTGGGCGACGCCGACCTGAAACAGGCACTGGGGATCTTCTCCGATGCGTTGGTAGAGCTGACCAGGAGGAAGTAACTGAAAGGAAGGCCCGGCAGCAGCAGGCTGTGCTGCCGGGTTAAAGGCTAGATCTGATCAGGCGGGGGGAGCCATCTGGGGGTCTCGGTACTTGTCCATGATTTCGAAGGCGCGTTTCACCCGGGAGACCACGCGGATGGTCATCACCGGCTTGGCGATGAAGTCGTGGAAGCCCGCCTTCAGCGCGCGGTGCTCCTCCTCGGGGGACGCCTTCGAAGTGAGCAGGATCATCGGAGTTCCAGCACTGGCGGGGTTCGCCTTGATGGCGCGCATCAGGGCGTAACCGTCCATCCTGGGGGTCCCAGCATCGCACAGGATCAGGTCGGGCTTTTGCGAGAAGGCAATCTTCAGACCCTCGACCCCGTCCCGCGCTATGACCACCTGGTATCCCTCCTTCTTGAGGGCTCCTTCCACGTCGCAGGTCATCGCCGAAGGATCATCCACCAGCAGGATCTTCATTTCCGCCAGCGCCTGGGCTTGGCGGTAATACTGTTTCACGGCATGGCCGATCTCTTCCGGGGCGGCCAGCAACTGCACGACCCGACGCGAACTGCACCGTTCCAGATGCCGGAGCGTCTCGCCGTCCAGCGGGTCGCCGACTGCGACAAAAAGTGTCCGGTCCTGCTGCTTGAGCGGGAACAGCTGCTTCGCGAGGGCGAGTTCGCCAGGCACCAGCGCCAGGAGCTCCGGCGAGAAGTGATCGAGTGGGATGCTCTTCACCGTCTCGAGTCCGGACTGTTGGCCCAGCGCCTCGAGCAGTTCCTCACCGGTAATCACTCCCATCTCCAGGAGCACCCCGCCAAGCCTCAAACCGCAGCTTTGCTGCCGCGCCAGGGCCCGGTCCAGTGTTTTTACCGTTATGATGCCGGATTGAACCAGCAACTGTCCCAAGGGTATCTTCATGATAAGGTACGCCTTTTAGGGTAATGAGAATTTATTAACATCGGAAATAATACAGTCTTCTCAAAAAAATACAAAACAAAAAAAAGAGGCCCCGGTTTCGGGGCCTCCATAGTGCGGTAACAGGTCGTGCCGGATCAGCGGATATGCTGCTCCGGGTAGGCGCCGATACTGTGGATGGAAAGGTCGGCACCCGCGAATTCCTCCTCCTGGCTCAGCCTGATGCCCACGGTCTTGGCGAGTAAGCCGTAAACCAGGAAGCCGTTGATCAGGGCGAAGACGATTGCGGAGAGCGAACCAAGGAGCTGCGAAACGAAAGTGACGCCGCCCAGGCCGCCCAGCGCCTCATGCCCGAAAATACCCGCGGCGATGCCCCCCCAGGAGCCGATGATGCCGTGCAGCGGCCAGACGCCCAGCACGTCGTCGATCTTCAGTTTCTCCTGCTCGATGTGGAAGCCGTACACGAAAATGACCGAGGCGATGGCGCCGGTAACGAAGGCGAACACGGGATGCATGATGTCGGAGCCGGCGCAGACGGCGATAAGCCCGGCGAGCGCGCCGTTGTGTACGAAACCCGGGTCGTTCTTGCCGGCGACGAGGGCTGCCAGCACCCCGCCCACCATGGCCATCAGCGAGTTGACCGCGACGATGCCGGAGATCTTCTCCAGGTGCCCGGCGCTCATGACGTTGAAGCCGAACCACCCTACCGCGAGGATCCAGGAGCCCAGGGCCAGGAAGGGGATGTTGCTGACCGGAATCGGGTGGGATTTACCCTTGATGTAGCGTCCCATGCGCGGTCCGAGGATCAGGACGGCAGGAAGCGCCAGCCAGCCGCCGATGGAATGCACCACCACGGAACCTGCGTAGTCGTGGAATTCGGCGCCGCCGAGCTGCTTGAAAAGCCCCTGCAGGCTGGAGCAGTGCTGCCCCCAGATCAGGGATTCGAACAGGGGATAGGTGAGGCCTGCGAAGATGGCGCCCGCCACCACCTGCGGCCAGAACTTGGCGCGCTCGGCGATGCCGCCGGAGATGATGGCCGGGATGCAGGCCGCGAAGCAGAGCAGGAAGAAGTAGTGGGTGATGTCATAACCCTGGTTCGGCCCCAGGAGTTCCTTCACCGGCTTCAGGAAACTGATGCCGTAGGCGATGGGGAAGCCGACCAGGAAGTAGACCACGGTCGAGACGGACCAGTCGGTCAGGATCTTCACGAAGGCGTTCACCTGGTTCTTCTGACGCACCGTTCCCACTTCGAGAAACGCGAATCCGGCGTGCATGGCGAAAACCATGACCGCGCCGAGCATCAGGAAAAGTACGTCGCTGCTGTTGCCAAGTGTCGTCATCGCTGACATCCCGTTCATTTGCTACCTCCGTTGGTATCTCGCTCCCCGTCGTTGGAGAACGCCACACCCTAGCAAGCACTCTGCCAAGCCGATATACCCTTGAAATAACAGAGGTGGGCTTTTTTTGCTAATGAGAGGGTCGCTCCGAATTGCCCGGAAAATAAGCAGCGATGCTTAAGGCGTGGGCAGGATTTAAAGGTTGACCTGTAAACGGCCAACGGGTAAATTTGTGCACACTTTCGCCGGAGGTTTACCCGTTGCCGCGCAAAACCGCACTCATAGCCTGTACCGACTTGTCCGGGTACTGCTACGGCGAACAGCACCCGTTCAAGGTGCAGCGCTACCGTTTGGCGCGCGACCTGATGGACGCTTACGGACTTCTGAGCCTGCCGGCGATGACCGAGGTGCGTCCGCGTCCGGTGAGCGAGCCGCAACTGTTGAGCGCCCATTCCGGGGAGTACCTGGACCGGTTGCGGGAGTTCAGCGCCGCCGACGAGCCGAGGGCCGATTTTCGCTACGGGCTGGGCGACGTAGAGAACCCCGTCTTTCCCGGCGTCTTCGATTGGGCCTGCCTCGGGGTCTCCGGCACGCTGGAGGCGGCCCGTCTGGTCGCCGAGGAGGGCTTCGCCGCCGCCTTTAATCCGCTCGGGGGGTATCACCATGCCCAGGCGGGGCGGGCGTCCGGCTTCTCCTACCTGAACGACGCCGTGGTCGCCATAAACTACCTCTTGGAGCAGGGGAAGACGGTGGTCTACCTGGACCTGGACGCCCACCACGGCGACGGCGTGCAGAACGCCTTCTACGGCGATGATCGGGTGCTCACCATTTCCCTGCACGAAAGCGGGGTGTATTTCTTTCCGGGGACCGGTTTTGAAAACGAGACCGGCGAAGGGGCGGGGCAGGGATACTCGGTGAACCTCCCCCTCCTGGCCCACACCGACGATGCTTTGTTCATGAAGGCCTTTGACGAGGTGGCCTTCCCCCTGATCGCCGCCTTCGATCCCGACGTCCTTTTCACCCAACTCGGGGCCGATACCTTCAGGACCGACCCCCTTACCCGTCTCGAGGTGACCACCCACGCCTACTCATATATAATGAGGAAGCTGCGTGCCCTGGAGATCCCCTGGGTCGCGGTGGGGGGAGGGGGGTACGACCAGATGAACGTGGCGCGGGCCTGGACCATCGCCTGGGGCATCATGAACGACCGGGAGCTCCCCCCGCGGCTTCCGGCACGGTTCGTCGAATTGATCTCGCAGCTTGGCTACCCGCACCGGATGCTCCTCGACGCCATGCACTGGGCCGAGGAGGACGACCGCAACCGGGCGCTCGACGCGGTGGAAAAAAGCATCGCCTACGTGCGCGAACACATCTTCCCGGTCCTGATCGGCGACTATGGCAAACGATACCGAACATAAGGTATTGACCGACAGCGGGGGGAGGCAGCTCTTCTCCCTGTATGACATCAACCGGTTGCCCGCCGCCGAAAAGGAGGCGATCTACCGGTCGCTGCTCCCCGAGCGCCTGCTGGAGCTGATCCGGGACCGGGGCAGCGTCGAGGTGATCGCACCTGAGGGGCTGCGCTTTCTGCGCCTAGTGGCCCGCCGGGCTCCCGAGGACCGTGATCCGGTGTTCTTCCTGGAGCTTTGCGATACGCATCATTGCCAGATGGAGCTCTCCTTCTGCACCATAGCGGATCCGATGGCGCCGCGTTACGACGTGGACCTCGACGAGTACGGAAAAAACAACCTCTTCGCGACCCTCGGGCGCAACCTGGCGGAAGAGGAACGCGCCATGGAGGCAGGGCTCTTCCCGAACCAGACCCGGCGCGGCCTGAGGATGTTCGGCGAGTTTCTGCCCCTTCTGGAGCGTTTTACTGAGGCGCTCGGGATGCCGCTCATCGTCGGTGAGCCCCTCACCTACGACAACGCGATCCGCTACGAGAAGTACGGCTTCGACTACACGGTGGGGAAGAGGCTGATGCAGGAGATCGACGCCGGTTTCGCTCCGGGGGGCGTGCTGTACCAGAGGCTGGACGGCTCCACCCCTTTCCGGCGGCCCGGGATGGAAAAAAGCGTGCAGGGGCGCAGTTGGGCCATCCACGACGGCATCCTCGACGAGCCCTGGGACGAGGTGCGCATCTACAAGACCATCGGCGTGCACGCCGGTGTTGACACGTTCCCGGGACGGGAGCGCTAGCGGAAAAAGGAGTGTGTTGCATGGAACGGGATATGACCCCCATCAATGGTGTTACTTATTATCGCCCACCGGCGGGGACCGTGGTGAGTGGGCTCGACGGCAAGGTCTCCTTTACCGTGGGGCCGGAGCCGATCCCGCTTTTGGACGACGACTACCGCGCGCTGGAGGGACAGCTTCCCGGTTACGACGCCGTCGGGCGCGGCATTTACCAGGCGCTGCGCACCGATCCCGGCTGCCGCTGCTGCGAGCTTTACGCCGAGATGCTCAAGGGATATCCGCACTACGTGTCCGAGCTCGCCAGCCACATCCTGATGCTCGGTGAAAAGGACGTCGAGGTTCCCTACCTGGAGCGGCGCGTGAAGCTTTTGCGCATCTTCGCCCTGATGGAGCCGGAGAACGCGCACTTCCCGCTCGAGATCGGGGCGACCCTTTTGGAGCAGGCCTGCCGGTTCTCGGCGCTGCACCTCTCAACGGTCACGCTGTTCAAGGCAGAGGGCTACCTGGACCGGGCCCGCGAGCTGGGAGGCGATCAGCCCCGTTGCCTCACCACCCTGGCCGAGGTTTCTTTCCTTTTAGGCAAGTACGACAAGGCGGCCTTGCTTTGGAGCCTTCTGCTGCCGCAGGTCGAGGCGAAGGCCCAGGCTGAGCTGAAGGCGCGCCTGGAGAGAATCGAGCGGGGCGAGGTGCCCCGGGTGCCCGCGGTGGACTACCTGGAAGCGATCGCGGGGGCCATGGCCCTGCGTGAGGACGGCGGTTACCAGGAGGCGACCGCGATCCTGAACGACGTCATGGCCGACGCCTGGTTCGCCCTGGAGTTCCCCATGGCCGAGATCCCGTACCTTTTGGCGCTCTGCTGCAAGGATCTCGGCGCCGCCGGCGACGCCCGCTTTTACCTGCGCCAGGCCCTGAAGATCAACCCCGATTTTGAAGAGGCCCAGGCCACACTGCAGCAACTGGAACAGTAGGAGGAGTCATGTTCGGATTCAGCCCGGCAGATTGGATCTTCATCGCCGGTGTAATGGTGGTAATCTTCTTCTTCGTCACCGTGAGCGGCATGCGCAATCGGTGATGTAACGAGCCGGCAGGTCACGCGCCGCCGGCACTTGAACCGGATGAGGGAGGTGCTTATGCAAGTTCCTGACATCAAAGAGATACTGACCAAGTACCGCACCGTCGCCGTGGTGGGACTCTCCCCCGACGCCGGCAAACCCAGCCACGAGGTGGCCGCCTACCTGAAGCGGGCCGGCTACCGCATCATCCCCGTCAACCCGGCCGTGGCCGAGGTTTTCGGCGAGAAGAGCTACCCGACCCTGGCCGAGATACCGGAGCCTGTGGAGATCGTTGACGTGTTCCGCCGCTCCGAGTTCGTGCCGGAGATCGTGGAGCAGGCGATCGCCAAGGGGGCCAAGGTGGTCTGGATGCAGGAAGGGGTGGTCCACGAGGAGGCCGCGCAGCGCGCCCGCGACGCCGGGCTCGAGGTGGTCATGGACCGCTGCATGCTGAAGGAGCACGTCAAGGCGGGGAGACGTTGATATTGTTGCTGCGTTTCGTGAGTGAAAACAGCGGGGTGCCGCATGGCCGATGAAAACGGCCGGCGCCCCGCTTCGCTGTGGCCCCTGGTCCTGCTTACCTCTTTCTCGCTGCTGCTCTGCTTCTCCAGTTACGGCAACCCGTTTCCCTTCATGGGGACCCTTTACCAAGGGGGAATCGCCCAACGCTTCGTCTTCGCCGACAGCCTGATCTCGCTTTATCTGCTGCTTGGGGTGCTCAAACGGCAGCGGCTCACCGTCTGGCTGCTGATCGGTTACAACCTGCTCGACATCTGCAACGCCTGGGTCAACCTCTCCCTTATTCCAGCGGCCGAATATGCGCGCTTGGCCGACTCTCCCGTCCCGGAAGGGGAGCTCCTTTCCTCAACGCTGCTCGCGTCCATCGCCCTGGTCCTGATGAACCTGTACATCTTCAGGGTGAGGCGGGAGTTCGATAACCCTTCTCCTTATCTTTTCTGAGTGTGACCACCCTCGCGAAGATTGTGTAAACGTTAAGTGTCCTCAAATATTCCCCCTTGCCAGCGGGCTTACAACTCTGGTAGTATGTGCGCGCTTCTTTGCAACGGCAGGTGGCATAATTTACTGGCAAAGCCGGTCTTATCACGTGCCCGGCACGATAACTCGTTCTCAAAAGGAAACCGATGTTCGAGAAGCTTAAACACGGCCTCCCCGGCTCTTTCTTTCACTCAGAGAACAGCCAGCCGGTGAACCTGCACGATACCAGGGGCGTGGGCATCAGGATCGAGCAGTTGAACAAGTCCTTCGGGCCTAACCACGTACTGAAGAACGTGAACCTCGAAATTCGGGCGGGAGAGACCTTCAGCATCATCGGTCCGTCCGGCACCGGCAAGAGCGTCCTTTTGAAACACATCGTGAAGCTGGAGACCCCGGACAGCGGCGAGATCTACATCGACGAACTCCCGATCTTCGGCGCCGGTGCCCAGCCCGCGGCGCACGATTACCGCTACAGCATGGTGTTCCAGTCCTCGGCCCTGTTCAACTCCCTCACCGTCGGGGAGAACGTCGGGCTCTGGCTCAGGGAGAAGAGGGTCTGCAAGGAGCTGCAGGTCCGCGAGATCATCAAGCAGAAGCTGGAGATGGTAGGCCTTGTGGGCAAGGAGGAGCTGCGCACCTCGGAGCTCTCCGGCGGCATGAAAAAGCGCGTCGCCATCGCCCGCTCGCTCGCGATGAACCCGGACCTGATCCTGTACGACGAGCCGACGGCCGAGCTCGACCCGGTCACCACGGACGAGCTGGCCAACACGATCCTGAAGCTCAAGGAGAGCACCAGGAACACCACGGTAATCGTCACCCACGACCTCAACTTCGCGCTGTACATCTCGGATCGGATCGCCATGATGCATGGCGGGTCGGTGGTCGAGATCGGCACGCCGCGCGAGATCAAGAAAAGCGAGAATCCCATCGTGCGCGGCTTCATCTACACGACGACCAAGGGGATAAGGGGGGAATAGATGTCAGCACGTCTTCTGCGCCGCGGCAAATTCGTGATCCTCATGGCGCTTTTCCCCCTTCTGTCGGTCTCCTGCGCCGATCTCAAGCAGAGTAAACCCATCCTTCCCATCCGCGACTACGAGAAGATGATCGTAGGGCGCCTCGACGCCGAGTACGTCGGCACCAACAACTGCGTCTCCAAGTGCCACGCGCACGACAAGATCACCCATGACTTCAGCCACAGCGTGCACGGTGAACAGATCAAGCCGGAGACCGGCCTGCCGCTGGTCAACTGCGAATCGTGCCACGGTCCCGGCAGCCTCGCCATCGCCCATTTAAGCGACGACCGCGAGGAGAACACCCGCCTCAAGAAGAAGTGCGACACCTCGACCTTCCTGGACATCATGCACCTGCCGCCCCAGGCCCAGGCCCTGCTTTGCCTGAAGTGCCATTCGGCCGCCTCGATCCCGGTGCTCTCCCACTGGAACGCCAGCCCGCACGCGCTGCACGACGTGGGGTGCCTGGACTGCCACAAGCTGCACCAGGGGCCGCAGCAGAAGGTGAGCCGGCAGCAGATGTCCGAGATGTGCTTCACCTGCCACCCCGAGGTCCAGGCGGAAAATGCCCTGTTCTCGCACCATCCGCTGCGCGAGAAGAAGATGTTCTGCGTGGACTGCCACGAGGTGCACGGCTCTACCCAGGACCGCCTGCTCAAAGGGAATACCCCCAAGGAAACCTGCACCAGGTGCCACATGGAAAAACAGGGGCCCTTCGCCTTCGAGCACGGTGACGTCACCGAGAACTGCATGAACTGCCACACCCCGCACGGGTCGGTGAACAACCACCTGCTGAACGCCGCCATGCCGTTTCTGTGCCTGCAGTGCCATACCGGGCACCTAGCCACGGACAACCAGCCGGGGCTGAAGCAACTATTCGTCAACCGCTGCACGGACTGCCATTCCCAGGTGCACGGCACCGATACCCCCTCTCCGGCCATCACCGGCAGGGGCACGCTGCGCCAGTAACAGAAAGGAGCCGGATGGTGGAAAAACCTCTCATATCAACCGTCGTCTCGCCTCTGCTGCTTTTGCTGCTGGCCGCCGGGGGAGTGGCTGCCCAGGACTTGGAGCCGCTTCCGGCGGCGAGCCAGGAGGCGCCCGCGGCTGCCGAAAAGGATGCTCCCGCCGATGAACCTGCCGCCACCGCCACGGGCGAGGAGCAGCAGAGCGATCTCCCCCCTCCTGCCGCCACGGAAGAGGCGCCTGCCGCAGGCGCGGAGGTCCCCCCCGCCGTAACCGAGGAGCCCGTCGCACCGCCGCAGATCGAGGGCGCACCACTGTCGGAGGACGAGCGCCAGGTGGAAGTGCTGGAGCAAAAAGGGGGCTCGCTCGGCTACAACTTCATTTTCGGGGACGGGTACCGCGGGCGAGCCGTGGAGTACGGCTTTCTGAAGTCCAGCCGTAGCGGCGGGCTCTTCTACCGGCACATGGAGAAAGACACCAACCTCGAGCTGGAAGGGTTCTACCTTAACGAGAACGATTACCACGCCGACCTGCTCATGGACTATAAGGGCGATTACCGCCTGCATCTGAGGACGGAATCTCTGTACCACAACCTGGACCGGGAACTGCTGTTCCCCGCCCGTTTCGAGGCGGGTAGAACGGATGACCGCAACTCGCTGGCTGAATACATACCTCTCCAGGACCCGGTTGCGAACTACGGCGTGAGCGTGGTACAGGACCGGGCGGATTTCCGCTACCGGCTGCATAACTACCCCCTCCACGTAAATCTTGGGTACTGGCGCTACGTCAAGGAAGGGACCATCCAGCAGCGCTTCGCCGATACCGCCTTCGAGGGGGCCACCAACAAGATATACGCCCAAGCCCGCCGAGTGGATCAGCAGATCCAGGAAGGGCACGTGGGTCTTGACTCCCACCTGGGACCGGTCGACCTCGTGTACGACTTCAAGGTGCGTTACTTCGAGGACCGGATGCCGATCCCCGTGGACACTTATGCACAACGTAACAAGTTCAACGGTACTCCCGACTTCTTGAGCCAGTTCCCTTCAGGTTTGCCGCGGCAGCACAACGAAAACCCCGACAGCAGCTTCTTCTCCCACACCGTGAAGCTGCACACCTCGCTGGCCGGCGGCCTTGTCGGCTCCGGCTCGTACAGCTTTGAACAGCGCGAGAACCTGTCGGAGCTAAGTGATACCAGCGGCGTCCGTCACATGAAGAGCTACCTGCAAAACGCGGCGGGGGACCTCATCTATACCCCCAGCCGCGAGTACACCTTCGCCCTCAAATATCGGCGCCAGGAGATCGACTACAACAAGCGCGGCCCCCTCAGCAACAGCGCCTTCACCGATCCGGTCATGGTCGTCAAGGCGCCCAGTGAAACCACGCGGGACCTGATAACCGGCACCTTCTCGTACCGTCCCCGCCTGGACCTCGCGCTGGTCGGCGAGTACCGGGGCGACTTTCTGCGCAGGGACAACGTGGCTGAGCTGCCAACGGAGACAACCTGGGGGCTGCCACAGAGCACCTCGACCCACACCGGGTCGCTGTCGGCGTACTATCGCCCCGTGAAGGGACTGAGGACCAGCGCCCACTACAGTTATGCCAGCGCCGAGCACCCCGCCTACGGCGCTTCCTTTCAGAACCGCCAGGAAGCGAAGCTGTTGGCGACCTACACCGTCAACAACCGCTGGGGGCTCACCAGTCACGCCATCTTGCGCCGTGACCAGAATGACGAGGTGAGAAAGTACCTGGTGAACTTCCCGTTCGAGCCGCTCTCCTTTTCCCTGGCGCCTTTGACCTCCCGGAGCACCAACAGCGAGAACGCGAACATCGGCGCCTGGTGGGTGCCGCTGCAGGGGCTCACGGTAGGGGCAACCTATTCGTACCTGCACCAGGAGGTCGAGCAGGGGATTCTCTTCACCGGTGTAGTTGTCGGCAGCCAGGCTGTTTCGCAGTTTTCCAGTATGTCCCATGTCTATGGTGTCAACGCCTCGTATGCGCTGACCGAGAAGAGCGATTTAGCGGTGGCGGCACAGCAGATCAGGTCCTCGGCCGCTTTCAGCCCCAGTGACAAGAGCTTTTCGCTGACCAGCAGCACCGACGGCATCAAGGAGATCACCGCGCAGGACACCGTGATCACGTCATTGTCGACACGCGGCGAGTACCGCTTTACCAGCGCGCTTTCCACCACGCTGGAATATTCGTTCAACGACTACAACGAGCTGAAGTCCGCCTACAAGAGTTACAGTGGCACCGTTCACACCATCGTCGCCGCCGTGGCGGCCAAGTGGTGACCAAGGGGTAGCGTATCAAGACACTGGTCCGTTCCATACTTCTGCTTCTGCTGCTTTGCGCGGTGATCCCCGCGGCGGACTCCCGCGCGGCCGGAAAGCTGGTGGCGGCGTTGCTGACCTGCGACCTGCCGCGCTACCGGGATGCCCACAAGGCGTTCGTAAAGGCGCTGGTACAGAAGGGATACGATCAGAGTAACGTAGAGGTGATCACCCAGACCCCCAACCCGGACCTCATCTCCTGGTCCAACAGCGTCAGAAAGTTCAACGCCATTGGTGCGGACGTTATTGTCACCTACGGCACCTCCGCCACTTTGGCTGCCCTGCGCGAGGTGCAGGACATCCCCGTCGTTTTCGCCGATGTCTACGGTCCGGTGGAGACCGGGGTTGCCAGGAACATGGCCTCCAGCGGGCGCAACAGTGCCGGGGTAAGCTCCAAGGTTCCCCTGGTCACGCTGATCAAGACCGCCACGGAAGTCAAGCCGATCAGGACCCTGGGCATCATCAGCGCCAACCGGGAAGAAGGGGCCTTGGTGCAGCTTAAGGAGGCGCGCAAGATCGCCGCCCAATCGGGGATCGTGCTGGTGGAAACCAACGTCGGCTCGGTTGGTGCGCTGGATGGAGCCTTGGCCACCCTCTATGCCACAAGGGTCGACTGCGTCTATGTTACGGAATGCACCGCCGGGAGCCGTTCCTTCGAAAAAATCGTGCACCGCTGCAACGAACTGAAGATCCCCGTGATATCGCAAATGCCGGGAGCCGCCCACAAGGGGGCCCTGATTTCACTGGAGGCGGACCCTGTCGAGCAGGGGCAGCTGGCTGCCGAATACGTGGCACGCATCCTGAGTGGCAAGAAAGCGTCGCAACTGCCGGTGGTCACGCCGAGGCGTGTGGATCTCATCGTCAACCTGAAAGCGGCGCGGATGCTTGACCTGAATGTCCCTTTCCCGGTGCTCAGCGCTGCGACCCGGGTGCTTAAATAGATACAAAGAGGTATGGATGGGAAAAATTCTGATCGTTGATGACGACGCGGCATTCGTAGGGGCGCTGAGGGACAAGATCCACGCGCTCTATCCGCTGTTGGACGTCATAACCTGTACCGAACCGCTGTTGGCCCTGACCATACTGAAGCAGGGCAAGGTCGACCTCTTGCTGGTGGACCTGGAGATGCCCACCCTGGACGGGTCCAAGATTTTCAGCTATGCCGTTTCCGTCGGTATGGACAAGAACCGGATCGTGATCCTTTCCGGGCGGGACTCCGACTACCTGCACGAGCAGTTTCCCATGGGGACCTGCCTGGCGGTTCTCAACAAGTACGAGGCGAAGCAGAAGGCGGTGCTGGACATGATCTTCAGCTCGATGCAGAGAAAGGCCGCGGGGAGTTAATATCGGGGGCTCGCCCCTGTTTTCAGGAGTTATACAAGCATGGCAAAACAGATGAGACTTACCTGTTACGGACGCAGCAAGAGTAAGCCTGAGTGGGAGGGGATCCTTTCCGGATTCACCTTTGATATCTTCTTCGCGGAACTGGCCCAGGAACTGGAGCGCTTCGGCATCACCTTGGAACTGGGGGAGGACCCCGGGCAGGTGATAGAGGTGAACGGCTACGGCGACCTCTTGAACTCGATTCGCATCGCTTCGCCGTCGGACGGGATCAGCAACATCTGCATCGGACATGTCATCGGACAGAGCCCGCGCCTTGATCTTCAGGAAGACATCCGGCGTGCGGTGAACCGCATCGCCTTCGCGCCGGAGACCGTCGCTCCGGATGACGAGAACCGCAAGGTCTGCCACAACTGTGGCTGCGGCTGCTAGAGAGGGAAGATCTCGGCCCTTGCCGTGGCTCCCTCGACGGTGACGATGGCGTAGCTCCCGGGTAGTCCCTCCTTCAGGGCTCCCGGGTTCACCAGCAGCATCCCGTCCGCCGAGTGGACGTCGGCGAGGTGGGTGTGGCCGTAGAGGACCACCGACGCTCCCAGTTGCATCCCCCGCCCGATCAGTTGAGACAGTCCGCTCTTCACGTGCTGGCGGTAACCGTGGGTCAGCAGGAACCGGCACTCCCCAAGTTCCAGCGTGAGCTCCGCCGGCACATGCCGGTCCAGATCGCAGTTGCCGGCCACCCGGTGCACCGGCACTTCCAGTACTTCCTCCAGCATGCGGGCATCATCGCAGCCATCCCCAAGATGAACGATGTGATCCACCGGTCCGGCTAATTCGTGCGCCTTGAAGGCGTGGGCGTAATTGCCGTGGCTGTCTGAGATAACCAGTACTCTCATAATTCCTCTTCTCGTATCTGTTTCACACGCTGTACACTCAGCCGGGCTCAAACGCGCTGGATATTTGCTTTTGCGCCACGGCCTGCATAGTGTAGAGTTGTTGGCGGCGCGCGCAATGCCTTTAACGCCTACTGTTCAGATATAGGACAGAGTCCCGGTAAAAGACAAGCAAAATAAGCCGTAAACGTTTGATCCTGTAGGGGCGAATAATTATTCGCCCATTGTATGGTTCCGTGGTGGTTGAGTAGTTGTAGAGGCAAATAATTATTCGCCCAGATCAGTTGCAGCAGTCAATGTCGATGGAGAGCGATGCCGAGGTGGCAGACGCGGTAAAGGCGGGCGAATGATTATTCGCCCCTACAGTTGGCTGGACATGGAAGAGACGGAGGAGTCATGAAGAAAGTGCTACTGTGGACCGCCGCCTTCAGCGTGGGGATCTTGCTCCTTTTCGCAGCCTGCGTCGCCGTGGTCACCTCCCTGATTGGAGACCGTGACACCCTCGCCGGAGGGGACGGGATCGGTATCGTCGAATTGAAGGGTGTCATTGTCGACGGGCAGGAGATCATCCGCCAGCTGCGGTCTATGAAGAAGGACGAGCACGCGAAGGCCGTGGTGTTGCGGGTCGATTCCCCGGGCGGCGTGGTGGGCCCCTCGCAGGAGATCTACGCGGCGGTGAAGGATCTGGCCAAGGTGAAGAAGGTGGTGGTCTCCATGGGGAGCGTCGCGGCTTCCGGCGGCTACTACGTCTCGGCCCCGGCGAGCCTCATCTACGCCAACCCCGGCACCATCACCGGCAGCATCGGGGTGCTGATGAAGTTCTCCAACCTGGAAGGGCTGATGGAGAAGGTCGGCATGAAGGCCTTCACCATCAAGACCGGCAAGTTCAAGGATACCGGTTCCCCCTCGCGCACCATGACCGACGAGGAAAAGGCGATGCTGCAGGGGGTGATCGACTCCACCCACGGCCAGTTCGTCAAGGCGGTGGCGCAGGGGAGGAGGCTCCCGGAAGAGCAGGTGCGCAGCATCGCAGACGGCAGGATCTTCTCCGGCGAACAGGCGCTGGCCCTGAAGCTCGTGGACCGGATCGGGACCATGCAGGACGCCATCGATGAGGCCGCGCGGCTGGGGGGCATCAAGGGTGAGCCGCGGCTGATCCGTGTGCCCAAGAAGAAGGGGCGCGCCCTGGACTACCTGGTGGAAACTGCGGCCCAGCGCATGGGCGTCCTCTCCGACTCAGAGAGCGGTGTCAGTGTCGACTACCGGCTTGGTTGGTAGAGTTTTGAGCGCGCAGAGAGTGCCTTTTATGCGGCTCTGTCAGTGGCTGAACGCCTGCCTGTGGCCCCTCCGCTCTCTTTAGATTTACCTTGACAAAAAAACCGCCATCTATATACTGGGAAACTTTGAAAAAGGGGAGATCTTCCTTTGAAGATAGAGATAGAGAAGGTCAAAAAGAAGCAGCTCGACCTCTCGGAATCGGAGCCTGCATCACACTTTTCTACCTTGGTAGAGATGGAAAAAGCGGGCGAGTGTGTCTTTACGGCGCCAGTCAACGCGCAGGTTACGGCGATCTGGGAGTACGACCACGTGAGGGCCACCGGCAAGGTGGAGAGCGCGGTGCGTCTCACCTGCTCACGCTGCCTGGCCGAGTACGATGCCGCGATCTCCTCGGACTTCACCATCTTCTACACCGAAAGCAAAGGTGAGGATCTGGACGAGGAAGTCGAGCTTTCCGACGAGGAGCTCATTTCGGCCACCTACAGCGGCGACGAGATCGACATGGATTTCGAAATCGCCGAACAGGTTATGCTGGAAGTACCTTATAAACCGTTATGCAGCGAGACGTGCCGCGGCCTTTGCCCCGTGTGCGGAGCTGACCTGAACGCCGGAGAATGCGGCTGCGATCGCGGCGGGATAAATCTGAAAATGGCCGCTTTGAAGAAGATCAAGATAGAAAAGTAAAAAGGAGAACATCATGGCTGTACCTAAGAAGAAAACCTCCAAGTCGCGCAAGAACATGAGGCGTGCACACGATTTCCTCACCGCTCCGACCGTTTCGTCCTGCCCGCAGTGCAAGGCCCCGAAGCTGCCGCATTGCGTCTGCCCGTCCTGCGGTACCTACAAGGGACGTCAGGTGCTGAAGGCTGAAGAGCTCTAGGATTTCGTTTCACCTAAGCCGTGACTGTTCGGAATCCGCTCCCTAGGGGAAATATGAGAGTTGCTGTCGATGTAATGGGGGGCGACAACGCCCCTCATGTTGAAGTAGAAGGTGCGGTAGCTGCCGCCAGAGAATTCGGTATCCCGGTTACTCTGGTCGGCGACGTTGAAAAGGTGCAGGCCGAGCTGGCCCGCCACGATTGCAAGGGGCTGGACATCGAACTCTGGCATGCCTCCGAAGTCGTGGGCATGCACGACTCCGCCTCCGATGCGGTGCGCAAGAAGAAGGATTCCTCGATCCGCGTCGCCTTCGAGTTGGTCAAGGGTGGCGAGGCCGTGGCCGTAGTAAGCGCGGGGAACTCGGGCGCCACCATGGCGGCCGGCATGTTCGTGCTGAAAAGGATGAAGGGGATCGATCGCGCCGCAATCGCCCAACTCTTTCCCACCGTTACCGGTAAGACCCTCGTTCTCGATGTCGGCGGCAACGTCGACTGCAAGCCCATCCACTTGGTCCAGTTCGCCGTCATGGGCGAGGTGTACGCCAAGTTCGTCATGGGCGTCGACAAGCCCAGGGTTGGCCTACTCTCCAACGGGGAGGAGGACAGCAAGGGGAACGAGCTCACCCGCGAAACCAGCACCCTCCTGCGTGACAAGCCCATCAACTACATTGGTTACGTGGAAGGCCGCGACATCTTCAATGGCTCGGTCGACGTCGTCGTTTGCGACGGCTTCGTGGGCAACGTCGCGTTGAAGCTGTCCGAGGGGCTCGCTGATGCTGTGGGCAAGATGCTCAAAGCCGAGATCAAGCGCAGCTTTCTGTGCCAGATCGGCTACCTCTTAAGCCGCAAGGCGTTCAAAAATTTCAAGAAGACTGTAGATTATGCCGAGTACGGCGGTGCGCCTCTGCTTGGGATCAACGGCGTGGGGATGATCTGCCACGGCGGCTCGAACCCCAAGGCCATCAAGAACGCGATCCGCTTTGCCCATGAATACGCACTCAAAGGGGTCAATGGCCGCATGGCCGAAAAGCTCAACGAGAGCTTCCCCGGTGAGACTCGCGAGCGTACCGGCCAGAACCCGGACGCCACAGAAAGGGTTGCTTCATGATTAGACCGAGAATCACCGGTACCGGTTCCGCCGTGCCGGAGAAAGTGCTGACCAATTTCGACCTTGAAAAGATGATGGACACCACCAACGAGTGGATCGTCACCAGGACAGGTATCCGCGAACGCCGCATCGCCGCCGAGGGAGAGTACACCTCGACCTTCGCCATCGCCGCCGCCGAACGGGCGCTGGCAGCCGCCGGAGTGAAGGCGGAGGAAATAGATCTCATCGTGGTGGGCACGCTCACCCCTGACTTCCCGTTCCCCGCCACCGCCTGCATCGTGCAGCAGGCCCTCAAGGCCACCAACGCCTTCTGCTTCGACCTTTCCGCTGCCTGCTCCGGTTTCATCTACGCCCTGTCCACCGCGCAGAAGTTCATCCTGTCCGGTCAGGTGAAGAAGGCCCTGGTGATCGGTGCCGAGGTGCTGTCCCGCATCGTCGACTGGAATGACCGCAACACCTGCCTGCTCTTTGGCGACGGTGCCGGCGCCGTCGTGCTCGAGGCGCAGGAAGGCGACAGCGGCATCCTCTCCACCCACATGCACAGCGACGGCAACTACTGGGAGATCCTGTACCAGAAAGGCGCCGGCAGCCGCAACCCTGCGACCCACCAGAACGTGGACGACGGTCTGGTCTTCCTGACCATGCAGGGCAACGAGGTGTTCAAGCTGGCCGTGCGCTCCATGGGCGAAGTGGCCATGGAAGCACTCGAGGCCAACGGGCTTACCCCCGACGACGTCAACCTGTTCATACCGCACCAAGCCAACCAGAGGATCGTTGACTCCGTCGGCAAGCGTCTCGGCATCACCGGCGAGCGCGTCTTCGTCAACCTGGACCGCTACGGCAACACCTCGGCGGCGTCGATCCCGATCGCGCTGGACGAGGCGGTGCGTGCCGGCCGTCTCAAGGAAGGCGACCTGCTGCTGCTCGACGCCTTCGGCGGCGGTCTCACCTGGGGCTCCGCGCTGGTGCGCTGGTAAAAAGTCCCCTCTCCCGCCGGGAGAGGGTGCCCGAAGGGCGGGTGAGGGAATTGCCCTGGACTGAGTAGTTGCAGCTGCGGACGCCCTCACCCTGACCCTCTCCCTGAGGGAGAGGGGAGGTGGACGTAGCTGGCAAAGATCACGCCCAACAGCAAAAGAAAAGAGGTTACCTATGCAATCCTATGCATTCATCTTCCCGGGGCAGGGTTCCCAGTACGCCGGGATGGGGAAGGATCTGGCGGATAACTTCAAGACCGCCAAGGTCGCCTTCGAGGAGGCCGACGACGCGCTCGGCTTCTCCCTTTCGAAGCTCTGTTTCGAGGGGCCCGAGGAGGATCTGAAACTCACCGCGAACACCCAGCCGGCCATCCTGGCCGCCAGTGTCGCGGCATTCAGGGTGCTCAAAGAGGAGTCCCCGCTTGTGCCCTCCTTCGTGGCCGGCCACTCGCTGGGCGAGTACTCGGCCCTGGTTGCCGCCGGCGCGCTCAACTTCGCCGATGCGCTCAGGACCGTTCGTGCCCGTGGCAGCTACATGCAGGACGCCGTTCCGGTCGGGGTAGGGGCCATGGCCGCCATCCTCGGCGCCGAGGCGGACGTACTCAAGGACATCTGCGCCGAGGCGGCGCAGGGTGAGGTTGTCTCCCCGGCCAACTTCAACTCCCCCGGCCAGATCGTGGTCGCCGGCCATACCGCCGCGGTGAACCGCGCCATCGAAATCGCCAAGGCGAGAGGCTTCAGGAAGGCGATGCTCCTTCCGGTTTCCGCACCCTTCCATTGCGCCCTGATGAAGCCCGCCGCCGACCGTCTGGCGCAGACGCTCGAGGCCGTGCAGGTGAACGCGATGACCGCTCCGGTGGTCAGCAACGTCGAGGCCAAGCCGAACTCAGACGCGGCCCGCGTCAAGCCGCTTCTCGTGGAGCAGGTCTGCGCGCCGGTCCTGTGGGAGCAGATCATCCAGAACATCGTCGCCGCCGGCGTCACCAACTTCATCGAGATCGGACCGGGCAAGGTGCTCGCCGGCCTGGTGAAGAGGATCGACAAGGAAGCGGCCTGCGTTAGCGTGCAGGATGCCGCAGGCGTAAAAGCAATCACGGAGGTGGCGTAATGAGCCTGAACGGACAGGTAGCAGTCGTCACCGGTGCCTCCCGCGGCATCGGCCGGGCCATCGCCCTCAAACTCGCCGCACAGGGCGCCGCCGTGGTGGTTACCGCCACCAGTGTGCAGGGTGCCGCCAAGACCGCCGACGAGATCGTCGCCGCGGGTGGCAAGGCCCTCGCAGTCAAGGTGGACGTCTCGGTGGTCGCCGAGGTGGAGAGCCTCTTCAAGCAGTCCGTGGAGGCCTTCGGCAAGGTCGACATCCTGGTCAACAACGCCGGCATCACCAAGGACGGCCTTCTGCTGCGCATGAAGGAAGAGGACTGGGACGCGGTGCTCGACGTGAACCTCAAGGGCTGCTTCAACTGCACCCGCGAGGCCGCCAAGCTCATGTCCAAGGCACGCTTCGGCAGGATCGTCAACGTATCCTCCGTGGTGGGCGAGATGGGTAACCCGGGCCAGGCCAACTACTGCGCTTCCAAGGCGGGCATGATCGGCCTCACCAAGTCGGTGGCCAGGGAACTCGCCAAAAGAAACGTCACCGTCAACGCGGTCACCCCGGGCTTCATCGAAACCGACATGACCTCTGAACTCTCTGAGAAGACCAAGGAGTCGCTCCAGGAGCAGATTCCCATGGGCCGATTGGGGAGCGCGGATGACATAGCGGGGGCGGTTCTGTTCCTCGTTTCGGACGCTGCAGCATACGTTACCGGGCATGTTCTCTCGGTCAACGGCGGCATGTACATGTGAGTTGACTAACGGCGTTCTTTTTACTTTCAGCGCCAAAAATACCTTTTGCAAATTCTACTTTTCATGCTATGAAATAGCAGTCTTGGGCACAACAAATCAAATAACGTCTGACGTTACAATCAAATGGAGGTAATTGAATGGCTTCGATCGAGAAACGCATTAAAGAGATAGTCGCTGAGCAGCTTGGTGTTGACGAGGCTCAGGTGACCAACGAGTCCTCCTTCATGGACGACCTCGGCGCTGACTCCCTGGATACCGTAGAACTGGTGATGGCCCTTGAAGAGGAATTCGAAATCGAGATCTCCGACGAGGACGCCGAGAAGATCCAGTCGGTTCAGGACGCGATCGACTACATCACTGATCACACCTAGTAGAGAGGGGGGAGTTATGCTTCCCCTTTTTCATGCCGCCTCCGGGCGGCCATGAGTCAACAGTACCTAAGGAGAGTTCAGAGTATGAGAAGAGTTGTTGTCACGGGGGTAGGCGTGGTCTCCCCGCTGGGGACCGGTAACGGCAAGAACTGGGACGCGCTGGTGGCCGGTACATCCGGCATCGCTCCCATCACCCGTTTCGATGCCTCCGACCTGCCGGTGAGGATCGCTGGCGAGGTCAAGGACTTCGTCGCCGAGGATTTCATCGACAAGAAAGAGATCAAGAAGATGGATCTCTTCATCCAGTACGCGCTGGCCGCGGCTCACTACGCCATGGAGGACTCCGGGCTGCAGATCACCGAGGAGAACGCCGAGCGCGTTGGCGTCCTGGTGGGCGCCGGCCTGGGCGGGCTTCCCGCCATCGAGCGTTACCACACCGCGCTGCTGGAGGGAGGGTACAAGAAGGTCTCCCCGTTCTTCATCCCGATGCTGATCATCAACCTGGCTCCGGGACACATCTCCATCAAGTACGGCGCTAAAGGTCCCAACGTTTCCTCCGTCTCCGCCTGCGCCACCGGCACCCACTCCATCGGGGACGCCTACCACATGATCCAGCGCGGCGACGCCGACGCCATGATCGCAGGCGGCACCGAATCCACCGTGACCCCGCTGGGGATCGGCGGCTTCTCCGTGATGAAGGCGCTTTCCACCAACAACGAGAATCCGGCCGGCGCTTCCCGTCCCTTCGACAAGGGCAGGGATGGCTTCGTCCTCTCCGAGGGTGCCGGCATCGTGGTGCTCGAGGAGTACGAGGCGGCCAAGGCGCGCGGCGCCAAGATCTACGGTGAGGTCGTGGGCTACGGACTTTCCGGTGACGCTTACCACCTGACCTCTCCCGCCCCGGGCGGCGAGGGTGCGGCGCGCTGCATGAAGATGGCGCTGCGCACCGCCGGCATCAACCCGGAGCAGGTCGACTACATCAATGCCCACGGCACCTCGACTCCCTTCGGGGACGTCGGCGAGACCACGGCGATCAAGACCGTGTTTGGCGACCATGCCACCAAGCTGATGGTTTCCTCCACCAAGTCGATGACCGGCCATCTGCTCGGCGCAGCCGGCGGCGTTGAGGCCGTTTTCTGCCTGATGGCGATGCAGAACTCGGTGGTGCCTCCGACCATCAACTACACCGATCCGGATCCCGAGTGCGATCTCGACTACGTGCCCAACACGGCGCGTGAGGCGAAGCTCGACTACGCCATGAGCAACTCGTTCGGCTTCGGCGGCACCAACGCGTCGCTGCTCTTCAAGAGGGTCTAGGCATGATAGTCCTTGGTAGCGATCACGGTGGGCTCGAGCTGAAGAACGAGATCAAGAAACTGCTCGAGGAGCGCGGCCTTCCCTGCGAGGATCTCGGCACCCACAACGGCGATTCCGTCGACTACCCGGATTTCGGGATAGCGGTCTCTCGTCGTGTTTCCGCGGGGAGCGCCGAGAAGGGGATCCTGGTCTGTGGCACCGGTATCGGCATGTCCATCGTGGCCAACAAGTTCCCCGGCATCCGCGCGGCTCTTGCCACCGACGTCTTCATGGCGACCATGGCCAAGGAGCACAACAACGCAAACATCCTGGTGTTGGGCGGGCGCGTGTTGGAGACCGAGAAGGCGCGCGAGATGGTGGCGGCCTGGCTCGATACCGAGTTCGCCGCAGGCAGGCACCAGAAGCGGCTGGACAAGATCGCCGAAGTGGAGCGCGAGCTCAAGGGATGATGCACTACCCAAAAGCGAGCGGATCATCAGCACAGCGGCACTGGTAAGACACACGATTCTAAAGCACAGAACGGGACTCCCAGAGTCCCGTTTTCTCATTTCCACAGCACTTTTTCACTTAGGAGAGTCAGACATGTCAGTACTGGAAACATTCGACCCGGCAGTGGCGGAAGTCATCAGGCTCGAGACTGAGCGCCAGGAGTACAACCTCGAACTGATCGCATCGGAGAACTTCGTCTCCGCAGCGGTGCTCGAGGCGCAGGGATCGGTCCTTACCAACAAGTACGCCGAAGGGTACCCCGGCAAGCGTTACTACGGTGGCTGCCACGAGGTGGACAAGGTCGAGAACCTGGCCATCGAGCGCGCCAAGGAACTGTTCGGCGCCGACCATGTCAACGTCCAGCCGCACTCCGGTTCCCAGGCCAACATGGCGGTCTACTTCTCCGTGCTGAAGCCGGGCGACACCGTCCTGGGCATGAACCTCGCCCACGGCGGCCACCTGACCCACGGCTCCCCGGTCAACTTCTCCGGCAAGCTCTTCAACATCGTTCCCTACGGCGTCTCCAAAGAGACCCAAACCATCGACTACGAGGAGTGCGAGCGCCTCGCCGTCGAGCACAAGCCGAAGATGATCGTGGTGGGCGCCTCCGCGTACCCGCGCATCATTGACTTCGAGGCCTTCCGTCGCATCGCCGACAAGGTAGGCGCGGTGGTCATGGTGGACATGGCCCACATCGCCGGCCTTGTTGCCGCCGGCCTGCACCCGAGCCCGGTTCCCTACGCCGAGTTCGTGACCACCACCACCCATAAGACCCTGCGCGGACCGCGCGGCGGCATGATCATGTGCCGCGAGGACTGGGCCAAGACCCTGAACTCCAACATCTTCCCGGGCATCCAGGGCGGCCCGCTCATGCACGTCATCGCCGCCAAGGCGGTCGCCTTCAAAGAGGCGCTGACCCCGGAGTTCAAGCAGTACCAGCAGCAGATCGTGAACAATGCCCAGGCGCTCGCCGCCGGCCTCACCAGCCGCGGCTTCAAGCTCACCTCCGGCGGCACCGACAACCACCTGATGCTGGTCGACCTTTCCCAGACCGAGCTGACCGGCAAGGTAGCCGAGGAGGCACTCGACCGCGCCGGCATCACCGTGAACAAGAACGGCATCCCCTTCGACACCCGCTCGCCGTTCATCACCTCCGGCATCCGCATCGGCACCCCGGCGGCCACCAGCCACGGCCTGAAAGAGGCCGAGATGGAGCAGGTCGCGGGCTTCATCGCCGAGGTCCTGGGCAACGTGGGTGACGAGGCGAAACTCGCCTCCGTCAAGACCCAGGTGAACGCGCTGATGAAGCGCTTCCCGCTGTACGCCGACCGCCTCAAGTAAATAGCTACCGTTATTGCAGTAAAGAAAAAGGGGACGATTTTATCGTCCCCTTTTTAGCAAGGTTTTTAAAATTGAGGCTGAACCCGGAGTGTACGACGCTTCAAGCACCGCACGAGAACTCACGTCCTCCCCTTTGCGAAGGGGAGGCAGAGGGGATTTGCTTTTGCGGTAGACCACGCAGTCGCCATCAGGTGACTTAAGTTCTGGATGAGATGTTGCTGGTGTGTAGCTAAGATCAAATCCCCCTTGTCCCCCCCCTTCGCAAAGTGGGGAACTCTGTACCACGTGCGCTGCCTGGCGGTCAACATTCCACACTGTCCCAAATTGCCAGGTGAACGTTTGCAAAGGATCACAGCGGGATTTGATCTTTGCCCCTTTCTCAGGTACAGTACCCGCCTATTCTGCTCCTGTACCGTCAGTCTTAGGGGATTCACCGCATGTTCTTCCGTTACCACGAGCCGCTCTTTCGCCCCCCTTCCGAGGCCGGCAGCCTCATTTTCCAGATCACCATCGGCTGCTCGCAGAACCGATGCAAATTCTGCGGCATGTACAAGATGAAGCAGTTCCGGGTCCGGTCGCTGGACGAGGTCTTGGCTGAGGTCAGATCCATCCCGCCGCACTACCGGCCGGGTGTGCGGCGCGTATTCCTCGCTGACGGCGATGCCCTGATTTATCCCCAGGAGGGGCTGGAGCGCATACTGGATGAACTGAGCGAGGTCTTTCCCTCCCTCACCCGGGTGGGAGCCTACGCCTCGCCCAACAGCCTCAACCTCAAAAGCGGGCAGGACCTCGCCGCCCTGCGCGCCAGGAAGCTCCGCATCCTGTACTACGGGCTGGAAAGCGGGGACGCGGCAACCCTGCGGCTGATCGACAAGGGATTCGATCCGGAGCAGATGCTGGAGCAGTGCCGGAAAGCAATGGCCGCCGGCATGAAGCTCTCCATCACCGCCATCCTCGGGCTTGCTGGTAGAGCACGCAGTGCCGAGCACGCCGCCGCCACCGCGAAGTGGATCACCGCGCTCTCGCCGGAATATTTCTCCCTGCTTACCATGTTTCAGCGCCACAACGACGATTTCCTGAAGCTGATCGAACCGCTGAGCCACGGGGAAATCCTGCTGGAGACCCGGGAGTTGCTGCAGCGGTTGGCCCCCCAGGGCACCATCCTGCGCTCCAACCATGTCTCCAATTTCCTAAGTCTGGCTGGCAGCTATCCCAAGGACCGGCAGCGCCTTATCGATACCGTGGAAGCCGCCCTTATTGAAGCAAAAAGGGACCCCCGCTGGTACGCGGAGATCCCTTCTTATCAAGAGGAGTATTACTAGGTACTATCTCGCCACGCCGCAAAGCTTCAGCTCGTTCTCCAGCTTTTCGCGAGAGATGCCGAGCACCCGGCATGCCTTCTCGCGGTCGCTTTGGTAGCGCTCCATCACCAGCAGCAGGAGGGCCTTTTTCAGCGAGGCCGAAAGTTTGTCCATCACGCCCTGCCCCTGGGTTGCCGCCAGGGTTGAGACCAGGGGCTCCAGGTTTTTTTGGAACAGCTTGGCGCTCTCGTCGATGGTACGACCCGTCGGCTCGTTCCGCTTGAGCCGCACCACGTTCCCGACGCAGTGGTCCATGTTGTCCTGCACAAAACGCAAGGTGTCCCAGTGGCTGTCCACGGTCATGAAGCGCAGGTCGTCCTTGGTCCCTTCCGGTGCACCCTTCTTCCTCAGGCGTACTTCCATAATCGTATAAGCGTAAGAGCCAGACCTTTCATTGGTGCTGCGATCTCTGTATGCCATGGTGTCCTCCCGGTAGAAATGCCGTTTTCTTATGCTTTTCAACGGCCGTACCAAAATTGACATGGACTCCCTCAATGTCGTAACTAGCCGAAACCTCACGGCAAAAAAGTTGAATCATCCACTTTTGACCGCGAGGTCGAAAATGGCGGGTCTGTGCTAAACCTGCACAAGGTTTTGTCTTGTATTAGATATTAGTCTATAAAACCGAATAGTTACCTGCGTTGCGAACTCTGAACAGCAGCTGATGAATGCACAGAGCGTTGTGCAACCCTTGCCATCTGCTATAACGTGTGTGGCTTTTTATTTTCCTGTGTGCTCCCACCCTGCAGCCGGGAGGTGACCCCTGGAGAGACCTCTGCTGGTGCCGTTAGCCGCGCTGATCGCCGGCCTGGCCACCACTCACCTTTTCGAAACCTTTCCACCACCCTGGTGCCTGCCGGCGTTGCTTGGTCTTACCCTCTGTACTTCCTTCCTCAGTTCGCGAGTCACTTTCCTGGTTCCTTTGGCCGTTCTCTTCTTCGCGTGGGGTCAGTTGTCTCTGGCTCCGTTCCTGAGGCCGCAGCCCGGTTTGGAGGGCTTCGCCTCAGATCGGCCGGTGGTGATCGAGGGGGTGCTGGACGCGCGGCCCGAAGCCACTTCAACGGGTGGGAGCAGGGTTTATCTGCAGGTGGAGCGGGTGAGCACTGACGAGCGGGACTTCCTGGAGTCGGGGCGTTTGCTGGTGTACGTGAAGGAGGGGCGTGCCAGACTCCATATCGGCGACAGGGTCAAATTCGTTTCGCGACTCCGGGTGCCCCGCAACCTGGGACTGCCGGGTGAGTCCGACTGGGTGCGCAGGCTGGCCTACCAGCAGGTGCACGTCACCGGATTCGTACTGGCGGCGGAGGATCTGGTGCTGCTGCGCGAGGGAGCGGGATGGCTGCACGACATCGACCTCCTGGCGCAAAGGCTCGGGAACTTCATCATGAAGGTGGAGCCCGGACCTGAGGGGGGTGTCCTGAAGGCGCTGCTGCTCGGGGATCGGGCCGACGTGCCGGAGCAGTTGCAGGAGGCGTTCGCCCGCAGCGGCGTAAACCACATCCTCTCCATCTCCGGCTTCCACGTCGGCATCGTCTTTCTGTCTTTGTGCCAGTTTCTCTATTATCTGGCTCGGCGCTCGGAGTGGCTCGCCCTGCACCTCAAGTTGAGGCCCTTGATCATGCTGGCGTCCCTGCCTATGGTGGCCTTTTACTTGGTCCTGTCCGGTCAGGCTCCCGCCACGCTGCGCAGTGTGCTGATGATCTGCGTCGTCGTGGCGTCGCTGCAGATGAAACGGGAAGTGGATCCTGTCCACACCATCATGCTGGCCGCTTGCGCCATCCTGTTCGCCGCACCGCAACTCGTCTTCGACGTCTCCTTCCAACTCTCCTTCCTGGCCATCTGGGGGCTCTCCGTGCTGACACCGACCCTGCCGGCATCACCTGACAAAGCGGGAAGGATAATGCGGTGGGTGTTGCTCCTTTTGATCGCTTCAGCGGCAGCCATCGCCGCCACCTCCGTTCACGTCGCCTACTACTTTCAACGGGTGTCGCTGGTGGGGTTGGTCGCCAACCTTCTGGTGGTGCCGCTCATGGGATACGGGGCCGTCGTCCTCGGCTTCAGCGCACTGGCCGTAAGCTGCTTATGGAAAACGCCTGCCGCCGTGCTGCTCCAGTTGGCGGCGGCCCTGGTGCGCTGGTCCGACCTGGTGGTGGGGCAACTCTCCCGGGCGCCAGTCTTTACCGGTTACGTCCCCGGCCGCCTCGACCTCCTGCTGGCTTGCCTGGTGCTGTGCGTGATCACTTTCGTCAAGTCGAAAGGGTGGCGTCGTACCACCGCGCTGGTGCTCGTTGTCGGGCTTGTCGTGCGAGCGGTTCCGGCGGCCCAGGCGATGGATGGGATCCTGCGGCTGTACTTCCTGAGCGTGGGGCAGGGGGATGCCGCGTTGGTGCGCCTGCCGGACGGCAAGTGGATGCTGGTCGACGGCGGCGGCAACGCCACAGACTCCGATACCCGGGTGGGGTCGCGGCTGTTGCTCCCTGCCCTGAGGGCCCTTTCGGTGCGGCGCATCGATTACCTGGTTTTGTCCCATGGGCATCCGGACCATCTGCAGGGGGTGCTGTACCTGGCGGCCAACTTCGAGATCGGCGAATTCCTGGCTGAGCGCCAGACCTTGGCTGCGCCGGAGTTGCCGCAACTGAAGTGGGTCCTGGCTGCGCGTGAGGTTCCGGTGCGGGAACTTGTGACGGGCCTGCCACCTGTGCAGGTGGGGGGCGCGCAACTGGAGCCGCTGTGGCCTGTTGCCGGGATTGCGTCGCCGTCGGATGCAAACGCATCTTCTTTGGTGTTCAGACTGACACACGGGAGGAGTTCGGTGCTGTTCACCGGGGATATCGGCGTGAGGGAAGAGCGGGAGCTTCTCGAGCGGGGAGCGTTACAGCGGTGCACCCTGTTGAAGGTGGCGCATCACGGCAGCAGGTATTCTTCCAGCGACCCCTTTGTAGAAGCGGTGCAGCCGGCGGCCGCGGTCATTTCCGCAGGGTACGGGAACGCCTTCCATCTCCCTGCGGCGGATACGCTTGTGAGACTGCAACGCCATGGCGTCACGATCTACCGGACCGACCTGGAGGGTACTGTCGAGGCGGCCTGCAAAGCGGACGGTTCAGTTATATTATCGAGCCCTTTGGGGCATTTTAATTGACACTCCAGAGCCCTATCTGCTAGTTTATGCTGGCATTGCCCCCGGTAACACCCGATCATCCAGGAGATTCTTTGCATGGAGAGAATTCTTTTAGTCGAAGACGATAGCTTTTTCCGAGAGGTCTACACGGATCTGCTCAAGGAAGACGGCTATGTCGTCGAAGTGGCCGCTTCCGGAGAGGAGGCGCTGGAAATGATCAGCAATGGAGGGTACCAGCTCGTTGTCACGGACTTGGTGATGCGCGACGTGTCGGGTCTCGATATCCTCTCGGAGGTGAAGAGGCTCGATCCTGCCACTGCGGTAATCATGGTCACCGGACATGCCAACGTAGAAACCGCCATATACGCCCTCAAAAACGGCGCCACCGATTATCTCATCAAGCCGATCAATCAGGACGAATTCCGCCACATCGTCGCCCATTGCATGGAGCAGCGCAGGCTCCTGGACGAAAACCTGGAGTTGAAGGGGCTGGTCAACCTGTTCCAGGTGAGCCAGAACATCGCCAACTGCCTGGAGCTCGAGCGCATCTACTCGATGCTGACCGATGCCCTGCTCAAGGAAGTAGGTGTGACCCGGGCGCTGGGGTATTTCAACGATAACGGACAGCTCACGTTACGCGAGATGAAGGGGGTCGAGGAGTTGAGCGCGCACCTGCTGGGACAGGCGGTGATCAGCGAGTGCGACCTTCGCGACGACGGCAGCACCAACCAACTGCTCCTGAGGAACTTTCTCCCAGAGGATGCCGATTACGGCAATGAAGTGACCGAGGTCATGTGCCTTTACCTGCGGCAGAAGATGGATCTGCAGGGGGTCATCATCCTGTTCAACGATACCGGCCACCTGCTGCCCCGGGAGATAAACCGCAAGCATATCTCCTTCCTGCTCGACCAGGGTTCGCTGGCCCTGGACAACGCCGCACGCTACAACATCGCCAAGGATCTCCTCTATATAGACGAATTGACCGGCCTGTACAACTACCGTTACCTGGACGTTGTATTGGAGCGGGAACTCAAGCGCTGCGAGCGCTACGGCTCCAACCTGGGCATCCTTTTCCTCGACATCGACCTCTTTAAAGGCGTGAACGACAACTTCGGGCACCTGATCGGGAGCCGCGTGCTGCGTGAGGTCGGCTCGTTGGTCAGAAAGAGCGTACGCGACGTGGACGCGGTGATCCGCTACGGCGGCGACGAGTACACCATCGTCTTGGTGGAGACCGGGATGGAAGGCGCTGCTATCGTGGCCGAGCGCATCCGGAAGACCATCGAGGGGCACACCTTTGCCAAGGCGGATGGGTTGGCCATCAGGCTCACTGTGAGCCTTGGTTTCGCCTGCGCTCCCGACGACGCCAACACCAAGGCCGAACTGCTGGAGATGGCGGACCAGGCCATGTACCGCGGCAAGAGCGCCGGCAAGAACCGGGCGTTCCATGCCGAAAGGATGATCACCCCGCCCTGACCGTGGCGCGGGATGACAGCATGTTGCAACGGACCGGACAGTAGTCTCGCCGGTTTTTTTGTTTTTAGAAACTCAACGCAAAGGCGCAAAGGTGAACCAAGGATTTGGGTTTGCTTTTCCCCCAGCTGCAGTTTTTCTTCGCGCCTTAGCGGCTTTGCGGCTTTGCGTTAAGTTGTTCGGGTTTTATTTCGTGAGTGAGGAGAGGGATTAACCGTGGCAATCACCGGCATTAAAGGTTTTAACGACATCCTCCCGGGCGAGGTCGAGAAGTGGCAGCACATCGAGGCCACCGCGCGCCGGGTTTTCGAGCTTTACGGGCTTTCCGAGATCAGGATCCCGATCCTGGAGAAAACTGAACTCTTCTGCCGCTCCATCGGTGATGCCACCGACATCGTCGAAAAGGAGATGTACTCCTTCGTGGACAAAGGGGAGAACAAGGTCACCATGCGCCCGGAAGGAACCGCTTCGGTGATGCGCGCCTATGTCGAGCACAAGATGCACGCCCTTGATCCGGTCGCGCGCCTGTACTACATGGGGCCGATGTTCCGCTACGAGCGCCCGCAGAAGGGGCGTTACCGCCAATTCCACCAGATCGGCGCCGAGATCACCGGTGTCGCGGCTCCCACGGTCGATGCCCAGGTGCTCACCATGTTGACCCATTTCTTCCAGGAACTGGGGCTCACCGAACCTTCGCTGCAGATCAACTCGTTGGGCTGCCCCTGCTGCCGTCCCGCGTATCGCGAGGCGCTCAAGAAGTTCCTGCTGGATCGCATCGACAAGCTTTGTGACGACTGCAAACGCCGCTACGATACCAACCCGCTGCGCGCGCTGGACTGCAAGTCCGCCGGCTGCCAGGAGGCGACCCAGGGGGCGCCCTCCATGCTGGACCACCTCTGCGCCGAGTGCGGTGACCACTTCGACAAGACCAGGAAGTACCTGGAACTGGTCGGCACCCCTTACAGCATCAACCAGCGCATGGTGCGCGGCCTCGACTACTACACGAGGACCACCTTCGAGATGGTCACCACCATGCTGGGGTCGCAGAGCGCCGTTGCAGCCGGTGGCCGTTACGACGGCCTGATCTCTTCCATCGGGGGACCGCAGATTCCCGGCATCGGTTTCGCCATGGGTGTCGAGCGCGTGGCGCTCCTTTTGGCCGAGAAGGATTTCTCCCGCCGCCCGGACCTCTTTATCGCAGCGCTGGGGGATGAGGCGCATCCCGAGGCTTTCCGCCTGATGAGCGCCCTGCAGCGCCTGGGTTTGGCCGTCGAGATCGACTACGAAGGGAAAAGTCTGAAGAGCCAGATGCGGCGCGCCGACAAGTTCAATTCCCGCTTCACCCTGATCATCGGCGGCGACGAACTGGCCCGCGGCACCGCACCGCTCAAGAACATGGACGGCGGCAGCCAGATCGACGTTAATCTGGACGCGGCAAGCATCCAGGCTGCCATGACCGGCGGAGCGTAAAACTACCTGAAGGGCTGCAAGTAGCATGTCCCCTTCATTCCCGGTCATAGTCTCCTCCCCCGGAGGGGAAGGGTTAGGGAGGGGGAGCCTGCGCCAGGAATCGATTTCCCCCCTCCCGACCTCCCCCCTCCGGGGGGAAGAGCGACGTCCGTCTCGTATAAAAAAGAAAAGAAAAGGGGACAGGCTACTTTTCAGGATAAAGTAGCCTGTCCCCTTTTTGTCTGCCGCGTATGCCGCTACGGCAGTTCAAAAACCAGCAACTCGCTGGCTTCCTTCCCTACCAGGCGCAGCAGTTCTTCGTTGCTGACCGCCGCGCCGTCGCCTGCCTCCAAAAGATGGCCATTGACGAGCACCTTGCCGCGCGCGACCTGCACCCAGGCGTGGTGTGCCGCAGGCAGGTGATGCACTATTTCCTGGCCCGGGTCGAGAAGCGTCGCGTACAGCCTCGCGTCCTGATTGATGGTGACCGAACCGTCCTTCCCGTCCGGGGAGGCGATCAGCCTGAGGCTCCCCCGTTTCTCCTCATCCGAAAAGAATTTCTGCTCGTAACCCGGTGTTAGTCCCTCGCGTTGCGGCAGAATCCAGATCTGGAAGAAGTGCAGCGGTTCGTCTTTGCTGTGATTGAACTCGCTGTGGGTAATGCCGGTCCCGGCGCTCATTCTTTGCACGTCGCCGGGGCGTATCACCGATCCCGTCCCCATGCTGTCGCGGTGCGCCAGTGCTCCTTCCAGCACGTAGGAGATGATCTCCATGTCCCGGTGCGGGTGGGTGGGGAATCCTACCCCGGGCTGCACCCGGTCCTCGTTGATGACCCGCAGGTTCCGGAACCCCATGTGGCGGTCGTCGACATATCCGGCGAAGGAAAAGGTGTGGTAGGTGTTGAGCCAGCCGTGGTCGGCGTGGCCCCTGTCTGCCGATCTTCTTATCGTGATCATCGTATTTCTCCTCTTCGGTGCTGCTTGCCCGTTCACTCACGGGCAAGCAGTTCTTTTGGCAACAGGCCGAGCGTTGCGAATAGGCAGAACGGGATAATGAACCCGCCAAAGAACATGCCCCACATGAACCCGCCGCTGCTGAGCACGGACCACTCTACCCATGCACCGATCGCCAAGGCCAACAGCAACGCCGCCCACCCTGTCACCTTAAGTATCAGCTTGATATGGTACATCTCGCCCACCTCACCTTATCCTTCCCGCCATCTCTTTAGGGTTTTTGGCAGCTGCCGTCGCAATAGGGGGCGTTGGCGGTCTTGCCGCAGTTGCAGAGATACACTTGCTGCTTTTCTTTCACCTCGAAGGCAATCGGGGCATGCTCGGTCCCGGCGTGTGCGCCGTCGCAAAATGGCATGCCGGCAGATTTGCCGCAGGTACAGCGGTAATAGGTTCCTGCTTCGAGTTCCATGACGATGGGTTGGTTGGGGGTGATAGTGACGTCGCTCATCTGTTCTGTCTCCTGTTTCCTGTTTCCTGTTTCCTGTTTTGTGATCTCCCCACGAGGGAAGGTTGATATTGATTAGTTCAATGTTAAACCATATTTGCCAAAAAAACGGCCTGGTACGAGGCCCCTGTACTGCTGCTCTTGAGTTGTGTGCCGAACGTGATACTGTTTCGACTTCAATGATTTGATATTGAACTAACCTCCCGCGCTTGTCAATGGCTTTTTTTACGGTGCTTCCGTGGAGCGCTCCCCTCGACGTGAGGCGGGCCATGCTGTCTGCCGGGAAATGCAGGGGAAAGGCTTCTTTTCACCGACCCGCAGTCCCGGTTCTACAGCGGCTGCGCCTCGTCCGGTTCGCACATTGTTTATGCGCCCTTTCTCCCTGTCGACGCCCCTTCTGTTTCATTGACAGAATTTCCACTTCGTGAGATATTTGGGCGCAAATTTTCCCCCGAAACAGTCACTGGAGCCACTAAAACTACGGCTCCTTTTATTGTTTCAACCCAGACAGTTTTCGATTCTTGATTAAGGCTTACCTGCTATGGATTCAGCGAATTTCGTACATCTGCATCTGCACTCCCAGTATTCCCTGCTGGACGGGGCCATCCGCATCGGCGACCTGGTCAAAAAGGCCAAGGAATACCACATGCCGGCGGTGGCGGTTACCGACCACGGCAACATGTTCGGATCCCTCGAATTCTTCCTGAAGGCCCAGGACAAGGGGATCAAGCCGATCCTTGGGTGCGAGGTCTACATCGCCCCCGGCTCCCGTCTCGACAAGAAAGCCCCCACCGCCGCAGATCCGGTCACCAGCTACCACCTCATCCTGCTGGCCGAGAACATGACCGGTTTCAAGAACCTCTGCTACCTCACCTCCGCCGGCTACAAGGAAGGCTTTTACCGTCGCCCCCGCATCGACAAGGAGCTGCTGGAGAAGCACCGGGAAGGTCTCATCTGCCTCTCCGCCTGCCTGCAGGGAGAGATCGCTTACCTCGCCGGCAGGAACAAGATGGAGGAGGCCAAGGCCGCCGCCATCTGGTACGCGGACATGTTCCCGGGGAGCTACTACCTGGAGATCCAGGAGAACGGGCTCCCCGAGCAGACCATCGCCAACAGGCGCGTGATGGAGATCGCACGCGAGCTGAACCTGCCGCTGGTCGCCACCAACGACTGTCACTACCTCAACAAGGAAGACGCCAAGGCGCACGAGATCCTGCTCTGCATCCAGACCGGCAAGACCATGAGCGACCCGAGCCGAATGCGCTTCACCACCGAGGCCTTCTACGTGAAGAGCCCGGAAGAGATGGCGCGGGAGTTCCACTACTGTCCGGAGGCGCTGACAAACACGGTCAAGATCGCCGAGCGCTGTCACTACGAGTTCGACTTCAAGACGTACCACTTCCCGGCCTACGAGGCGCCGCCGGGTGAGACCCTCGACCAGCAGTTGGAGCGCGAGTCGATAGCAGGCCTCAAGCTGCGCCTTGAGAAGATCAAGATCAAGTACCCGAACCTGACCCCGGAGCAGGAGCAGGCCTACCACGACCGCCTGCGCATCGAGCTGGACTGCATCAAGCACATGGGGTTCCCTGGCTACTTCCTGATCGTGGCGGACTTCATCAACTGGGCCAAGGACCACGGCATCCCGGTCGGGCCGGGCAGGGGCTCGGCGGCCGGCTCGCTGGTCGCCTTTTGCATCAGGATCACCGACATCGACCCGATGCCGTACAACCTGCTGTTCGAGCGATTCCTCAACCCCGAACGTATCTCCATGCCTGATATCGACGTCGACTTCTGCCAGGACCGCCGTGAAGAGGTGATCCAGTACATGGTCGAGCGCTATGGCAGGGACAAGGTCTGCCAGATCGCGGCTTTCGGTACCATGGCTGCCCGCGGCGTCATCCGCGACGTGGGGCGCGCCCTCGACCTCACCTTCGCCGACGTGGACAAGATTGCCAAGCTCATTCCGGAGGTCTTGGGCATCACGCTGGATAAGGCGATCGAGCAGGAGCCCAAGATCAAGGAGCTGATGGCCGCCGACGCGAAGGTGAACGAGGTCATGACAGTCGCCCTGCGCCTGGAGGGCCTCGCCCGTCACATCTCGACCCACGCCGCCGGCCTCGTCGTCGCGCCTAGGCCGATGGAAGACTTCTGCCCGGTCTACAAGGACCAGAAGACCGGCTCGCTGACCACCCAGTACTCGATGAAGTACGTGGAGAAGGTCGGCCTGGTGAAGTTCGACTTCCTCGGCCTCAAGAACCTGACCGTCATCGACAACGCCTGCAAGCACATCCGTAACGGCAAGGACCCCAACTTCGACATCACGCTCCTGACCGACGACGACCCGGAAACTTACAAGCTGTTGCAGGCCGGCAACACCACCGGCGTCTTCCAGCTCGAGTCCAGCGGCATGAAGGAGCTCCTGGTCAAGCTGAAGCCCTCCTGCTTCGAGGACATCATCGCGGTCTGCGCCCTCTACCGTCCGGGCCCGCTCGGCTCAGGCATGGTGGACGACTTCATCGAGCGTAAGCACGGCCGCAAGCAGACCGTCTACGACCTGCCGCAGCTCGAGCCGGTCCTCAAGGACACCTACGGCGTCATCGTCTACCAGGAACAGGTCATGCAGATCTCCCGTTCTCTGGCAGGCTACTCGCTTGGGGGCGCGGACCTGTTGCGCCGCGCCATGGGTAAGAAGGACGCCGAGCAGATGGCGAAGGAACGCATGAAGTTCATGGAGGGGTCCGAAAAACTCGGGCTCGATGCCAAGAAGTGCGCCGCCATCTTCGACCTCATGGCGAAGTTCGCCGAGTACGGCTTCAACAAGTCGCACTCCGCGGCCTACGCCCTCGTCGCCTACCAGACCGCGTACCTGAAGGCCCACTACCCGGTCGAGTTCATGGCCGCCCTCCTTACCGAGGACATGAGCAACACCGACAAGGTGATCAAGAGCATTGGCGATTGCCGCGAGATGGGCATCGAGGTGCTGCCGCCGGACATCAACGAGTCGCTGCGCTCTTTCCGGGTGCTGGATACCGCCATGCGCTTCGGCCTGGGCGCCGTCAAGAACGTGGGGGAGGGTGCCATCGAGGCCATCCTGGAGGCGCGCGGCAACGAGCCCTTCAAGGACATCTTCCACTTCTGCGAGCGGGTCGATCTGCGCCGCTGCAACAAGAGGGTGATCGAGGCGCTCATCAAAAGCGGCGCCTTTGACTGCACCGGCGCCAAGCGTGCCCAGCTCATGGCCGCCCTGGAAGACGCCGCCGCGCAGGGGCAGCGCGTGCAGCAGGAGCGTGACAGCGCCCAGGTGTCGCTCTTCGGTATGGCCGAGATCCAGCGCGGCTCCAACGGCGGTGGCAACCGGCTCCCCGACATCCCCGAATGGGACGAGAAGTACCGGCTGGGCTGCGAGAAGGAGGCGATCGGCTTCTTCATCACCGGGCACCCCCTCGACCGTTACGTAGCCGACATGCGCCGCTTCTCCACGGTGGACTGTTTCTCGATCAACGAGAGCAAGGACAAGAGCGAGGTGAAGATCTGCGGCGTCCCCGCGAGCCTCAAGGAGATCATGACCAAGAAAGGCGACCGCATGGGTTTTGTCACCCTGGAGGACCTGGTCGGCTCGCTGGAGGTGGTCGTCTTCTCCGACGTCTATGCACGCAGCTCCGAGTTCCTCAAGGGCGATGACCCGGTGTACATCACCGGTACGGTGGAGCACGGCGAGAAGGGCGCCAAGATCATGGCCAGCGACATCGTGCTCCTGCGCGACCTGGTGGAGCGCGAGACGCGCCGGGTGAACTTCACCATCGACGCCAAGGAAGCCGATCCGGTAAAGCTCAAGACGCTTAAAGATATCATCTCCCGCTACCAGGGGATCTGTCGGAGCTTCCTCCACCTCGACATAGAGAACAGTTCGCGAGTCACCATTCGACTTTCCGATGTATACAAAGTGGCGGCCAGTGAAGAATTAACAGTGGAAGTGAGTAACCTCTTCGGCTATAATGCCGTGTCCTTCGAGTAGCCTCAGGATGGTTGCGTTTATTTTTATTTGAAAGCAAGGAGATAGAGATATATGGCATTGCAGCAAAGCTATCTGGAATTTGAGAAGCCGCTGGCGGAACTGGACAAGAAGATCCAGGAACTGCTCGCATTTTCCACCGAGGGGGTCGATCTCTCCAACGAGGTCGCCAAGCTTGAGGAGAAAGCCGAGAAGATGCGTACAGAGATGTTCGCCAACCTTTCCCGCTGGCAGACGGCCCAGGTGGCCCGCCATATCAACCGTCCCTTCACCCTGGACTACCTGAGCCTGATCTTCACCGAGTTCGTGGAACTGCACGGCGACCGTAACTTCGGTGACGACCACGCCATCGTGGGCGGCTTGGCCCGCCTGGACGGCGAACCGGTCATGGTGATCGGCCACCAGAAGGGGCGCGACACCAAGGAGAAGGTGTTCCGGAACTTCGGCATGCCCAACCCGGAAGGGTACCGCAAGGCGTTGCGCCTGATGGAGATGGCCGAGCGCTTCAAGCTCCCCATCATCACCTTCGTCGACACCCCGGGCGCCTTCCCCGGCATCGGCGCCGAGGAGCGCGGCCAGGCCGAGGCCATCGCGAGGAACCTGAGGGAAATGTCCCGCCTCACCGTCCCCATCATCGTGGTGATTACCGGCGAGGGCGGCTCCGGCGGTGCGCTTGCCATCGCGGTGGGCGACCGGATCTTGATGCTGCAGCACTCCGTCTATGCCGTCATCTCCCCGGAAGGTTGCGCCGCGATCCTCTGGTCCGACGGCACCAAGGGGGCCCAGGCTGCCGAGGCGCTCAAGCTGACCGCGAAGGACATCAAGGATCTCGAGGTCATCGACGAGATCGTTCCCGAACCGGCCGGCGGCGCGCATCGCGATCACGAGGCGATGGCGAAGAACCTGCACGAGGCGCTCTCCAGGAACCTCAAAGAGCTGAAAGCAATTCCGGCCGATGAGCTGATCGAGCAGCGCTACCAGAAGTTCAGGAAGATGAGCCGCTTCGCCGAATAGATTTCGGCTGATGAACTGATAAGGCGCACCCTGTAACGGGGTGCGCCTTTTTATTGAGGGCTAGCGAGAAGAAGTTCTTCCCAGGCACCCTGAAGAGCTACATGCTTTTCCGGCGCTGAGACTAGATTGAGTAATGGGGCATGGCTGTGATAGCCATGCCCCATTTTGATCTCTGAACACCGGCCGAAACGATGGTAATCAACCAGGCGGCGGTGAAGTGGGGGGGGAGGGGGCGGAGGGAGGTTAACCTAAAAACAGTGACACCGCGTGCAGCAGGATGCCGATCATGCCGCCCACCAGCGTGCCGTTCATCCTGATGAACTGCAGATCGGAGCCGATGCTCAGCTCGATCTCCTCGATGAACTCCTCGTTCTTCCACTCCTTCACAGTCCCGGCGATGTGCCTGGCCAGGCCGCTACGCAGATCGCCGGCGTACCTTCTCACCACACCCTCCAGGTGCTCGTTGATGGAGTCGCTCAACTCGTTGCTGTGGGAAAGGGTGTTGCCCAGTGCTACCGCCGCGTCGGCGATCTTTCTGTGGATGGCGGAATGTTCCTGATCCAGGTCCTGCACCATCCAGTTCTTCAGGTCACTGACCAGACCCTTGGCATACTGTGAGAGCTGCTGGTTGTCGACCAGTTCCTGCTTCAGTTCCGCCACCTTGGCTCGCATCCCTTCGTCTTCCTTGAGCTTCACGATGAAGTCGCCCACTACGCGGTCGAATTCGTTCCGCAGTTCGTGGCCGGGATCCGCGTTGACTGCATCGAGGAACCCGCTCACCTTCATGACGATCTTTTCGCCGGCGTTACGGGCGAACTGGGGACGGTTGGGAATGAACTTGCTCAAAAGCGGGTACTCCGCCTCAACCCAGTTGTCGAGGGCGACGGCTACCTTCTCCTGCGACTCCGGCGTCGACAGCCAGCCCCCCAGGCGCCTCAGCAACTCGTCAAGCACCACCTGGTGCCTGCTCTCACTTCTCAGGCTCTCCAGGATGTTGCCGGCCGAGGTTGCCACGTCGAACTTGTCGATGCGATCGCTCAGCGCAGCGCTCACCACCTTGCTGACCCTCTCGTCCTCGAGAAACCCGATGGATTCGGAGATGACGCGGGTGATCCCCCTGGCCAGCCCCTCCGCGTTGTCGCGGCGGAGGAGGTAGCTGCACAGGTGCCGGGCGGGGTCGAATTGGCGCATCCGCTCCACCAGGACTTCGGTGGCGAGAAACTTCTCCTGGATGAAGCGCCCCATGTTGTCGGCGATACTCTCTTTCTTTTCGGCGATGATGGCCGTGTGCGGGATGGGGACTCCCAGCGGGTGCCGGAACAGGGCGACCACGGCGAACCAGTCGGCGAGAGCGCCCACCATGGCGGCTTCCGCGAAGGCGGCGACCCAGCCCCAGGCGCCGGCGCCGTGGTTCAGGCGGGCCACGATGAACAGTAAGGCGGCGCCGACCAAGAGGGCGCCGGCGACGGTCTTGTTCTTTTTCAGTGCTGCTTGTCTGGTATCCATCTGCTTCTACTCCTTGTTTCCTGGCGGATCTGTCGCCGAAGACGGCGGCCCACCTTTTTAGCAGGTTGCCGGAAACAAGGCAATAACCAGAATGGCACCGCGCTATATCGTGATGCCTCCGGCCGGTCCGGCGACGGTGACATGGTTTGCTACCTGGGGAGGATGCATGGTCATGTCGAAGGTCACCAGTTCGCTGCCGCTAACCATGTACAGCCGCGTCCCGTCGGGGCTGAAGGTCATCGGCCCGGGCGCGTAGGTGCTGGTAAAGAACAGGCCGGTGCCGAGCGGGATGGCGGAGACATCGTATATCGCGTAGTTTCCCTCTCCACCGGCGGGCTCGGCGTATCCCATGAGGAGCAGCCGACCATCGGGGCTGAGCGCCGAGCCGTTCACCTCGCCGCTACCCACGGTGGACAGCAGCACCGGCGGGGTGGCAGCCGCATCGAAGACGTTGATGCCGCCTTGTCGAAAGCTCGCGATGGCAAAGGAGCCGGTCGGATTGACATAGACGAATTCGGGGCTCTCATTCTGCCCCTCCACGGTAGCTATCAGGACCGGCGCGCTGCCGGTGATGTCGTACACGGAGAGGCTGTCATTGATGGTGTCATCCTTGGGGCCGCCGGCTACAAACAGCCGCTTGCTGTCTGGTGGTACGGCCAGGCCCCGGAACAGCAGGCCGCCCACGGGCGTGGAACTTCTCAGGGCCGGCTTTGTCCCGGTGAGGTCGATGACCTTGATGCTTCCCGCGTCCATGGGACCGCAGCTGACGAAGATCCTGGTGTCTTCCGGATCGAGCGCTATCGCCCAGGGCTCCGCTGCCAGTGCGACGGTGGCGATCACTTCCATGGCGACGGTGGTCGTGTCTACTATGCTGATACTGTCGGAGCCCCTGTTCATGACATAGAGCCGGGTCTTGCTCCGGTTGGTGACCAGCTGCTCCGGCTGGACGCCGACCTTTATGGTCGTCACCTCTTTAGGCTTGTCTTTACCGGTGTCCATGACCGATACGCTGTCGCCTGTTTTATGGGAGAAGTAGAGATACTGCTGCCCGTTTCTTTTTTCGGGATTGGTCATGTCAGTGGGTCTCCTTTTGGTTTGGGTTGGCTCGCCGTCATGGTGTTCGCCTGATCGAGAACCAGGTAAGGGTATCAAAGTGTGATTAAAGATCTATAACCGTTGCAACTGTGTCAGCGGGGCAGGGTACGCGGCCGGCGTGGGGTAAAAGCTTGCGGTTGCTACAGCAGCATGTTATGAGTAACTTCGTTCAGAGAACCGGGTAGATCCGGGTAAGGAGAATAGATGCAGGAGCGTTTGCAGAAGATACTTTCACAGGCCGGAGTCGCGTCGCGCCGCGAGTCGGAAACCATCATCACCACGGGGCGGGTGGCCGTGAACGGTGTCGTGGTAACCGAGCTGGGAACCAAGGCCGATCCGGACACCGACACCATAACCTTGGATGGCAAACCGATCACGGTAGCAGAAAAGCGGGTTTACCTGCTCCTTTATAAGCCGGTCGGCTACATGACCACCATGAAGGATCCGGAGGGGCGCCCCATCGTCTCCGACCTGTTGAAGGGGATAGACGAGCGCGTCTACCCCGTGGGCCGTCTGGACTACAACACCGAGGGGCTGCTGCTTCTGACCAACGACGGCGCCTTCGCCAACATGCTGATGCACCCAAGCCACGAGGTCGACAAGGGGTACCTGGTGCGGGTGAGCGGGCACGTGTCGACTGCGCAGATAGAGAAGCTGGCTGCAGGGGTGAAGCTGGAGGATGGCATGACCGCACCGGCCAAGGTGGTTCCGGTGAGCGAAAGCGACAACAACTCCTGGATTTCGATCACCATCCACGAGGGACGGTACCGGCAGGTCCGGCGCATGTGCGAGGCGGTGGGGTTGAACGTCGTGCGTCTTAAGAGAGCCCGCTATGACTTCCTGGTAATCGGGGACATGAAGCCGGGTGAATTCAGGCATCTCGCTCCCGAAGAGGTGGCGAAACTGAAGCGGAAGACGGTTCCCAGCGGCAGCGGACGCGGGCCCAGGAAGACGGGGGTCGTGGCCAGGAGAAAGAGCGCACCGCGCAGGTGACCCGCTAAGTGCCGGTTACAAAGAAGAAAGCCGCCCGCAGGCGGCTTTTTTCATAGATATATTATAACTGCACGCACTGGTGGGACTCAGGCCGAGGGAGGGCAGCTCCCGTCGGAATCGTCCTCTGACGGCTCCGGGAACCCCGAACCGTCCCACTGGAAGCAGACAGGAATCATCACATTTGGTGCTACGCGCTCATCTGCTGCTTCTGTTTCGGCACCCGCGGCGCCTTCGCAGGCTTTTTTTCAGCACCACCTTTGGCCGCCAGCTTCGCCGCGCGTACGGCGCGTGCCTTGGCCAAATTGTCCGCCAGTCCCTTCTCCTGGGCCATCCTTCTACGCGCCTCGGAGAAGTTCTTCGCGGTCAAGGCCTGGTTGCTGGGTATGCCGAATTGCTTGCGGTACTCGCCGGGTTTGATGCCGTGCACCTGTGCCAAGTGACGCGCGAGGGTCTTCATGCCGCTCTTGCCGCAGAGCATGCAGCTCACCTGGTCGGGTTGGAAGGCCTTCTTCAGGGTAACCGCAGGCCCTTTGCCCTCGACCCTTTCCACCCCCTCACCGGTCTCCACTTCGAGTTTCTGCAGGGCGCCATGGACCTTCTGCAGTTCAAGAAGCAAATCTTCGCCTGACATCTCTGTAACCGAGGCATGTGAAGATACAATGTTTGCCGTCAATTCGAGCAGTGATGATGCCATCGTTTCGCTCCTCCTTTTAGAGTTTTAAGGTGCGCAAATGAGACGCTTATTATTAAACTATACACACGTTTAAAAGCAAGTGATAAATCACATGTGTAAACAAAAAAGTTGACTGGCTTCACAGATTTCTGCTAGTTTTCCAGCGCTGATTGCATGGCCGGAGCAGGCCGCGAGACAATGAGGGGACTAAGGCATGGGTAGAATTGTAATAGACGAAATGCGCTGCAAGGGTTGCGGTATCTGCACCATTGCTTGCCCAAAGAAGCTGATCAGGCTATGCGAGAAGGTCAATGTCCAGGGCTATGCACCGGCTGAAGCTCCCGACTTGGAGCAGTGCACCGGGTGTGCTCTCTGTGCCGAAATCTGTCCTGATGTTGCCATAACTGTTTTTAAGTAATTTCTTCATTCACACTGAAAAAGTGTTGCCTGCTGTCTCATCGATGGTGACCGGCGCGTCGCCCGGACACGTCGACCGCCGGGGTGCGCCTCGGCCGGCAGGATCTGTGGGAGGGTCAATTGTCTAAACGGCTTTTTGTCAAGGGGAACGAGGCCGCCGCCATGGGCGCGGTCGAAGCCGGCTGCCGCTACTACTTCGGTTATCCCATCACCCCGCAAAGCGACATCCCGGAATACCTTTCGCGAGAACTCCCCGGGCTGAACGGCGAGTTCATCCAGGCCGAGAGCGAGATAGGGGCGATCAACATGCTCTTGGGCGCCTCCGCGACCGGTGCGCGTGCCATGACCTCCTCCTCGAGCCCCGGCATCTCCCTCAAGCAGGAGGGGATCTCCTACATGGCCGGAGCCGAGCTCCCCGGCGTCATCATCAACATCTCCCGTTCCGGCCCCGGACTCGGCGGCATCGACGCCTCCCAGTCGGACTACTTCCAGTCGGTCAAAGGCGGCGGTCACGGCGGCTACCACATCCCGGTGCTCGCCCCCAACTCCGTCCAGGAGATGTACGACCTCACCATGCACGCCTTCGACCTGGCCGACCTGTACCGCACCCCGGTCATGCTCTTGGGCGATTCGGTCATCGGCCAGATGAAGGAGGCGCTCATCGCCAACCCGCGCCCGGTGCGCGAGCTCCCGGCCAAGGGATGGGCGGTGCGCGGCAAGGGAGGCGCCGAACAGCGTGTGGTCAAGTCGCTGTTCCTGGGCGACGGCGAGCTGGAGGCCCATAACTGGCGCCTGCACGCCAAGTACCAGGTGATGAAGGAGAAGGAGTGCATCTCCGAGGAGTACGAGACCGCTGACGCCCGCCTCATCGTGACAGGTTTCGGTTCCGTTTCCCGCATCGCCCATACCGCCGTGACCATGGCGCGGGCCGAGGGAATGAAGGTCGGGCTCTTCCGCCCGGTCACCCTGTTCCCGTTCCCGGAGCAGGCCCTGGCGCAAGCAGCGGCACGCGCCGGCAAGGTGCTGGTCGTGGAGCTTAACACCGGACAGATGGTCGAGGACGTACGTCTCAGCGTAGGCGCCGCCGCGCAGGTCGCCTTCTACGGCAGGCCGCCGGGAGCGGGCTCGCTTCCGTCACCGGAGGAGTTGCTCGAAGTGATCAGGAAGAACTACGAGGGGTCGGCGCGCTAGGCCGGGAGAGGGGTTGATCCATATGCAACAGGTTTTCCAAAGACCGCAGAGTTTGAAGGACGTGCAGACCCATTTCTGCCCCGGCTGCCACCACGGCACCATCCACCGGCTGGTGGCGGACGCCATGGACCTCCACGGGGTGCAGGACCGGACCATCGGCGTGGCGTCGGTGGGTTGCTCCGTCTTCTTGTACGGCTATTTCGATATCGACGTCGTCGAGGCGCCCCACGGCAGGGCTCCCGCCGTGGCCACCGGCGTCAAGCGCGCCAAGCCGGACAGCTTCGTCTTCACCTACCAGGGAGACGGCGACCTGGCCGCCATCGGCACCGCCGAGATCATCCACGCCGCCAACCGCGGCGAGGACATCACCGTCGTCTTCGTGAACAACACCACCTACGGCATGACCGGCGGTCAGATGGCCCCGACCACGCTGGTAGGGCAGAAGACCTCCACCTCCCCCTACGGCAGAGACAAGTCCAAGGACGGCTCCCCCATCAAGATGGCCGAGCTGATGGCGCAGTTAGGCGGCGTCGCCTACTCCGCGCGGGTAGCAGTCGATTCGCCCAAGCACGTCCTGGAGGCCAAGAAGGTGATGCGCGAGGCGTTCGGCTACCAGGCCCAGGGCAAAGGCTTCTCCTTCGTCGAGGTACTCTCCGCCTGTCCGACCAACTGGGGTATGAACCCCCTGAAGGCCAACGCCAGGATCGGGGAAGAGATGATCCCCTATTTCCCGCTGGGCGTGATCAAGAAGGAAGAGGCGGCGGATTAAACTTAGAACGTAGAACATAGAACGTAGAACAGGTTCTTGTTCTTTGGGGAGGGACGTGGATGCGTAAAGATGTCTTGATTGCAGGGTTTGGTGGCCAGGGTGTGCTTTTGGCCGGCAACCTGCTCTCCTATGCAGCAATAGATGAAGGAAAGAACGTCAGTTACTTTCCCGCCTATGGGGTCGAGAAGCGCGGCGGTTCCGCCACCTGCACGGTCGTCATCGCCGACGGCGCGGTCGGTTCTCCTGTGGTCGGGCAGCCCTCGGTGCTGGTGGTGCTGAACCAGGCTTCGTTGGAGCGTTTCGGCGCCCGGGTGCGCCCCGGCGGCATCCTCATCGTCAACTCCTCCCTGGTCGATGTTTCCGCCCTTGGCCGCAGCGACATCAATGTCGTGCCGGTCGCGATGAACGACATCGCGACCGACCTGGGTGATCCCAGGATGGTGAACATGGTGGCCCTTGGTGCCTACGTCGCCCTCACCGACGCCGTGCAGCTCCCGTCCCTGGTGGCCGCGCTGTCCCAGGCACTCCCCGAGCGCAACCACAGGTTCATCCCGGCCAACGTCAAGGCGATAGAAACCGGCGCCGAGGCGGCCATGGCGAAAAAAGAAGCTTGACTTTAGCGTCACTGTTCTGGTATTAAACTTGTCTCTCGCGATGGGGTATCGCCAAGCGGTAAGGCAACGGACTCTGACTCCGTCATCCAAGGTTCGAATCCTTGTACCCCAGCCATACCATCCCCAGCTTCATTGCAAGCTGCTACATAGTTAGGTCCCATCGTCTAGTGGTTAGGACACCGGCCTTTCACGTCGGTAACAGGGGTTCAAGTCCCCTTGGGATCACCACCTTAAAAACAGCGCCAGAAGCAGGGCGCTGTTTTTTTTTAAGCTGTGCCGGTGCCGCCGCCGCGTCTGTGCACGCCGTCCCCCGCCCCGGAGTTGCTCGAACAGTGAGATAAATGAAAGGACGGAGAAAGTCGATGATCAGGACAGTGACCGTTTCAGAAAGAACCTCGCCAGCGCAGCAGTCAGCACCCGCCACCCTCAGCACTACCCGTCGCCCCCGAACCGGCCTATCCGCATTACTCTTAGCCCTGCTCGCTATCTGCCAACTGGCACTGGTCATGCCGCTTCATGCCGCCGACAGCGTCTTCACCAGCACCACCGCCATCAAGGAAGAGGTGGTGCGTTTCGGAGGAGAGGGGAAACTGTTCATGAAGGGGCCGGTCGACCCCTATCTCACCGGGACCGTCGTGACCGCGGGGCTCTTCGGCCTGACCTACCTCTTCGACGAAAAGATCCGTGACGAGTTTGCCGGTTCGCACCATGGTGTGATGAGGGGCATCACCGATGGCGCCAACGCCGTCAGTAACCCGCTGCTTCACCTTGGCGTGGCAGCCGCCTTCTATGGGGCCGGTGCCATGACCGACCAGGTGAAGGTCATGCAACTGGGCGAGGAGATGGGGGAGGCGCTGCTTTTAGCCGACGGCGCTACCTTCGTGCTCAAAGGAGTGATCGGGCGAGGGCGCCCGTACCAGGTCGACAGCAGCACGAGCTACCGCCCCCTCCAGTTCAAGGACGGCTACGATTCGCTTCCCTCGATGCACACGGCGAGCTCCTTTGCCCTAGCCCACGTCGTTGCCGCCAAGACGGACAACATCTACGGCAAAGTCGCCTGCTATGCCGCCGCCGGCCTGGCCGGTTTTTCCCGCGTGTACCAGAACAAGCACTGGGCCAGCGACGTGGTGCTCGGTGCCGCCATAGGCGAGCTGGCCGGCGCCGCCGTCACCAGGTACCGTTCCGCCCCCGCCGGCAGCGTCACCGTGGCACCCATGGCCATCGAGGGGGCTCCCGCATTGGCGCTGCTGGGCAGATTTTAGACCCCAATTATATATAAGGAGCTTCGCATGCTGCAGGCAGTCATCTTTGACTTCGATGGGATCATCGTGGACACCGAGCCGTTGCACTACAAGGCGTTCCAGGAACTGCTGGTGCCGCTTGGTCTGGGCTACTCCTGGCAGGAATACCTCGATCTCTATATCGGCTTCGACGACCGCGACGCCTTCCGCGAGGCCTTCCGGGTACACGGCCGTACCCTCGCCGACCAGGAGCTCAAGGAACTCATCAAGGGGAAGGCCGCGGCGTTCCTGAAGATCGTGTCGGGCGGCGTCGCGCCGTACCCCGGCGTGGTGGAATTGATCCGTGCCATCTCCGGCACCCTGCCGCTTGCCCTGTGCAGCGGCGCCTTGCAAAGCGACATCGAGCCGATCCTGGCCCAGTTGGAATTGACCGACGCCTTCGACGTCAAGGTGACCGCCGACGAGGTCGCGGCGAGCAAGCCTGATCCCGAGAGCTACCGGCTCGCCGTGCAGCGGCTCCAGGAGCGCTTTCCCGGGAAAGTCCAGGTGGCCGGTGCCATCGCCGTCGAGGACACCCCTGCCGGCATCGCCTCCGCGACCGGTGCCGGACTTAAGGTCCTGGCTGTCACCAACAGCTACCCGGGCGAGCGGCTGACCGGCGCCTGCCGCGTGGTCGATTCGCTTGCCGGTGTCGATCTCGAGGGGCTGCGTCTGCTGGCCTGATCCCATGCTTAAACCTGCCGTCATCGACTCCATACTCCCGGAACTCCTCGCGGTACTGCAAAAGGGCAACGTCGCCGTGCTGCAGGCGCCTCCAGGAGCGGGCAAGACCACGCGCGTCCCGCTGGCCCTGCTCGCTGCGCCCCAGCTTGAAGGCCGCATCATCATGCTGGAGCCGCGTCGCCTGGCCGCCGTGAACGCCGCCCGCTACATGGCCCAGTGTCTGGGAGAAGAGGTCGGGAAAACGGTCGGCTACAGCATCCGTTTCGAGCGCAAGGTGTCCAAGTCCACCCGCATCGAGGTGGTGACCGAGGGGATCCTGGCCCGCCGCCTGCAGGGCGACCCGCTGCTGGAGGGGGTGGCGGCGGTCATCTTCGACGAGTTCCACGAGCGCAGCCTCACCTGCGATCTCTCCCTTGCTTTGTGTCGCGACGTGCAGCTTGGGCTGCGCGAGGACCTGCGCCTGCTGGTCATGTCGGCGACCCTCGATGCCGAGCCGGTGTCGAGGCTCTTGGGGGGCGCGCCGCTGATCACCAGTGCAGGCCGCCAGTTCCCGGTCGACGTCCGTTATCTGAAGACAGAGCCGGCGACCAGACTCGCCGAGACCACCTGCGCCGGGGTCATGAAGGCGCTCGCCGAGACCGAGGGGGACGTCCTGGTCTTCCTGCCGGGCGCCGGGGATATCAGGCGCTGCGAGAACATCCTGCAGGGACAGATCGGCTCCCAGGTGATGATCGCGGTCCTGTACGGCGATCTCCCCTTCGCCGCGCAGGAGCTGGCCATCCTGCCGGGGGAGCGCCGCAAGGTGGTGCTCGCCACCAACATCGCCGAGACCAGCCTCACCATCGAGGGGGTGCGGGTGGTGGTCGATGCCGGCTACTCCCGCCAGCTCCGTTACGACCCCTCGACCGGGCTGAACCGCCTTGATACCATGCGCATCTCCGCGGCTTCCGCCCAGCAGCGTACCGGCCGCGCCGGCAGGGTTGCCCCGGGCGTCTGCTACCGCCTCTGGACTGAGCACACCCAGAATACCCTCCTTCCCTTCACTTCCCCCGAGATCAAAGTTTCCGACCTGGCACCGCTGGCGCTGGACCTTGCGCAATGGGGTGTTGCCGATCCCGCTTCACTGAGCTTCCTTGACGCTCCCCCGGCCGCCCATCTCGCCGAAGGTCGCGCCCTCTTGCGCGCCTTGGGCGCGCTCGACGCGCGCGGCACCCTCACCGATCTTGGCGCCAGGATGGCTGCGCTCCCCATGCACCCGCGCCTGGCCGCCATGCTGGTGGGGTCTCTCGCGGCGGGGCACGCGCCGCTTGCCTGCACGCTTGCAGCCATCCTTTCCGAGCGGGATATCCTGCCGCGCGGCAGCGGCAGCATCTCCGAAAGCGACCTTTTGGACCGCCTGGACGCGCTCCGTGAACGGCGCGACCCGCAGGGGGCACGTACGGTTGAGCGCCTGGCTGCCTACTTTCGCGGCACCCTCGGGGTGGCGGATGCGGCCGCGCATGCCGATGCTGCCACCGTGGGGCGCCTGCTCCTGATGGCCTACCCCGATCGGGTGGGGCGTGAGAGGAGCCCTGGTACCGGGCGTTACCTGATGGCCAATGGTACCGGCGCCAAGCTCTCCCAGCGCAGCAACCTGAGGGCGCAGCCCTTCATCGTTGCCGTCGAGGTCGAGGGCGGGGCGGCTGAGGCGGAGATCCACATGGCGAGTGCCGTCTCCCTCGAGGCGATCCGTTCCGGATGTACGGCAGGCATCACGCGCGAGCGCAGGGTGTTCTGGGATGAGCGCGAGGGGAGGGTGGTGGCCCGCGACGAGGAGCGCTTGGGCGCCGTGGTACTGTCTGAGCGGGCGGCGGTCCCCGAGAAGGAAGAGGTGGCTGCGGCGCTGTTGCAGGGGATCGTTTCCGGGTCGGGCATTGGCGGGCTTAATTGGAGCGAGCAGGCGGCGCAGTACCGTAACAGGGTCCGTTTCCTGGCCCGGGCGCTTCCCGAGGAGGAACTGCCCGACCTGTCCGACGAGACGCTCGCGGCCAGTATGGGGCAGTGGCTGCTACCTTACCTGCAGGGAGTGCGCAGTCTGGCCCAGCTGGCCAAGGTGGACCTGCTACAGCCGTTGAAGTCGATGCTCGACTACCGGCGGCAGCAGCTCGTGGAACGGGAGGCACCCACGCACCTGCAGGTCCCCAGCGGGTCGCGGGTTGCGCTGGAGTACCCCGCAGAGGGGGAACCGTTTCTGGCGGTGAAGCTTCAGGAGATGTTCGGGTTGGCTGAGACGCCGCGGCTGGCGCGGGGGAGGGTGCCGGTCCTCATTCACCTCTTGTCCCCGGCGCGGCGCCCCATCCAGGTCACCGCCGATCTGAAGAGTTTCTGGAACGGGGCCTATCGCGAGGTGTGCAAGGAGTTGAAAGGTCGCTACCCGAGACACCCCTGGCCCGACGACCCCTGGAACGCTCCGGCGACGAGGCATGTGAAAAAGAGAATGTGAGGGTCAGTTGATATTGGTAAAGACCAGTGACCCGTCCTTGTGCAGGTAGCTTCTGATGCTGCCGGTCATCTCGGGGATGCCGGCGCCGTTGTCGAGGTAGTTCCGCGTCACGTTGACGCCTTTTTTCCATAGCTCAAAATGCACGTGGGGCCCGGTCGATCTGCCGGTCGAACCAGAAAGCGCCACAGTCTGCCCCGCCTCCACCTGGTCCCCCACCCTGACCTCGAGCTGGGAATTGTGCCCGTACATGGAAACCATGCCGTCGGCATGTTGTATGGTCACCAGGTTCCCGTAGCCGCCATGCGCCGCGCTCTCTATCACCCTGCCTGCCGCAATTGCCTTCACGCTGGTGCCGGTCGGCACCGCTATATCAACCCCATTATGATGCCGCTGGTGGCCGTCGATCGGGTCATGCCGCATGCCGTAACCGGAGGTGATGACCCCCTGCACTGGAAGTTTTGCATCGATGCCGGAGAGGTCGGGAGCCTCCTTGCCAGGTGACGAAGGCTGCAGTTTCGCGCTTTGCTTGGGTTTGTTCGCTTCGCGCAGCACGCGGACGGCGCCGCTGTTGGTAGGGGTGTTGGTGAAGATCTCGACGCCGCTCTCGTCGGTGTAGCGGAAAAAATCAGCTCGCGCCGGCGAGACGCAGAACGCGCAAAGCACCGCTGCAGGCACGAGTGTACGCGCCAGCCGTGATGTTCTGTTCCACCGTCGTGCGATTGCGGTCGCCTGTTTCATCACCGATAATCCTCCGCCCAGACTCTGTGGTGCCTGATCCCGCACTTGCAGCAGCCGGTACTATAGTATGATTGCCCGCGCTTGGCAAGGGACGACTGGCTGGGAGCGTTGGCCGCGCAGGCCCGGCAGGCGCCGCCCGCCCCTGACCTGTCAGTGGGGTGGGTAAAGATTAATCAGGTGGGTGTGGGGCTGGGCACTTCTCTTGCTTAATATAGGTGGCTTTAGCGCGATTGAACTGTAAATCCCTGGAACTTCGAAAACCCATATAAGCGCTGTGCTTATTTTTTAGACACTGCTGCATAAAAAGGAGGCTGTATCGTGGAGATGTTTGGGCAAAACGTGTTTAACCAGTCCGTTATGAGAGACAAGCTGCCGAAAGCCGTTTTCAAGAACCTGAAGAAAACCATAGACGAAGGTCTGCCGCTGGATCCCTCCATCGCAGATGTAGTCGCAGCTGCAATGAAAGAGTGGGCCGTCGAGAGAGGCGCAACGCACTTCACCCATTGGTTCCAGCCGATGACCGGCATCACCGCTGAAAAGCATGACGCGTTCCTTTCGCCGACCGAGAGCGGGGCACTGCTGGAGTTCTCCGGTAAGGAACTGGTCAAGGGCGAGCCGGATGCCTCCTCTTTCCCCAGCGGCGGCTTGAGGGCGACCTTTGAAGCCAGGGGTTATACCGCCTGGGACTGCACTTCCCCCGCCTTTCTGAGGGAAGAGGCTGACGTCGTCACCCTCTGCATCCCCACCGCCTTCTGCTCCTACACCGGTGAGGCCCTCGACAAGAAGGTTCCTCTGCTCCGTTCCATGGAAGCGCTTTCCGCGCAGGCTGTGCGCGTTCTCAAGCTGTTCGGCAACACCGATGTCACCAGGGTTACCTCGACCGTCGGCGCCGAGCAGGAGTACTTCCTGGTTGATAAGTCTTTCTACCTGAAAAGGCCCGACCTGATGATGGCCGGCAGAACCCTTTTCGGCGCCATGTCCTCCAAGGGGCAGGAAATGGAAGATCACTACTTCGGCAGCATCAAGGAAAGAGTGCTGTCTTACATGAAGGAAGTGAACGAAGAACTGTGGAAACTCGGCGTCACCGCTAAGACCCAACACAACGAAGTGGCACCGGGACAGTTTGAACTCGCACCGATCTTCGAAAACACCAACATCGCCACCGACCACAACCAGATGGTCATGGAAGTTCTCAAGCGTGTTGCCCTCAGGCACGACATGGTCTGCCTGCTGCACGAGAAACCGTTTGCCGGCGTCAACGGTTCCGGCAAGCACAACAACTGGTCCATGAGCTCCAACGACGGCCAGAACCTCCTCGAGCCGGGTCACACCCCGCATGAAAATGCACAGTTCCTGACCTTCCTCATGGCAACCATCAAGGCTGTGGACACCTACGCCGGGCTGCTGCGCTGCTCCTGCGCCAACGCCGGCAACGAGTATCGACTGGGCGCCAACGAAGCACCTCCGGCGATCATTTCGGTCTTCCTCGGCGAGCAACTTGCCGACATCATCGATCAGATCGTAGCGGGCGTAACGAAATCGTCCTCCCTGAGCGGTCACATGGACATCGGCGTGAATACCCTTCCCTCGCTCCCGAAGGACGCCACCGACAGGAACAGGACCTCGCCGTTCGCCTTCACCGGCAACAAGTTCGAGTTCAGGATGCTCGGTTCGTCCTTCTCCATCTCGGGCCCGAACATCATCATCAACACCATCATTGCCCAGGCGCTGAAGGAATTTGCCGACGTGCTGGAGAAATCCACCAACTTCGAAGCCGATCTCGACCAGCTGCTGCAGGAAACCGCGAAAAAACACAAGCGCGTGATCTTCAACGGCAACAACTACTCCGACGAGTGGGTCCAGGAAGCAGCCAAACGCGGCCTGCCGAACATTCCCAGCACTCCCGACGCACTGAAGGAGCTGGTTTCCAAAGAAGCGCAGGAGGTGTTCGCCGCCCATAATGTCTTCAGCGAAAAGGAAGTTCACGCTCGTTACGAAATCATGCTCGAGCAGTACGTCAAGACCCTGAACATTGAAGCGCTGACCATGATCGACATGGCCAACCACAGCATCATCCCTACCGCCATTGAATATGCGACCACGGTGGCATCCTCCATCAATGCGGTTACCGCCGTATCCAGCAAACTGGATGTCTCCACGCAGAAGGGACTGCTGGAAGAGTTGAGCGACAAGCTGGCCGCGATGAGCGCCAACACCAAGGCGCTGGAGAAGGCGCTGGAAGATGCTCTTAATATCGCAGATGCCGACAAGCAGGCGGCCGCATTCAGGGCAAACGTATTCGCCAAGATGCTCGAACTGCGCGCCACCGCCGATGCACTGGAAAAAATTATCGCTGCCAAGTACTGGCCGCTGCCGACCTACAGGGAAATGCTTTTCGTCCTGTGATCCACGATTCTTTACTTGCCTGACAATAGGAGCCTCATGATGGGGCTCCTATTTTAGCTTTGCCACAGTCGGTCACATTGGCAGGATGCATTAATAAGTATCTGATTAATAACATCAAGGTCTCACGGACATATCGCAGGCAGTTGCCTGCATAACATTTAGGCAGCAGCGTTGCCGGCGTCAAGGTCGGAGATAGGCTGTTCCGGCTAAATGTCTGGAATTTGGTGTAGTAAGCAGATCGCTCTGGCCATTGGCCGATGTCTTGCAGCAGGGTCGTCAACCATCAGCCCTCGTTTTATTAGAACTTGCAATTCCATAGCAAGATATCTATAATTCGCGGCGCACTGAACAACAAGCGGAGGATAACTGCCTTGAAAAAAGTCGAAGCAATCATAAAACCTTTCAAGCTTGATGAAGTGAAAGAAGCACTCAATGAGATCGGCATCCAGGGTATCACCATCGGTGAGGTGAAGGGTTTCGGTCGTCAAAAAGGGCACACCGAGCTTTACCGCGGCGCCGAGTACGTGGTTGATTTCATCCCCAAGATCAAGATGGAAATCATTGTCTCTGACGAAGTGGTCGGCAAGGTTGTCGACGCCATCGAACAGGCAGCGAAAACCGGCCGCATCGGCGACGGCAAGATCTTTGTCACCCCCGTAGAAGAAGTAGTCCGGATCAGGACCGGTGAGAGGGGCGAAGACGCTCTCTAATTGGCTGATTCTTTACTTAATTTGAAAGGAGACAGTAGATGACACCAAAACAAGTAGTGGAATTTGCCAAAGAAAACGGCGTGCTGATGGTCGACTTCAAATTCATGGATTTCGTCGGCATCTGGCAGCACTTTACCGTGCCGATGAGTGAGTTCGGCGAGGATACCTTCGAGGAAGGCCAGGGTTTCGACGGTTCTTCCATCCGCGGCTGGCAGCCCATTCACGCTTCTGACATGATCATTCTGCCGGATCCGACCACCGCAAAGATGGACCCGTTCACCGCTGTTCCGACCCTCTCCCTGATCTGCGACATCTTTGACCCGATCACCAAAGAGAGCTATACCCGCGACCCGCGTAACATCGCGAAGAAGGCTGAGAGCTACCTGAAGTCCACCGGCCTCGCCGACGTCGCTTACTTCGGACCGGAAGCCGAGTTCTTCATCTTCGACGACGTCCGTTACGACTCCACCGCCAACTCCTCCTTCTACGCCGTGGACTCCGTGGAAGGCGCCTGGAACACCGGCCGTGAAGAGTTCCCGAACCTCGGCTACAAGCCGCGCCACAAGGAAGGCTACTTCCCGGTTGCCCCGACCGACTCCCAGAACGATCTCCGCAACGAGATGGTGATGGAGCTCCAGAAGGTCGGCATCCGCGTCGAGTGCCAGCACCACGAGGTCGCCACCGGCGGCCAGGCTGAGATCGACATGCGCTTCTCCTCGCTCGTCGACATCGCCGACCAGCTCCAGTGGTTCAAGTACGTCATCAAAAACGTCGCGAACCGCAACGGCAAAACCGTCACCTTCATGCCGAAGCCGCTTTACGGCGACAACGGCTCCGGTATGCACTGCCACATGTCCCTGTGGAAAGACGGCACCAACCTCTTCGCCGGCGACAAATACGGCGGGCTTTCCCAGATGGCTCTGTACTACATCGGCGGCATCATTAAGCATGCCCGCTCGCTGTGCGCCTTCACCAACCCGACCACCAACTCCTATAAGCGTCTGGTGCCGGGTTTCGAGGCTCCGGTGAACATGGCTTACTCCAGCCGTAACCGTTCCGCTTCCCTGCGCATCCCGATGTTCTCCACCAACCCGAAGGCGAAGAGGATCGAGTACCGTACTCCGGACCCGTCCTGCAACGGCTACCTCGCCTTCGCAGCACTGCTGATGGCGGGTCTTGACGGCATTGAGAACAAGATCGATCCGGGCCAGCCGCTGGACAAGGACATCTACGGTCTTTCCCCGGAAGAGCTCTCCACCATCCCGTCCGCTCCGGGCAGCCTGGAGGAGGCGCTCAACGCCCTCAAGGAAGACAACGAGTTCCTCTACAAAGGCGACGTCTTCACCCCGGACGTCATCGACAAGTGGATCGAGTACAAAACCGAAGCCGAAGTCAACCCGGTCCGCATGCGTCCGGTACCGCTCGAGTTCGCCCTGTACTTCGACATCTAGGCAGTTCTGCTCCTACGGGCAGCTAAAAAGGCGGGGGATTTTCCCCCGCCTTTTTCGTGTCTGATGCAGAGGGGTTGCGGCTCTGTTATGACGTCTGCAGGTAAGTCTTTATTCTTGAAGGCGCCTTGAAAAACTGTTACCTTCACCGTTCGCGGCTCCGCGCAGAACAGGGCGCCGGGCGGGAGGAACGATTGCAGCAGCATGAGAAGGTGGCAAAGCTGGTGGGATGGTTCGCCAAGGCGGCGGTGCGCCATGCCGAGGCGATGGAAGCCATGGCCGAAGACCTGGCTGCTGCCGAAGTCGCGGACTTGAACCGCTACTACAGCGCCCTGGAGCGGGAAGATGGTGTGGAGGAGTTGCTGCGTCTGCTCGAGGATCCCGATCCGGTCGTTGCCGGCATGGTGGCCGTGTATGCCATCCGGGAGGCTCCAGAGCGGTGCCTGGCGACGCTCACCGTGATTGCGAGGCAGCCGGGGCTGCTCGGCTTTCGCGCCCAGACCGCCCTGGAACGCTGGGAGAGCGGCGAGTGGCAGAAGTAGAGGCAGGTGTCTCAGATGCTTTATATAGGGTTTGTGTCCGATTTCACACTATGGAGGAGCTAACTGTGTCTGAATTCAACAACGTAACGGTGGTCAAAGAGGCCAATGTCTATTTCGACGGCGGGGTGACCAGCCGTACCATTTTCTTCGCCGACGGATCCCGCAAGACTCTGGGCATCATGATGCCCGGCGAGTACACCTTCAACACCGGTTCCGCGGAGCTGATGGAGATCATGGCCGGCGAGATGACCGTGCTGCTCCCGGGCTCCCCCGACTGGGTTACCATCAGGGGTGGCGAGGCCTTCGAGGTCCCCGAGAACTCCAGCTTCAAGCTGAAGGTCAGCGCCGTCTCGGACTACTGCTGCTCTTTCCTCTAAGACCAAACCGTTGGCCACGGAGAAACTCTGAGAACTTCTGAGGAACCTCACGTCGGGTTTCTCGGGGCGTCTCCGAATCTCCGTGGCTGATCTCTTTCGTGGTTTATGCCAACAGATAAAACTCAGACAGTCGGCCGCTTCGCGCCCTCCCCAACCGGGCCGCTGCACGTGGGCTCCCTGGTCGCCGCGCTCGGCAGTTACCTGATCGCGAAGAACGCGGGAGGTCTCTGGCTGCTGCGCATGGAGGACCTGGATCTGCCACGTGTGGTGCCCGGAATCGCCGACGACATGATGGCGACGCTGGAAAAGCTCGGCTTTCATTGGGACGGGGAGGTGCTGTTCCAGAGCAGACGCACCGAGCATTACCGGGCGGCCGCGGAGCAGTTGCAGCAGCGTGGGCTCGCCTACGCCTGCGGTTGCACCAGGAGCGAAATCGCCCAGATCGCTTCTGCCCCGCACGAGGATGGTCTGGTCTATCCCGGGCTGTGCCGCGATGGGCTGCCGGCCGAGAAGGTGGAGCGGGCGCTGCGGGTCAAGGTCTACGACGAGGTGATTTCCTTCGATGACGGGATCATGGGGCGCTACAGCCAGCACCTCACCGCCTCCTGCGGAGATTTTGTGATACACCGGGCCGACGGCCCCTACGCCTATCACCTTGCTGTCGTGGTTGACGACGCCGCCTCGGGTGTCAACCAGGTGGTGCGAGGGGCGGATCTCCTGGCCTCGACGCCGCGCCAGATCTACCTGCAGCGCATCTTCGGCTTCCCCACACCGTCGTACTGCCATCTGCCGCTGGTCACCGGGCCCGACGGCGCCAAGCTCAGCAAGCGCGACAACGCGGTTTCCCTCGCCGCCGGCCGTGACCTCACGCGGGAAGGGGGGGGGCTGCTGTTCGCGGCACTGTGTTTCCTCGGGCAATCCCCGCCGCCGGAACTGCAGCATGCGGCCCCGGCGGAACTTCTGGGGTGGGGTGTCGCCCATCTCGACGTCGCCGCCATTCCCAAAACCCCCGCGCCCTTTCCTCACCCCTGATCGAGGAAGGGGGGCGCCGCCTCCGGCACCGTCGCCGGTGGGGCCTTCTCCCGTCGCTCCAGTCCCCCGCGGATCTGGTCGCTGGTCCTTCCGCTCAGGCCCGGCTCTTTCAGCATGTGCCTGATCATGGCGTCGTTCAGCGTTTCGCATCCCGGCAGAAGGAGCGCCGACAGCAAAAGGAGCATGCGCGGACTCATCCCTTCTTTCTCCTTTTCTCCACCTCGCGCCATTTTTCCAGTTCCGCCTCGGTCACCGGCTGCCACTGCGGCACCGGCGCGGGGTGCCAGTTCTCGTCGACGGCCACCATGGTGAAGACGCCGCTGGCGGCCAGGCGCTTGTTGCCGTCGGTGACGTTCTCCGCCTCCACTTCCACCTCGACCTCCATGGAGCTGTGCCCCACGTGGATGATGGTGGCCCTGGAGTAAATCACCTCGCCCACGTTGATGGGGGTGTGGAACGTGATGCGCTGGGCGCAGGCGGTCACCACGCGCTTACGGGAATAGCGCCAGCAAACCACGCCGGCGGTCTTGTCCATGATGCTCATGATCACGCCGCCGAAGATGTTGCCGTACGAATTGGTGTCCTTAGGCAGCAGCGTCTCGATCAGCTCCGCTCTTCTGTTCTCCATGGAATTTTCCTCTTTGACCTTTGTTGGTTTGGGGAAGGTGCCCGATGGGGGGCCTGTCAGTGAGGCTGTCTCAGTGCGAGGACCATGAGCACGATGCACATGGGCTAGTCACTGTGTCGTCATTTTTCGTGTCAGCAGTATAGCCTATGGTGCCCGATATAGTACGACATTTAGCAATTTGAGAGCTGAAATTTTTTGCTGACATTAAAAAAAGAGGTTGACTGGCCAGGCCGCTTTTGCTATAAACAGGATCTCTGTTGAGCGGGAATAACTCAGTGGTAGAGTGCAACCTTGCCAAGGTTGAAGTCGCGGGTTCGAACCCCGTTTCCCGCTCCAATTAATTAACAAAACCCCGGTAGCCGAAAGGCTCCCGGGGTTTTTGCATTGTGGCGCGTGAGATGGTGAACACCAACCTTGGTGACTGGCCCTGTGCCGCGAACAGGTGTGCCGGTGCAGGTCGCGGCGGCTCACCCGTAAAAAAAGGGGCACCCGCCGGTGCCCCTCTGTTACATCCATTCCAGGCATGGTTGTTACTGGAGAAAGGTCTCCTCGATGAAGTCCGCGACGGCGCTCGGGTCGTTCAGGTCCAGCACAGGGACATCGAGATCGAGGTCGCCGTCGCTGGCCACCGCGACCAGGGTGGGATCATAGCTCTCGCCGCGGCAGAGGAGCGTGGTGCTCCGCTCCTGCCGGTTCACCTCGATCTTGGGCATGCCGCTTTTCTTGAAACCTTCGGTTACCACGATGTCCATATCGCCGAAATAGGTCTCGATCAGTTCCTCGATGGGGGGGGCTTGGGTGTGCTTCTTGATGATGGCGAGCTTCTCCGGCGACGAGATGAGCATGGTGTCGGCGCCGGCCGCGGTGAGCCGGTAGCTGTCCTTGCCGGGATGATCGATATCGAAACGGTGCGCGTCGTGCTTGATGACCCCGACCCTGTAGCCGCGTGCCTTGAGGTGAACGATGACCTTCTCCAGCAGGGTCGTCTTGCCGGTTCCGGATTTTGCCACAAAGGATACTGCCTTGACCGTCATGTAATTCCTCCTGTATTGACAACGTCTTGCGGTGTATTGAGATTGAGGAAGGCGGTGCCGGCCGGGTCGAGCCGGGCAATCTCCTCGGGACCAACCTCCTTGACCTTCGCCTGCGGGTACCAGGCGTAGGCGCAGCACTCGCCCCCCGCCAGGAGTTCCCCGATCGGTGCCAGGCACCTCTTCGAGTACAGCGCGAAGAGCGGTTCGTACCCCTGCCTGGTCTTGGGGACCACCGCGTCGAAACCTTCTCTGAGCGAGCACAGGTGCTGCAGGATCGATTTGCTGGGGAAGGGGAGGTCGCAGGAGGACACGAAGATCCATTCGCTGTCCGCGCCGGACAAGCCGGTATAGACCCCGCCCAGCGAACTGCCGGGGATGAGGTCGGGAAGGACGCGCACCGGGTAATCTGCGAAACGCTCCCCCCGGTCGCCCACCAGCACCACCTGGGCAAAGCACTCCCGGAACAGGTCAAGCACCCGCTCGAAGAGGGGCTTTCCCTGCACTTCGAGGAATGCCTTGTCCCGGCCCATGCGGCGGCTTTTGCCACCTACCAGGATCACCCCCGTTATGTCGTCCGCCACGAAATGCGGCATCACGCTGGCTCCGATTCTTCCCCTGTTGCTATCCCCAAACAAGCCTCGTTTATACCATAAGTCCCATCGGCGGTGGCACAAATTAAAATCCAGCCCCGGTGTTTGCAGTTAATAAATTTATGCTAACCTGTGCGTTGTCCTTGGGCGCGACATCCGAAAGCATGCCGCCTGGCATGTCAACACGCGCGTAGGAGAGCCCATGTTTAGGATACTTCTCGTCGCTGCATTCCTCGGTTGCTTGGCTGGCTGCACGATGAACATGCGCCTGGCGCAAAGCGGCGCCTCCACGCCGCCGGCCAACGTGATCCGGCTCAAGGTCCAGGCGGATCCCCTGCTTAATCGCTATGACAAGAGCTCCCACGCGCTGCTGCTGTGCCTGTACCAGCTCAAAGAGCCGGACGGCTTCAGGCAACTGGCGCTGAACAAGGACGGCGTGCCCAAGCTCCTCGAATGCGGTCGTTTCGATGCCTCGGTGATAAACGCGCGGCTCCTGGTTGTTCAACCGGGACAGGAGTTCAGCCAGAGTTGCGACAAGGGGGAAGGAGCCCGGTACTTGGGGCTCGCCACTGGATACTACACCCTGGGTAAGAGGAAGGTTACTGAACTGCTCTTCATACCGCCCGGCGCCGCGGAGAACGGACCGCAGGGGGTACTGCACCTGGACCTTGGGGCCCAAGAGATAACCAATGCGAGGGTCGAATGAACACGGCGCAGCGCTCCATCTTCTGGCATCAGGGCATGTTCCTGCAGCCGCAGCATTTCCAGCTTGCCGAGCGCGGCGCGCACTCCCTGCTGATCCCCTACCACAGCCACCTGGTGCCGCACTTCTGGGGCATCTCCCGTGCTGCGGTCAGAACCTCCTCGAAAGGTTTCCGATCCATCGAAGTTGACAGCGGTGCCTTCCTCTTTCCCGACGGCACCTACGTCGAGCTGCCCGGGAACGCCGTGGTGGAAGCGCGGCTCATCCCAGAAGAGGCGGTAGGCAAGGGCGCACCCTTGACGGTGTACCTGGGGCTTAAGAAATGGCAGGCGCGGGCGGAGAACGTGGCGGTCCGGGAGCCGGGTGATGCCGCGGGGCGATCCGATACGCGCTACCTGGCAGCTGCCGACGCCACGTCCTGCCCCGATCTGTACGCAGGCGGTCCCGCGGCGGAAGTACGGCAACTGGACTACGTCCTGAAGCTCTTCTGGGAGAGCGAGCTGGACCTTCTGGGAGACTACCTGCTGCTCCCTCTCACTAGGCTGGAGATGCGGGGAGAGGAACTCGAGATCGCTCCTGATTTCATTCCCCCTTCGCTCACTATCGCCGCTGTGCCGCTGTTTGCGGACCTGGTGCAGAGGATACGGGACCTGGTCGCGGTGCGCTCCCGTCGCATGGAAAGCTGCAAGAAGCAGCGCGGCATCCAAGAGGCCGAGTTCGGCTCCAAGGATCTGGTTTACCTCCTCGCCCTGAGGACGGTGAACCGTTACCTGGCCGAGCTCGACCACTTGATCCGAGCCCTGGTCCACCCTTGGCAGCTGTACAGCGTCCTCGCCCAACTCGTAGCCGAGCTCTCCTGCTTTTCCGAGTCCGTCGCCTGCTCGGGGGATGAACTGGCCGGCGGTACCACTTTCCTTCCCGACTACAACCACCTCGACCTGGGCGGTTGCTTCGCACAGGCACACGATCTGATCCTGAAGCTCCTGGACCAGGTTTGCACCGGCCCGGAGTACGCCGTGAGGCTCTGCTTTGACGGCACCTGTTTTCAGGCCGATCTCACCCCAGCCCACTTCCAGGGAAAAAAACGCTTCTATTTGGCGCTGACAACCGAGGCGGACCACGCTTTCGTTCTCGCGTCCCTCACCGGCCTGGCCAAGCTCGGCGCGCGGGAGAGGCTCCCTCTGCTGATTGCCCAGGCCTTGCCGGGCATCCCCCTGGAGCACTTGCCCAACCCGCCCCAGGAGCTTCCGCGCCGGGCCTCATCCCTGTACTTTGCCCTAGACAGCCGCTCCGAACATTGGGACCTCGTGCAAAAATGGAAAAACGTCGCTCTCTCCTGGGATCAGGCACCTGACGACCTGGAGGCCGAGCTGATGATCGTCACCAGGGGCTGATCATGAGACTTGTCGATTGCTTCATGCCGTTGCTGGCCCATGTCGTGGAGTTCCGTAACGCACTGCCGCAGTGTCCGCCGGAGTATGCCCTGGTCAAAGGGGAGATCCGGGAGCTCCTGGCACAAGCGGAATCGCTGTCGCTGGCGGCGGGGTGCGACCCGGATCAGTTCGACCAAGCCAGGTTTATCGTCTGTGCCTGGGTCGACGAGACCCTGCTGGCCTCGCAGTGGCCTGACCGGCAACACTGGCAGCATGAGCAATTGCAGCGACTTTTCTATCAGACCACCGATGCCGGCGTGGAAGCTTTCGAGCGCCTGGAGGCCCTGGGGCCGCAGCCGGAGGTGCACGAAGTCTATTGCACCTGCCTCGCCCTCGGCTTCAAAGGGCGCTACATCGGGGAGCAGGGGGAGTATCTGCTGGAGCAGTTAAGGTGCGCGCAGTTGAAGCGGTTTCTTGGGAGAACGGACTCTGTTCCGACGCTGGATGGCCTTTCCCTTTTCCCCGAGTCCCTGCCTGATGTACCGCCCACGGCAACTCCGAGGCCGCAGACTGATTTTGCCATCACCCCGCTGTCGGTGGTCCTGATGGCGGCGCCGGTCATCCTCTTCGCCATCATGTACCTCGTGTACCGATACGTGCTGAACGGTTTGACCCTTCCGAACCTCTAGCGGAGGAGGTGCGTCGTGAAGTTCACCGTGCTCACCTACTGTAAATATCTGCTCTTTGGCGCGGCGCTGCTTCCCACCGCGGTGATCTCTTTCGTCATGATCCCACTCCTGCCCTGGCCGTGGCGGATAGGAATCTTCCTCCCCTTTATCTTGCTCTTGCTGTGGGGAGCGCTGGAAGGGATCAAAAAGCTCGTCCAGCAGAGGAAGCCGCGGCCGGACGCGCTCCCTGCATCAGCGCAGCCGGCGCCCGAGGCATCGTTCCGGCTCGATGCCTCGCCGATGGAGCCGGCGCGGCGGGACCGCATTTTCGATCTGCAGCAGAGTTTTCGGGCGGCGGTCCGGACCCTGAAGGGATCGCATCTCAAGCAGGAAGGCGACCCTCTGCATGTGCTTCCCTGGTACCTGTTGCTGGGCGCCACCGGATCGGGCAAGACCAGCGCGGTGCGAAGCGCCCGGCTGCTGTCGCCGTTTTCGGAAGGGGCGGAGGAAGAGGCGACGACGAATTGCTCCTGGCACTTCTATGACCAAGGCATCGTCATAGACACCGCCGGGCGCTACGCGCTTCCGGTCGATCCGGCTGCCGATCACGACGAGTGGCTCACCTTTTTGTCATTGCTGAAGAGGTACCGCAGGAGCGAGCTCGTCAATGGCGTCATCGTCGCCGTGGCTGCCGACCAACTGGTGGCCGGGGACCACGCGTCACTGGAGGAGCAGGGACGGCAACTGCGCTGCCGCATCGAGGAGATGATCCGCCACCTCGGCGTCACCTTCCCGGTGTACCTGCTCATCACCAAGTGCGACCTGGTAACCGGCCTGACCGAGTTCTGCGGCGAGCTCCCTCCTGAGACTCTGGACCAGCCCATGGGGCTTTTGAACCGCGAGCTGGACGCCGATGTGCCGCACCTGCTGGAGCGGTTTTCCCACTCGATCGACTCACAGCTGCGCATGTTGCGTCTTTTGCTGCTGCATCGTGCGGCGATCACGCCACCCAGCGGCCGCCTGCTCCTCTTCCCCGATCGCTTGCGGGCGCTGCGCCCTGGGCTCGAGCTATTCATGCCAGCCGCCTTCGGCCGCAATCATTACCAGGAGACGCCGCTTCTGCGCGGCATCTACCTCTGTAGCGCTGTCCCTGTTCGCCCCACCCCCCACAGAAGCCACGGCGAGCCGCACCCACTGCCCGTGGCTCACGCACCGTTTCTCCACGACTTTTTCGAGAAGGTTCTGCCCCGGGACCGCGGTTTGTGGAGCCCCAGTGCCCGGACCATGAAGTGGCGGCGCCTCTCGGACAACCTGGCCCTGGTCTGCTGGCTGATAGTCGGTGTTTCTCTGTGCGCCATGCTCACCTGCGCCTTCGTGAAGAACATTGCCGTGTTGCGCCAGGCTTCCATTGCGTCGGCCGGCATGCCGCACCTGCAGGGGGATACCGCCGCCGATCTGGCCGCTCTGGAAAACATGCGTCGCGCCGTCGTGGACGTGGAGCTGAAGAACCGGAACTGGTGGGTGCCCCGCTTCGGCCTGACCCGCGCCAGCGAGGTCGAGCAGGCACTCAAGGCGCGCTACTGCCAGGAATACAAGAAGCACCTGCTGGCGCCGTTCGATGCGGAAATGGCGGGGGCGTTGGAAACCGTCTCGCCGGCGCTGCCTGATTCCGCGTTCGGAGGGTTGGTCCTGCACATGAGCCGACGCTGCAATCTCCTGAAGGGGAGGCGTTCGGGCGAGGATGGGACCGGACTGGCGGCCCGCCCGATTCCGGAGTACCGGGTGCTGGTGTCGCAATCGCAGGGGTGGTCCGATCCCGCAGCCGGCAACCTTTACCTCGCCTATGTCGCCTGGCTTGGCGATCCCGCCCAGATGTCCGAGGAGTTGCAGCGCCTGCAGCAGTTGCTCAAGCGCCTGGTGCTGTTGAAGGGAGCCGACTTCAGTTGGGTGCTGGGGTACGTGAACCGGGAGGAAACGGCGACTCCGATTGCGCTGCAGGAATTCTGGGGAGGATCGAGGGTGCTCTTGGGGGAACCCACGTTGGCCCCTTGTTTCACCCGCAAAGGAAGAGAGCGCATCACCGGGCTGCTCGGGGAACTCGCCGCCGCGTACCCGGAGCGGGACATCATGGAAAAGGCGCGGGCTGAGTTCTGGCGCAGCTACCGGGAGGCCACCTTTAATGCCTGGCAGACCTTTGCCGCCCAGCTGCCCAACGGCGCGCTGAGGCTGCTGGCGCCCAAGGAGTGGCAGAGCACGGCGGCCACCATGGGTGGCGAGCAGGGCCCCTACTTCACCTTCATGCGACGCGTCCTGACGGAACTGCAGCCCTTTGACTCCTCGGAATCGTTGCCGGTCTGGGTGGCCGAGCTGTACCGCTTCCAGGCATTGAAAGGCGCCGGGCCCGCCGGGGTTGCAGCTTCGCTGTCGGCACAGGCAAGCAGGGTGGCAGGGAGCATCGGCCGGCTAGGGGGCAACAAAGGGAGTCTTTCCGGCGACGGCCAGGGCGCCAACCAGGCCAGAGAATACCTGAACGCCGTGGCACAAATTGCTCCGGTGGCGAAATCAAGGACGCTGGCACACCGGATGGCGCTGCAGGCCTTCAGCGATTCCGGTGAGGCCGGCAAGTCGCCCCTGTTCCAGGCGGCAGAGGCCGCCCAGCGGCTGAACCAGCTCCTCGCGCAGGGGCAGGGAGACGATACCTTCGCCCGTCTCATTTACGGCCCCATTACCTTCTATGGCACCTACATCCGCATGGAAACGGCCTGCGCGCTGCAAGCCCAGTGGGAGCAGACGGTGCTGAAGGAGGTGCAGGGAAGCCGGGATCCCCAGACGCTGCAGTACCTCCTGGGCAAGGACGGGCCGGTCTGGAAATACGTCGGCGACTACGTGAACCCCTTCATCGGCTGGAGCCCCGCGCGCGGCTATTTCGCGAAGTCCGCCCTCGGCGGCTCCATCCCCTTCAAGCCCGAGTTCTACTCTTTCCTGGCACAGGGAGGAAGGGCCAAAGTTGCCACCGCAGCCGGTTCACCCAAAGCGGTGTACCAAGTGACCATCAAGGGGCTACCCACGGACGCCAACGCCGAAGCCCGCATCAAGCCCCAGGGGACGCGTCTGGAGCTGCATTGCGCCACGGGGGTGCAGTCCATCGTCAACATGAACTACCCGGTGAGCAGGCCTTTCGTCTACATGCCGGAGTCTTGCAGCGACGTCGTGCTGCAGATCGATGTGGGCGAAACCACCCTCACCAGAAGATATCCCGGCAGCCGCGGCTTTACCGAATTCCTGCGTGAGTTCCCAGCCGGGCGGCACACCTTTTACCCCAGCAACTTTCCCCATGAAAAAGAAGCCCTGCAGCGGTTGGGGGTGCGCTTCATAAAGGTAAATTACCAGCTTTTCGGCGCGGGAGACCTGGCTGCACAGCCGGCCGAGCCCCTCCCCGCGCGGGTCCCGGTAAAGATCGCCGAGTGCTGGGACTAGGGGGTGCCATGATCAGTGACCTTTGCATCGAGGATCTGTTGCAGCCCATCTCCTCAGAAAGCCCTGCCGGAAGCGACCTCCGCTACACGACCGTCTACGAGGAGATCATGGAGGCGCGTCGCTACGAGGATGCCACCGCCATGGGAGACTGGCAGCACGACGTCAAGCAGCCCAACTGGGAAAAGGCGATTTCCCTGGCTACCACTGCCCTCAGAGAAAAGACCAAGGACCTGCAGATCGCGGTGTGGCTTGCCGAAGGGCTCACGGTCACCGAAGGCTTTGCCGGTCTGGAGTCGGGGCTCGAACTGATCACCGGGCTCGCCGAGCGCTTCTGGGACACGGTTTACCCGCTGACGGAGGAGGGGGACCTGGAATATCGCGCCACTCCCTTTCAGTTCCTGAACGGGAAGGTTGCTTTGCAGGTCAGGCAGATTCCGCTTACCGACCCGGAACTCACTCCCGGATACTCCTGGCTTCAATGGCGTCAATCCCGGGAGGTGGGCTGCGAGGCAGATGTGACCAACCGCTATGGCGAAATCGACGAGGACAAAAAGAGCCGGCGCGAACAGCTGCTGGCGGAGTCGGCGGTGAGCGCAGAGGATTTTGATACCGCGGTCGCACGCTCGGGTGCAGGCTTTGCCGCGACGCTACGGACAGGGCTCTCCCAGTGCAACCACAAAGTGCAGCGGCTGGCGACGGTACTCGAGGAGAAATTCCTGGACGCGGCACCGACTCTAGCCGAGCTCGCCTCTGCCATCGACGGCTGCAGCAGGCTCGTCGACACGCTGTACCGCGCGCAGGTCGGACCAGCGGCATCCGCTACCCCAGTGGGACTGCAGCAAGAGGCATCCCTTACCGTTCTGAGCGAACTGCACGGGGAGGATACCCAAATACGCCTGCCCGATCTTCCCGCAGCCCCTTCAGGTGGGTCTGGAGCAGAACAGCCGGAGCACTCGCTGTGGCGGGATGCCGTGGCCATAGTCGGGGCCGGGCGGTTGCAGGATGCCCTCGCCATGCTGCTGCACGCCGGCAACGCCACCGATTCGGTACGGGATCGCGACCGGGTCCGGCTCCTGATGGCCAAGCTGTGCCTGGAAGCGGGAAGGGCGGACCTGGCCCGACCCATCGTGGAGGAGCTGTACGGCATTATCGAAGAACTACATCTGGAGCGCTGGGAGTCGCCGCTTTGGGTTGCCGAAGTGCTGGTGGCGTATTACCGGTGTCTGCAAGATGGGGGACCCCGCGATTGCGACGCGGATCTGGCCCAGCTCCTTTTCAAGCGTATCTGTCTGCTCGATGTCACCAAGGCAATGCCGTACCCCCACTAAGGGCGCGGCAAAGGAGAGATCATGGCTACTTCGGAGAGTTTGCAACACAGGCTGGAGCGGGTGAGGGCGCCCCGGGTCCGTATCACGTACGACGTCGAGGTCGACGACGGCGTGGAGGTGAAGGAGATTCCCTTCGTCGTGGGAGTGCTGTCCGACCTGTCCGGTTCGCCGGAACCCCCTCTGTCCAAGCTTAAGGAGAGGAAGTTCGTGGAAGTCGACCGGGATAGTTTTAACCGCGTAATGGAAGCAATCAAACCGCACCTTGCCTTCAGGGTCGACAACACGCTGTGCGGCGATGGCTCCCAACTCGCGGTGGATTTGCGTTTTGCCTCACTGGATGACTTTCATCCCGAGCGCGTGGCCCGGCAGGTGGAGCCGCTGCGCAAACTGGTCGAAGCGCGCGGGAGACTTTCCGATCTATTGAACCGGCTGGACGGAAACGACCGGCTGGACGAACTGCTGCGGGATCTTTTGACCGGTGGTGACGCGCTGAAGAAGATCTGTCACCGCCCCACCGGCGGCAGCGGTACCGGCGGCGAGAGCGCCTGAAAAGGGGGGAGCCATGGAAGAGTTCGACCAAGAAAAGGGGATCCGCTTCGCTGAACCACAGCCTGCCCCGGAACTGCTCGATCTGATCGTGAGCGAAGGGCGGCTTGCCCGCTACGAAGACCAGAAGCCATATGCCAGGGAGATGCTGGTCGAACTGGTGCAGCAGGTGCTGGCCGGGGAGATGGTGCCCGGCGGCGACATCGAGCGGATGATCCACACCAGGATCGCCGAGATCGATCATCTCATCAGCGATCAGGTGAACCGGATCATCCATCATCCCGAGTTCCAAAAGCTTGAGGCATCCTGGCGCGGACTCTCCTATCTCGTGCACCAGACGGAGACCGGCAGCGACCTGAAGATCCGCGTACTGAACGCCTCCAAGCAGGAACTGGCCCGGGACATGGAGAAGGCGTCAGAGTTCGACCAGTCGTCTCTTTTCAAGAAGGTGTACGAGGAGGAGTTCGGCAGCTTCGGCGGCGCCTCCTACGGCTGCCTGGTCGGGGACTACGAGTTCGGCAACACGCCGCAGGACCTGGCGCTGTTAACCCGCATGTCCGAGGTTGCCGCGGCGGCGCACGCTCCGCTCATCACCTCCGCTTCCTCGACCATGTTCGGCGTGGACAGCTACGCGGGGCCGGACGGGCCGAGGGATCTGGCCAAGGTTTTCCAGGGTGCCGACTACGCCCGGTGGCGTTCCTTCCGGATGTCGGAGGATGCCAAGTACGTGGCGCTGTGCCTGCCGCACGTGCTGATGCGGCTGCCCTACACGCCGGACAGCGACCCGGTTGAGTCGTTCCAGTTCGAGGAAGAGGTCGCCGGCGACCACGGTAAATACCTCTGGGGCAACGCCGCTTACTGTCTCGCTGGCCGCATTACCGACGCCTTCTCCAGGTACGGCTGGACCGCTGCCATCCGCGGCGTCGAAGGGGGAGGGGCGGTGGCCGATCTCCCCATTCACAGCTTCGACACCGGCGAAGGTGAACTGGCGGCGAAGTGCCCGACCGAGATCGCCATCACCGACCGGCGCGAGAAGGAGCTTGCCGATCTTGGTTTCGTCCCCCTGGTGCACTGCAAAGGAACCGACTTGGCCGCCTTCTTCAGTGTCCAGAGCGCCCACAAGCCCAAGATCTACGACACCGATGCCGCCAATGCCAACGCGAGGCTCTCGGCCCAACTGCAGTACATCCTCTGCGTGTCGCGCTTTGCCCACTACCTGAAGGCGATGATGAGGGACAAGATTGGCAGCTTCGGGACCAGGAAGAACGTGGAGGATTACCTGAACCGGTGGATCAGCCGGTACGTGCTCTTGGATGATGATGCGGGACAGGAGATGAAAGCGCGTTTCCCGCTGCGCGAAGCCCGTATCGAGGTCTTCGATCAGCCGGGCCGGCTGGGATGCTATCGGGCGGTCGCCCACTTGAAGCCGCACTACCAACTCGATGAACTGACCATCTCGCTGAGGCTCGTCGCCAACCTCCCTTCGCCCCGGACGAACTGAGCGAAGTTGAGACCACCATGAAAGGGAGGAAGTCATGGCCTTTGATGCGTTCCTGAAGATAGAAGGGATACCGGGAGAGAGCAGCGACGATAAGCACAGGGACTGGATCGAGGTCCTCTCCTACAACTTCTCCGTCACCCAGCCCACCTCCGGCACCGCCAGCAGCGCCGGCGGCGCCTCCGCCGAGCGGGCGAGCTTCTCCGATTTCAGCGTCGTCAAGGTGCTGGACAAGGCGAGCCCGAAGCTCTTTGAAGCCTGCGCCACCGGCAAGCACATCCCCAATGTCACCCTGGAGATCTGCCGGGCAGGCGGGGATAAATTGAAATACATGGAGTACAAGCTTTCCAACGTGATCATCAGCCTGAACCGCTCCGGCGGCAGCGCGCACGGCGGCGAAGCCATCCCCGTCGAGGAGATCGCCTTCAACTATGGCAAGATCGAACTCGCCTACACCCAGCAAAACCGCTCCGACGGCACCGGCGGCGGGCAGGTGGCCGCAGGGTGGAACCTGGAGACCAACAAGAAAGTGTGATTGAAACGGGCACGAACGCGGGAGGACCCATGCGTTACCAGCCGGAACCGAGAAGATCCTTACTCGACAGGCTCACCGACCCGGAGCCGGGCGGTCTCGCTGCATCCGCCTGCTCTCGTCGCGGCAGCGTCAAGTCGCTGATCGACTCGGTGCTGCGCGACCTGGAGAACCTCTTCAACACCAGGTCCTTCGCCACAACTTATCCTCACAGGGGGCTGGCTCCGCAGGTGCCAGTCCCCCTCCCTTCCCATCTGAAGCGCTCCCTTTTGAGTTACGGCAGCCGCGATTTCAGCTCGGACAACCCGCGCTCGCACCAGGTGCAGCAGGCGATACGCCTGGAAATCGTGCGACTGCTGGAGACTTTTGAACCGCGGTTGACGGAGGTGACCGTGAGGCTTGGCCAGGTCCAAGGGGAGCGGAGCCTCAGCTTCCGGATCGATGCCGTCTTGCAGGTTGAGCCGGTAACGGTCCCCACCGCCTTCGATACCCACTTCGACCTCAACAGCGGTTCCTACACCATCCTCTCGTGATCCTATGCCCGATGACTTCCTCGACTACTTCGAAAGAGAATTAAGCTTTCTGCGCGAGATGGGGAGCGACTTCGCCAGGAGGTATCCCAAGGTCGCCGGGAGACTCCTGCTCGAGCCCAGCAAGTGCGAGGACCCGCACACGGAGCGCCTCATCGAGGCATTCGCTTTCCTGTGCGCCCGCATCCAGCGCAAGATCGACGATGGCCTGCCTGAGATCACCCAATCGCTCTTGCAGGTTCTCTATCCGCAACTGGTCACCCCGATCCCATCCGTTTCCCTGGTGAAGTTCGGGCCTAACTTCAGGAATCTCCCCGAGGCAGGCTATCACATCCCAAAGGGAACGGAGCTGTTCTCAAAGCCGGTGCATGGAGTCTCTTGTCTCTTCAGGACGGTCTACCCCGTGACCCTCTGGCCCATCGAAGTCGTCGACGCCCGGCTCGAGGAACCGCGGCGTCAGGTCAGGGGCGCGCAGCAGGTAGTGAGGATCAGGTTGAGGGTGCACCGGGGGGCCTTTCAAGGCGATGTGCTCCGCTTCCACCTCAACGGGCAGCCCCAGCATGTGTTCCCGTTGTACCAGTTGTTGCTGAGCCACGTGTGCCTGATGGAGTGTGGCGCGGCGGATGCGCCAGCGAGCGAGAGGCTGGAGCTTCCACCTGGCGCCCTCCTTCCCGTGGGGTTCGCCGCGGAGGAAGGGCTTCTCCCCGCTCCCGAGCAAATGTTTCCCGGGTACCGGCTGCTCTTGGAGTACTTCACCCTCCCGCAGAAGTTCCTGTCTTTTGAGATAGTCGGGCTGAAAGGAAAAGCTTTCGGTGAGCTGCTGGATTTATTGCTCTACCTGGACCGGCCCGCGCCTGAGTGCCTTGTCGTCGGGAGTGACACCTTCTGCCTGTATGCCACTCCTGTGGTCAACATCTTCAACAAGGTGGCGGAGCCGATCCGGCTGGATCATGAAAGCTCCGACTACCGCGTCGTTGCAGACCTGAGGCGGGAGGACGGGATGGAGGTGCTCTCCATTGACGACGTTACCGCCGTCACTCCGGATTCGCCTTCGGAAGTAAAGCGTTACAGCCCGGTGTTCGGCGTTGAAAACGGGCCGGGCTGCGAGGGTGAACTCCCCCTGTGGCACATGCACAGAAGGCCTTCGTCGCGCCCGCATGACGGTGGCACCGATGTCTTTCTTTCCTTTAGCAATGGCAACGTGAATTGCCCGGTACCGGAGACGGTGCTGGTCCGGTGCAGCTGTTCAAATCGAGACCTTCCCGCGAAGCTCCCTTTCGGCGACCCGGCTGGAGATTTTCAAACTGAGCTGCCCGCACCGCTTCAAGCTATCTCCTGCCTCATCAAACCGACCACCTCCCTGCGTCCCCCCCTTGACGGCGGGCGACAACGAAGCCTCATCTCACACCTGTCTCTGAACTATCTTTCCCTGGTTGATACTGGTGCCGGAGCTTTGAGAGAGATTCTGCACCTCTATGACTTTTGCGGCTCTGCTTCCACGAGGCAAGAGATCAATGGCATCGAGTCGGTGAGCTCTCGTCCCGTCACCAGGCGGATGGGGGCGGGCTTTTGCCGCGGCGTGGAGGTGACCATCGAGTTCGACGAGGAGAAATACATCGGCAGCAGCCTGTACCTTTTTGCCGCGGTGCTGGAGCGGTTTCTCGGACAGTACGTGTCGGTGAACTCCTTCGTGCAAGTCATCGCCAAGACCACTCGTGACAACAGCATCTTCAAACAGTGGCCACCGCGCAGCGGTGACCGGGTGCTGTTATGACAAAAGATCCCGCCCGCCACGGACACCGCTTTTTCCCGACCGTGCATCGCCTGGAACGGGCGGGACGGTCCACTCCCGCAGTGGGAGAGGCCCTGTCACCGGGAGCCGAAACGATTCGATTCACCTCTGCCAAAGGGTTTGCCTTCCCCCCAAGCGATATCGGACGGATGACCGAAGACGAAGACGGCGTGGTGCATGTCGAGGTTGCCGCGCTGGGGCTGATCGGCCCATCCGGCGTGCTGCCGCATTGGTACCACGAACTCCTCTTGGAGCGTGACAAAGCCCAGGATACGGCGATGGGAGCTTTCTATGACATCTTTCACCACCGCCTGGTCTCTTTGTTTTACCGGGCATGGAAGCGCAACCGTCTGTTGCCGCAGAAAAAGGCCGACAACAGTGACGTTTTTTCGGGGCACCTGCTGAGTTTCCTGGGGTTGGGGACCAACGGCCTCAGGGAGCAACTTCCCCTTTCAGAGGAGGCGCTGCTTCACTTCAGTGGCCTTGCCGGCCGCCCGGCAGCAACTGCCGCTACCATCGCTCAGATCGTACAGTCGCTGTTCGGACTGGCCACCGAAGTGGAGCAGTTCGTGCCGCGTGTGGTCGAGTTGGAACCATCGGATTGGACTATCGTTGGGAAGGGGAACTGTAGGCTTGGCGTCGACACTGTCTGTGGCGGCCAGATCTGTGACATCACGTCGACGTTCCGGCTGTCTCTGGGGCCGATGGGATACCGTGAGTTTCGCGGGTTCTGGGAAGGGGACAAGCTGGCAAGGCTTCTGTCGTTGGTCCGGTTCCTGGCGGGGGCTGAATATGAGTGTGAAGTCCGGCTGAAGCTAAAGAAAGAGGAAGTCCCCCCATGCCGGCTCGGTGCAGCAACCTCCGATGCACCAAGGCTTGGCCGTTCCACCTGGCTCAAAGCGCCAGACTCCGTTCTTGACGCGGACCCGCTGGTGACCTTCAATCCCGACGAAGTGAGGCGTACAGCATGACGTTCACACAGCGCGACCGGCTCATTTCCATCCGCACCTCTCTAGGTGAAGACGCCCTTCTCTTGATGGAATTAACCGGAGAGGAGGGTATCTCCCGCAGTTTTAACTTCGAGCTGTCTCTGCTGTCCGAGCGTCACTCGATTCCGCTGCAAGCCCTGCCCGGCAGCAATGCAACTGTCTCCATCACCCTTGCTAACGGCAACAAAAGATACCTGAACGGGATCATTTCCACTTTCACGCAGGGCAGATCGGGCGGCGAGGACGGTGAAGATAGTCCGTTCTTCTTTTACAGATGCACACTGGTTTCCTGGTTCTGGACCCTTAGCAAGAGTGCCGACATAAGGATCTTTCAGAACCGCTCCACCCCCGAGATAGTAGAGCAGGTATTCCAGAGCCATGGTTTGTCCTGGTACCGCTTCGATCTGCGCGGAAGTTACGACAAGAGAGAGTTCTGTGTCCAGTACCGGGAAACTGCCTTCAACTTTATATCCCGTCTTCTGGAGGAAGAAGGTCTCTTCTATTTTTTCCGGCATGAGGATGGGACGCACACGATGATCATCGCCGATTCTCCCGATGCCAATCCGCCCTGTCCGTTTCAGCAGAACGTCTCGTCGCGCTCAAGCGCGACCGGCACCAGGGAGGAAGACGTCATCACCGCCCTCGAAGTCACACGCTTCATTCATCCCAGCAGATACTCCCTTAACGACTACAACTTCGCCATTCCAAGGACAGGATTAAAAACGGAATCTCCCTGTGTAGCCCAGTCACAGTGGGCAAAATGCGAGGTGTACGATGCTCCCGGTTGCTATGGCAGCAGGAGCGCAGGCGACAGGCTGGCACGGATACGTATGGAGGAAGAAGAAACTATGGCCACCGTTCTCTTTGGCAATAGCGATTGTCGTGCCTTTGCCAGCGGCTATCGCTTCAGGCTGAGAGATCACTGCAACCGCGACTTGGAGGGGAAAGAGTTACTCCTGGTGTCCGTAAAGCATGATGTAACGGAAGCATACGCTACCGGTTCCATTTCCAGTTACCACAACAGTTACGTCTGCATACCTCACCAGACGCCATATCGTCCGGCGCGTCTGACACCAAAGCCAGTCGTGCAGGGACCGCAGACGGCTGTCGTTGTCGGGCCTCCGGGAGAGGAGATCCATGCCGACCAGTACGGACGGGTGAAGGTAAAGTTTCACTGGGACCGGGCGGGGAAGGGCGATGACAGCAGCTCCTGCTGGATCAGGGTGGGGCAACCTTGGGCCGGTAACGGCTGGGGCGCCATGTTTTTGCCGCGTGTTGGCCATGAAGTCCTGGTCGAATTCCTGGAGGGTGATCCTGACCGGCCGGTCATCATCGGCCAACTCCATAATGGCGTGAACTTGCCGCCGTACCAACTACCCGCGGAGAAGACCAGAAGCTGCCTCAAGTCGTGCTCGACTCCCGGTGGAGAAGGGCACAACGAGCTTCGATTCGAGGATAAGAAAGGTGCGGAACAGTTGTATCTGCACGCGCAGCGGGAGCAGGTGAACCGGGTGGAGGAGGATTCGCTGGAGTGGGTCGGGCAGGACCGTCACCTCATCGTTACCCGGGACCGGCTGGAGAAGGTGTCCCGCGATCAGCACGTTGAAATTGTGGGCGACAGTAATGAAGCCATTGGCGGAACCCTTTCCCTTTCACTGGGAGCGGACCTGCAACTCAAGGTTTCCACAAAATGCGCTTTGCAGGCCGGGGAGGAGGTAATCATCCTGTCCGGAAAGGCTGTGGTGATCGAATCACTGACTCAGGTCTCATTGAAAGTCGGAGCAAACTTCATCGATATCAGCCCGGCGGGAGTCAACATCGTCGGTAGCAAAGTGCTGATTAACCAGGGAGGCAGTCCGGCGGTTTCTGTGCGAGCCTCGCCTGAGAAACCAAAGCCGCCCAAAGAGCCTTAGAAGACCCGGTTCGTGCGGTGACGATCCGGCCGCAGTCATCATCTGGGGGAGGAGTCATGGAAATTCGAGTGGAGCAGATGAACGAGGTGGCGCGCGCGGAGTTTGTCGAGAGGCTGGACGCGGCATTGATGCGCGACCTGAGCGACTACTACAAGATCGGACGGGACCAGCGCCTTGAGTTCCTGACTGCCGCGGTCGAACTGGCGGAGAACAAAGGGTTCAAGTCGGAACAGGGCGTGGCTTCGTACGTGCTGGCCCTGTGGTACCTGGACATCGACTTCGAGGAGAAGAGTTCCGCGCTGGAGTCGCTGCTGACTTCCCCTCTACCTGAGGTGCGTCGCGTACGCGCACTCAACCTGTGGGTGGAGACTGTTCTGGGTGACCCAGACAATATCGCAGCCGCTGATGATGCTCTGAGGAGATCACTTCAGCTCACTGAGCCTTGGGGGCACTGACAGTAAAAGTCTGGGGCTCGGCTTCTGCCGCACGGCAGAGGCCGGACCTCCTGGCAATGAGAGTCTCACCTTCAACCATCGCCGCCCTTAACATCCGCAAAAAGCATCCTTCCGAAATTAGCTGTTGACATCAGTCATCAACTTCTTTATAAAACTGATAACGGTTTTCATTATCGCGAATCAGTTCGGGTGAGTGATCTGTTGCCAGTGCGGATAAGCTGCTGAGAGATTGCAGATTCAATGTCAGGGACTGTGGAGGGGGCATGAACGGTTTGGTCGGAGTTAAAGACGGTCTTTTAAACGGCGTTGATGCCCCTGGCGCTACCCTTAAATCCAGGGCTGCGTGGCAGGATTTCGCCGGGCTCTACCCGACCGACGAAGAATGTCTCGCCTCCTTCCTGGCGCTGGAACTTGCCGAGGTGCTGCAAGGGGCCAAGCCAGCGAACCTGGTCTGCCTCACCAACAAGCGCCGCTCCTGCGGTCGCAACCTCTACCTCCTCTGGAAAGAACATGGCGCCCCGCTTCTTGAAGAGAGCGGGCTCAAGGTGCGGGTTCTCGACGACCGCGGCTCTTCGATCCTGCTCCTGCTCTACTCGCAGGAGGCCCTCGGCTCCCTCATCGCTCAAAAGAGTGTGCGCATCATCCTGGGGAAAGCGGGTTACCGCGACGTCGACCACTTCGACGGCGTTCTGGACGAACTGGCGACGCGCGTGACGGGGGAGGGCTTCCCTCACGAAATCGGCGTGTTCCTCGGTTACCCGCTGAAGGACGTCATCGGCTTCATGGGGTGGGCGCCGCTTGCCTTCACCGTGCAAGGGCCGTGGAAGATCTTCGGCAAGCCGGAGCAGAGCCTGCGCCTGGCCGAATGCCACCGCGAGTGCCGCAGCAGGATGTCGCTGCTGCTTGCTTCCGGTTGCAACCCGCTGGAGTGCCTGAAAAACAGCATTAACGACGCCGCTGATTCGTACCAGCAGCACGGCGCCCCTTTTTTGGCAGCATCGTGAAAGTGAATATCAAAGCCGAGGTGCGGACGCCTCGGAGGAGGGCAAGATGTGCATAGCTCTGATCGGCGGAATGGATCGCTTGGGAAAACACTACCTCGAGGAAGCGGAACGTGCCGGGGTGAAGCTGCAGTTTTTCAGCACCTCGGAAACCAACATAGCGGCGAAACTCAAAAAGGCAGACGCCATGGTGATCTTCACCAACAAGGTTTCCCATCGCGTGAAGATCGAGGCGATGCAGGTGGCGAAGGCAAATAACATCCCGGTGCTGATGGAACATGCCTGCGGCGTCTGCACCTTCAGGAACTGCCTGCAATGCCTGGCTCACAACTGTCACTAAGGCAGATGCTGCAAATTCGGCTTCATATTGGACCGCATCTGTGTTAGGTGTAGCCGTGTTCGACATCACGCCGCTGCACCAGGATCTGCATGACCGACGTTTCTGACAGGACATCCCGCAATCTGGCGCTGAGCGGGGCGCTGCTGGTCCCGTTCACCGTCCTTTGCGTCTGGTACCTCGATGTACCGCTTGCCACTTTCGTCACCGACTACCTTTACGCCAACCGGCACTGGCGCTTGGTCACCTCCGACCTTCCCGACCTGCTGCTTGCGGTAGTGATCGTCGCCACGGCCGGCTCTTTTTTCTTCTACCTCTTGCGCTCGGAGAAGGGGATCCTCGACCGCGCCACGCTTCTGGCCAAAGAGGTACTCTGGCTGGCACCCGCCTCCTATCTGGCCAAGGCACTGCTGAAGGTAGCCTTCGGCCGTTCCAACACGCGCTACTGGCTCACCAACCCCGGTGCCTACGGCTTTCACTGGTTCCAGATGAAAGAGCACTGCGAGGGTTTCCCGTCCGGCCACATGCTGGTGATCGTCGCCCTTTTGGCTGCCGTTTGGCGCTTCTATCCCGAAGCCCGCACCCTTGGCATCCTCGTCTCCATCCTGCTTGGAGTTGCCCTGATCGCCACCAACTATCACTTCCTGAGCGACGTTGCCGTCGGCGGTTACCTCGCCATCGTTCTCGAAGTCATGATCGCCCGCCTGCTTTTTTGCCGCCGCGGTACCGCGGCAGACTGAGCGGGGCAATCCCGTACTGCCGCGCCCAGTGAGCCTTCCCTTAGGGTTTTTTCCCTTGCATCGCCGGCCGAAATCCCTTATATTTCAACAGCACATCGAAGATATCATGAACGCTTAAACCAACGATACGTAAGCAGATGAGCGGGGAGTGCCGCCGCGATCAGATAACGCATGGAAAGGGTTTAGCCGCCGACGGTTAAGCCCTTTTTGTTTGAGCATAAAAAGGTCAGGGAGGCCCAATGGAAAGAAGAGCTTTAACGGCAGGAGACATGGTGGAATCGCAATGCACGCGTTGCAAGGCACTGCTGAACCACACCATCGTGGCGATGGTGGCGGGGCAGGTAGTCCGGGTAAAATGCAACACCTGCGGCAGCGAGCACAACCATCGTCCCGCGAAAGAACCAAAGGCCGCCACCGTGAAGGGAGCAAAGGCTGAAAAAGAGGCAAAGGCCCCGCGTACCAGGGCTGCCAAGGCACCGGCGATATCGGACGAAGCAATCTGGGAGGACATGATCCGTCCTTTCGACCCGGATCTCGCGACAGCCTACAGCATGGAAGGAAAGTTCAAGACCAACACGCTGATCAGCCATCCCACCTTCGGGACCGGCGTCGTGGCGTCATGCCAGGCAGGCAAGGTCGAGGTCGTCTTCAAGACCGGCCGCAAGCTTTTGAGAAGCGCCTGCTAACGGCGAATAAGTAGCGAGAACAAGAAAAGGGGCTGTCGGATCCATTCCGGCAGCCCCTTCTTGTTTAAAAAACAAACCATTGGCCACGGCTTGCGGACCGAAGCGCGTTAGCGCGTAGGTTCGAGAAAATCTGAGGAAATCTGAGAAAATCACAAACGTGACAGGGCTCAAGTCAGTGCATCATCGTTCCTTGTCAGCCGATTCAGAAACGGGACACGAAATGAAAGATCTTGAGCAATAAACAGGTTTGCTCCTCTCAGATGTTCTCAGATTTTCTCCGTGGCCAATGGTTTTGATTATTTCTTAATCCTGAACCCGGCGCGCTCCCACCCGGAGACATCGTTGGCAGGCTTTTGCTCCTTCGCCTTCGGTTGGTTCTTCGGCGTCGCGTTCTTCTGTGCCTGCTCCGGTGCGGCCTGCTTGATGGAGAGCGAGATCCGCTTGGCCTGCGGGTCCGCGGAGAGTACCTTCACCTTGACGATCTCGCCCACCTTGACCGCCTCGTTGGGGTCCTTGCAGTAGCGGTGCGACAACTGGCTTACGTGCACGAGTCCGTCCTGGTGCACGCCGATGTCGACGAAGGCGCCGAAGGCTGCCACGTTGGTGACCACCCCCTGCAGGATCATCCCCTCTTTCAAATCCGCTATGGTGACCACGTCATCCCGAAACGCCGCAGTCTGGAACTGCTCGCGCGGGTCGCGCCCCGGCTTCTTCAACTCCGCCAGGATGTCACGCAGGGTAGGGAGGCCGATGCTGTCGGTGACGTAGCGCTCCAGCTTGATACCGCCACTAAGGGCGGGGTCGGAGGCGAGTTGGGCCACGGTGACGTTGAGATCCGCCGCCATCCGTTCGACGACCGCGTAGTTCTCCGGGTGCACCGCGGTGTTGTCCAAGGGATTTTCTCCGCCGCGAATGCGCAGGAAGCCTGCCGCCTGCTCGAACGCCTTGGGGCCGAAGCGGGCCACCTTCAGGAGCGCCTGCCGGGTCGGGAAGGCCCCGTTCTCATCGCGGTGTTTCACGATGGCGCGTCCCTGGCTTTCGGAGAGACCGGAGACGTAGGAGAGGAGTGCCCAGGAAGCGCTGTTCAGATCCACGCCGACGTAGTTGACGCAGGATTCCACCACCGCGTCCAGCGCCTTTTTCAACAGCGACTGGTTCACGTCGTGCTGGTATTGGCCGACGCCGATGCTCTTGGCGTCGATCTTGACCAGCTCCGCTAGCGGGTCCTGCAGCCTGCGGCCGATGGAAATGGCGCCGCGGATGGTGAGGTCGAGTTCCGGGAACTCCTCGCGGGCGATGTCCGAGGCCGAGTAGATCGAGGCGCCCGCCTCGTTCACCATGACCGTTTCGGCCTTCACCCCGGCCGAACGCAGCGCCTCGCGCACGAATACTTCCGTCTCGCGGCCGCCGGTGCCGTTGCCGATGGCGATCAGGCGCAGGTCGTGACGCTCCACGAGCCGGACCAGCTCGGCCCCGGCGCTCTCTGCCTTGGGCCCGCCGGTGTGCGGGTAGATGGTGGTCTGCTCCAGGAAACGTCCGGTGTCACTGATGGCGGCGAGCTTGCACCCGGTCCGCAAGCCGGGGTCGACGCCGAGTACGCGCCGTCCTCCAGCCGGGGGAAGGAGCAGCAGGTTTCTCAGGTTCTGCGCGAAGACGGCGATGGCGGCCTCGTCGGCCCTGGTCTTCGCCTCGAGCCTCAGCTCCACCTCGATGGACGGCGCGATGAGCCGCTTGTAGGCGTCCGCCGCGACCGCTTCCAGCACACCCTTGAAAATGCTTTCCCTCTTGATCAGCCCGCCCTTCAGGCGCGCCACGATCTCCTCTTCCGGCGCGAGCAGGGTAAGACGCAGCACCTCTTCCTTCTCGCCGCGCCTCATCGCCAGCATCCGGTGTGACGGTATCGTTTTGAGAGGCTCCTGGTACTCGTAGTACATCTTGAACTTCCCTTCCCGGTCGGCGCCTTCGCTTAAAAGCTGCGCGGAGAAGATCCCCTGTTCACGGGTCAGGTCGCGCACCATGGCGCGCCGGTCGGCGTCCTCGGCAAGCTGCTCGGCCAGGATGTGCGAGGCTCCTTCCAGTGCGGCGGCCGCGTCGGGGACTCCCAGGTCCTCGTTGATAAACGGTGCCGCGGCAGCCGCCGCCGAGCCGGCGGTGAGTTCCTGGGCGAGGACCAACTGGGCCAGCGGCTCCAGGCCGCGCTCGCGCGCGATGGTCGCCTTGGTGCGACGCTTGGGCTTGTAGGGGAGATAGAGGTCTTCGAGTTCGGTCTTTTTGCGGCAGATTGCGATGCGCTGTGAGAGTTCCGGGGTCAGTTTCCCCTGCTCCTCGATACTCTTCAGCACGGTCGCCTTGCGCTCGGCCAGTTCGCGGTGGTAGTTGAGCAGGTCCTCGATCTCGCGGATCTGCACCTCGTCCAGTTCGCCGGTCTGTTCCTTGCGGTAGCGCGCGATGAAGGGGACGGTGCCCCCCTCGTTCAAAAGCGCCACCGTCGCCAGCACGCCGCCGCGCGGCAATCCGCTTTCTTCTACAACTATTTCAAGTAACTGTGCTGTATCTGTCGCGTGCATGTTCAATCTCCTCAGGAAAAAAGAGGTACTTCTTACACTCTTTGGCCGCACTGGGCAAGAACTTTCCAGTCCGTTGCACCGGGGAGAGCGACCGGCCCAGTACGGGAAGCGCTGCCGCCACTTCATGAGAACCCGCGGCCATGTTCTTTCACGCCGCTTGACCGGGCCAGCGAAAACGGCTATTCTGGCCAAATTTCACATGAGAGGGGCTCGTTATGGTGCGTCCGAGTTGGGATGAATATTTCATCGAGATCACACGCCTGGTTGCCAAGCGTTCCACCTGCCTGAGGAGGCAGGTCGGCGCCGTCCTGGTGAAGGACAAGAACATCCTGGCGACCGGCTACAACGGCGCGCCTTCCGGTACCGCCCACTGTCTGGATATCGGCTGCCTCCGCGAAAAGATGGGGATCCCCTCCGGCGAGCGCCACGAACTCTGCCGCGGCCTGCACGCCGAGCAGAACGCCATCATCCAGGCCGCCAAGCACGGCACCTCTATAGAAGGGGCGACCCTGTACTGCAACACCATGCCCTGCATCATCTGCTCGAAGATGGTGATCAACTCCGGGATCAAGCGGGTGGTCTACCTCTCCGGCTACCCCGACCAGCTGGCCGAGGAGATGATCCGCGAGTCCGGCATCCTGGTCGAGAAGTACGAGGAGCCGCAGCCATGAAATGTCCCTTCTGCAGTTTCAGTGACAGCAAGGTGGTCGATTCCCGCCCCGATAAGGGAGGCGCCGCCATCCGTCGCCGGCGCGAGTGCGAGTCCTGCGGCAAGCGTTTCACCACCCACGAGCGGGTCGAGGAAGTGCTCCCCCTGGTGACCAAGCGTGACGGCCGGCGTGAACCGTTCGACCGTCTCAAGCTGGTGAACGGCCTGCAGAAGGCCTGCGAGAAGCGGCCGGTTTCCGTGGAGACCATCGAGAAGCTGGTGGACCGCCTGGAGACCCGCATGCAGGAGAGCGGCGAACGCGAGATTCCCACCACCACCCTGGGCGAGTGGATCATGAACGAACTGCACGGCATCGACCAGGTCGCCTACGTCCGTTTCGCCTCCGTGTACCGCTCCTTCAAGGACATCAACGAGTTCATGGTCGAGCTGCAGGACCTCCTGAAAAAATAAAGGGAACCATGTCCGGAGAGCATCTCAAAATGATGCGCCTGGCGCTGGCCGAAGCCAGGAAAGGCGTGGGCAAGACCGCTCCCAATCCGGCGGTCGGCTGCGTCATCGTGAAGGACGGCGCCGTGGTCGGCAAGGGGTGGCACAAAAAAGCGGGGACGCCCCACGCCGAAGTGCATGCCTTGCGCGCGGCCGGAGCTCTCGCCGAGGGCGCCGACGTCTACGTGACCCTGGAGCCCTGCTCCCATTTCGGCAAGACTCCTCCCTGTGCCAAGGCGCTCGTCGAGGCCCGGGTCGCGCGCGTCTTCGTGGCCATGGTCGATCCCAACCCGCTGGTATCCGGCCGGGGCATCGGCATGCTGCGCGAGGCCGGCATAGAGGTCGAGGTGGGGCTTTTGGAGGCGGAGAGCCGGGAGCTGAACCATCCTTTCATCAAGTGGATCCAGACCAGGCGCCCCTACGTGGTGCTGAAGAGCGCCCTCACCCTGGACGGCATGAGCGCCACGGTCAGCGGCGATTCCAAGTGGGTCACCAGTGACGCCGCGCGGCGCGAGGTGCACCGGTTGCGTGGCAGGTTGGACGCCATCATGGTCGGCGTCGGCACCGTGGTGAAGGACGATCCGCTTTTGACCTGCCGGGTCCCCGGCGGCAAGGACCCGCTGCGCGTCATCGTGGACTCGACGCTCAGGATCCCACGCCACGCCGCCCTGTTCAGCTTGAAGTCGCAGGCGCCGACCGTCATTGCCACCTGCTGTGACGATCCGGCGCGGGTCGAGGCGGTGGTGGCGCACGGCGTCGAGGTGCTGGTCTGCAAGGAAAAGGAAGGCCGGGTGGATCTCGATGACCTCCTGGCGCGGCTAGGCGAGCGCGGCGTGCAGTCCGTCCTCTTGGAAGGGGGGCACCATCTCGCGGGCGCCTTCGTGCGGGGCGGGCTTATCGACCACTGCATGTTGTTCCTGGCGCCCAAGTTCGTCGGCGGCGCCGGCACGGGGCTCTTCGCCGGCGAGGGCGTGCAGCTCATGGCGGACGCCATCAAACTCGAAGAAGTGAAAGTAAAGCGCATCGGCGTCGACCTGCTGGTGGAAGGAACGCCGGTAAAAAAGCAAAACCATTAGCCACGGAGAAATTCGGAGAACATCGGAGAAAGACGAAAAGCCTGGAAAGGCTGTAAAGTTTTACACCTTCAAAAGGTTTTGCTTCTCTCAGATTTCCTCAGATTTTCTCCGTGGCCAATGGTTTAAGAGGTTTTGATGTTCACAGGTCTCATAGAAACAGTAGGCGAACTGGTCTCCATCGAGCGCCGCGGCGCGTCGGGGAGCCTCACGGTCAAGACCTCGCTCCCCCTGGACGAGATCAAGATCGGCGACTCCATCGCCATCAACGGCGCCTGCCTCACCGTGGTGCGCAAAGGAGGCGGCGCCGTCACCTTCGACGTCTCCCCCGAGACCATCGACCGCACCGCCTTCAAGAACTTGAAAAGCGGCGCGCCGCTCAACATGGAACGCGCCATGCGCCTGTCCGACCGCCTGGACGGCCACCTGGTCTCCGGCCACGTCGACTGCGTCGCCACCGTCACGCAACGGCGCGAGGTGGCCAACAACCTCGTCTTCACCTTCCGGTTCCCGCCGCAGTTCGCCAAATACATAGCGGCCAAGGGATCGGTCGCCATCGACGGCATCAGCCTCACCGTCAACGAGGTCGGCGCGGACAGCTTCAGCGTCAACATCATCCCGCACACCGCGGCGAAGACGACCCTCATCTCCAAGCGGGCGGGGGACGAGGTGAACATCGAGACCGACCTCCTCTGCCGCTACCTGGAACGTCTCCTCGCGGGAAGGGGAGCAAACGAAGGCGGGGTCACCATGGACCTCCTGGCTAAAAACGGCTTTATCTAGCTGCTTTTGCTTCCACTTGGACGAAAATTTTGATATGGTCAACGCCCTAAGGTTTGTTGTCCAACCAAATCGGCGCGAGCGACCTGTGGCAAGGCCGCTTCTGCAACCCGATACTGAACGAGGAGAGGTTACATAAATGTCTGTTGCAAGCATCGAGGAAGCCATTGAGGAGATCAGAGCCGGGAGGATGGTGATCCTGGTGGACGATGAGGACCGCGAGAACGAAGGGGACCTCACCATGGCGGCCCAGTGTGTGACCCCGGAGGCGATCAACTTCATGGCGCGGTTCGGCCGCGGCCTGATCTGCCTCACCATGACCGCGGAGCGCTGCGACCGCCTCGACCTGCCCCCGATGGTGCAGGACAACACCTCTTCTTTCGGCACCGCCTTCACCGTTTCCATCGAGGCGAAGAAGGGGGTCACCACCGGCATTTCCGCCGCCGACCGCGCCCACACCATCCTGACCGCGGTGGCGCCCGGCGCCCAGGCCTCCGACCTGGCACGCCCGGGTCACATCTTCCCGCTGCGCGCCAAAACCGGCGGCGTTCTGGTCCGCTCCGGTCAGACCGAAGGCTCGGTCGACCTGGCGCGCCTGGCCGGCCTCGAGCCTTCTGGCGTCATCTGCGAGATCATGAACGAAGACGGCACCATGTCGCGCATGCCCGAGTTGAAAAAGTTCGCCAAGGAGCACGGCATCAAGGTCTGCACCATCGCCGACCTGGTGGCATACCGCCTGAAGCACGAATCGCTGGTGCGCCGCTCCGTCGACGTGGCGCTCCCCAGTTCCTTCGGCAACTTCCGCGCCATCGCCTTTGAAAACGACATCGACAAGCTCGAGCACCTGGCGCTGGTCAAGGGCGAGGTCAAAGGGGACGAGCCGATCCTGGTGCGCGTGCACTCCGAGTGCCTGACCGGCGACGTGTTCGGTTCCGTGCGCTGCGACTGCGCGGAGCAGCTGCACGCCGCAATGGAGCAGATCGAGAAGGAAGGAAAGGGCGTCATTCTTTACATGCGCCAGGAAGGGCGCGGCATCGGCCTCACCAACAAGCTGAAGGCCTACGCGCTGCAGGACCAGGGGCACGACACCGTCGAGGCGAACCTGGCACTGGGGTTCAAGGCCGACCTGCGCGACTACGGCATCGGGGCGCAGATCCTGGTCAACCTGGGCGTGAAGAAGATCCGTCTGATGACCAACAACCCGAAGAAGCTGATCGGTCTGCAGGGCTACGGCATCAACATCGTCGAGCGCGTCCCCATCGAGATCAAGCCTTCCAAGGCCAACGAGAAATACCTGAAGACCAAGCGGGAGAAGATGGGTCACCTGCTGGAAAATATTTAAAACAGATAAAGATTAAGACTAAGACTAAGATCCAGGAACCCCATAACCTCAGGCTGTGGCTCCGTGAGCCTTATTCTTTGTCTTAATCTCAATCTTTGTCTTAATCTCAATCTCGATTTTCACTGGAGTTACTATGCCTAAATATTTAGAGGGAAAGCTGAACGCAGAAGGGCTCAAGGTCGGCATCATCGTCGGCCGTTTCAACAGCTTCATCGGGGAGAGGCTCCTCGAGGGCGCGCTGGACGCCCTGTTGCGCCACGGCGGCGATGACCAGAACATCACCGTGGCACGCGTGCCGGGTGCCTTCGAGATCCCGCTGGCCGCGCAGAAAATGGCGCAGACCGGCAACTACGACGCCCTGATCTGCCTGGGCGCCGTGATCCGCGGCTCCACCCCCCACTTCGACTACGTCGCGTCCGAAGTATCCAAAGGGATCGCCCATGTCTCCCTGGAGACCGGCATCCCCGTCGCTTTCGGCGTGCTGACCACTGACACCATCGAGCAGGCGATCGAGCGCGCCGGCACCAAGGCCGGCAACAAGGGCTTCGAGGCCGCCGTTACGGTGATCGAGACCGCAAACCTGTTCAGGGAGATGAAATAATTGACCACACGCAGAGAAGGTAGAGAACTGGCGCTGCAGGCGCTCTACTCCAAGGACCTGGTGACCCAGGACCCGAGCAGCACGCTCAAACGCATCGTCGAGAGCTTCGGAGAGGGTGAAGACCCGACCCTGTCGGCCAATTCCAAGGCGTACGCCTTCGCGGCCGAACTGGTGAACGGTGTTGCCAGCCACCTCCAGGAGATCGACGGACGCATCGCCGAGAAGTCGAAGCACTGGAGCATGGCCCGCATGGCGCGCGTGGATCTGAACATCCTGCGCCTGGCCGTGTTCGAGCTGTTGTACCGCCCCGACATTCCGAAGAACGTCACCATGAACGAGGCCATCGAGGTAGCCAAGAAGTTCGGCGCCGACGATTCCGCGTCCTTCGTCAACGGCATCCTGGACGAGATCGCCTCCACCGTGACCGACAAGGAATAACCGGGTAAACCCCAAAGAAATTAACAGGGATAAAGGGGATAAAAGGGATACACCCACCCCAGGGATACCAAGTCCGACCAGGATCGAAATCGCCAACGAGCGATGCTGACCGGTTAGGCGACAATGCCGGCCCAACGTCCCCCCCTTTGCGAAGGGGGGACAGGGGGGATTTGCTTCAGCGCAGATTTGCCTGAGGGCCGATTTGCTTTAAGTCGTTATCCCTTTGATCCCTTTTATCCCTGTTCGAAACGCCTTTGCTTTTAAATTCTGATATCGATCAAAGAGGGATTATGGAAGAGATTAAGGTAGGCCTGCTAGGTTTCGGCACCATCGGTGCCGGCGTCGTAAAGCTGCTCAAACAAAACTCCGCCCTCCTCACTGAGAAGACCGGTGCCCGGATTTCTCTGAAAACCATCATCGACCTGGATGTCACCACCGACCGCGGCGTCTCCACCGAGGGGATCACGCTTTCCAGGAACGCCGACGACGTCTTAACCGACCCCGAGATCTCCGTCGTGATCGAACTGATCGGCGGCTATGAGCCCGCCCGCAGCTTCGCCCTCAAGGCGATCGCCAACGGCAAACACGTGGTCACCGCCAACAAGGCGCTTCTGGCCGTGCACGGCGAGGAGATCTACGCCGCGGCCAAGAAGAACAACGTCGAGGTCCTCTTCGAGGCGGCGGTAGGCGGGGGCATTCCCGTCCTCTCCGCCATCAAGGGGAACATGGCGGGCAACCGTTTCTCCACCGTGCTCGGCATCGTGAACGGCACTTGCAACTACATCCTCACCAGGATGACCCAGGAAGGCGCCGACTTCGCCGAGGTGCTGAAGAGCGCGCAGGAGCTAGGCTACGCCGAGGCCGATCCCACCTTCGATATCGAAGGGGTCGACACCGCGCACAAGCTCTGCCTGCTCCTGTCGCTTTGCTTTGGCACCAGGATCGACCTGAAGGACGTCTACTCCGAAGGGATCACCTCGATCACCTCCGAGGACGTCGACTTCGCCCACACCTTCGGCTATCGCATCAAGCTGCTCGCCATCGGCAAGATGGACGGCGGCCAGATAGAGGCGCGCGTCCATCCCACCATGATCCCGATCGACTACCCGCTGGCCGACGTCCATGGCGTCTTCAACGCCATCAGGCTCACCGGCGACTTCGTCGGTCCGGTCATGTTCTACGGCCGCGGTGCCGGCATGGAGGCCACCGCGAGCGCCGTGGTCGGTGACGTGGTCGATCTCGCCCGCAACCTGTGCGCCGGCATCACCCGCCGCTGTACCCCGCTTGGTTTCCTGGACGAGAACGTCACCACGCTCCCGATCAAGCCCATCGGTGAGATCATCAACAAGTACTACATCCGTTTCCAGGCGCTCGACCGCCCCGGCGTATTGGCCCGCATCGCCGGTGCCCTGGGTGCGCGTGGCATCAGCATCGCCTCCATGCTGCAGAGCGCCAGGAGCGCCGACGAAGTCCCCATCGTGATCACCACCCACGAGGCGCGCGAGGAGGACGTGAGGAAGGCCCTGGCCGAGATCGACACCTTCGAGGTGATCCGCGCCAAGAGCACCTACATCAGGATCGAAGACAACCTCGAATAATAGGGCGTCAGCAATGGTAAAAAAAAGGGCGGAGTCAATGACTCCGCCCTTTTTACGTTTATACCCGGAACACAGAGTACCCGGAGGTCCACAGAGGACACAGAGGGAAGCGATTCGGGGGGGGACCAAAACCTGTTTCTTACTCTGTGTCCTCTGTGGCCTTTCTCCGTGTCCTCTGTGTTCCGCTTTAGGTTTACCCCTTCTCGTACTTCTCCACGACCTGACGGTAGTGCTCCTCGAATCCTGCTTCGGATTTCTCCTCCGCCTTCTGGTACCCGGCGGTGATGCCGCGGCGCACGCCCTCGGGCAGGATCCGCTCGGCGAGCGGGTAGAGGATATCGTCCTCCTTGGCGATGTGATCGCGCAAGAGATCGAGGTATCCTCGGGCGTTGGCGACGATCGCCTCTTCCTGCCCCGCCTCGCCCTTCAAGGCCCTCGTTGCCGCCTCTTCCATCGCCTTCACGTAGGCGCGCCCGAGATCATGCTCCATCAGCATGGCCGCTACCGGGCTGTTTTCCCGCGGCATGCCGTTGGCCACCAGTGCTTCGAACAGGACATCCTCCTCCTTGGCGTGGTGGAAACGGTCGGCGTAGTTCCTGATGAAGTCCACACCGTCCAGGTAGAACTGGTAATCCTTGAAGCTTCCTTCCTCGGTGAGCCGTGCGTTTCTTTCCAAAAGGGCGAGCATGCGCAGGATCAGCTGGTGCTCGTCCTTGAGCCTTTGGGTGATGTCCTGTTTCATGGCCTAGTTTCTCCTCTCCCCGTTGATGCCGATGATCGCGGTCTCCAGCGGGATCTCCTTGCCGGACTGCGCCAGCGCCTGGCGCACCATCACGTCGAGGCCGCGGCAGCAGGGGACTTCCATGATGGCGACCGTGATGCTCTTCACGTTGTTCTCGCTGAAGATCCGGGCCAGCTTCTCCACGTAGGGGGTGCTGTCGTCGAGTTTCGGGCAGGCGATCGCCAGCGCTTTACCTTTCAATAGGTCGCTGTGGAAGCTCCCCAGGGCGAAGGCCACGCAGTCGGCGGCGATCAGAATCTCGCTGTCCTGGAACCAGGGGGCGGTGGGCGGGACCAAGTGCAGCTGTACCGGCCACTGCCTGAGCTCGGAAGCCGCCTTCACGGTGTTCTCATTCTCGGTTGCCTCGTTCCTTTCGATAACCCTTGCCATGCTGCCGGGGCAGCCGCATCCTGCATGTGCCATGTTCGTTTCTCCCTTGTATATGGTTCTGTTCGTTGTGGTTGTGACGTGCGTGCCGTTTCGATTTCGCTAGGCGACCTTGCGATTTTCCTCTTTTGCCGCCAAATAGTCATTTATTTCATTTTCCACCGCCGCTTCCTGCTCCTGCGTGAGACCGTGAATGGAGACCACGTCCTTCAGGAGGCAGATGCCGACCTTGCAGGTGACGCATCCGATCTCGTAGCGGTTCAGGATCTCCCCGATCTCCGGGTGAGTCGCTATCACGTTTTGAATCGCCGTATCGCCCAAGCCGTTTTTGAATTCCATCTGCTTCCTCCCGTGTTCTTGATGATCTGACAATACCCCTCCCGCTCCAAATTGTTTATGACCTGGGTCAAAAAGATGCGATTGTCTGAATCTCTGCTTTCGGGGCGGAATTGCGGAGAAACATTGACGTTTTGGCGGATCCGCGTAGAATGGAACGCTGGCGCGGCGGCCAAAAAGCGGCGGTCGCGAGGAAAAAATCGGAGGTGCGTCATGGAACAGGACCTCAGATCTCAGATCGAACGACTGGAACAGGGCAAGGGGCTGGCGCCGGAGGTGAAGGCACAGTTGGAGCGCGCCTATGCGGAGATCGCTCAGAAGGTGATAACCGCCAAGGTTCCCAAGGCGGGTGATCTCGCTCCCGACTTCGTCCTTCCCAACGCGGTGGGGATTCCGGTGGCGCTGGCGGATGCGCTCGCGCACGGACCTGCCGTCGTCACCTTTTACCGGGGCATCTGGTGACCTTACTGCAGCCTTCAGTTGAGGGCATACCAGAAGATACTTCCGGAGATACTGCAGCGGGGCGCCTCGCTGATGGCGATCTCGCCGCAGAGTCCGGACAAGTCGCAGGCGACCTTGTTGAAGAACTTCTTGCAGTACGAGGTGCTGAGCGATCTCGGCAACGTGGCGGCGCGCAGTTACGGCCTGGTGTACCGCCTTCCCGACTGGGTCCAGGGTCTCTATAAGGACTGGGGGGTAAACCTTCCCGAGTTCAATGCCGATGAGTCATGGGAGCTCCCCATGCCCGGCACCTTCGTGGTGGGGCATGACGGGAAGATCATCACGAGCTACGCCGACAGCGACCCCAGAAACCGCCTGGAGCCCCAGGCCATCCTCGACGCGCTGAAAGCTTAATCAACAGCAAAGGCTCTAACGCAGAGGCGCAGAGCCGCGGAGGCGCAAAGGGAAAAACAACAACTTGTGTGGCAATCAAGTGCTTTCAAAGCGTTATTAACGCAAAGCCGCAAAGTCGCAAAGGAAACCTTTAGTCAGTTTGGTTGTCTGCTTTGCGTCTTTGCGCCATCTCGTCTTTGCGTTAGAGGCTTGAGTTTCTGTATTTTTTAGTTTGTTTACCTGCTTTGCGCCTTCTCGTCTTTGCGCTAGCGATTTGAGTTTTTAAGCTTTTTTAGTTTGTTTGCCTGCATTGCGTCTCTGCGTCTTTGCGTTAATAAATGCAGTTCGTTTCCCGTTTTTTGTCATTCCAGTTTTTTCTGCTTTGCGTCTGGCGCCTTCGCGTCTTTGCGTTGAAGCTTTCCGGTTTTAGAAGTTTTCGATTTTCTTTCAGGGGGGAACAATGGCCACGAAGATAGGCATTTTGACCGGCGGCGGGGACTGCCCGGGGTTGAACGCGGTGATCAGGGGGGTGGTGAAGTCTGCAGTCGGACGCGGTTGGGAGGTGGTCGGTATCGAGGACGGCTTCGATGGCTTCCTCCACCAGGAAAAATGCCGCCCGCTCGGGCTCGAAGAGGTGCGCGGCATCCTCCCCCGCGGCGGCACCATCCTCGGCACCTCCAACCGCGGCAACCCCTTCGCCTTTCCCATCATGCGCGAGGGGAAGGTGGAACTGGTCGACGTCTCCGACGAGGTCCGCTCCCGGATCGTCAACCTCGGCCTCACCGCCCTCATCGTCGTGGGCGGGGACGGCTCGTTGAAGATCGCCCAGGAGATGATGAGGCGCGGCATCCCCATCGTGGGCGTCCCCAAGACCATCGACAACGACCTCATGGAAACCGACGTCACCTTCGGCTACAACACCGCCCTGGAGACCGCGACCGACGCGCTCGACAAGCTTCATTCCACCGCTGAGAGCCATCACCGGGTCATGGTGCTCGAGGTCATGGGGCGCTACGCCGGCTGGATCGCGCTCGAGTCCGGCATCGCCGGCGGCGCCGACGTCATCCTCATCCCGGAGATCCCCTACGACATCGAGAAGGTGCGCGACGCCATCATCGCGCGCTGCAAGCGCGGTCGGCGCTTCAGCGTGGTGGTGGTCGCCGAAGGGGCCTATGCCAAGGGAGGGGACCGCGTCGTCAAGGAGGCCGCCGGCGGCAAATCGGTGGTGGAAAGGCTGGGCGGGGTAGGGGAGGCGCTGTCCCGGGAATTGGGGGGCGTGCTGGAGATGGACATCAGGGTGACAGTGCTCGGCCATCTGCAGCGCGGCGGCACTCCTTCCACCTTCGACCGCTGCGTCGGCAGCAGGTTCGGCGTCAAAGCGGTGGAACTGGTCGAGGCCGGTGCTTTCGGCCAGATGGTCTGCCTCAAGGGGCGGCACATCACCTCGGTCCCCATCGAGGACGCCGTCCGAAGCCTCAAGTTGATCGATCCCTCAGGGGAGATGGTGCGCCATGCCGAGGCCTTGGGGATCATGCTGGGACGCTAGCTTAAGGATATGGTTGACTTTGGCTAATGTCTGGATTAGACTGCGAAAAATTTCTCCGGCCGTACCCAGCGGCGAAGAACGCAACGAGGTGGCTTACCTATGAACAACCCGATCGCCGGAGCCAACAGGAGCCAGCTGTACGCGCTTGCCGGCTTTTTTCTCGGGGCCATGGCCCCCCTGGGATGGATCGTCCTGCGTCTTTTGATGTTCTCCGACCCCAACCTCCCGATTTCCGCACAGATTTTCTCCGAAATGACCCACAGCGCGCAGGGGATGGCGCTCTACGTCTACATGGGCGTCGGGACCGCGGTGGTGCTGTCCGTGGTCGGCTTCTTCATCGGCAGGGCCATCGACGAACTGCATCAAAAGGGCGAAAAGCTGGACCAGCTGGTCCAGGAAGTGGACGGCCAGAAGAAGCTCTTCGAAAACCGCTACAAGGTCCTGGACAACAACATCAAGAACTTCCACAAGATCGGCAGCCGGATCCAGAAGGCGGTTCGCAGCGACGACGTGCTGGCACTCTGCGTGGAAGGGCTGCACGAAGTGCTGGGGTACGAGCGGGTCAACGTGCTCCTGGTCGACCCCGAGCGCAAGAACCTCTACTTCGCCGCCAGCGCCGGCAATGATAGCGTGGTCGGGCCCGAGGTCACCGTTCCCCTTGACCCCCGTGCCGGCGTCATCTACAAGACTTTCGTCGAGAAGCAGGTCTTCTTCGTGGAAGACATCTCCAAATACCCCGCCGAGTACCTGCTGCAGTCCCCCTACGACAGCATCGAGCCGCTGCGCTCCTCGACCTTCATCCTCTGCCCCATCGTCCTCAAGGGCGAGACCATCGGCGTGTTCGGCCTCGACAACAAGAAGAGCCACCGCGCCCTCAACGATACCGACGTCGACACGATCCGCCTCTTCGCGGACCAGGCCGCCGCGGCCATGATGCGCATCAGCCTGTTGCAGTCCATCGACCGGCTCACCCTGGAACTGGGCAGGACCTTCTCGGATCTGTCCCAGAGAAGGGATAATTTCTCCTCCAACCTGTACCGCCTGATGAACGCGGCCGAGTCCCTTTCCGGGGGCGCCCTCAAGATCGACGCCGCCAGCCACGGCGTCATGGAGTCGGTGGACAACGCCAGCGCCTCGGCGGCCCAGATCTCGGTAGCCACCGACCAGATCACCCAGAACATGGATGCGCTCTCCGACTCCGTGTACAAGTCGGTCTCGGCTATGGAGCAGATCACCTCGACGCTCAGGCAAGTGGAGAAGAACACCGGGCATTCCCACTCTCTTTCCAGCCGCGTCAACGATCACGCCGAACAAGGGACACGGATCGTGCAGGAGACGGTGGGCGCCCTGGCGGAAATCCAGCGCTCCGTCGATCTCTCTTACGAGGGGATCAAGCGCCTGAGCGCCAACAGCGGCAGGATCGAAGGCTTCGTCAGCGTGATCAACGACATCACCAAGAGAACCAACCTCCTGGCGCTCAACGCCTCCATCATCGCCGCGCAGGCCGGCGAGTACGGCAAGAGCTTCGGCGTGGTCGCCGACGAGATCAGGAACCTCTCGCTGCAGACCGGCCTTTCCACCGGCGAGATCACCGGCATCATCGAGGAGATCATGTCCGAGTCCCGCATCGCTGCGGACAACGTGACCAGCACCAAGGAACTGGTCAAGAAGGGGGTCAAGCTTGGGCAGCAGACCGGCGCCTCCCTGGGGAGCATCCTGGAAAGTTCGCAGAAAGCGCTGGACATGACCGAGCAGATCAAGCTCGCCACCGAGGAGCAGGCGGCCAGCGTGCAGTTGGTGACCCGTTCCATCGAAGATGTGAGCGCCATGACCATGCAGGTTTTCAAGGCGTCCAAGGAACAGGGGCAGGCGACCAAAGCCGTGGCGCGCGCCCTCGAGGACGTCAAGGAGATGACCCACGACATGGTCAGCGCGGCCGGGCGGCAGAGCGTTGATAGCGGCGAGGTCAAAGGGAGCATCGACTACGTCACCAAGATGGCCGAGGCGATCTTCGACGGCATCGAGCAGCGCCAGCAGGAGAGCAGCCAAGTGGTCAGGGAGCTCGAGCAGATCAGGGCGAGCGCCGAGTAAATACTACAAGCGGTTACGCGAAAGACGCCAAGTATGCGCGATGATCGCAAAGAGAATCTGGTCGGTTGGTTTTCCCCTTCCTGTGATTTTCTTTGTTTCCTTGCGGATACTTAGCGTGCTTCGCGTAACCGCTTTTTCTTTGTTGCTTCTCCTGTTTTTTAGAAAAGTCTGGACTTTTTCGAAAGGGTTATGTTAGTTTCTAACGGCGTTTGGCCCGCTATAGATAAGTGGAGCCGCCAAGAACGCCGACAACAGTACATACCGCCTGGATTTCGCGAGGAACCGGTACGGGAAGCGATAAGCTGAGCAGGACTGCGCCGCAACTACGTGCGCACTGTCCTTTTTACAGCGTCTTCCTCACCGGAGACGTTTTTTTTTGCCCGCGAGGCGGGCCGGGAACATCCGACGTGGCAAAGGCCGGGTGCCCGGCACGCTCCGGTACCTCGTTTTGTTCACCCGTATACAAAAATGGGGACGTTGACAGAACGCAAGCGACCCGCTGTCGGGGCGAATAATTATTCGCCCATGCCTTTCCCTACCGTTACCACCAAGGAGCCGACTCGAAGATGCAAAAAGCCAAAACCGTTCTCGACTTTCACAAGATGAAGGCGGAAGGGGAAAAGATAACGGTCCTGACCAGCTACGACTTCCCCTTGACCGGCCTGATCGACGGCGCCGGCATCGACATGATCCTGGTCGGGGATTCCGTCGGCGTCGTGGTGGCGGGGCATGACAACACGCTCCCGGTCACCATGGAGGACATGATCTACCACACGAGGGCCGTGATGCGGGCGCGCCCCAAGGCCTTCGTGGTCGCCGACATGCCCTTTCTCTCCTACCAGACCGACCTGAAGAGCGCCCGGCTCAACGCGGGACTCCTGGTGAAGGACGGCGGCGCCGCCGCGGTCAAGATCGAGGGTGGCGTGAACGTCGCCGAAACCATCGCCGCCATCACCGCGATGGACATTCCCGTCATGGCGCACATCGGTCTCACCCCGCAGTCGCTGCACCGCATGGGTGGCTACAAGGTCCAGGGCAAAGGCGACGCACAGGCGGAAAAGCTCATCGAGGACGCCCGCGCGGTCGAGGCGGCCGGCGCTTTCGCCGTGGTGCTGGAAGGAATCCCCATGGGCCTTGCCCAGCGCATCACCGAGGAACTCACCATCCCGACCATCGGTATCGGCGCCGGTCCCCATTGCGACGGTCAGGTGCTGGTGATCCACGACATCCTGGGGCTGTGCAGCAAGTACTCCCCGAAGTTCGTCAAGCGCTACGCGGAGCTCGCCCCGATCATCGGCGAGGCCGTCGCCAACTACATCGCCGACGTCAAGGGCGGCGCATTTCCCGAAGAGAGGCATTGTTTCAAATGATAGTCATCGAAAGCGTCGCCGAGATGCAGCAGTTCGCGCGGCAAAGGCGGGGCGAGATCGCCCTGGTGCCCACCATGGGGTACCTGCACGAAGGACACGCGTCCCTCATGGTGGAGGCGCGCGGGCGCGCCAAGACTGTCGTGGTCAGCATCTTCGTCAATCCGACCCAGTTCGGCGTCAACGAGGACCTGGACAGCTACCCGCGGGATTTCGAGCGCGATATGAAGGTCGCCGCTGCGGCCGGAGTCGACGTCATCTTCGCTCCCAAGGCCGCCGACATGTACCCCGCCGGCTACCAGAGCTACCTGAACGTGGAAGGGCTCACCACCGAGCTTTGCGGCGCGAGCCGCCCCGGGCATTTCCGCGGTGTGACCACCGTGGTCGCCAAGCTCTTCAACATCGTGATGCCTGCCGTCGCCATCTTCGGCAAGAAGGATTTCCAGCAGCTCGCCGTGATCCGGCGCATGGTGCGGGACTTCAACTTCGACGTCGAGATTGTCGGCATGCCCATCGTGCGCGAGGCTGACGGCCTGGCGCTGAGTTCCCGCAACGCGCGGCTCACCCCGGAACAGCGAGAGCCGGCACTTTGCCTCTCCCGTTCCATCGCCGCCGCCCGTGACGCCTTCCGGGGCGGCGAGAAGAGCGTCGCCGTCTTGAGGGATAAGGCGCTGGCATTGATCGAGCGGGAGAGCGCCGCGGAGCTCGATTACCTGGAGTTCAGGGATCAGGACACCCTGCTTCCGTTGCAGATAGCCGATGAGAGGACGCTGCTCGCACTGGCCGTGCGGGTCGGCTCAGTTAGATTAATTGACAACACTGTACTTGGGGAGGAATAAGAATATGGACAGGAAGATGCTGAAGAGCAAGATCCACCGCGCCACCGTCACCGGTGCCGACCTGCACTACGAGGGGAGCATCACCATCGATCTCGACCTCATGGAAGCCGCCGACATCATCCCGTACGAGGCCGTCTGCATCTGGGACGTCACCAACGGCAGCCGTTTCGAGACCTACGCCATCGAGGGCGAGCGCGGTTCCGGCGTGATCTGCATCAACGGCGCGGCGGCGCGTCTGGTTGCTCCGCAGGACCTGGTGATCATCGCGAGTTTCGTCAACATGGAGAACGCCGAGGCCATTGCCCACGAGCCCAAGCTGGTCTTCGTCGACGAAAAGAACAAGATGCTCCCCACCCGCAAGGAAGCCGCCGGCCAGGCCACTCTGAAGAGCGTGCACTGGAAGAACTAGCTGCCGATCGATTAGCACAATTGGGGACGCTGATGGAAACGTAATTCGTCAGCGTCCTTTTTCTATGGCCCATCCCGGCTGGTGCCGAGTTTAAAAGTTGCACTCGAACCCGCGTCCCCCGCTTTTGCAAAGGGGGAGCCTGCCCCCCGTAGCCTTGGCGAAGGGGGGACAGGGGGGATTTGCCTTCGGGTGGATTTGCCTCCAGGAAGTTCGCTTTAATCTCAACTACCTGCTAAAATATGCTCCTATGGTTTCCTCTGAGACCTCCGTGCTCCTCCGTGTCCTCTGTGGTTCTTTGCTTGGCGGGGTTTTCGAATGAGAATATACGCTGCATCCTATCTGCTCCCCATTTCCTCTCCGCCCATAGAGGGCGGTGCGCTCGCCGTGAAAGACGGGCGCATCGTCGCGGTCGGCAAGCTCCACGAGCTGCGGGCGCAGTTTTCCGCGCCGGTCACCGACCTGCACGAGTCGGTGCTCATGCCCGGCATGGTGAACGCGCACACCCACCTTGAACTGACCCATTTCCCGGCCTGGAAACTCAGGAAGGAACTCGACTACCTCCCCAAGCGCTACGTGGAATGGATTCAGCAGGTGGTGAAGATAAAGCGGAGCCTGGAGCCGGGAGACTTGGAGCACTCGGTCCGGGAAGGAATGCGGCTTTGCGTGGAATCCGGCACCACCGCGGTCGGCGACATCCTCTCCGACCTCTCGCTGGTTCCGCTGTACCGTGACACCGCGCTTGCCGGGAGACTGTTCCTGGAAGCGATCGGACACGACCCCTTACTCTGCGACACGCTGGTGGCGCGGATGGAGGCGACGCTGGAGAACTTGCAGGGGGGGCTTCTCCCTGGTCTCTCCCCGCACACGCCCCACACCGTTTCCGCCAAACTCTTCCGCTGCCTGCAGGATCTTTCGCTGAAGATGGGCGCAGTAAAGGCGGTGCACCTCTCCGAGACGGCGGCAGAAGCCGCTTTCATGCACGACAGCACCGGCGACATTGCCGAACTGCTCTACCCGATGGCGCACTGGGAGCAGTACCTGCCGCACCCGATGCGCACCACCTCGACCCGCTACCTGGACGAGTTGGGCGTGCTGGATGCAGCCACCCTGGCGGTGCACGCGGTCCATGTCACCCCCAACGATGTCGCCATCCTCAAGGAGCGCGGCGTGAGTGTCGTGCTCTGCCCGCGCAGCAACGACCGTCTCTTTGTCGGCTGCGCTCCGCACAAGCTGCTCAAGGAAGCCGGTCTGCCGCTGGCGCTTGGCACCGATTCGCTGGCCAGCAACGATTCGCTTTCCCTCTGGGATGAAATTCATTTCCTTCAGCAGATCGCCCCCGGCGTCTTCACCTGCCAGGAACTCCTCGTCATGGCAACCCTCGGCGGCGCGCGGGCGCTGCGCATCGATGGCGACACCGGATCGCTCGAGCTCGGCAAGCGCGCCGATTTCCTGGTGCTGGGCGGTTGCAACGTCGACGCCGGCGCCGGCATCGAGGCAACCGTTCTGGCCCGGGGACGCCTGGAGCAGGTTTATCTCGCCGGAGTGCCTCTGCAGTAATTCTCCCGGCCTCCACTTCGTTACGCGTCCAGGACTTCCCGTACCGTCCGCAATAGTTGCATCGGCTGGATCGGTTTCATGATCAGCTCGATGCCCTCCTCGGGCACCCCGCGCTTCTTGATGAAGTCGGCCGTATAGCCGCTGGCGTACAGCACCTTCGCAGCCGGGTTCACGCCGGCGATCTCGTCGTAGGCCTCTTTCCCGTTCTTGCGCGGCATGATCAGGTCCATCAGTATCATGTCGATCTCGTTCTGGTGCGCCACGTACTTCTCCACCGCATCCTGGCCGTCCACCGCCTGGATCACGCGGTAGCCGAAGCGCGTCAGCACGGACAGGACCAGGTTGCGCACCGCTTCGTCGTCCTCGGCGAGCAGTATGGTCTCGTCCCCCCCCCGCGGCGGCTCGGTCTGCTTGTCGTTGTCGTGGTCCCGGATCCGGTCGGAGTGGTAGATGGGGAGGTAGATCCTGAAGGTGGTGCCATGGCCTGGTTCGCTGTAGACGTTGATGAAGCCGTTATGCTGCTGCACGATGCCATAGACGATCGCCATCCCCAGACCCGTCCCCTTGCTGACATCCTTGGTGGTGTAGAAGGGCTCGAAGATCCTCTTGCTGGTATCCGCATCCATGCCGCAACCGGTATCGGCGACGGTCAAGACAGCGTAGTGACCCGGCTTGGTCTCTCCTGATTCGTGGTCCAGCGGGCTTTCCACCTCATGGTTTCCCGTTTCGATGGCCAGTACCCCGCCCCTGGGCATGGCGTCCCTCGCATTGGTCGCGAGGTTGATGAGGACCTGCTCCAGTTGTCCCAGGTCGGCCATGATGTAAAGGTTTCCCGGGCAGGGCGTCGTCCTCAGGTGGATATCCTCTCCGATGATCCGGACCAAGAACTTGCGCACGCTTTCCACCACGTCATTGAGATTGACCGGCGCGAGGGTGATCACCTGTTTGCGGCTGAATGCCAGCAGCCCCCTGGTCAGCTGGGCCGCCCGCTCCGCTGCGGATAGGATCTGATCGACCTCCTGTTTCTGCAGCTCGTCGAGCCTTTCATCCAGCTTCAGGATACTTCCGTAGCCGCTGATCACCTGCAGGACGTTGTTGAAGTCGTGAGCGACTCCCCCCGCCAACTGGCCGACGGCCTCCATTTTCTGCGCTTGGCGCAATTGCGCCTCGAGGACACTGCGCTCGGTCTGATCGACGAAACTGACCACGGCCCCTTCGATGATGCCGTTGTTCACGATGGGATACGAGGAGTACTCCACCGGGAAACAGGTGCCGTCCTTGCGCCAGAAAACCTCGTCACGTACCGTACACCCTTTCCCCTCGCTGAAGGCGCGGACGATGTTGCATTGCGCCACCTGTGCGGGGACCCCGCTGGGCAGGGTGTGGTGGATGATGTCGTGCATGTTCTTGCCGAGCAATTCGTCGAGATGGTCGTAACCGGTCAGCTCCAGGCAGGTCCTGTTGGCGAAGGTGCATTTTCCCGATGTGTCTATGCCGTAGATGGCGGCATGGGTGGAATCCATGATCAGCTGCAGCTGCCTCTGGTTGGCCACGGCCCCCTCCTTGGCCGCCTGGCGCTCCGCCATTTCCTCCTCCAGAAGGAGGGCCTGCTCCCTCAACTGTTCCTGGGCGATCTCGCGTTCGGATACCTCGTTCAACAGTTCGGCGTTCTTCTCCTCAAGCCTTCGGGAGCTTTCTGATATCCTGCCTGCCCCGACCAGGATCAGGCTCACGCCGATTATGCCGATCAGGACGAGGGCTGCCGCGGTGCTGGCCAGTATGCGGTTGGAGCCCGCCGAGAAGACGGCAAGCGGCACCGTCACGCTGATGCCGCCACGGATGTCCCCCGTTTTGTAGCCTTGGGCGGCGTGGCATTTCAGGCAGGAGGTTTCCACCGTGAAAGGTCGCATCAGTCTCATGACTGGGCGGCCGCCCACCGTGACCACCTCGCTTACCTCCTTGGCGCCCTTTTCAAAGGCTTGCAGCGCCTTTCGTTCCCACGGGTCCGGGGCGTTTTCCCTTCTGATCGGGTTCAGGCTGGTGATATGCCCTTTGGCTACCTGTTTTTCCGTTTCGGCCAACTCGAACACCTGGCGGGTCATGTAGGCGGGGTTGATAAGGGTCAGCTCTTTGCCGGAAGGGGTCGTGATGTCTCGTTCCGGGATATGGGCCAGGTAGGGGTTGGGTTGCGTCTTCGGCGTGACCGGGGCGTAGACGCCGCCGTGTTGGGACGCCCACTGTCGGTACAGGAGGTCCTTTTCGAAAGCGATGCGGGCCTGCGCCTTGGCGATTTCATCGAGGTTGTTTTTGTGTTGAACGTAAAACCATACCAGTGACACGGCGATGAGGAGCACCCAGATGAAGCATAAAGAAAGGGCGTATCGCCTGGTCGTGAAGAGTCGGGAGAACATCGGTGTCACCGCCTGAGCTGAGTCGGACTGAGTGTTCGATCGATATCACTGTCTGAGATGTTTATCGGCAAATAACAGGTGCAGGTTTAGGTGGAATTGGCGCCCTCTTTGTGTGACGTGGCCGCCTTACGGAAGATGCGCTGTTGCTCGTCCGCACAATGGGGGCATATGCCGTGACTGAACATGGCGTCGGAATGCTCGCTGAAATACTTTTCGAGCTGCTCCCATGAGTCTTCCTGGGTACGGATCTTCTTGCAATAGGAACAGATAGAGATAATACCTTCCAGGCGCTTGATCCTGACCAGCGCCGCGTTCAACTCTTCGTTTTCCTGCTTCATCTCGTCGCCGTACCGTTTGGCCTCTGCGTGGAGCAGGGCGTTCATCTTGCTCTTGTACAAAAAACGTGCGGAAGCCGCCGTCATGGCGGTGAACAGCAACAGCAGCACCAGGCCGACCCCGGCTTCCTTGTGCCAGGAAGTCAGGTAGTCGGCCGGCGAGATGGTGGCGAAGATGTAATAGGGGTACTTGGCGACCTTGCGGAAGGTGACCATGCGTTCCTTGTTGTCCCGCGCGAAAACCGTCTTGTAGGTAGCGGTAACCGGGTTGGCCTGGATCATCTCGCGTGTTTTTTGCGAGATTATGTTGGACCCGATCTGGCTTGCCGCCTCCTTCCCCTTAGGGTGCAGGGCGACCAGCCTGAAATCCGCATCTCGAACGCCGACCGCACCGTACTTGCCGATGTCGAGGTGGGAGAAGAGCTTGTCGAAGTAGTCCACATCGATGGTCCCTATCACCACCCCCCCGAAGGAGCCGTTCCGGTTATTGTAGCGTCTGGCGGCGATGATCCTCCAATTGCCTGTCACCTTACCCTTGAGCAGATTCGACACCACTAGTTGCTGATCTGGCCCGTTGCTGAGTTTTCTGAAGTAGTCGCGGTCGCTGATATTTACTGAGGTGGTTATGCCGTCGCTGCCGCAGAGGACGTTCCCAGCGCTGTCAGCGATGGCGATCGTATCTACTTCCGGCAGTACCTGGACCTGCCGCTTGGCGTAAGCGCTCAACGCGCCCTTGTCGATGCCGTGCGACGCCAGTTGTTCTTCCGTCTCTTCGCCGACCGAGTAGAGGACGATGTTCATCTTGTCCAAGATGTCGGAGAAGTTTCCTTCAAGGGATTTGGCGAGGTTTTGCGTAGCGACTTCAGCCAGCCTGTCATAGTGCTTGCGGCTGTTGTAGAGGGAGTTGCCGACCATGAGGTAGGCAAAGAGGTTCACCAGTATCACTCCGGCCACCAGGCTGGAGAAGAAACTGTCTTTGTATCGTCCAAGCGCACGTGTTGGTGGTGAGCTATTCATTGCCGCTTGCCTCTGAGAGTGGATAAAGGAATAAGCCTCAGATTATACAGCACTTCCTGTCGCTGTCATTGCAATGTAGCGTGGAATAATTCGCACGAAGAGTGCTCCTTCCCACTTTGTCCGTCTTGTGAGGCACACGAGGTGGGATCCATGACCTGTCTCAACACGAAACGGCCTCTGATTCTGGATCAGAGGCCGTTCTTTGTTGGCGAGGCGGGGGCACGTTTGCAACGCTGCAAAGATGAGAGGCAAAGCAATGAGAGATTGCAACTTTGCAAGCCTGCCCCCAGACTGTCCAGACTTCCAATTGGTCTCGTGGTTAACCCTTCACTCAAAACGAGAGTCAACAGGTTGTTCCCTGTAGCTTTGGTAAATGCGGTACACCTCACAGAGGCCGCCAGCAGCCAGTATTGCTATTACCGGCAAAACGGGGAATAGGAATCTGTTGCCGACCGACCATGTCACTGCAACGCCTAAGGTGTTCGCAACAAGAATGGCACCAAAAATAACTAGATGCTTTTTGACAGGGTAAAGAAAGCAGCCGAGAAGGAAAAAGGTGAAGAGTAGGGTTTGCCGCGGTGTATCGGGTAGCCACAAGTCCCACACCTTGTACAACGCCAGTGCCGGTAGTTTCGTGGGGTTCGCCTTTATCCAGTGCAGCGCGGCACTCTGGCTATATGCAGCGTTCCTCTTTTCTTTGGTGAGGGTGTCGTACCTGTCAGATGGAGCAACCGGGAAAAAACCGGTGGCAGCTAGATCGTACCACCTACCTTTCTCGGCCAAGGCTTTGTCGCTGTAGGCTGCTGCCATGCTCATGGCACCCATTGTTCCGAGTGGGGCGAACTTTCCCATTACAACACAATTCCGGATGAACCAGGGAGTCGTCAGTACCATAAAGGTAACAACAAAGACGAGCGCTGATTTGACTCCTTGTTTTACAGGAGTTAAGGAGAACTTTTCCTGGTGGAGGTAGGGGATAATGACAGCCAGAATGGGGAACCAAAAAATCAGGATGCTGCGTGTGAAAAAGCCTAATGCGAGGGAAATTCCTACTGCAACCGCCCATTTGTTGGTCCACTCTTCTTGAAACTTGAGAAGAGACCATACAATTAAGACAGTGGTAAAGCACGCAAGAGCTTCCGTAAGTATCTTGTTGGAGAAGAACCAAGTCCTGCCGTCAATAGCGAGAAACGCCGTCGTCGCAATTGCCGCGGTCAACCCTAGTCTTTTCCGAACCATCACGAAAGTTGACATCGCTGCCATGGCCACAACGAGGCAATTGAAGATCCTGATTGGAGCGAACGTTCTGCCGAATGCTTTATAGAACAGTGCCATCACTGCCGGTAGCATCGGAGGCCGGTAGGTCGTTTCACCTCTCCCTGACCCGTGTGGTGCCCCCACTTCCTCATATGGCTTTTTGAAAGAGGGGTCGTCAAAGTCGAAGGCGAAGCCGTGACCTTGAGCGAGCTGCCATGCCAGGCTGTCATATTCTATGCCGTCGCTAACGCCTGGTTCAGGGACGCTGTTCAATGTTCCTTTGGTAGCTGGTACCGCAAGCAATGCCAGAAAGAAACAGATAAGAATAGCAATAGGGCCGAAGGCACGATGTTTATAACTTGTCATCATGCGATCAGTTAAAGACGTTATATTTAATAATGCAGCGAAGGGCGGAGAACCCATCTTTCCAGCCGATTTTCTTTCCCTCCTCGTATGTCCTCCCATAGTAGGAGATTCCTACCTCGTAGATTCTGCACCTCTTTTTTGCAAGTTTCGCAGTGATCTCGGGTTCAAAGCCGAATCTGTTTTCCTTGATCTCTATGGATTGAATAACCTCGCGGCGGAAAGCTTTGTAGCAGGTCTCCATGTCTGTAAGGTTTAGATCCGAGAACATGTTAGAAAGAAGGGTCAGGAATCCGTTCCCTATTCTGTGCCAGAAATAGACGACGCGGTGCTCTTCGCCTCCGGAGAAGCGTGAGCCATACACAACATCAGCTTTGCCGTTTAGAATTGGAGCAATGATTTTGGGGTACTGGCTGGCGTCATACTCCAAATCGGCATCCTGTATAATAACAATGTCCCCAGTAGCGCTTTTTATGCCAGTCCTTAGCGCAGCGCCCTTTCCCTGATTCTGGGAATGGTAGTGAATCATGCTGACTTGGCCAGCAAGTTTCGACTTGAGGATCTCAATAGTGCCATCTGTGGAGCAGTCGTCCACGATGATGACTTCTTTTTTTTCATATGGTGAGGCCAGAACCCGGCCGACAACCTCCTCAATGGTACTTGCTTCATTGTAACAGGGGATTACTACAGACAACTTCATTCCGACTCCTCTCTAATTTGACTACCATCTGATTTGTTACATCTGGCTGGGCTGGTCCTCGTGGTGGCAGGTGCAGGAGGGGCTGTAAGAACCGTCGCAACAGACAACCCTGCCATCGGAACAGCCACAGACACCGCCATGCCATGAGCAGCAGCCACGGCGGCCAAGTTCGTCTTTTTCGGATGTGGTGGCCTTGCAAAGCTCGTCCTTGACTGGTGAAGCCGCCAACACTGACTCAATGTTTTGGGGTGCGGTGAGCACAGGAGGCAAATCCGCTGCGAAAGCGGTAGTGGTGGAGAGGATGACTGCGACGACCAGCAGAGTTATCTTGCCCATGTTTTCTCCTCAATGGGAAACGTTCACTGTCACAGCAAATTAGCTGCAACGGTTAAGGCACTATAACTCAGCTGATAGTTCAATAAAAGTCTTTTTGTGAACTACTTAATTATTGGGTATTATTGACGGCAGTGCTTTTGGCCAGGGTAGGGCGGAGCTGCTGTGACTTGACTGCAGGGCGGGATTCAGTTGGAAGGGGACGCAGCTGGGTTTCTGAGATTCATCGAATCTAGGAAGTTCTGGGGGCACGCTTGCAATGTTGCAAACTTAACGGCAAGAACATCAGGGATCGCAACTTTGTAAGTCTGGCCCCAGATATCACTAAATATCAAAGTGGCAGTTCCGTAGATAACTTAATTTTCTGCTTAGGGACTTCAGTTTTTACGCTTTGGACGCCCTTGATCCTCGTCAAATGTTCAATCTGAAAGCGCCGATACACGGCACGCTGCCTAAGGCGCAGAAGACGATATTGAAAACTGGGGCATCGATTTTATTTTCAAGTTGACATTTAGTAGACGGTCGGTCTATATAATTAAGCATGGAAACTATGGAGAAACAAACACGTCGTCGCGGTCGCCCTCCCAAGGAAGGTGGAGGTTTCAGCGAAACACGGGAATTACTGCTCCAGGCTGGAGTGGAAGTTTTAACCGAAAAGGGTTTTTCTTCAGCAGGAATTGATGAAATCCTCCGTCGCGTTGGCGTACCCAAAGGATCCTTTTATCATTTTTTCGGCAGCAAAGAAGCCTTCGGAACAGAATTGCTTACGCGCTATGCCGCCTATTTTGCACGAAAGCTGGATCGCTTTCTTCTTGATACCACTATGCAGCCGTTGCAACGGTTGCAAGCCTTCATCGATGGTGCGCGCAACGGCATGGCACGTTATGAGTATAAACGGGGCTGCCTGGTTGGAAATATGGGGCAGGAGATGGGGGCATTACCTGAATCTTTCCGAGGAGAATTGCGAGAGGTTTTCCAGGACTGGCAGGATCGTGTCGCCCATTGCCTCGGAGAAGCAAAAGAACTCGGGGAAATTCCCGAAAATTCGGACTGTCATCAATTGGCAGCTGTTTTTTGGATCGGATGGGAAGGAGCGGTTTTGCGGACCAAATTGGAGGGTGCTCCCGATGCGCTTGACCTCTTCACGGATTTTTTCTTCGCTGCGCTGCGACGCTGATTTTTTTTGCCAATAAATAGACGATCGGTCTAATTATTGGCTCTGCACGTTCGTTTAAAACAAGCCCCTTTGCTGGTGAAGCAATCGGCAAACAACCTCCACTTTCTTGGCGGGGGTACCTACAAATAGAGGAGAGACAAGGACATGGCAACGCCAACAAAGTTCAAAGCGCTCGTAGTCGAAAAAACAGATGATGGGCAGTTCGTGCGGAAAATAAGGGCGCGGTGCATTGACGACCTGCCGCAGGGAGACCTTGTGGTGCGAGTCAGCTACTCCTCCCTCAACTACAAAGATGCCCTCTCGGCTACGGGGCACCCGGGGGTCACGCGCCTGTTCCCGCACACTCCCGGCATAGACGCTGTCGGCGAAGTGCTCTCGTGTGAAAGTGGCGCTTTTGCCGTCGGAGACACGGTTGTTATCACCGGTTACGACCTGGGAATGGAGACGGACGGTGGTTGGGGGGAGCTGATCCGCATACCGTCGAGCTGGGCGGTGCGACTTCCTGATGGTTTGACCCAAGCGGAAGCCATGGCGCTTGGCACCGCCGGATTTACTGCCGCACTATCGGTATTGAAGCTTGAGCGGGCCGGAGTCACCCGCTCAGACGGCGATGTCCTTGTCACCGGCGCAACAGGTGGAGTCGGCACCATCGCTGTGGCAATCCTGGCCCGCGCAGGATACCGGGTAGTGGCCTCTACAGGAAAAAGTGCCGATGAGCAGTTTCTTCGTAACCTCGGAGCGGCGGAGATCATACCCCGCGATCAGGTTTTAGCAGGTTCGGAGCGGCCGATGATGAAGGAGCGATGGGCTGGATGTGTGGATGTCGTTGGAGGTGATACCCTGGCGGCAGTTGTCAAGTCAACCCGCTACGGCGGCGCTGTTACCTGTTGCGGCCTGGTGGGATCAACAGAACTCCCCGTAAATGTCTATCCCTTCATATTGCGCGGGGTCAGTCTCATCGGCATCGATTCGGTCAAATGCCCGGCGGATATCAGATTACAGGTATGGGAAAAGCTTGCCGAGGAGTGGAAGCCGGCTCACTTGCAAGAGATGGTAACCGAAGTAAATCTGGATGGACTGGAGGAAAAGATTGCAGCGATCCTCAAAGGTGAAATCAGCGGCCGGGTGGTGGTCAGGATGACGGCATAACCCGCAAGTCTACCCCGGAACTCGAGGCCCTAGATCCCTTATGTTTTTCCTCCTGTCCTTTTGCAGGCGATTCTGGTACTATGGATCGTTATGGGCGAGAAGCTGATTTGCAACAACAAGAAGGCCTTCCATGACTACTTCATCGAGGAACGTTTCGAGGCGGGCATGGTGCTGCAGGGGACCGAGGTTAAGTCCCTGCGCAACGGCAAGGCTAACCTGAACGACTCTTTCGCCATGGTGAAGAACGGCGAAGCTTTCCTGCACAACTTCCACATCAACCCGTATGATTTCGGGAACCGGGAGAACCATGATCCGGACCGGATGAGGAAGCTGTTGTTGCACAAGAAGGAGATCGTCAAACTCTTCTCCAAGATCAGGGAGCAAGGCTACACCCTGATCCCGCTTCGGGTGTACTTCAAGGACGGCAAGGTGAAGACCGAGTTGGGGCTCGCCAAGGGCAAAAAGAACTACGACAAGCGCGAAGTAATGAAGGAGAAGGACATGCGGCGTGACGTTGTGGTCGCGCTAAAAGAAAGAAACCGCGGATCCAGGGACAGAGACTAACTTAGAAATTCAGGTTTTACGGGGGTGTAAAGGTTTCGACGGGGGTAAGAAGCTAAGGTTGCATGCCGAGGTCCGGGTGGCTCGTTAAACAATCCGGGACGCTTTAAGCGCCGACAATTACGATTACGCTTTAGCAGCTTAATAACCTGCTAACGTTCTACCCCGTTTCTCCCACGGGTGGGGATAGAACGTCATTTAGTGGGATAGTTTCAGGGAGAGTCCGTGGCCCTGCGGCGAAATTTAGCGGAATCGGCAATCGGGAATCCCGGCCTGTGGAGTCCCGAGCGGCTAAAGTAAAAACAGGTATAAGCATGTAGACGCCTTATGTGTACGATTCTCGGACGCGGGTTCGATTCCCGCCACCTCCACCAACCTTCGCCAAGGCTTCGGTTGGCACGCCATTAAGTGTGCCGGCCGAAGCCTTTGGTTTTTTGGCGAAGGTTGTCCACCGTAGCTGTCCGCCGCAGTGAAGCGAAGGCAGACGTTTAGCGAAGGCGGACCCTTGCCACGAAGTGACCCAGCCGCACGTCACATCCCCAAGGCTTCGATTGCACGCCAGTGTCAATTGAAGCCTTTTGCTTTTGCGAAGGTTGCCGAGCGAAGCAAAGGCACCCCCCACAATCCCATCTGGACGTTCAAGCTAGATCGGTTAAACTTCCCCCGCCCCCCCCAAAAAAACCCGGAGGCCGCCCATGAAATACGTCTACCTCCTCCAAAGCCTCTCCCACCCCAATGAGCACTACGTCGGCCTCACGAAAAACCTAAAATCCCGTCTCGCCTCCCACAACGCCGGCCAATCCCCCCACACCTCCAAGTACCTCCCCTGGAAGTTAATCACCTATCTCGGCTTCACCGATGACGCCAAGGCAGCAGCCTTCGAGAAATATCTGAAAACCGGCTCCGGCCTCGCCTTCAGAAAAAAGCACTTCTGATTCCCGCGACGTCTTTCCCTGTCACCCCTTGACTTTGCAAGCAAAAGCAGGGACACTAGCCGGCCGCGACCGCGCCGCGACACTTTTACCGCTTAAGGAACAGCATGCAGCCCAAAACCATCAAGTCCGACCTCTTACTCCTTCTTATTGCCGCCATCTGGGGCGGCGGTTTCGTCGCGCAACGCAAAGGACTCGACTTCCTGGGCCCATTTTCCTACAACGGCGTCCGCTTTGCGCTCGGGAGTCTTTCGTTGCTCCCCCTGGTATTTCTGAATCGCCGCCGGCAGGGACCTTACCACGGCAGCCTGCCGCAAGCCGGTAACCGCGCGCTGCTTTACGGCGGCCTGATGGCCGGGGGCGCTCTCTTCATGGGCGCTTCGCTGCAGCAGGTCGGCATCGCTTACACCACGGCGGGCAACGCCGGTTTCATCACCGGTCTCTACGTCGTCCTCGTTCCGTTGCTGGGAACTTTCTGGGGGCAGCGGCCCGGCGTCGGAACATGGCTCGGCGCCTTCCTCGCTGCCGTCGGCCTTTTCTTTCTCAGCGTCACCGACCACTTCACCATCGGCATCGGCGACCTGTTGGAGCTGATCGGCGCCGTTTTCTGGGCGATGCACGTGCTCCTGATCGGCTGGCTCTCGCCACGCCTGGACCCTTTCAAACTTTCAGCACTGCAGTTCGCAGTCTGCTCGGTGCTTAGCCTGATCACCGCGTTCATCTTCGAGTCGATGACGCTTACCGCAGTCTTTGCCGCCTGGCGTCCCATCCTTTACGGTGGCCTCATCTCCGTGGGCTTTGCCTACACCATGCAGGTGGTGGCGCAACGCGATGCACATCCCGCCCACACCGCGGTGATCCTGAGCGCAGAGGGCGTCTTCGCCGCCATCTGGGGGTGGTTCTTCCTCGGCGAGGTGTTGGGAGCCCGCGGGTTGTTAGGGTGTGTCCTGATGCTTGCCGGCATCCTCTGCTCGGAACTCTGCAACCTTGTCATACAGTTGAGGAGTAGCGCCAAGGCGGCGTGAACGCTGTTGCCGCTTAAATTCTGGAACCAGAAGGTTGAACCATGAACAATGAAGAGCATGAGAGGGTAGGGGAGAAAGAGCCCGTGCATGCCAGGGACTACCTGCGCTACCTGAGGAAGTTGCGCGAGAAAAGCTACATGCAGTTCACCATCTGGACGGCGGCACTTCTGGTCGGATGCGCTGCCGTTCTTTTTGCACGCCTCATCTCCGCTTCGCAGGCCTTCTTTTTCACCCTGTTTCACGGCCACACCTACCTCATGACCGCAGCCACACCGCTGTTGTTCGTCGCTGCGACACTCATCGTGCAAAAGTTCGGACCCGAGGCTCGCGGCAGCGGCATTCCCCAGGTGCTGGAGGCAATAGACCGGGCGAACGGCGACAAGGTCGAGCCGCCCTGGCACAGCCCGCTGGTTTCGCTGCGCACGGCGGCGGTGAAGGTGATATCGAGTTGCGTCGGTATAATCGCCGGGGCTTCCATTGGGCGCGAGGGCCCCACCGTCCAGATTTCAGCCTCTGTCTTCGCTTTTTTCGGGCGCATGACGCGGAGGGTTCTGCCCCAGGTCGATTTCCAGACCTTTCTGACGGCAGGTGCCGCAGCGGGAGTCGCGGCAGCATTCAATGCACCTTTGGCCGGCATTGCCTTTGCCCTGGAGGAAGTGACCGAGGGGGCGTTCGGGCGTTTCCGGGAAATGGTGATGCTGGCGGTAATCCTCTCCGGTATCGCGGCAATGGCTATCTCCGGGAACTACCTCTATTTCGGACATCCTGCTGTCACGCTTACCCCGAACCTGCTCGTCCCGGAAACGCTGGTCTTCGGAATTGTCGGTGGGATCATGGGAGGGGCATTCGCCCGGCTGCTTGCCTTCCCGGAGGTGTTCGGTCTCCCCGCCCAGCCCTGGAAAAGGGCCCTCTATTGTGGCATCATCTGCGCCGCGATCGGGTTATTGACCGACGGAGCTTCTGCCGGATCGGGATACGAAGTCACCCGCGGCTTCCTCGAGAGTTCCTCCATCGAAGAGTGGCCCGCAGGGCTCGGGATTGCGAAGTTCGCCACCACGGTCCTTTCGTATCTTTCCGGAATGGCCGGTGGCATCTTTTCTCCCTGTCTTTCCATCGGGGCCGGCTTCGGGTTCACCGTCGCGAAGCTGTTCCACTTGCAGAACTTCAAGGTTTGCGGGCTCCTCGGCATGGTCGGGTTTTTTTCCGGCGCCATCCAGGCCCCTCTCACCGCGGTGATCATCATCATGGAGATGACCGACGAGCACAGCCTCATCATCCCCTTCCTGCTGGCCGCCTATCTCGCCCGGAGAATTGGAAAGGTTTTCATGCCGGTTCCGCTGTACCGGTTCCTCGCTAGCAAGAATCAGAAGGGGTAACGGCCGGTTCCATCACCCAGGCCCAGGAGGTCCACGTAAATGCGAAAACTCTGGCTCTTTCTGTTGACGATCTTTTGCAGCGGCTGCACGACGCAGGGCGATGTGGACAGTGAACGGTTGAAGTCCCTGCCGTATCGATATTCGCAGTTTGACATGGCCTTGGCGTGGGAGATCAAATCGGCGGGCATGGAGACTGTGGTCGAGGGCGTGGGCAAAAATCTCCGCTACGCCTTCATGGAAGGGGTCGAGATCTGGGTCGCTGCGGTCGATGCCGCAGGCAAAACAAGAGCGCGTAACGTCTGCTTCGTCATCCCCCGCCAGGTGAAACAGGACGGGACCTTTCCCTTCAGCGCAAAGCTGCCGATTCCTCTGGAGCCTGGCATGCTGCTGAAGTTCACCTACAAGTACAACGGTTCCGATGGCGGTGACGGTGGCGTGAACTGGATGCAAAGTTTCGAGTGGACTGTGCCTTCACAGGTGTGATTGCAGCTTTGCAGAACATCAGGAGGTTGGGGCGTGGCTGCGACGTTGCAATCTCGTGCAACTTCGCAGGCCCGCCCCGTGATGAATCAGCTAATCAAACAACTCGGACAGCCATGACTTTCTCTTGTGATAGCCATTTTGCTGGTAGCTGTGGCTGTCATGATGGTCTTCCCTGTGATGCTGCCGATGTGATGGCGCTTGGTATTGCTGTTGTTCCATAGGCACAGTGGTTGTTGCCGGCGCAAATGATCGATCAATGATCTTATCCAATTCGCCCCTGTCAAGCCAGACACCCCGGCATTCGGGGCAGTAATCGATTTCCACTCCCTGTCGCTCAGCTATTTTCAGATCGACTCCTGGACATGTCGGACATTTCATAAAACTCTCCTTGTTGTGATCTTGCGCAATCCCCTGCGACACGTTCTGGCCGCAATCGCTCCACTCATGCCCAATAGCAGGTAACCCACCGCAGGGGACTGCCGGGATCCGCCTTTTAATGTGGTGTGGCCGGTCATGCTCCCTGCACCGGGTGCAGCGACAATAGCGGCGTTTTAACAATGATGGGTGCGTGCGGCGTGATGTTCTGGAGGGACGAAAATTCTGTCCAGGATGCGTGGCAGTGCAAGATACGGTTGATTGGACAGCGGTTTTTCGGAGATGTCGAAGTCGTGGGGATAGGTTGCAGATGCTGGGACGTGACCAGCACAGCAGCAGGCGGTTTCACAATTGTCGGAATCGTTCCCGGGGCATTCGTCGCACTGGTTCATCTCGACGCTACTGTGATTGGTATGTGCTGAGAGGTCTTCGCAGGGGTGCCCGAAGCAGAGGGCGGGAAGGAACAGATAAGCTATGATCAAGATGACAGATACCAGTTTCATCAGATGGCCACGCTCGTCCTTGTTTCCCACCGTTAAAAATGCTTCAGCTTGAGCATTTCGTACTATAGATGAAATCTTGCGGATTGCAAGGTCGCAGTTCCCGCCGGCGCATCGTATGTAGGGCAAAACCTGAGAGGCGCTACTCCGTTCCTTGACACTCCTGCGGGATTCGGTATATTGGTTTCCGTTAATAAATCTCAAGGGGGTGCCTATGCCTTACCAGTACGACTTCGTCGATGTGAATTTGCGAAAGCAGACTTACCCTCAAATATTCGTAACTCTAAACGGCTTTGCGGACGGACTTGATGCCTGCAAAGAGTACAACGAGAACCGGCCGGAGCACATCTATGCCGGGCAGAGGTTCCGGGATCATGTTGTAGGCATGAAAGAACTGAGCATTGGCGCTGACCGCGGGGACACCCTGCTCCAGCAACAGCGCCAGGCAATTCGGGATCTCGCCGAGCTGGAAATGCACTCCTCCGTCAGCTACATGAAGACCATCGCGATCCACAAGAAGGACCCCACCATCCTCCATATCCTGAACCTGCCAGTAAAGGAAATGCACCAGAAGAGTGCCAAGAAGTCGCAGTCTCCGCATCAAGTCGAGATACGTCTGGAGTTGAAGCGTATCAGAAACGAGTCCGGAGCCATCACCATCATCGGAACCCACGTCAGGAATGGCGGGCCATATTTCATCAACCTCTGTAAAGGGGAGCCGACCTCGGAAGAGAGCTGGTACAACCCGGGGGGGCATTACAATAATTGCAGCAAGATCGTCCAGAGGAACCTGGAACCTGCCAACAAGTACTACGTCGGGATGAGGAGCGATCGTCCCGAGGGACTGGGGCCTTGGTCACAGCCGGCATCCATCATCGTGTTGTAAGCTTTACCTTCTCCCTTACTTCGGCCTGCCGACATAACGGCAGGCCGAAGTTGCCTCTCCTCCCCGCTCTCCACACCAGAAGGATCTAAACCTAAGAGCAAATCCCCCCCTGACCCCCCTTCGCAAAGGGGGGGACGCGGTGCCACCTGCTCCGCTGCGTGGGCTGCGTGGGCTGCATCTGCCGTCCTTCCCGGAATTATCTGCAGAACCGGTTAAAGCTTTTCGAGCTACCGAAAGCGACTCTTGCCGCAAATATGATGGCTAACCTGCGTTTGAAACGCACTTAGTGGTGAAAAACTGCGGAAAAAATTTTTATACGGCAGGACAGTGTCGTTTTTGCCCAGGTCACAATTGATAAATTACGCGGACCTGAATTTGAACCCAACTTAGTTGCATTCAATTTCAACTTAGTTGTTTTCAAGCTCACCTCAGGTGAAATTTCTCAACGAGTAAAATGCGAAAACGAAAGTGACCGGAGCTAAAAACAAACTGAGTTGAATTTAACTCTTGTAAATGTTTTTTAAACGCAGGTGTGTGAAATTCGCGTACATGAAAAAATGCGGAAACCTTTCGGACCAGTGTTTGAAACTCACTTAGTTGAAATTCCACCTCGCAAAGATGTTTTTTCCGATATGTAAGTACATTTCACGCCCATATGAAAGTGCGAAAATTACGCGGACCTTGTTTCAACCCAGCCTGACATCAGAAAAACTTTTCTAACTTGCAAAAAAAACGCAGGCACAAAAAAAGTGGCGAAGGGGGTTCATTCGCCACTTTCATACTTCTGCTCAGGGTTTGTCCGTAATCCAGCTACGATCAGCTTGGACTAAAAGCCGCCGATGGCGACCATCAAGGTTAGGCGACCTTGAACTGCCGGACCATGTCCTGGAGCCTGACCGACATGGAGGCAAGGGCCGTCGCGGCGGTGGCGGTTTCGTCGGCACCTTGCGCGGTTGCCTGCACGATAGTCGTGATCTGGGTCATGTTGGAACTGATTTCGCTGGTGGTCGCGGTCTGCTCTTCGGCGGCTGTGGCTATCTGGTTCGCCTGCATCATGACGGCGTGTATCTGCTCGAGGATGGCTTCCAGCGCCTGCCCGGAACGGGAGGCCTGTTGCGTCCCGCGTACCACTTCCTTGCTCCCCTCCTCCATGGCCTGAACCGCGCTCTGGGTTTCACCCTGGATGGTGCGTATCATCTCTGATATCTCCCTGGTGGCGCGCGTGGTGCGCTCGGCCAGGGCCCTCACCTCGTCCGCGACGACGGCAAATCCGCGTCCCTGTTCACCCGCCCTGGCCGCCTCGATGGCAGCGTTGAGCGCGAGCAGGTTGGTCTGGTCGGCGATGTCCTCGATGGTCCCGACGATGGCCCCGATCTGGTCGGAACGCTCCCCGAGCGATTCCACCGTCCTCACCGCCCCCTGCACCCGCTCGGCTATTACTCCCATCACGGCCACAGTGGCCTCAACGACCCCTGCGCCGTCGACTGCTGCCTGGTTGGCGCCTTGAGCGCCTTGAGCGGCGAGGTGGCAGTTTTGGGCTATGTCGTTGGAGGTCGCCGCCATCTCTTCTCCAGCGGTGGCAACAGTATTGGCCTGGGCGACGATCTTTTCGGTCCCCTGAACCATCTGCTGCGCCGTTGCCTGCAACTGCGTCGACGCCGAGGCCACCCTGTGGGCATCGCCGGACAAATCCTGCATGATGGACTGTATCCTGCCGACGAAATCGTTGATGTGATCGCTTAGCCGGCCCAACTCATCCCTGGAGTGATAGTTGATGCGCCGGGTAAGATCACCCCCGACGATGACGGCTATGGCACCGCTTATCTGCTTCAGCGCGCCATTTATCCCCGAGGTGAGGAAGGCACAGATGCCGACGCTCAGCAAAAAGGCGATGCACCCGGTGATCAGCATGGTGGTAATGGCGGCAGTGCCCGCTTCCTGTGCAGACTTCACCCTCAAGTCGGTCCGCTTGGCGTAGTAGTCCATCAGCGCCTCGGCCGCGGCCACATATTTTTGCCTGGCCGGCTCCCCCTCGCCGGCAATAGCGGCCTTGAACTTGGCGGCGTCTCCCGAGGCCGCAATGGCCATCAGTGTTTCATTCACTTTTGCGCCTGCGGTGAGTGCGCTGTCCAACTCGGCTACCAGCTTCTTGCCGTCGGGAGTCTTGGTGTTTTTTTTCAGCGCGTCGAATGCCTGGTGGTATCCTTTGCGGTGCTCCTCGATGTGTTTGACGATCTTGTCCCGGTCCGCTGGTGTGTCGGCCAGGACGAGTCCCCTGATTTCTTCGTCGACCCCTTGCAGGTTAAGAAGTACTTTGCCGGCATTCGCCGTGAGCCCGCTGATGCGGTTAACGTTGCTCAACTGGTCGGCACTGCTGTAGAGCCCTTTCATTCCCGCCCCCACAACAACGAACAGAAGCAACGACACGGTTCCAAAGCCAAGCAGTAACCGTTTTGCGATTGTGAGGTTTGCCATAAATCCTCCTTAGTAGCACCGAACATGAAATTTTCAGTCATAGTGACGCACCCATACCTATCGACACTTCTTTATGGGTACTTTAGTCAACAATTCCTCCGGGCTGATTCATATTTTCCCAAAGTACAGCGAACCGACTGCCTGTTTTCAGGGGCGAGCAAGGGGGATGCGTCAACGACTCCAGAGAAAACACCTCCAGACTCGGAGTTTTGTTGTTTACTTATTAAATATAATAGTGTATACGCTTTTGGCAGCGTGAGAGGGAAGCGCACCAGCCGATGCATCCGCGCAATTCCCGTACGCGAAGAATCGAAGTAAGTGGGGCCCCGAATGGGCCTGGGGTTCTGCAGCCGTCGCACGCGGGGTGAGGTGGACGGCGTTGAGGGATGCCATGTTGCGTTCTCTGCCACTGCCTCTATATTCCGCCTTGCAGGCGGCCCTCAAACAGGTTCACATGCTGTCCTCCGCGATCCTCGCCGGAAGCGGCGCCTGTCTTCTCTACATGCTCCACATCTACACGGCCTCCTCGCAGCGGATGGAAACGGCCGTCCTCAACCAGTCCACCATCGAGCTGGTCCAGTACCTCCTTCTTCCCAGCGCCACCTTCTGCATCGCCACTGGTGTTCTCATCTCCCTGGCCGACAACCGCGCCGTGTTCTCCTGCCATTACATGATGACCAAGACGATGAACGCCGTCGCCATCGCAGCCATCGGCGCTATCTCTTACTTCGGGCTGGGAAAACTCGCCTCCGCTGCCTCGGACGTGCGCGGGGTGTTGGTGGGGGGGCGCCTGTTCCAGGCCGAGGACCTGCTGGGGGTAACCAACCTCCTCGCCGCGGTGCTTATGGGGACCATCCTGTTTGTGCTGTACAACGTGGTGCATCGTCCCTGCGGGGATGGAGAGGGGTGCAAGGTGTGCAGTTGCAATGGGGTCCGGTGCGGGGAAGATGAGGCTTCGGTCAGTGATCCTGGTGACGCGCAGTAGGGGCTGAAGGCGAAGGCAAATCCCCCCTGTCCCCCCTTCGCAAAGGGGGAGACGTGAGTGCTTGTGCAGCGCTTCGTTGCTAATGCTCTCCTGCTCCGGGATTCTATTCCTGCTCCACAGAATCCCGCTCCTGTTGTACAGAATCCCGCTTCTGTTCCACTGAATCCGCTCCTGTTGCACAAAACTCCGCTCCTGTTGCAGAGAACTCCGCTCCTGCTCTCCCGAGTTCCGAGAGAAACTTCAATTCCCGACCATCCTTTCTCCCAATCACCTTCGCAGTGCCAGGATGAATAGCTCCAGCGTGATCAGGTCGTGCACGAGATGCATGCCGAGACGCTCGAAGAGTTTTGCTGAGCCGTAGCCGGCGTCCCAGAGGGTACGGTCGATGTCGAAATGGGCATGGGCCTTGACTGTGCCGTCTTGCTGGGGCGCCACTACGGCGGGAAAACCGACCGGACGGGTAACGCCCCGGATGGTGAGTTCCCCTATCACCGTCCCTTCGGGCGCTTCTGAAAAATCGCCGCTGTCAGGCTCCCAACGGGTGAGCCGGAACGTGGCGGTGGGGAAGCGCTCGACGGCGAAGAAGTCTTCGGACTTCAGGTGCCTGACCAGCAGATCACGCCAGTACGGGTCCTGCAGGTCGCGGTTTTCGATGCTGTTCATGTCCAAAACGATGGAACCGGCGGCGAGCCTGCCGTCGCGGATGACGAGTTCACCACTTTGCACTGCGATGGTGCCGTGATGGCGGTTGTTCAGGTTGCGCCCGATCCATTCCAGGGCGCTCTTTTCGGTGTCGATGGCGTAACTGCCGTCCGCCACCGCGGCGTCGGAACGGACGTGCGGACCGGTCTCGATGGGAAGGTTGGCCGCTTTCAGGGCGGCGAGTCCTCCTTTCAACACGGAAACATTTTGATACCCCGCCTGGACCAGGCGCTCACGCGCCACCTCGGCGGTAAGACTGCTCCCGGTAGCGTCGTAGAGGATCAATCCGGTGCTCCGATCGGGAGCCAGTTCCGCGATGCGGTCCAGGAACACCATCTCGTAAATGCAGACGTTATGTGCGCCTGCCAAGTGGCAGGCGGCGTAATCCTCGGGCGTCATGACGTCGATGACGAGGGCACCGGAGGTCATCTGTTCCTTCAGTTGGGCACACATGGTCGTTTTCATGTCTTCATCCCTCTTGTCGCCAACTGCAATTACTTCAGGTGTTGATCTATAAAAGACATTTTAGCACTTTGCCGGTAAAGCTCTCAATTTCGGCGCGGACAGCTAGTGCCGGAAAGACAAAGCCTCAACGCAAAGACGCAAAGGCGCGAAGACGCAAGGCAAAGCGAAATTCCAAAAACGATAGCTGTGCTCAGATAAAAGACCAAGTGGCCCAGTGCCGGGCACAGGCTAAGTTAGATGCGTACTTTTCTTTACCTATCGGTACTTTTTGTTATTGTTTCCAGGTCGGCTGTGTCTGGCGGGTCCGATCCGACTGCTCTCCTGTGTCAGGTGCACCCTCGTCATCTTCACTTTTAGGAGGACGCTATGAGGAAAAAGTTGGTTGTCTGTGCCGTAATCCTGTCGGTAGCAGGTTCGGTCGTCGCCGCCGATCGCCCGGTCGCTCCCAATGGCATCGCTCTGTATCCCGATTACCTCTCCTGGAAAGTGGTCGCTCCCTCCTACCGGGAGGACAAGGGGCAGATCAGGGTGATCACGGGGAACGAGATCGCCGTGGCGGCCCTCAAGGCGGGAACCAAACCACTGCCCGACGGCAGCGTGCTGGCCAAGGTGGCCTGGAAGGCGGAGAAACATCCCAACTTCCCCGTGGCTTCGGAGCCGGGCGCGTTCGTGCAGGTCGAGTTCATGGTGAAGGCCGCCAGGAAGTACAAGGAGACCGGAGGGTGGGGCTTCGCTCGTTTCGTCGGGAACACGTTGCAGCCGTACGGGAAGGATAAAAGCTTCGTGGTGGAGTGCTTCGGCTGCCACACGCCGGTGGCGGGCAACGATTACCTGTTCACGAAGATGGTCAAGTCGCCGTAAGGTTATTAAAAAGTAAAGGGGGGGACGTTAGGGCACGTGCAGCGTGCTGCGCTTTTGGGAATCACAGATTTGGCAGTTAGCACAAACTTTTGTGACACATCCACTTAGCATGATTGCTGAATATAGGAAATCCTTGCTATGAGGTCGGTCGCGTGATATAAACCTTTCCAGTTGGAAATAAGACAAAAAAGGTCCTGTTTAAAGTGGAAAAGAAAAACTGTATCAGCATCGGCACATCGGAAATCCCCTGGCGGGCAAAACTCGAGGCCACGGTCAAGGCTGCGACCGGGTACCGACTCTCTCTGCGGACCTTCATCCTGGCGTCGTCCCTCACCGTTTCTTTCATCAGTTTCGCCTCCGTCCTCGGCATCACCTCGCTGGTCTACCTCGACACCGTCAAACGCAGCGCCACGAGCCTCGCCTACGATCAGGCCCAGCAGGTTCATCGTTCCATTCCGCTCTTGATGGGGAAGGGGGCCACCCGCTCCGAACTGCTGAGCCTGTACAACGTGCCGGCCAAGTCCGGGGCGCTGGGGAGCCACACGGTGGAGCTGTACCGCACCCCCGTTGTGGAGGCGCTTTACGGGCGGGTCGCGCTTGCACCCGACCCGGGCGTGGAACAGGTTTTCAAGAGCGGCAAGGTCTTGGAGCGCGGTCAGGGGCACGTGGTCGAGGCGATCTTCCCGCTCACCGCTACTGAAAAATGCCTCGGCTGTCACGGCAACGCCCGCACCGGAACCCTGCTCGGCGCGCTCAAGGTGCGGCAGGATATCGAACCGATGCTGCGCCATGCCCGTCAAAAACTCTTCCTCCTCTTTCTTTTGCTGTCCCCGATCCCGGTGCTGATGGCGCTGTTCATCGCACGCCTGGTCAACGCCCGGGTGGTTCCCTCCATCAACGAGCTCGGTGACAAGGTGATCCAGGTCAACAGCATCCGCGACCTGACCCGGGTGGAATTTTCCGACGTCGCCCCCGGCTTCACCGAATTGGACCGGATCTTCGGCGAGGTGTCCAAGCTGGTGGACAAGATCCGGGCGGTGTCGGTGGACAAGGAGATCCTCGAGCTGGAGATCCAGATGCTGGAGAAGTTCATCATCACTTCGGAGGTGATCCGGGACTGGAAGGAGCACGTTGCCTGCCTCCTTTTGGAGATCAACCAGGTGGTGGACGCCTACATGCTGTTCTGCATCTTCCAGGTGGACGAGGAGCTCTACGATATCGAGATCTTCTGGCGCTCCCAACCGAGCGAGGCGACCAGGAAGCAGGTCGAGCAGGAGGTGCTGCGCAAGATCCGCAAAGAGAACGCCCGCCTGGCGGAGAGTTCCGCACTGCAGGTGATCCACAACGTCGCCTCCGATCAGACCCCGCTCGCCCTGGAGCAGGGGGACATGGAACTGCAGACCAAGTCGCTGATCCTCGACTCGCCGCAAATAGGCGGGGTGGTGGGGATCGGGGTCCAGTCCGAGTACGCCTGGAATACGACCCGGGGCCTCGTGATCGACAGCATCCTGACCACGCTCTTGAACGTGATCGGCTCCATCAAGGCAATCCACAAGTACACCAAGGACCTGGAATACTACGCGACCCGCGACCCGCTCACCGACCTGTTCAACCAGCGGGTGTTTTGGGAACTCATCTCCTACGAGATCGGCCGGGCCGATCGCCACGGCTACAGCTTTGCCCTCCTGGTGATCGACCTGGACAACTTCAAGCATATCAACGACACCTGGGGACACGCGATCGGCGACCGCTACCTGGCGGCCTTTGCCGAAGCCGTCCAGCACGCCCTGCGCAAGGGGGACATCTTCGCCCGCTACGGCGGTGACGAGTTCGTGATCCTGCTCCCGGAGTCGGACGAGGAGCAGGCGGCACTGGTGGCGGCGAGGATAAGGAACATCACCGAGGATCTCTACGTGACCACGCCGGATGCGGCCAAGGCGAGGGCGACCGCCTCTATCGGGCTGGCCATGTTCCCGCTGCACGCGGTGACGGAAAAGGACCTGTTCCTGTTCGCCGACAACATGACCTACAAGGCGAAGGGGGAGGGGAAAAACCGGGTCAGCATCCCGACCGCGGAGGATGTGGTCGAGGTGTTCCGAATGGTGGGAGAAAAGGCCAGGATGGTGCAGGACGCCGTCGACGGCCGCAGGGTGATGCCGTATTTCCAGCCCATCGTCGCGCTGGGGCCGGGAGGGATCGAGTGCTGCGAGGTGCTCTGCCGCATCGAACTGAACGGGGAGGTGATCGCCGCCGGCGACTTCATCGAGACCGCCGAGAGCCTCGGCATCGTGGGCAGGCTGGACGCCATCCTCCTGGAGAAAGCGTTCGCGATGGTCGAGGAGCAGGATTACCGGGGCAACCTCTTCGTGAACCTGTCCCCGAAGTCGATGATCCTGAACGAGTTCCTGCCCAACATCATCGGCCTCGCCGACAAGTACCGCATCGACCGCAGCAGGGTGGTCTTCGAACTGACCGAGCGCGAAACGGTGAAGAACCTGACCTTGCTGGAGAAGTTCGTCTACGACCTGAAAAGCCAGGGCTTCAAGTTCGCCATCGACGATTTCGGTTCGGGTTTCTCCTCGTTCCAGTACATACGGCAGTTCCCCATCGACTATGTGAAGATCGAGGGGGTCTTCGTCCGGAACATGCTCAACGATTACCGGGACATGGCGTTCGTGAAGACCCTCGCCATCCTCGCCAAGGAATTCAACATCAGCACCATCGCCGAATACATCGAGTCGGAGGAAATACTGGAGGCGGTGAAAAGCGTCGGCATCGACTATGCCCAGGGCTACCATCTGGGCCGTCCCTCCCCGCAACTCACGAACAAACAAGAACAAGGCTCAATTTACAGGGATGAAAAGGATGAAAGGGATAAAGCTTATGGGTAAAGCTGTCTGCGGGTACTCAGAGTTTTCGACGCACCGTTTTTGAAATAGCAGTCACGCAAACATCTCTTTACCTTTGCCTGCATCCGCTTGGTCCCTTCATCCCGGTGAACTCAATCTCCAGTTTTTCAAAGCAGGAAAATCGAACTTGCTTTACGATTTCCCTATCTCTGTTATCTTATCTTGGTTCTTCATTAATTGAGACCTCGCAGCTATGTCAGGCCCTGAGACAGTAACCTGCTCACCATGACGTCGCATCGACCAAAGGATAGGGTATGCTCAAACGTCTGATCCCCATCGTATGCCTTCTCGCCTGCGTCGCTACGGCACCGGCCGCCGATTACTCCCGGAAAACCCTCGTGGTTGGCAGCGAGGAGAATTTCCCTCCCTTCTCCACCGGCAGTACCGACGACACCGCCGGTGGTTTCGCCGTGGAACTGTGGAAAGAGGTCGCCCAGGAGGCGGGGCTGAACTACCGCATCAGGGTGAGGCCGTGGGGCGAACTGCTCCAGGAGTTCAAGGACGGGAAGGTCGACGTCCTGGTCAATATCGCCACCTCCGGGGAACGCCATCGCTATACCGATTTCAGCGTCCCCCACGTCACCGTCAACGGCGCCATCTTCGTACGCAAGGGGGATGTGCGCATCAGCTCCGAGGCGGATCTGGCGGGAAAGTCCATCATCGTGTTCAAATCGGACCTGGCCCATGAATATGCGGTATCCAGGGGGTGGGAAAAGCAACTGGTGTTGGTAAGCGACGCCCGGGAGGGGCTCAGGCTCCTTTCCTCCGGCAAGTACGACGCCATGCTGGTGAGCAAACTTGCCGGGATGCAGACGCTGCGGGAACTGCGCATCGCCAACGTCCGCGCCGTGGATACCAAGGTGGGGTACGCGCAAAAGTTCACCTTCGGCGTGCACAAAGGGGAGGCGGACCTCCTCGCCGCGCTGAACGAGGGGCTGGCCCTGACCAAGGCCGACGGCGATTACGACGAACTGTACCAGAAGTGGTTCGGGGTTTATGAAACCAAGGAGCCGACCTTCCGGGACATGTTGAAGTACCTGCTTCCCTTCGCACTCCTGGTGGCGTGCGCGGTCGTCTATCTCTTTTACCGGCGCAGCTGTGAACGCAAGGCGTCCGAGGCGGCGTTGCGCGAAAGCAAGCTGCGCCTGGACACCATACTCGACAATGTCGGCGCCTACATCTTCATAAAAGATACCGAGTATCGTTACACCTATGTGAACCGCGAGGTCTGCGAGCTGTTCGGTCAACCCGAAGCCATGATCGTCGGCAAGACCGATGCCGCGTTCTTCTCCGCGGAATCGTTGCAGGAGATCATCGCCAGCGACCGCCCGGTGCTCGAGGAGGGGGTCACGGTCCGAAGGGAAGAGACCAATTTGGCGGCCGAGAACGAGCAACCGCGCAGCTACTGGACGGTGAAGCTCCCCTTGCGGGACGAACGTGGCGTCATATACGGGCTTTGCGGCATATCGAGCGACATCACCGAACTGAAGCTGCTCGAGGACCAGGTGAGGAAGAAAAGCGTCCAACTCGAGGAGGAACTGGCGGAGCGGGAGCTGACGCAGGAAACGCTGCAGGAGCAGACGGCACTGCTCGAAGAGCAGACCGCGATGCTGGAGGAGGAGATCGAGGAGCGCAGGAGGGCCGAGCTCGCGCTCAAAGCGAGCGAGGAGACGATCCGGCACAAGCTGAAGGCGATCCTGGAACCGGAAGGGGACATCGGCGCCCTGGAACTCTCGGACATCATCGACAGCGAGATGCTCCAGACCATGATGGAGGATTTCTACCGGATCACCGGGATGCTGGGGGCGGTCCTCGACGTGTCGGGCAAAGTGCTGGTCGCGGTAGGGTGGCAGGACATCTGTACCAAGTTCCACAGGGTCCATCCCGAGGCGTGCAAGAACTGCCTGGAAAGCGACACCATCCTGACCGAAGGGGTGGCCGCGGGAGACTACAGGCTCTACCGCTGCAAGAACAACATGTGGGACATGGTGACTCCCATCGAGGTCGGGGGAAAGCACGTGGGCAACGTCTTCATCGGGCAGTTCTTCTACGAGGACGACCCTCCCGACCTGGAGCTTTTCCGCGAGCAGGCCAGGCGCTACGGGTTTGACGAGACGGAGTACCTGGCCGCGCTGGACCGGGTGCCCCGCTTCACCAGGGAAACGGCTGACGCGGGGATGAAATTCTACGCCGAGCTGACCCGGATCGTTTCTACGCTCAGTTTCACTTCGTTGAAGGTGTCGAGGATGCTTTCGGAGCGTATCCATCTCGAAGAGCAGCTGCGGCAATCCCAGAAGATGGAAGCGGTAGGGCAACTGGCCGGCGGCGTCGCGCACGACTTCAACAACATCCTGCAGGTGATCACCGGCTACGGCAACATGCTCAAGATGAACCAGGGCCTCGGCGCGACCCAGCTGGAATGGGTGGATCATATACTGACGTCGTCCGACCGGGCGGCGCAACTCACCAAGGGGCTGCTGGCGTTCAGCCGCAAGCAGGTGATCCACCTGGAATCCGTGGACCTGAACGACGTCATCGAGAACTTCAAAAAATTCATCCTGAGGGTCATCGGAGAGGATATACACCTGAAGACGGTAACCTACGGCGACCGCCTCGTCGTGCATGCCGACGTGGGGCAACTCGAGCAAGTGCTGATCAACCTGGCGACCAATGCCCGGGATTCCATGCCCAGAGGCGGCATGCTGACCATCGAGACCGGGCTGCAGGCGGTGGAGTCGCCCTTTGATCACGAGTTTGGAAGGGCGGAGCCGGGACGATACGCCGTGGTAGCGGTGTCGGACAGTGGCAGCGGCATGGACGAGGAGACCCGCAAGAGGATTTTCGAGCCGTTCTACACCACCAAAGAAGTCGGCAAGGGGACCGGTCTGGGCATGGCGATCGTCTACGGCATCGTCAAACAGCATAGCGGGATCATCAACGTCTACAGCGAACCCGGGCACGGTACCACCTTCAGGATCTATCTGCCGGTCCACGAGGCGGTACCGGGCGCGGCGGACGCCCAAGCCGCGCCGGTGGAGGCACCCAAGGGGGGAAGCGAGACGATCCTTTTAGCCGAAGACGATGCGGAAGTCCGCAAGCTCGTGGTGTCCATCCTTGGTCAGTACGGTTACCAAGTGATCCAGGCGGTGGACGGGCAGGACGTCGTCGAACAGTTCGCCGCCAACAGGGACCGGGTGGCGTTGATCCTCATGGACATGATCATGCCCAAAAAGAACGGCAAAGAAGCCTACCAGGAGATCTCGCTGCTGCAGCCGGGCGTGAAGGTGCTGTATTCAAGCGGCTATACCGCGGACTTCATCCAGAACAGAGGGGTGTCGGAAGACGGGATCGAACTGATCATGAAACCGGTACAGCCGATGGAACTGCTGCGCAAGATCAGGGACATGCTGGACCAGTAGAAGGGCAGCGGCGCCGGGACGGTTCAGCGGGTTAACGGCCGGGTTTGCAGGACGCTGTCCTGTTGCTTGGCGCGCCTGGCGGCGCGGTCCTTCATCTGATCCATCTCCTTTTGCACCTTGACTTCTCCCAGGTGCTCCAGTTCGGTGGCGCAGGTGTAATAACAGTATGACGAGCTGCCATGGGAATAAATTTCCTTGGATCTCGCGTAGCGATCTATTTTTGCCTGGAGTTCGCTTACTGGCATGTTCAACAGTTCGTCGTACTCGACAGGCGGGCAGTCGCACTCCTCGGCACGGGCCGCAGCGGTGGTGATCAGCAGCAACAGCGACAGCAATAAGGCGGCTTTTTTCATGGTGTCCTCCTATGGCGAGACTATGTGCAGTATTGGCCTCGGCAAATGTTAGCAAGGGGGCGGTGTTCCGCAAGGGGGGGAGTAGTTCTCAGGTCGCCTGGGAACATTGCCCTTGACTTTGACTGACCGGTCAACTAATGCAGAAGCGATGACATTTTCACAGGAGGGAGTTTTTTATGGCGAAGAATATCCTGGTACTGGCTGGGAGCCCCAGGAGAGGGGGGAATACGGATCAGCTGGCCGACGCCTTCACGGCAGGCGCGGAGCAGGCGGGACACACAGTGGTGCGGTTCCGGACGGCGGATAAAAACATCAAGGGGTGCATCGACTGCAAGACCTGCTTCAGCAAGGGTACGGCCTGTTCCATCCCGGACGACTTTGCTGAACTGGCGCCGCTTCTGGAGCAGGCCGATGTCCTGGTCCTGGCGACCCCGCTTTACTGGTTCTCATTTTCTGCCCAGTTGAAGCCGGCCATCGATAAGATTTACTCCTTCTTCATCGGGAACCGGCCGCTGAAGATCAAGGAGTGCCTGCTTTTGGTGAGCGGCGGCGACAAGGAAGAGAGGAAGTTCGACGGTATCGTTAAGTCCTACCAGCTCATCGCGGAGTTCCTGGGATGGCAGGACAGTGGCACGCTGATCGTGCCGGGTCTGCATGGCAAGGATGATATCCTGAAGAGCGATGGACTGCGGCAGGCAGAAGCGTTGGGCAGGGGCATCGCGTGATCGGAGTCGCTTGATGGCAGAAAGGGCGCCGGACTCCGGCGCCGGTTTGCTGAGTGGTACTGGCGTGGCAGTAAAGCAAATCCACGAAGCAACCAGCCCACACCCCACAGCCCCCACAGATCCACCCTTCCAGCTCCTCATCCCAGTCTGCCCCTAGCTCTTCTCACTGAGAAGCCAGCTCTTCTTGCCCTATCCCCCTCAATATGCTATGTGCTCAGGTGCGCTGCAGTGACAGTAGGCGAGCGACTGCGGTCAGCAACATAGATTCCGTCCGGCAACGACGGCGACGAAGGATAGGTACCATGACAGCCAATGACGACGCCTTGCGGCAGTTGCTCGACCAGGCGAAGCAACAGCAGATGTTCCTGGAAATGTTCGTCCGCTCCTGGGTCGACGACTACCGCTCCGGCGGCGGCACCGTCTTCTGCGGCAAGGGATGCCGCAACTGCTGCAGCCTCGCGGTGCACACCGGCTTTGCCGAGGCGCTGGCGGTGGCAGGACAGTTGGACGAGGAAAAGGGGAGTGCGGTTGCAGCATACGCGGTTAAGCTGCGCGAACTCGCACGGGGAATTGACGGACTGACCCGGTACCTGCGCCTGCACCGGGATGAGATGGGGTCCTGCCCCCTGTTGAACGGGGAAGGTGCCTGCAGCGTTTATCCGGTGCGCCCGCTCACCTGCCGCTCGCTCATCTCGACCCGCGAAAGCGCCTGGTGCGGAGCGGATTTGACCAAAATCGGCACGGAGGAGCGGGAGGCTTTTCTCGCCGGGCTGGATCGGAAGGTGGTCTCGTTCCCGAGCCACTACGTGGCGGTGCTTCAGGAAAGCGGCAAGGAGTTGGAGGAGGCGGGGGCGCAACAGATGCGGACTATGCTTGGCTTCTCCCTCTACGGCAACCTCGGAGTCCTGGTCCATCTATGCCGGGCTCATGATCTGGCCGGGGCTGCCCTGCGGGGACGTGGCGACGCCGAGCGGGTCATCGCCGAGGCCGGGTTCGATAATCCGCTGCTGGTGACGGTTTCGTAGCTGAAGAAGCTAAGGCAAATCCCCCCTATACACCCTTCGCAAAGGGGGGGACTCCGGGGCATGTGCGGCGCTTCGTGGGCGTTATGGTCTGCTTTTTAAGGTGTTTGGGATTGGGTTGGCTAAGAGGCTTTCCGCATCACTTCCCTGAGCACCTTCAGGGTGTAGGGCTTCTGGATGAAGCCGGCCAGTTCGCTGTCGCCGAATTTTTGCACCACGTCCTGCTGGCTGAATCCGCTGGACATGATCACCTGCACCTGCGGGTTAATGAGCTGCAGGCGCCGGAGACATTCTTCTCCATCCATCCCGGGCATGGTGAGGTCGAGGATGACCGCCTTTACATCGGGGTTGTCACGGTAGAGGGAGAGGGCTTCTTCTCCGCCTGCGGCCGTTAACGGGGTGAAGCCCAATTCCACGAGCATCCTCGTCGCGATGCTGCGCACCGTATCCTCGTCGTCGACCAGTAGTATCTTTCCTTCTCCCCGCCAGTTGTCCTGTACCGGTTCCGCCTCGACCGTTTCGGTGGCGGCTTCACTTGCCGGCAGCAGCACCTTGAACGTGGTGCCCCGCCCCGGCTCGCTGTAGATCCGGATCCCCCCGCGGTGCCCCCGGACGATGCCGTGCACCGCCGCCAGGCCGAGACCGCGGCCGGTGAACTTGGTGGTGAAGAAGGGATCGAAGATCTTCTGCTCTACCTCTTCATCCATGCCGCAGCCGGTGTCTACCACCTCCACAAAGACGAAGCGCCCAGACGTCATGTACTCGCCCAGGATGAGGTCCTTCAGGCTGTCCTGGTCCAGAGTCGTGGAACCGGTGCGGATGGTGATCTCGCCTTTCTGTTCCCCTATGCTTTCGCCGGCGTTTTGCACCAGGTTCATCAGTACCTGGCGCATCTGGTTGAGATCTGCCTCCACCATGGGAAGGGGGCTGGCCAGGTCCAGCTTCACGTTCGCGTTGGCGGCGGAGGTTTCCAGCACGTGGCGCAGGTCTTCGATGAGCCGGTTCAGGTCCGCTTTCTCGACCACGAATCTCCCTTTTCCCGAGTAGGCCAACATCTGCTTGGCGAGGTACGCGGCCCGGTTGGCGGCGGTCTCTATGTTCCTCAGGTTGGGCGTGATGGGGGAATCCTCCGGGAGTTTCATCAGCGACAGGTCCACGTTGCCGATGATGGCCATGAGGATGTTGTTGAAATCGTGGGCGATGCCGCCGGCGAGGACACCGAGGCTCTCCATCTTCTGGGCCTGCAGCAACTGCTGTTCGTAGCGGACCCGTTCCTCCTCGGCCTTCTTACGCTCGGTGATGTCCTGGCCGACGGCCTGCACCTCGGCAAGCCTGCCCTGTTCGTCGAAGATCCCCCTGTTGGTCCATTGATGCCAGAGCACGCTGCCGCCCGGGCCGAAGAAGGCCAGTTCCCGCGTTTCGGTCCGGTGCTCCGGGCTCAGATCGCCGAGGAAGTCCCGCACCGGAGAGCGGTATTCGGGGAGCAGGAACTCCAGGAAATTTCTGCCAGTCATCTCCGCCTGGTTCATGTGGGCGCCTTTGGCCAGCGCGGGATTGACGTAGGTGAGCGAGCCGTCGGGAAGATAGGTGCAGATGTAGGCGGGACTGTCCTCGGAGATTTTGCGGTAGCGCTCCTGGCTTTCCCTCAGCGCCTGGGCCGCCCTGATGGCACTGGTGTGGGCATGGCGGAGCATGAAGGCGATCACGGTGAGCAGGGCGCTGACGACGAGCCCGCCTACGAGGTAGCTGCGTGACTGGCTTTTACCCTGCTCCAGCGCGAAGTCCGGGAGTGACTGGAAGGTGAACAGCCATTCGCGGCCGAACCTTTGCACGGTGCGGCTGCTCTGGAAACCGGGGTGGTAGTTCTGGGGAACGCGAACCTTCCAGTCCGCGATACTGTCGAACAGCAGAGTGGCGTCGCTGACCTTGTTTTCGGTGTAGATCCGAAAGCCGATGCCTTGCGGCGGCTTGGGGAACGTCGCCGACATCAAGTCCCTGATGCGGATCGGGCTGTAGGCCCACCCTTTGAGCGCATCCCTGCGCTGCCCCGTGGTTGCGTTGGGCAGCATCCGGTCATAGACCGGGAGGTACATCAGCAAACCTTTTTGGCGGTCCTGTTCCGTTTCCTGTACCAGGAACACGGGGGTGGTGAGGGCGGCATCCCCGGTGTCGCGTGCCTTGGCCATGGCGTTGTGACGGTTGGACTCGGAGAACATGTCGTAGCCGAAGGCCCGCTGGTTGCGCCAGTCGAACGGTTCCAGGTAGACGATGGCGGAGTAGATGGGGCGCTCTCCCTCGGGCCAGATCCGGTAGGCGGGGAACCCTTCCGAGCGCATGCGCCGGATGTGGCTTTCCCTGTCCTTCGGGTACACCACCTCGGAAAAGCCCAGCCCCTGCAGGCCGGGATAGTTCTGCTCCAGGGCAAGCGACATCGTAAAGCGGTGCCATTCGTCGCGGGTGACGCTTTCGCTGGCGTTGAACAGGCCCGCGGCTCCGCGCAGGGCCTGCTCGTCGTCGATCATCCGGTTCAGGAACCGGTCTACGATCTCGACGCTTTTGTCATGGAAGGCGGTCTGGAAGCGGGAAGTGAGGCTGCGGTCGTATTGACGCCAGAAGAAAAGGGTCATGAACAACGACAGGGTCAGCACCAGGTAGGGAAGCAGGTTGACGGCTTTTCCCCATGGGGAAAAGCCGCGCGGGGGCGAAGCGGCACCTTCGATTGGTTGGGCGCTCTCAGTCGGCATCCGTGTACCCCGGCTCCCTCACGTGTGGTTCTTCCGGCCTGGTCGCCGGGATGAAGATTAACTTTACAGAAGTTGAAGCTTAACTTTACAGGAGTTGCCGCCAAAATCAATGTGCGCCAGGAGGGGCGCCCCCCCCCTCCTGGCGCGACTATTGACATAGTGTGGACCGAATCCTATCCTGAAGAGTAAGTCGGGGGCGCGGAAATGCCCGACAGATAGGAGGTTTATCATGACTAAGCCTATTGCGGAAGGATTCCACAGTGTCACACCCATGTTCATGTTCAAGGATTGCCGCAAGGCGATAGAGTTTTACCGCAACGCCTTCGGTGCCGTAGAGAGATACACAATGCCGGGACCGGACGGGGGAGTCATGCACGCCGAGCTCATGGTGGGCGATTCCATCATCATGATGGGGGACGAGTTCCCCGGTGAAAACTGCAAGAGCGCGGAAACCTTAGGGGTGTCGCCGATCAGCTTCTATCTTTACGTGGAGAACGTCGATGCGGCCTTCAGGCGCGCGCTGGAAGCGGGAGCCATCGAGAAGATGGAGGTTCAGGACATGTTCTGGGGAGACCGGGCCGGTTCGCTGCAGGACCCATTCGGCTACAACTGGATGCTGGCGACCCACACCAGGGATCTGACCCCGGAAGAGATCAGGGAAGGCGCCAAAGCAGCCTTTGCACAACAGCTACCTAACGAAATCAAATCGTAACGCCCCGATGGCTTCCGGCACCGGGGGAGGTTCTCCGGGTGCCGGAAGCGACGGGAAAGGTTGTGAATCATGAAAAGCATTTTGCAAATGATGGCCGTCACCCTGATCATGGGAGCGCAAATCGCCGGTGCGGAGAGCAATTGGTACACGGGGGACGAGCGCTGCCGCCCGCCCAAAGACGACGGCACCTATTCGGCGCCCTACGACGCCAGGGAGCACCCGGGGGATTACCCGACCTTTCCCGGCGCGGACAAGCCGGGGTGGTTTTGCAGCTATCAGCGGGAGGACGGAGTACTGGTTCAGCACGGCACCAGCTTGACGCCGCAACAGCAATGGCTGGCGGTCTGGGCCGCCGGCGCCAACAACATGAACTAAGAAGAGTAGGCCTCAGCGAGGAGGTCCGCCATGAAAGACCTGGAAGGATTTGTAATTTTGATTACCGGTGCGACCGACGGCCTGGGTGAAAAGGTCGCCACCGATTTTGCCGCCCTTGGGGCGACGCTGTTATTGCACGGCAGAGATCCTGAGAAAGGCAGGCGGGTGACCGCCGCCATCAGGGAGAGTACCGGCAGCGACCGGCTGCATTATTACAATGCCGACCTTTCTTCGCTGGCGGCGGTGGAGGCGTTGGCCGACGCTGTCGCCGCAGACTGGCGCGGACTGGACGTGCTGATCAACAACGCTGGCGTCGGTGCGGGGCCGGATCCCAAGCTGCGCGAGGCGAGCCAGGACGGCTTCGAGCTCCGCTTAGCGGTCAACTACCTGGCGCCGTTTCTGCTCAGTTACCGGCTGCTGCCGCTATTGCGTCTTCGGGCCGAAGAGGTGGGGGGCGCGCGCATCGTGAACGTGGCCTCGGTTGCCCAGCAGGAGCTGGACTTCGCTGACGTGATGCTGGAGAAGGATTACGACGGCATGCGCGCCTACGCCCAAAGCAAACTGGCGCTGATCATGTTCAGCTTCGACCTGGCGCACGAACTGGCAGGAAGCGGCATCACCGTGAACGCCATGCATCCGGCATCACTCATGGACACCAAGATGGTGCGGGAGTGGTTCGGAACCGCGAGGACCACTGTGGAGGAAGGGGCACGCTACCTGGAACGGCTGGCGGTGGACGACGAGTTGCAGGGTACAACGGGGCTCTATTTCGACCAGGGGAGCCCGAAACGGGCGGCGGAGCAGGCCTATGATGTCGAGGCCCGCCGGCGGCTGAGGGAGCTGACGTTGAAATTGATCAGCCTCCGCTAAAGCTTCGGCTGACACGTCAGCCTTCGGCCTTCGGCCTTCGCCAAGGCTTCGGCCGACACGTCGCGACCTTCGGCCTTCGCCAAGGCTTCGGCCGACGGGTCGGCCATCAATCCGGACGGTAAGTCCGACACTATCATTCCTCGCGGGGCGGCACCAGCTCCCAGCGGTCTTGGTCCAGATCGTGACGGAGCAGGTGCTGACCTCCTTCCTCTACCAAAACCTTGAAGTAGTTGCCGTCCTGGTCGTACCAACGATCGACGATGTCGATCACGTGGTAGGTCCGCTCCCGCCACGTGAAGCTGGTGGGACGCTCGTCGGCCTTGTAACCGGCATAACAGGTGACGGTTACCGGCTCTGCGCTACGATTCGCTGCCGCGTTGTCTGCCATCGGTTACAGTTCCCTCCGTGCGGCGGCCGGCGAAAACCTCACCGCCACGATGCGGATCAAGGCCAATGAAAGCACCAAAGCGATGGTCATGGCGACTTCCTGCCACTCGATGTCCTTGTACCAAAACGCCATCACTTCTGTCAGCACCGTGACGATCACGGTATCGATGATGTAGGTCACCTTCACCCGCCCCTCGGTGGAATAAGCCAATGCGGTGCGCAGAACCTCGATGATGGCAAGCACGGTCAGAAGGTCCACCATGATCTGCTTGGAGGCGCCGTGGAAGTCCTGCTGGAAAACCAGGCGCAGGTCGTAGACCGTGCAACCCACGCCGGCGACGATGGCAAGCAAAATGGCAATGATCAGTAAGCACAGCACCGCGCGGGCCGACATCTCGTAAAAGCGGTTCAACTTCAGATCAACACTGTTTTCTCTCCACATGACAGCTTCTCCTTTGGTTTCGTTTGCGGCGAACGTACCAGAGGAAGGTTACGGAGTGTTGAAGAGAGTTTTACATTTGCGTGACAGTCTCTTCCTGCAGTTTGACAATCTGTGCCAGGAGCTTGCCGGTATCGGGGAAGCCGCGCTGGATGTGACGGATGATGCCTGCCTTGTCGATGACGAAGGTGGCGCGACCCGCCCCGTAAAGCTTCTGTACCTTGCCGTCTTCGTCGGCTACAAGCGGGAAAGAAAGGCCGTGCTCCTTGGCGAATTCGCCGTGCGTCGCTACCGTGTCGCTGCTCACGCCCAGGACCTGGGCGTCCTGCTTCTCAAAAAGGGGCTGCTCTTTTTGAAAAGCCTGCATCTCGCTGGTTCAGACCGGGGTGAAATCGGCGTAGTAAAAGGCGAGCAGCACGTATTCCTTGCCGGCGTAGTCGGCGAGGCTCACCGTCCCGTTGGTTGATTCCGCCTGGAACTCCGGTGCTTTTTCCCCCACCCGCGGCAATCGCGATCCGATACTCCCGATGGCGGCCAGAGCCGAGGTTGCCATGCTGCCCAAGATCGATCGTCTCATCTTTTCCCCTCCCATTGAATGTGCAGAGCGTGGGCCGCAGCGGCGCCACCACGCGAGTGTACCAGAAAACACAAAAAAACCAGCATCCTCGCGGAGACTGGTCGGAAATGATGCCAACTGCGGCACGGTTAGCTTATCTGTGCGCGTTTTTCCTGCGCCACAACGTCGCCCCGCACATGCCGACAAAACCGGTGGCCAGCAGCAGTGCCGTCGAGGGTTCGGGAACAGGGCTCGGGCCGCACTTCACGGACACGGTCCATGTTCCCTTGTTGAAATTCCCGCCGGAACCCTGGCTGTTGAAGCCGTCGTCATAGGAGCCGTCCGGGGAGTTCTCCGAATAGACGGTGTCCCCGGTGCCGTTGGGAGTATCGGAGAGCCAGATCCACCAGCCGTAGGGGGTGCCGTCAGCTTTGAGACCGTCAAAGATCTGCAGCTCAGCGAAATAGCCGTCGGCCATGTTCATGGTTTGATAGCCGTCAGACATGATGAATGAGATCATTTCCGAACTCTGGTTATCGGCAAAGCCTCTTTCCCCGTAGCTCAAAGGATGGTCGGTCAACAAAGAGATGGTGATGTGGTTGTCCGGAGTATAGGTGGGTCCGCTGAAATAGTCGAAGGGGAGCCCGACGTATTCGTAATCGTAGAGATGGGCGTGCGCGGCTGCCGGCAGAAGCAACAGCACCAGAACTGCGGCGGCGAGAAGCTTGGTCCTCATTTGTGACCTCCTTTGCTGCTGTCAGTCGTGCACCGATACTGCGATTATATTTTTCCAATAAAATTAGGGCAACGATTAAGGCATTAAACCTCGGACGTTGGGGAGCTAATAAGAGAGGCCGGGTCCCCCGAGGGAACCCGGCCTCTGTGCTTTCCCATCAGGTAGATGACGCCCAGTCCCCGTTGCAGCATGAGGCGGATGATCCCGTAACCGTCGTCACTCATAATGCCTCCGCTAGGAACGAACCCGAAGCCGTTACGCAAAGTACCCGGAGTATTTGCGAAGCACGCAGAGAAAAGTCCTCAGAGATGCAACATCCCGCCATGAACCAGTTTTTGCTTTTCTTCGTGCCCTTTGCGCATACCTGGCGTTCTTTGCGTAACCGCTTTGGATTTACTCCAGATCACGGAGGGCGAGGGTGGCGGCGTGGTAGCCGCACATGCCGTGCACGCCTCCGCCGGGGGGCGTTCCGGAGGAGCAGAGGTAAACGCCGGGAAGCGGGGTCCGGTACGGTGCCAGCAGTTTGGGGCGCGCCAGGAACTGGCGCAGGTCCTGTACGCCGCCGTTGATGTCTCCTCCGATGATGTTGGCATTGTATTTTTCGTACTGCAGGCAGTTGCGGGTGTGGCGCCCGAGGATGAGATCGCGAAATCCCGGTGCGAGACGCTCGATCTGGGCCTCGATCCTGTCGGTCATGTCGAGGGTGGAGCCGTTGGGGACGTGGCAGTAGGCCCAGGCGACGTGCTTTCCCTGCGGCGCCCGCGAGGGATCCACCAGGGTGGGCTGCGCCACCAGCACGAACGGCCGCTCGGGGTGCACGCCGCGCCAGATCTCGGCCTCGCCGGCGGTGATCTCTTCGGCGGTCCCGCCGACATGGACGGTGGCGGCGCGGCGGCAATTGGCCATGGTCCATGGAATCGGTCCGTCCAAGGCCCAGTCGATCTTGAAGACGCCCGGGCCGTAACGATAGCGCTGCAACCTGCGCAGGTACCCGGCCGGAAGCCGTGGTCCGGCGATGGCCTCGAACTGGCGCTCGGTTATGTCAAGCAGGACGATACGGGCGGCGGGGAGGTCGGCGAGGCTTTTGACTGCGCAGCCGGTCACTATCTCGCCTCCCATGGAACGAAGGCAGGAAGCGAGGGCGGCGGCGAGGCTGCGCGATCCTCCCTCCGCCACCGGCCAGCCCACCGCGTGCCCGAGCGTCCCGAGGATCATGCCGAAGGCGGAGGTAAGCGGATGCTCGAGGGGGAGAAAGGCATGGGCGGACATGCCGCAGAAGAGGGCGCGGCCGGGTGCATTCTTGAATACGAGCCGGGAGAGCAGGTGCGCGGGGAAGAGCGCCTTGACGCCGAAGAGCGCGGTGGCGACGGGGTGCCGGGGGAAGTGCAGCGGCGCCAGCAGGTCCGGAGCGAGGTCGTCCCAGCGCTCGACCAGCGGCGCGAACAGCCGGCGGTAGGAGGCGCCGTCCTGTCCCAGCAGCGAGGCGGTCTGCTCGAGGTCCTGCAGCAGCAGGGCGGCCTCACCGTCCGGAAGCGGGTGGGCTAGTTGCACTTCCGGGTAGAGCCATGCCAGGCCGTGCTCGGACAGGGGGAGTGATTTGAAGAAAGGGGAGGCGACGCCTAAGGGGTGGATGGCGGAGCAGACATCGTGCAGGAAACCGGGGAGGGTGAGCTCTTCGCTTCGGGTGCCGCCTCCGATGGTGGCGGCGGCCTCCACGACGGTGACCGAGAGGCCGGCCCTCGCCAGGGTCAGGGCGGCGGCCAGGCCGTTCGGACCGGAACCCACTACGACGGCATCCATATCGCTTCCTTGGGACATCTGCAACCCCTTGTCTGCCCATTTGAAAACACGAGGTTCAAGTCTAACAAACCGAAAACCATTGGCCACGGAGAAAATCTGAGGAAATCTGAGAAAAGCTAAAGGCGCAGGCAAAACCGTTCACAGGGCTTGCGGACCTTAGCGCTTCAGCGCGGAGGCCCGAGGAAATCTGAGAAAATCTGAGAGAGGCAAAGCTGAGAGAGCAAATCAAAGAAAAGTGAAGGGCGGAAACCTAATTCTCAGCAACTTACCCGCGTCTGAAGGGGTCAACGGAGGGCGAGGAGGGTCTGGCTGGTGAAGGTCTCGCAATGGTTGCGGTGGGAACGCATGTGCCATTGCACGGCGCGGGCGTCGGCGATGCGCCAGGGGGGCGCCAGGATCTTGCCCTTTCCCTCCAATAGGGCGCGCACATTGTCGATGCCCCTGCCGGCATAGGGACCGGTGGCGGTGCCGCCCAGCCACCTTTCCTCGGGGATGTCGCTGCTGGTCCAGGAGAAAGGGGAGGCCAACAGCAATCGGGCGTCCGCGGCGCGGCTGACGCGGTTCATCTCGTAGAGGTGGGCGAGCGGATAGCCGACGCGGTCCAGCACGTTCAAGGATGATACCCTGCCGAAGCTACCCTTGGCGAAAGGGAGCCGCAGGGCGTCGGCGACCACGAATTCCGCGCCTTCGGAGGGGAGATGGTCGGGCAGAACGATCTCGAAGGTCTCGCGCAGGTTTCCCTCCAGGGGGAGCGAGTACTTGAGCCTGCGTTCGCGTGCCAGGCGGCGGGCGGCCTTCACGAAACTGAGCGACAGGTCGCAGCCGACGGCGGTGGCGCCTGTCGCCGACAGTTCCAGGACGATTCTTCCCACCGAACATCCGGCGTCCAGAGATGGCGTGTCAGCGTGGGCCAGTGCCCCCGCCCAGGCCGCGACCGCGGCGGCGTTGCCGGCGTCACCGTGCAGGTCGGCATAGTGGCTCCAGAGGTAGCGGTTCAGGGTCTCGCTGTCCTCGTAGCGCCAGTACCCATCGTTCTCGGCGCCTGGCAGGAGCATGGCGACGCCGTCCTCGATGGCAAAGCGCCGTGCGCACCCCATGCAGCGGAGGCTGCCGTCGATGATGTCATCCCCAGTTTGCCGCCGGACCGACAGCTCCAGCCGGTGCTCTTTGGGGAGGCAGGAGGGACAGATGAGATGGGGGAGCAGAAAGGCTTTCATGGGCAGCTACGGTAACACATTGATCGGCTGTGATCAAACAGGCAAAACCATAGGCAGGGCCTGCGGCCAAACAGCAAACCACTCACAGGACCGCGGGCCATAGCGCGTCAGCGCAAGGCTCGAGAACATCTGAGCAAATCTGAGAGAAGCAAAACGGGAGAGAGAAAAGGCAAAGCTACCTGCTGTGGGGGGAGGGGAAGAGCGCCGGCCGCCGCTGTGTTCGGCGGCCGGTTCACATTGGGGTACGTCTACTTGTGGGCGTGACGGATGCCAAGCATCATGCGGCCGGGGCCGGGAATGCCGGTGGGGACGAAGGCAACCTGGTCACCGGGATGAACTTCGTGGTCCAAGGCATACGCCTTGTGGTTCACGAAAACCGCCTCGATCTTCTCCATGGGAAGACCAAGCTCCCCGGCGATGGCCGCCGCGGGACATCCCTCCTCGGGGACCGCTACCTCGGCCTGGGAAGAAAGACCATGGTCTTTCCTGAAGGTGTGCAGCAGGCCGAACATCCGTACCGTCGTGTTTGCTCTCGATAACATGTCTGACTCCTCTCGTTGGTTGTGACATTGCAGGCGGTGCTTCACCGTTTCATGCTGCAACTGACTGAGAGTGAGGCATCGGCCCCTGTCTTAAATCGAACGTTTGTTCGATTTAAGACTTTACACCTTTTTGTATTACAAACAAGAGGAAAATGTCGTGAGGACGCAGGAGTGTCTCCTGTGACTCCTGGTTCACCGGCTGCGGTTCAGTGCCAAAAGGAGCAACTCGGCCAGGTGCAGGGGCTTGCGCTGGGTCGCCTGCAGGATCTGGGTGCGGCAACTGAAACCGTCGGCGACGATGTAGTCGCCCTGACGGGCCTGCCTCACTGCGGGGAGAAACCCCATCTCGGCGATGCGCATGGAGATCTCGTACTTCCCTTTCTCGAAGCCGAACGAGCCGGCCATGCCGCAGCATCCCTGCTGCGGCTCGAGCACGGTGAGCCCCATCTGCTTCAGCAGCTCGTGAGCGGCCTCCGGGTTCAATAGCGCCTTCTGGTGGCAGTGGGCCTGGTACACGATGGTTCCGGAAAGCTTGGGCGGGGTGAGGCTTTCCCTCTTCATGAACTCGGACAGGGTCACGGTGAGGCTGGTAACCCGCTTGCCGTCCTCGTGCTGCGGGTAGAGCTCGGACAACTCGTCCCGGAAGACGGCGGCGGTGCTCGGCTCCAGGATCAACACCGGGATGCCCTGGCGCACGTAGGGGCTCAATAGCTCCACCGCCTTGAGGATCTTCTTCCTCGCGTAGCTGAGCATGCCGTAGTCGATGGGGGGACGCACCACGGGGGGACGCTTTTTCGGGATGATCACCTGGTAGCCGTAACGGGTGAGGAGCTCGAAGGCTGCCTTCAAGGTCTCGGGGAAGAAGCAGTCGTTGAAGATGTCGGGATAGAGGACGACGCGCCGACCTTCGCTGCGGCCGCCGTGTTTGCCGCTTTTGTACCAGGAGGTGAAGGTCTCGTCGGCGAAGCGGGGCATGCTCCGTTCGGGCGCGATGCCGCCCAGCGCCTTGGTGATGCCGGAGAGCACCGGGGTCTGCCCCATGAAGTTGGCGAGGGCCGGTACCTTGGCGCCCAGGGAACCCCAGATGCCGAAGAGCCCCATGGAGTAGGCGGGGAGCGGACGGAGCCGGCGCCGGTAGTGATGGTGCAGAAACTCGGCCTTGTAGGTGGCCATGTCCACGTTGACCGGGCAGTCGGTCTTGCACCCTTTGCAGGAAAGGCAGTATTCCAGGGATTCCAGAACCTCCTTGCTGTGCCAGCCGTCGGAGACGAAGTCGCCCCGGAACATCTCGAAGAGCAGATGGGCGCGGCCGCGGGTGGTGTGCTTCTCCTCCAGGGTGGCCAGGTAGCTCGGGCACATGAAGGCGTCGTGGGTGCGGCGGCACTTGCCGACCCCGACGCAGCGCAGGATCGCGCGCGGGAAACTGCCGTCGTCGTGGGGGAAGCGGAACCGGGTCTCGGGCTGCCAGGGGTTGTACGCCGGCCCCAGCCGCAGGTTCTGGTCGGGACGGAAGGGCTCCACGACCTTGCCGGGGTTCATCTTCCACTGCGGGTCCCACAGTTCCTTGAAGCGCCGGAACGCCTCCATGAGTTCGGGGCCGTACATCTTTTCGAGATAGATCGCCTTGGACTGCCCGTCGCCGTGCTCGGCGGAGAAGGAGCCGCCGTAGCGCACCACGAGATCGGTGGCCTGGTCCAGAAAACTGAGGTAATTCTGCACACCTTGGTGGGTAAAGAGGTCGAAGGAGATGCGGCAGTGGATGCAGCCGTCGCCGAAGTGACCGTAGAGCGAGGCGATCAGGCCGTGCTCCTTCAAAAGGTCGTGGAAATCGCGCAGGTAGGGACCCACCTTTTCCGGCGGGACGGCGGCGTCCTCCCATCCCGGCCACCCCAGGGGCACCCCGGGGACGTTGGCGGTGGCGCCAAGCCCCGATTCCCGCACATCCCAGACCATCTTCTCCTCCTTCGCGTCGGAAAAGAGCTTCATGCTGGGGGCGTCGTCCCGCTTGCCGATCTTCTTCATGGCCAGGCGCGCCTTGCGATCGGACTCCTCCTTGGTATCGCCGCCGAACTCGGCCAGGAGCCACCCTTTGCCCGGGGGGAGAAGCTCGATGTCCTCGGGGTGCAGTTTCTTCTTCTTCATGAACTTGATGAGGAGCTCGTCCAGCCCCTCGAGGCCTACCGGGCCGAACTCCAACAGGGCGCCGATGTCGTCGGCGGCGCTGTAGACGTCGGGGTAGCCGAGCACCAAAAGCGTCCGCGCCGGCGGGCTGTGCACCAGTCGCACGGTCGCCTCAAGCACGGTGACACAGGTTCCCTCGGTCCCCACCAGGGCCCGCGCCACGTTGAACCCGTTCTCGGGGAGGAGGTCATCCAGGTTAAAGCCGGAGACGCGACGCGGGATCTTGGGATAGCGGCGCCGGATGTCCCTGGCGTAGCGGTCGCGGATGTCGCGCAGCCCGGCGTAGATCTCGCCGCGCCTCCCGCCCGCGGCGATGATCCGCTCCAGTTCCTCCTCGCTGGTGGGGCCGACCGTCATGCGCACGCCGTCGTAGGTGACCACGTCCAACTCCAGCACGTTGTCGGCGGTACGCCCGGCCATGACCGAGTGGATGCCGCAGGAGTTGTTGCCGATCATACCGCCGAAGGTGTTGTGGTCGTGGGTGGCGGGGTCGGGGCCGTAGGTGAGATGCACCTTCTCGGTCTCGTCGCGCAGTTGGTCCAAGACCACCCCCGGTTGCACCCGCGCGATCCTTTTTTGCGGGTCGATCTCCAGGATGCCGCGCAGGTACTTGGAGTGGTCGATGACCACGGCGACGTTGCAGGTCTGGCCGCACAGGGCGGTGCCGCCACCGCGCGAGACCACCGGGGCGCCGTGCCTGTGGCAAACCTCCAGGGTCTTTATCACCGCGTCGGTACTCTTGGGCAGCACCACGCCGACCGGTATCTGGCGGTAGTTGGAGGCGTCGGTGGCGTAGAGCGCGCGGCTCGTGCTGTCGAAACGGACCTCTCCATCAACGACCGCGCGCAGCTCGGCCTCCAGGGCGTTGGCGTTCAGCGTGTCGGTGTCTTTACTTTCTGGTTCCCTCATCGCTCCTCCTCGGTCAGATTTTGAATCTCGCCGCCTCGTTCATCCGGAGCGCGAGGCCGTGCCCGGGGCGTTCCAGGTCCGGCGCCAGGGTGCCGTGCCACGGTTCGATGACCCCCTCGAACAGCATCCGCTCGATGCGGACGTGGTCGTGGAAGTATTCCAGGTGGCGAATCGGGGTCGCGCCGCAGCAAAGGTGCAGGTGCAGCGCCGGCGCGCAGTGGGAGGACATGGGGAGCCCCCAGGCGCCACACAGGGCCGCGGCCTCCATGAACCCGGTCACCCCGCAGCGGGTGGCGTCGGCCTGGAGCACGTCGACGCAGCCTCCGCGCAGGAGGTCGAGGAAGTAGCCGAGATTGAAGCCGTATTCCCCCGAAGAGATCTCCATCCCCTCCGGCGCCAGGTCGCGTACCAAGTGCAGCCCCTCCCGGTCCTGGTGCGGCACCGGCTCCTCGAACCAGGTCACCCCCTGTGCCGCGAACTGCGTCGCCAGTGCGAGCGCCTGCTTGCGGGCATAGCCGCCGTTGGCGTCCACCATGAGTTCCGCTTCGGCCCCGATCGCCTGCCGGGCCGCCCGGACCCGCTCCGGGTCCGCCTGGGCATCACGCCCCACCTTCATCTTGACCCGGCTGATCCCCTGTCCCACCCACCCCGAGAGCTGCCGCTGCAGCTTGTCGACCGGATAGGAGGTGAAGCCGCCGCTACCGTAGACCGGGACCCGCTCGCGCGCCTCGCCCAGTAGCGAAACCAGCGGCACCCCGAGCAGCCGGGCCTTCAGGTCCCAGAGGGCGGCGTCCAGGGCCGAGACCGCCATCATGCCGATCCCGGCGTCGCCCAGGTTGCGCAGGGCGCCGGTCAGGAGGAGCCAGGTACCGGTGATGTCGAGCGCGTTACGCCCGCACAGCAGGTCGCCCAGCTTGTCCTTGATCAGCGTCGCGGCCGCAGGGGCGGCGTAACTGTAGCCGAACCCCTTCTCCCCGCCGCAGTAGATATGGGTCGCCACCAGCACGGTGTCTTCCCAGAGGTAGGTGCCGTCGGATTCGCGCTCCTCGGTGGGGATGCGGTAGCAGTTGACCTCCACCCGTTCCACGATGGCCTTTTTCATGCCGATTCCTCCCGCGGCGCAGCTATTTTCACCAGCCGCCGCACCTGCTCCGCCGCCCTCAGCGCCTAAGGGGCGCCTCGAGCCTCCAATCGTACTGCGCGTACTCGAGTTGGAACGATTCCGGGTGCTCCCGGATCTCGCGCGCGGTGTCGGCATCGGTGTAGCCGGCCACGAACACCGCCACGTCGTGCGCCGTCCTGCCGGGATCGTCGAACCACTTGAAGATGCGGGGAAGCACCAGTTTCCTGCCGGCTAGATCCAGCCGCGCCTGCCGCTCGAGGTAGCGCCGCAGGGCCGCCGAGAGGTCGTTGTCCAGGGTGGCCGGGGTAAGGACGGTGATGGGAGGGGAAGAGGCGGTGCCGGTGTGGACCGCGAAGAGCACCCGGGGATCGCTGGGACGGATGGAGCGGCGCAGGCGCGGGTCGCCGGGAGGGAGGGGGGGGAGGAGCCACCCCGGCGCCGGGCGGTTGCCGCGCAGGATGCCGTGCAGGATCGCCTCCGCGCTGTATTCCTCGCGGCCGATGCGGCACCCCGCCTTGCGGTAGAACTTGGGGATCTCCTTAACGGACACCCGGGGCTTGAGCGCGAGCACGGCGTGGATCACCACCAGGCTGTGCATGTTGCACCAGAAGCTGGTCCTTACCGGGTTCTCCTTCTCCTCGAGGCGGTCCAGGTCGAAGGAGGCCAGGGAGGCGAGGGCCTGCGCGATTTTCTCCTGCATCCCCCCGGCGGCGAGACTCCGGTAGTCCGGATACCCGTCCTGGGCGTAATCCCGGGCCACTTCGTCAAGCAGTGCCGCCAGTTGCTCCGGGGTGGCGGCGGTCGGCCCACGGGGCGCCTCGGGAAGGACGCGCTCCGGCGGCTCCGGCCGGCGCAGGGCGTCCGCCTTGGCGTTGGCGAGCGCAGTGGCGGCGACGATGTAGGCCTCGTGGCTGAAGGCCTGGGGGAAGTTGCCCAGTTGCTCCTGCCAGAGCGGATCGTACTCCTCCGCCAGGAGGTGGAGGTGGCCCCCCACCTGGTCCACGCGTCCCAACAGGAGGTCCGCCTCATCGATCTCCCCCTGCTTGGCGAGGTTAGTGATCAGCCAGAGGGTGCAGGCGAGGAAGGTGCCGTCGCGTCCCGGGAGGCGGTCGTCGGCGCGGTAGCGGTAGAGGAAGCCGTCGTCGCCGAGGTCCATGCGCAGCGCCTCCACCGTGGCGAGCATGCGGGGATCGTCGAAGGAGATGAAGTCGCTTATGGACATGAGGAGCGCGCTGCCGTCCAGGACGTCGCTGTCGTACCACATGGTGAAGGCCTGGCGCGCATCGCTCCAGCCGTGCGCGTGCACCTCCTCGCCGATCTCGGCGCGCGCCGCCTCCCACCCCTCTCCCGGCGGCAGCTCCAGGTGCCGTGCGATGCGCAGGCCGCGGTCCAGGGTCACCCAGCACATCGCCTTGGAGTGGACGTAGTGCCGCGGCTCGCCGCGTATCTCCCAGATGCTCCAGTCCGCCTCGCGCCAGTGGTCCCGCGCGAAGTCGCACATAAGGCGCAGCCCCCGCCACATCTCGGGGGTGCATGTGCGGTTGCGGCTCAGCGTGAGGTGGGCGGCGATGAGGACGTGGCCGTAGATGCTGAACTGCTTCTGCTGCGCCGCCTGGTTGCCGATGCGCACCGGGACCGAGCCGCGGTACCCCTGCAGGTGTGGCAGTTCGAATTCGGAAAGCTCGCCGGAGCCATCCATGCGGTACATCACCTGCAACTCGTTTCTCCCGCTCTTCAGGATCACCTCTTCCAGCCAGCGGAGGTAATTCTGCACCTCGTCGAAGTGCCCCACCTCGAAGAGCGCGGTGAGCGCCATGGCGGTGTCGCGCACCCAGGAGTAGCGGTAGTCCCAGTTGCGCACCCCCCCGATCTCCTCGGGGAGCGAGGTGGTGGCCGCCGCGGCCATGGTCCCCTGCGGCTGGAAGCAGAGGAGCTTCAGCACCAACAGGGAGCGGATCACCGGGACCCGGTGCGGGCCGAGTTCGTTGAAAAAGCCGGTGCCGCTGCCGTGCAGCCAGCCGCGCCAGAAGGCAAGCGTTTCCACCAGGAGCTGCTCGGCTCTCCCTTCGGTGAGCAGATCGGGCTCACTGGCCCCGAAGTGCAGCCGGAGCACCGCGCGCTCCCCCTGGCGCAGATCCCAGACTCCCTCGGCGTCTCCCCCGTTGGCGGAGAGCGCGCCGGTGCAGGAGAGGGCGACGACGTGGTCGCCACCGCGGGCCACCACGCCGCGCCCGGGGTGAAGCGTCAGTTCCGGGGTGACGCGGCCGTAGTCGAACCGGGGGGAGAAACGGACCCGGATCCTGACCGACCCGCGGTCGACCTTGATCAGGCGCAGCAGCACGAAGTCACGCAGGCCGTCCTTGTCCTTTGGCTCGGGGAGGGTGAGGAAGTCGGTGAGGGTATAGCTGCCGCTCCTGGTGCGGAAGCGGCCGGTGAGTACGTTGCTGTCGTCGAGGTAGGAGAGGTTGGAATCCCATTCTCCTTCCGGGGTGACGGAGAAGGTGCCGCCCCGGTCCCGGTCCAGCAGTGCCGCGAAGACGCTCGGGGAGTCCATGTGCGGCAGGCAGAGCCAGTCGATGGCCCCGTCGCGTCCCACCAGCGCTACCGACTGCAGGTTACCGATGATGCCGTAATCGCTGATACTGTTGCTCATCTGGGACCCCTTGGCGCTCATGTGCGTGCCGGCTGCCGCAGGCACATTGGTGCAGTATAGCGGAGTAAAATTAAAAATCACCAATATAAATGCGTAAGTCCCGAGTCATGTGCCGGCCGCTTGCGCCGTTGCCGGATGGCACCTTCACATGAGTCCGGGTTTGACTCCCTTCTAATTGCCATTACAGTTTAAGCGTCCCACTTGCTGACATGTCCTTGTGATCTCGGCCCCGCCCGCGGCGGTGACCGGGGCGTGACGATGAATGGTGCTCATAACCAGCTGCATGACGACCTCCCCTGGCATGAACTGCCGGTGCCGGAGCTCCTTGATCGCTTGGGGACATCAGCCGCCGGGCTATCCGCACCGGAGGCCGCGGGCCGCCTTGCCCGCTATGGCCCCAACACCATCCGCGCCGCCGTTGCGAAACCCCTCTACCTGAAACTGCTCGCCGACTTCAGCCACCCCATGGCGCTCTTGCTCTGGGGGGGAGGCGCCATGGCCTGGCTGGGCGGCACGCCGGAGTTGGCCGTCGCCATCTGGTCCGTGGTCTTCATCAACGCCGTCTTTTCCTTCTGGCAGGAGTTCCGCGCCGAGCAGGCGGTCGAGGCGCTGCAGAAGCTGTTGCCGGCCCAGGCGACCGTGCTGCGGGACGGGGCGGAGCGGCAGATCCAGGCTCGTGAGCTGGTCCCCGGGGATTTGGTCCTGGTCAATCCCGGCGATCGCATCAGTGCCGACGCCCGCGTCATCGAGGAGTGGGACCTGCGCGTGGACCAGTCCACCCTCTCGGGCGAAGCGCACCCCGCCCGCAAGAGTGCGGACCCCCTCTCCGGCCAGCCTCTGTCGCGCACCGAACTTCCCAACCTCATCTTCGCCGGCACCTCCGCCGTGGCCGGGACCGGCCGTGCGATTGTATGCGCCACCGGCATGCGCACCGAGTTCGGCCGCATCGCCCACCTGGCCACGGCCACCTCGGAAACCCCGTCGCCACTACAGGTAGAGATAGACAGGATGACCCGGGTGGTCACCGCACTGGCGTTAGCCATCGGCACCATCTTCTTTGTGCTCTCGGTGGTGGTGCTGGGGCGCGAGCTGCACACAGGCTTCATCTTTGCCGTGGGCATGGTGGTCGCCTTCGTGCCGGAGGGACTGCTCCCCACGGTCTCCCTCTCCCTGGCCATCGCCGTGCAGCGCATGGCGCAGCGCAACGCACTGGTGAAGAAGCTGTCTTCGGTGGAGGCACTTGGCTGCTGCACCGTGATCTGCACCGACAAGACCGGGACCCTGACCCAGAACGAGATGACGGTGCGCGAGATCTGGGTGGACAGCGCCGCGCACCAGGTTTCCGGAGTGGGGTACGCCCCGCGCGGGGAGATCGGCCAGGGAGCCCCGAGCGCCGACCTTCTGCGTCTGCTCACCGCCGCGGCCCTGTGCAACGATGCCCGGCTGGTCGAACCGCAGGGGGAGGGGGAGCCCTGGCGCATCATCGGCGATCCTACCGAGGGGGCGCTCATCGTGGCGGCGCTGAAGGGCGGGGTCGACCCGGAACGGGAGGGAAGACTCCTACCCCGGCTGCGCGAGATCCCCTTCGACTCGGTCCGCAAGAGGATGACCAGCGTACACCGCGAGGGGGAGGGGGAGACCGCCTTCGTCAAGGGAGCGCCAGCCGAGGTGACGGCCCTGTGCGGCTCGTTGGTACGGGAGGGGGAGACGCTGCCGCTGGATGCGGCATTGGCGGCCGGGGTGCTCGCCCAGGTGGACGTCTACGCGCGCCAGGGGTACCGCGTGCTGGCCGTGGCGGAACGGAGCCTGCCTTCGGGCATGACCGAGTACACTGCGCAGAGCGTGGAGAACGGGCTCACCCTGCTCGGGCTGGTGGCGATGAACGATCCGCCCCGCCCGGAGGTGGCGAGCGCGGTGCAGAAATGCCGCAACGCCGGGATCAGGGTGATCATGGTGACTGGCGATTACGGCCTTACCGCGGAGAGCGTGGCGCGGCGTATCGGCGTGTTCGGCCCCGACGAGCCATGCCGGGTGGTGAGCGGCGTCGAGCTCGACGTCCTGGACGCCCCTGCCCTGGACCAGGCCCTGTCCGGCGCGGTGATCTTCGCCCGGGTCTCACCGGAGCACAAGCTGCGCGTGGTGAGCGCGCTGCAGCAAAAAGGCGAGATTGTCGCGGTTACCGGCGACGGCGTCAACGACGCGCCGGCCCTGAAAAAGGCCGATATCGGGGTCGCCATGGGGCTTTCCGGGACCGACGTGGCCAAGGAAGCGGCCGACATGATCCTGCTGGACGACAACTTCGCCTCCATCGTCAACACCATCGAAGAGGGGCGCGCCGTCTACGCCAACATCAGGAAGTTCGTCACCTACATTTTCACCAGCAACATGGCCGAGGCTTGGCCCTTCATCCTGCAGATAACGCTCAACGTCCCGCTCGCCCTCACCGTGATGCAGGTGCTCGCCATTGACCTCGGGGCGGACATCCTCCCGGCGCTCGCCCTCGGCACCGAGCCCCCGGAGCCGGGGATCATGGAGCGGCCGCCGCGCCCCCGCAGCGAGCGGCTGGTGAACCGGGCGCTGCTGATGCGCTCCCTGGTCTGGCTCGGGTCGCTGATGGCGCTTTGCTGCCTGTTCGGCTTTTTCCTCGTGTACCGCGACTACGGTTATGCCGACCTGCGCCACCTGCCGCGTCTCGATCTCGTCCCGTACCACGAGCGCCTTCTCTCGGCGGACGGTCAGGTCTATGTCCTGGCCAGCACAATGTTCTTCGCCGGCGTGATCGGAGCGCAGATTGGGAACGCCTGGTGCTGCCGCAGCGAACGGCTTTCCGTGCTGCGCATCGGCATGTTCGGCAACCGCCTCCTCGTCGCCGGCATCGCGGTGCAGCTTCTGTTCTGTCTCGCCCTCATCTATCTCCCACCGCTGCAGCGCCTGTTCGAGGTGGCGCCCCTGCCGGCCTACTTGTGGGGGGGGATCGCCTGTTATCCCGTGCTGATCTTCCTCGCCGAGGAAGGGCGCAAACGGTGGCTGAGGAAGCGGGGGGCGCAGCGTGCGGCCACGGGAGCACCTGGAGGTACCACATGAAAGTGATCGTTATTGGCTGCGGCAGGCTGGGCGCCGCGCTGGCCGGGGAGTTGTCCGGGCGCGGCATCGAGGTGGCAGTGGTGGACCGCGATGAGGCTGCCTTCGAACGCCTCTCCCCCTCCTTTACCGGGAACCGGGTGACCGGGATGGGCTTTGACCGGGAGGCGCTGGTGCAGGCCGGCATCGAGAGCGCCGACGCCCTGGCCGCCCTCACCGCGAGCGACGAGGTAAACGCGGTCAGCGCGCGGGCGGCGAGGCTCCTGTTCAAGGTGCCCCGCGTGGTGGCCCGGCTCTACGACCCGGGCAAGGCGGAGGCCTACCGGCGCCTGGGGATTCCCACCCTCTCGCACGTGACCTGGGGAGTGGGGCGCATCATCGAGCTTTTGTGCTACTCGCCGGTGGAGCAGGTGGAGAGCCTCGGCGGCGGCGAGGTGGAGCTGGTGCAGGTCGAGCTGCCGCCGCTGCTGGCCGGCCGCAGCGTCCAGGAGCTGACCCTCGTCGGGGAGATCATGGTGGTCGCGGTCACCAGGCAGGGGAGGACGCTCATCCCGACGCCCGGCACCCTGTTCCAACTCGGGGACCAGGTGCACCTGGCCCTACTCACCTCATCTTCGCAAAGGCTCAAGCACCTGCTCGGCCTGGCATAAGGAGGGCGCAATGTTCGTGATCATCGTCGGGGGTGGCAAGGTAGGTGCACACTTGGCGCGGCTCCTCGCGCGGGGGGGGAAGCGGGTGCTTGTGGTCGAGGAGCGGCGCGAGCTGTGCGGGGAACTTTGCGACGAGCTCGAAGGGGTGCAGGTGCTTGAGGGGAGCGGCTGCGACCCGCGCATACTGGAAGAGGCCGGGGTGCGCGATGCCGACGCTGTGGCGGCGGTGACCGGTTCCGACGAGGTGAACCTGGTGGTGGCGGGGCTCGCGCACGCCGAGTTCCGGGTGCGCCGGGTGATCGCCCGGGTGAACGATCCGAAACACCTCTGGCTCTTCACCCCGAAGCTTGGCGTGGACGTGGCGCTGAACCAGGCGGACATACTCTCCCACCTGATCGCCGAGGAGATGTCGCTGGGCGAGATGATCACGATGCTGAAGCTCAGGAAGGGGGAATACTCGCTGGTGGAGGAGAAGGTGCACCCCCGCTCCGGGGCGGCGGGGCGCTCCATCATGGAACTCGCCCTTCCGGCCGAGAGCGTGGTCGCCGCGGTGATCCGGGGCGGGAGGTTGATCGTGCCGCGCGGGAGCCTGGTGCTTGAGCCGGGGGACGAGGTGCTGGTGCTGGCGCACGCACGGGAAATCCCGAAGCTGTCGGCGCTTTTGGGGCCGCCCCAGGCGGGCTAGTCCGTGCCGGCGGGCGGCGGGAGCACCTCCCGCAACACCCGCGCGACCTCCTTCACGGTGTAGGGTTTGCTGAGCGTGGCGCGGAAGCCGTGCTTTTGGTACTCGGACATGACCGGGTCGTTGGAATAACCGCTGGAAACGATCAGGCACGCCTGCGGGTCCAGCTCCAGGATGCGCTGCGCCGCCTCCTTCCCTCCCATGCCGCCGGGAATGGTCAGGTCCATGATCACGGCATCGTAACGCTCCCCCTTTTGCCGCGCCGCGCGGTACAACTCCACCGCCTCGCTCCCATCGCAGCAGGTGGTGGCGCGGTACCCCAACTGGTCCAGCATGGCGCCGGTGAGATCCCTGATCAGCTCCTCGTCGTCCATCACCACCACGCTCCCCCCCCCGGCAGGGGCGTGGGCCGTCTCCTGCTCTTTGGCGAGCCGCCCCGCGCTTTGCCCCAGCGAAGGAAGATAGATGGTGAAGGTGGTGCCGCGCCCCAGGGATGAATCGGCCAGGATTACCCCGCCATGCCTGGTCACGATGGAATGGGTCGAGGCGAGCCCGAGGCCGGTGCCGCTCGCCTTGGTGGTGAAGTAGGGGTCGAAGATCTTCTTCAGGTCGCTCTCCGATATGCCGCACCCCTCGTCGCTGATGTCGAGCCGTACGTAGTTCCCCGGCGCGAGCCCGAGCCGGTTCTCCGGCTCCAGGCGCTCGTTTTTGCCGGCGATGGTCAGGGTGCCGCCGCCGGGCATGGCGTGCACCGCGTTGATGATGATGTTGTTGAAGGCCTGATTCATCTGCCCTTCGTCCGCCTCGACGATGTCCAGCGTATCGGGTATCTCGATCCTCCCCTTGACGTTGGTCCCCCGCAGCACCAAGGAGAGCGATTCGGCGGCCAGCTGCTTCACGGAAAAAGCCTTCTTGATGGGCTGGCCACCGCGCGCGAAGGTCAACAGCTGCCCCGCCAGTTCCGCCGCCCTCTGGCACGCCTTTTCCGCCTTGCCCAGCGGCCCCTTGGCCTTGTGCTCCTTCTCCAGCACCATCTGGGCGAAACTGATGTTCCCCACGATGCCGGTGAGGATGTTGTTGAAATCGTGGGCGATGCCGCCGGCCAGGACCCCCAGGCTCTCCAGCTTCTGCATGTTGAGCATCTGCGCCTCGATGCGTTTGTTCTCGCGGTCCAGGCGCTTCTCCTCGGTGATGTCCTGCACCATCACCAAAAGGTGTGCCCGCTCCTCGACCTGGAAACGGGCCAGGTAGCAGCGCAGGGTGAGCTCCTTGCCGAAGGTGGATGTCATTTCCGTCTCCAGCGCCCGCGCGGCGCCGTCGGCGAGGACCGGCTCCGCCTGCTGCAGTATGCCTCCCTCTCCGCGCCAGGAGGCGATCTGCCTGAAGTTTTGCCGCAGCAGTTCGGTAACGCTGCCGCCGATGATGTCGGCCGAGGCCTGGTTCGCCCTGATGCATTGGCCGCTCTCGCCGTCGAAGACCACGATCCCCATGGGGGACTGGGCCAGGAGCGTCTCGACCAGCATGAGCGCCTTGCCGCGCGCCTGCTCCGCCTCGATCCGGTCGGTGATGTCGGAGATGATCCCCACCAGGGCCCTGAGCGACCCGTCCGGCGCCTCCAACCTCCGGCCCGAGAGGTAGCCCCAGAAGTACCCCCCGGTGCCGCACAGGTAGTGACGCTCGGTAGAGGTTCCCTTTACCTCGCCTGCCACCAGGCGTCGCATCAGCTCGCTCCCCTCCGCTAGCTGTTCCGGGTGCAGGTGGCTTATGTAGCTGGAGCCGATCAGTTGCTCCATGCTGCAGCCGAACATCTCGGCCATGCGGTTGTTGGCGAAGCGGATGATCCCCTGCGGATCGACCATGATGATGCCGGCCTGGGAGGTCTCGAAGATCACCCTCAGTTGCTCCTCGCTCTCCTTCAGGGCCGCTTCGGCAGCCTTGCGCTCCCCGACCTCCGCCTGGAGCACCGCGTTCAGCTGCCGGAACTTCATGACGATGGTGCAAAGGACCGCGATCACGGCGGCGCAGACCAGCAGCGCACCCAGGAGAAGCCGGTAGTTGCCACCGGGCGCGGCATCGTAGATGATGCCGGTGGGGTCGAAGCCGGCGGGGAGCATCTTCATGCTGGCAAAGGTGTCAGCGATGTGGCGCCAGCGGGTGGGACTCTGGTAGCCGACCTCGACCAGGGTGGGCTGGATCAGCGCCTCCATCTGGTTTGCCTCGAAGATGAGCCACTCGCGGCTGCGCTCCCGTGAGTACTTGGCGAGGATGAGGTCGGCGATCTCCGCTTTGTGCGACAGGGCGTAGCGCCACCCCTTGATGGTCGCCTCCCGGAAGGCCTTCACAAACGCCGGACGCTGGGTGACCATGGCGCGGGTGGTGAAGAAGTTGTCGCCGTAGAAGTCGATGCCGTAGGTGAGCGGGGAAAAGACCAGGTAGGGCTCGCCGGCCTGCTCCAGGATATAGGGCTCGTTGAAGTTGTAGGCCATCATCACGTCGGCCTTGCCGGCGATGAGGTCGCGGGCGTCGCCGCGGTGCTCCACCTTGACGATGTCCTTCTCCTCGATGCCGTTGTTCTTGAGCAGGGTGAGCATGTCGCCGTGCTGGTTGGAGTACATGAAGCGGCGGCCCTTCATGTCGGCCACCTTCTGGATGCCGGTCTTGCGCGGGGTGAGCAGTATGGCGGGGGAGTGCTGGAAGATCTGGCCCAGCACCACGAGGTCGTCGCCGTGGGCGCGGTGCAGCAAGAGCGCCGAGGTACCCACGCCGAAGTCGGCGCGCCCGGAGGTGACCTCGTCCTCGACCTCTACGTCGGGTCCCCCCTCGCGGATGGTGACGTCGAGCCCGGCTTCACGGTAGAAACCCTTCTCGAGCGCGGCGTAGTAGCCGGCGAACTGGAAGTGGTGCAGCCACTTGAGCTGGAGGGAGACAGGCTCGTTGGCCAGGGCGGGGTGAGCCAGCGCGACGGTCAGGGCCAGCGCGAGCAGGGCGGCCCACCCCCTGCTCCAGGCTCTTTGGTGAGGTTTCATGGTGCCATCCTCGCGGGGCGCGCGGTGGTGCGCCCGGGCTTACGGGGTGTTGCAGTAGTCGGCCAGGTAGCCGCGGATGCGGTCCACCTCGTCCCGGTCCTGGCCGGGTTCTTCCCGCATCAACTCCATCAGGAGGGCTATGCAGCCGCTGCCGTCCACGTCGTGGTCCACGAACTTAACACCGAGCAGTTCGTCGTTGACGTGCACCACCTCGGTCCAGATCTGCAGGGGGGGGCGGAGTGCGGGGTCAGGGTCGAGCTGGATGCGCAACAGACACCCGGTCCCGCCGGCGAGTGCCGCGGCGTGGCCCAGGTGGAGCAGGGCGCCGTTGAACGAGATGTTCTCCAGGACGCCGGTCAGGGACTGGCCGTGGTGCACCAGTTCGACCTTTTTGGAAGAGGGGGCCCGATAATACTGTCGCAGCTCTGTCATAGGGTGCAGACCTTTGGCAAACAGGATGAAGTGATTAGTTTCATCATCGGAGAAAACCTTGCCGCTCTTGAGAACTTTTAGCGGGAAAACCTTTTCACTGGACCGGCAGAACTTCAGTCACGACAATCGCCTGGCCCGTGCGGCGTATTATGCCACGCATTGGCGTTTTTTAGCTATTCAATTTGTCTAATCTCGACTTCAGAGGAAGGCGTTTTCCTTTTCATCGTCAGTTGGGACGGATGAAGAACTCCGGCAATAGTGCTTGAAACTGGTGTTGCCATCTTGTATAAGAAGCGAGGCCCGCCTATCTCTCCAATACCAGGCAGGCTCCCCGTCATTACCCACCTTACCGTCCGCGCACCGACTGCGGACGACGTTTACTACCTGGAACGCGTTTGATTTGACGGCTCTGTCGCGGTGCGGCGGCAGCCTGGAGCACCATCGATGGGATACGCCGAGGCACGAGAGCACCGGAAGCCACCTTCCTACCTTTGGGGTCCCGCCTCTTTGCTGCTGCTTGCCGCGCTGGTCCGGCTGGGGCTTTTCCCGGCGGCGCTTCTTTTCGCCTACCTGCTCGCGAGCCTCCTGGCCTTTCTCCTGTACGCCCTCGACAAGCAGGCCGCGCTACGCGGCATGCGCAGGGTCCGCGAGCGTACCCTGCACCTGGCGGCCCTCTTGGGCGGGTGGCCGGGGGCGGTCCTGGCGCAACGCGCGCTGCACCACAAGACGCAAAAGGGTTCCTTCCTGGTGCTGTTCCGCCTGACCGTCCTTGCCAACTGCGCGGCGCTCGCCCTCTACGGCTGGGCGGGCCCGGGAGCATGAGTGAGCATTTCTTCACCCCTTTCGGGTGCCGGTGCCGGCGCCCCTGCAGTTTTTTATTGTGAAATGAAGGTCCTCGTGGAGGGATAGTGCCAGGCTCAGATCAGCAGGGGATGGAATACGGGATGTTTACCCACCCGGTACAGGGCGAGCATCGGACGCTGTACCAGGAACTGGTGCTGGTGAACCGGACGCTGGAGCAGAAGGTCCAGGAGCTGAACCGCGCCCAGCAGCGGCTCATGGAGTACCGCAAGGTCTTCGAGTGCACCGGGGACTTCATTTACGTCTTCGATCGCGACTACCGTTACCTCATGGCCAACGAGGCCTACCGCGACAGCCGCAAAAGCCTGTTCCCGGACCTGATCGGCCGCACCCTCCCCGAGGTGATCGGGGCCGAGACCTTCGCCCGGATCAAGCCGCAGGTCGACGCCTGCTTCGCCGGCAGCGAGGTGAGCTACGAGGACAGCTACCATTACCTGGACAAAGGAAAACGCGATGTGCTGGTCACCTTCTCCCCGGTCTTCGACGGCGACCGCGTGGAGCGCGTCGCCTGCCTGATCAAGGACGTGAGCGAGCGCAAGCTCCTGGAGGAGCAGCTGCGCCAGTCGCAAAAGATGGAGGCGATCGGCACCCTGGCCGGCGGCATCGCCCACGACTTCAACAACATCCTCACCGTCATCGCCGGCTACGCCTCGCTGATCCAGATCAACGGGGAAGAAAGCGAAGCCGCTGGCATGGCCGGGGAGATACTGCTCTCGGTGGAGCGCGCCGCTGAAATGACCCGGAGCCTCCTGGCCTTCAGCCGCAAGCAGGAGGTGCACCTGGAGACGGTGGACCTGAACCGGCTGGTGGCGGAGCTGCAGAAAAGCCTGTCGCGGCTGATCAGCGAGGATATCGAACTGGTGGTGCGGATAGCGGGCGAAGAGCTTTGCTGTATCGCCGACCGCGGGCAACTGGAGCAGGTGCTGATCAACCTGGCGGTGAACGCGCGCGACGCCATGCCCGGGGGCGGCATCCTCGATATCCGCACCGACACCGCGGAACTGGAGGGGGAGGATCTTCCCGACGGCCGCTACGCCCTGATCACCGTCTCGGACAACGGCACCGGGATGGCGAAGGAGGTGCAGGAACGGGTATTCGAGCCCTTCTTCACCACCAAGGAGGTGGGTAAGGGGACCGGCCTCGGGCTCTCCTCCTGCTACGGCATCATCAAAAAGCACAACGGCGCCCTCTGCATGCAGAGCGAGCCCGGGGCCGGCACCAGCTTCCGGATCTACCTCCCGCTGTCCGGGGAGCGCCCCTGCCGGCAGCGCGAGGAGTGCGAGGAGCGCTTGAGCGCGGGGAGCGGCACGCTGCTCCTGGTCGAGGACGAGGAGACGGTGCGCGACATGACCCGGCTTTTGTTGGAGCGCCACGGCTACCGCGTCATGACCGCCCGCAACGGCCACGAGGCGCTGGAGCTGTACCGGCAGAACCGGGAGCGCGTGCAGGTACTTTTGAGCGACGTGATCATGCCGCGCATGAACGGCCGGGAGCTGTGCGAGCAGGTGCGGCAGTTGGCGCCGGGGCTTCCCGTCATCTTCATGAGCGGTTATCCCGCCGATGTCATGTCCGAGAAGGGGCTCTGTGGCGGCGGCGCCTACCTGCAAAAGCCGGTCAAACCCGAAGATTTGCTGGGGGCGCTGCGGCGCGCCTTAGGCGGCTGATGCGCCCGCCTTCCCGCCGCGCCCGGCGGCGGGAAGGCGCCCGTCCCCGCCGACCTTCCACATATACAGTCATTGCCTGTCCCCGCCTCAGTCATATCAGCTCCTTGCATAGCACAATTTAACGGCTACACTCATAGCGTTTCAATTTTACTCATCCTGTTCCGATCAGGGATAAGGGATGCCTTCCTTTTGCAACATGGGGCAGATCTCTCTGTCAGGGCTACTGCTCATTGCCAATAATATTGCTACCATCTGATACTGTGAGCGCTGCAATCTGAACAAATTTGACTTCCGTCAAATCTTTTCCCGAGTGTTTCGTGCATGAATGTGGCGCGTTTTGAATCTGCAATCGGCGCTTTTTGCCGGAATTTATCAACCACTGGAGGAGGAAACGATGCTCAAGAAGAACCTGGCTGTAACTGCGGCGATCGCCGGTGCGATCACGCTCTTGTCCATCCCCGCCCTGACGACGGCGGCCAAAAGCAAGCCGGTGCAGGTCGCCAACGACGGCAGGGCCAAGTGCTACGACTGTCATGACGAGGTGAAGGCGCTCAAGGAGGGCTCCAAGCACGCCAAGCTATCCTGCAAGGTGTGCCACGACAAGCTGGACGCGCACATGAGCGACCCGGAGAAGAACAAGCCGGTCACCGTCATCGACCAGGCGCTGTGCGGCAAATGTCACAAGGCGCAGTACGACAGCTTCTTCGAGGTGAACTATGAGGCCGCGGCCAGGAAGGAGAAGGGGACCCCGACCGGGCGCTCGCCGATGCAGGACAAGCTTCTGGCCGGCCACGGCTTCACCATCGAGCACGACGAGCCGCGCGGCCATGCCTTCATGGTCATCGACCAGTTCGCTGTGGACCGCTTCCAGGGGGGGCGCTTCCAGTTCAAGAAAGGGTGGCAGGGCGTGACCTCCACCGGCAAGACCTGGGACGTATTGACCGACACCGGCAAGAAGCTCCCGGAAACCGCCATGGCGGGCAACCCGACCTGCATCCAGTGCAAGACCTCCGACCACCTGTTGAAGTGGAAGTTCATGGGTGACAAGGATCCCAAGGCGAAGTGGGACCGCACCTCCAACATCGTCGACGTGGCCAAGGACACCAACAATCCGCTCGGCTGCGTGCACTGCCACGACCCGCACGGCACCCAGCCGCGCGTGGTGCGCGACGCGCTGATCCAGGCCATCGAGAAGGACCCCAAGGGGAACATCTTCGCCAAGAACGGCGCCACCGACCTGAAGGTGATCGACTTCCGGGGCTTCAGGAAGATCGGCATCATGCAAAAGACCGACTCCAGGATGATGTGCGCCCAGTGCCACGTGGAGTACAACTGCAACGCGGGGACCCAGTGGAGCGACGGCAAGCCGGTGAAGTACGAAGACCTGCGCACCAACCACTTCCCGCTCAAGAACTCGCTGCAGCTTTTGAAGCACTACCAGGACCTCGACTTCTTCGACTTCAAGCACGCCATCACCGGCGCGCGCCTGATCAAGTTCCAGCACCCCGAAACCGAGACCTACGCGGGGAGCGTACACGACAAGGCAGGTGTGCAGTGCCACCAGTGCCACATGCCCCAGAAGAAGGACAAAAACGGCAAGAAGTTCTCCTCGCACGGCGTGATCCGTCCCAAGAACCACGTCAAGGAGGCGTGCCTGGGCTGCCATCCCAAAGACAGCGTGGCCAAGAAGAGCTACGAGATCGACGCGGCGCAGAACTACGTCAAGGGCAAGATGCGCAAGGCCGAGTACTGGCTGGGGCAGCTGATCGACACCTACGCCGCGGCACAGCGCATGGGGGTCGCCCCGACCGTCCTGGACACGGCGCGCGCCAAGCATGAAGAGGCGCACGTCTTGTGGGAATACTGGACCGCCGAGAACTCCGACGGCTTCCACAACCCCGACCTCGCCCGCGAGTCCCTGACCGGCTCCATCGCCGCCTCCAAGGCGGGTGTCAAGCTTCTCAACGACGCCATGACCGTGGCGAAGAAGGACGAGCCCAAGAAATAGCGGCGACTGCAACCGCCGCGTAACCGGAAAGCCCCGCCTCCACAAGGAGACGGGGCTTTTTTTATTGGCTGATCCTGTCCAGGCACAGTCATTGGGCTCTTTATCTCAGTCACGGCGGAGGGGGGCACTGACAAAACGGGGTCATTTAGGTGAATTAAAATAATATAATCCAGTTAACGTAAACGCCTATTCAAGGAATTGAGGTGAGGCTCCGATAAACCTTGTCATGGGAGGTTTGGCAGCAAGCGCTTCGCTAACCTCTACACCCCTGTCAGGAGAGTGCCATGGCCTTCACCTTCTTCATGCGGGATCAGCCCACCCTTGAATACGCTGCCGACCACATGATCGGCTACGCGATGGGGAGAAGCCGCATCAAGATCTGGGACGCCGGCTGCGCCCTGGGGCAGGAAACCTACACCCTGGCCATGATCTTCGCCCAGAAGATGAATTCCTTCGGCTTCAAGAACCTTCGCATCGACGCCACCGACTACGACAGCGCCAACAACTTCGGCGACGTGGTCAGGGCCGCCACCTACCCCTACGAGGAACTGCAGCGTACCCCCGCGGAACTCTTCGACAAGTATTTCGAGCCGGCGGAACAACCGGGGCAGCACCGGGTGGTGCAGCTTTTGCGCGACCGGGTCAATTTCCAGTACCACGACCTCCTCACCCTGAAGGCGCCCGGGGGCGACTACTGCCTGGTGGTCTGCAAGAACGTGCTGCTTCATTTCCAGTACCAGGAGCGGGTCGAGGTCTTCAAGATGTTCCACCAAGCCCTGGCACCGGGCGGCTACCTCGCCACCGAAAACACCCAGAAACTGCCGGCCGAGGTGGCGCACCTGTTCGAGCAGGTGGTGCCTGACGCGCAGCTGTTCAAGAAAGTGGGAGGGTAGCCGGTGAAGATCGTGCCCCTGAGGAAAAATTCCGCGACCTACAGTTGCAACTCCTATCTCATCCTCGGGGACTGGAACCGGATCGAGGACGTCAACACCCTCGTCGACCCGGGGGTGGACGGCTTCATCCTGGACCAGATACGGGAGCTCTCGACGGGATTCGGCAAGGAGCCGGTGCAGCAGGTGGTGCTGACCCACAACCACTTCGACCACAGCGCCGGCGTCGCCGCGGTGAAGGAGGCCTTCGGCTGCAGGGTCTTCGCCTACGGCGACGGCCCCTTTGTGGACGAGACGCTGCACGACCGGCAGTTCTTGAAGGCGGGGGACGACTATCTCGAAGTGCTGCACACCCCGGGGCATTCCGGCGACTCCATCTGCCTGTACGCTCCCTCGCTGCAGGCGCTTTTCAGCGGCGACACCCAGGTAAAGGTGATTGCGGCGGGAGGAAGCTACTGCTGCGAATACGTCGATGGCCTGAAACGGCTGGCCGCGATGAAGATCCAGAGCATCTATTCCGGGCACGACCAGCCGGTAGTGAAGGGTGCGCGCCAGATGCTGCTGCAGAGCCTGGAATACGTGCTGGGGTCGCAAACGATTTGATTTTGGCAGCTTACCTGGACTGGACGGGATAACGCTTCAATAACGCAGGGCACAAGGAGGAAGGCATGAAGTGGTTCTATGATTTGAAGCTGGGGGCAAAGCTGATGACGGGTTTCATCGCGATAGCCGTCATCGCCGGGGCGATCGGATACTTCGGTATCCGGGAGATCCACAACATCGAGGCTGCCGACAGCAAGCTGTACGAGAAGATCACCATACCGATCGCGCACCTGCAGGACGTTTCCACCACCTTCCAGCGCATCCGCGTCAACCTCAGGGACCTGCTCACGGCGAAAACGCCGCAAGAGGAGCAGGCCAAGGTGGAGCGGATCAAGATGCTGCGCGGCGAGATGGACAAGGCCGCCGGCGAGTTCGAGAAGACCATCCTGACCGACGAAGGGCGCAAGCTCTACCAGGAGTTCAAGCAGGCCCGCGCCGGCTACGAACCGATCATCGACCAGATCGTCCGGCTGGCGCTTGCCAACCGCGACAACGAGGCCACCGCACTCATGACCGGCGACGGCGCCAAATTCTCCAGGATGGAGCAGGACGCCATCGACAAGCTGGTCGACGCCAAGCTGAAGCAGGCGAAGCTCACCGCCGACGGCAACGCCGAACTGGCCACATCGGCCACCAAGATCATGCTGGTGCTGATCGTGGTCGGCATGGCGCTCGCCATCGGGCTCGGGCTCTTCATCACCAGGATCGTGCAGCGCCAGCTGGGGGCCGATCCCAAGGAAGTGGGCGAGGTCGCCAACCGCGTGGCTGCGGGTGACATGAGCGTCGCCATCGACCTGAACGGGAAGCACGGTGATTCGGTCATGGCCGCCATGCAGAAGATGGTGGATTCCATCAAGGCGCTGGTCTCCGACGCCGCCATGCTCTCCGACGCGGCCATCGCAGGGAAGCTCGCCACCCGCGCCGACGCCTCCAAGCACCAGGGGGACTTCCAGAAGGTGGTGGCCGGCGTGAACGACACCCTGGACGCGGTAATCGGTCCCCTGAACGTGGCGGCCGAGTACGTGGACCGGATCTCCAAGGGGGACGTCCCGCCGAAGATCACGGACAGCTACAACGGCGACTTCAACGAAATCAAGAACAACCTGAACGTCTGCATCGACGCGGTGAACGCCCTGGTGTCCGACGCCGACATGCTGGTACAGGCTGCGGTGGCCGGCAGGCTCGCCACCCGCGCCGACGCGACCAAGCACCAGGGGGATTTCAGGAAGATCGTCTCGGGCGTGAACGACACCCTCGACGCGGTGATCGGCCCCCTGAACGTGGCCGCCGAGTACGTGGACCGGATCTCCAAGGGGGACATCCCGCCGAGGATCACCGACAGCTACAACGGCGACTTCAACGAGATCAAGAACAACCTGAACGTCTGCATCGAAACCCTCGACGCGCTCATCGCGGACATGAACAACATGTCGACTCAGCACGACCTGGGCGACATCGACGTCCAGATCGCCGCGGACAACTACCAGGGCGTCTACCGCCAGATGGCGGCGGGCGTGAACAACATGGTGAACGGCCATATCTCGGTGAAGAAGAAGGCCATGGCCTGCCTCGCCGAGTTCGGCCGCGGCAACTTCGAGGCGGAACTGGAGAAGTTCCCGGGCAAGAAGGCGTTCATCAACGACACCATCGAGCAGGTGCGCGCGAACCTGAAAGCGCTCATCGCCGACGCCGACATGCTGGTGCAGGCGGCGGTGGCCGGCAAGCTCGCCACCCGCGCCGACGCGACCAAACACGAGGGGGACTTCAGAAAGATCGTCGCCGGCGTGAACGAGACGCTGGACGCGGTGATAGGTCCCCTGAACGTGGCGGCGGAGTACGTGGACCGCATCTCCAAGGGGGACATCCCGCCGAGGATCACCGACAACTACAACGGCGACTTCAACGAGATAAAGCTGAACCTCAACAACTGCATCGACATCATGAACAACCTCCTCGTCGAGGCGAACAAGGTGGTGCAGGCGGCGGCCGACGGGCAGCTTGACCAGCGCGCCAACGCCGACCTCTTCATCGGCGGCTGGAAGGAACTGGTGCTCGGGGTGAACAACATCGTCACCAACATCGTGAACCCGCTCATGGTGACGGCCGACTACGTGGACAAGGTCGCCAAGGGGGTCATCCCGCCGGCCATCGTCACCGAGTACAAGGGGCAGTACAACATCATCAAGGACAACCTGAACGCCGTGGTCAAGATGATGAACGAACTGCTGGCGCAGACCGACGTCATTATCAGGGCGGCGGCCGACGGCGAACTGGACAAGCGCGCCGACGCCTCCCTGTTCGTGGGGGGGTGGAACAAGCTGGTTGCGGGCGTGAACGACACCGTGACCAACATCGTGAACCCGCTCATGGTCACCGCCGACCACGTGGACCGCATCGCCAAGGGGGACATGCCCCCGGCCATCGCGACCGAGTACAAGGGGCAGTACAACCTGATCAAGACCAACCTGAACATGCTGATCGAGGCGATCAACAAGATCACCGACGCGGCCAAGGAGGTCTCCAACGGCAACCTGATGGTCTCCCTGAAGGAGAGGAGCCCGCAGGACGAGCTGATCCACGCGCTCTCCAACATGGTGGGCAAGATCACCGAGGTGGTGACCGAGGTGAAGGGGGCTGCGGACAACGTGGCCAGCGGCAGCGTCCAGCTCTCCGCCAACGCTCAGTCGATGTCGCAGGGCGCCTCGCAGCAGGCGGCGGCGGCCGAAGAGGCATCCTCCTCCATGGAGGAGATGAGCGCCAACATCAGGCAGAACGCGGACAACGCACAGCAGACCGAGAAGATTGCGGTCAAATCCGCCGACGACGCCAAGGAAGGGGGCAAGGCGGTTGCAGAGACGGTGCAGGCGATGAAGGACATCGCCGGCAAGATCTCCATCATCGAGGAGATCGCGCGCCAGACCAACATGCTGGCCCTGAACGCGGCCATCGAGGCGGCCCGCGCCGGCGAGCACGGCAAGGGCTTCGCGGTGGTCGCTTCCGAGGTGAGAAAGCTCGCCGAGCGGAGCCAGGTCGCCGCGGGCGAGATCTCGGAGCTCTCCGTGTCGAGCGTCGAGGTTGCCGAGCGGGCCGGGGAGATGCTTTCCGCCATCCTGCCGGACATCCAGAAGACCGCCGAGCTGGTGCAGGAGATCAACGCCTCCAGCAAGGAGCAGGATACCGGGGCGCAGCAGATCAACAAGGCGATCCAGCAGCTCGACCAGGTGATCCAGCAAAACGCCTCGGCCAGCGAGGAAATGGCATCGACCGCAGAGGAACTTTCCTCGCAGTCGGAGCAGCTGCAGTCGACCATCTCCTTCTTCAGGGTGGACATGGCGGCCGGCGAGCGCCATGCGGCGCCCAAGCAGCTCACCAAGTCGGTGGCGAGAGGCGAGGTGAAGCAGGTGAAGCAGAGGCCGGCGACGCAGACCAAGAAGGCCATGGGGCATGACCTCGTGCTGGCCGACATGGACGGCGACAGCGACTTCGAGAGGTTCTAACCACGACGTGCCGGGCGGCTCTCTGTGCCGCCCGGCCTTGCAACGAGGCGGGCATGGAAGCGGCACAAGTGAAGATCTCCAAGAAGAAAGACCGCACGCTGGTCTCCTTCACGGGTGAGATGACCATAGGGAACGTGGGCGAGCTCAGGAAACGGCTCTTGCAGGCGTTCGCGGGGGGGAAGCCGGTGGAGCTTAGCCTCGCCGGGCTGACCGAGGTCGATGTGACCGGGCTGCAGCTTTTGTGCAGCTGCCACAGGACCTCGGTGCAGCAGGGGATCCCCTGCACGGTTACCGGCGGCAGCGAGGTGCTTGCCGCCATAGCCGAGGAGGCGGGGATGCCCAGGCACAAGGGGTGCGCAGTTGACGTCGATGGCAGCTGCATCTGGCGGATAGAAACGGAGACGATATGAGCGACGCTTTTGCCCAGGCATTCAAGGACGAGGCCAGGGAGCTACTGGCGGATCTGGAAGAGGCGCTGCTCGAGATGGAGGATAACCCCGCCGATCTCGGCCTCGTCGGCAAGGTCTTCCGGACCATGCACACCATCAAGGGGTCGGGGGCCATGTTCGGTTTCGAGGACATCGCCTCCTTCACCCACAACGTGGAGACGGTGTACGACCTGGTGCGCAACGGCGAGCTTTCGGTCAGCAAGGAGCTGGTCAACCTGAGCCTCGCTGCCCGGGACCGTATCCTCGCCATGCTGGAGGCCTCGGAGAGCGGCCTCCCCGCCGACGCGGGGAGAAACGACGAGGTCATCAAGGGGTTCCGCGCCCTGGTGCCGGCCGCCAAGGAAGCCGCCAAGTCGGGAGCGCCGGACGCGCCGGAGCCGGAAGCCGCGGCGCCGGCGCAGGTGGTGACCTACCGGATCCGGTTCAAGCCCGAGCCCGGCATTTTCGCAAGCGGCGTGAACCCGTTGAGCCTCTTGCGCGAGCTGCAGGATCTCGGCCCCTGCCATGTCGTGGCCAACACCTGCGACATGCAGCCCCTGGACGCGCTCGACCCGGAGCTCTGCTACCTGTTCTGGGACGTCATCTTGAGCACCAGCGCGGGCAGGGACGCCATCGACGATGTCTTCATCTTCGTCGTGGACTCCTGCGAACTGAGCATCACGGTCATCGACGACGGCAGCAGCGACGAGGCCGGGGGCGGCTACAAAAAGCTGGGCGAGATCCTGATGGAGCGCGGCGACCTGACGCAGCAGCAGATGGATGAGCTGCTGGGGAAACAGAAGAAGTTCGGCGAGCTGGCCCTGGAGGCGGGACTCGTCAACGCGGCCACCATCACTTCGGCGCTAATGGAGCAGCAGCGCGTCAAGGAGATCCGGCAGGAGCGGCAGGTGCAGAGCCAGGGGCAGGAAGCCGCCTCAAGCATCCGGGTCAGCGCCGACAAACTGGACCTCCTGGTGAACCTGGTCGGGGAACTGGTCACGGTGCAGGCGCGCCTGAGCCTGGTGGCCCAGGAGCTGAAACGCCACGGCGAGCTGGTCTCGGTGGCCGAGGAGGTGGAGCGGCTCACCAACGATCTGCGGGACAACGCACTCGACATCAGGATGCTCCCCATCGGCGCCACCTTCTCCAAGTTCAAGCGGCTGGTCCGTGACCTCTCCGCGGAGCTTGGCAAGGAGATCGAACTGACTACCGAAGGGGCCGAGACCGAACTCGACAAGACGGTGATCGAGAAGCTGAACGATCCCCTGGTGCACATCATCCGCAACAGCATCGACCACGGCGTGGAGACCCCGGAAGAGCGCCTGGCCAAGGGCAAGTCCCGAAGCGGCAACATCCACCTGGCGGCGGTGCACTCCGGCGACAGCGTGCTGATCACCATTCGCGATGACGGCGCCGGTCTGAACGTGGACGCCATCAGGGCGAAGGCCCTGGAGCGAAAGATCATCCCGCAGGGGGCGGAACTCTCCGACCGCGAGATCTGGCAGCTCATCTTCGCCCCCGGCTTCTCCACCGCGAGCAAGGTGACCAGCGTGTCGGGGCGCGGCGTCGGCATGGACGTGGTCAAGCAGGCCATCGAGGGGCTGCGCGGCAGTATCGACGTGAAGAGCGAGCCGGGCCGGGGCACCTGCATCACGCTGAAGATACCGCTCACGCTCGCCATCATCGAGAGCCTCCTGGTGCAGATCGGCAAGGACCGCTTCGTGATGCCCCTGGCCATGGTGGACGAGTGCATCCTGCTCACCGAGAAGGAGATCGAACAGGGGCACGGCCGCGACCTGCTCCTCGTGCGCGAGAAGCTGGTTCCGTACGTCCCGCTCCGGAAGATGTTCCGCATCGAGGGGAAGGCCCCCGCGATCCAGCAGGTGGTCATCTGCCAGCTGGAAGGGAAACGGGTGGGACTCGTGGTGGACTGGGTAATCGGCGAGCACCAGACCGTGATCAAGTCCCTGGGGCGGATGTACCAGCAGGTCGAGGGGATGTCCGGCGCCACCATCCTGGGCGACGGCTCGGTGGCCCTCATCCTCGATATCCCGGCGATCTTCAACGCGGCCGAAGGGAAACCCTGACGCTGCCGTGGCCGTCGCTCCCGGCCCCGTGGCTTTTGAGCTTGGAGCAGCCGTTTTTGAGGTGTACGATGCCCATTGTTTCGAACCGCTCCCCCGGTGAAGGGAGGGGGGACGGGAAGGCAGACCCGTCTCCCTGCGACTGGTTTATCCGGAGTTTGTGTGCATCGCGTTAGCCGCCGCCTTTTCATCCTCCTTGCCGCGTGCCTCCTCGGCATGCTCGGCATCCACATCACCCCTGTCGCCGCCCAGCAGACGGTGCGGATCGGCGCGTTCAATTTCTACCCCGGCATCTTCCAGGCGAAAGACGGCAGCATCCAGGGCTTCTACGTCGACACCCTCGCCGAAATCGCGCGCCGAGAGGGGTGGCGCGTCGAGTACGTCTACGGCGACTGGGCCGACGGCATCTCCCGCGTCAAAAACGGGGAGGTCGATCTCATCACCAGCGTGGCCTGGACCAGCGAGCGCGCCCAGTTCCTCGATTACGGCAAGGTGCCGCTACTTACCGTCTGGGGGGAGCTCTACGTCCCGCGCAACTCCAACCTGAACAGCATCAAGGAGGTCGAGGGGAAACGGGTCGCCGTGATGAAGCGCGACTTCAACGGTGCGAGCTTCCGCAACATGGTGCAGAAATTCGGCATCAACTGCCGCTTCGTGGAATACGGCAACTTCGAGGAGATCTTCCAGGCGGTGGTCGCCGGCAAGGTCGACGCCGGCGTGGTGAACAACACCTTCGGCGCTGCCAAGCAGTACCAGTACGGCCTGGTCTCTTCCGGCATCATCTTCAACCCCTTCGACATCTTCCTCGCCTCCGGGAAGGGGAGCAACGCGCAACTGCTCGCCACCCTGGACCGTTACCTGGCAAGCTGGCGCGGCACCGAAGGCTCTCCCTATCATAAAGCGCTGGACCGCTGGTCCCACGGGGATGCCGCTTCCCTGCACGTGGTCCCCCCCTGGCTGGCTCCCACCCTGATCGGCCTAGTCATTTTCCTGGCCGGCGCCGGCATCTTCATCATCCTGCTCCGCCTCCAGGTGGGCAAGAAGACCACCGAGGTGGTCCGGCAGGCGGCGGACCGGAAGATGATCGAGGAGACCCTTTTTTTCATCAACGAGTCCGGCGCCAAGCAGCGCGGCGACGAACTTCTCTACGGCATCAACCGTTACCTCGCCAACACCCTCGACGTCGACTTCGCCTTCGTCGCCCAACTCCACCCGGATGGGCGCTCGGCCCAAACCCGCGGCTTCTACGACCGGTCGGGCGGCGGCAAGGACGTGAGCTACCGCCTGGCCGGCACTCCGTGCGAAACGGTGGTGGGGAAGAGCTTCTGCATCTATCCGGAGGGGGCGACCGGCTTGTTCCCCGGAGACGACTTGTTGAGGGACATGGCGGTGCAAGGTTACGCGGCGGTGCCGCTTTGGGACGCCCAGGGCAAAGGGACTGGCCTGCTCGGTATCATGAGCCGCTCGCCGCTGCAAAACCGCGCCCTGATCGAGACACTGCTCAGCATCGCCAGCTCCCGTACCGCGCAGGAGCTGGAGGCGATGAATCATCTCGAGGTATTGAACCTCAAGAAGTTCGCCATGGACAACATGAAGGACGCCGGGTACTGGATCCGTCGCGACGGCAGTATCAGCGAGGTGAACGGGGCGGCTACCGCGATGCTGGGATATTCCGAGGTCGAGTTCCGGTCCATGTGCATCGGCGACCTGCGCCCGGGGTGCGACGAGGAGCTGTGGCGGGAAACCTGGGAGTCGCTCAAGCGGCATGGGAGCCTCCAGTTCGAGGCGACGCACCTGGCCCGGGACGGCCGGCTGGTGCCAGTGGAGGTTACCGCCAACTACTTCAGCTACGCGGGGACCGGGTACGACTACGCTGTGGTGCGCGACATCACCGAGCGGAAGCGGATGGAAGAGGCGCTGGAGCATCGGCTGGCCGTGCTGACCGAGCCGATTGTGCACATCGACGCCATCACCATGGAGGACCTTTTCGACCTGGACGAGCTGCAGGCGATCCAGGACTCCTTCGCTGAGGCGATTGGCGTGGCCTCCATCATCACCGACGCCGAGGGGCGCCCTGTCACCCGCCCCAGTAACTTCAGCTCCCTGTGCCGCGATATGGTCAGAAAGAGCGAGCGCGGTCTCGCCAACTGCATCGCGTCCGACGCTAAGCTGGGGCAGGCAGCGCAGGTCGGCCTTCGGATGCAGCGCTGCCTGAGCGCCGGACTTTGGGACGGCTGCGCCACCATCAGCGTCGGGGGGCATCATGTCGGCAACTGGCTGGTGGGGCAGGTGCTGGACGAGGACGCCGACCTGGAACAGATGGCGGCCTATGCCGACCAGATAGGCGCCGACCGCAGCGCCTACCGCGAGGCGCTCTCCCGCGTGAAGCGGATGTCCCGGGACCAGTTCGGCAAGGTCTGCGACGCGCTCGACCAGATCGCCACCCAGCTCTCCCGCATGGCCGTGCAGAACGTGCAGCAGGCGCAGCATATCTCCGAGAGGAAGCGCTCCGAAGAGCTGCTGCTCGAGTACCTCAAGGTGATCGAATGCTCCCGGGATCTCATCTGCGTGCTGGACCGCGACTACCGCTACCGCATGGCCAACGGGGCTTTCCTGCGCTACCGCAACCTCACCACGGAACAGGTGGTGGGGCGGACCGTGCCCGAAGTCGTCGGTGAGGAGCATTTCGCCCAGATCAAGCACCACCTGGACGCCTGCCTGGCCGGGCAGTCGGTGCGCTTCGAGATGGAACAAGCCTTCCCGGAACGCGGCATGCGTGCGGTGACGGTGACCTACACCCCGGTCGAGGATCAGGGAGGTAACACCAGGATCGCCTGCGTGATCAGCGACCAGACCGAGAAGAAACACCTCGAGGAGCAGCTCAGGCAGTCCCAGAAGATGGAGGCGATCGGGCACCTGGCCGGCGGCATCGCCCATGATTTCAACAACATCCTGACCGTCATCGTGGGGTACGGCAACTTCCTCGGCATGGACGACTCGCTCGGTACCCACCAGCACGAGCAGGTGGACCAGATCATCGCGGCCGCCGAGCGCGGCTCCCAGCTCACCGGTGGGCTGCTCACCTTCAGCCGCAAGCAGGTCATCAACCCGCGTCCCCAGGACCTGAACCTGCTCGTGGGGCAGGTGCAAAAGTTCCTGCTGCGCATCATCGGGGAGGACGTCGATCTGCAGTTCATCCCCGCGCAGGAGCCGCTGGTTGTCTTCGCGGACGGAAGCCAGCTGGAGCAGGTCCTGATGAACCTGGCCACCAACGCCCGCGACGCCATGCCCGACGGCGGCACCCTGACCATCGAGACCTGCTGGCAGCAGGTGGACGAAGCCTACGCCCGGTCCCAGGGGTACGGCGCGCCGGGGCGCTACGCCTGCGTCATCGTCTCCGACTCCGGCAGCGGTATGGACCGGGGCACCCGCGAGAGGATCTTCGAACCCTTCTTCTCCACCAAGGCGGTGGGCAAGGGGACCGGCCTCGGCATGTCCATAGTCTATGGCATCGTCAAGCAGCACAAGGGGTTCATCAACGTCTACAGCGAGCCGGGGGAGGGGACCACCTTCAAGATCTACCTTCCCGAGGCCTCCACCGCAGCCGGCACGCTTGCCGCGGATCCCGATCCGGCCGCACCGGCGCCCGGGACCGAGACGATCCTCGTGGCCGAGGACGACGCCAGCGTCAGGGGGCTGGTCGAGTCGCTGCTGAAGAAGTACGGCTACCAGGTCGTGCTGGCGGTAGACGGCGGCGACTGCGTACAGAAGTTCCTGGAATACCGCGGCAAGATCGACCTGATCCTGATGGACGTGATCATGCCGGGTAAAAACGGCAGGGAAGCCTTCGACGAGATCAGGAGGATCGATCCCGCCGCCAAGGTGCTCTACTCCAGCGGCTATACCGCCGACTTCATGAAAACCCGCGGCGTTTTCGACGACAGCGTCGACCTGATCATGAAGCCGGTGCAGCCGATGACGCTGCTGCACAAGGTCCGGGAGGTGCTGGATAGAAGGGCAGGTTAAGGTTAAGGTAGGCACGAAAAAAGGGCACCCTGATCAATGGGGTGCCCTTCTTTTTATCGTGAGGTTATCTCGACCTCAACCTTAACCTTGTTTTTGGTTTATGGCCGCCAGGCGCCAGCCGTTGTTGCCCACCGGCCTGGTGAAGGTCCAGTACTCCTCGAACTTCACCGGCTCGCTCTTGCTCCCCTCGATCACGGCGCCGCGCTCGTCGGTGGTGTAGTCGAGCAGGTTGGCGTAGATGAGGGTGGTGAGGTAATCCTGACCCGCCTCCTGCCACACCTCGGCAAGCTCAACGCTGCGCACCGCGATGTTCTCCAACCGGTTCACCCGCCCCTCGCGCAAGAGGCGCTCGACGTCCTCGCGGAAGACCCCCTGCATCTCCGGGGTCAAAAGCGGCGAGAGCGCCTGCAGGTCGCGGTTCATCCACCCTCCCTGGATCCTGAAGAAATTGTCCATGACCAGGTCCTTGAAGCGGGCCTCGTCGAAGCCCGGGTCCATCTGGCGCAGGTGCGACAGCCCGGTCTGGACGTCGTTGCCCGACGGCTCCTCGACGCGGTAGGAAGCCGGGATGCTCTGCTGCTGGTAGCTGCCGTACCCCTCGGAGCCGTAGCCGGTCGAGACGCTCTGCAGCGGGGTCTCGCTGCGACGCCTACGCACCATGCGGTAGATCATGTAGCCGATCCCCGCCAGCAGGATGATCTCGAAGAGTCCGATGCCACTGCCGCCGAAGCCCATCCCGCCCGCGCCGGCGAGCCCCCTGAAGAGCATGCCGCCCAGAAGGCCGCCCGCGATGCCGCCGGCCATGCTGCGCAGGAAGCCGCCACCAGCCGGCTGCTGCATCTGCGGTTGCTGCATCGAGGGGGTCGGCTGCTGGTACGGGGTGGACTGGCGGTACGTGGTCCCCGGGGTCGAGTAGCTGCGGGAGCCGCGGCTGCCGATGGAGCGCCCGCCGGCGGCGCGGGCATGTGCGCTTGTTTCCATCACCGTGGCGCTCAGCATGAGGACTGCGGCGAAGAGTGCGAAACATTTTGCGAGATTGCGTTTCATGTAGTTTCTCCTGTGTGGTGGTTGGTTCAGTTGCCGGCCAGTTGCAGCGGCTGCATGGGGATCTTTCCGGTCGATCCGCCGCGGATGCGCCCATTGCGCATCCCCTTGGCGAGCCAGAAGCCGATCGCCTCGCGCACCAGGTCCGATACGTTGAGCGAGGTCGCCCTGGTGAGCCGCTCCAGGAGGCGCTTCTCCTGGTCGCTCACTCTGAGCGATACCACGTTCTTCAGTACCGGCTCCCTGGTTTCCTTTTTCTTTCTCGCCGATTTTCTCTTCACCGGGGTCATGTATTGTTTCTGTTCCATGTTTTCCTCTCTTTCCGGGTGGTTACACGTTGCAAAAGGGCGCCGTCACAGCACGGCGGCGCCTGTGACGGTAAAAAAAAAGACCTTTACCCGGGGCGACTGCTCGCTACAGGTAAAGGTCTTGCTGTTAGATGAATTATCCTCGGGTCCGGGTGTTGCCACCGTCTTGACGAACCAGAAGTCGGCCATTTCTCCGGCCGATAGCTACTCCCCTTTACAGGGCATGATAATAATAACGCCCCCGCCTGCTGTCAACCCATTTTTACAAAAAATCGTAAACGGCGCCGACGCCAGAAATTAAATTGGAACCGGTTAATCTTTTGCCGGATTGTTATACAATTGTCCGGGTGCAAAACCCCACATCCGGCCGCGCCTGCGCGACAGCGACAGCAGCGGCAACAAGCCCGGGGGGACGACATGATCAGACCAGCCAACAGCGTGATCCGCTATGCGGGCTTTTTCAGGCTCGCCAAGGTGCAAAGGGTGCTCGACTACGGCACCGGATTGTTGCGCAACGCGCTTTATCTCACCGAAGAGGGCTTCGAGGTTTACGCCGCCGATGTCCCGGAACAGGTCAAGACCCTGGCGGCCCATCCCCAGGCCTCGAGGTTGGCGGGATTGTTGACGGTCGGGGATCTGGCCGAGGCGGGGCTTTGCGTGGACCTGGTGCTTTGCACCTTCGTCTTCAACATACTGGCCACGAAGACCCTGAAAAAGCAGTACCTGGAGAACGTGGTTGCCAACCTGCGCCCTGGAGGTTTGTTCCTGGTGGAGGTCAACAGCAGGCACGACGACACGGTCTGTGGATCGGTGCTGCAACACTATTACAGCTGTGACGGCAACGCGAAGAGTTACAGCCATGACGAACTGGACAGGCAGTTGGCGCCCTTTGGTTTCCAGCGCATTTGCCATTATTACAGCAGTCATGCACTGGCAGCGCTGTATCGACTTACTGAATGAAAAAAAATGAAACAGCATTTTTGACTTTTAACGATAAAAAAAGTATAAGAGGGTGCTAAATAGAGAACCGAGATCGCGTGCGGAGGTCTGCATGGCTTTGAAGGACGTGAAAATACTGATTGTCGATGACGAGATTTTTTTCCGCCAGGTGTTGCGTGCCGTGCTGGAGAAGATCGGTTTCACGGTGGTCGGTGAGGCAGGCGACGGTGCCGAGGCCCTGGAGCGCTACCGCGCCCTGCGCCCGCACATCGTCATCATGGACATTTACATGCCGGACATGAACGGCATCGACGCCACCAAAAACCTGCTCGCCTTCGACCCCAATGCGCGGGTGCTGATGGCCAGCGCCTCCGATTTCGACAGCGATACCCAGGCCGCTCTCGACGCAGGAGCGAAGGGCATCCTGATGAAGCCCTTCGTCCCCAAGGAGATCTACGAAATGATCAGGAAACTGCTCACCGGCAAGTAGAGGATACCGCGAAGCGGCCATGAGAGCAGATCCGCGAAAGACACCGACGCGGCGATCTTTTCCCCTTCCATTAAAAAAATTACCAGCCCGGGCAGATTTTTGGGTTGACTGCTCAAACGGGTTTTGCTATAAAACGGATCTCTGCTGAGCGGGAATAACTCAGTGGTAGAGTGCAACCTTGCCAAGGTTGAAGTCGCGGGTTCGAACCCCGTTTCCCGCTCCATTTATCTACATAGAATCCTTACTGATTCTCCGAAATACGCCCCGACTTTCGCTAAAGCTTTCGCTTTTCAAGGTCGGGGCATTGTGTTACTACCCCACGAAGTCCTCACCAAAGAAGGCCAGGATTTCTTCCCGGTCTTGCTCAAGCTTCTCGACATAATTGCCGTACACCTCGTAAACCATCTGCTTGCTTGCGTGTCCCATGAGTTGGTAAAGCCGCAGTGGCTTCATGTCGATGATCAGACTCCAGGCGGCAAAGGTGTGGCGCAGGCAGTACGGCACCCGGTGTCTGACGCCGGCGGCTTTTTCCGCTTTCACCCACGCTTTGTAGAACCCACCGGCAGTGAGGAATTTTCCTGATTTGCTGGTGGCTAGACGCCGCCCCCCCGTCGTTCTTTGATGAAGGACGTTCAGCCGCTCCTGGATGGCACGGGTGATCCTAATGTCCCGCCTGCGGAAGGCCGTCTTGTTGCCAATCTTCTCTACCCCCCTCGATACCGAGCGCCTCACCAGAATGTACCCCTCTTTCAGGTGCTGGCGGGTGAGGCCTGCCATTTCGGAGGCGATCATGCCGGTGAGGATCATGAGTTCCGCGACCGGTTGATACCAGGGATCGAGTTTTTCCAGGATCAGCTGGAACTCTCCGTACCTCAATGGGTCCCGGTCGTTCCTGATCAGCTCGGTCTCGCCGCTCTCGATGATCTCGAACTCACCCCCGCTGCTCTTCGCTGGAAAGGCTTCGTGGATTTTTTCGAAGGGATCGGGGAGATCCCAGCGATGTTCGTCGCATGCATCCCGCCAGATGGCTCTCAATGGGTGGCATATGTTGTCCACCCTCTGGCGCGAGAGGGGCTGCCCCTTCTTTTTGCCGCGCAGATGGCAGAGTTGCTTCACGAACGACTTCACGACGGTTCTGTTGATCTGGAAAAAGGTCATCCCCCTGAAAAAGGGGATGATCTGCGACTCGATAGAGCATTTGTAGTCGGTCTTTTTCGGTTCCTGGTACTCCGTCCAAACGGTTGAGTACCAACGCGCTAGGTACTTATCGAATAGGACGTGTTGCGGCTTTGCAGTTACCGTCGTGCCTTCCAGTCGCGAAAAGAGTTCCAGTTTTTCGGGTGTTGCGTTCGGAAAAGCTTCCCCGAAACGGAATGAACCGTCCCGCATCTTGTCCATCTGCCGGTCCAGCCAGTACCGGGCCTTCCGCAGGTTTTCGGGGGTGTTCTTGAGGCCGCTGGAAATCTCTACCCTTTGGCCGAGATAGTAAAAGTCGAAGTATAGCCGCCTTGACCCTTTCTTTTCGACGATATTACCGTCGCCCCACTGTGCTTCTACCGCTGTTACCGCAGATTTTCTTGCCATGTACTACTCCTTTTGTCCACCTCCTTTCTGCTGGTCTTGAGTCCAGCGCAACAGTACCAGAAGGCTATGACAACTGCAACGGCGATTAATAATCCCAATCCGGTCCGGCGTTTTGGGCCGATACTCTTTCTTGCCTGGCAACATATCCGCTTTGTTGTGCGATACGCTGTGCATTGGCGGCAAGTTCCGCTGGCAGCCCTTCGCGCCAGAGGAAGTAAAGCTTTCGGCGTATCTTCAAGAAGTGTTTGCCCTCAAGAAGAATCCCAGCCTGCTGCCAGTTGTACCTTGTTGATTTTTTGATGTGCATCCGTTCCTCGAACTCTGTTTGTGTGATTAGTGAGACATGTTCCTGTGCGGCCATGGGCGATTCCTCCACGCGAGATAGTGGTGCTGTATGAGGGATGCCTATGCGGGCAGATAAAATTGGACAGTTTGCAGGGATGGGGCCGGGAGTGCGCAAAAAAGAAAGCCGTTGTCAACGGCGCGAGGCGGCGAGGACAACGGCTTTTCTGAGATATTAATCACGAATAGAAGGTTCGGCACGCTGATGAGGAAATCAGGACTGTGTCTGTATCGGTCTGAATTGCTTCAACGCAGTGCGTGCCCGTCGGAGACCATATTCTGATTGCCTTAATGCCAGCGGCAGGTCTTAAACCGCGAGCGCTTTATACACACTTCTATGAGATTCAAATTCTGATTCCAGTTTTCCTGAAAATATCCGATATAGAATATTATTCTTCCCCTTGGGGTATTTCTTTAGCCAACGGCTAGAGATTCGCCGGTTCGTTCCGGACACAGATGGAGTTGAATTATACCTAACGCTTGGTCCGTGTTTTGGCGCTCGTTCAACTTCAGAAACGACCCAGAGCGATGGCAAAAAACTCCACTTGCGTCTTCTCGACTTAAACGATGGCGCTGGAGATGTTCGACAGCATTTAATTGGCTACTGTGTGTCTATCCTGGCCAAAGTTACCTCCTCATCCCCTCACCAAATCCCCGACGAAATTTTTTAAGCTGCTGTCGGAAAATTTCTTTAGTTCTCTCCCCACAAAATTGTCTGCCCTATATGGCATCCCTTAAAAAGCAGGCAATCTAACAACCGGAGGAGAACATATGAATTCAATGTACATGGATTTCAAAGGCACGTTGCCGACACGCGTAGAGGAACGGGCTCTAGCCGTTTCGTTGGTGATAGGGCTGCAGCCTGGTACTGTGGATGTGGTTTTAAGATTCCTAACGGTACTTTTAAATGACGATCCTTTGGCGTTAGTTCCGGTTTTGGCGGTATTGACGGCTGAAGAGTTTGAGGACATCAGCAACATGCTGATGGAAATTCTGGCGCACACCCAGAATAACGGATAAAGCCGCTGTCTGAATGGGTACAGGTAGGTGCCTCCAGCAATTAGTGTGGAGGCACCATTTTTATGCGGAAGGTTTACGCCGCTGTCTAGCGTGCGAGCGCGTCTCTTGCTGGTCCGCTCAGGACCACCAGCAAGAGACGCGCTCGTAACTCCACGAATTTATTCGTGTAAAAATAGCTTTAGCAAGAGATTGTCTGGAGACGGAATTCGCTAAGCACCCCATCCTGCCTAAAACTCCCTCCCACGTACTTCGCCCCACCGCATCCGGGAAGCTGCGGCTTCCGGTACCGTCACTCAATCGTTGCCGTCATAGACGCAAGCGAAATCCCTTGGGATTTTGCAGCTGATTGATGTTTGCACGAGATTCGGCACCTCGGGCCGTCGTCTCCGCAAACGCCCGTCACGGGCATGACACCTACACTCAACGCAGAATTGGCCGCATGCGGCGGCAATAAAGGGGGAAGCACTATGGGAAAAATGAGTTTAGAAAGGCAGGCATTGGAGCGCATTGGTAAAAACTGGTCGAAGGCGAGCGAAACCCGCGAGAAGTTGCTGAACAATGTGTCGCAGTTTACACGATTCATTGAGAATCGCTACCACCTAGAGCGTATCGAAAATCTGAAACCGGGCATGATAACCGCCTATGCAGCCGACATGGCTGTGCAGGGATTGTCAGCGTCTACGATGGCAAACAGGATGACAGCAGTTCGCCAAATCTGCGGTGCCATTGGCAAACAGGGAATCTGCTCCAAAGAGAATTTTGCGTATGGCATTGAGCGCGTCCGGGTTAATCCGCAGTCGGTGAATGTGGGAAAACTGGAAGAGATCCGTAGCGTGCTCGCAGAGCGCGCCGCATGCGGAAATCGGGTGGCTCAAATGATGGTCGCCGCGGATAGTCTCCGGTGTAACTTTGGGCTGCGCGCAAAAGAGAGTTTACTGACAACAAAGGTCATTGAACAGGACGGAAAGCCTTTTCTGAAGGTTGAAGGTGCCAAAGGAGGGCGAGTGCGCCTTTTGCCAGTAGACTCCCCTATAAAAGAAGCAGCAGTGAAGTTGGTGCAAGAAACAGCAATACAGCTCGGAAGTGGAACAGGCCGAATAATTCCGCCGGAGATGTCGCTAAAGGCGGCGTACGATGCCCAGCGCAATTTGTGGCGGGCATTAGGTGGAACGAAGGCGAGCAGCGCCAACATCCACGGTGAAAGACACCTTCATGCGAGAGAAATGCATGCCGATGGTGCTACACGAAAAGAGATAATGGTCGATCTCGGCCACGGTGAAAGTCGTTCACCTGCAGCCTATGGGGTGACATGATGTGAGAATGCAGATGTGCCGGGGGCGGGCGCATCTGCATTTTTTTTGAGCGAATGGTGGTACATGAAGGTGCGCAAGCTGAGGGCCGGTTTTAGATCGCCGGCGGGGGACAGGGTACTCTAGCAGCATATTACATGCTCAACAAGATGCAGGAGTGATTCCTCTTTGCCGGGATGAACTCTGTACTGACGAAAACACCGGTCTTCGGATTGGGATGCTGGAAATATGTTTGCAGTGTTTGTCAGTTCACCTTTGACATTGATTAGGACGCGATATATATTGCCGTTTAATGATTGTGTGGCGTATCGGTCGCCGATAGTACGGTTAAAAACCGAAAGTTCCGAGAGCTAGACTCCAATGTCAAATCTTATTCAAAAATCGAAAAGTATATCTGCTTTCATCGATGACTCGATTCATGGAGCAAGAATCTCAACCGGTAAACGGGACCTCATAGCCGGGGGGTGCTTCGATGTGGTCTTGGAGCACCAAAAGTCGATAACGTTGCTGGTTGAGGCACATCTCTTTGGCTCAGGCTTTGCGTTATTACGTGCGGTTTTTGAGGGCTACGTTAGAGGACTCTGGATTCTGTACGCTGCAAGTGATGAGGATGTCATCAAGTTCTTCGAAGATAAAGTTGACATCAGTGTCGCCCAAATGATCAATAAAATTGAAGAACTCCCTAGTTTTGACGTTCATGTACTATCCACAATAAAGGGATCCTCTTTTTCATCTATGTGCAGCTATACCCACGGTGGATGGAGCCAAATTGGACGTAGATTTAATAATAAGTATATAGAATCAAATTACTCGGAAGAAGAAGTTGACGAGGTTTTGGATTTTGCAAATATTCTTGCGCTGTTAGCGGCACATGAAATCTCGAAGATGACTAATAACCAGGATATCGTGAAGAAAGTGACAATGTTCTTCATGCAAAGCACCCAGTAGGCCTGACATAGTTGAAAGATATCAATATAAAGGAGTGTGCAAGTGACGGCCATATTAGAGATGTCGAAAAACAAAGAAGCATTTGGTGCTTCAACTGTAACAGAATATAAATTCTTCATACATGGTCTTCCAGACTTCATCCAAGGGCGCATTACGGAGATGCCAAATGCTGGCAATCTTCCTTTTTTATGGGAGGTAAGCCATTTTTGGGCGGCCAAGCCTGAAGGCCATTTCTACTACCCCAGCAGTCATGAATTTGGAACTTTTGAAGAAGCCTATGAATCTATGCACGCATATCTCGAAGGAATGACCCCCCACTTTAAAAGAAATGACAATTATTGAAGAAATATTAGAAATTAGAACACTTACTTGGGAGGATTGGGCCATGTTGGGCGGAAGGGATAAAGAATATTTAAATACTGCCTTAAGTTTCTTACTTGGGATCTGTATAATATTTGTACCTGTTGCGTATGGCGAAACCTATAAATGGGAAGACGAAAAAGGAACCCACTTCACAGATAATCTTTCTTCAGTACCTAAAAAATATAGAAAAAATGCAGCTGCTGAAGTGAGGGAGGATATATCTTCTACTCAATTTGAACTTGATGAGCAAACTGAGCATCTGAAAACAAAGGCGAAAGTAGAAACAAAAAGGACCGCACAAGAAGCTGTAGATAGAGCTAGAAGAGAGCTATCCAAAATACCGCCACTGAAAACTGCCGAGGATTTTGGAGGCAATGGTAGCAACTCCGCAAAAGACAATGCTGCCTTCATAAAGGCCAGAGAGTATAATGCAAAGATAGTAAGGGATAGAGAATTCAAATTACGTGAATTGGCTCTTGCTTTAAGAGACAGGGACGGACGCTCACAAGAAGCTGAGTCAATACTTGCAGATATCGAGGCTGACAGGCGTGAGAGGCGTGAACGGGAAGCAGATAATAGAAGAAATTTGAACAACTTTATGATGGAGCAACGATTAAATCAAAGAATTGATAACATAAAGAAAGGACGCGATTACTAGATAATTTCGACAACCCGCTGGTTGATCCCCGGCACTGTACTTTCTGTGTATTACTTTCGCCACCTTTCAGTAATGGACAGCGGTCAACATTAGAATGAAAATAATATACTCTGATAATGTTAAAAATTTGGCCAAAGAATGTAGCAAGCTAAGCTACTTGGCTGATAAATACGAGTTGAGAAATGTTGCATTGCCACTCAGACCAAATAAACCCAATGTTCCAAGGTTTGCACCCTGGTATTTTATAACTATAATATTACCTATATTGTTTGTATTTATGGTTGTATTTCATGTTTATCTTCATCTCAAATATATTAAAAGTTTAAATCATTATAATAATCTGCTGATTAAGTGGGAGTTAGATAAAGACAAAATCATATTTGAAAATTTGCGTAATAAAAACGCCCTGTCTATTTTATATGACTCTGCAATGATTGATAGTGAAGAATTTAATAATTACAGAACTAGCAAAATAATGAAGCATTTAAAACTACAACCAGAGACTACTGATAGTATTGAAGACGCAAGAAAGTTTGGCTATGTCACAAAATATGAAGACACATTATATGCCAAACTTTCACAAAAAATACGAATTGTGAGACAGGTTTTTACACCGACTGGACACTCAGTAGATTTCATTGCTTTCAACCTTTATAAAAACACTGCATGGGCCATTGAAGTTGATGGTAGTTATCACAGCACAGCAAAAATGATAGAAAAGGACAGACTAAGAGAAGCAGTGTTGCTAAACAATGGAATTAACATAATAAGAATTAGCAACTCAGAAATAACTAGCGACATAGATTCAATTGTCGCAGAAATTCAAAGGATTATGGATAGCGTGTTTTAGAAGTCCACTCAGATCATGTTACCCACACGCATCTCGCGGTTGTATCCTTTCGCGTTTCTTTCGCCAATTTGTTTGCACCTAACGGAATGGGATGGACTATTTTGGACTCTAGGCCAGCAGAAATTCCGGTTAAACATTTTGAATTCGTTGAAAATATCAACTTGTGCCCGTTGGGTTGTATTGGAGGGAGCGGGTTCGAACCCCGTTTCCCGCTCCAAAATTTCAGACCCCGGTGGCCACACGGCTGCCGGGGTTTTTTCGTTTCGGTCCCAATTTCACGTTTCACAAGGAGTCACATGTCCACCCTGCCCAAATGTCCTTCCTGCAGTTCCGAATACACCTACGAAGACGGCGCGCTCTACGTCTGCCCCGAGTGCGGCAACGAGTGGCCACAGGCCGCAGCGGAGGCCGCACCGGAGGAAAGCGTGGTGCGTGACGCCTTCGGCAACCAGCTCCAGGACGGCGACTCCGTCACCGTGATCAAGGATCTGAAGCTCAAGGGCTCCTCGCTGGTGGTGAAGGTCGGCACCAAGGTCAGGAACATCCGTCTCGTCGACGGCGACCACGACATCGACTGCAAAATCGACGGCATCGGCGCCATGCAGCTGAAGTCGGAGTACGTCAAGAAGGCGTGACCCCTGGTGTCGGCGGCGTGCACGCCAATGCCGCCATGTGGGGCGATCCGCACCTGAAGAACACCTGCATGATTGACAAGGTGGGGGGGTCTCGTCGAGCACATCCGAAGCTGAAAAAAGAAAACCCCGGTGGCCTCAAGGCCGCCGGGGGTTTTTAATATCATGCTTCAACTACCAGTTAACGGCCCCCACCAGCTTGCGGAGCATGATGATCAGATCGGCAAGGTCGATGGTCCCGTCGGGGACGGGCCTGCCGTCAGCGCCCAGCGGGGCCACGTCGAACAGCCCCTTGTCGGCGTCGGAGAGTTGCGCCTCTCCCTGCACTGACCGGTACGCCGCCTGCACCTCGGCCAGCGTATAGCTGTTGGCGGCGAAGCTCGCGGCGACCGTGTGCGGGGCGGTCACGTTGGTGATGACATAGTTGCTGTTGGCGACCAGGCCCAGGCTGTCGCTGCCGTTGTCGGTAAGGGTGGCGAGGTGAAAGCCTGCCTTGGGGGGCATGATGCAGGTGGCACTGCCGCCATGGATGGTTTCGGTGGTGCAGCTTATGGTGCCCATGTCGTCGGCGCTGGTGGCGGTTACCGGGTAGAAGATGGCGCTGAAAGTGACGGCGATGGCGCAGTCCGCGGTAACCGGGGAGGTGGCGTAGGTCGTGCCGGTGAGCACGCCTCCACAACCGCTAACGGAGGCGATGCGGTAGCCGGTATCTGGTGACAGGGAGAAGCTCGCCACGGTCCCGTACTCTACGGTCTGCGCCGTCGCCGGGCTGATGCCGCCATGGGCGGCTGCGGACGGGGTGACCTGGTGTGTGTCGATGCCAAAGGCCGCCGCCACGGTGACGTTGCCGGTAACACCGGTGAGAGCCAGGGGATTGGCGGTCGAGCTGAAACCGTTGCTCCCGGTCCAGCCCAGGAAATGGTAGCCGGTCGCGGGGACGGCCGTAACGGCCGTGGTGCTGCCGCCATGGTTGACGGTCTGTACCGCGGTTCCGGTAAGCGTGCCGTGGTCGCCTGCCGCGTAGCTGACGGTGTAGGTGTTGATCGCGAACACGGCGCGTAGATCATGGTTCGCCGTCACCGCGGTGAAGGGGTAGGTGTAGGAGGAGGTCCCGGCGGCGGCCGGTTGGTTCGAGGTGTCGACCGCGACAGCCGCGATGTGATAGCCGGTGTCCGCCAGCGCGGTGCAGGAGACGGTCCCGTTATAGTCGACCGCAGCGGCCGGGGTGCAGTCGATCCTCCCACCGCTGCTGCTGGTGGTGGCAATGGTGTACCTGATCGGCGTGAAGGATGCGGTGACGCCGCAGTCGGCGGTTATGGCCCCGGTGGTGTAAGTGGCACCGGTCAGGGTTCCGCCGCATCCTGCCGCAGAGGCCGGCTGGTAGCCGGTGTCGGGCGCCAGGGTGAAGGTGGTCACCCCCTGGTAGGAGACGGTCTGGGGCGACGATGGGATGAGCCTCCCGTTGGCCGTGCCGCCCGGCGTGACCAGGTGGGTGTCGAGGGCGAAGTGGGCGGTCACCACGAGCCCGGCCGAGACGTCGGTAACCGTCAGCGGATTTACGGTCGTGGTGATGAAGCCGTTGTTCCCGGTCCAATTGACGAAGTGAGAACCGGTGCCGGGGACGGCCGTGACCGCAGAGGCGGTTCTCCCATGATCGACGTTCTGGTTGCTGCTGCCGGTGATGCTGCCGTTACCGTCGACGGTGAAGGTGAGCTGGTAGTTGTTCAGGGCGAATGCCACTGCCATGGTATGGTCGGCGTTCACCGGGCCGAATGAATAGGTATAGCTTGTCCCGCCTGCTGTCGGTTGGTCGACGCCGTCGACGGTGACCGTGGCGACGTGGTTCCCGGCTGTCGCAGTCGCCGTGCAGGTGACGTCGGTGCCGTAGGTGACGGACGGCGCCGGCGTGCAGGTGAGGGAACCGCTGCCGGTCTTGCTGGTTGCGATGGTGCAGGTGAGCGGTGTGAAGGAGAAGTCCACCGAGCAATCGGCGGTGGCGACCCCAAGCTCGTAGACGTTGCCGTTGAACGACCCCGGCGGGCAGGTCCCGCTGACGTTGCCGGCCAGCAGGTAGCCGGTGTCCGGTGCAACCGTGAACGCTACAGGCGAGCCATAGGGCACGGTGAGCGGGTTCGTGGAGGTGATACTGCCGTTGCCGCTTGCTATGGCGGCGGTCAGGGTGACCTGGACGGGGTTGCGCACCAGCATCATCATGCGACCGGGGACGGGAGGGGTATTCCAGCTTTCCGGGTAGGCAGCCCCGACCGGGTGGACGATCCACTTGTAGGCCCCGGCGTAGTTGAGGTCGGTGTCCGAGGTCCAGTAATAGGTGTGCTGACCGTTCACGAAGCCCTGGCTGTTCAACCACGCCCCGCCGTCGGAGACGTTCTGGCTGCTGATGCTCAACAATTCCTTGCGGTTGGGGAGCCGCCAGTCCCCGGCCACGGAGCCGTCGGTGAGGCCGCACGAGCCGCTGGCGAAGGAGTTCGCCGTGTCCAGTGCCTGTTGCCATTCGAGGCTGCCAAAGCAGTTGGCATTCTGCAGCCAGACCAGCCCCGTCAGCGTGTCGGTCAAAGTGCCGTTGCCATTATCGGTAAAGCGCGGCGACGGCCACTCATGACCGAGCTGCGTCTCGCCATCCATGCCGGTGCCGGCGCAGTCTATTATGGTGGCGCTGACGTCCCAGCAAAGGGTCTGGCCGGTCCTGGGGAGTTGTATGGTCGCGGCGGGTGCCGCGGGCGCAGATAGTACCAGTACCAAAAAACATAGCGCTATATTGATGAGCCACATGACGACCTCCTGATCGGTTCCACGCCAAAATGGTCGGCGTCTACTCTATGGCCGCGCTGAAGGTGGGCGAGAGGCCGGTGATGGTGGCTCCCCGCAGGTCGACAGCCCGGAAGTCGGTGGTGGAGAAATCCGATGACTTGGGAAAACTTCCGTCGCTGATGCCGCAATAGATCTTGGCGAACTCGCCGGTCGTGAACCCGGCCGGGGCGCTGCTGGCCAGGACCACCTTCAGCGAACCCGGCGTGCTGGCCGTGGACGGGACGAGGGTGGTCAGCGTCACGGCGGTCTGGGCCGTGGTCTGTCCCGAACCGGTCACCACTCCGGCGGCTACGGCGCCGTTGGCGTCGGTGGCGACCGTTACCCCCGCGGGAATGCCCAAGGTTACCGTGAGCCCGGCGATGGCGGTATCCTGCGGCAGAGACCCCTGCGTCGACAGGGTCACTACCGCACTGGTCGGCTGTACCGGCGCTGGCGGGGGCGAGGGTGGGGTTACCGTGCCGCCGGTGCCGTTGTCGCCCGTCCCCCCCCCGGTTCCGCCGCCTCCTGTGCCGCCACTGCTGCTGCTGGTTCCGGCACTGCCACCTCCGCCCCCGCAACCGAGGGTCAGCAACAACAAGCACACCAGCAAAATGTATCGGACCATCTGGCACCTCCTGCCCTCCGGGCGCTTAGCGTCGGGCTGTCGATTATGCTCTCTTGGTTAGCGTCCTCCCCGCACCGGCCACACGAAGTGCGGATCCAGCGTCTTGCTGGCGCCGTTGACCGCACCGTCCGGAAAGTAGACGTAGCGGGCCCGCAGCGGGTGGAACGCATTGGTAGTCGAAGACAAGTAGCCGGTGTTCTGCACGTTAGTGAAGGGGTGTCCGGTGGGGAGAGCTGGGTTGATGTTGGAAATGTCCACCAGGCTCTCCAGTTCGAGAATGTTGGGCAGGCGCCAGTCACCGGCAACGGAGTTGTCGGACAGGCCACAGGTCCCGGAATGAAGGTTCTTGGCGAGGCTCAGCGCATCCATCCAGAGCTGGGGACCGAAGCAGTTGGCCTGCTTGAGCCAGATGAGCCCGGTGAGGTTGTCGGTGACGGTGCCGTCGTTGTGGTCGGTAAAGCGGGGGGATGGGGGCGCCAATCCCATTTGCAGTTCACCGTCCTGCCTGGTTCCCGCACAGGGTATCTCTGTCCCCGCCGTGTCGTAGCATGCCTTTTGCCCGGTCTTCGGCAGTTGAACCACGCCGGCGTCCGCATCCGGTAACAGTGTGACCACCAGGAGTAGGACAACCGCGAGGAAGCTGAACCACCTTTTGCTTACGTGACCGGTGATGATGTTTTTGCCTATCATGGTCTGCCTCCTTATGTTGCACAACTGGGTGGCAAGGGGACGGTGATGCGTGGTTAACGGAATCTAATGTTACTGGAGAAGGCGGATGCGGCAATGGTCACAGATCACAATTTAGGTAAGTAATTTCCGCACTTCACCGGGGAAATGGAGGTCCGGAAATTTAGTTTTACGAAAACAATTAACTGCTTTTCGTCGGTAGCTGTGAGTTACACTCTGAAGCCTTGGTGCCTCCCAGTGCTGATTCCCCTCGCCTGTCAGATACAGTCTTGCAAAAAGTTACAGAATCCTATACCTTTGCGGCGCGAGAATTCTCCCCGGCACCACGGAAAAGGGCCGGCAAAAGGATCACCACATGGGCATATTCGACAAGATATTTGGGAAAGACTCTACGCAGAGCAGGGCCGCCACCCCGGTCAGGGCCACCACACCTGTCAGGCAGATGACCTTCCTCACCGCGCTGTCGATGCATGCGCGCGGCGAACTGGAGCCGGTGCTCGCCGCCTATGCCGGCATGGTGGAACGGGACCCCGACGACCTCTTGGCGCTCTTTTTCACCGCCGCCGCCAAGGCGGAGACCGGGAACGTGGAGCAGGCGGTGCAGACTCTGCGGGAAGTGAGCGAACGGCTTGCCGAGAGGGAGGAGAGCATATCCCGCGCGGTGGTGGTCGAACTGTCCAACCTGCTGGTCGATGATTCGGTGACGGTGAAACGTCCCGCCATCAACGAGGTGGTGGTTGCCTTTGGGGACCTGCTCAAGAAGGAAGGGTACATCCGGGAGGGCGCCATCTGTTTCGAGATAGCCACCGGCCTTGCCCCCGACAATGCCCACATGCTGCACAAGCTGGGGGACGCCCTGCACGATCTGCGCTTGTACGACTACGCAGAGTCCGTGCTGAAAGAGGCGCTCAAGCATGCTCCTTACCACTTCGGCGCGCTCTACACCTATGCGGTCCTCTTGCAGGACCTTGGGCGCAACGACGAGGCCATCGCTCACTACGAGAAGGCGGCCAAGTTGGTCCCCACCCATGTAAGCTGCCAGAACAACTTCGGTGCTGCGCTGCTGCGGGCGAACCGGGTGGACGAGGCGCTGGAACACTGCAGCACCGCGCTGGAGCTGGACCCCAAGGCGCCGTTGGTAAAGATCAACCTGGGCTATATCTACCTGGTCAAGCAGGACTTCGCCGCGGCTGCCAAGAGCTTCAGCGGCGCCATCGAACTCGACGACCAACTCGCCCCGGCCTACTTCGGGCTGGCATCGGCTAAGCAGGCCCTTGGGGCAGACCCGCAGACGATCAGGGAACTCTACCTGAAAGTGATCGAGGTCAATCCCTCCATTGCAGAGGCCCATCACGCCTTGGCCAACCTTCTTGCGAGCCAGAGCGACCCCCAGGCGCTGGTCCACTACGCCAACGCCCTGCAACTGAACAGTTCGCTCCCCAACCTGCGCCGTGACTACGGCTACGCCTGTCTGCAGCAGGGGAAGCGGGACGAGGCACTGGAACAATTGAAGCTTGCAGTAATGCTGAACCCGGACGATGCCACGGCACGCGATCTCCTTGCACAGGTGCAGGCAACCTAAAGAAGACGGTTTCCTGGGCGTGCCCGGTTTTTCATTGTGATGATTATTTGAAGGAGGTGTGTGATGTACCGCTCGCTGTTTGTCCTTCTGCCACTTCTGGCTGCTGTCATGACCGGTCCCGCCTTTGCCGAAGAGTCGGGAGAAAAACAAGCCGAGGTGCCTCTGTGGCGCCAGACAACGAAGGGCACCGCTTCATCCCCGGATGCTAAACCGGAGGCCGTCAAACCTGAACTCAAGCCGGAGGCTGCACAGGAGGCTTCGCAAGAGGTGAAGCAGGAAGGGGCCCAGGAGCCCAAACCTGAAGCTCAGCCGGAGGCTGCACCAGATGCTGCACCGGAGGCCAAGCCAGATGCTGCACCGGAGGCCAAGCCAGATGCTGCACCGGAGACCAAGCCGGATGCTGCACCGGAGGCCAAGCCGGATGCTGCACCGGAGGCCAAGCCGGATGCTGCACCGGAGACCAAGCACGACGCTGCGCCGGGGACGAAGCAGGAAGCCAAGCAGGAAGGTGGGCAGCAAGCCCAACCCACTCAGGAGGCGGGCAAGGCCGTCGGCAAGGAAATTGATTTCGGTACCCAGGAGCAGTACCGCTCCTGCATGTATTCCGAAGATCACATCAAGGACCTGCGCAAGATGCTGGAAGAGCACATCGCCCAGAACAACGAAGCGATGATGGAGATAAAGAAGCAGGCCGCCGCGCTGCTCGAAATGCAGCGCAAAGTTGTGCTTTCGGATGACGCCCAAGTAGAGGAGTTCAACAGGCGCACCCAGGAACACAACCTGGTGGTCAAGGCTGCCAACGAGGCTTCCGACAAGCTGAAGCGTGAACTGGAATCCTTCAACGACAAGTCCATAGAGCACAATCAGAATTGCGCTTCCTTGATCGTCAAGATGTCAGACCGCGATGCGGTCATAAAAGAGCGCACCCCTGCCGTAAGCCAATAGCTCATGATGGCGGGCACCCTTTCGGGTGCCCGCCATCGGTTTTTGCCGTCTCTTCCAGCTCCCTCAACACCCCTCTCTTTTTAAAAAATTCTGTTTCTTGACTTGGGTCAATGAGTATCCCGCGTCCAGGCCATAGGTTCAGCGACTGTTACATCAATCGCGGCCGCTGCTGGTGGCCAGATAGTGGGGAACAGTCATGGAGCATTCCCAACAGCCGGCCGCTCTCAGTGCACCTCAGAGCTTGACCTGTTACAAGTGGGGACTCGTCCTCGGTTGGACCGCGGTCATAGCCCTCCTGCTGGTAATCAACTACGGCCACGAACGGTCTCAGGCCGTTGAGACCGCGCGCACCCAGGCCAGGAGCCAGTGCCAGCGGGATCTCACCTACAGGCATTGGAACGCCGCTTACGGCGCAGTCTACGTCCCCGTTTCCCCACAGATCCCGCCGAACCCGTACCTGGCCGAGGTCCCCGAGCGTGACCTCTTCACCACCGACGGTAAGCATCTCACCCTGGTGAACCCGGCCTACATGAGTCGGCTCGTCTTCGATCTCGCCGCCCGGTCCTACGGTGATAAGGGGCACATCACCAGTCTCAAACCCTTACGCCCGGAGAACAGCCCCGACAGGTGGGAAACCGCCGCCTTGAATGCCTTCGCCCGCGGCTCCCAGGAAGAAAGCTCGGTGGTAGAGATGAACGACGGCAGCTTTCTCAGGCTGATGGAACCGCTGAAGACGGAGGCCGAGTGCCTCAGGTGCCACGGCAAGCAGGGGTACCGAATCGGCGAGGTGCGCGGGGGGCTCAGCGTTGCCGTGCCCATGGCGCCCCTCATGGCCATCGCCATGCAGAACTGCCTGGTCAATGCCGCAAGTTTCGCGCTGCTGTGGATACTTGGACTTCTCGGCATCGAGATCGGGGCAAGGAGCCTGCGCCGCACCATCGAGGAACGGGATCAGGCGGAGCTCAGGCTGATCGCGCTCAACCGCGACCTGACTGCCCGAGGCAGGGAACTCGAGGCCCTCAACCGCGAGCTCGATGCCTTCTGCTCGACGGTGTCCCACGACCTGCGCACGCCGCTCACAGCGGTGTCCGGCTACTGCCAGTTGCTGAAGTACATCCCGGCACAAAAACTCGGCGACTCGGAAGGGTACATCAACGCCATCCTCACCTCCGTCGACAAGATGGACGAACTTATCACCGCCTTGCTCAGGTTCGCGCGGGTGAGCACCAATGAACTGGTCCTTGCGGAGGTGGATGTCACGGCGCTCGCCGACGATGTCGCCGCCGGCCTGATGGCCCGGGAACCGCTGCGGCCGGCTATTTTCAGCATCACCAAGGGGATGAGAGCGCGTGCCGACGCTGCGCTTTTGCGGGTGGTAATGCAGAACCTCATTGGGAACGCCTGGAAGTACAGCGCACATGTGCCGGAGACGTGCATCGACGTGGGCGTGCTCCGCCGTGGGGGACGGGAGTTCTTTTTTGTCAGGGACAACGGCATCGGTTTCGACAACAGCAACGCCGAACGGGTCTTTGAGGCGTTCCAGCGGCTGGCAAACGCCGAAGCGTTCGAGGGGAGCGGCATTGGGCTCGCCACGGTTAAGAGGATCGTTCAGCGTCATGGAGGCCGGGGTCGGCTGCGAGGGAGAAGTGGGCAAAGGTGCAACCGTATATTTCTCACTGCCATAGGTCGGTCAGGGACGCAGCGGACGAGGGCGCACCAGGTCCTTGTGCAAGCTCACCCCCTCCGCGGAACCGGGACCACTCGCGGACCTACTCGCTTATGCTCGCGCTGGTCTGGACCATGGTATTCGCTCTCTCGGCGACGGCCAGCATCGTGAGCCTGCGGCACGAGGCCGACGCAATAGCGCAGAACATCGCGCGGGCTTACATCGACAAAGACATCCTGTACCGCAACTGGAACGCCCTGCACGGCGGCGTCTATGTGCCGCTGGACCAGGGGCTGGTGCCCAGTTCGCACTATCCCGCCACCATGCAGGAGCGCGAGGTGACGACACCTTCGGGACGGGTGCTGACCTTCGTCAATCCGGCCTACATGATGCGCCAGATCTACGAACTGGCGAGCAAGCAGAAAAATATCTCCGGACACCTGACCAGCCTGAAACCGCTGTGGCCGCAAAACGCTCCCTCCGTCTGGGAGGCCCAGGCCCTGCAGGCGTTCGAGCGTGGTGAGACGGAGGCGAGCAGCGAAGTCAGGGAGGGGGGGCGAAGCTACCTGCTGCTCATGCGTCCCCTTATCACCGACGAGAGCTGCCTTAAGTGCCATGCCGGGCAGGGGTACCGCAAGGGAGACGTGCGGGGCAGCATCAGCATCAAGCTCCCCCTGGAGCTGGTCCAGCCTGGCTTGCGCCAGCATTACATCCTGGTGTTGGCGGCGCACGGGGGGGTGTGGTTGCTGGGGCTTGGAGGGCTGTACGGAGGGTACCGGGATCTCAGGCGTCGCACCATTGAGCGCGACCTCGCCCTGGAGGAACTGACCCGGGTGAACACCCTCCTGGAAGACCAGGCGACAGTCGATCCCGTTACGGGAACCTTCAACCGGAGGAAGTTTAGGGAACTGCTCCAGGCCCGGTTGGCGGAGTTCAGCAGGTACCGCATCCCCATGGTGCTGGTTTTCTTCGACGTCGACCACTTCAAGTCGATCAACGACAACTACGGCCATGAAATCGGCGACGCAGTCCTGGTTCAGCTTGCCCAGGTGGTGAGCGGGATGATCCGCAAGACCGACGCCGTGGCCCGCTACGGCGGCGAGGAATTCGTCATCCTGCTTAACCACAACGACGTCGAAAGGGTGCGCAACCTCGTCGAGAGGATCAGGTGCCTTGTGGAAGATCATCCTTTCCCCCGGGTCGGCCGGGTGACCTGCAGCTTCGGGATCACCCAGTTTCAGCCCGGCGACACCGAGGAGACCGTGATACGGCGGGCGGACCAGGCCATGTATGCAGCCAAGCACTCCGGCAGAAACCGGGTCGAGGTCAGCTGACTCTTTGGTCAATTTTGACCTGGGTCATGGCCCGCGGCGCGGGATGGACTATCATCGCCGTTACCAAACGGTAACAGGAGGCGGTGCATGGCAGCTGCGGCAATGGATACGGAAGGAGTCTTCAGGGCCATCCTGACCAGCATGGGCGAGGGGATCATCTTCGCCGACCATACCAACAAGATCGTCTGCGTCAATGCGGCGGCCGAACAGATCCGTGGCATCGACGCCGCCAACTACCTCGGGCGTGACCTCCTTGCGATCCACTCGCCGCCGGCCCGGCCACGCATCGCTGCCATCCTGGCAAGCCTCAAAAGCGGAACCCTCGCCTTTCACACGCGTCCCCTGGAGGTCAAAGGACGCATCTTCGAGAACAGCTACTATCCCATCAAGGATGGCGAAGACAGCTTCGTCGGCACCCTCATGGTCAGCCGCGACATCACCGAGCGTGAACATCTAAAGGAAGAGATCTCGGTGCTGCGCGACCAGTTGCTGAGCGAACACTCCTTCGGCGGCATGATCGGCCGCAGTCCCGCCATGCAGCCCGTCTTCCAGATGATCCGCTCCACTGCCCCGCTCGATTCCACCATACTGATCACCGGAGAAAGCGGCACCGGCAAGGAGCTGGTGGCGCGCGAGCTGCACGGCAAGAGCCGCCGCAGCGGCTCCCCCCTCATCAAGATCAACTGCGCCGCCCTCCCAGAAAACCTCTTGGAATCTGAACTCTTCGGTTTCGAAAAGGGGGCGTTTACCGGCGCCATCAGGGAGCGCCAGGGCAAGTTCGAACAGGCCCACCGCGGCACTCTCTTTCTGGACGAGATCGGCGAACTCCCCCTTTCGGCACAGGCGAAGCTTTTGCGCGTCCTGCAGGAGAAAACCGTGGAGCGCATCGGGGGGAACCGCGAGATCCAGGTCGACGTGCGCATCGTGGCCGCCACCAACCGCGACCTGCGCCAGGACGTCGCCGCGGGACAGTTCCGGGAGGATCTCTTCTACCGCCTCAACGTGATCCCGATCGAGCTTCCTCCTTTGCGGGAGCGCCTGGAGGACATCCTGCCGCTGGCGACCATCTTCCTGTCCCGTTTCGCAGCGGATATGGAACGCCCGGAACTGAAGCTCTCCCGGGAGGCGAAGGAAGCCCTCTTGAGCCACCGCTACCCAGGCAACGTCAGGGAGCTCAAGAACGCCATGGAACGCGCCACCGCGCTTTGCAGCGGCGATACCCTGATGATCGATGACCTCCCTGGGGAATTCCGGCATGGCGCCCTAGCCGCGCAAGAAGCAGGGCCGGCGCGCTCACCTGCCCAAGGCTCGGTCCTCGCCAGCAAGTTGGATCACCGGGAGGCGGAGCTGATCGAACAGGCGCTGGCGGTTACCGGGGACCGGCGCGCCGAGGCCGCCCGCCTGCTGGGGATCTCCCGCAAGACCCTCTGGAAGAAGATGAAACGTTACCGGTAGGTAACGCCACGTTACCCAGCCACCACCATTTCTCCGGATACCCGCTCTCGAAAAGAACGATATTCTCATGATTTGCGGCTGAAGCTCGTCGTGGCACGCTCCCTGCTCAAGGTAATGTCACATCGTTACCAATCAGAACAGAGGAGAATGTGATGAAGATGCTGCGAGGATGTGTGGTCATGGCGGTGGCGGGGGTGGCCCTGGCGGGAGCCGGCTGCTCCCCGAAGAAGATCGAGGTTTCCGAGGTGCGCCCGGCCATTGCGGACGGGACCGTGGACCCGGCCGAGTGGGGCAAGCTCTACCCGAAGCAGTACCAGCTCTGGAAGCAGACCTCGGAACCGACCCCGGCCGGCAAGAGCAGGTACAAGAAAGGGTGGGACGTCGGCGAGGAGAACCCGGACAAGATCGACGAGTACCCCTTCCTCGCGCTTCTGTACAACGGCTGGGCCTTCGGCACCGAGTACAAGGAGCCGCGCGGGCACTTCTACATGGTGCAGGACCAGCTCGAGGTCGATCCCGGCCGCTACAAGGCCGGCGGCTCCTGCCTGACCTGCAAGACTCCCTACGCCTCGACCCTGCAAAAGCAGCTCGGCCGTGACTACTTCGCCAAGCCCTACCAGGAAATCCGCGCCAAGATCCCCAAGGGAGACCAAACCCTCGGCGTCGCCTGCATCGACTGTCACGACAACCGTGACCTCTCGCTCAGGATCTCGCGCGGCTTCACCTTGGGCAAGGGGCTGGAAAAGCTGGGCGTCGATCAGTCCAAGCTGACCAAGCAGGATCTGAGGACCCTCGCCTGCGCCCAGTGCCACGTCACCTACAGCATCCCCAAGGATGCCGATATGAAGTCGACCGACGTCTTCTTCCCCTGGGACGGGAGTAAGTGGGGTGGCATCACCATCGAGAACATCATCAAGAAGCTCAGGAGCAACAAGCCGAGCGGGGAGTGGACCCAGAGCGTCACCGGCTTCAAGCTGGCCTTCATCCGTCACCCCGAGTTCGAGCTCTTCTCCAACAACAGCGTACACTGGCAGGCGGGTGTCACCTGTGCCGATTGCCACATGCCGGCGGCTGAAGTCAACGGGCAGAAGGTGTCGGACCACCGCATCATGAGCCCGCTCAAGAACGACCTGAAGGCGTGCAAGCAGTGCCATGAAGAGTCCCCGGAGCAGATGCGGGAGAAGATCTTCGCCATCCAGGACCGGGTCATGTCGCAGTTCATCCGCTCCGGCTACGCCACTGCCACCGACGCGAAGCTCTTCGAGATGGCACACAAGGCACGGGCTTTCGGCAAGCAGCTCGATGAAACGCTGTACGCCCAAGCCAAGGACCACTACGAGGAAGCCTTCTACCGCGTGGTCTTCATCGGGGCTGAGAATTCGGTCGGCTTCCACAACCCCGAGGAGGCACGGCGGGTCCTGACGGATGCCCTGTCCCACGCGGCGGCCGCCGAGCGACTGTTGCGCGAGCTGCTTGCCAAGGCAGGGGTGGAAGTACCTGCCAAGGTTGACCTGGAGTTAGCGAAGTACCTGAACAACCGCGGCGTGAAGAAGCTGATGTTCAAGCCGGAACAGGAGATAAAGGATCCATTCGCTGGCAAGTAGCCGGCAATTACGGGGGCGGCGCCTGGGTGGGCCGCCCCTGTTTTAATCCAGGGCTGTTTACCGCTGTCCCTTCCGATGTTTTTACCAAGATGCAGGCACGTACCCCTCGCCCTTTGGGAGAGGGTGGCCGAAGGCCGGGTGAGGGCGCTGCCATCGCCAATGGATGTTGCCAGATCGACTCCCTTACCCCGACCCTCTCCCGGGGGGAGAGGGTCGGGGTAATTCAATGACAGGAGGAAAAGTTTGAAACGACGTCTTTCCGTGGTGATGCGGAGAAAAGTGGCTATCCGCAAGAGGCTGGCGCGGGTGCCGCGGCGCTGCCGGGCCCCCATTCGCGGTACGCGCGCTCCCATGACGCTGCGCTACGCGGCTTGGAGCTTTGTCAGCGCCATGGCCGCCCTCCTCGTCATCAGCGAACTGACCATCCTGCTGGGCCATCCCCTGCTGATCGGTTCCCTGGGCGCTTCGGCGGTGCTCCTGTTCGGGGCGAACGAGTCTCCGCTGGCGCAGCCGCGCAACCTGATCGGCGGCCACGTCGTCTCCGCCCTGGTGGCGGTGGTCGTGGTCGCGCTGTTAGGGTCGACGCCGGTTAGCATGGCCGTTGCCGTCTGCACCTCCATTTTCCTCATGAATCTGACCCACACCACCCATCCCCCCGGCGGGGCGACCGCCCTGATCGGTGTGCAGGGGGCGGTGGGGCCGTCGTTCGTGCTGCTCCCGGTCCTGACCGGGGCGCTGATCCTGCTCGTGGTGGCCTGTTTCACCAACAACGTCGTCTATCACCGTTCCTATCCGCGCCACTGGCTGTAACCCAAGCAAAACTACTTCTAATTGTTCACAGTTTGTGATAGTAGGAAGTGTCTTTGGTTTACAACATGAATCTGCATTGATGTACGAAGGGAGAGGTTGCCGGTGATAGCAAAGATCGTGGTTCGTTATGCCGATGGCAATGTCGTTAAGGGTACCACCGAGGACCTTGCCGCCAACAAGATGCTATTTCATCTCACTGAAGCTGAGACCGCTAAACGCTATGAAGTGAACGTGGAGCAGTTGAAGGCCATCTTCTTCGTCAAAAGCTTTCAGGGGAATCAGGAATACCAGGAGCGTCTGGACGTGGAGAGGGTGGGGCTGGGGAAGAAGATCAAGGTTTCCTTCAAGGACGGCGAAACCCTGGTCGGCTACACCCAGGGCTTTTCACCGGCACGCGCGACCTTCATCGTTTTCCCTTGCGACCCCGACAGCAACAACGAAAAGGTTTTCGTGGTGACCGCCGCTGCCGAAAAGGTGGAATTCGTATAGAGGGGATGATGACCGAAGCAACTTGTCCTTTCTGCCGGATCGATCCCGCGCAGGTCCTGCTGGAAAACGAGCTGGCGTTCGCCTTCCACGACGGCTTCCCGGTCACCGTGGGGCACACCCTCGTCATTCCCAAACGGCACGTCGCGTCATTCTTCGAGACCACGGCGGAGGAGCAGGCCGCTCTCTTCGACCTGGTGGGGAAGATGCGGGAACTGCTCCTGGAGCAACATGCCCCGGACGCATTCAACATCGGCGTCAACGATGGGGTGGCGGCAGGGCAGACGGTGCCGCACCTGCACATCCACCTCATCCCCCGTTATGCCGGCGACACTGAGGATCCCCGCGGCGGGGTCCGTTGGATCATGCCGGTGAAAGCCCCCTACTGGAAAAAGGACCAGCGCTAGCCCGTTTCCTTAAGCTGCCGGTAGAACTCCTCCGGGTCGCTGGTCGGGCGCTGGCAACTCCTGTTCTTGCACAGATACGCCACCGCCCGATCCCCTTCCGCAACTTTCCCCTCTAGAAGCGGAATCAGCCGCTCCGCCTGCCGCAACTCATCTCCCTCACATACGACCACCAGCACCCGGTTCGGGAGGAACACCCGCCGGAACCCGGCCAAGAACGGCTCGGCCATCTCCGGCCTCCCTACCGGCGCCACGATCACCACCTCCTTGGGCGTCTGCTGCTGGTAATCGACGGCCAGGAGCATTTCCGAGAGGGCTGCTGGGGATCTCGCCAACTGCGTGGCGAAGGCGGACAGAGCACGTTCCGCCTGCTCCTGCAGGCGCACAGCACCGGTAAGGGTATTCAGGCGCAGCAGGTTCCTCACCATCACGGAGTTACCGGAGGGAATCACCCCGTCGTAGGCGGGCTTTTCCCGCGAGATGAGCTGTTCGTGGTGCGGACCGGTCATGAAGAAGCCACCCCGCTCGCGGTCTTCGAACTGCTCCACCGCCGCCGCGCAAAGTTCAAGCGATCGCTCCAGCCAGCGCAGATCTCGGCCCGCCTCGGAGAGGTCGATGAGCCCAGCAATCAGGAAAGCGTAGTCATCCAGGAACGCCTCCCCTCTGGCGATCCCCTCCTGGTAGCTATGGCGCAGTCTCCCGTCATGCATCATGTTCTGCATCAGGAATCCCGCCGCCTTGGCCGCGGTCTGGACCAGCTCGGGGTTGTTCAGCACGAGCCCGGCGCGGGCGAAGGCGGAGATGGCGAGACCGTTCCACGATGCCAGGATCTTCTCGTCCCTCAAGGGGAGCGGCCTCTTGGCGCGGGCGCGGTACAGGAGTTCCCGGCAGTCCGCCAGCGTGAGCTCGAGTTCCTGCTCGGGGCGCTTCAACTCGGCCGCCAGTTCCGCCACGCTCAGGTCGCGGTGCAGAATGCTGCGCCCCTCGAAGTTCCCTCCTCGCGTCACCCCGTAGCAAAAGGCCACCAGGTTGCCGCGCTCCTCACCCAGCGCGTCGATCAGCTCTTCCGGAGTCCATGTGAAGAAGACGCCTTCCTCGCGGTGACCCTCGGGGCTCAGGCTGTCGGCATCGGTCGCGCTGTAGAAGGCTCCATCTGGCGCCTGCATGTCGCGCTGCAGGTAGCGCAGGATCTCGCGCGCCACCTTGGCGAACTCGGTGCGCCCGGTCGCCTGGAACCCCTCCAGGTAGCTCACCGCGAGCAGGGCGTTGTCGTAGAGCATCTTCTCGAAGTGGGGGATCTGCCAGGCGGTGTCGGTCGCGTAACGGTGGAAGCCGCCTCCGGCCTGGTCGTATATCCCCCCGGCCGCCATCTGCTGCAGGGTCAACTCCGCCATGGCGAGCAGCTGACGGTCGCCGCCGGTCTGGTAGCGGCGCAGCAACAGCCCGAGCGGCAGGGAACTGGGGAACTTGGGCGCGCCGACCAGCCCGCCGTTTCTGTCGTCGAACCGGTCCCGGTACAGCCGTGCCGCCTGGTCCAGGGAAACCTCCTGCCAGGACTCCTCTCCTTCGGTCGGCGCCAGCATGGTGCGGATCGCCTCGGTGAGCTGCACGCCGGCGCGGCTGATCCTATCCGGCGCGGCGACGAAGCTTTCCCTGATCCGCATCAACAGGGACAAAAAGCCCAGGCCGCCAGGATAGTCATTGGGTGGGAAGTAGGTGCCGCCATAGAAGGGTTTGCGGTCCGGGGCGACGAAGACGTTCAGGGGCCATCCCCCCTGCAGCCCCATGGCGTGCACTGCGGTCATGTAGACCGTGTCCACGTCCGGCCGCTCTTCCCTGTCCACCTTGATGGCGATGTAGTGGCGGTTCATGAACTCGGCGATGGTTTCGTCCTCGAAGGATTGCTCCTCCATGACGTGGCACCAGTGGCAGGTCGCGTAGCCGATGCTGACCAGGACCGGCCGGTCCAGTTGCCGCGCCAGCTCGAAGGCCTCCTCCCCCCAGGGGAACCAGTTCACCGGGTTGTGGGCGTGCTGCAACAGGTACGGGCTTGTTTCCAGGAAGAGGCGGTTGGTGTACTTGGCCCACCCCTCCGGGAGCAGGTGCCGGGTGCGCGGGCTGTAGGCGGAGCCGCGGCGCTGGCGCAGAATTTCATATTGTTCGAGCGGGGGGGCGGGGACGCCATCGGTTCCCGGGAGCTGCTGGTAATGATCGGCGAAGTTGGACATGGTTTTGCTCCGTCATGTTTGGGCTGTTGCGGGCTCTAGGCTTCCGGCACGGCGTGGTTCCCGGCGCGAAAGGTTTAACTTTATCATGTTTCATGGCAGCGGCGATGCCAGCGCGGCCAGCGCGGAGCAAGAAACAGTTGACCGGATGATGCGCGAATGTTATATGCGTGTATATGCACGCATAGGAGGCGTTATGGATGCGATGACTCAAGCACCTTCCGTCAGGACCAAAAAGAGACCGACCGACCAGCCCAGCGTCTGCAGTTGTGTCAACCTGCGCCGGGCCTCGCGCGCCATCACCAAGGTGTACGACGACGCCCTGCAGTCGGCTGGGCTCAAGGTGACCCAGTACTCGGTGCTGGTGAACCTCTCCCGTTCCGGCTCGGTCAGTGTTAGTGCGTTAGCCAGGATGCTCAGGCTGGACCGGACCACGCTGGTGCGCAACCTAAAGAGCCTGGAGCAGGCCGGCCTGGTCGAAGGGGCAGCATCGTCCGATTCGCGGGAGAGGGGGGTGAGCCTGAGCGAAGCAGGGCGGGCGGCGGTGGCGCAGGCGCGGCCGCGCTGGACCGAGGCGCAGCGGTTGATCGAACAGCGGCTGGGCGTTGACGGCGTGCGGCAGCTCGGGGAGTTGGTTGTGGCGCTGGAAGGAATGGCCGGTCAGGATGCGGTGACGGCGGACTCCGTCGAGTCCGAGTAGGGGAGGGAAGTAGAGATGGCAGCCTCGAGAAAGTTGCACTACGCCTGGTTTATCATGGCCATTACCTTCCTGACCCTCCTTACCACGGCCGGGATCAGGTCGACACCCGGTATCCTCATCGTGCCCCTGGAGCACGAATTCGGCTGGTCACGCGCCACCATCTCGCTGGCGGTCTCGGTGAACCTGCTCCTCTACGGCTTGATGGGACCCTTCGCCGCCGCCTTCTTCGATAAGATCGGCGTGCGACGCACCATGGCCGTCGCGCTGTTTCTGCTCGCCCTCGGGGTCAGCGCCACCACCTTGATGACCCGCCCCTGGCACATGGTGCTGATCTGGGGCGTGGTGGTGGGGTGCGGGGCGGGCATGACCGCGTACAGCCTGAGCGCCACCGTGGTGAACAGGTGGTTCAAGGAGTCGCAGGGAACGGTGATGGGGGTATTGACGGCCAGTGCCGCGACCGGGCAGCTCCTCTTCCTGCCGCTGCTGGCCCAGCTGTCGCACCACCATGGCTGGCGCGCCGCCGCCTTCGCCACCGCCGGGGCGGCCCTCGTGGTGTTCCCCCTGGTGCTTTTCATCATGCGCAACCATCCGCAGGAGGTGGGGACCTCGCGCTACGGCGCCGAGGCTGACGAGCCGGTGCCGGTGGCTTCTGGGGAAAATCCGTTTCGGGTAGCGCTGTCGGGGCTGCAGCGAGGCGTGCGCAGCACCGACTTTTGGCTCCTCGCCGGGAGCTTCTTCATCTGCGGCGCCAGCACCAACGGCCTCATCGGCACCCACCTGGTGCCTGCCTGCGTCGACCACGGCATCCCGGAGGTCCAGGCGGCGGGACTGCTCGCCTTCATGGGGATCCTCGACCTCTTCGGCACCACCCTGTCGGGATGGCTCTCCGACCGTTACAACAGCCGCTACCTCCTTTGCTGGTATTACGGCCTGCGCGGGCTGTCGCTTTTGGGACTTCCCTTCGCGCTCTCGGGGCCGCAATGGAGCCTCTCCGCCTTCGCCATCTTCTACGGCCTGGACTGGATCGCCACGGTGCCTCCCACGGTGCGGCTCACCGCCGAGGCCTTCGGCCGGGACAAGGTCGGGGTGATGTTCGGCTGGATCTTCGCCAGTCACCAGGTGGGAGCCGCGCTCGCCGCGACCTTTGCCGGCACCGTGCGCACCTACCTCGGAGACTACATGATCGCGTTCCTGCTCTCGGGAATGATCTGCCTGCTTGCGGCGGGGTTGGTGCTGAGGATAAACAAGAACAGGCTGCCGGAGCTTGCGCCCGAGGCAGCCTGAGAGGGGACTGGCTCCGCAGGTGCCGGTCCCCCTTCGTCTGCTGAGGTTGCCTGAGGCAGCCGAGATCGGCTGAGGCGGCTTGAGGATCAGCCGATGCGGGACTGTCTGCCGCAGTCCTGCATGGCGAAGAATAGCTGGGTATGGCGGTTGGGGAGGCGCTGGGGGAGTTCGCCCCGCTGGTGACTGCGCCGCGGAGGAGAGGCAGCAGCAACCTCGGTCCGCCCTCCCTTAAGGTATTCGGCGGTGATCTGCTTGAACTCTCTGCGGGCGACGGCCAGCGCGGCATCGAAGAACCGGCACAGAGCGGGCTCTTTGAAGCATCGGCAAAAAGTGGCGTAGAGGTCGATGCTGAAACGCTTGTCGAGCAGGGCCTGGTGCAGGTGGTTGCCCGGCGCCGCGCTCCGTTCCATGGCGGCTGGGACCCGCACCTGCGGTCCCCCCGGATCGATTTCCCTCGCCTCCCGGTGGGGCAGCTGCTGCAGCAGGGCTTCGATGTGCCGCGACTCTTCCTGCGCGAGCCGCTCGAAGAAGGTTTTTTGCATCAGTTCCGTTGCCGCCATGGCGCCCCTGCGGTACAGCATCTCGCTGTTCCGTTCCATGTTCACCGCCAGCCTGATCGCCTCTGCCAATAGCTCTTTCATCGCTCGTTCTCCTGCTGCGGCGTCTTGTCGCCGCCGTTAAACCTGCTCCTTTCCAAAGATGTGAAATTTTTAACATTTGCAATGCTAGCGTTGCTGGCAACCTGAGTCAATCGGGTTAATATTAATGCGTGGACCCTGTGATCCACATGAGAGGGAAAGGTAGCGCAAGCGGTGTGGTATTTTGAGCGGCAACTGTGCTATGGTGTCGCGTTGTGTCGTGATTTCAGTATTGCCAAGGAAATATAGATGACGATTAAATGGTACCCCGGCCACATGAGCAAGGCGCTCGAACAGATCTCGGAACTGGTCCGCAAGATCGACCTGATCATCGAGGTCCTCGATGCACGCCTCCCGTACTCCAGCTCGAACCACCTGCTGGAGCAGGTGCGCCGGAACAAGCCCTGTATCAAGGTGCTGAACAAGAACGATCTCGCCGACCCGGCCGTAACGAGGGCGTGGGTGCAGCATTTTCAGAAGAGTGCGGGCGTGCGCGCCCTGCCGCTGGTCGCAAAGAATATCCCCGAGGTGAAGAGCCTCGTGAAGCTGTGCAAGCAGATGGTGCCGCAGCGCGGCAACCCGGGCTATCCGATTCGCACCATGGTGGTGGGGATTCCCAACGTTGGCAAGTCGACGCTGATCAACACCCTCGCGGGGAGAAGCATCGCCAAGGTCGGGGACCGCCCGGCCGTGACCATGCGTCCGCAGCAGATCCCGCTCAACAACGGCATCCTCATCTTCGACACCCCCGGCCTGCTCTGGCCCGCCATGGACGATCAGGGGGGCGCCTACCGTCTGGCCGCCAGCGGCGCCATCGGCGCCAATGCGCTTGACTACACCAATGTCGGGGTCTTCGCCGCCGCGTACATGATGCGTCGCTACCCGGAACTTTTGAAGGAGCGCTACAAGCTGGCCGAGCTCCCGGAGGGTCCCCACGAGGTGGTCGAGGCGGTGGGACGCTGCCTGGGCTGCATCATGAGCGGCGGCGTAGTCGACGTGCACCGTGCCGCCGAGACCTTCCTGCGCGAACTGCGGGCGGGCAAGGCGGGGCGGATCAGTTTCGAGGAGCCCGGGACCCCGGAGGATGTCGAGGCGGAGTTGCTCCGTTTCGCGGGCATCGAGGTCGCAGAGCGGCACCAGCAGGCACTGACTGTGCCGGAATAAGACCATGCCAGACCGTCCGCTTCGGACCAGCCTCGTGCGCATCGCCATAGGGCGGCTCCTCCTGGCACCCCAGCCGGGGAGGGGCTGCCTCCTCCTTGCCCTTGTCGTCCTCTGTTTTCTTGCTGCCCCCTCCCTGGTTGTCGCGGCCGGTTCGGCCGCCGCCGCACAAGTCCGCACTGTCGTTGTCGGCGGCGACCGGGATTACCCCCCCTACGAGTTCATCGACCGCTCCGGCCAGCCCGCCGGCTACAACGTCGACCTGACCCGCGCCATCGCCGAGGTCATGGGGATGAAGGTGGAATTCCGCCTGGGGAACTGGGCGGAGATGCGCGACGCGCTCCAGGCCGGGCGCGTGGACGTGCTGCAGGGGATGTCCTACTCCGCGGAACGCTCGGACGAGGTCGATTTCTCCGTCCCGCACGCCGTCGTGAATCACGCCATCTTCGGCCGCAAAGACAACCCTTCTGTCAATTCCTTGGAGGAACTCAAGGGAAAGACGGTTGCGGTACATCGCGGCGGTATCATGCACGACTACCTGATCCGGCAGGGAGTGGGAGGGAAGCTCACCCTGACCGATACCCCCGCCGATGCCCTGCGCCTGGTCGCCTCGGGCAAGGTCGAGTACGCCGTGGTGGCCATCGTCCCCGGCATGTACATGATCCGCGAGCTGAAACTCACCAACCTGGTGCCGGTGGTGCGCAACGTCGCAACGCAGCGCTACTGCTACGCGGTCGACAAGGGAAACGCGGAACTGCTGTCGCGCTTCAACGAAGGACTCGCCATCCTCAAGAAGACCGGTCAGTACGACGCGATCCACAACAAGTGGCTCGGGGTGGTCGATACCACGCCGATCGACTTGTGGACCATCATAAAATACGCCGCGGTCGTAGTTGTGCCGCTCTTCCTCCTTTTAAGCGGCTTTGCCCTCTGGTCCCGCACCCTGCACCGGCAGGTGGCCCTGCGCACGGCGGACCTGACCCGGGAGATCGCGGAGCGGCGCCAGGTCGAGGAGGAACTCCGGCTCAACCAGCAGCAGCTGGTGCAGGCGGACAAGATGGCGGCGCTGGGCGTGCTCGTTTCCGGCGTGGCGCACGAAATCAACAACCCGACCGGGATCATCCTGCTGGAAGCCCCGATCCTGAAGCGCTTCCACACTGACGCCACCAAGATCCTGGAGCGTTACTACGAGGAAAACGGCGATTTCATCTGCGGCGGGCTGCCGTACTCCAGGATGCGCCAGGAGGTGCCCAAGTCGCTGGAGAAGATCCAGGATGCCGGGAAGCGCATCAAGCGGATCGTGGACGACCTGAAGGACTTCGCCCGCCAGGACAGCACCAGCGGCAACGAGGTCATCGATCTGAACACGGCGGCACAGGCCGCGGTGCGGTTGGTGGAGCCGACCATCCGCAAGGCGACCCGCAACTTCAGCGTCGGCTACCGCAAGGGCCTTCCCCGGGTGCGTGGCAACCGGCAGCGCATCGAGCAGGTGCTGGTCAACCTGATCCTGAACGCCTGCCAGGCGCTCCCCGACCCTGAGCGCGGCATCGAGCTCATCACCTGGCACGACGCCTTCCGGGACACCGTGGTGCTCAGGCTGCGCGACGAGGGGGCCGGCATCGCGCCCGAGCACCTGTCGCGCCTGACCGATCCCTTTTTCACCACCAAGCAGGACCAGGGCGGCACCGGTCTCGGGCTTTCCGTCTCCGCCGGCATCGTCAAGGAGCATGGCGGCACCCTGGAGTTCCAATCCGACGAGGGCGGCACCACGGTCACCCTGACCCTGCCCGCCCATCACAAGGAGGCTACTGCGTGACCGAGACCCTCTACCCCGATTTCGGCGTCCTTTTGGTCGATGACGAACCCGACTGGCTCGGTTCCCTGACCCTCACCCTGGAGACCGCCGGGGGGATCAACAACATCACCACCTGCAGCGACAGCCGGCAGGTGCTCTCGATTCTGGAAGAGAAACGCATCGGCCTAGTCATGCTTGACCTCACCATGCCGTTCCTCTCCGGAGAAGAAGTGCTGGCCCAGATCGCGGAACGCTACCCGGACATCGCGGTGATCATCCTGAGCGGCCTGAACCAGCTGGAGACCGCGGTGCGCTGCATGCGCCTGGGCGCCTTCGATTATTGCGTCAAGACCGACGAGGAAGAGCGCATTGTCGGGAGCGTCTTGCGGGCGATCCGGATGGTGGAGATGAGAAGCGAATTCCAGGAGGTGTCGAGCCGCTTGATCTCGCGCGAGCTGTCCCACCCGGAGGCCTTCTCCGCCATCGTCACCGCCGACCGCGGCATGCTCGACGTGTTCGCCTATATCGAGGCGGTGGCGAAAAGCCCGCAGCCGCTGTTGATCACGGGGGAGAGCGGGGTAGGGAAGGAGCTGATCGCCCAGGCGGTGCACCGCCTGAGCGGCTGCCGCGGCAAGCTGGTCACGGTGAACGTGGCGGGGCTCGACGACACCGTCTTCGCCGATACCCTGTTCGGACACGTGCGCGGCGCCTATACCGGTGCGGATCAGGCCCGGCGCGGCATGGTGGAAGAGGCCAGCGATGGCACGCTCTTTTTGGACGAGATCGGCGACTTGAGCATTCCCTCGCAGGTGAAGCTGTTGCGCCTTTTGCAGGAGCGCGAGTATTTTCCGCTGGGGTGCGACCTCCCCAAGCGCCTCAAGGCCCGCATCATCGTAGCGACGCACCAGAACCTGTCCGCCAAAGAAGGGGAGGGGAAGTTCCGCCGCGACCTGTACTATCGCCTGCGCACGCACCGGGTGCAGATCCCGGCGCTCAGGGAGCGCCGCGGCGACATCCCGCTTCTCTTGGACCACTTCCTGGCCGAGGCGGCCGAGGCGCTGGGCAAGAAGAAGCCGACGCCCCCCAAGGGGCTTGCGCAGTTTCTCTCTACCTACAGCTTTCCCGGAAACGTCAGGGAGCTGAGGGCGATGGTGTTCGACGCCGTCAGCGTGCACCGCGACCGGATGCTCTCCATGGACAACTTCGTGAAGGCGGTCGAGTCAGCGCAGGCCGAGGCGGGCCCCTCCGCTGCGGCTCCCCCAAAACAGAATCCCTTCAGCGGCTTCGACGAGCTTCCCACCTTCAGCGATGCAGCCGCATTCCTGGTCCAGGAGGCGCTGGCCCGCGCCAACGGCAACCAGACCCTCGCCGCTCGGCTGCTGGGGATCTCCCAGCCCGCCCTCAGCAAGCGGTTGAAGATGATGCACTCGTAAATTTAGGGCGGTTCCAGAAACTGCCGGCGCCACCGCTGCCACCCCTCATGAAGAGGCATAACCTTCGGTTATAATGATAACCGCGCGTTATATCCGCGCTTAAACTATTGAAAACACATGTATTTCACCCTGCAGATATGAGATGCCATAGCCTCCGGTTATGGCATTTTTGTTTTCGGGTTGCGGCGTTGCAAGGGATATTCCCTGTATAACCGAGGACTTATATGAAATGTGAATCTTGGCATCATGCCTGCTCTACCACGGTTAGATAACGACGCGAGGCATCATCCTCGCCAAAGCTAACCAGGAGCAACATAGGAGGTCGTCATGGCAGCGATGTTCTGGATCCAATTCATACTCGTACTCGGCGCGGTGCTGATAGGTATCCGCAAAGGCGGCGTGGCGCTCGGTCTGATCGGCGGCCTGGGCGTATCGGTGCTGGTGCTCGGTTTTCGCAGCGCCCCCTCGGAGCCCCCCATCGCCGTCATGCTGATCATCCTCGCGGTGGTCACGGCGTCGGCAACCCTGCAGGTGGCGGGTGGCCTGGATTATCTGGTGCAGTTGACCGAAAAACTGCTTCGGGCCCATCCCAAGTACGTCACAATTCTGGCCCCGCTCTGTACCTTCTTCCTGACCGTCTGCTGCGGCACCGGGCACGCGGTCTACGCGCTGCTGCCGGTCATCTCTGACGTCGCCATTAAAACCAAGATCCGCCCCGAGCGCCCGATGGCGATTTCCAGCGTCGCCTCCCAGATGGGGATCACCGCGAGCCCGGTGGCCGCCGCTGTTACCTTCTTCCTGGGCTTCGCCGCCAAGGCCGGTCACCCCGTCACCCTGATCGACATCATCTCGGTCACCATGCCTGCCGGCATCATCGGCGTGCTGGCCGCCGCAGCCTGGAGCTTCAACCGCGGTCTCGAACTCGACAAGGACCCCGAATTCCAGGCCCGCCTGCAGGATCCGGAATTCCGTAAGAACCTCGATGCCGACGTGACCACCCTGGACAAGAAGATCTCAACCGTCGCCAAGGTTTCCGTGGCGCTGTTCTTCGCCGGCGTGGGCACCATCATCCTGATGGCCAGCTGTCCGTGGCTGCTCCCGCTGGCCGCCGACAAGAAGCCCATTCCGATGACCACCGTCGTGCAGTTCATCATGCTTGCCTACGGCGCCTTCATCCTCTTCGCCGCCAAGGTCAAGGCCAAGGACATTGCCCACTCGAGTGTCTTCATCGCCGGCATGATCGCGGTCGTCTCCATCTTCGGTATCGCCTGGATGAGCGATACCTTCATCAGCGCCAACAAGAAGTACCTGATCGACAACATCGGCATCATGGTCAAGATGGCACCCTGGACCTTCGCCATCGCCACCTTCTGCATCTCCGCTTTCGTCAAGAGCCAGGCGGCTACCCTCGCCATCACGCTGCCGCTGGGCCTTGCCCTGGGGCTTCCGATCCCGCTGCTGCTCGGGCTTATGCCTGCTAGCTACGCCTACTTCTTCTTTGCCTTTTACCCGAGTGACCTGGCCGCCATCAACATGGACCGCACCGGCACCACCAGGATCGGCAAGTTCCTGTTGAATCACAGCTTCATGATTCCTGGTCTGATTGGCGTAGGCGTCTCCACGGTGGTCGCCTACACCATCTCGCAATTCATTCTCTAAAGCGCTTAACAGGGATAAAAGGGATAAAAGGGATAAAAGGCAAGATAAGAAACATAAATAGGTAGTCTGCTACAGAAAAGGGTCCTGGCGCAAATGCCGGGACCCTTTTCGTTTTCAACGTAGAACATAGAACGCGGAACGTAGAACCTGTTTTAGGCCAGCTCGAAGTTGTTTTGGTAGGCGGCGAGCGTGTTGATCATGAGGGCAGCCACGGTCATGCGTCCCACGCCGCCGGGGACCGGGGTGATCCACTCGCACTTGGGCGCCACGGCGGCGAAGTCGACGTCGCCGACGAGCTTGCCGCTTTCCAAGCGGTTGATGCCGACGTCGATCAGCGTTACGCCATCCCGCACCATGTCCGGGGTGACGAAGCCGGGGATGCCGACGGCGACAATGACGATGTCGGCGCGGCGGGTTTCCTCCAGCAGCAGTTCGCGCGGGGTTTCGATGTGGGTAAGGGTCACCGTGGCGTTGCCGATGTCAAAATCGTTGGAGAGCATGATGGAGATCGGCTTGCCCACGATGTTGGAACGCCCGATGACAACGCAGTGTTTGCCTGCTACCGGTACCTGGTAGAACTGCAGCAGTTTGCAGATGCCGTAGGCGGTGGCAGGACGAAACGCCTTTTGCCCCAGCGCCATGCGCCCGAAATTGGTGGGGTGGAAGCCATCGATGTCCTTGTCTGGGGATATGGCGTTGATGACGCGCTGGGCGTTGATCTGCTTGGGAAGCGGCAGCTGCACGATGACGCCGTCGGTGGAGTTGTCCTCGTTGATCTCGGCGATAAGCGCCAGGAGTTCCTTTTCCGACACCGTTTCGGCGAGGCGGATCAGGTTGCTGTCGAAGCCCGAGAGCGAGCAGGTGGTGATCTTCGATTTGACGTAGGACTCGCTGGGCGCGTGGTTTCCCACCAGGATCACCGTCATATGCGGTTTCCTGAGCCCCGCGTCGACGTGGCGTGCCACCTGTTTCGCGATGCCCACAATCAGGCTATCAGCGCACTTCTTGCCATCTAAAAGGTTCATGCTGTGTCCTCTGTATGGAGTTAGCCTCGGCCAGGGAGAGGGAAAAGGGCCGATCTACGAGTAGTAGCACAAAAAAAGTCTCGGCTCAACAGCTAGTTAGCGTGAATCGGTATACGTTAAGCCAGGTTCAGTAGGGGGGCGGGGAGACCTCGCTCCGCGCATGTCATGGCCAAGTGCCGCGTCATTGGTGGCGTCGGTGTTTCGGTACCCGGGTGGCTAAAGGAAGGATGTGTATACGCATTGTTGATGTGCGTGCATTACGTAAACCCACGATAGATCGGTAGGTTGCAAAATCAGGAAGATTAATTAGTGTTAAAGGTTAAACAGGAAGTATACCATTACTAAACTTTTTGTTGACAAAAAAGGGGCAACGCAATACATTGCAAAAATACAAAAGGTTTACTGTTACTAAACCGGGGAGGACACTTGAAAATCGGTGAGAGGTTGAAGAGGCTCAGGATGGCCAATTCACTGACTCAGGAAGAGCTGGCCAGCCGCGCCGATCTGACCAAGGGCTTCATATCCCAGTTGGAGAACGATGCGACGTCTCCGTCCATCGCGACGCTGAAGGACATCGTCGACGTCCTCGGCACCAGCATGCAGGAATTCTTCAGCGAAGAAGTCGACCAGGACATCGTGTTCGGAAAAGATGCCCGGGTGCAGGCGACGGACGACGGCGACAACGTCAAGGTGGAACTCCTGGTGCCTGGCGCGCAGAACCGTGAGATGGACCCGGTGCTGGTGACGCTCGATCCCGGAGGGGAGATGGACGAACAGCCCATCCACGAGGGCGAGGAATTCGGCTTCGTCATCTCGGGCAAAGTTCAGTTGCGCCTGGACGACAAGCTGTACACCGTGGACAAGGGGGAGTGTTTTTATTTCTCCTCCGACCGAAAACATGCCGTTAAGAACGTAGGAAAAAGCGCGGCGAAGCTGCTCTGGGTTGTTACACCTCCAACGTTTTACTATTGATGAGAGGAGAAGAAGTCAAATGAGCAAAGTATTGATTATCGGGGCAGGCGGCGTAGGTGGGGTTGTTACGCACAAATGCGCTCAGGCAACCGGCGTGATCACCGCTATTACCCTCGCTTCCCGTACCGAGTCCAAGTGCCGTGCCATTGCGGACCAGATAGAGTTCCCCATCGCCACCGCGCAGGTGGATGCCGACAACGTGCCTGAACTGATCCAGCTGATCAAGCGCGAGCAGCCCAAGCTCGTCATCAACGTGGCACTGCCGTACCAGGACCTGACTATCATGGACGCCTGCCTGGTCTGCGGCGTGGACTATCTCGATACTGCCAACTACGAGCCGCTGGACACCGCCAAGTTCGAGTACAGCTGGCAGTGGGCCTACCAGGACCGCTTCAAGGAGAAGGGGCTCATGGCCCTTCTGGGCTCCGGCTTCGACCCGGGCGTCACCAACGTCTATACCGCTCTCGCTGCCAAGAACTACCTGGACGAGGTGCACGAGATCGATATTATCGACGCCAACGCCGGCAACCATGGCCAGCCCTTCGCCACCAACTTCAACCCGGAGATCAACATCCGCGAGGTGACCGCTCCCTGCCGTCACTGGGAGAACGGCGACTGGGTCGAGACCGCGCCGCTCAACACCAAGCGCGTGTTCGACTTCCCGGACGGTATCGGCCCGATGAACATCTACCGCATGTACCATGAGGAGATGGAGTCGCTGGTGAAGCACATCCCGACCATCAAGAAGGCCCAGTTCTGGATGACCTTCTCCGACAACTACCTGAAGCACCTCGAGGTGCTGCAGAACGTCGGCATGACCCGCATCGACGAGGTGGAGTTCAACGGCCAGAAGATCGTGCCGCTGCAGTTCCTGAAAGCGGTGCTGCCGGACCCGGGGAGCCTCGGGCCGCTCACCAAGGGGCGCACCTGCATCGGCGTCATCGCCCGCGGCATCAAGGACGGCAAAAGGAAACAGGTCTACATCTACAACATCTGCGACCACGAGGCGTGCTACCGCGAAGTGAAGAGCCAGGCCATCAGCTACACCACCGGCGTGCCCGCTGTCGTGGGCGCCATCATGATGCTGACCGGCAAGTGGCGCGGCGAAGGCGTGTTCAACATGGAGCAGTTCGATCCGCAACTGTTTATCGAGCAACTGGGCCCGATGGGCCTCCCCACCGTGGTAGTCGACGGTGGCGACTGGGCGGAACTGTAAGTGACCAAACTGCACGTAGAAGAAATGACGCGGCTCGCCCCGTCCCCGGCCTTCGTGGTCGACCTGGGGCGGCTGCGTCACAATTTGGCCATACTCGACGAGGTGCAAAAGCGCAGCGGCGCCAAGATCCTGTTGGCGCTCAAGGCATTTTCCATGTGGAGCGTCTTCCCGGTCATCGCGCAGACGCTGCACGGGATCTGTGCCAGTTCCCCCTGGGAGGCGCGTCTGGGGTGCGAGGAGTTTGGAAAAGAGGTGCACAGCTTCTCCGCCGCCTTCAAGGAAAGCGACGTGGCGGAGCTCCTCACCACCTCGAACCACCTGGTGTTCAACTCGTTCAACCAGTTGGAGCGCTTCCGCCCCATGTGGGAACAGTACGCGGGCCGCGTCTCCGTTGGTCTCCGGGTCAACCCCGGGCATTCCGAAGGGCACACGCCGATCTACGACCCGGCGGCCCCGAAGTCGCGCCTGGGCATCCTGCGCTCCGAGTTCGAGGGTAAATCGCTGGCAGGCGTAGAGGGGCTCCATTTCCACACCCTGTGCGAGCAGCTCTTCGACCCCCTGGAGCGCACCTCCAAGGTCTTCGAGGAGAACTTCGGCGAGTTCCTGCCGCAGATGAAGTGGCTGAACCTGGGCGGCGGGCACCACATCACCCGCGAGGGGTACGACATCGACGCCCTGGTGGAGCTGGTGCGCTACTACCGCGAGAAGTACGACCTCGAGGTTTATCTCGAGCCGGGCGAGGCCATCGCCATCGGCACCGGCATCCTGGTCTCCGAGGTGCTGGACGTGGTGCACAACGAGGCGGACATCGCCATCCTGGACGTCTCGGCCACCTGCCATATGCCCGACATCCTGGAGATGCCTTATCGTCCCGACATCGAGGGAGGCTTCCTTCCCGGTGAAAAGGCGCATGACTACCGCTTGGGCGGGCCTTCGTGCCTGGCTGGCGACGTCATCGGCGACTGGTCCTTCGACCATGAGCTGGTCCCGGGGGAGAAACTTGCCTTCCTGGACATGTCGCACTACACCATGGTCAAGACGACCACGTTCAACGGCATTCAACTGCCGCATATCTGTACCTACGAGCCGGAGACCGGGGCATTGCGCGTCGTGCGCAGCTTCGGCTATGAAGATTTTAAGAACCGTCTGTCGTGATGACTGTCAACATCCCACTTTGCTGAACATGGTGAACTGAATATGGCTAAATGGACCATCAACGATTCCTCCAAGATCTATAACATCGACAACTGGGGCGCCGAACTCTTCTCGGTCAACAAGAAGGGTAACGTCTGCGTACATCCGACCCCCAATTCAAAATACTCCATAGATCTCAAGGTGCTGGTCGACGACCTGATCAAGAGAAAGATCAAGCCGCCGATCCTTCTGCGCTTCATGAACATCCTGGAGGGGCGTATCGCCTCGATCAGCCGCGTGTTCAAGAACGCGATTCACGACAACAACTACCCGGCCAAGTACCAGACCTTCTACCCGATCAAAGTGAACCAGCAGCGCCAGGTGGTAGAGGCGATTGCCAACTTCGGCAAGAAGTACAACATCGGCCTCGAGGTCGGCTCCAAACCGGAGTTGGTGGCTGCCATCTCCATGGTGACCGGGAGCAACCTCCCCATCATCTGTAACGGCTACAAGGACACCGAGTTCATCGAAACTGTCCTCTTCGCCACCCGCGTCGGCTACGACATCACTATCGTGGTGGAGAAACTCTTCGAACTGGAGAAAATCGTCGAGGTGGCCAAAAAGACCGGGATCACGCCGAAATTGGGCATCCGTGTCAAGCTCTCCTCCAAGGGGATCGGCAAGTGGTCCACCTCCGGCGGCGACGACGCGAAGTTCGGCCTGCGCATCTCGGAGATCATCGCGGCCATCGACATGCTGCGTGAAAACGGCATGCTGAACTCCGTGAAGCTGCTCCACTTCCACGTTGGCAGCCAGATCACCAAGATCGACAAGATCAAGAACGCCCTGATCGAAGGGACCAGGATTTACGCGGAGATGCGCAAGCTCGGCGTCGACCTCGAGTTCCTGGACATTGGCGGCGGCTTAGGCGTCGACTACGACGGCTCCAAGTCGAGCTACTTCTCCAGCGTCAACTACTCGCTCGATGAGTACGCCAACGACGTCATCTACCAGGTGAAGAACATCTGTGACGACGCCGGCGTCCCTTGCCCGAACATCATCTCCGAGTCGGGCCGCGCCACCGTCGCGCATTACTCGGTATTGATCACCGACGTTTTGAACAACAACACCCAGACGCTCATGCCGGACTTCGAGTTCATCCTGACCGAGACGGAGAAGCTCTCACCGACGGTCAAGAAGCTGGTCGACATCTACAAGAGCATCGACAAGCATTCGCTGCGCGAGGACTACCACGACACCATCCAGCTGATCCAGGAGTCGGTGAGTCTCTTCAACCTGGGCTACCTGAACATGGCCGAGCGCGCCAACGCCGAATGGATCTACTCCAAGATCATCAGGAAGATCAACTCCATCGTCGAGAAGATGAAGCCGATCCCGGACGAGTTGCAGAACTTCCAGCTGAGCCTCAGGCAGACCTACTTCGCCAACTTCTCGCTGTTCCAGTCCATCCCGGACTCCTGGGCCATCGATCAGCTCTTCCCGATCGTGCCCATCCAGCGCCTGGACGAGAAGCCGGACGTCCTGGCCTCCATCGCCGACATTACCTGCGACTCCGACGGCGAAATCACCAGCTTTGTGGGTGAGAACGGCAGGACCAAGGCGCTGCCGCTGCACAAGATCAAAGGGGACGAGCAGTACTACATCGGCTTCTTCCTGATTGGCGCCTACCAGGAGATCCTGGGCGACATGCACAACCTGTTCGGCGACACCAACGCGGTGCACATCACCTTCAACAAGAAGACCAACTACAAGATCGACACGGTCATCACCGGTGACGCCACTTGGGAGAGCCTGAAGTACGTGCAGTACGACGCCCAGGAGATACTGAAGCGGGTCAGGAATAACCTGGAGAAGGACGTCTCGCTGCAGAAGGTGTCCATCGAGGAGAGCAGCCACTTCCTGGAACTCTTGGACAAGACGCTGCAGTCCTACACCTACCTCGGTGAATAGTTCCAGCTTTTTTTAAAGTTTCATTTTTTGCTGTCGATACTGTACAGGGGAAAGCCGATTGGTTTTCCCCTGTTACTGTTTTAGGGCACGCCACCTGTCTCTCAGCGTTGGCCGCTCCCGCTGTCTAAAATTTGGACTTATTCAGTAACCTGTGCTAAAGTTTGAAACCGGTAGTAAAAGCAAGGAAGGTTGTTTCAACCGCGGCTTGCCGCGCGCATCTCGAGTTATGGAGGACGTAATGCTTATTCAAGTGAGCTACGACGACAACAAGTACGACTACGTCAAAGACTTCATGCTGGAGAAACTGATCCAGTCCGGCGCCATAGCCAGTTTCAAGCGCAGGTCCGGGTGGGTTCGCATCGGCGTGGACCCTGTTCGCGCGCCGCGCCGCAAGCCGTACATTGGCGAGGAGAGAAGGGGAGCCGCTGCCTGATCCGACCCATTGCGCTTGCCGCTGCCTTGTCCCGGCTGAGGCTTGACTGAACCAGTCCGCTGTCCCTTTCAACACACCCTTCCGACTCCCTTCCCATGCCTGGCACGTCTGCCACCATCCTCTCACTCCCCCCGCGTAATTCTCATTATGGACAAACAGGACCTTAATGGTATGATTGTGCTGTTACACGACATCATATCGTCGTTTGGTTGTACCAAGTGACAAAGAGGAGGATCACCATGATCAGATTGACAGTGACCCGGGTAGCAGGTTTGTTCACGGCGGTGTTTCTTTTCGCAGCACCTGTGCTTGCCTCGGCTGCCACCTGGAACATAGACTCCGACCACAGCAACATAGGTTTCAAGGTCCGCCACTTGATGGTTTCCAACGTCAAGGGGGTGTTCGGCAAGGTTTCGGGCAGGGTCAACATTGATGACAGCGACCTCAGCAGGTCATCGGTCACGGCCACCATCGATACCACGTCAATAGACACAGGGGTCGTCAAGCGCGACGCCCATCTCAAGAGCCCCGACTTCCTGGACGTCGCCAAGTACCCCACCATGAGCTTTGTTTCCACCGGACTGACCAAGGGGAGCGGTGGTAGTTTCAAAGTCTTGGGCAATCTCACCCTGCACGGGGTGACCAGGCCGGTGGTTCTCGATGTGGAAGGGCTCTCGCCTGAGATAAAGGATCCTATGGGGATCCCCCGGCGTGGCGCCACGGCCAGCACCACCATCAACAGGAAGGACTTCGGGCTGACCTGGAACAAGATGATGGAAGCGGGAGGAGTAGCGGTTGGCGACGAGGTGAAAATAAGCATCGAGGTTGAGTTGACCAAGGCCAAATAACACCCGAGTCACGGGACAGGTCGATCAGGGGGCGTCTCCGCAAGGGAGGGGCCCCCTTTCCTTTTTAAACCTTGAGCAGTGGCCGCATGCGGCGTTTATACACCCGGCTTATGTACGACAAAGGCAGTGTTTTTAAGGTGTTGAAGCAAAGCGTTGAGGCTGACGGCGGCAAGCGGGGGCGTGGGTGTATGAAAAAAACATACTATCAGTACCGCCGCAGGATCGCCCCGCAACTGCCTCCATGTTTAGAAGTGCTGCGATTTCAGTGTGTTGGGGCTGAATCCAGGCAGACGCCCGGTCTGGCATGGATGATGCTCTTCATGAATCCAGCAGGCTAACAACCGATCCTAAAAGGAGGATGTCATGAGAGCGAAAGCACCTATCACCTCGATCATCGCAACAGTCGCATCGGCAACGTCGGCTTTTGCCGCTAACGGTGCGCAGGCGGATGAGCCTGGCATCCTTGTCTGGGCTTTCATGGGCTTTGCCGCAGTCATCGTCGCGGGCCAGATGGTTCCTGCAGCCATGCTGGTCATCGGCGCGATGAAGGCGCTGTTTGGCAAAACGGAGGCTGCCAAGATGAAGGCGTAACAAGGGTGTGGTAGTAGTCGGCTGCAACGAGAAAAGCCGCTCTTTCGAGCGGCTTTTCTTTTTTTACCTGTTCCTTCTTGGGGACCTGTTCTTACGTCAGTCTTTGAGCCGCTCCGCCAGCAGTTCCGCCGTGTGCTTGACCCGCACCGGCTCACCGTCCTGGTCGAAGCCCCCGCTGATCTGCAGCACGCACCCCGGGCAGTCCATCGCCACTAGCGGCGCACCGGTGTCCTTGATGTTCTTCAGCTTCCTCTGCAGGATCGGCGCGGAGATCTCCGGCAGCTTCATGGAGTAGGAGCCCCCCATGCCGCAGCACATGTCGCACTCGAACATCTCCTCGACTTGGTAGCCTGCCTGCTGCAGCAGTTCGCGCGGCTCTTCCGACACCTTCAACGTCCTCTTCAGATGGCAAGAATCGTGGTAGGTGATCTTCCCGAGCTCGGCCCCTTCCTGAAAGCTCAGGCGCCCTTCGTCCACCAGGCGCTTGACCAGAGTGGCGAGGTCGACGGTCTTCTCGGAAAGCTTCTTTGCCTTGTCCAGCCACTCGTTCCGCCCGACCGCCTCCAGTGTCTTGGCGAAATCGTGGGCGAGCGCCACGGTACAGGTGGGGCAGGCGGAAACCACGTAGTTAGCATCCTGTTGCAATAGAGCCTCAATGTTGTCGGCGGCGTTTTGAGCCGCAACCTCGTAGGCGCCGCTGTAGAGCGCCGGCGCTCCGCAGCAGGTCTGCTCCTCCGGGAAGATCACCTCGATACCGGCCTTGTTGAGGAGCTTCACCAACGCGACGCCGGTCTCCGGGTAGGCGAAGTCGATCAGGCAGCCGGCGTAGAAGACCGCCTTTTCCTTCCCCTTGGGCTGCTCGATCTCGGCGTAGATGTCGCGGAACGGCTTTTCGGCGATAGCCGGGAGACTGCGCCCGTCGGTGAGCTCAGATAGGAACAGCGGCAGGTGCCGGATGAACTTTCCCGAGGTGAAGGGCTTGCCGGCGACGGAGGCGGCGCGCAGCATGCCGTGGAAGAGCTTCCGGTTGTTCACGACGCTGAAGATCGCCTTTTGCACCAATGGCTGACCCTTTTCAAGGACCAGCCTGCGTCTGATCTCCATGATCATCTCGGGGATGTCCAGCTTGCCGGGGCAGACCTGGGTGCAGTTGCCGCACTGGATGCACAGCCCCTGGATCTCCTCGGATTTTTTCAGCTCGTCGAACCAGGCGGTGAGGATGGTGCCGATGCCGCCGGTGTAGACCTTGCCGAAGACGTGTCCTCCCACCAGGCGGAAGATGGGACAGACGTTGAGGCAGGAGCCGCAGCGGATGCACTGCAGTGCCTGCTTGAACTTCGGGTCCTTGGCCATCTCCGTGCGCTGGTTGTCCATCAGGATGATGTGTAGCTCTTTGGTGGAGCCGTCGTCGTTCTGTGTCGGTCCGGAGATGATGGAAACGTAGCTGGTGAGAAGCTGTGCGGTGGCGCTCCGGGGGAGCGCATCGAGGATCGGGACCACCGTCTCAAACTTCTCGACCAGCTTCTCGACGCCGATCAACGCGACGTGGATGCGGGGCAGGGTGGTCACCAGGCGCGCGTTCCCCTCGTTGGTCACTAAGACGATGCTGCCGGTCTCGGCAACGGCAATGTTGCCGCCGGAGATGCCCATGTCGGCTTCCAGGAACTTCGGGCGCAATTCGTTTCTAGCGACCTTGACCAGACGCGGGATGTCGGTGTCCAGCCGCTCGTTCACTTCCTTACTGAAGATGTCGGCGACCTCTTCCTTGGTCATATGGATGGCCGGCATCACCATGTGGGACGGGGTCTGCCCGGCGAGCTGGATGATCCATTCACCGAGATCGGTCTCGGCGACGGAAATTCCCTGCTCCACCAGTGCCTTGTTCAGGTGGATCTCCTCGGTGGCCATCGACTTCGACTTCACCACGTTCTTCACGCCGTTTTCGCGCGCCACCTTGAGGATGTACTGTTTCACCTCTTCAGGATCGCGGGTGCGAAAAACCTTGGCGCCGAGGGCCTCGGCGTTTGTGCGGAAGGTTTCCGCAACCTCGTCCAGGTGACAGGCCGCCGAGGATTTGGCCTCCGCGATGCGCCCACGCAGTTCCTCGAAGTCGATTCCCTCGTACGCCTTGGTACGGTTCACCTTATAGGCTTCGGAAAACTTCCCCAACGCGCCGGTGAGGTTGGCGTCGTTCAAAGCCCTCTTTATCGATGCCTTGAATTCCTGTTTCATTTCTTCTCCCCTCCCAGCTCGTCGACAAACAGTATGATGAGCCGCTCCGGCCCGTGCACGCCGATGGTCAGCACGCGCTCGATGTCGGCGGTACGGCTCGGCCCGGTGATGAAGGCTATGTAACGGCTGTTACCGGGATTGATGCGGGAGAAGAGGGCAGCCTTGTCGGGGACGATGTTGTCTGAAGGTACCAGCGCGATGTGAATGCTGGTCAGGGCTGAGGCCAAGCGCTGGTCCGGCGCCGCCTGGTCCTGTACCAGGGAACCGGTGTCAGCCACCGCGAAGGACATGTCGCTGATGCCGACCTTGGCCTGCGCCGCGCGCTCCCTGGTCACCTCGAAGCCGAGCCCGGGAACCCCGGCCAGCGACTCTTGGCCTACCGCCTCCAGGAAAGGACCCTTGGCCCACACTGCGTAGCTCCCCGAAGTTTCGGCAACGCTTTCCTGTTTTAAAAACGAGAGGACGAATTCGACTGCGTCACGGTAGGTGTCGACCCGGTGCACTTCCGCCCCGACCGCGACTGCCCTGGCCTTGAATTGCTCGTACATAGCTGTTCTTCCTCCATCACTTTTGGCATTACCCACTGAAGCGAAGGCCGGCCTCGTGAGAGCTAGCCGTTTGATCAGGGTAAAGCTGTTTTAAATCTCTTGGAACCCGTTTGTTTTTTCTGTCATACGTTCGTTCGGTGAAGCGGGTTGTAGGTATATGCGAAAAAAGATATTACCATATGGCCTAAATATCCTAGTTGAAAAAACCGCATGAGTAAAGCCATTTATATAGCGTATGCAAAATAACTTGACACTGTTCTGAAAAGGTGGTTAATTGGCCTTACCAAAATGTATAACTTGGTTTGATTGCCCTGTTCTCCGCATGTCAGGTCTTGGGCGTCACCAGTAGGGGCAGTTCCGAACGTGTTCGATTTGAATTAAGATAGCCATCTTTTTGCCGCCCATACCAGCATCACGAACCAAAGGAGAACATCAGTCATGCCATGGATTCAGAGCTACACCCCCGTTGCGGGAAGCCTCGCTATGTCCGCGCTGGTTGCCGCCATTCCCCTCGTTGTCATCTTCGTCTGTCTGGCCGTATTCAAGATGAAGGCCCACAAGGCCGGCCCGCTTGCGGTCGCTTCCGCCATTGCCATCGCCATTTTCGGGTGGCAGATGCCGGCGAAACTTGCGGGTCTCGCCACCCTGCACGGCGCAGCCTTCGGTCTCTTCCCCGTGTTCTACATCGTGGTCACCACCATCCTCCTCTATAACATCACCGTGAAGGGTGGGCAGTTCGAGATCATCCGCGCCTCGCTGGCCGGTCTCACCGGTGACCGCCGTTTGCAGGCCCTCTTGATTGCCTTCTGTTTCGGCGCCTTCATCGAGGGGGCTGCCGGCTTCGGCACCCCGGTCGCCATTGCCGGCGCGACCCTGGTCGGTCTCGGTTTCCGCCCCTTCTACGCGGCGGGTGTCTGTCTCATCGCCAATACTGCTCCCGTCGCCTTCGGCGCCATCGGCATCCCGGTCGTCGCGCTGGCAGGCGTCATGGGTTACGACGACGCGGGGCTCATGAAGCTCTCCACCATGGTGGGGCGCCAGCTCCCCTTCATCTCTGTGTTCATTCCGTTCTACGTCATCATGATCATGGTCGGCTGGAAAAAGACAATCGAAGTGCTCCCCGCCATCATCGTCTGCGGCGTCACCTTCGCCTTCGCCCAATGGGGTACCGCGAGCTACCTGGGACCCTACCTCCCGGACGTCACCGCTTCGCTTTTGACCCTGGCCGCCCTGGTCATCCTGCTCAAGTTCTGGCAGCCGGCCACGGTCTGGACCTTCGACCACGAGCCGGAGTTCACCGGGAAGGAAAGCCATGACTACACCGGAGCGCAGGTGTTCCGCGCCTGGGCTCCCTACCTTGCACTTACCATCATGGTCCTGGTCTGGGGCATCCCGTCGGTCAAGACATCTCTGGACAAGAGCAAGGTCGTGATCCCGATCTCCGGCCTGGACAACGCCATCGTGAAGAAAGTCTCCAAGCCGGAAGACGGCATCAAGAAAGTTGCGGCCGTCAAGGCCGAAGCTGCCAAGCAGGCGGCGCTGCTCTCCCCGGCGGACCCCAAGCAGGCCGCACTGGCCGTCGGCCTGACCGAGCTGCAGGCACTCGAGGACAAGGTGCTGGTGGTCGAGCAGAGCCTCCCGGCCGGCAAGGCTGTGGTCACCGCCGAGCGGCTGGCCGCGTACGACGCAGTCGATAAGAAGCAGAAGGATCTGCAAAAGGTAGAGAAGGAACTGGTTGAGGCGAAGGCCGTGGACAAGGCTCAGTTCAAAGCGCTGGACAAGGCGGTAGGCGACCAGCTTCCGGCCAAGGTGGCTGCTAAGTTCACCTTCAACTTCATGTCCGCAGCCGGTACCGCCATCCTGATCGCGGCTATCCTCTCCGCGCTAATCTGCGGCGTCGGCATCGCCGACTTCTTCCAGGTGTTGGGCAAGACCCTGTTTGACATGCGCTGGCCGGCGGTCACCGTCGCCTCCGTGGTAGGTCTGGCCTTCGTCATGAATGCCTCGGGCATGACCACCAGCATGGGGATCTCCTTCACCAAGGCGGGCGCCATGTTCCCGTTCCTCTCTCCGTTCCTGGGCATGCTAGGCGTGTTCCTGACCGGCTCGGACACCTCCAGCAACGTCCTCTTCGGCGGTCTGCAGAAGGTGACCGCCGAGCAGCTCGGCATGAACCCGCTCCTGACCGGCGCCGCCAACACCAGCGGCGGTGTCATGGGCAAGATGATCTCGCCGCAGTCCATCGCCGTCGCCTGCGCTGCCACCGGCCTGGTCGGTGAAGAGGGGAACCTGTTCCGCTTCACCCTGAAGCACGCCCTGTTTCTTACCACCGTCATGGGCATCATCGTCACGCTGCAGGCCTATGTCTTCCCCTGGATGATTCCGTAACCGTAGCGGTACCACCCTGACGCCGGCAGCCCGGGAGTTTATCTCTTGGGCTGCCGGTACCTCCAGAAACCGACTCTTTTCCTCAAGCGCACCTGCCCCTCCTCAAAGAACAAGGAGGGCAGGGCAAAGCGGTGCAGGCTCATGGCAAGAAAGCTGTTCGACATCTGCTGGCAGATCGCGCTCCTGTGGCTGGTATTTCGCTGCGGGGTGTGGCTTGTCGGTGCGTTGCACCTCTCCCTGCCGGGCAATGTCGCCGGGATGCTGATCATGTTCGCCCTCCTTGCCAGCGGCACCATAAAGCCTGTTCTTATCGAGACCGGCAGTGGATTCCTGCTCAAACATTTCGCCTTTTTCTTCATCCCGATCTCGGTAGGCCTCATGTCCTTCGGCGACCTGATGCGACAAAGCGGGCTGGAACTTATGGTGATCCTGGTGGTAAGCGCGATGATCGGCGTCGCGGTCACCGGAGCCACCGTGCAACTGCTGCAGCAAAGGGGGGAGCGATGAGCGGCGCCGTTTTGTTCTCCTTCTTTGTCGTCCTTACGGTGACCAGTTATCTGGCGACGCGGCAGCTCTTCCTGACCTACCGGCACCCGCTACTGAATCCGGTCTTCCTTAGCACTATCGTCATTATTGCGGTCCTGAAGGTTACCGGCTACGGACTGGAGGATTACCGCCCGGCCAAGGAGGCGATGACCTTCCTGCTGGGGCCGGCTACGGTGGCGCTGGCCCTGCCTTTGTACCACAACCGCAGGGTGCTGATGCAACATACGCTGCCGGTGCTAGCCGGGGTGATGGCGGGCTCTCTTACCACCATGGCGGCCGCGCTGCTCGCCGGTCGAATTTTGCAGCTTGATCCTACTGTCCTTCTCTCGCTGGGCCCCAAGTCGGTCACCGTGCCGATCGCCGTGGAGATCTCCCGGCTCGCCGGCGGGGACGCGAGCCTGACCGCCGCCTTCGTGGTGGCGACGGGCATGATCGGGTCCATCATGGGCCCCTCGCTTTTGACGCTGTGCCGGGTGCGCAGCCAGGTCGCGCGCGGGCTGGCCCTAGGAACGGTGTCGCACGGACAGGGGACCGCAGTGGCCCTTCTGGAGAGCGAAACGGCGGGGGCGATGGGCGGGGTGGCGATGGCCATCGCCGCAGTCTTCACTGCACTGGTAGCACCGTACTATCTGCCCCTGTTCCTGTACTAGCGGCCAAAGGGCGGCCACGGACAATCACACAGCCAAGAAAGGAATCATCGTCATGGAAACGAGTTTCATAAAATCGCTCTCGGAGATAGTGGGGGCGCAGTACACCCTTTCCGACCCGGAATCACTTGCCTGCTACGGCTACGACTCGACCCCGGAGCTGCAAAGCCGCCCGGGCGTGGTGGTCCTTCCCGGCAGTTCCGAGGAGATCGCCAAGGTGCTGGCGCTGTGCAACGGTGCCGGCGTGCGCGTCACTCCGCGCGGCTCGGGGACCAACCTCTCCGGCGGCTCCATCTCCTTCGACGCCGGCGTCGTGCTGCAGACCAGCAGGATGAACCGCATCATCGAGATCGACGAGGAGAACCTGACCGCGACCGTCGAAACCGGCGTGATCACCTCGACGCTGCATCGCGAGGTGGAGGCCAAGGGACTGTTCTACCCCCCTGACCCTGGCAGCATGAACATCTCCACCATGGGGGGGAACGTGGCCGAGAACTCCGGCGGACTGAGGGGACTCAAGTACGGCGTCACCGACGACTACGTCATGGGGCTGAAGACGATTCTCGCCGACGGCGAAGTACTGAAGACCGGAGGCAAGGTGGTCAAGGACGTGGCGGGTTACAACCTGAACCAGCTCCTCGTTTCCTCGGAAGGGACCCTCGGCGTTTTCTCCGAGGTGATCGTTAAGCTGATTCCGAAGCCTCAGGCCAAAAAGACCATGCTGGTGCATTTCCCGCAGCTCGAGCAGGCGGCCCTCACCGTGTCGCACATCATCGCCGCCCGCATCATCCCGGCGACGCTGGAGTTTCTGGACCGCACCACCATCAAGTGCGTCGAGGACTATGCCCACGTGGGGCTGCCGCTGGACGTTGACGCCGTGCTCCTGATCGAGGTGGATGGCCATCCGGCCCAGGTGGAAGAGGACGCCGCCGGCATCCGCGAAATCTGCGAGCGGCACCACTGCTCCTTCTTCCAAACCGCCGCGAGCCCCGAGGAGGCGCTGAAACTCGCCACCGCACGCCGCGTCGCGCTCTCCGCCCTGGCCCGGGTGCGACCCACCACCATCCTCGAGGACGCGACGGTACCGAGAAGCTGCATCGCTCCCATGGTGAAACTGATCCAGGATACCGCCAAGAAGTACGACCTCCTGATCGGCACCTTCGGTCATGCCGGCGACGGCAACCTGCACCCCACCTGCCTCACTGACGAGAGAAACCCCGACGAGATCAGAAGGGCGCACCAGGCCTTCGGCGAGATCTTCGAGGCCACCATCGCCATGGGCGGGACCATCACCGGTGAGCACGGCGTCGGCGTCGCCAAGAAGAAGTACCTCCCGAAACTGGTGGGCGAGTCCGGGCTGCGCGTCATGCGCGGCATCAAGGGCGCCTTCGACCCCAGGGGGACCTTGAATCCGGGCAAGATCTTTTAAACAGGTTGAGGTTAAGGTTGAGGTTGAGCAGAGACCAGGTCGTCCGGCTCACCCCGCCTTTCCTTGACCTCAACCTCAACCTTAACCTGAGGTTCTCATGGATTACGTCAAACTGATCAACTGCATGCGTTGCGGCATGTGCCTGCCGCACTGCCCGACTTATAAGGAGTCCTTCCTGGAGACCGCTTCGCCGCGCGGTCGCGTGGCGCTGGTGCGCAAGTTCCAGGAGGGCGAACTGGTGGAGAGCGAGAAGTTTCTGGAATACGTTTCCCTCTGTTTGGACTGCCAGGCCTGCGCCTCTGCCTGCCCCTGCGGCGTCAATGCCGGCGAACTGGTGGCGGAGTTCCGTTGCGAGAGAAAACAGGAACAGGGACTCTCGACGATGGAGGACCTGATCCTCAGAAAGCTGGTGCCGCACCCGGACCGCCTGGAGGCGGCCACGGCGCCGCTGCGCCTCTACCAGCGCACCGGCCTGCAGAAGGTGGTGCGCTCGCTGGGGCTCCTGAAGGTGTTCCCGTCGGCGCTGGGGAGGATGGAGGGGCTGTTGCCGAAGCTCCCCGCGGCCCCGCTGCGCCAGACCATCAGCGAAGTGACCCCGGCGGTCGGCGAGCAGAAGGGGACGGTCGGCTTCTTTCTTGGCTGCGTCATGAGCCTCATCTTCAGCGAGGCGAGCCTCGCCACTGTCGAGCTCCTTTCCACCCTGGGCTACAAGGTGGTGACCCCCAAGGACCAGAAATGCTGCGGCGCCCCCAACATGCTGGGGCACGACATCGACGGGCTCAAGGATGCGGCACGCTTCAACACCGACCTGTTCCAGTCCCAGGAGCTCGATTTCGTGGTCACCGACTGCGGCGGCTGCGGCGCCGAACTGAAGAAGTACGGCCATCATCTGGACGGAGAGGTTGCCGCTACCGCCTTCAGTACTAAGGTGCGGGACATCTCCGAAATCCTGGCCGCCGAGGCTGGGACCTTGAAAGACAAGCTCAAGCCGCTGCCGCTCAAGGTGACCTACCACGACCCGTGCCACATCGCCCACTGCCAGGGGATCCGCAGCCAGCCGCGCGCCCTGATTAACCTGATCCCGGGCATCGACTTCCGCGAACTCCCCGAGGCCGATGCCTGCTGCGGTTCGGCCGGCACCTACAACATCGAGAAGCCGGAGATGTCGGACCGGGTGCTGTCGCGCAAGGTGCAGAACGTTCAGAAGACCGGAGCCGATTACCTGGTCACCAGCAACCCCGGCTGCCTGTTGCAGTTGAAAAAGGCGCTCGCCGAGGCAACGCCGGCGGTCAAGGTGATCCACCTGACCGAGCTGCTGCAGATGAGTCTCAATGCCTGAACCGGAGCGGGACGGCAGGTCGAAAAGGAGTTGACGTGTGCGTCAAATTGACGCGGTGGGCGTGGCCAGACTCTAAAAATTTTGTTGCCTTAGCCACTCTAATGTAGTATCGGTGCCACATGAAATTTACGCCGATTAAACCGAAAAAGGTATCGACGCAGATCGCCGAACAGATCCGCAGTTCGATTTTGGCGGGTGAATTCAACCCCGGCGAGAAGCTTCCCCCTGAGCGTGAATTGGCCGAGCTGTTCGGCGTTTCCCGTCCCTCGGTGCGCGAAGCGCTCAACATCCTCACCTCGTCGGGGCTGGTGGAAACCTACCAGGGGGGAGGGACGCTGGTCCGCTCTCTGGTCGAGAATTCGGCGTCCATGCCGCTCACCGAACTGATCCGCATCGACGGCGACCGCGCCCTCGACGTGATCGAGGTGCGCAAGGGTATGGAGTCCTGGACCGCCTGGTACGCGGCATCCCGGGCGCTCCCCGAAGACATCCGCCGGCTCGAGGCCGTGATAGAGGGGATGAAGAAGAACCTGGAGGATCTGAAGCACTCCGAGGACTTCGACGCCCACTTCCACATGTTGGTGGCCCGCGCCACCCACAACGTGGTCTGGTCGCACATGATGCAGAGCATCTTCGAGGCGATGCAGGAGTTCCAGCGCGACGTCTGGCGCGCCGTCTACCTCACCGAGGAGGACCAGCGGCTGCTTTTCAATCACCACCTGAAGATCTACGAGATGATCCGGGATCGAAACGAAGAGGGGGCCCGCGAAGCCATGCTGGAGCACCTCGACTTCGCGCAGAAGCGCTGCTCCGCCTACGTTTCCATGCGCGGATCCGAATAGCGGCGCACCTGAAAGTTACCCGAAGGCCCGGTAGAGTTCTGCCGGGCCTTTTTTGCCTCCGCTCACTTCGCCCGCCGCGCCGTTACGGCAGGCGAGGCGCCCCCTGATCCCCGTGCGGGGGTGCTTTTTGGTTGAAGCGAAAATTGTTTTTGGTTATAGTTACGCGATTTATTTCCCTGCAGATAAAACCAAGGAGGGTTTACATGATAGATTTTCTGGGCGATTGGAAGAGAACCAGTTATTGCGGCGAGTTGCGGGCCGAGCACATCGGTCAGGACGTGGTCCTGATGGGATGGGTAGCCAAGCGGCGCGACCACGGCGGGCTCATCTTCGTTGACCTGCGCGACCGGGACGGCGTCGCCCAGGTGGTTTTCGACCCGGAAAGAAACTCCGAAGGGCACGCCAAGGCCGAGACCGTGCGCAACGAGTTCGTCGTCGCCATCAAGGGTACCGTGGCGGCCCGCCCGGAAGGGACCGTCAACCCGAAGATGAATACCGGCGCGGTCGAGGTGCTGGTGAAGGAGTGCAAGCTCCTGAACCCCTCCAAGGCGCTTCCCTTCACCCTGGACGGTTTTGTCGACGTCAACGAGAACATCCGCCTCAAGTACCGCTACCTGGATCTTCGGACCGGGCAGCTGCAGCAGAACATGATCCTCCGCTCCAAGGTGGCCCAGCTCACCCGCTCCTACCTGACCGACAACGGCTTCCTGGAGCTGGAAACCCCGTTCCTCACCAAATCCACCCCGGAAGGCGCCCGCGACTTCCTGGTCCCCTCGCGCATCAACAAGGGTGAGTTCTACGCGCTGCCGCAGTCCCCGCAGCTCTTCAAGCAGATCCTCATGGTTTCCGGCTTCGACCGCTACTTCCAGATCGTGCGCTGCTTCCGCGACGAGGACCTGCGCGCCGACCGCCAGCCCGAGTTCACCCAGATCGACTGCGAGATGTCCTTCATCGACCGCGAGGACATCATCACGGTGATGGAAGGGCTCATGGCCCGCATCTTCACCGAGGCGCGCGGCGTGAAGGTCGAGCTGCCGATCCAGAGGATGACCTACCAGGAGGCGATCCGCCGCTTCGGCGTGGACAACCCGGACCTGCGCTTTGGTCTGGAACTGGTGGAGCTCTCCGATATCGTCAAGGCCTCCGGCTTCAAGGTCTTCGCAGACGTGGTCAACGGCGGCGGCATCGTCAAGGGTATCAACGTGAAGGGCGCCGGCGCCATGAGCCGCAAGGAGATCGACGATCTCACCGAATTCGCCAAGATCTACGGCGCCAAGGGGCTTGCCTACGTGAAGATGACCGCGGAAGGGTGGCAGTCCCCGATCGCCAAATTCTTCACCCCCGAAGAGATCGCCACCATGGATAAGGCCTTTGACGCCAAGGAAGGGGACCTGCTCCTGTTCGTGGCCGACAAGCCCAAGGTGGTCAACGATTCCCTCGGCAAGCTCAGGAACCACCTGGCCGCCAAGATGGGGCTCACCGACCCCAACGTGTACCGTTTCGTCTGGATCACCGACTTCCCGCTGCTCGAGTGGGACGAAGAGGAGAAGCGCTGGGCTGCCGTGCACCATCCCTTCACCGCGCCGATGGACGAGGACCTGCAGTACGTGGAGAGCGACCCCGGCCGCTGCCGCGCCAAGGCCTACGACCTGGTGCTCAACGGCAACGAGATCGGCGGCGGCTCCATCAGGATCCACCAGGAAGAGGTGCAGTCCCTCATGTTCAAGATGCTGGGGCTCTCCGAGGAGAACGCACGCGGCAAGTTCGGCTTCCTCCTGGACGCCCTCGAGTACGGCACCCCGCCGCACGGCGGCATCGCCTTCGGCCTGGACCGCCTGATGATGCTGATCACCGGCTCCGACTCCATCCGCGACGTCATCGCCTTCCCGAAGACCCAGAAGGGTGCCTGCCTCATGTCCGAGGCTCCCTCCGGCGTCGACACGCTGCAGCTGCGCGACCTGGGTATTCGTCTCGCCGCGAAGCAGTAGGGCGTCGTCTCTTTGAGGCTTTTCGCCCGTTTCATAATCCTGCTGCTCATTCTCTCAGCGGCGGCCTGCGCAACGCAGCCGCCGCGTTTTCGCGATGAGGCCGCGGCCAAACTGGACCAGCTGAAGCTGGAAGGTGGTGAGCGTCTGCACCCGGCCGAGTACGCCAGCGTGCTGCAGGCGTTCCTCAAGGGGGACGCCTACCTCATGGAGAGCGAGCAGGAGGAAGCCGACCGCTACTTCCAGATGACCATCCTTAAGGGGAATCTCCTCGCAGAGGAGGTGGCCGCGGAAAAGGCGCGCCGCCTGGCGGAGGCCGCGCGTCTGGCCGAGGAGCGCAGGCAGGCCGAGCTGGTACGGCTGGCCCGCCTGGAGGAGGAGCGCCTGGCCAAGGCGCTGGCCGCCGAGAAGGCGCAGCGGGAAGCTGCCGAGGCGGAGCGGCGCAAGGTCCGGCCGGTGGTGAAAGAGCCGGTCCAGGTCGCCTCCTGGACCGTGCGCAGGGGCGAATCGCTGCCGCTGATCGCCTCGCGCGCCGAGGTGTACGGCGACCGCAACCTCTGGCCTCTGATCTACCGCGCCAACCGGGACCAGATTCGCGATCCCAAGCACATCTGGCCGGGGCAGGTGCTGCGTGTTCCCAGGAACTTCGGGCGCGATGATTACGCAGAGGCCCGCCGCTACGCCCAAGACCACCCGCTGCACTGAATTTTCTTTTTCGTTAGACGGTATTTTTGAACGGTATTTTGTCGACACCTCGCCGGCATCACATATCGTCGGCGAGGATGTGGCGGGTGCGTCGCGGATACGCTTGCCGCCGTCCCTGTCGCACCGGACGCCGCCCCACTGCTTTTTGCCAATACTTCCACGCCACTGCGCGTTTTACCTCGCTTTTTTAATGCCCTGGCCCGGCGCACTCCTCGCCGGCGCTCCTTTTTCTACCGCTTCTCCCCTCATTTGAATCCTCATTGAATCCACCCAGATTTTCCCTTGACAGTGAAAAACGTTTTGTATACTGTATACAAAATTTGAAATCCCAGCATATCCTGCTAACATCCCATAATCCTTTATATATTTCGAGAGTCGCCACAATGGCCCCTCGCGTTGGGTAGGTGGCAGGTTGTTGACGGACTCCGGTAGGCCAATAAAACACCATGTCGGGTGATGGCAGCGTAGCTGTCCCCATCATTTTTGTATTTGTGCTTCGTATAAAACCCAAGGAGAGATCATGACAACACAGACTAAGATCGTTTGGACCAAGATCGACGAGGCCCCCGCACTGGCAACCTACTCCCTGCTCCCCATCGTCAACGCCTTCACCAAGGCCGCCGGCGTTGAGGTCGAGACCAGGGACATCTCCCTGGCAGGCAGGATCATCGCGAACTTCCCGGAGAACCTGACCCCGGAGCAGAAGATCGCCGACGAACTGGCTTACCTGGGCGACCTGACCCAGAAGCTGGAAGCCAACATCATCAAGCTCCCCAACGTCTCCGCTTCCATTCCGCAGCTCAAAGCGGCCATTGCCGAGCTGCAGAGCCAGGGGTACAAAATCCCCAATTACCCGGAAGAGCCCAAGACCGACGAGGAGAAGGCACTCGCCGCGCGTTTCGCCAAGGTGCTTGGTTCCGCCGTCAACCCGGTGCTGCGTGAAGGCAACTCCGACCGCCGCGTCGCCAAGGCTGTCAAAGAGTACGCCAAGAAGCATCCGCACAAGATGGGTGCCTGGTCCGCCGATTCCAAGAGCCACGTCTCCAACATGAGCGCGGGCGATTTCTACCACAGCGAGAAGTCGGTGACCCTGAAAGAGGCCACCACCGCCAAGATCGAGTTCGTGGACAACCTGGGCAACGTCACCGTGATGAAGGAAAAGCTTCCGCTGCAGGCAGGCGAGGTGCTGGACGGCTCCTTCATGAACGTACGCGCCCTGCGCAAGTTCATCCAGGAGCAGATTGACGACGCCAAGGCGAAGGGGATCCTCTTCTCCGTGCACCTTAAGGCCACCATGATGAAGATCTCCGATCCGGTCATCTTCGGTCACTTCGTCACTGTTTACTTCAAGGACGTGTTCGAGAAGCACGAGGCAACCTTCAAAGAAATCGGCGTCAACCCCGATCTGGGCCTCGGCGACCTCTACAAGAAACTCGACAAACTCCCGGCAGGCAAGAAGGCCGAGATCGAGGCGGACATCCAGGCCACCTACGCCAAGCAGCCGCCGCTGGCCATGGTCGATTCCGACAAAGGGATCACCAACCTGCACGCATCCAACGACATCATCATCGACGCCTCGATGCCGGTCGTAATCCGTGACTCCGGCAAGATGTGGGGCCCGGACGGCAAGCTCGCCGACACCAAGTGCGTGGTTCCCGACACCTGCTACTCCGAGTGGTACCAGGAGTGCATCGACTTCTGCAAGAAAAACGGCCAGTTTGACCCGACCACCATGGGCGCCACCTCCAACGTCGGCCTCATGGCACAGAAGGCCGAGGAGTACGGCTCCCACGACAAGACCTTCGTCGCTCCCTTGAACGGCACCATGCGCGTCGTCGACGCCGCAGGCGAAGTTCTGATCCAGCACCAGGTCGAGCAGGGCGACATCTGGCGTGGCTGCCAGGCGAAGGATCTCCCGATCCGCGACTGGGTCAAGCTCGCCGTCAGCCGTGCCCGTGCGACCGGCGCTCCGGCCGTGTTCTGGCTCGACAAGAACCGCGCTCACGACGCCCAGATGATCGAGAAGGTGAACACCTACCTGAAGGATCACGACACCACCGGTCTCGAACTGCACATCATGTCCCCGGTCGAGGCAATGAAATTCACCCTGCCCAGGGCCAAGGCCGGCAAAGACACCATCACCGTCACCGGCAACGCCCTCAGGGATTACTTGACCGACCTGTTCCCGATCCTCGAGCTCGGCACCTCCGCGAAGATGCTCTCCATCGTTCCGCTGCTCGCGGGCGGCGGCCTCTTCGAGACCGGTGCGGGCGGCTCCGCTCCGAAGCACGTGCAGCAGTTCCAGCAGGAAGGTTACCTGCGTTGGGACTCCCTGGGCGAGTTCCTGGCCCTGGCGGTCTCCCTCGAGCACCTGGCTGCCACCTTCAAGAACGAGAAGGCTGCACTCCTCGCCGAGACCCTCGACGCGGCCAACACCAAGTTCCTCGACCAGAACAAGAACCCGGCGCGTAAGGTTGGCCAGATCGACAACCGCGGCAGCCACTTCTACCTGGCCATGTACTGGGCCGAGGCCATTGCCGCCCAGACCAAGGACGCCGACCTGGCCGCCAAGTTCGCCAAGGTCGCCAAGGCGCTCCAGGACAACGAAGAGAAGATCAACGCCGAGCTCATCGGCGCCCAGGGCAAGCCGGTAGACATGGGCGGTTACTACCACCCGAGCGATGCCAAGACCGAAGCCGCTATGCGTCCGAGTGCAACCCTTAACGCCATTATTGACTCGATCAACTAACAGGCGTAAACGTAGGATTCGCTTCATCGGAAGTTAATCACATTCTATTAACGGAGGAAGAAAACATGGCACGTAAGAAGATCGCACTTATCGGTGGTGGACAGATTGGCGGCGTACTTGCTCAGCTCGCAGCTCTGCGCGAACTGGGTGACGTGGTGATGTTCGACATCGTTGAAGGCCTTCCGCAGGGCAAGATGCTCGACATCGCAGAAGTCGGTTCGGTTGACGGCTTTGACTGCTGCCTCAAGGGCACCAACAGCTACGAGGACATCGCCGGCGCCGACGTGGTCATCGTCACCGCAGGTCTTCCCCGCAAACCGGGCATGAGCCGTGACGACCTGATCGAAGTCAACTCCAAGATCATGACCTCCGTCGCGGAAGGGATCAAAGCCCACGCACCGAACTCCTTCGTCATCGTCATCTCCAACCCGCTCGACGCGATGGTGACCCTGTGCCAGAAGATCACCGGCTTCCCCTACAACCGCGTTATCGGCCAGGCCGGCGTCCTCGACTCCGCCCGCTTCAAGACCTTCATCGCCTGGGAACTGGGCGTATCCGTGAAGGACGTGAACGCGATGACCCTGGGCGGCCACGGCGACGACATGGTGCCGCTGGTGCGCTACGCCTCCGTGAACGGCATCCCGGTCATGGAACTGCTCGAGAAGAAGTACAAGGACAAGGCTAAGGCCAAAGAAATCATGGACGCCATGGTCAAGAGGACCCGCGGTGCAGGCGGTGAGGTTGTCGCCCTGCTGAAAACCGGCTCCGCCTTCTACTCCCCGGCTTCCTCCGCCATCCAGATGGCGGAATCGATCCTCAAGGACCAGAAGCGCGTACTGCCGACCTGCGCATACCTGAACGGCGAGTTCGGCGTGAAAGGCTTCTACGTTGGCGTTCCCTGCGTCCTGGGCGAGAACGGCGTCGAGTCGATCCTCGAGTTCGAACTGGATGCCGAAGAGCAGGCCATGATGGACAAGTCGGTTGCCGCAGTTAAGGAACTCGTAGGTTCCATGAAGTAAGCTGCAAGCTACGCTGTACTACAGGGGGTAGGGAGGTTTCCCCTCTCTACCCCTTTTTTACAAAGAGCCGTGTTCGGGCGCCAGTCCGAGTACTTGCATTTTGTAAACACTATGTGTTATATACCCACCATTTGCACAGCCTGCGAAGGCAATTTGTCAAAGGAGCTACGTTGATGGAGAAAACACCGGCGAACATCGAGATCATCGAGAAGTACTGCAAGGGGTGCCACATCTGTGTGGAGTTTTGCCCCACCAAGGTCTTGGAAATGAAGGGCTTTGTAGCAAGCGTCAAGAACCTTGAGGCCTGCATCAAGTGCATGCAGTGCGAGCTTAGATGCCCTGACTTTGCAATCAAAGTATCGTAAACAATTTTAGGAGGTAAGAAAGTGGCTAAAAAAGTTGCATTCCTTCAGGGGAACGAAGCTGCCGCACAGGGGGCACTCTACGCCGGGTGCACGTTCTTCGGCGGTTATCCGATTACACCTTCCACCGAGGTGGCAGAGGTTATGTCTGTCGAGCTTCCGAAGATCGGCGGTAAATTCATCCAGATGGAAGACGAGATCGGTGCCATGGCTTCCATCATCGGCGCTTCCTTGACCGGCGCGAAAGTACTGACCGCGACCTCCGGCCCGGGCCTCTCTCTGAAGCAGGAGCTGATCGGCTACGCCTGCATCGCCGAGACCCCGTGCGTCATCGTCAACGTCATGAGGGGCGGCCCGTCCACCGGCATGCCGACCGGCCCTTCCCAGTCCGACGTCATGAGCGCCAAGTGGGGCACCCACGGTGACCACCCGGCCATCTGCCTCACCCCGGCTTCCGTGCAGGAACTTTTCGAAGAGACCGTGCGCGCCTTCAACCTGGCTGAGAAATACCGCACCCCGGTAATGATCATGCCGGACGAGATCGTAGCCCACATGCGCGAGCGCATCGTGTTCCCGGAGCCGGGCGAACTGGAAGTCATCAACAGGACCGCTCCGAGCGTCTCCCCGGCCGAGTACAAGCCGTACGATACCAGCTTCGGCGACGTACCGCCGCTGGCAGCTTTCGGCACCGACTACCGCTTCCACGTGACCGGCCTCAACAAGGGCCAGGACGGCTTCCCGACCACCAAGGCAGCCTGGGTACAGGACGAGGAAGAGCGCCAGGTGCGCAAGGTTGAAGGCAACGTAGACGACATCGTCCAGTTCGAAGAGTACGAACTTGCCGACGCCGAAGTCGCCATCGTCGCCTTCGGTTCCACCTCCCGCTCCGCCCGTTTCGCAGTCAACGAGGCCAGGAAGCAGGGCATCAAGGCCGGCCTGTTCAGGATCAAGACCTTCTGGCCGTTCCCGGAGAAGCAGATCGCGGCTCTCGCCGGCAAGGTGAAGGCATTCATCACCCCGGAGATGAACCTCGGCATGTGCACCGGCGAAGTGAAGCGCTGCGCTGAAGGCAAGGCACCGGTCCACGGCATCTTCCGCGTTGACGGCGAGCCGATCAACCCGGGGCAGATCCTCGAAAAGATCAAGGAGGTTAAGTAACATGTCTTTTGATTACGATAAGTACATCCGTCCCGGCAAGCTGCCGCACATCTGGTGCCCGGGCTGCGGTCACGGCATTGTCATGAAAGGCCTGATCCGAGCAATCGACACCCTTGGTCTTCAGAAGAACAACACCGCCATCGTTTCCGGCATCGGCTGCGCATCGCGTCTCCCCGGCTACATGGACTTCTGCACCCTGCACACCGCGCATGGCCGCGCCGCCGCTTTCGCAACCGGCGTGAAGATGGCCAAGCCGGAGATGAACGTCATCCTGGTGGGCGGCGACGGCGACGGTACCGCGATCGGCGGCAACCACTTCATCCACGCCTGCCGTCGGAACATCGACATGACCTACATCATCATGAACAACAACATCTACGGGATGACCGGCGGCCAGTTCTCCCCCTGCACCCCGACCGGCGCCAAGGCTTCCACCACCGTGTACGGCAACCCGGACCCGGCATTCGACGTCGCCAAGCTCGCCATCGGCGCCGGCGCCACCTTCGTCGCTCGCGGCACCGCGTACCACGCGACCCAGATCGACAAGCTGATCGCGGAAGCCATCCAGCACAAGGGCTTCTCCGTGGTCGAGATCCTGGACGACTGCCCGACCACCTACGGTCGCCGCAACAAGTTCAAGTCGGTCATCGAGATGATGAACCGCCTGAAGGACGTCGCCGTTCCGGTCAAGGCCGCCGAGAAGATGACAGCCGAGCAGCTCGAAGGCAAGATTCTCACCGGTGTTCTTTACAAGGAAGAGCGTCCGAACTACACCGACGAATACGCGAAGGTCATTGAGCGCGCCAAGAAATAACAAAGGAGGAGAACCTCAGATGTCTCAGAGATATGAAATCAGATTTTCCGGGGCTGGTGGGCAGGGTCTCATCCTCGCCGGCGTCATTATGGCAGAAGCCGCTTCCATCTACGACGGCAAGCAGGCAGTTCAGTCCCAGAGCTACGGCCCCGAGGCAAGGGGTGGCGCATCCAAGTCGGAAGTCATCGTTTCCGACAGCATGATCGACTACCCGAAGGCGACCGTGGTCGACGCGCTGCTCGCGCTGACCCAGGAAGCTGCCGACAAGTACTCCCACGACCTGAAGGAAGGGGGCGTGCTGCTGATCGACTCCGACCTGGTGAAGAACATCCCGAAAGGCAACTTCAACACCGTTGCTTTCCCGATCATCAACACCGCCAAGAACGAAGTAGGTCGTGAGATCGTGGCCAACATCGTGGCGCTGGGCGCCATGGTGGCACTGACCGGTGTGGTCACCAAGGACGGCGCTGAGAAGGCCGTTTTGGCTCGCGTTCCGGAGGCCTTCATGGAGCTGAACAAGAAGGCATTCCAGTTGGGTTACGAGAAAGCGATCGCAGCACGCGCCTAATCGTCCTGACATCCAGTGACAAAGGAAAGGCCCGGCTCACAGCCGGGCCTTTTTTTATACAAAGGTTCAACGCGAAGACTCAGCTTCCCTTGGCGCCTTTGCGTTAAGGAGCAAAAAAACATCGGATATTAACGCAAAGACGCAGAGACGCAAAGGTATAAAACTAAAGCAGATGTTAGTGCCTGGTCCTCTTTGCGCCTTCGCGTCTTTGCGTTAAATTTAATGCCGTTGAAGTCTCCAACTGATCAGCTATAAAGAATAGGCCACAGATACATTTTCAGAAGGATGGAAGTATGCCCCAGGAACTGTGTCACCTAGCTCTAAGACAGACTCTGGATCTTATCAGGCTGACCGACGAGGCGCTGAAGGATTTGACCCGCCGCAGGTTCAACAGCGACGAGTTGTACCGCGAAGTGCTTGGCAAACTGCTCGGCGGCAACGGACGCCGCGGCCCCAGCGGCATCCTGATCGCCAATGAAGGCCCCGGTAAAGTGTGCTGCAACGGGCGCGTCTTCCACTTAAGGCTCGGCGAACTCCTCGAGCGCTCAGACCAGATCACCATCGAACCCGGCTCCACCTACGCGAGCAGCCTGCTGATGGTCGAGGGGGGGAGCGAGGCTGTGGCGCTGAACTGGTCCGATAGCTGCGCCAGCATCGAGGAATTCCAAACCTTCTTCCATCCCCAGGTCGTGGCTACCATGGGGGAGCCCATTCTCAATTTCGTGAGTTGCCGCATCAGCGGCGATGTGCGCGGGGTGATCGAAGCCTTCAACTACGCCGGCCACGTCACCGAGTACGATGCCGACGTGTTAAGAAGCGCCGCGGTCATGATCGGGTCGCTGCTCACTGTTTCCAACGGCATGCGCGAGACCGAGCACGCCTTCCACTACACCATCCAGGCCCTGGCCCGTGCCTGCGAGGCAGCTGAGCCGGACACCGGGCGGCATATCGTGCGGGTGAACCGCTACGCTGGAGCGCTCGCGGCCAACATGGGGTTCAACACGGATTTTGTCGAGGACATGTCACTGTCCGCGCAGATGCACGACGTCGGTAAGATCAGGATACCGGCGGAGATCCTGCTCAAGGAAGGGAGGCTGACGCCGAGAGAAATGAAACTTATGCGCCAGCATCCCGCCTACGGCTCCGAGATCATAGGTGATTCCCCGAAGCTTAAGATCGCTCGTGAGATCGCCATCTCGCACCACGAGAACTGGGACGGCACCGGCTACCCCAAGCGGCTCAAGGGGGAGAGGATTCCCATCTCCGGTCGCATCGTGAAGGTCGCGGACGTCTACGACGCGCTGCGCTCCCGGCGCAGTTACAAGGGAGCCATGAGCCATCAGCAAACTCTGGACGTTTTCAGAAATGGTGACGATCGTATCAACCCCGCCGCCCATTTTGACCCCGCCGTGCTGGCCGCCTTCTTCAGGATCGAGCACATGTTTGAGATGATCTACGACAGTTCCGTTCTTAAGCTCGGCCTCGATCGGTCCGTCAAGCCAACCAAGAGTGGAGAGCATGAGTAGAAGAGGGCAGAGGGGACTGGCTCCGCAGGTGCCAGTCCCCCTAGTGTGACACTCATTTCAGCCCTGCCGACTTCGGCGATGCCCTAAGGGGACAGGCACCTTGCGGAGCCAGTCCCCTCCTTCGGGACCGGTCAGTGAAGCCTGCGGAAAGTTGAGAGTAAGAGTAGAAGAGGGGAGCGAAGAGCAGCGGCGAAGATCGGTGAGTGTTGGGAGTGTTGGGAATGTTGGGAGTGCTGGGAGTGCTGGGAGTGCTGGCCACTAGCAGTACACGTGGCCTAGCGTTCCCCCCTTCGCGAAGGGGGGACAGGGGGGATTTGCCCTTGCCCCTGAGTCATAAAGAAATCCTCCTAAACTCAGCGACCCTATGCTGCATGATGACCTGCTGCAGCTTTTCCGGCGGGAACTCCTTGTTGTCCAGCAGCACCGGATCAATCCCCAACTGGGCCGCGTTCATCCTGGCCACCTCCAGCGCCGTTTCCCATCCCGGCATGGTGGCATGAAAGTCCGCCGCCACCTGCAAAGGCAGGAAATCCTCAATCCCCCCCTTGATGGCGTCCAGCGCCAGCCTGATCTTGGTCGAATCGCGCAGTTCCTCCCACCGGTTGGCGTTGTTGTGCAGCCTGTTGGTCGCCTGCAACGCGCGCAGCAGCGCGACCGGCAGACGCAGCCTCTTGCAGAAGGCAGGCACCTGCTCCGCACCCAGCGCGTCGTGGCCGTGGTGCTTGGGGTGCAGTTCCGGTGGTGTGTACAGCTTGCCCAAGTCATGAAAGAGGGCGCAGAAGCGGGCAGTGGTGTCCGTTGTCAGTTGTGCCATCCGTTCCAATACCTGCAGCGAGTGCGTGAACAGGTCCCCCTCGGGGTGATGCGTGGGCGGACCCGCGGTGACCTCCGCCATCTTGAAGACCTCCGGGAGGAAGTTGCTGCCGATACCGAACTCCACCATGCGGCGGAAAAAGCGGGACGGATCCTCCTTCGCGATCGCCTTCAGCATCTCCTGGGAAAACCGTTCCACCGGGATCCGCTGCAGTTCCGCCGACCAGTCCCGGCCTTTCAGGATCGCTTCCGCCTCCGCATCGAGGCGCCACCCCTCGCACTCAAAGCGGAAAGCGCGCAAGATGCGCAGAGGATCATCGGTCAAGCTGGTGGGGCTGCAGCAGCGCAGGACGCGGCGCTGTACGTCGGCTTGACCGCCAAGGGGGTCCGATAGTTCACCTTCAAGCGACATCGCCATGGCGTTCACGGTGAAGTCGCGCCGGGACAGGTCATCGGGGAGTGCGTCGAGCGCAGGGAGCCAGGTGACCTCGATCTTGCCGAAGGGTTCTTTGAAGCGGAAGTAGATGTTGGGGGTGCTTTTCGACTCCACCAGGCGAAAGCCAAGAGCGGTAAGTTCCGGGACGGGAACGGCAGCGGCCAGGTCCACGTCCTGGCACTCGACCCCGAGCAAGACGTCCCGCACCATGCCGCCCACCATAAAGATGGAAGGGTGCAGGTGCTCCGGGAAAAAAACTTTCAACGCCATGATCAGCTGGTCCATTGACACCCCTCAAAGTCCTTAACGCAAAGGCGCCAAGGCGCAGGGACGCTAAGAATACCTACAAACAAAACAGACAGTAAGGAAAGTTAAACCGCTTTGCTCATCTTTGCGCCTTTGCGGCTCTGCGTCTTTGCGTTAAAGCCTTTGAAAAAGAAAGGCTTCGAGAAATTCTCAAAGCCTGTCTCCTCTACCTCTTTGCGTCTTAGCGCCTCCGCGTCTTTGCGTTAGGCCTTTTACCTTTATGCCTTTTCCAGCAGCGCCACATCCTCGACATGCACCGTCTGCGGGAACATGTCAACCGGCTGCACCTCCAGGGTCTTGTATCCCAGGCGGAACAGGATGTCCAGGTCGCGCGCCAGCGTCTCCGGCGAGCAGGAGACATAGATGATACGCGCGGGGCTTATGGCGGCTACGCTTTTCAGCACCTTCTCGTCGCAACCTTTCCTGGGCGGGTTTAGGACGATCAAGTCGGCGCCCCCTTCCTCGCCGATCTCGTCGATGAGGTGTGCCGCATCCCCGGCCTCGAACCTGCAGTTTTTAGCTTCGTTGAGCGCAGCGTTCGCAGTTGCGTCGGCCACCGCTGCATCCACGAACTCGATGCCGACCACCTCCCGCGCTCTGTCCGCCAGAAACAGCGAGATGCCGCCGATGCCGCAATAGACGTCGATTACCCGCTCCTTCCCGGTGAGCCTTGCGTATTCGCGCACCTTGCCATAGATCAGGCGGGCCGCGCCACTGTTCACCTGGAAGAAGGAGTGCGGCGAAAGGTTGAACCTCATGTCTCCGATGAACGCCTTCAGCGTCTGCGCCTTGGTGATGGAGCGGTCCTTGTGGCCGAAGATCACGTTGCCGGTCGAGTTGTTGATGTTCTGCGCCACCACGGCGACTTCCGGGACCGCCTGCTGGATGAACTTCGCCAGGTGGTGCATCTCGTTGTAACTTTCCTCCGTGGTGACGAAGACCACCATCACCTGGTTGCTAGGTTCCGCCACCCGCACCACCAAGTAGCGCAGGAGTCCCATCTCGCTCTTGGGGTTGTAGATCTGCACCTTCCCCTTTTTGATGCCGGCCTTGGCCGCCTTCACTACCTTGTTGATCAGCGGGTGGTGCAGGGCACAGTCCTCGATCTCCAGCACGTCGTGCGTGTTGCGCCGGTAGATGCCGATGACCGGGTCGTTGTTCTTGCCGGCGACCACGAGCTTCGCCGTGTTGCGGTAACCCAGTTCCTTCGGGGAGCCGATGGTGTCGTGCACGGTTACCTCGAAAAGCGAAGGGAACTTGTGGATCTGCCGCGCGACCAGGCTCTTTTTCCAGGCGAGCTGGGCGGGGTAGCGCATCTGCGTCAATCCGCAGCCGTCGCAGGCTTTTCCCATTTTGCAGGTGGGGGAGGGGGTGCGGTCCGGGGAGGTTTTCAGGGGCTTGACGATATTGGCGAAGGTCTCCCTGCGCCCTACGTAGGTGATCTTCGCCACCAGTGATTCGCCGGGAAGGCCCCCGGCGACAAGTACGCGTGTCCCTTCGTGATTGGCGACGCCGAAACCGTCGTCGTTGGTGGTAGTAATGTGGAGCTCCAGCACCTGTCCGCTTCTCAGCTTCGGCTGGCGCTCCTCGCGCTCCGGTCGCGCCGCTATCTCGACCCTGGCAGGCTTGGCTGCGGTTTTGGCTTCCGGGGATCGGGGCGCCTTGAAGTATTCAGGTTCGCGCCGTTCGCGCGACTTTGCCGTCGCGGGACGTGCCTGCTTGCCCGTGGAGGATGCAGGAGCGGCTGCCGGCTTTGCCTTGGGGGGGTGCGCCTCGGCTGTCGTTGCACTCTTCGGGGGGGCTGACGTGTGCGTTGCAAAGGTTTTCTTCGGTTTTCCACCGGCGGGGTGCTTTACTCTATCTCTTTTAGGTGCGTCACTTTTATTTTTCATCTCTCTTGTTTAAAGGGAAATAGGATTCCTGTCAACCGCCGAATTGCCGCCGGAAGTTCCTTGCAGCCGGACATTCAGCCGATAGACTGGACCCTGTAATTCTGCCAGGCCGCGCAAGAGGGATGCCGGTATGTAGAGAAGGGCGGCGGACAAAGATCTAGGGGAGGCGATCATGTGTGATTTGAGGAAGAGTTTCCTGTTGGCGTTGGTGCTTACGCTCTTTGGCGCGACATCGATGCAGGCAAAGGAGTCGCAGCTCAAACTTGTCAGTTCCGCGTTCAAGCAGGCCGGCCAAATCCCGTCCCTTTACAGTTGTGACGGCTCCGATACCAGTCCGCCGCTTGCCATCGATGGGATCCCGAAGGATGCCAAGTCCCTCGCCCTTGTCATGGACGACCCAGATGCCCCCGGCGGAACCTGGGTGCACTGGGTGCTTTGGAACATCGCCCCGTCCACTTCCCAGATCACCCAGGGGACGGTGCCGCGCGGGGCGCAGCAGGGGGTGAACAGCTGGCGGCGCAAAAGTTATGGCGGCCCCTGTCCCCCCTCCGGTCAGCACCGCTACTACTTCCGGCTTTATGCGCTCTCTGAGCGCCTGAACCTCCCCTCCAACAGCACCAGGAAGGAACTCGACCTCGCCATGCGCGGCAAAGTCCTGGCACAGGCCGAGCTCCTCGGAGTTTACGCGCACCACTGAGGGCCTAGTAGGCGAAGCAGTCGCAGCCCAAGTCCCAGAAGCGCCGCTGCCGCGGCATCCAGATGCGCGTGTGGCGGTGCCCCGGTGCTGCCTCTTTGCGCGCAACGAAGGACGCCGGGTTATCACCGCGGTGGTAGCCGCCGTAGCGGCCCACCGGCGACCAGTCCGGGCTTACCGGCAACGGCGGCACCAGGTTGCTGAATTCCTCACCGCCGTACACGACTCTGCCCCCAACCACGGTCAGCACCGACTCGATCGCCTTGATCTCCTTCTCGGCCACCTCAAAGTAATCGGCCGACAGCACCGCTAAATCCGCCAAGGCGCCCGGGGTCAGGATACCCTTCTTACCCTCCTCGCCGGAAAACCAACTGCTCCCCTCGGTGTACAGCCTGAGTGCCTCCATGCGGCTCAAGTGGTTCGCCTCCGGGTAGAGCAACGTCCCGCCGATGGTGCGTCCGCTGACCATCCAATACAGCGACAGCCACGGGTTGTAGCTGGCCACCCGCGTCGCGTCGGTGCCGGCACCTACCGGAATGTCCAAGGCCATCATGCTCCGGATAGGCGGGGTGTGCGCGGTTTCCCTCTCCCCGTAACGATCAAGGAAATATTCCCCTTGGAACGCCATCCGGTTTTGGATGGCGATACCGCCCCCCAGTGCCCTGACCCGCTCCAGGTTCTCTTGGGTGATGGTCTCGGCGTGGTCGAAGAACCAGCGCAGCCCGTTGAAGGGGATGTCCCGGTTCACAGCCTCAAAGACGTCCAGGAATCTGGTGATCGATTCGTTGTAGGTTGCATGCAACCGGAACGGCCACCGCTTCTCCGCCAGCAGTCGTACCACCGCGGAGAGTTCCTCTTCCATTACCCCGGGGAGGTTCGGGCGCGGCTCAAAAAAATCCTCGAAGTCCGCAGCCGAAAACACCAGCATCTCTCCGGCACCGTTCATGCGTAGGAAGTCGTCCCCCTGTCCCGGCTCCGTCATGGTGACCCACTGCGAGAAATCGGCCAGTTCACCTTTGGGGTGCTGCGTGAACAGGTTGTAGGCGATACGCAATGGGAGTTCACCCGCCTTTGCCAGTTCCTGAATAACGCGGTAGTCGTCAGGGTAGTTCTGGAAGCCGCCGCCGGCATCGATGGCGCTGGTGAGCCCGAGCCGGTTCAGCTCCCTCAGGAAATGGCGCGTCGAGTTCACCTGGTCCTCAAAGTTCAGCTTGGGCCCCTTGGCGAGACTTGCGTAAAGCAGCATGGCGTTCGGCTTGGCGATCAACAGCCCGGTGGGGTTCCCGTTCCGGTCCCGCTCGATCATCCCCCCCGGCGGGTCGGGCGTGTCCTTGCCGTAGCCAAGGGCGTGTAGCGCCGCCCGGTTCACCAGGGCGCGGTCGTACAGGTGCAGGATGAAGACCGGGGTGTCGGGCGCCGCCAAGTTGAGTTCATCCAGAGTCGGCATGCGGCGCTCCGCGAACTGGAACTCGGTCCAGCCGCCGATGACCCGTACCCATTGCGGCGGCGGGGTCCGTCTGGCCTGTTCCTTGAGCATTTCCAGCGCTAGCGCGAGCGACGGGACACCGTCCCAGCGCAGCTCCATGTTGAAGTTGAGCCCACCACGGATTACGTGTATGTGCGAGTCGTTCAGCCCCGGGATCATTCGGCGTCCCTTTGCGTCGATCAATTGGGTGTGGTCATCCGCCGTGGCGGTCAGTTCTTCGCCGCCCAGAGCCTCCACCTTACCCTCCTTTATCGCGATAGCCGAAGCCTCCGGCCTTCCCTGGTCCAGGGTACTGATCCTGCCGTTATATATAATGAGGTCTGGTCCCTTCATAGTTTTGCCTCCCTCAAAAGATACAGGCAGGGGACTGAACCCCTGCCTGCCGAACGTACAGCCCGTTAAACGTTGAAACTGCTCCCACTACGCCGGTCCATTCTCCCTCTCCCAAAGGGCGAGGGTATGGGCAATCCTATTTCAGGATGCTCGTGCGGCTGGCGGGCGCACCATGTACCATTGTGTAGGCGTATTCCACCCCCTGCCCGTAGGCTCCGCAATGTTCCTTCACCACGGAGATGACATCGTCGTAGGTTTCCTTGCGCGCCCAGGTCCTCTGGTACTCCAGCAACACCTGCAGCGAGGTCATCGGCACCGCCCCTGCTTGCTCGATGCGCCGCATGGCCGCGTTGTGCGCCGCGACGCTGGTGCCGCCCGAGGCGTCCTCCACGGCGTACACCTCGAAGCCTGCCTTCATCGCCTCGAGCGCAGGGAAGGCGAGGCAGACCTCGGTCCAGAGTGCGGCCATGATCAGCTTGTTGCGCCCCGTGGCCTGCACCGCCTCTACGAATTTGGGGTCATCCCAGGAGTTCATGGAGCTCCGTTCGATGATGTCGTTGTCCGGGAAGATGTCCAGGAGCTGGGGCCACATGTTCCCCGAGAAACTCTTAGTCTCGACGGTGGTGAGTATGGTGGGGACGCGGAAGATCCTGGCCGCCTTCGCCAGGAGCATTACGTTGTTGAAAAGGGTTTGCCGGTCGATGCTGGCAACGCCGAAAGTCATCTGAGGCTGAAAGTCGATGAAGATGACCGTGCTGTTGGTTGGGTTCAGCAGATCCAGTTTACTCATGACAACTACCTCCTGTGTCTTTTACCTCCAATAGGCACAGTATAGTCCTCCCGCTAATTAGTGGCGCAGGAAATTGCCAGTCGCCGCTGCCGTGCGCAATGACGGTGGGGGGTGATCCTTCCTTGCTTTTCCCCATAGATTTAGCTACTATGTCGCGCTATGAAAAAGCTCACCCGGCAGATAAAGATAGGCAGCGTGCCGATCGGTGGCGGCGCTCCCTGCTCCGTACAGTCCATGTGTTCCACCGACACGAGAGACGTGGCCGCGACCCTGGCGCAGATCGGCCGTCTGGCCGAGGCCGGTTGCGAGATCGTGCGTTGCGCGGTGCCCGACATGGACGCCGCCAAGGCCCTGGCCGGCATCAAGGCCGGCAGTCCCATGCCGCTCATCGCCGACATCCACTTCGACTACAAGCTGGCCCTGCAGGCGCTGGAGTCTGGCGTCGACGGTCTGCGTCTGAACCCCGGCAACATCGGCGAGCGCTGGAAGGTGGCCGAGGTGGTCAAGGCGGCCGCCGAACGGCAGATCCCGATCAGGATCGGCGTCAACGGCGGTTCGCTGGAGAAGGAACTCCTGGTCAAGTACGGGCATCCGACTCCGGAGGCGATGGTCGAATCCGCGTTGGGGCACGTCAGGATCCTGGAAGAGCTCAACTACCGCGAGATCAAGATCTCCATCAAGGTGTCCGACGTATTGCGGACGCTGGAGGCCTACCGGCTCCTCTCCGACGCGGTGGATTACCCGCTGCACATCGGCGTCACCGAGGCCGGCACCATCTTCTCCGGCACCATCAAGTCCTCCGTCGGCCTTGGTATCCTGCTGCACCAGGGGATCGGCGACACCATGCGCGTATCGCTCACCGGCGATCCGGTGCACGAGGTGCGCGTCGCCTACGACATCCTGAAGTCGCTCGGGCTTAGGCAGCGCGGCATCAACTTCGTATCCTGCCCGACCTGTGGCCGTTGCCAGGTCGATCTCATCCCCGTTGCCGAAGAAGTCGAGCGTCGCCTCGCGCACCTGGACAAGAACATCACCGTGGCCGTCATGGGGTGTTCCGTGAACGGACCCGGCGAGGCGCGCGAAGCCGATTTCGGCATTGCCGGCGGCAGGGGAGAAGGGCTTCTCTTCAAGCACGGCGAGATCCTGCGCAAAGTGCCGCAGGACAAGTTGGCCGACGCGCTGGTCGAGGAAGTACTAAAACCTTAAAGCTCACCACAGAGGTCACAGGGGAGCACAGAGGACGCAGAGAAAACCTTTCGGGGACCTCTGTGGCCTCTGTGGACCTCGGAGTCCTCTGTGTTCCGCTTTTCGTCTTTTAAATTCACTTAGAGGTAAAACGAATGCGTTATTCCCAGTATTTCATCCCCACCGTCAAGGAAACTCCCTCTGACGCGGAGGTCATCTCCCACAAGCTGATGCTGCGCGCCGGCATGATCAGGAAACTCGCCGCCGGCATTTACAACTACCTGCCGCTGGGGCTGCGCTCCATCCGCAAGGTCGAGCAGATCGTCCGCGAGGAGATGAACCGGGCCGGTGCCATCGAGCTCCTCATGCCTGCCGTTCAGCCGGCCGAACTCTGGAAGGAATCGGGGCGCTGGGAATTCTACGGCAAGGAACTCTTGCGCTTCAAGGACAGGAAGGACGCCGAGTTCTGCATGGGACCCACCCACGAGGAAGTCATCACCGACCTGATCCGCAAGGAGATCCGCAGCTACCGCCAGATGCCGATCAACCTGTACCAGATCCAGGGCAAGTTCCGCGACGAGATCCGCCCGCGCTTCGGACTTATGCGCGGCCGCGAGTTCATCATGAAGGACGCGTACTCCTTTGACGTGAACGAGGCGGGTGCGGACGTCTCCTACGAGAAGATGTACAAGGCCTACCGCCGCATCTTCGAGCGTTGCGGCCTGAAGTTCCGCGCCGTCGAAGCCGACACCGGTTCCATCGGCGGTAACTACTCCCATGAGTTCATGGTGCTGGCAGACTCCGGCGAAGACGCCATCGTCTCCTGCTCCTGCTGCGAGTACGCGGCCAACATGGAGAAGGCCGAGACCAAAAGGAGCGACGCGGTCGAGCACGCCGATCCGCGCCCGATGGAGCACGTCGCCACCCCCGGTCAAAAGAGCATCGAAGAGGTCTCCGCGTTCCTGGGCGTCAACCCGACCCAGGTAGTGAAGACCCTCGTGCTGGTCGCCGACGGCGAGCCGGTCGTGGCGCTTGTGCGTGGCGACTACGACCTGAACGAGATCAAGCTGAAGAACCACCTGGGCGCCGCCGAAATCGAGATGGCAGAAGACGACGTGGTCCTGAAAGTCACCGGCGCACCGACCGGCTATGCAGGTCCGGTAGGTCTCGTCGGCAAGGTGAAGGTCGTCGCCGACCTCTCGCTGCAGGGGATGCACAACTTCGTCACCGGCGCCAACGCCGCCGATACCCATCTCAAGAACGTGAACGTCGGCCGCGACTTCCAGGTGGAAGGGTACGTCGACATCAGGAACGTGGTCATCGGCGATGCCTGTCCGCGCTGCGACAGCGGCAAACTGGAAATTTGGCGCGGCATCGAAGTCGGCCACGTCTTCAAGCTGGGCACCAAGTACTCTAAGGCCCTGAACGCGAGCTTCCTCGACGCCAACGGCAAAGAGCAGATCATCTTCATGGGGTGCTACGGCATTGGCATCGGGCGTACCGTTGCCGCCTGCATCGAGCAGAACCACGACGAGAACGGCATCATCTTTCCGATCCCCATCGCGCCGTTCCACTGCATCGTCTCCGCGCTTTCCGCCAAGGACGACGAAGTGAAAGCCGCCTCCGAGCAGATCTACAATGAGCTCATGGAAGCGGGCGTGGAAGTGCTCCTCGACGACCGCGACGAGCGTCCCGGCTTCAAGTTCAAGGACGCCGACCTGATCGGCATCCCGCTGCGGATAGTCGTCGGCGCCAAGACCCTGGCCGAAGGCAAAGTAGAACTGAAGGAGAGAAGGGGCGGCGACGTCGAGATCCTCCCGATAGCCGAAGCCGTAGCCAAGGTGAAAGCCGCCGTCAAAGAGGCACTGCAGGCATAAAACCTTAAACCATTGGCCACGGAGAAAATCTGAGAAAATCGGAGAGAAACAAAAACGAATGACTTTGGGTACTACCTAAAGCTTTTTCGGGTTGGTTTTCTCAGAAGTCCTCAGATTTTCTCCGTGGCTAACGGTTTTGACTTTAAGGATTTGACTATGACCAGAGAAGAAGCAATCAAGAAGATCATTTTCGCCATGGACGTGAAGGAGTTCAGCGACGTACAGTACTGGGCGGAGCTCCTTTCCAAGCACGTCGGCATGTTCAAGGTCGGCAAGCAGCTCTACACTGCCTGTGGCCCCGCCGCGGTGCGCATGATCCAGAAGTGCGGCGGCGAGGTGTTCCTCGACCTGAAATACCACGACATCCCGAACACCGTCGCCATGGCCGCCCTCGAAGCCGCCAACCTCGGCGTCCAGCTCTGCGACCTGCACGCCATGGGCGGCTACGAGATGATGAACAAAACCATGGAAACCCTGGACAAGAATTTCAGCGGCTGCACCCCGCGCCCGAAGGTCCTCGCCATCACCGTGCTCACCTCCTCCAACGAGGAAACTCTGCGCGGCATTGGTATCGACCTCCCGGTTCCCGAGATGGTGGTGAAGCTCGCCAAGCTGGCCAAGAGCGCCGGCGTCGACGGTGTGGTCGCCTCCCCGCAGGAAGTGGGACTGATCAGGGAAGCCTGCGGCAGCGACTTCCTGGTCGTCACCCCCGGCGTTCGTCCGAGCTTCGCCTCCGCCGACGATCAAAAACGCATCATGACCCCGGCCGAAGCCGTCAAGGCAGGTTCCGACTACCTCGTCATCGGCCGTCCCATCGCCGCCGCCCAGAACCCGGCCGAAGCCGCCCAGAAGATCGTCGACGAAATCGTCGCTGGGTAGACAGGAAAGCGAAAGCAGTTACGCAAAGAGCGCTGAGAATTCGCGAAGCACCCAAAGAAAAAGATTTTGGTTTTAGTTCCAGAAGGTCTTTCTTTGCGCTCTTCGCGCGTGCTTCGTGTTCTTTGCGTAACTGCTTTTTTGTTCTTTTAGCTCTTAAGGAATCGAGAATGTCAAAAGAAGAAATCATCTACGGCCTGAACCCCGTCATGGAGGCTCTCAGGGGCTCTCGCAAGATATTCGAACTCTTCGTCGCCGGTACCAGCGCTGACAAGCGCCTGGAGAAGCTGCTGAAACTGGCAGCCGAAAAGAAGATCCCGGTTCGGCAGCGCGAGAAGGGCGACCTGAGCCGCCTGTGCGGCACAGAGCACCACCAGGGCGTCGCCCTCAAGGTCGAGCCCTTCCCCTACGCAGATCTTGACGACGTGCTCGAACAACTTCAAGGTGACCCGAGCGGTCTCATCCTGGTTCTTGACAGCGTGCAGGACCCGCACAACCTTGGCGCCCTCATTCGCAGCGCCGCCTGCGCCGGGGCCCATGCCGTCGTCATCCCCAAGGACCGCGCCGCAGGCGTCACCGCCGTAGTGGAGAAGTCCTCCGCCGGCGCCACCGAGACCGTAGCCGTAGCGCAGGTCACCAACATCTCGCAGGCGATGGAAACGTTGAAGAAAGCAGGCTTCTGGATCTATGGCGCCGATGGCTCAGCCAGGAGCACCTTGTATCAACAGGACTTCACCGGCCGTGTCGCCTTGGTCATCGGCGGGGAAGGGGAGGGGATCCGCCCCTTGGTTCGGAAAGGATGTGACGAAGTGGTCAGCATCCCGCTCCAAGGCGGGGTGAATTCTTTGAACGCCTCCGTCGCCGGAGGCATCTTCCTGTTTGAGGTAGTGCGTCAGAGGCTTTGTTCGAAGAAATAAACAAACAGGGATAGAAAGGATACAAGGGATTAAAGGCAATTTCTGAGCAGTTATCCCCTTCATCCCTTTTATCCCTGTTCGAATGCTCTTCCTGCAAATGTTTACGTTGACTTGTCGGAAGCCCTGTAGTATAAAGTTTGAGTTGTTCATGACGCGGGGTGGAGCAGTCTGGTAGCTCGTCGGGCTCATAACCCGAAGGTCACAGGTTCAAATCCTGTCCCCGCAACCAACAAAATCACGGCCAGTTAGCTTACATAGCTAGCTGGCTTTTTTGTTATGTAGACGCAGATAGAGGCAAGAACCCTGTCCGTAGCACATCCCCCATCTAGCCGCAATGAATCGCCACTGGTTTCCCTGCTATTGCAGATTTAATTTTGCCCTTAGTCGACAAGTTCGACGGAGACGATCTTGTTTTTCCGAACCTCCGAGGAACAAAAGACACAGTAATAAGCACATACCCAGAAAAAGTACTGATGCTTCTTTGGGAGATTCTTCCTGAAAACACAAAAAATGGCCCGTTAGACTCGAAGAAGTTCTCAGCAATATAGTAGACGCACAGCCATCGCTGGTGAACGATAGTCGACTAGTCCAGTTAAAGTACCGTTGGAACCGCCGGTAACTGTCTACTTTGAACTACTGTAAAGCCCTTCCCGATACCGATACCAACATATCAGTTTGTTGCCGTGCTTCTCCATATCACGTAGCATCCCCCATGTAGCTGTACCGTTTCTGATTGCTGTCCAGGTGTTTACTAAAATTGGGGTCCGCATATTTTTGCAGTGCTGCAGGGGGGGGCAGTCTTCTGGGCGGGCATCGGAGTAGGGGAGACAAGAGCGGCAAAAATGCCGCCTTTTCAGAGTGCGAGGCAACAAATCTCTTGCAATTCCATTTTTTTCACGATTTATTACACCAATGTGGAGCCCGAATCATCCGTGTCGGTCGCAAAGGTGGGGAAGGGGAGATTGCTCTGGAACAACGGCACGAGGTCAGTCATAAACAGCTCTTCCTGGGCTTTAACCGTATAGCTCTGTCAGGATTCGGTGGCGTTATGTCTTGGGCCAGGAGTGCCATCGTTGATGAGCTCCGCTGGTTGTCGTCGGAAGAGTTCACCACTCTTTTCGGTTTGTGCCAGTTCATGCCCGGACCGAATATCGTCAACCTTTCCGTCTGCATCGGGAACCGTTTCCAGGGGGCGAGCGGCGCCGCAATCTCGCTGCTTGGCCTTTTGTTTGCGCCAGTTGTCATCGCCGTCACCCTTGGGGCGCTTTACGGACGTTTCGGTGATCTGCCCGCAATACAGGCCGTCCTGCGCGGTATTGCTGCTGTCGCGGCGGGGCTGATCATCGCCATGGGCCTGCGCATGGCCGCCGACCTGCTGAAGTGGCCGCTGTTAATCATCTTCAGTGTCGCCATTCTGTGGGCAGTGGCCTTTCTCCACTGGCCGTTGCTCCCTGTCATGCTCGCCTTGGCACCACTGAGCATATGGGTGGCCGCGCGCTTCTACTGCGGGGGGGCATGAAGGAAATCACGGAGATCTTGCTCGAGTTCGGCGCCTTGTCCCTGGTCGCTTTTGGCGGGGCCGGTACCGTATTGCCGGAATTGCACCGGATCGCAGTCGAAACCCATCACTGGATGAGTGACGCCACTTTCTCGTATCTGGTCGCCATCTCGCAGGCCATTCCGGGGCCAAACGTGATCATTGTCACCCTGATCGGCTGGCATACGGCCGGGCTTGCGGGAGCCCTTGCCGCCACCGTTGCCATGTGCGCCCCATCCAGCCTGCTGATCTTCATCCTCATGCACTTTTGGGAAAAGATCCGCGGCACGCGTTGGCGTCTCACGATTCAGACTGGGATCGTCCCTTTGGCGGTCGGGCTGGTTCTGGCCAGCGGGTTCATCGTGACCCGCGGAGCAGATAAAAGCTTGGGAGCGTTCGCCATTACCGCGGCAACGGTTCTGATCGTCCTTTACGGCAAGTTGAACCCGCTGTGGCTGATCGGAATCGGCGCCATCTTTGGCCTTGCCGGGCTTGTCTGAATTTGTGCCTTGAGGCTCACCATGGAGAAAAAATGTTCAGGCAAACCGATTTGAGGTGGGGCTGTGCCGCTGCAGGGGCCATGTCCGGAATTATCCTGCTTCTATTGTTCCTTTCCTGCTCCCTGGCCTTTGCCACGGGGGATCCCCTTGGTGTCGGCGACGCCCTGCCTGAAACGACCACCATAAAGGTCGGGGGGAACCGGGCTTACCCTCCGTACGAATTCCTGGACAGGAACGGGCAGCCTGCCGGCTTCACCGTCGATCTGATCAGGTCCATCGCCGAAGTCATGGGGGTGAATGCGGATATCCAACTCGGCGAATGGTCGAAGGTGCGCGAGGACCTTGAGGCCGGCAGGATCGACATGACCCTCGGCATGTCGCACACAGGCGAACGCGAGGAGGTATACGACTACCCGTCACCCCACGCCATTGTTCAGCATGCCATTTTCGCACGCCGTGAAACTCCGCCCGCCGGCTCGCTGGAAGAGTTGCGAGGCAAGAAAGTGGTCGTCTTTCGCGGCGGGGTCATGAACGAAAAGTTGAAGGCCCTTGGCTATGAGAAGGATCTTGTTCTCACCAAGACGGCTGCGGACGCCCTGCGCCTCCTCGCCTCCGGCCAGAACGACTACGCTGTGGTGGCGCTGCTTCCCGGGATGTACATCATCCGTGAAAACAAGCTGACGAACCTGGTCCCTGTCGCCCGGAACATCGCCACCTTCAAGTTTTCCTTCGCGGTAAGGCAGGGCAATCACGAACTGCAGTCCCAGCTTAACGAGGGACTTGCCATCTTGAAGAAGAACGGCGAGTACCAGGCGATCTACGACAAATGGCTCGGGGTGCTGGAGCCGCGGCGCATCTCGTGGGAAAAGGCGATCCAGTACGGCAGCATGATCCTGGTGCCGCTCGTGCTCCTGCTGACCGGAACCTTTGCCTGGTCCCGCATGCTGAAGAAAAAGGTGGACGAGCGCGCCGCCGAACTTGCGCTCGAGGTCTCGGAAAAGGAGCGTGCGTGGGACGAACTGCGCGTGCAGCAGGACAAACTGGTTCAGGCGGACAAGATGGCCTCGCTTGGAATCCTGGTCTCGGGCGTGGCACACGAGATCAACAACCCGAACGGGCTTATTCTGTTGAGCATGCCGATCCTCAGGGAAAGCCAAGCGGCCGTGGACCAGGTTCTCGAAGAGTATTGCAAGGAACACGGCGATTTCATGTGCGGCAGGCTCCCGTACTCGCGGATGCGGGACAAACTACCCGGCATGCTGGCGGAGATCCACGAAGGGGCCAAGCGCATCAAGAGGATCGTGGACGATCTCAAGGACTTCGCCCGGCAAAACGATGCGGCCGGCATGGAGCCTTTCGATCTGAACCAGGTTGTGCAGGCGGCGGTCCGGTTGATGGAGAATTCCATCCGCAAGGCCACGCACAACTTCGTCGTTACCTGCGCGGAAGATCTCCCCATGGTGCGGGGCAACGCGCAGCGCATCGAGCAGGTGGTGGTGAACCTGATCCTCAACTCTTGCCAGGCGCTCCCGGACAAGGGGAGGGGGATCTTTGTCACCACCTACCTGGACTGCGACAGCGGCAGGGTTCTGCTGCAGGTGCGGGACGAGGGGACAGGTGTCGCGCCAGAACACCTTTCCCACCTGACCGACCCGTTTTTCACCACCAAGCGCGACACCGGAGGGACCGGGCTCGGGCTTTCCATCTCCGCCGGGATCATCAAGGAGCACGGCGGCCTCCTCAGCTTCGATTCAGTTCCCGGCGCCGGAACCACGGTCACCCTGACACTTTTGGCAGCTTAGGAGATTCACATGGATAAAGCACTCTACCCTTCGTTCAGGATCCTGCTGGTGGACGACGAACCTGCCTGGCTGGACGCGCTCGCCCTTTCGTTGGAATGGTCCGGCATTACCAACATCGTCACCTGCCAGGATAGCAGGGAGGTCATGGGGATAGTCGAGTCCGGAGATGTGGAGCTCATCCTCCTCGACCTTAACATGCCGAACCTGGGTGGGGAGGAACTGCTGGCGCTGATCGGCGAGCGGCATCCGGAGATCGTCACCATAGTCATCAGCGGCATGAATCAGGTCGAGGGGGCCGTCCAGTGCATGAAGCTCGGCGCTTACGACTACTTCGTGAAAACCTCCGAGGATGAGCGCTTGGTGAGCGGCGTGGTCCGGGCCATAAGGATGCTGGAGTTGAAGCAGGAAAACCGGCAGATGTCCCAATGCATCCTGCACGGGGAGTTGAAGCACCCGGAGGCTTTCGACGCCATCATAACTGCTGATTCGCGCATGCACGCCATCTTCTCCTATATAGAGGCCGTCGCCAGAAGCTCCGAGCCGCTGCTTATCACCGGTGAGAGCGGCGTCGGCAAGGAACTCTTCGCCCAGGTGGCCCACAGGCTCAGCGGTTGCCGCGGACCCTTGGTGGCGGTAAACGTGGCCGGGCTTGATGATAACGCTTTTTCCGACACGCTCTTCGGCCATGTGCGCGGAGCCTACACCGGCGCCGACCAGGCGCGCCGGGGCATGATCGAGGAGGCGGCGGACGGCACCCTGTTCCTGGACGAGATCGGCGACATGAGCCTTCCTTCCCAGGTGAAGCTGCTCCGGCTGCTTCAGGAGGGGGAGTACTTTCCACTCGGCAGCGATGTTCCCAAACGGATCAGGGCGCGTGTCATAGTCGCCACACACCAGGATCTGACCGCGAAGCAGGCGGCCGGGACCTTCCGGCGCGACCTCTACTACCGGTTCCGCACCCACCAGGTCCACATCCCCCCTTTGAGGGAACGAAAAGGGGACTTGGCGCCGCTCCTTGATCATTTCCTTGGGGAGGCGGCGCGCGCCTTCGGCAAGAAAAAACCGACTCCCCCGAAGGAGTTACCGCAGCTTCTTGCTACGCACAGCTTCCCCGGCAATGTCCGCGAGCTCAAAGCCATGGTCTTCGACGCGGTGAGCACCCACCGGGAACGGGTGCTCTCGCTCGAATCCTTTTACCAGGCACTACGCGCTACGGATGGAGGTACCCCCCCCGGCCTGGTAGGCGGCCCGGATCAGAATCCTTTTGCCTGCATGGAGCGCCTTCCTACCTTCGGCTCAGCGATCGAGTTGCTGATGGACGAGGCATTGGCACGCTCCGGAGGAAAGCAGACCATCGCGGCCCGCCTGCTTGGCATGACCCCGTCGGGGCTGAATAAAAGGCTCAAGTCGCTCAGCAAATAGCAGCTCTCTCTGACAAAACTATTTTTTAGACCCCTCCCGGTAAATCCCGCAAAGCAACTGCTGTGACGATCGGACATTTAGTGACGATTGTCACAGCTCCAGTTTTTAGATTACTTACCTGAACAATCCCGCTTCATACGCAAAAAAGCTGCGACGTTTGTCATACCCCTTCGTCAGTTTTCTCCTTCCGGTATAACCCATTTTCCATAATGTATACAGCATGTTGGCGTTCATTAGCCCTGTGGCACCCGTATTGCTAATACACCTTTTGAAAATTGTCACGTACCTGGAGCCGCCAAGGCAAACCTTGGCATAACCTGGGAAAACTACAACGCAAAAAGGGGAGAACGTCATGAAACTTCGTATCATTCTGGCCGGTATCATGGTAGCGGCGCTGTCGACGGTAGCTTACGCCCAGCAACCAATCGTCATCAAGTTGAGCCACGTGGTTGCCGTCGACACACCCAAGGGAAAGGCGGCGCTGCAGTTCAAGAAGTTCGCTGAAGAACGCAGCAAAGGGCGCGTGAGGGTGGAAGTCTACGCCAACAGCATGCTCTACAAGGACAAGGAAGAGCTTGAAGCGCTGCAGCTTGGCTCGGTGCAGATGCTGGCGCCGTCGCTTTCCAAGTTCGGGCCTATGGGAGTGAAGGATTTTGAGGCCTTCGAACTCCCCTACCTGTTTGACGACTACGCGGACATGCACAAGGTGACCCAGGGGCCGCTAGGGCAGCAGATGCTGAAAAAGCTTGAGAGCAAAGGGATCGTCGGCCTGGCTTACTGGGACAACGGCTTCAGGCAGTTGACCGCCAACAAGCAGCTGAAATCCCCCAATGACTGCAGGGGGCTGAAGATGCGCATCGTTTCGGCCAAGATCACCGACGCCTATATGCGCGCGCTTGGCGCGATACCCCAGGTGATGTCGTTCGGAGAGGTGTACCAGGCGATGCAGACCGGCGTGGTCGATGGAGGGGAGAACACCTTTTCCAACATCTATACGCAGAAGATGTACGAGGTGCAAAAACATCTGACCGTCACCAACCACGGCTATCTCGGCTATGCGGTCATCGCCAACAAGAGGTTCTGGGACGGGCTCCCGGCGGACATCCGCGCCATCCTGGAATCGTCCATGCGCGACGCGACCAAATACAACAACGACATAGCACAGAAAGAAAACAACGAGGCGCTGGCGGCCATCAAGAAGAGCGGGAAGACCAAGGTCACCCTCCTGACCCCGCAGGAGAGGCTGACCTGGAAGAAGGCGCTCGTCCCGGTCCATAAGCAGATGGAGGGGAGGATCGGCAAGGATCTCATCAAGGCCATCTACAAGGAAACGAATTTCGACCCGGCCAGGCTCTAGCCGGTGCAACCGCTCATGATCCCCGCTCCCGGCCTTCGGGAGCGGACGGGTACCGCTGATAACTCAGGAGAAATGCCATGCCATTAAAGATTCTCGACAACCTGGAGGAGTGGCTCATCACCTTCCTCATCGGGGCGGCAACGGTTGTCATATTCATCTCCGTCGTCCACCGCTTCGCCTGCACCATCCCCGTGAGGATGATCCAGGATGTGCTGATCCCGATCAACGTCAGCTGGGCGCAGGAGCTCTGCATTTACATGTTCGTCTGGATGGCGAAGTTCGGCGCGGCCTACGGCGTGCGTACCGGCATCCATGTCGGGGTCGACGTGCTGATCAACCGCCTGAACAGCGGGCTGCGCAACAAGTTCATCATTTTCGGGCTGCTGGCCGGCGTCCTTTTCACCGGCACTGTCGGGACTTTCGGCGCCAACTTCGTCTGGCACATCGCCCACACCGATCAGGTGTCTGCGGACATGGAGCTCCCCATCTGGATCGTTTACCTCGCCGTTCCCCTTGGTTCGTACCTGATGTGTTTCCGTTTCATGCAGGTAGCCTGCTCTTTCATCCGGACCGGCGAACTCCCGCATCACGACCACTCGCACGTGGACGGGCTCGAGGAGGACGTGGTCCCCAAGGACATCAACTGGCTCGACATGGACGACAACCTGCATCCGCATGACCTGAAGAACAAGCAGTTGGGTGAGAACGGCAAGGGGGGGGGGCAGAAATGAACATAGCCATTATTTTCGGGCTGCTGGTCGCCCTCATGATAACCGGAATGCCGATCTCCATCTCGCTTGGCCTGACGGTCCTCAGCTTCTTCTTCACCATGACGCAGATGCCGATCGAATCGGTCGCGCTCAAGCTGTTCACCGGTATCGAGAAGTTCGAGATCATGGCGGTCCCCTTCTTCATCCTGGCCGGCAACTTCCTCACCCACGGCGGCGTGGCGCGACGCATGATCAATTTCGCTTCGTCGATGATCGGTCACTGGCACGGCGGGCTCGGCCTGGCAGGGGTCCTTGCCTGCGCCATGTTCGCAGCGGTTTCGGGGTCGAGCCCGGCCACGGTAGTGGCCATCGGCGCCATCATCCTGCCGGCCATGGTCAAACAGGGCTTTCCCAACAAGTTCGGAGCGGGAATCATCACCACCTCCGGCGCCCTGGGCATCCTGATCCCTCCCTCCATCACGATGGTCATGTACTCGATCGGAACCAACACCTCGGTCGGGACGCTGTTTATGGCGGGGGTTGTGCCGGGGCTCATCCTGGCGACCCTGCTTGGCCTGGTCGCCTGGTACCGCGCCCGCAAGTACAACTACCCGCGCATGCCGAAGGCGACCTGGGGCGAGCGGTTGCGGGCACTCCGGGAATGCATATGGGGGCTGCTGCTGGTCGTGGTGGTGATGGGCGGCATCTACAGCGGCGTCTTCACGCCGACCGAGGCCGCCGCCATGGCTGCCGTCTACGCCTTTGTTGTCGCTGTGTTCGTCTACAAGGACATGAAGTTCCGGGACATCCCCAAGGTGCTCCTCAACTCGGCGAACATGAGCGCCATGCTGCTGTACATCATCACCAACGCGGTCCTGTTCTCCTTCCTCATGACGTCGGAGGGGGTGCCGCAGATGATGGCCGCGTGGCTGATCGACATGGGGCTCGGGCCAATGAGCTTCCTGCTGGTGGTCAACATCATGCTGCTCATGGCCGGCAACGTGATGGAGCCTGCCTCGATAGTCCTGATCATGGCCCCGATCCTTTTCCCGGTTGCCATGAAGCTCGGCATCGACCCGGTGCACTTCGGGATTCTGATCGTGGTGAACATGGAGGTGGGGATGTGCCACCCGCCGGTGGGGCTCAACCTCTACGTGTCGAGCGGCATCACCAAGATGGGGATAACCGAGCTGACGGTGGCTGTCTGGCCGTGGCTTCTGGCCATGCTCGGTTTCCTGGTGACCGTCACCTACTGGCCCGCGCTCTCACTCTGGCTCCCCAGGATGCTTGGGATGATGTAGCGAATTGAACGCCCGTGTGGCAGCCGGGAACGTACCGGTAACAAATCTCTAAACGGGGACAAAAATATGGAATTTTCAAAGATCTACGATGTTTTGGTGATAGGCGGAGGAAATGCGGCGCTTTGCGCCGCCATATCCGCACGCCGCTCGGGGGCGAGCGTCCTGGTGCTGGAGAGCGCCCCCAAGGACTTCCGTGGCGGCAACAGCCGGCACACCCGGAATCTGCGCTGCATGCACAAGGCCCCGATGGCCGTGCTGACGGATGCCTACACGGAAGAGGAGTACTGGGAGGATTTCATGAAGGTGACCGGCGGCATGACCAATGAGCCCCTGGCCCGTATGGCGATCCGTCAGTCGGAGACCTGCATGCAGTGGATGATGCAGCAGGGGATCCGGTTCCAGCCCTCGCTGGGCGGCACCTTACACCTGTCGCGCACCAACGCCTTCTTCCTCGGCGGCGGGAAGGCGCTGGTCAACGCGCTGTACCGCACCGCCGAGAGTCTCGGGGTGGAGATCGAGTACGGCAGCGAGGTGCGCGAGCTGAAGATCACGGACGGCCGCTTTACCTCGGCCCTTTTCAGCCGGAGGGGGTTCTCTCACGAGGTCCGGGCAAAGGCTCTCGTGGCCGCCTCGGGAGGCTTCCAGGCCAACATACCGTGGCTCAAGAAGGCCTGGGGGGATGTGGCTGAAAACTTCATCATCCGCGGCACCCCTTACTCCAACGGCAACATCCTCCGTCTGCTCATGGAGCAGGGGGCAAAGACGGTCGGTGACCCGACCCAGTGCCACGCCGTCGCCATCGACGCCCGGGCCCCGCGCTTTGACGGCGGCATCATCACCCGTGTCGACTGCGTCTCGCTCGGCATCGTCGTCAACAAGAATGCGCAGCGCTTCTACGACGAGGGGGAGGATTTCTGGCCCAAGCGCTATGCGATCTGGGGCAGGCTGGTTGCGGGGCAGCCTGACCAGATCGGCTACTCCATCATCGATTCCAAGGCGATGGGGACCTTCATGCCCCCCGTGTTCCCTCCCGTCGAAGCCAACTCGATCCGGGAACTCGCCGGACTCCTGAAACTCGATCCCGCAGCGCTTGAGGCGACCGTGAACGAGTTTAACGGGGCTGTCCAGCCCGGTGCCTTCGACCATGCCATCATGGACAAGTGTGCCACAGCCGGACTCACCCCGCCGAAGACCAACTGGGCGCGCAGGATTGACAAGCCCCCTTTCTACGCGTACCCGCTGAGGCCCGGCATCACCTTCACCTACCTGGGGGTGGCCGTTAACGAATCAGCCAAGGTCATCATGCAGGATGACAAGCCGTCCAAGAACATCTACGCGGCCGGCGAGATCATGGCCGGGAACATTCTGGGCAAGGGGTACCTGGCAGGGATAGGAATGACCATCGGCACGATATTTGGCCGGATAGCTGGAGAGGAGGCGGCACGTTATGTCAAAGCATAGCAACGTTTCACCGGAACTTGTACAGGAGGGTGAACGGATCATGAGGATCTGCAATGCCTGCCGCTACTGCGAAGGGTTTTGCGCGGTGTTCCCCGCCATGGAGCGGCGGCTCACCTTTGAGGAAAGCGACCTGAATTACCTCGCCAACCTCTGCCACAACTGCACGGAGTGCTACTACGCCTGCCAATACGCGCCGCCGCAGGAATTCGAGTTGAACTTCCCGAAGACGCTCGCCGAGATCAGGCTGGAGACCTACCGCAAGTATGCCTGGCCCGGGATGTTCGCGGAGCTGTTCCACAAAAACGGGTTGGTGACCGGGGTGGTCACCGCGGCAAGCATGATCGTCGTTCTTGCCGTCATCTTAGGTTCCGGCGGCCCCGCCTCTTTCCTGGCGGCGCATAGCGACGTCAAAGGGGCCTTCTACGCGGTCATGTCCCACGAGGCCATGGTCGTCACCTTCGGCATAGTCGCCGTCCTCATCGCCACCGCCTTTGCCATCGGGTTTGTCCGCTTCTGGAAGGACACCGAAGGAAAAGCCGCCCCGGCGGTCACTCCAGGGGCCTTCGTCCAGGCTCTTAGTGACACGCTGCTGCTCAGGTATCTCGACGGAGCCGAGGACGGCTGCGCCTATCCTGATGAGACCCCTTCGAACGTACGCCGACGGTTCCACCACGCGACGTTTTACGGGTTCGCCCTCTGCTTTGCCGCAACCGCCGTGGGAACCGTCTTTCATTACGTCCTGGGATGGGAAGGCCCCCCCCCGATACCGACCGTTGCCTCCCTGTTGGGAAGGCCGGGTGCCCCGCAGCTCGAGCTGCTCCGGAGCCTCCCTGTCATTCTGGGGTCGCTGGGCGGCATCGGGCTGCTGATCGGCCCTGCCGGACTGCTCTGGCTGAAGACCAGGCGCAACTCCCTGCTGGTGGACCACAGACAAAACGGCATGGACGCCGGATTCCTCGTGCTGCTGTTTCTGGCCAGTCTAACCGGCTTCATGCTGACGGCGCTGCGCGAGACCACCTTCTCCGGCCCGGTCATGGTTGCCCACCTGGGCATCGTGATGGGGCTCTTCCTGACCATGCCCTACGGTAAATTCGTGCATGGCATCTACCGGTTCGGGGCGCTGCTGCGAAACGCGGTCGAAAAGAGCACCATGCCGACCCTCGGGTCGGAGTGACACCCGGCAGGGTCGCAGACGTATCTTCCCGGTCAGGATTCAAATGACAGGGAGCAGCTATTGAACCGTACATAAAATAAATAAGGAGACGTGATGAATCGTAAATTTGCAATAGCAGCCGGACTGATTTCAATTATGGGGGCGGCACACGATGCCCGTGCGAAGAGCGTGGAGGATGTCCTGAAGGAAAAGGGGCTCATTACTGAAACCGAATACAAGGAGGTAACGAAAAACAAGGCGTACGATTACAAGCTCGGGAAGGGTTTCGTTTTCACCTCACCTGATGAGAAATTCCAACTGAACCTGGGGGGGCAGATCCAGGTGCAGTACCAAAATGATAACTTCGACGAACCCACAAAAACGGATACCAGCCTGTTCTACCTCCGTAGGGTCAAGACGCTGCTCGGCGGCTATGCCTTCAGCAAGGACCTGACCTACAACCTCTCCTACAACTGGTCGATGCTCTCCTCCACACCGAACAAGGCCATCGAGACGGCGAACATCAAGTACCGACTGCTCGATGAGGCGCAGATCATGCTGGGGCAGGAGAAGATCCAATTTGCACGCCAGTGGATCACCTCCAACACGGCCCAGCAGTTCGTGGACGGCTCATTCGTCAGAAACGCTTTCATGATGGGTTACGACACCGGCGTCAATCTGCACGGCGACCTGATGAAGGGAATCGTCAAGTACGATGCGGGCGTCTTCGGCGGAGCCGGACAGAATACCAAGAACAAGACCGACGACAACGCGTACAACTTCAGGCTCACCGTCAACCCTCTTGGCGACATGAAATATGCCGAAGGCGATCTGGAGTACTCGGCGAAACCACTGGTCTCTGTGGGAACCAGCTATTACATGAACACCCTGAAGAAAACCGTCACCGGAAGCGGCGCTTCCGCCACCACGGCCGTCGACAACAACAACTCCAACTTCGTAACCGATGCCAACGGTTGGCTGGGGACAGCTGTCAAGGCCAAGTATTTCGGGACCACTGCGGAGAAAATAACGGTGGACAGCAACGAGGTCGACTTGGCGTTTAAGTGGCTGGGGGCGTCCCTACAGGGGGAACACTTCTGGGCTAAGGGCAAGGGTGAGACCTCGGACAAGCAGGTCATTGCGCGGGGCGCATATCTGCAGGCGGGCTACTTCGTGATCCCGAAGCGTTTGGAACTTGCTGTGCGCTACGCCTGGATGGACCCTAATCGCTACCTCGCCAATGACATGCTCTCCGAGGTCCAGGGGGGAGTAAATTACTTCCTGTACGGGCACAGTCTGAAAATCCAGGGAGACATAGGCAACAGACACACCTACAAGAACAAGGCCGACGACCTGACGGCCCGCCTCCAGGCCCAGCTGCTGTTCTAACACTGCCGCTGCCAGTACGGCCTCGCGCCGTACTGGCAGCGGATCACGCCATGACCTTATGGCCTTGCCAGGAGGGCTATGGGAGCAAAGCTGAGCCTGCCAGCCGTGCCTTCGCTAAGGCTGGACAAAACCAAGATCACCGTCATGAAGGAGTTACTTGATGAACGTTCACGAGTATCAAGCAAAAGCGATCCTGAGAAAATTCGGCGTGCCGGTTCCGGACGGTCACGTCTGCTACAACGGCGCGAGCGCAAGGGAATGGGCCAAGCGTCTTGGCGAGGGGCCTTGGGTGGTGAAGGCCCAGATTCATGCTGGCGGGCGCGGCAAGGGGGGGGGCGTCAAGCTGGCCAGAAGCTCCAGCGAGGTGCAGATGATCGCCCGCGACATGCTGGGGATGACCTTAAGAACGCACCAGACCGGCCCGGAGGGGAAAGTGGTGCACCGGGTCCTCGTCGAGAACGGCTGCAATATCGCCAACGAGCTTTATATGAGCCTCCTGGTGGACCGCGGCACCTCGCGCGTCACCATCATGGCCTCCACCGAGGGGGGCATGGACATCGAAGAGGTGGCAGCCAAGACTCCCGAAAAGATCTTCACCGAGGCGGTTTATCCCCTGGTGGGGCTTACCCCGTTCCAGTGCCGCAAGATCGCCTTCAGCCTGGGGCTCAAAGGCAAGCTCACCAACAAGGCGGTCAAGGTCCTCTCCAACCTGTACAACACCTTCGTCGCCTGCGACTGCTCCCTTCTCGAGATTAACCCGCTGGTCGTGACGGCCGAGGGGGACCTGCTCGCCCTGGACGCCAAGTTCGGCTTCGACGACAACGCCCTGTTCCGCCACCTGCAGATCGGCGACATGCGCGACTTCGACGAGGAGGACCCGAACGAGGTGGAAGCGTCCCAGCACGACCTCTCCTACATCTCGCTTAACGGCAACATCGGCTGCCTGGTGAACGGCGCAGGTCTTGCCATGGCCACCATGGACATCATCAAGCACTATGGCGGCGACCCGGCCAACTTCCTGGACGTCGGGGGCGGGGCCACCATCGAGCGCGTCACCGAGGCCTTCAAGATCATCCTCTCGGACAAGAACGTGAAGGGGATCCTGGTCAACATCTTCGGTGGCATCATGAAGTGCGACGTGATAGCCACCGGCGTCATCGAGGCGGCCCGCCAGGTCGGCATCCAGGTGCCGCTCGTGGTCCGGCTGGAGGGGACCAACGTGGAACTGGGCAAGCGCCTTCTGGCCGAGAGCGGCCTCAACATAGTAGCCGCCGACGGCATGGCCGACGGAGCGCAGAAAATCGTGGCCGCCGTCGCGGCCGCCGCGTAAGGAGGGACGCCATGAGCATAATGATAAACAAGGACACCAGGGTCATCACCCAGGGGATCACCGGCGCGACCGGCCTTTTCCACGCGCAGGGCGCCCGCGAGTACGGCACGCAGATGGTGGGGGGCGTCACCCCGGGCAAGGGGGGCACCGTGGTGGACGGCTTCCCCGTGTTCGACACCGTGGCCGACGCCCTTCAGGCGACCGGCGCCACGGCCTCCGTCATCTACGTACCCCCCCCGTTCGCCGCGGACTCCATCATGGAGGCGGTGGACGCGGGGGTGGAACTCGTCTGCTGCATCACCGAGGGGATTCCGGTCCTCGACATGGTCAAGGTAAAGCAGTACCTGGTGGGCAAGAAGACCCGGCTCATCGGGCCCAACTGCCCCGGCGTGATCACCCCCGGCCAGTGCAAGATCGGCATCATGCCCGGCTACATCCACAAGCCCGGCAAGGTCGGCGTCGTTTCCCGCTCCGGCACGCTCACCTACGAGGCGGTCTGGCAGCTGACCAGCATCGGCCTCGGGCAGTCCACCTGCGTCGGCATCGGCGGCGACCCGGTGAACGGCACGAGCCACATCGACTGCCTGCGCCTCTTCGAGGAGGACCCGGACACCGAGGCGGTGATCATGATCGGCGAGATCGGCGGTAGCGCCGAGGAGGAGGCGGCGCGCTTCGTCAAGGAGCACATGACCAAGCCGGTTGCGGCCTACATCGCCGGGGTAACCGCCCCCCCGGGCAAGAGAATGGGGCACGCCGGCGCCATCATCTCCGGCGGCAAGGGGACCGCGACCGAGAAGGTGGCGGTGCTCAAGGAGTGCGGCATCAGCGTGGCCGACACCCCTGCAGAGATGGCCCAGGCGCTATTGAAAGTTTACAAGCCTTGTTAGTCGTCTGAATTGTTGTTTGTGGAGGACGAGATGTTCAAGCACACAGATAACCCTAAATACCACATCGTGTCGGTACGAGTGAGCGAGGAAGATCACGAAAACCTCCATATGCTGTCCCGGCAATCACAAAAAACTATATCCGACTTGATGCGAGAGGCATTGCAGATCTGGATCCCCGGCAATGCTCAGCCGCAGCAGCCGAATTCTTGGAGAACCGTTAAATGAGCAAGAAGATCAACGCACTCGACTACCACTCGGGCGGAAGAAAAGGAAAGATAGAAGTCATCGCCACCAAACCGTGCCAGACCGCGGCGGACTTGTCGCTCGCCTACTCCCCGGGGGTCGCGGAGCCGTGCCTCGCCATTCAGGAAAACCCGGACGACGCCTACAAGTACACCGCCAAGGGGAACCTGGTCGCGGTCGTCTCCAACGGCACCGCCGTCCTCGGACTTGGCAACCTGGGCGCGCTGGCCGGCAAGCCGGTCATGGAGGGGAAGGGGGTCCTCTTCAAGCGCTTCGCCGACATAGACGTCTTCGACATCGAACTGGACACCGGGAACCCGGACGAGATCATCAAGGCCTGCCAGCTCCTGGAGCCCACCTTCGGCGGCATAAACCTCGAGGACATCAAGGCGCCGGAGTGCTTCTACATCGAGGAGACCCTCAAAAAGACCATGAACATCCCGGTCTTCCACGACGACCAGCACGGCACCGCCATCATCTGCTCGGCGGCCCTTCTGAACGCCCTGATGCTTGTCGGGAAGAACATCGAGGACATCCGCATCGTCGTGAACGGCGCCGGCGCCTCGGCCAACTCCTGCGCGAAGCTCGCCATCGCGCTGGGCGTCAAGCCTGACAACATGATCATGTGCGACACCAAGGGGGTCATCTACAGGGGACGTGTCGAGGGGATGAACCCCTACAAGGAGCTCTTCGCGGCCGACACCCACTTCCGCACCCTTGAGGAGGCGGCAGTCGGTGCCGACGTTCTCTTCGGCCTTTCCGCCAAAGGGGCCTTCACCCCGGAGATGGTCCGCTCCATGGCCGCTAACCCGATCATCTTCGCCATGGCGAACCCCGACCCGGAGATCACCCCGGAGGAGGCGCACGCGGTGCGCGGCGACGTCATCATCGCCACCGGCAGGAGCGACTATCCGAACCAGGTGAACAACGTGCTCGGCTTCCCGTTCATCTTCAGGGGTGCCCTTGACGTCCGCGCCAAGGCGATCAACGAGGAGATGAAGCTCGCCGCGGTGCAGGCGCTTGCGAAGCTTGCCCGCGAGGAGGTGCCTGACGCCGTCTCCAAGGCCTACGGCAACGAGAAGTTCAGCTTCGGCCGGAACTACATCATCCCGAAGCCGTTCGATCCGCGCGTCCTTTTGCACGTGGCGCCGGCGATTGCCCAGGCCGCCATGGACACGGGTGTGGCGCGCATGCCGATCGAGGACATGGCGAGGTACATTGAGCAACTAGAGTGCTCGCAGGGCAAGTCCAAAGAGATCATGCGCATGATCATCAACAAGGCGAAGAGCGACCCGAAGAAGGTGGTCTTTTCCGAAGGTGAGGACGAGAAGATCCTGCGCGCGGCCCAGACCCTGGTGGAGGAGGGAATCGCCCGGCCCATCCTGGTCGGGGACAGGAGGAAGATTACGCAGAAGATGGATGCCTTGAACTTGGGCTTTGAGGTGCGGATCGAGGATCCCTCGGAATCCGTGCTCACTGAGAGCTATGCAGAAGAACTCTATCGCCTTAGGCAGAGAAAGGGCCTCACCCGCTCCGAGTGCCAGCGCATCATGCGCCGCAAGTCGCGCGCCCACTTCGCCACCATGATGGTGCAGATGGGAGACGCGGACACGCAGCTTGGTGGGATCGACACCCACTACGCCGAAACCATCCGTCCGGCGCTGCAGGTGCTCGGCAAGCAGGAGGGGCTCTCCAGCGTACACGGCCTGTACATGATGGTGTTCAAGAAGGGGGTCTTCTTCCTGGCGGACACCACGGTCACCATCGATCCGACGCCGGAGGAGCTGGCCGAGACCGCCATCCTTGCCGCCGAGAAGGTGCGTATGCTCGACATCGAGCCGCGGGTGGCCATGCTTTCCTTCTCCAACTTCGGGTCGGTGGACCACCCGCAGGCGAAGAAGGTGAAGCGGGCCGTTGAGATCGTCAAGGAGCGCGCACCCGACTTAATAGTGGAAGGGGAGATGCAGGCGGACACAGCCGTGGTCCCCGAACTCCTGGAAGGCTTCGCTTTTTCCAAGCTGAAGACCCCGGCCAACATCCTGATCTTCCCGGACCTGAGCTCGGGCAACATCTGCTATAAGCTGCTGCGCCGCTTGGGCGGGGCGGAGGCGATCGGCCCGATCCTCATGGGGATGAAAAAGCCGGTGCACGTGCTGCAGCGCGGCGACGACGTGAATGACATCGTCAACATGGCGGCGATCGCGGTGGTGGACGTGCAGAATCTTTAGCTCTCCGACCTGTAAATTACCGCAAGTTCAGCACCGCGGTTCGAACGCTCCTGGTTATGGAAGAGGGGCAGGTACCTTGCCTGCCCCGTTTTTCCAGCGAACGGGGATTTCATGGGCATGAACCTCATCGAATTCCATAAGGTTGATTTCCGCTACCCCAACGCAGACGGGGCGTACCTCGCCGGCAGCGTGCTGGACAGGGTGAGCGTCAGCATCACCAGGGGGGAGTACGTCGCCCTGCTGGGGGACAGCGGCAGCGGCAAGACCACCTTCTTGAAGCTCTGCAACGCGCTCCTTGTGCCGGACCGGGGAGAGGTGTGGGTCGGAGGAATGGACAGCCGCAGCGAGGCGCGGCTCATAGAGATCAGGCGCGGGGCGGGAATGGTGTTTCATGACCCCGACAGCCAAATCATCGGCACCACGGTGGCGGAGGACGTTGCTTTCGGCCCGGAAAATCTGGGGCTTCCCCCGCAAATGGTCAGGGCGCGGGTGCAAGACGCACTGCAGGCGCTTTCCCTCACCGAGCAGGCCGGCGCACCGGTCCACCTGCTGAGCGGGTGGCATAAGCTGAAACTCGCGCTGGCCGGCGTCCTGGCCATGCAGCCAGACTGCCTGCTGGTGGACGATGCCTCCGCCATGCTTAACGGAGCTGAAAGAAAGGAACTGCTACGGCTGCTGCGCGCTCTGAGCAGGGAGCGAGGCATTGCGGTGCTGCAGGCCACCGGCGATTTCGAGGTTGCAGCCGCTGCCGACCGGATCGTCCTGCTTAAGGAAGGGAGGATCACGCTCGACGTGCTCCAGACCCGGGCCGCCCCCCCGATTCCGATCGAAGAGGCGGCCGTCCCCCGGCCGCAGCCGTCAGAAACGGTGCCGGACGAGCGCGCCGGAGATGAAAAGGAGTCGAACTGGCGGGCCCTGCTGGCCGGGCGTTATCTCGCCGGCTCCTCGCCCCTGCACCGGTGTGACCCGAGGACCAAGTTCATCCTGGCGCTCCTTCTCCTGGCGGCCGCCTGCACGTTGGCAACCCCGGCCGCACTGGCCCTTCTGCTGGCCATCGTCCTGGCATCCGGGAAGGCTTGCGGCAGACCGCTGCGGCACTCCCTGGGAAGCCTCAGGCCGGTTCTCTGCCTGGCCCTGCTGACCGGGGCGGTGAACCTGGTCGATGCTGGAGGGAGGGGGCTGGCGGAACACGGGGCCCTTAGCCACATCTCCCGTGAGGGGGGGCTGTTCGTGACGCTCATGGCGCTGCGACTGCTGCTGATGGCGGCGACCGCCTCGCTCCTCACCTGCACCACCACCCCCTGCTCCCTGGCGGACGGGATCGAGAAGGTGTTGCGACCGCTCGGCCGGGTCGGCTTCCCGGTGTCGCAGCTGGCCGCCTTGCTCCAGGTGTCACTGAGGCTGCTGCCGGTGATTGTCGAAGAGGCAGAGAAACTGATCCGGGAGCGTTCGCCAGGCGGCGACACCCCCCGGGAAGGCTTCCTGCGGCGCCTTGCGAGTCTCCCCCCACTCCTTATCCCGCTTTTCGGGAAGGTGGCGCGCAGAGGGGAGGCGATGGCCGAGGCGATGGAAGCCCGCTGCTATCAAGGCCCGGCAGGGCGCAGCCGGATGACCCCTCTCTCCTTCTCCGGAGCGGACCTGGCCGGCGCGACGCTGCTGCTGGTCGTGCTTGCCGCGGCGGTGGGCGTCGAGTGCCTGCAGCGCTGAAGGTGGTTGGAGCGGGATGGGGCAGCGAAGTATAGATTTGCGGCAGCGGTTCCGACAGGAGTTAACTCGATGAAAAGACCTACCTTCGCGGGAGGGATACACCCGCCCGGGCACAAGTGGATGACGGCGGCGGCGCCGACCGTAGCCGCAGACGTCCCGGACCGGCTCTACATACCCCTTTCCCAGCACATCGGTGCCCCTTGCGCTGCACTGGTGGTGGTGGGCGATCAGGTGAAGAAGGGACAGGTGATCGGGAGGGGGGGCGGCTTCGTCTCCTCCCTGATACACGCCAGCGTGAGCGGCACGGTGGTTGGCATCGAGGTGATGGAGCATCCCGGCGGGAGCTTCGTGCCGACCGTGATCATCGAAAACGACCGACGCGAGGAGTGGGCCGAAACAGTCCGCCCCTGCAGCGACCCTTCCGCTTTGGAGCCTGCCAGGATCAGGGAGATCGTGCAGGAGGCGGGGATCGTCGGCATGGGTGGCGCGACCTTCCCCTCCCACGTGAAATACGCCCCGGTCGAAGGGACGCAGGTCGAGGCGGTGATCCTGAACGGCGTCGAGTGCGAGCCCTACCTCACCGCCGACCACCGGATCATGCTGGAGAGGCCGCAGCGGATCGTGGCGGGACTTTCCTACATCATGCGCAGCGTCGGCTGTGCCCGGGGGATCATCGCCGTCGAGGACAACAAGCTCGACGCGGCCGAGGCCCTGGGCGCTGCCGCGGCGTCGCTTCCCGGCGTGACCGTGACGGTGGTTCCCGAGAAGTACCCCCAGGGGTCGGAAAAGCAGCTCATCTACGCCTGCACCGGAAAAGAGGTGCCGCCGGGCGCCCTCCCCATCGCGGTGGGCGTGCTGGTCAACAACGTGGGCACCGCTGCCGCGGTGGCCGACGCCGTGGAACTGGGCACCCCGCTCATCGAGCGCTACCTGACGGTGAGCGGCGACGGGGTGGCCAGGCCGGCCAACTACCTGGTCCGGATCGGCACCCTGTTCGGGGAGCTGGCGGCCCAAAGCGGCGGCTACCTGGACGGGGTGGAGAGGATCGTGGCCGGAGGGCCGATGATGGGGAGGACGGTCTTCACGGACCAGGTCCCGGTCGTGAAGGGGACCTCCGGGATCGTGGCGCTTACCGGGGGGCAGCTCCCCAAGGGGAGGGAATATCCCTGTGTGCGCTGCGCCAAGTGCATCGACGCCTGCCCCGCCTTCCTGGCGCCGACCTCGCTGGCGAAGTTCGCCAGACGCTCCGCCTGGGAGGAGGCCGAGATGGCCGACGTCATGAGCTGCATCGAGTGCGGCTCCTGCGTCTACGTCTGCCCCGCGGCCATCCCGCTGATCCAGTACATCAAACGCGGAAAGCAGGCGGTGCTGGCGGCAAGGGCGGCCGGGACGGCCACGGGGAAAGGGTAGGAGGCGAAGAGAGCATGAACAATCCGGAACAACTCCTGACCGTAGCCCCGGCGCCGCACCTGCACGGCCCGGACACCGTGCCTACCGCGATGCGCGACGTGCTGATCGCCCTCGCCCCCGCCCTGGCCGCCTCACTTTATTTCTTCGGTCTCCAAGCGCTGCTGGTGATCCTCTCCTGCGTCGGCGGCGCCTGGATCTCTGAGCTCGTCTGCCTCAGGGTCATGAAGAAGGAGGGGACCGGCGAGTGGAGCGCCCTGGTCACGGGCCTTCTGCTCGCCTTCTGCCTCCCCCCCGCCCTTCCTGCCTGGATGGCGGCCCTGGGGGCGGTGTTCGCCGTAGTGATCGCGAAGCATCTCTTCGGCGGCCTCGGGCACAACATCTTCAACCCGGCGCTGATCGGGCGCGCCTTCCTGCTCGCCTCCTTCCCGGTAGCCATGACCTCCTGGAGCACCCCGCTGGACGGGGTCAGCACCGCCTCCCCCCTCGGTATCATGAAGGAGGCGACCGGCGCCCCGCTCCCCTCCATTGGAGAGCTTTTCCTCGGCTCGGTGGGCGGGAGCATCGGCGAGACCTCCGCGCTGGCCCTGCTTCTGGGCGGCGGCTACCTCCTGTACCGCCGTCACATCGACTGGCGCATACCCGGGACCATGCTCGCCTCCGTCTTCTGCCTCACATCCCTGGTGGCGGCGTGGAGGGGGTTCGGCCCCTGGTACCCGTTCTTTCACCTCTTCAGCGGCGGCCTGATGCTGGGGGCCTTCTTCATGGCGACCGACTGGGTGACCAGCCCGGTAACCAAGCTCGGGCGGGTCCTGTTCGGAATCGGCTGCGGGGCCATGGTGGTCCTGATCCGCCTAAAGGGGGGGTATCCCGAGGGGGTCGCCTATTCCATCCTGCTGATGAACGTGGTGACCCCGCTTCTGGACCGCTACAGCCGGGGACGGGTGTTCGGGAGGGGCAAAGCCCATGCGTGACATCGTCAAGCTCTCCCTGTTCCTGATGCTCGTGGCCGGCGTCGCCGGTGCCGGGCTCAGCTACGTGAATGACCTCACCTCGCCGCTCATCGAGAAGCAGATCCGGCAGCAGAAGATCGACGGCTTCAAGGAGGTATACCCCGAGGGAGACCGGGTCGAGGACCAGTCGCAGCGCTACCTGAAGGAGGCGCACGACCCGGCGCTCAGGGAAGTGAACCTCGCCTACCGCGGCGGCGAGCCGGTCGGAGCCATCTACGCAGTGGAGACAAAGGGGTACGCGGGGCCGATCTCCCTCCTGGCTGGGTTCGACATCGCCTCCAATAAGCTCATCGCGGTCAAGGTGTTGAGCCAGCGGGAGACCCCGGGGCTCGGGGCCAAGGCGCAGGAAAGGCAGTTCCAGGACCGCTACCGCGGCAAGGGGCTCCGAGAGACGCTCGAGGTCACCAAGAACGCGCCGGTGAGGGAGAACCAGATCGAGGCGATCACCGCATCCACCATCACCTCCAAGGCGGTGACCAAGGGGGTCAACGCGGCGCGGGCGCATTTCCTGGCCACCTTCGGGCCGGGCAAGAAATAGAAGCATCGGAGAAACCATGGCTCTCATCAACGAATTCAGCAAGGGAATCATCCGGGAGAACCCCCTGTTCCGCCTGGTGCTCGGCTGCTGCCCTTCACTCGCCATCACCACCTCGGTGGAGAACGGCCTGGGGATGGGTGCCGCCTTCACGGCCGTGCTGGTGGCGTCCAACATCGTCATCTCGGCCCTGCGCAAGGTGATCCCGGACAGCGTCAGGATCCCCGCCTACATCGTCATCATCGCCGCCTTCGTCACCATGATCGACCAGTTGATGCATGCCTTCACTCCGGAGCTCTACATCTCGCTGGGGATCTTCATCCCCCTCATCGTCGTCAACTGCATCATCCTGGGGCGCGCCGAGGCCTTCGCAAACAAGAACCCCGTCCTCCCCTCCATCTTCGACGCTCTCGGCATGGGGCTTGGTTACACCCTGGCGCTGCTTTTGGTTTGCACCTTCAGGGAGGTGCTGGGCGCCGGGACCTTCCTTGGGGTGCCGGTCCTCCCTGGAAAAACGTCCGCCATCCTGATGATCCTCCCTCCCGGCGGGTTCATCACGCTTGGCTGCCTGCTTGGTCTGCTGAACAAGCTCCAGAAGAAACCGGCCTAGCAAGGGGGACTTTCCATGCAGGAATACTTCATCATCGTGGTAAGTGCGGTACTTATCAACAACATCGTCCTGTCCCAGTTTCTGGGGATCTGTCCCTTCCTGGGGGTCTCCAAGAAGCTCAGTGCCTCGCTCGGCATGGGGGGGGCGGTCTCCTTCGTGCTGGTGCTCGCCGGCGCGCTGACCTGGCTGGTGCAGCGGTACCTGCTGGACCCCTTCCGGGTGGGCTACCTGCAGACGCTCGCCTTCATTCTCATCATCGCCTCTCTGGTCCAGTTTGTGGAGATGGTGCTCAGGAAGTTCAGCCCGCCGCTTTACAAGGCTCTCGGCATCTACCTCCCCCTGATCACCACCAACTGCGCGGTGCTGGGGGTCGCCATCATCAACATTCAGAAGGAATACACGCTGGGGAAGGTTCTGGTGCATAGCCTGAGCCACGCGGCAGGCTTCACCCTGGCGCTGGTGCTCATGTCCGGGATCCGTGAGCGACTCGAGGACGCCGACATTCCCGAGAGCATGCAGGGGACGCCGATCGCGCTGGTGACGGCGGCGTTGATGTCCATGGCATTTCTCGGTTTTTCCGGGCTCATCTAAGGAGGTATCCGATGCTGGTTGCGGTTTTGTGCCTGGCGGGGCTGGGGGGGATCTTCGGAATCATCCTGGGAGTCGCCTCCAAGAAATTGGCCGTGGAGGTGGATTCGCGGGTGGAGGAGCTGAACAAGGTCATGCCGGGGGCAAACTGCGGCTCCTGCGGTCTGCCGGGATGCGCCGCCTTCGCCGAGGCGCTGGTGGAGGGAAGCGTCAAGCCGACCCTCTGCGCCCCGGGGGGGGCTTCGCTCTATGAGAAGATCGCACTGATCCTGGGGGGCGAGGCATCGGAGTACCAGGAGCGCCAGGTGGCCCAGTTGCTGTGCCAGGGGGGCGTCGGCCACTCCAGGATGCTGTTCCGCTACCAGGGGATCAAGGAGTGCCAAGCCGCCCTGGCGCACTACAAGGGACAGAAGGCTTGCAACTTCGGCTGCGTCATGCAGGGATCCTGCTCCAGGGCCTGCCCATTCGGTGCCATCCAGATGGGGGCGGACGGTCTGCCGGTGGTGGACTACTACCTCTGCACCGGCTGCAGCAGGTGCGTGGTGGAATGCCCGCAGCAGATACTGAAGCTGGTCGGGGTCTCCCACCTGGTCAACGTCCGCTGCGTCAACCCCGAGCCGGGGAAGGTATCCAAAGGAAACTGCAAGGTTGCCTGCATCAAGTGCAAGATCTGCGAGAAGAACTGCCCCGAGGATGCTGTGCACGTGGTCGCATCCGGCGAAGGGAGCGTGGCCATCATCGACAACGACAAGTGCACCAACTGCGGTATCTGCGCCGCCAAGTGCCCCACGCGCGCCATCGACAAGATCCCGCCCCTTTCCGAAGAGGTGGTGCTGGAAGTCGCCGTTCCCCCCGGCACGTCCTGCCCGAACTGCGGCGCCTGCAAGGCGGCATGAACAGCCGGGTCCTCTCCATCGTCGCGGTAGTGTTCGTCGCTGTCGTTCTGGGAGCCGCGCTCGTCCGGCACCGCGCCCCTGTTGAGTACGCCGGAGAGGAATTCCTGATGGACACGCTGGTCTCCATCAAGGCGTACGGCAGCGACCGGGAAGCTGTGAAAAAAGGAGTCAACGCAGCCTTCGCCGAGATGCGCCGCATCGCGGCGCTCGCCGATGGTTTTCCCAAACAGGGGAGCGCCGCCGCAGAGGCGAGCGACGTCTGCCGTGTCAACGCAGCGGCCGGTGGAGAACCGGTGCGGGTACAGGACGACACGATGGCGATACTCATCCTGGCCAAGAAGTACTACGAGATGACCCACGGGGCCTTCGATGTTACCGTGGGGCCGGTCATGGAGCTTTGGGGCTTCGGAGGGAAAGACCCGCGCGTGCCCGAGCCGGAGCGCCTCCGCGCCGCCTTGGCCCTGGTGGGGAGCCAGGACCTGGTGCTGGACCGGCAGCGGGGAACGGCCTTCCTGCGCCGGGCCGGCATGCGGCTCGACCTCGGTGCGGTGGCCAAGGGGTACGCGACCGAGAGGGCGCTCCGCGTGCTGCAGCGGCACGGCATCGGCCAGGCGCTGATCGACGCCGGAGGGAACATCAGGGTGCTCGGGCGCAGCCCGCGCGGCGGCGCCTGGAACATCGGTATAAAAAATCCCCGGAAGGATGGGGGCGTGGTGGCGGTCCTGAAGCTGGAAGACACCTCCGCTGTCACCTCGGGCGACTACTACCGCTACTTCGAGGTCGCCGGCAAGCGCTACCATCATATCCTCGACCCCCGCACCGGCTATCCCGCCTCCGGGAGCACAGCCGTCACCGTAGTGACCAAGGACGCAGGAATCGCCGATATTCTCTCCACCGCTTGCTTCGTGCTCCCGCCGGACCGGGCGCTGGATCTGGCCGGGAGTATGGTGGGAGTCGACCTGGTCCTGATCGGCTCGGACGGCCGTCTCCGTCATTCCCCCTCCCTGCAGGACCGGATCGACCTTAAGGGGGATGAAAGGCCATGACCAGGGGAGACAAGATACTGGTGGCGGTGATCCTGCTCCTGGCCATCGGCTGCGCGGCTGCACTCTACGGACGCTTCCTGCTACTGGACCGCCCCCGGGCGACGCGTGCCGTGGTCACCGTGCGCGGCAAGACCGTCCGCGTCATCGAACTTCCGTCCCGTGGCATCTTCGTGCTGCAGGGGCGTAGCGGCCCCGCTAAGCTGGAGGTGGCGGGGATGCGGATCAGGATGCGGGAGGCGCACTGCCCCGGCGGGATCTGCCTCAGGCAGGGGTGGATCCGGCGCGCCGGGGAATCCATCATCTGTGTACCGGGAGAGATCGCGATTCACATAGAGGGGGCGGCCATGCTGGACGCCGTAACGCGCTGATGAGACACGACACCAGGAAGCTCGTTTTTCTCTCCCTGCTGGTCGCCATGGGGACGGCCCTGCACGTGGTGGAGGGAATGATCGCCATCCCCCTGCCGGTTCCCGGGGTGAAACTGGGACTCGCCAACCTCGCCACCCTGCTGGCGCTGCGTTTTTACTGCCTGCGTGACGCGCTGACGGTTGCCCTGCTGCGGGTGATGCTCGCCTCTTTGATCGGCGGATTCTTCCTGTCCCCCGGTTTTCTGCTCGCCGTCACCGGGGCCTTCGGCAGCACCTTGATCATGGCGCTCCTTTTGGAGCATACGCGCTGTTTCAGCATGATCGGTATCAGCGTGGCGGGCGCGACGGTGCACAACCTCGGGCAGCTTCTGGCCGCATCCCTCTTGCTGCAAAGCGGCGCCATCGTGTACTACCTCCCCGTCCTGCTCCTGGCCGCGCTCCCCACCGGGATCTGCACCGGCCATCTCCTCAACTCCCTTTTGCAAAGCAACTCAGGTGCGCTGCTGGCCTTTGCGCCCCGAAGGGAACACGACAACCTCCTGCTCTAAACCGTCCTCCAAGTGATCCGCGCGGAAGATCGGCGGATTGGGTCTGGTCGGGTATCAAGCGGGGGGCTGACATCATCAATCTAGAAAGGGTTAATTTAAACAAGCCACCTGCGAAACTCCTGGGACGGCAATATTCCCAAAGTTCGGACGCATTGAAACGTCAACCGTTATTGCTGGAAAATGCTTCTTAAGGCTGCTGGATTCAATCCCGTTTCCGGCCCTCATAGTATCAGGTGTTATGCCAAGAGGGCTCGAATTATTGTGGGGGGGAGGGCACTGATAGGTGTGTACCAAAGTGTTTACCAAAATCCGGTAAAGCTGGTAAACATGACAAAGATAGAAAGGGTTGTGCAGAATCTAAATGTCTGACATAACTGGAACTGCCTAATCTGACAGCGGAAGTCAGCACAATCAAAAACGGCTCATAACCCGAAGGTCATAGGTTCAAATCCTATCCCCGCAACCAAAACACTATAAGGCACTGGGCTGAATTTAGCTTAGTGCCTTTTTTGCGTCTACTTTCAGCACTTCGAGTATTATTACATCTGGGAGTTAATTCGAACTGGCAGTCTGGTATGTTAGAGAGAAAGCCGGTGTCATGTTCAGCCGGTGCCGCGGAGCAAAAGTGACTATGGAGGTACCATGCAGCCCAATGAATTGATGCAGCGCATGAAAGCGGAAAATGCACCGATTGTGGTTGATGTACGGACGGGAATCGAGTTCAGAAGAGGCCACATTCCCGGTGCGCTTCATGCCCCGACATGGAAAATTCTGCTGAGACTGGACAAGATTCCGTCTGATCGCAACGCGGAACTCGTCATCACCTGTGAGCATGGCCCCCGGGCACGCATTGCTGAGAGCTTGCTACAGGCGTACGGTCACCGGAATATCGTCCTGCTTGACGGACACATGGCTGGCTGGCGCCGATCCGGATTCCCCCTGCAAAAGTGATCGCCGTCAGGAACTGGCTGCACCCTGTCCGGGTCAAGCGCTGTCACCGACATTGGTGGCAAATATGCGTCGCGGCAACAACTTTCTGAAGCACTTGTGCACGGAGTCATTGCTTTCATTGCCATAATCGAAGATACTTCATACGCATCATGCCGCTCTCGCAGTTGCCCGTATCGGACATGGACTGATTTGCTGACCTTACATACAGTCTGACATGGGGGGATTTTGGATACCTTCACTGTTTTTTTGAACAATGCGGCATTGATGCTTATCCTTTGCGTCGTCTATGACACGTTCAGCATCCACACGATATCAAACAAGCAACTGCGCGAGGGGCTGACCGGTGCCTTGGTCGGCTTCATCTGCATCGCGGTCATGCTCAACCCCTGGTCCCTAGAGAAGGGATTGTATTTCGACACCAGGTGGGTGCTCCTCAGCCTGTGCGGACTTTTTTTCGGCACCGTCCCAACGGCGATTGCTGTTGCGATCTCCGGAGCCTTCAGGCTCTACCAGGGGGGTGCGGGGGGAATTGTCGGAACGGTCGTCATTGTGGTGACCGCACTGGTAGGCCTTGGCGGAAGACGGTTCAAGGGGAAGTTCACCAAGGTACCCAACTGGCTGCAGTTGTACCTCTTCGGCATCGCCGTCCAGTTGGCCATGCTCTCGTGCATGTTCATCTTCCCGGCGCCAATGCGCAATGCCATCCTCAAGAAGATCGCCCTGCCTATCCTTCTCATCTATCCTGTGCTCACCACCATCATCGGTTTGATCTTGAAGAAGCAGGAAGACCGCCGCGAGGCGGACCTGAAACTTCTCTATTCGACCGCCCTGGCCACAGCCGCGTTGGAGTCAACGCCCGATGGCATCCTCATCGTGAACCGGCAGGGTATGGTGACCCGCTGGAACCAACGGTTCGTCGAGCTTTGGAAGGTGCCACAGCATCTGCTCGAGATGCCCGACCACAAGCTGCTGCTTGCCCATGCCTCGTCCCAAATGGCCAACCCCGACGAGTTTTCCGCCCACGTCGCTGAACTGTATAAGCACCCGGAAGCATCGTGTACCGATACGCTCTATCTTGCCGATGGCCGCATCTTCGAGCGTTACACGCAGCCCCAGAAGGTCGGCAATGAGATCGTTGGCCGCTTCTGGTCCTTTCACGACATCACTGAGCAGAGAACGGCTGCCGAGTCGCTGCAGATAATGCGCTTTTGCGTCGACCATGCGGGCGACAGCATGTTCTGGATCAACAGCGCAGGGCGCATCCTCTACGTCAACGATGCAACCTGCGAGGGACTTGGTTATTCCCGCGACGAACTGCTCCGCATGAGCATTTTCGATCTCGATCCGGAATACCAGCCTGGCGTGTGGTCCCTTCACTTCGAAGAGCTCAGGAAACACGGCAACCTCATCCTGGAGACCCGGCACCGCACCAAAGACGGTCGGATATTTCCTGTGGAGGTCAACGCCAACTACGTTCATTTCGGCAACCATGAATTCAATTTCGCATACACCCGCGACATTTCTGAACGAAACCGCGCCATGGAGGAACGGCTGAAACTTGAGCAGCAGCTCCTTCATGCCCAGAAGCTTGAGAGCCTCGGGGTGCTGGCCGGCGGTATCGCCCACGACTTCAATAACATCCTTACCTCGATAATCGGCAATGCAGATCTGGCTCTTATGCGTATCAACCCTGAATCTCCTGCCATCGAGAACCTGCACAGCATAGAAAAGGCCTCTGCCCGAGCCGCCGATCTGGCGAAGCAGATGCTTGCGTACTCCGGCAAGGGGAAATTCGTCATCAGTAACCACGATATCAACGACCTACTGGAAGAAATGCTGCACATCCTGCAAGTGTCCATTTCCAAGAAGGCGGTATTGCACCTCAATCTCAACCGCCCCTTGCTCCCGGTAGAGGCGGATGCCACCCAGATCCGCCAGGTCATCATGAATCTGGTCATCAACGCCTCGGAAGCCATTGGCGAGGATAACGGCGTCATCGCCGTCACAACCGGGTGCTTGGACTGTGACAGCGGCTACCTGAAAGATGCCCTGCTCGATGAGCAGTTAAAGGAAGGACCTTACGTCTTTATTGAAATCGCTGACACCGGATGCGGCATGAGCAAAGACACGCTCGCCAAGCTTTTCGACCCGTTTTTCACGACGAAGTTTACCGGCAGGGGCCTCGGCATGGCAGCGGTCCTCGGCATCATCCGCGGGCACAAGGGAGCCGTGAAGGTGTACAGTGAGTTGGGCAAGGGGAGTACCTTCAAGATTCTTCTCCCCGCGAGCGACAAAGCCGTCGAAATGGTCAAGCACGTTGCCAAGAGCGATCATGGAAGCTTTAAGGGAACGGTGCTGCTTGTCGACGACGAGGAGACCGTTCGAGATATTGGAACAAAAATGCTTCAGGAAATGGGTTTCAACGTCCTTACCGCTAACGACGGTCGTGAAGCTATTGAGGCTTACCGATCACGCCATGATATCAGTTTCGTCATCCTCGACCTCACCATGCCTTTCATGGATGGCGAACAATGCTTCAGGGAGCTGCGGGCGCTGAATCCGAACGTCAAAGTGATCATGAGTAGTGGATTTGGCGAACTGGAAGTGACGCAGAAGTTCATCGGCAAAGGGCTGGCAGGATTCATTCAGAAGCCGTACAAGTTGACTGCGCTGTGTGAGAGCATTCATGCCCTGAACATCGATGCAAAAGAGGCCTAAGTCGCAGTGGGGGCGCTGCTGTCACAAGCAGCAGGCCCGTCGGTCGGCACGACCGCTAGAAAAGTGACGGCTATTCCTGTGTCATCATTCGGGGGAGACTGGGGACAGAGATGCACTTTGTTTCTGGAGGGGACGCTGGCCCGTCTTCGGCCTGAGGTACTTGCATTTATGTAAAAGGGGCTTTACACGTTATGTAAAGCCCCTTCGCCCTGCGGAGATCGTACGGACGGTTATGCCTCGTTTCTGCGACGCTTTCCGTAGATCGCGATCCCGGCGAGCCCTATGCCCACAAGTAGCATGGTGCCGGGCTCGGGGACCGGGGCGACCTGGTTGTTATAGTTGAGGCACAGCACTGACTTGTCCAGGTAGAGGAAATTAAGGCAGCCCCTTTCGTCGTAGAGGAGCGAGATGTCCAGGGATTGCCCCTGCCCCCATGGCGCGGTGATGCTCGAGGCGACGTCGAACCCGGTCGATTCCATCGGGTTCCAGAACCAGGTCCAGCCGGTGTCGTTCTTGAGGATCCCCAAGATGTTACTTTCCACCTGTACAGCGTCGTTGCCGCCGTTGACGAAGTTCGAGTAGATCGTCAGCTTGGCGCTGTTGACGGTGTCGTATGGCATCTCGAAGTCGCCCGGCATGTCCTGCTGCCAAGACAATGTGCCGGCGCCGGTCAGGATCTTGTCCAGGTCGGTGGTGCTCGTGTAGAAGGTCGCCCCGGCGATCCCGGTCGCGCCAAGCATAAGCGCTGCCGTCAGAATCCCTGCCCAAATCGCTCTCATTCTCATACCCTCCTGTTCCTAGGATTTACAAACTCCCCATTATCGGCAACTCCCGTGCCAATATCGTAAAATCAGCAGCTTACGGCGCGAGGTGCTTGGCGTGAAGATGGTCGAACTAGGATTTTTGAAGGATGCACGAGGAAAAGATGTAAAGATCTACGACAGGTGTAAAGACGTTGCATTAGACGGGTTTCAGGTCGGCTTGCTTGCCCGCGCTGTCTTGTCTTGGCGGCCGTAATACATCAAGGGGCTCCTTGCGGAGCCCCTTGATGTCATTCTCAGTGTTTTTCGCTGCCGTGCCCGGAAGGGGCGTGGCGGGTATGCTCAGCGTGGGCACCGTGGGCTGTGCCTGTGGCGGAAAGATGCACCTTCTCCACGAAGTGGGTGAAGTCGACATAGGCCTCCACGAACTCGCGGCCCTGGGCAACACTTTCGTCCTTGTGGCTGTACGCCGCTTGGGTACGCTCGTAGCGTTTCCGGATACCTGCTGTGATATCCTCAGTGACCAGTCGCACCAAGCTGTCAGCCGATCCAGTCGCCAGCGCCTTGTCTGCCTCGGCTACCGCAGGTTCTACGGCACCTGCCGGTTTCAGACCTGTGTAAGGCGCGCCTTCGCCGGCGCGGTGCACCTTCACCAGGGTGGCGAAAAACTGCTTATGTGCGGCTTCGGATTTGCTCCCCTTGGCCGCAACCGCCTTTTCGAATGCCGCTTTAACTGCCTTTTCGTCCTTCGCCTGCACCCATTTGAGAACCGGCGTGACATTTTTTGTTTCCAGCGCTGTGCGCGCGTCCTGCACCACGGGGCCGTCCAGCGTGTCACAATGTGCGGACGCCAACTTGGGCGTTGCCAGTGAGACTGCGACTGCTGCGGCAATTCCTGCTACTGTAATTTTTACGGATCCCATCATGGAAAGATCTACTTGTGTCAGGTTACCAGGCACCGCTGTGCCCGGATGTTGTGCATCTTGTGAGAGGTTTGCACAGCAAAGAGGTCACCGTGGAGGTATATAGACGCGCCTGGTGTATCCGTCAAGCCCACGTACGGCGAAATGCCAGGTAAGTTTCCGTTCCGTTATCTTCAGTTCGTAACCGTTACCCTCAAGCGTCCCGTAAGGAACATCCTGTTGGCAGCACCGGATTCCATCATGATTATCATCAGCGGGTTTATCATCACAACCGTGCGGGTTTTCAAGGGAAGACGCGGTTAGGTCGGATGTGGCGTTGAATTCAAGGCTGTGGCCGGAAGCTGCAGCGGCACCGGCGAAAAATACGAACACCAGCAGGAGTGCGATACTCATTATGGTCACTCGAGGAGCTATCATGATCATATAATGCCACTCGTGTCGATTCCAGCCTTTGATACAGGTCAAGAAGATGAGAAAAAACATCCCTCGTGACCTTAGTCGCTGCGTGATCTGGGAAAGTAGGGGGAGGGGGACGCCTGTGTAACTTATTAATCTGGCACAGTCTGCTCCGTCTCGGGAGAAACGGATCCGGTTCGCTCGCCTCTGGAACCAGTTCGATCTGATGTGGAACCATTTTTGCGGAAACGGGTACCGTTTTTCTAAAAACGGAAGAGGTTTTTGGGAAAACGGATCCG
>NZ_JAEMHK010000049.1 GCF_016458235.1 Geomonas propionica | reverse complement strand
GACGCGGGCGCCATCAGCCAGGCGGTGGCCGATTCCGTCGTCGCCTACAAGGCGCGCAACCTGTGCATCACCTGCCACGGCGGCTCAGCCTCGACCCCGAGCCCGATGGCGACCAACCAGCACGGGACCCACATCAGCGCGGTCTACGGTCCGGGCAACTACCTGGGTAGCGAGTACACCGCCTGCCAGGCCTGCCACATCGGGACCACCGCCACCCACATGAACGGTTCTCCGGACCTGAA
>NZ_JAEMHK010000048.1 GCF_016458235.1 Geomonas propionica | reverse complement strand
AGCACCTGCCTTGCACGCAGGGGGTCATCGGTTCGATCCCGTTCACCTCCACCATTTTGGTTCGATTCCTTCGGGGATCGATCTGATACTGTTCTTTGACAATTGCATAGTAGTGAATGTAGGTAGCAACCGAAATGACGCAAGTCGTTTCGGGAAGTATGCATTGTCAGTTAGATCATTTACAGTTTTTTTATGGTCAAGCTACTAAGGGCGTACGGTGGATGCCTAGGCAGAGAGAGGCG
>NZ_JAEMHK010000047.1 GCF_016458235.1 Geomonas propionica | reverse complement strand
CCCCCTGCATGGTCCCCCGCAAGGTCACCTTAGTGATCACCATGGCGGTCTGGGCCACACCGGCGTCGACACCGACCGCGGCAAAGGTCGCCGCAACGGCGCGCGGGCTGGTAACATTGCTTATCGTGACGGTGACCGGGGCCAGGCTCGGAAAGGTGGCCGGGCTGCCGGAAACGGTAGCCGTACCACCGGTGACGCCGGTCACCACAGCCCCGCTGTTGGGCGTGGCCGTGAGAACGGTGCTACCACCGTAGTTGACCTGGGTACTGGCCGGGGTGACGCTGCCGGGCCCGGAAGCGGTACCGGTCACGGTGTACT
>NZ_JAEMHK010000046.1 GCF_016458235.1 Geomonas propionica | reverse complement strand
GTGAAGGTGCCTCCCCCCTGCATGGTCCCCCGCAAGGTCACCTTAGTGATCACCATGGCGGTCTGGGCCACACCGGCATCGACACCGACCGCGGCAAAGGTCGCCGCAACGGCGCGCGGGCTGGTGACATTGCTTATCGTGATGGTGACCGGGGCCAGGCTCGGAAAGGTGGCCGGACTGCCGGATACCGTGGCTGTGCCGCCGGTGACGCCCGTCAAAACCGCTCCGCTGTTGGGGGTGGCCGTGAGAACGGCGTTACCACCGTAGTTGACCTGGGTACTGGCCGGGGTGACGCTGCCGGGCCCGGAAGCGGTACCGGTCACGGTGTACTTC
>NZ_JAEMHK010000045.1 GCF_016458235.1 Geomonas propionica | reverse complement strand
ACCGGAAACCTCTCCATGATCAGGAGCGAGATCCGGGGCTTCAACATCTCGTACACCGACCGGGCCACCACGCTGGTCGAGACGACCACCAACCGCGGCCTGTGCCAGGTCTGCCACACCAAGACCAACTACTACCGCGCCGGCGTTCCGGAATCGAGCCACTTCACCTCGGGCTGCCTCGACTGCCACACCCACACCAGCGCCGGCGGCGCCTTCAAACCGATCGGCGGCAGTTGCGACTCCTGCCACGGCTATCCGCCCGCGCCGAAGAACACGGCGACCACGTTCGGCAGCTACGCCAACTGGGCCAACGCGCGCTTCGAGGACTACTCGGGCGG
>NZ_JAEMHK010000044.1 GCF_016458235.1 Geomonas propionica | reverse complement strand
CGCCTCTCTCTGCCTAGGCATCCACCGTACGCCCTTAGTAGCTTGACCATAAAAAAACTGTAAATGATCTAACTGACTATGCATACTTCCCGAAACGACCTAAGTCATTTCGGTTGCTACCTACATTCACTACTATGCAATTGTCAAAGAACGGTATTAGATCGTCCCCGAAGGAATCGAACCAAAATGGTGGAGGTGAACGGGATCGAACCGATGACCCCCTGCGTGCAAGGCAGGTGCTCTCCCAGCTGAGCTACACCCCCATTTCGTTGGAGACGGCTGATTAGCTAACCCCGTGGGGTTCATCCCCCGTAGCCTTGGCGAAGGGGGATGGTGGGCCTAGGTGGACTCGAACCACCGACCTCACGATTATCAGTCGTGT
>NZ_JAEMHK010000043.1 GCF_016458235.1 Geomonas propionica | reverse complement strand
GAAAGCATCGCCCCTTTGTTTTTTGTTTAGAAGATCCCGGTCCACGGATGTCCACCGGGTCCACCAGTGTTCACAGAGAGGCAGTCCTTCAGCCATTACAGCCGCTTCGCTCTTGTTAACAAAAACAAACAACAAACCCGTTGACGCAGGGGAGGGCATTTGTTATAACCACCATCCACTGACGACGAGGCAACAATGTTCGGCAGCGGCAAATAAAAAAGCATTGACAGTCGGAATTGTTTTTGCTATAAAGTTTGGCTTCGCAGTAGCGACGTTCTTTGCAACCGAATAGATGAACCGGCAGGAAGAAGGGCCACAGTAGCACCTAGCGGTGTTCTGGCAGCCTTTCGGGTACGATCCTCGGATCAAGCCACTGCAGAATGCCTCGAAAGTTTTTTGAAAGAAAATCTTGACAGGCTGATCCGGTTCAGGTAGGGTGCTGAGTCTGTCGCAAAC
>NZ_JAEMHK010000042.1 GCF_016458235.1 Geomonas propionica | reverse complement strand
CAGGTTGCGGAACTCTTTACCGACCCGGAGGCGAGAAAGATTATCGAGGTCGATGTTGCCATGATCGATTCTTACTGTGACGTAATTGGCATTCTGGAACCGGAGATTGAAAAGACCGCCCAGCAACATGACCGGCATGCTCTCATGCTGCTGCGTTCGATCAAAGGAGTAGGACAGATTATTGCTTTGGTTCTACTTTATGAAATCCAGGACATCCATCGTTTCGAGACCGTGCAAAGATTTGCCTCGTACGCCCGGTTGGTAAAATGTACCCACGAATCCGCCGGCAAGAAGAAAGGGACCGGCGGGGCAAAGATCGGAAATCCGCATCTGAAATGGGCGCTTTCCGAGGCGGCGGTTTCCTTTATCCAAAACAATCCGCGAGCCGGAAAGTTCGCCGAAAACTTGGCAAGGGCTCACGGGAAGGGAAAGGCTCTCGCCATCGTGGCGCATAAACTAGGACGTGCTATT
>NZ_JAEMHK010000041.1 GCF_016458235.1 Geomonas propionica | reverse complement strand
TCGCCGAAAACTTGGCAAGGGCTCACGGGAAGGGAAAGGCTCTCGCCATCGTGGCGCATAAACTAGGACGTGCTATTTACTTCATGCTGAAAAACAAAGAGCCGTTCCATCCGGAAAAATTCTTCGCGACGGTTTAAGGCTGGAGGGGACGGAGCAACCCGTATCCCAACTGGACCCATCACGAGGGCGAGCATGACCATGACCGTGAAAGAATCAGCGATGTGCCTGTGAGCACGAACCGGTCAATCAGCATATGCCCGCGGAAACCAGGTGTTTTGGATTGGAGCCCGTCCCGCTCCACAACATAAAGGAATCGCTTCGTCAGGTTTCAGTGAGTTCTGCCCCTCGCCGCAGCCCGCGGTACAACTGCGTGCCGCATCGAGCGGCAAACGCGTTTTTTTAGAGTAGGACGGCAGAGGGCACGGTACGGTTTCTAAGTCGCGAAGATAACGACTTCGCAGTCGCTGCAAAGCAATACCTGCAGCGATGGGAGCTTCGATAAGTGTTTGGT
>NZ_JAEMHK010000040.1 GCF_016458235.1 Geomonas propionica | reverse complement strand
TAACGGACCAGGAGGGTGTGTCATGAGATCGAATCGCAAGTACGATTCAGAGTTTAAACGAGAAGCGATCAAGTTAGTCGTTGATGAAGGCCGAACCATCCGTGAGGTAGAGAGCAGCCTGGGGATCACCCATGGCGTTCTCAAAGGGTGGGTCCAGAAACATCGGGACCAACAAGATCCTGTAAAAGTTAGCCATGCATCAGTTGAAGCCGAACTGAAGCACCTGCGTAAAGAGAACGAGAGGCTACTCCGCGAGCGTGAAATTCTAAAAAAAGCAGTGGCCATCTTCTCGACGGATCCGAATCGATATTCGGGTTCATAACCGAGCACCGCTCCGAATTCGGAGTTCAGGAGATGTGCCGAGTTCTTGGAGTGACTCGGAGTTGGTATTACGTCCATGCAGCCGGCCGCGTAACCAGGCGGCAGCGTGAAGACCAGGCGCTGCTACCAGCTATCAAAAAAGCCTTTCACGACAGCGACAAGACGTACGGTGCATTACGAATACTCAACGAACTGCGAAAGCAACAGCTGTACGTTGGAAAGAACCGCGTCTGGCGCCTGATGCGTGAAAATGATCTGCGAGTGAAGACTAAGCGGCGATTCAAAGTCACCAC
>NZ_JAEMHK010000003.1 GCF_016458235.1 Geomonas propionica | reverse complement strand
CTTGCGATTCGATCTCATGACACACCCTCCTGGTCCGTTAGGATATATGGTGTGTCCTCAAAAGTGAAGATAGCTCAAAATGCGCCGTCTTCTCTCTCATCCCGTTTCCCCTAAGTCATCACGAATCAACTCCGGCCACAACGCGAATCCCCCCACCTTCTGCTCTTTAGCCCACTGTCATAGGCTTATCGGACACCAAGAAAAGAGTATATCTAGAGCCAGCTAGTCCTCAACGCCTTATTAAGTAAATGCATAAAAGCCTTTGGCCACGGAGACAATCTGAGGAAATCTGTGGAAATCTGAGAGAAGCAAAACAAGGACTCAGGGAGAATTGGTTGGTGCAGGGGATAGAGGGTTAGACATCTGGGCGTTTGACGGGGATCGCCCAAGTCATGCAGATCCTGTGCGGCCCGCAACTCAAGCCCAAGGTAGTCGAGGATCCGCATAGTGGGTTGGGTCGTGGGGGTAACGGGTACTCTCCTAGTTGGGAACAGACTTAGGTTACCTGCAGCACCTAAGTCTGTTCCCGTTCGTACGTCTACTTGTTCATGATGAGAAGCGCTGCACTGCCCATTTCCTTTTCGTCGTCAGCGACCGGCGCTTTGAAGCGATCGGTTGTGTATCTCAGCTTCGCTTTGACGGTGTACAAACCCGGGGCCAAGGCGGGATCCCAGTTCAGCAACCGTGCTTCACCGGCTCGAACCGGAGCTTCATGCACACCCTGCGCGTCAGCCCGTGTCTGCGCATATCCCTCGTAACCGGAGAGCTTTTTGTCCTGCTCCAGGAATGCCTTGTCATCGGGGCGTGCACTGAAATTGGGCGCAAAGAGCCAATCTTTCCGTGCCCTGCTTACTCCCTGCCGGTCCAGCACATCCACCGAGAGATAGACGCCGCGCGCATTGGGGCCGGTAGGGACGGAATGTCCGGCGCCGATGTTGGTCACGCTGAAAGATAGGTTAGCCTTCTCCTTCTCGCGCTGGATGATCGAGAGGCTCAGCGATCCGCCCAGGCGCTGCGTGGAGTGGCCACCAGTCCAGAGGTGCCGCCCTACGGCTACCGGTGCACCGCTTGAATCCTCGGCAACTTTGCGCAAGGTACGAGGCATGTGGCAATCCTGACACTCTTGCGCACCGAGCCCCGGCTTCTTGAAATCGTCGCGCCACTCCAGATAGGTCTGGTACTGCCCACCAACGATCCTGGTGTCCTTGGTGTCGACGTGACAGTGAGCACAGACCGCGGAGGTCCGCAGAGCAGGCTCGACAACGGATGCATGGGGTGCATTTCCCGTTTTGTGAATGCCCCGTACCTTCCCCTCGGGCGTCAGGTGGCAGGTGGCGCACGTGATCGAGATCTCCCCCGCATTCACCGCGTTGGGCAGCTGTTTCCCGACCTCGTTCTTGCCGGGGATGTTGAACGAGCCGGCAAAATGGCAGGAACGGCACCATTCCACATCGCCGCCGGAAGCAAGCGGCGTGAACTTCGAGGTGGCATGGGCCGTCGCCGCGGAAGAAACCGCCGCGGGTATCGAGCGATTGGCGGAGTGATTATCACTGCCAACGCCCAGGGCATACTCCTCAAAAAGCGCCTGGTGGCACTCTCCGCACGTCTCCGACGGCGTTGCAGCTCCCTTGGGGAAGGTGACCGATTCCGCAAGGGCACTGGTTGCAAAAGACATGAGCATAATAAACAGCGTACCCACAAGCTTCATACTTCTTTTCATTGATTACCTCTCGATGCTTTTTCTGTTTTTCCCGGCAGCGCTTTTGCCGGCCTGACATCAGTGAGGCGATCATATGATGTATCTGCAGCCACTCACAGTCACAGTTTTTGTTTTTTTTATGGTAGCAGATCGGATAGTATGCGACTATGCAGAGACGGCTGGTGCATGGCTTGGCAGGCAGGTCCATCAAGAGCAGCCAAAGTTGGAGACGACGGGGGCAGCATGTTCATCCTGAATAGTAGTGATCCGGTACCGTTGTACAAGCAACTTTACCATCAGATCAGAGAGCAGATCCTGTCGGGAAAACTCCCTGCCGAAACAAGGCTCCCTTCGGTGAGACAGATGGCCACCGAGCTTTCTGCCAGTTGTAACACGGTCGATGGTGCCTACCAGGAGCTTTTCGCCGAAGGGTACATCTACAGCAGGCCGCGTAGCGGCTATTTCGTGTCGGCACTCGACCAGGAAGTGGCTCCGCACGCCCTAGCCGGAAGACCATGCAAGAACGAGTATCCGCCCGCGGCATCCCGGTTTATCTATGATTTTCATCCCGCCCGCCTCGATCCGGAAAGTTTCCCCCGCGAACTCTGGCGCAAATGCTTGATAGAAGGTGTTCGCCGCGACAGCCATGAGCTCAGCCACTATGGCGACCTCCAGGGAGACTGGCATTTACGCCGATTGATCCAGGGCTATCTGGAAAAATCACGCGGCGTCATCTGCGGCCCGGATCAGATCATTGTCAGTGCAGGGCTGCACCAGAGCCTCGAGATCGTCGCGCACCTGCTGCAGGAGGATCATGCACTGATAGCGGTCGAGGATCCCGGCTACCACCTGCCCCGCGCCGTCTTCCAGAACCACGCCTACGCGGTCGGCCCCGTCCCCGTCGGGCAGGCCGGGATCGACCTGGACCGGCTCAGGGCCGGCAGCGCCACCATCGCCTACGTCACACCTTCGCATCAGTTGCCCCTGGGTTACGTGATGCCGGTGGCCAACCGGTTGGCATTGATAGAATGGGCGGATTCCGGCGGCAGGTACATCATCGAAGACGACTACGACAGCGAGCTGCGTTACCAGGGGAACCCCATCCCCTCCTTGCAGGGGCTGCGCCCGACCGGCAACATCATCTATTCGGGGACCTTCTCCAAGATCTTCTCCCCGGCACTCCGTTTGAGCTACCTGGTACTCCCCTACTCCTTACTGGCAAGATACCGCCAACTCTACAGAGGCTATAACTCCTCCGTCTCACTGATCGAACAAAGAGCCATGGCAGCGTTCATGGAGCAGGGGCACTGGGAGCGGCACATCCGGCGCATGCGCACCGTCTACAAAAAGAAGCACGACACGCTGCTGCGGTCGGTGGCAACCAGCTTTGGCAGCCGGGCCGTCGTCATCGGCCAAGGTGCCGGGCTCCATGTCGTCATCACGTTGCCCGAAGCATCCTGCAGCGAAGCGGAGATTATAGAAAGAGCCCGGCAAAAAGGCATCCGTTTGATCCCGTTTTCCGACTTCCACACTACCGGCCAATCCGAGAGCGTGACCCTGATGCTCGGCTTCGGCGGAATGACCGGCAGCGAGATCGAGCAGGGCATTGCCTTGCTCGCTGAAATCTGCTGAGCGGCGGGTGGCAAGGCAGTCAAACCATTAGCCACGGAGAGGATCTGAGGGAATCTGGGGTAACGGCCGGGCCCGATTCTCAGACATCAAGCTGCTGGTTGGGCTGCGGCCGCCTAAGTGTCTCGGTGAGACACTTAGGCTAAAACGCGGGAACGGTTGGGGCTACTTGTTTCTAGGATGCAGCTGATACGTTATCCAGTGATCTTTCAGGCTCTGTTCCACGAACGCGATCGTAGCGTCCTGACAACGGCCGCAGACATGGATCGTGTCGAACATCACGTTTCATTGTTCTCCAGTTCCTGGTTTCGGTCCCTTAAAAGGCATCGGATTTCAATGGCGCACATGCCCCCTGCACGTACTGATAGCCCGGCAGAGGTATCCGGTACTGGTTGTTTTCGAAATCCCATGTCCCGACCGGAGAGCTTGACATGATCCCTCCATTGTTACCGGTACAACTGCCAGTGGTTCCCAGAAACGCCGTATCCTTCACCTGGCACCGACAGCTTAGCGGCCTCTCCGGGTCGGACGGGCCCTGGATTTCCGTGCACGGCGCGCCGTCGCAGACGGCCCAATTCAAATCCCCGCTGTAGCCGGGTGCGCTTTGATCGCAAGCGACCGGCTTCACCTTCAAAATATCGCACCACCCGCGATAGGAAAAAGTAGAGACCCAGTCATACCTGACGTTGTCCACCTCGTACAGTCCGTCCCTGATGGCCTTGCAGACAGGGGCCTCGTCCGTATCGCAACGGTGCCTCGTGGTGCACTGGGCGAGTGTCAGGTGTTTCACCGCGGCATCCTGGATATTCGATGTTTCGACGATATGAGGTTCGTTCACCCTCATGCAGTCGCAATAAGCCTTGTCGCCGTTCATTTTGCAGTCGGGGGATGCAGTACAGAGGGCGTGCCATCCGGTACACACGACAAATGCCTGGGGCTCGTTGCGTTGCGGTACGTTCTGAGCGTAGGCGTTGGCGCAGATGAAACCGGCCATCGCCAGGAACGCGAGCGATTTGAGCACTACACTTCCAATCCTTTTCATTGTTCCACCTCCTGCGAGATGCGCCGTTATCGCTCTTTCATGCAGGCATGCCAGCCGCCGTGCATGAAGGTCGCTTTATCGCACCAGACGGCGACCGGATAGTACTCGCCCATCGCGTCCTGGGAGCATGGCCCCTTTTCATCCAGAACGCTTCGCTCGGGAAGGCTCTTGAAATCCAAATCGAACGCGCAGCGGGCCCATGCCTCCTTGACCGCATAGTGAAAATCTGCCGATACCAGCGTGTTGCGCAAAACCACGAACTTGGGATACCGCTCGTCACCATACGGCAGCCAGTTGATGTTGGGGCTTAACCAATCCGGGCGCTGCCGATCGTCCGATATGACGATCGTATAATAGCCCCCTTCGAGACGTGTCGTCAGATCGGTTGCGCAACCAACGAGCGAAAGCGGCACGGCGAAGTCCTGCTCACAAAGGGCCCAGTAGCGCATGTCGACGCTCCGGAAGCCCCGCGAAGGCTCCCAGATCGGCGCGCCATTGAACGTGTCGGGCACCCCAGGCGCCTTGCCGTGTATGACGATGATCCGCCCCGGCTGGTATTCGTCACCCGGCCACATCATCATGTATTTGCCGTCCGGATTGGGCCACAGGATCGACGGCGGGTTTGCCGGTGAAGCGAACCAGAGCCGATCGCCGGACGGCGTGCCTTCTTCGACCTTCGGGTCGAAGTTCAGCGGGAAGAGCAGTTGGGCCAAGGCACTGATCTCGCCCCACTTGTTGACCGTCGGGCAGGTGTCCAACTGCCTGCCGGCCCCGGTCACGTCCGTCAGCGTTATGGTGGGGAGCGGCACCCCGCCCATCAGGGCTTTGCCGGTTAAGGACGGATCGGCGTTCGGTACGTACATGCGCAGGACCACCCAAACAAGGTCCGAGGAAACCTTGATGGTATTCCCCGGGCTAGTGTCGGAGCGCGAGATCACGACAGTATAGGTGCCGCTGCGGCCGCCCGGCGGGACGAACGGGTTGCTGCTGCCCGGATCCGGGGTGATCTGGGCATCGTACAGATTATGCTCTACGAGATGGAATCCCTGGTTGGTGTTGTGTTCCGCGTCGTAACCGAGAGTCTCGTAAGCGGTGATGGCAAAATACCGGATTTTGGGATAGGTGCCCTTGATGGTCATCTTTTCGTACCGCGTGTCGAAGGGCATGATCCAGTAACGGGCCGCACCGTCGGGGCCCTGCACGTTACCGGAGCCTTCGGGCGAGAATACCAGCGGCCACCCACAGCCTCGAGCGTTGAACTCCACGGCGCGTGCGTCACCGGGATTCATCAGGAACGCGAGCGCGATGAGGCAGCCGAACGTACCGATCCAGGTAGATACTTTCATCGTTTCCTCCCTTGCCGGCCGGAAGTCGAAACCGGCCTGGCCCCAGTCCGTTGTGCCTGCGCAGTCGCCTTAGGGACGCGGCGAAAACTTGATGATGCGGTCGTAAAGCATCTCCTGCGTGGCGGCTCCCACCTTGGTCGCAGGTTCAAGGTACATGCGGAAGTACACCCCCAGGATCGTGTTGTCATCGAGTTTCACGCGCTCGCAGGGGGCGGACAACGGCACGCAGCCGGCTTCGTTGCCGCAGTTGCGCGACGCCTTGTACACGTACATCAGGTCGGCATCGGGGTCCCCGGCGCGGAGGTAGCCGCTGGCCGAGCCTACCGGAAGATCGTCGTCGAAAAATCCGCCTAAAAACGCATTCCATTTCGGATGCGGGCCGTCCTCTTCCAAGTATCCGGTCGCGTAAAAATTGACGTTCATGTACGTCGTTTTCCGGGTGGTGACGTGATTGGCGCCATAAATCACGAGATACTCGTCGTCGGCCAAGGTGATAATGTCATTGAGATTGGATTGCGGCATCATCCAACCAGCATCGAGAACAAATCCATCCCGGGTGCCACCATCTGCCCATGTTTTGCGTTGCAGGTTGTCATAGTCCTCGTAACAGGCTACCGCGGTGAGAAAGTCGGTAGCATACATGCCGGGATTGGCAGCGATGATGCCTGCGCGGAGCTCCGCCAGCTTGTTCATCAGGCGCATCTCGCTTTCTCCCGTTCCGCGGACACGCAAAGGGGGCATCGGGAAGGGTTTGGCGCTTGCCTGCGCGCCTGGCGTCACCCGGAAGAGATGGAGCTTCTCCGGCGAGCCCTCGATGTAACGCGTGCCGGCCACCGGATCTTCAAACTTCGCCGTGCGCAAGGTGATCTGGAAGTCATCGGCGGTGTCGCCGTGTCCGAGGTTCAGCATCGACGCGGGGAGCACCATGGTATTGAAGATCGCCTCCGGGTAGCCGGCGCGCCTGAGCGCCGCACGAATGGCGGCATCCGTCCCCTGGTCCGGGGTCAAAATCAGCACAAAGGAAGTGTTAAAAGGGGTAGGTCCGGCGGTCTTGATGGTGGCGTTATTGACGGCGTCTCCCACGGTGCCGAAGATGTCCGTTTTTTTCAGACTTCCTTCCTTGTCCGGGTAGAACCTGCTGTAGATATGTGCGTAGAAGGCGAAGTATTTTGCCGGTGGCGGCGTCTGGCCTATCAGCACGACCGCTTCGTCATGCCGGACTTTGAATTTTTGTGTCAGCACCGGCACCTCTCCCGGTTTCACGGCCTCTTTCGGGACACTTGGGATGAGGTAGAGACCCGAGTTCGACAACACGGCGTCCGGGAGGTTGTCGGCGCAGAATTCCCCCAGCGGGTTATAGACCGTCGCAACGCCGGGGGTCACCGCAAAGCCATTTTGCTTGAGCGTTTCTTGGAAGGTAACCAGGGCCCGCCCCGGTGCCTCTTTCGAGAACGCACAAGGCGCCGGCAGCAACAAAGCTGCCACCATCAAGGATAAGAATATTTTTATCTTCATACCCGTTCCTCCTTCCTTTGGTCACTGAATGTGCTTGCCTCTCCTTTTTTTCCGGCGCTCTGCCGGATTTCACGGCGTTTTTCCTGCGGCATCTGACGATCTGCTATTCACCATTCAGCGAATATTCAACCGCGGCCTCAGAATGTATTTGCGTCGTGTCGAAAACCGGAATGGAAACATCCTCCTGTTTGATAAGCAACGGAATCTCCGTGCAGCCTAAAACGACCCCTTCCGCACCGTCTTCTTTCCTGAGGCGATCGATGATTTTCTTGAATCCCTCCCTGGATTCCCGCTGCACCTTATTGGCGCACAGCTCGTCGAAAATCACGGTATTGATGTAATCCCGCTCTTTCTTGCTGGGTATGACGACCTTGATCCCGTACTTCGTGAGACGGTCTCGATAAAAGGGTTGTTCCATCGTGTAGGTTGTGCCAAGCAGGGCGACGGTACGCACCCCTTTTTTGGCGACCGCTTTTCCCGTGGCGTCGGCAATATGGAGAACGGGCAGCCCGACTTGCTGTTCGACGGTGCCCGCAAGCGAATTGAGCGTGTTGGACGCGATGACGATGAAATCCGCGCCGCCTCGTTTCAGCCGTTGGGCGGCATCGACGATGGTTTTCGTCATCAAGGTCCAGTCCCCTTTATCGGCCATTTTTTCCTGCTTGGAAAATTCGCCGAACTCGATGGAGTACATCAGCAACTGCGCGGAACTCACACCACCCAACCGGTCGCGGACCTGTTCGTTCATGATGCGATAGTATTCTATCGATGACGCCCAACTGACCCCTCCTACGATGCCGATGGTTTTGATGGGACGTTTTTCCGAAGCGGTTGCAGCGGGTGTATTTTGTTTTTCGCTTCCGTTTTTCTGTACATCTTGCGCGTAAGCTGTGGAAAATCCGCTGGCGATCATCATCAGAAAAACCAGGAAAGAGCAACAGCGCGTCAAGGTGATTTTCATAGCTGCCTCCTTTTCCGGCCCATGCCGGGCCAATCATCCTGTCCCTTTTCTCGATCATCTGCACAGCATCTCGGGCACCTCACTTCAGATAAAGCGGCATCAGCGTGAACTTGCCGTCCAGTCTGTCGGGCACATCACGCAAGGGTTGCCAGGCCCACGGCGACTCGCTCCAGATGAACGGCTTCCCCTGCACATGGGGAGTACCGTAGAGCATCCAGAAACCGCTGCTCGTGGCTGAAGCATCGAGGACGCCTGCCAACGCCATAAAAGAACGCACCATTTCCGTCGACCCCACCTTGGCGTCGAGCGCCCCGTCCGGAATCTGCTTGGGATAGTCGGTCACCCCATACCCCAGGTCCCAGCGCCCGAAGACGGATAGGGGGTTGTTCGGATCGGTATAGGTGATGACGTTTCGTGCCGTCTGCAGATTCGTCACCCCGGGCAACCATCTGTTGAACTGCACCCGCCGCTCGGGGCGATTGTCGGTGGATTGGAGATCCTCCCGCACCTGCAGCGAGGCCGGGTAATTGATCCCCATCAGGTAGTCGGGGGTGACCATCTCCGCGTCGTAATCGGTTGAGCAAACGCCGCCGTCCGTCGAGCGGCTCGTGACCGCGTAGGGGCCGCCGGTCGAGCGGTAGTAAACGAAGCAGCGGTAGGACATCTCCACCAGCCCGGTCTCGCCGGTGTTGGCGTCCGCCAGCATGTAACCGTTCAGGTAGCTGCCGGTGTTGTCGAGGGAGATGGCGTCGAAGAACGCGGTGATGGAATCCGAAAACTGCTCCGCAAGGGCCGCCCGCCAGAAGATCCAGAGCCCCAGAGGCTTGACCTGGCTGCGGGACATCCGATGGGTTGTCTCGTTGAACATGAGCCCCTTGTTGTTATAGCCGAAATCGGTGGTCGAGCCGATCAGGCCGGGGGTCGCCGCGTTGAAGGTGATCATGTCGTTGTTGACGACCAGGGTCTGCGCCATCGACTGGGAAAGAAACCCCGACCAGGTGTTGTGGGTGAGGATTATCTCGCCCCCCGCGCGTTTCAGGAAGGCGGAGCACCGGTCCGGGAAAGCGCCCGTTCTCGTTCCCCCCGGAGGGAGGTCCAGGAAAGAGATCACGTCCATCAGGTCGCAGAAGGCGTTCACGAAGTAGACGTCCATGAAGGTAGGGGCGGCGGTCTCATAGCCTATGAGAAGCTCCGACGCCTGAAAGTAGTTGCCGTCGGGGAGCCAGTTGCCGGAAAAGTCGAGGCCGGCCGGCTCCTCGAAAGTGGCGCCGTGGTAGATGCCGAGCATCCGGAAGAGAAGCCTCTTCAGCCGGTGGGCCGTATCCGCATCGGTCGCCGGGTCTTCGAGGTACTGCAAGAAGGCGGCGTAGTTGGCGTTCAGCAGATCGCCAGCCTTTTCCAGCTCCGCCTGCGCGGGACCGTGCTGCTTCGGAAACGTGTGGTCAGGGTTGATCAGGTAGGCGTTGTCCCAGCAGTTGTCCCGGGCCGAGACGATCATCGTCCCCTGCAACTTCCCCTGGATGAATCCGGCCCGGTACTCCGCCTTCAGGTCGTTGGCGTCCCTCGACACCACCGTGAGGTTGACGATGTTGTTGATGGTCCGGATCGCGCCCGAGGCGCTCGCGTCCAGCGCGTAGGTCGTGGGTGCGGGCTCTCTCCCCGGCGCCAGGAATGACTTGCCGGGGGTGAATTCCCCGGCGGCTGCCGTTGTGGAGACACCAAGGACAGCGGCCCATAGCAGAAGGATGTACCGTCCGACGTCCATGATGGTTCCTCCTTTCCGACCTCCGTTTTCAGGTCCGTTTTTTGACATCCGCTGCCGCGCTCGAAGACCCTACCTACTTGATGAGCGCTTCCAGAGTGGCTATCGAGTTACCGATCAGCGGGTCTATCAGCGCCTGCGATGGACAGGTAATGATCCAGTCCGGCGTAGAACCCGATCCTTGCGTGTCGGGTGTGCCTCTGAGAGCGCATCCGTCTGTTTTGTCCAGTATCGAGTTGAGTTGATCCAAGGCGCTTTGATATTCAGCCGTCCTGCGCACCGGCTTCGTGGACTCTTCCGCCGCCTTGATGCTTGCGATGACCGCATCAAACTTGTTCAGGAGGGCTTTTCTCCTGTTTTCCTCTACTTTGGTGTTGGCCCCATCCATGTCGCTTGTCGCCACCCGAACCGGATCGGCGACGATGCTCTGGATAATCTGAATCTGTTGTATTGCAGCAGCAGGTGTGGGCGGCGGATTACCTGCACCGTAGCCGACCGTTGTCATGTAAATGTCCCAGTTGCCGTTCCTGGAGTCCATGTAAACGATGCGCCCGCCGGAACTTCTTGGAAACAGTTGCTCTCCGACAACATTTGTCACTCTGAACTCAGCGGGATAGAGCGTGTTGTAGAGGTAAATGTTCCAGTGGTAAGTGTCATATGTCCACCCTTGATAAACGATGTAATAAACCCCGCTGTAGAGCTCGGAGATGTGCGGCGATTGATGAGGCACGTGGTCGGTCCAGTACACTGGGGCTGTCGTATTCCAAGTGGCACCGGTTGCCACATCTTTCATGTAAACATCACGGTCATTGCCCCACATGAAGTCGTTAGGAGGAGACCACCGATAACTATTCAACACATCCCAGACGATATGACTGCCGCTGATTGCTGGAAGCTGCGGATTTCGACTCCCCTTTTGACATCCAAGATCGGGATCGCAGGAGTATTGCCATATCTTGGTTTCGCTTCCACCGGCGAGGTCAACATAGTACACGTTGCCATCCTTGATGTAGGCTATGCGGTTGCCGGAGATCGCTGGAGATGTATTTGCCCCTGATGCTGTCACCCGTGTTTCAGTGTTTGCCAGCAGATCATAGAGGTAGATGTCCCAGTTGCCGTTCCTATTGTCCTGCCACACTATTTTGGTACCGTCTATTGCAGGAAATTCCTGACTAGCCGCACTCGTGGTTATCTGGGTCTCCGTTTTTGTTGTCAGGTCATACAGGTAGATGTCCCAGTTGCCGTTTCTGTCATCCTGATAAACGATTTTATCGCCGGAAATTCTCGGAGTGGTTTGATTTGCCGTATTCGTGGTTATGCGATTTTCCGGATAACCGTACTTCATCAGGTAGATGTCCCAATTGCCGTTTCTATTGTCCTGATACACTATGAGGTCACCGGAGATATCAGGATTTTCCTGGGATGCAGGGTCTGAGGTTAATTGCTCCTCCATGAACAAGATTTCGGCCATTGCAGGTACGGATGAAAATGCACCGAGTCCAAGGAGAATAACGGCAGTCCTCGCCAACATGATCTTCAAGGAGCGCGTGTTAAGTATCTGCTTCTCCATTTTGTCGCCTCTGATTGTTTTCATTTCGATCTCCCCTTTAGCCGCGTACCAGGCTTAATATGCTTTTCATCCCCCCCCCGGGTGTCCCTGGTTTAAGGCCCGCCTCTTCCCGGCTCCTTATTTCTTCTGCCGCCCCCCTTGGGGTAAAGATAGGGTAATCCCGTGATCCTTCAGGCTCTTGCCTACGTACAGGACGGCAGCCTCGATCTCTGCCTTGTAGTCGTCACAGATCCCCATGGCACTGAACATTGCCGTTTTGAGGATGTCGACGGGGACGGAGAACCCGAGCTCGGAGAGCACCCCGGTAAGCTGCACGGCGAGCAGTTGCACCGCAACCGGTTCGGGCTGGGAGATGGCCTGTCCCAGGAAGATCATGTCCTTTCGGTGCCCTTTCTCGGCAGCGGTCAACGCAGCGGCTGCGGTCAACTCAGCGGCTGCGGTCGAGGAGCCGCTGCCGAAGCAGTAGGCCGCGTAATCCTCTGCAAAGGCCTTCACGAACAGGGGCTGGAACCCCTTCGTGTCGCTACGGGCCGCTGCGGCCAAGCGCCGGCCGAGCAGAGGGGCCACTTCGTTCCCGAGCCTTATGTCTATCGCTTCTTCCACGATCGCGTGGGCGGTCAGCAGCGCCATGTCGGGGTCCATGCCGAGACCGGCGAATGCCTTGCCGAAAGTCTGCTCCGGGTCGGCGGGGTTTACCGGAGCGTTCAGCAGTAGCCTCGCCTTCACGATGATGTACCCGTCGTTCTCCCCGCATGTCTGGCAGGAGGTATGGGCTACGTGATCGCCCCCCCATTGCTGGTTGTGGCTTACGAACCCGAAAGCAAGGGGCTCTTCGTTTTTTGTCTCCGCTGCGTCCCAGACCTTCAGGAAGGTGTCGGCGTAAGTACCCTGGGTCTGATCCCCTATCCAGCCGGGGCACAAGTCCGGGTCGAACACGAAGTTGTACATGTCCGGCGCGACGCTCCCCCACATCTCTTTCAGGTCGTCATGCCCCGCATGGCTACCCAGCCGGTCGACAATGTAGGCATGGGTCGCCTGGTTCCAAGAAAATGCCACTGTCGGCATCACGAGGAACAGGCAGCACAACAATCCCAATGCCATGAGAGGTTTATTAGCACCCTTTCTTTTCATCTCGCTATTCCTCCGTGGTCATCCCCCCTCAGCCGATCATGAGTGCGGCACCCGGCGGCGAAAACATCGATTGACCGGCCGAAGGGATCTGCATGGACCAATGTCCTTGGCTATTTCTTGAAGTGGATCGCACGGTCCCACAATATTTCGAACCAGTACGGCCCGACACCCGTCTCAGGTTCGACATAGGCACGAAAACCCAGGAACAGGTCATCATCCAGGCTACCCCTTGGGCAACAATCCCCGAACGGGCAATTCCCTACCGGGATCTGCCTGACCTCCAAGCATTCCGTCGCAGGAAGTCCGCCACAATCGCGTGCCACTTTTAAGGCATAGAGCTGTTTGGACATCGCCTGATATTTGCCGAGATCGTAACGATCTGCAGTGCCGATGATTTCCCGGCTGTTTTTCCCCGCAAGCCCCAATTCCATCGCCGCATGGTACAAGGTGAAGTTGGAGTACGTCGCTTTCCCGGTAGCTTCATGGTTCACTCCGAATACCACCAGGAAATCTTCAGGGCTGCTGCCAAGCTTGAAATCGGCCGTTTTCAGGTACACGGTATCCCTGCACTCGCCGATGAGGTTCGTCCCTCTTTGGAAACCGTCCAGCCATTCAAGCAGCCAAATACCGCTTTGGAGTTTCTCGGCCTGATACCCGGGGTTAGCCGTAACAATTGCCGATTCCAGACGGTCAAGGGCAGGCATAAGATCGGTTTCCGTTTTCCCTGTCCCCCGCACCAGCATTTGCGGTGCGGGGTAAGGGTCCAGCTTTGCGGGCTTCTCCGGATAGGTCACGTACAACACGCTGGCCCACTGGCTTGAGGTATTCATGTAGTTGTCGAGGTCGTCCTGGTTGCCAGGCAGATACATCCTTTGGACGAAAATCAGGGTGTCGGCCTTTTCATCCTTACCCAGCTTCACGACGGATGAGGGAACCACCATGGTGTTCATGATCGATTGCGGAAACCCCGCTCGCATCGCCTCGTGGAGAACGCTCGCGTTGGTGCCCTGGTCCGCGGTCATGACGACGATTACGTCTTTGTCGAAAGGATGTTTCTTATCAACCGTGTTGATCCGGGAGTGGTTTATGGTGTCTCCGATACTTGAGAAAATTTCCTTTCTGTCTTTGCCCTCTCCGTCGTAACGGCTGTAAACGAAACCCGTGTAGCTGAAGTAAGCAACGGGCGGGGGCGTCTTTCCAATAAAGATCACCGCATCGTAAGGCTCAAGCTGCATTTCCCGCCCCACCCGCACCCCCTCATACGGCTCGCTTATCACCTGGTATGGCGCCGCGGCATTGTTGCCGAACGCCGTGTCGGTGAGTCCGTTGCATACCCAGCAAGCGAGGTTAACGGGTCCGAAGGCATCTGCCCAACGGGTAACTTTAAATCCTTGTTGCTCCAATTGCTTCTGGAATACATCGACTCTTTTGTCGATTACATGGAATTTCCCATCACCCTGTGCAAAGGCGGGATTTGCAGCCACCAATCCTGCAAGCATTATTGCGAACAGCATTATTTTCGCCTTCATGTCGGTTCTCCTGTTTTTCTGAGCGCCCCTCACTGCGCCGGACGCATCCCCTTTGTGCCATCGAACTGGATGGAAAACGGGGTGAGAACCTTCAACGGGTCCGGTCCGCGCGTTGAACCGGGGGTCATGTAGTTCCGCTGCAAGATTTTGATGGTGCCACCGGCAGGAACGAGCTGCCTCGGGACTTCCTCACAGAAAGGATAGAGCCCGGTGCAGTCACGCGCGTAATAGTAGACGTAGAATTTTTTGTACAACTGCGGATCTGACAGTGCGCCCTTAAACTTCTCCGCACTCTCTTCGAGAACCGGGTCGTCACTGTTCAGTACGCCGACGAGTTGCGGGAACCAGTTGACCGCAAGGCTCGTGTAGGTGGCATTGCCGGTTTTGGTGCCCAGCGTCCCGACCACCGCGATCACCTGCCCGTCATCGAGCGGGTAGGTTCCGGCACTGATCTGGGGCTCGTCATCCATGTTGTCGCCCAGGCAGTTCATCGGGCCGCGCGGCAGCGTGATGTTTTCCGCCGGGTCTGTGGGGGGAGGACCGTCATATCCCAAACAGTGCTGGCCGACGAGGTCGACCCAGCCGGTGAGGCTCTTGAACTGGGCTGCCGGCGCGTCCCGCCGCGGCCCGACACCGTCCTGGCGCCAGTAGCTCTTGACCGCCGCCACGAGGCTATTGAGATCGCCCTGCAAGGCCGACTCGTCGAAGTTCCAGCTCTTCGCCTCGTATTGCTGAATCTTGTAAGGCTTCTGAGCCTGGCCGCCGTTCGGTTCCCGGACCCGGAGTATCGTCAGTGGCAGCTCCTCGCGCCACTTCTCACCCAAAACGGTGTCGTTCGGCATCGAGTAGCGAATGTACGTGATGAAATCGTCCGCCTCCGGGCCATATCCCAAACGAAGCAATTGCGGTTTGGCCGCGTCGTCCGGGTCAACGAAGCCGGCCGGCTCCGTGAAAACCAAGCTCTTGTCGACCCCGGCTTTCTGGAGCGCCTCGGTCATCGCCGTGGCCATCTGCTCGTCGGCCGTGATGACGAAATAACGGGGCTCTCCCCAGCCCCCGGCACTCTGGTTGTCGATCACGACGTTGTTGATGGTGTCGCCGAAGCTCGCGATCAGCATCATGCGGGCGGGATCGGGCGACGCACCGAAGATGATGTACAGCAGATCCAGTGTTGAGGGTGTATCCAGCTTCGCATACACCGGGTCACTCTTGTTGAGCTCGGTCTGCCGGGTAAAGACGTTCGTCCCCATGCCGAAGTAGCGGGCCGGCGGGGGCATCTGGGCAAGAATCACCAACGCTTCCCTTTCACCCAGCCGGTAGTTTGCCGCCATCCCCCTTTGCCCTTGAACGAGCGCATGCTGCAGGCTGCGGTCGACGAATTCGTCCTTCCACGGGGGGACGATGGCCAGCACGTACGGAGCGGTCGGATTATTGCCGTAGCAGAAGCCGACCGACTGCAGCGGCAACTTGCAGTCATCGGCTCCCCACAGCCTCCAGTACCCCCGCGCCACCTCGTACCCCTCCTGCAAGACCGCGCCCTGGAAATTCTGCACCGTCATCTCGAGGGACGCCGGCAACCGGTTCGCCTTGCTGAGCGGGTCCGTCGCAGCGCCTTGGCTGCCGGAGACGGCAATGAGCAGCGTGAAAATACATAGCCAAAACACATTCTTCGCACTCATCGGTATCCTCCTTTGCCGCAGAGGCGTCCGGAGCCATGTTGGGACGCCCCTGCCGTTGAGAAGCGCGGCTGATCTCCAGCCCCAAGTGCTGCCGTGTCACGGTCTGTATCGTGGCACCGCTGACGCTGCCCTGCGGTGCGGGTGCTGAAACAGCGACATTCACGGCCGCGAAAACTTGATCATCCGGTGATAGACAACCTCGGTGAATGCCGGCCCGACGCTCGTCGCCGGCTCGAGATAGGAACGGGTGCCGAAGGCCAACGGCGTGTTTGCCCGGTCGGCCGCGTGCTCGGGGCCGTCGAGCTGCAATCTCGCGCAATCGCCGCTCGACATTTGCAGGCAGAAAGCCTCGTCGCCGCACTGCCACGAGGCCTTGTAGGCGAACATCGAAGCAGCGGCGGGATCGCCGGCGTCAAGATACGCATCGGCGCTGTGCGCAAAGTCGGTATCGAAGACGCTGCCTATCGCCAGCTGCGACGGCTTCGCATAGGCATTCAGGTTCATGTACGCGGCTTTGCCGGTGGCGGTGTGGTTGACGCCGTACACGACCAGGAATTCGTCGTCGGTCAACCTGATATCGTAGCGGTCGGGAAATGATTCTGCGCCGGCACCGACGTAGATCGTGTCGCGGCAATCGAGAAAGGCGCGCTTCATCTGCTGGATGAAGTCGTAACCGTCGTAGCTGCCCGGCGCCGACGTGTATTCGGCGGCCACGACGTAACCCATTTCGGTGTACTTGCCGATCACGCGGTCGCGGATCTCGTCAAGTTTCCCCATCAGGCTCATTTCCGTTTTTCCGGTTCCGCGGACGCGCAGCTCCGGGGCCGGGAATGGGACGAGGCTTGCCGCCGAGAATGTCTTCGGCGTCACCCGGAAGACCGATATCGGCGAACTGGCCGTGTTCAAACTGGCGAGATAGGCGAGACCCGCGGCTTCGCCGGCCGCGCCGTTCAGCCACTTCGCGTTTCGCCCAAGGAGCATGAGTACGTCGTGCCCTGGTCCGATTCCCAGGTTCACCAACGAGACGGGGATGACGATGGTATTGAGGATTGACGCGGGATAACCCGCCTTCAGAAGCGCCGAGCGAACGCGCGCATCAGTGCCCCGATCGGGAGTGAAAATCAGCACCATCGGCGCGTTGTACGGTCCGGGGCCAAGGGTCTTGATGGTCGCGACGTTCACGGTATCCCCCAGGCTGGACCCCACGTCCAGACAGTGCGGGTCTCCCCCGCATCCCTGGATCGCCGCGGTAAGGAGTTCGGCAGGCACGGGCTGGGCGTAAAACTTATTGGTAACGAAAGGCTGGTAGGAGAAGTAGGTCTCGGGCGGCGGCGTCACGCCGATCATGACCATCGCCTCATCGGGACGGAGTTGAAAGGCATAAGGAATCACGGTGGTATCGCCAGGAAGATGTGGAACCGCTGCGGTCAGATACGGTGCCCCCTTGTTGTTGTATTTGGCGCTGGAGGTCACGCTGTCACAGTACTGCTGCCACATGTCGAGGGACATGCTCTGGCCTGGCCGGACGTCGAATCCGTCCTGATCGAGCGCGTTTCGAAAGCTCGCCAGTGCACGGAGGTCGTGTCCGGTTTGTTGGGCGGACGCACATGGTAGCAGCGACAACAGTGCAAACGAGATTGCGAGGAGCAGTAATTTTGCCTTCATAACCGTTTCTCCTTTCCTGTTTTCGGTCATTTCGCCTGGCTCTCCCGGGGGCTCGGGTGATCCGCCTCGTAGTGCGCCTTGCCTGCATGGCATCCTGACGCCCTGCCATGCCGGCAGCCCCTGCGTTGTCGTTACGCTCGGTACCGGCACAAAAAAAGGCCGAGCATGCTAGGGGAAATTTCCCTTGGCAGCTCGGCCATCTTCGAACGAAGATCCGCCGCTTTCCGTCCCCTCCTCGCGAAGGGGTTGGCCTTTCAGGATGAAGTTAGGTTTTTGGTATTTTTTCCCACGGCCGCCCCGAGTAAGGGCAGCCAAGGTTTGCTTAACTTTGGGCCTTGCTCACTCATCGACCTGATCAGTTACTTCACTTTCGGTCCGATTTTTTTGCGGCTGAGCCCTTTGGAGGGCTAATGATAAAGGATACCCCGCGCTGTTAATTTTTCAAGGCGATGCGCAGTTTTTTTGGGGCACCACCCTTGCCGACGGTTCCAGTTACTGGTTGTCGCAAAAAAGCGGGACGCTCGCGCCCAGCCCGTGGACGACACTGGTGAAGGCGTTGCGGTTCTCCAGCTTGTCCGCACCGAAGCGCTCTTCGAAGAGGCGCCGGATCATCGGGATCCGGGAGGTGCCACCGGTGAGGAATACGGTGTCGATCTGATCGCTGCGAACTCCGGACTTGCTGATCACCTCGTCTATGCAGGCGGAGATCCGGCTTAGATTCTCCTGGTTGATACGCTCGAACTCCTCCCTGCTTATCCCTTCTTCGATGCTCAGTTCCCGCTCCCGGAAGGTAATCTGCGTTGTGTCTTGCTGCGACAGCTCGCACTTGGCCTTCTCGATGCACTGAAACAGGAAGAAACCGTAGTTGTCGCTGATGAGGTGCTCCAGGTTTTCGATGGCCCGTTTGTCCGTGGCAGCATTCTTGATAAGCCGGATCTGCTCCCTGGTCTTTCTCGCCCGTAGGAGCGGTATCCGGTGCCACTGGCACAGGGTGTAGATGATGCTGTGCGGGATGTCGAAGAGCTCGTCCTTCCCCATCCCCTTGTATTTGACGCCGCGGCCGAAATACTTGGCCACCTTATCCCACATGATCTGCGAGTCGAATTTGTCGCCGGCGGTATAGACGCCTCCGATGGAGAGGACATCGGCGCGCCGGTCGGCCCGGGCGAAGTCTCCCCCTTTCACCCTGATCACAGTGAAGTCCGAGGTCCCGCCGCCGAAGTCGCCTATGAACACCAACTTCTCAGCCCCGGCAGGGAGCGTCTCTTCGTACGCGAGGGCGGCGGCAACGGGCTCGAACTGGAAATGAATGTGACGGAAGCCAGCCTTACGCGCCGCCTGCTCCAACCGCTGCTGGGCCAGGGCATCCTTCTCGGCATCCTCGGAGAAAACGACGGGGCGGCCGAGGACCACGGAGTCTACCGGGAAGCCGACGTGCGCCTCCCCCTTGGCCTTGATCCTCCTCAGGATGATGGCGACCAGGTCATCGATGCCGTACTTCTTGCCGAACACCTCGGTCCCTTCGAAACTCCTGTTGGGGAGAAAGGTCTTGATGGACTGCATAAATCGCCCCGCCGCCCCCTCGTTGACGTAGTGACTGATCGCCTCCTGGCCTGCGAAGATCTCGTCATCCTCGTTGAAGTACAGGACCGAGCGCATCAGCGAAGGGTTGGCGCCGGACTCGTCGATGTCGACGACTTCGACCTTGCCGTCTCGGTAGATGGAAAGGGCGGAATTGGTGGTCCCAAAATCGATGCCGAAAACTACCTTCATGCGTGCTCCCGAAAAACAGCAAAGGCGGGATCCGAGGACCCCGCCCTTAGAAATAAACAGGTGGATGTTGTAGCAGAAAGGTGCGGATGGTGGCAAGTTGTAAACGGCCAAAACCTATTTACCACGCTTGCCGGCCCTAGCGCTTCAGCGCGCAGGCTCGGAGAAGATCTGAGGACATCAGAGAGATGCCAAAAGAGAGCACGACGGGAGGAGGAAATTAGCTCGATTCGATCGCTGGCGTAACGGGTATGCCTTCCAAGTAGAGGGTGTCAGCACTTAAGTCGGCATCGTTGTCCCACGCCACGAAGTAGCCGCCGTTACGGGCGGTTTTGAAGATAGCGACATCTTCCAGGTCCTTGAACGCTTCACTTTGCAGCAACGGCCTCACGTCGTATCTACGCACTTCCCCGTCGGCAAAACTGACGTCAAGGGTCCAGTCATCATTCGTATGGATCCAGTTGATTCTTCTCATTCACTCAAGTCCTTTTATCTTGAAAACAGTTTCACCTTCTACAGCTAATTGCCAGTCGGCCAGCAGTTCGTCTTTGTGGATTTCCATCCAAGCTTCGACGAGCTTTCGTTTTGGGGGAGGAAGCCATCCATCAAGAATGCTGCCGTCCTCAATTGCGAAAACAGCAACGTCACCTTGGAACTCCGCGTGGAGGTGGGGAAGGTGGTGTTGCTGATAGTCCCGGTAGAACATTCTGATGATGATCCCGAAGAACATGGAAATTGTCGGCATACACCCAACCTCCTGGCCCAAGGATACATGCTGCCGATCAACAGACAGCCCAAAGCTAACGCATCTTCCGGAACTTTGCAAGATACCCCGCAATATTACCTCCAACGTAGGGCAATGAGGCCATGGTTGCTAATGTTCCCGTCGCGTGGCAACCTTCCCTTCGTCCCGAGAGGGATCAACATGGGACAGCGGGGCAGCAAGACTACCGGCAAAAGAGGGGCAAGATGATAGATCTCTGGCTGGGAAATTCAGGGGCGGAGGTTATGCGATTGCAGAGTCTTCTTAACAGGCGCCTGCCCTACCTCCAGGCACTCAAGACAGACGGCATATTAGGTCCCAAAACAGAAGCTGCTGTCCGAGAATTCCAATCATCAGCCGGAATATTAATAGACGGGGTGGTTGGCGTGAAAACATGGGCGGCTCTGGATCGTGGAGTCACCACTGCATCTGAAGTCAGCCCCCTACCTTTTCATGATGCCCCTTGGCTCAAAATAGCTGCTGGTGAAGTCGGACAAAAAGAGTTTCCTCGCTCACCAGCTAACCCTAGAATCATAACATATCATAGCGCGACATCGCTCCGAGCGATAAGCGATGAGGTGGCTTGGTGTTCCGCCTTTGTCAACTGGTGTCTCAGACAGGCCGGCATAGCAGGGACCAATTCAGCCGCCGCAACAAGCTGGCTGCACTGAGGGCTGATGACATGCCCAAAGCCTGGCGCTATTACAGTTGTCAGAAAAGATACCGGGGAAAACCACGTTTCGTTCTATATCACCGAGACAAGAGACTATTACAAGTTGCTGGGTGGAAACCAAGGAGACCAAGTTAGGATCTCGAATTACTACAAGTCACACTGGGTTGCGCAGGGGCACCGCTGGCCTAAGCCCCGACATATCTAGGAGGATTCATGCTTGGACGTATAGCGGTCGTGGCCTTTTGGCTTACACTTGCCCTTGCGACGAGTGCAGAAGCGAAGAGCGATGCACAGGATTTTTGGAGCAGATTCAGGCAGGCAGTATTAAGCGGAGAAAGTGACAGTGTGGCAGCGATGACAAAGTTGCCACTGTGGGTGCGCGGGCCTGATGACAGCGATCGTGTAGTGTATTATGGCAGGCAAGACTTTAAGACAGTTCTTAAACGACTTCTCAATCAAGAAGTTTCCATCTTGAAGGGCGGTAAAGTAATTTCGAGAACGATGCTTGAAGTGATTAAGGAAAAGAAGAATTTAAGTTCTAAAGACCTGCAGGTGCCGGATAGCCTGTCAGTTGAGCTTTTTTATTTCCAGAAAGTCGGTGGAAGATGGGTCTTTACCCGGGGTTACCTTGAAGATGGCTCCGAGTGAGGAGTGAGGAGTGAGGAGTGAGCACTAGATAAACGATTGCCATCACGTGAGGACAAGAAAAAAGGCGTAGCCAGTTTGGCTACGCCTTTTGATTTCTTTGGAGCGGGAAACGGGATTCGAAGGCCTATCTAGAGTAGGGGATTTAAAACCTGACCGTTAATTCTAATATATTACCACTTGTTACCTGAACTGCCAGTGTGTCTAAAGTCCACCACGGTACAGGTAAGTTCAGGAGGAACCGTCTCTCTTAGCAACAATTGGGGTACAGATCCCACAACTTCATTTAAGGAAATCAGTTAGTCAAAATACCTTTTAATTGTGTATTTTATACTTGTGTTTGTGGCATTATGAATTTCGATGATAGCACCTTTATATGATGCTATTTTCCCTTCCTTCAGATCAACTTGAAAATCTCTTGTAAATGCTTGCCTAGCCATGCCATTAGCAAACTCACTGTATGTAAATTTTAACGTATCTCCACTTTTACCAGAATACTCTATGATTTGCTGCAGATCATCTAGTTTATATACAAAGTAAGCACCATGGTTCAACTCTTCGTCCCTTATATCATCTTTGCAGGCAAGATTAAATCCCATTGACAATACACAAGCTCTTATTAAACCATTACTGTTTCGCGTAAATATGACAGGCTCAGTAACTGAATAATTTGAAGATCCTGTAACGTTTGAGTAATTTGCAGTATATATTGTATCATCTGCAGTCATCCTACATATCAATTCACCTTCTTTTATATGCCCATAGGTGAATAGTTTATTTCCAGTATAAGAAAAAGAAGGTTTCACACATTCTTTAAAAGCGCCTTTACGTTGTACCATCATTTTATTTCCAAGATTGACCTCTGCAAGTTCTCCTTCTTTCGGAACATTATCAACAAATTCTTGGTACATTTGCTTAGAGCCAAAGTCTCTCATGCTGAAAACTTCGTATTGCTGAGGTGCTCTACAACCTTGCATCAATAGGCTCAAGAAAAAAAATGACCAAATGAACGAAACTCTCATAATTCCCCCCTATAATGGTGAAATAAGACATAACACAGAAACATCAGTTATTAACTTAGTACCTCCGCGTGCACATGATCAGCTATTTAAATGACCCTCCGCATTTCTTTAACTTTTGTTAAAACAACTATCCCCATAGAACAAAAGAGGTTCACTTCCTGATCATGCCTTCACCATTTCAATCCGGTCAGGGGCAGATGTGTCAAGGTTAGTAATTTCGAAGTGAATGCCAGTCTGTCCTATAATTCTGACCCGTTGGGTCGGATACCATAGACAAGTCTTGGAAATATCGCCCATATTGACAAGTTGCCACTTCGAGCCGTCAGCCGTAATAACGAGAGTACCGTCTTTCTTAACTTTTATAATTGTGGTTTCCACTACTCCCCCTTCAACAAGACAGTTCAAAAGTTCAACCGTTTTAATATTTGTTCTCGACTTCAGCCACCCTAGGCTCCCAAATACCTTCTTCTGTTTATAGCTGAAATCTGGTAGGTTGTCATCACAGCGCATCAATTAAAAATCACCCAAAACGAGGTAAGGATAAACGTGCTGGCAATTCGCAAGTGGGCACAAGACAAGCCTTTTCTCATAGCTCTTTTTGCTCCACAGCTCGTAACGGCTGCAAGGGACATGCATCTGGCCTTCCGCTACATCAGAGAACGGCGAGTGTTCAACCATCAATACCCTGTACCACATCTCCCAACCTGGTTTACCATGTACCGTTCCCACCGCAGGCCACTTAAATTCACGCGTGCCCTTTTTTCAGATTTTTCAAGCTTCGGTGAAGAAGGTGTTGAATTTGGAGATGCCATATTCGAAGGAGTCCGATTGTTCAATAGTGGCAAGCTCGATCCGTCTGAATTAATCCCCACTGTCGAAGATATTAAACAGATACTCCCCCTGTTGCAATCCACCCTTTCCACATCCTTCCAGGAAATCGAAGAAGACCTCTCAAATACCCCTCTTGATCCGTCGGTGAAGGATGCAGCATTGCAACTGTTCGCTAACATGGAGTTGGAAGGCAGCTTCTTCATGCTAGTGCTGGTCCCCTGCTGGCTGCTTTATCGGGATCACCCAACCAGGCTTTATCGTAAGGCGCGGTTGGGCGATTTAAAAGCCCTGGAGAAGCTCCTTCGCCTTGACCCTCTTGTGCTCCATGATCAGTCGATAGGAAGCCGAATCCAAGCCCTTCGTTTCACCAACAAAACAGCAGCATACCAAAATCTGCTGGAAGCCCCACTGAAGCGTCCAAAGGCCAAGATCACCCGCAAGAAAATGAAATATGCAATCGCCGGTTTAATCTCAGGCATTGCCACCATAATAAATAAACCGCTTACCGAACCAGAAATCCGTGCTCTGTTTGACGCCGTCACCCTAGACGCTGACGGCTCCCCCATCGACACCGACATAGCCGACAGCCCCGAAGCATTCGCTAAGGCAATTAACAGGGACCGCGCATTTTGGCTGAGGGCGTTCCTGCCGGACAAAAAAAACTAAAAGTACTGTCCGAGTACTTTCTTCGACCTCGTGGAACCCTGGGGGCAACTTTAAACCCTAGGAGATACCATGAAAAAAGCAATTCCTACCGGCGCACCCATCCCCAAATCACGAGGCTCCCTTGGGGCTTCGCGTGAGGCAGGCGGAGCTACCACGGTTTCCGGCCCTGCCGGTTCCGCGGTTGCGGAGCCTGCTGATCTCTCGAGCATGGCGGAACCTGTAACACGCCATGCGCTAATGCCACCTGCACAAGATTTCAAGTATCTCCTGTGCGGCTTCGACTCTCTGGACATCGGCCTTTACGTCGAATGGGGAGCAGACTGGCCGGTCGTTCTCCGCACCCTCCAACAGCTAAAAGACCACGCAAAAAAACTAGGGGAAGTTGTTGAGGAAACCTGCCTGGGGAGAAACTACGTCATCTTTCCCAACGGCAAAGGTGACAACTACGCTTTCCACCTCCAATTCACCGAGTATCACCTCTACATCGCCAAGTGTGAAAAATTCACGTCCTCACCGAATGTGTACCTTTCCATCAACGCCAGAACCATGTGGGGAAAAGGAATAGCCTACGCCCTCGACCTGGCTGCAAAGGACGTCAACTACTTCGGTGGGAAGATTGTCGAGGTGCTTCCCAGCCGCCTTGATCTCTGCGCCGACTTCAAGTTATCTCCTGGGCTTTCTCTCCCATTTCTTGAAACGCACGCCGTCTGCCGAAGTCGTGACGTAAGACCTATTTTAAAGGGCGGTATCCTCGAAACTTGCTACTTCGGTTCCCCGGCAGCACCGATACGCATCCGGATTTACAACAAAGGAAAAGAAGTCCTCAAGAAAGGGGAAAAGCTGTGGTTTGCGGATATGTGGGGAACAGGTGACCTTGAAGATATTTGGCGGGTGGAGTTCCAGCTCAGAAGGGCCGCGTTGAAACAATTCAAGATCAACGATTTTCCCGACCTCTGGCAAAAGGCGGGAGGGGTCTGGAAATATTTGACCGAAGAATGGTTTTCTCTACGTTCACTGGATAACGACCGCCAGAATAGACGCGCTATCCATCCATGGTGGCTTGAGGTGCAAAACTGTGCTGAACGCCTCGGCAACGGTCAGCACATAAGCCGTGATTTCAGCACAGGCGCCCAAACTTCTGCGCTGTTCTACATTGCCCATATTGCCGGCTGCCTCCCGGCCTTCGCTGCCAGGACCGGAACCAGGGATTACAAAGACGCTATCCTCTCCCTTGGCAAGGCTTTATACGAACATTGGAGCAGAAGAGACTTTGACAAGGAATTCATCAAACGCTCCATCAAGCTAGGACACGCCGTTGAAGCCGGGGAGGATTGCCATGAGTAGACCCGAAGTGCTAACGGTTGAGCAGTTCGCAGACAAGATGATGGTGTCCCGTACCACCGTCTTCGGCTGGTTGAAAAGTGGGGTTTTAAAGGAAGGCGTCCATTATATCCGACTCGGCCGAGTCCTCCGCTTCTGCTGGCGGGAGGGCCTTTTCTTCCAAGGCCAGCAGAAGCAGCCTATGGAGGATGAAGGCCACGTGGTTCCGCTGCCGATGCCACGGAGTGGGCACGATGCACAGCGAGGCGCAGCCTCGGTCCCAGGCCCGGGGTTGACGTTCGGCAGGGGCGCAGCCCCGGCCATCAATCTCGACTATTGAACATTAGATGAAATGCCGCTATTCTCCGCGACGGACTTAGACACACTGAAGGGAGGGTAACGCCATGAGGACATAACATGAAAATCAAGAAAGGCACAATCAGCATAGATACACCCGTACGGGGAGCAGGCAGCATAAAGCGGCGCAAGGAATCGAAAAAGCTCTACGTCGACTTCTACTACTTCGGGCAACGCATCACCAGGTCAACAGAGCTGGACGATACCCCGGCAAACGAGCGGCGGGTACGCGACTTCCTAGACCGGATTCACCAGCGAATCGAAGATGGGACCTTCCGCTTTGCAGACGCCTTCCCTGGCGCCTCTGAGCAAGAAAAGACCTACTTCACTATGCTGGAAGGCAGGGAGTACCGGCCGGAACCACATCAGGTCCTCTTTGGCGAGTACGTCAAGGAATGGATGGAGACAATCTTTCCCTCCTTCAGCTCCCCGACGAAGCGGAAGGATTACCGGGAAGCAATAGAGACGAAGATCCTCCCCCACTTCAAAAACGTCTCCTTCTACCAGATCACCAGCACCACGGTTTTCAAGTTCACCGACTCCCTTCTTTGCACACGGGGAGAGAACAAAGGGAATCCACTCTCGACGGCTAGGAAGATGAACATTCTGATGCCGTTTAGGGCGATCTGGAACGATGCCTGTGATCACTACCGCTGGGTGCTGAAAAGCCCCTTTGACAACCTGAAGAAGAGACTGCCGAAGACCGAGAAGAAAGAGCACGTCGTCATTCGGTTCGATGAATGGCTCCGGTTCCTGGATCACCTCCCCTCGTTCTATCAGCCAGTGGCCGAGTTCATGATCCTAACCGGCATGATCCCTTCCGAAATGGCAGGGTTGAAGAAAGAAGACATCGACGGCGCTTACATCAACGTCAAAAGCTCCTTCGTACTCGGCCAGGACAAGCAGAGCCTAAAAACGGCCTTCAGGAAGCGGCAGATCTTCATCACGAACGCATTGAGGGAACGCCTCGACGTAATACTGAAGCGCTCCGCTTCCCCCTATGCCTTTACCATGGAAGACGGCGCACGTTTCAACAGCTCCCGCTTCTGCAAGGTCTGGAAAAAGGCGGTGGGCGCTGCCGGGATCACCTACGTTACTTCCTACTCGGCGCGACACTCCTTCGCAGCATGGAGTCTTTTGGTCGGGATCAATCCGCTGCGGCTCGTCAAGCTCATGGGTCATGCATCTAAGCAGATGGTGTATGAGGTCTACGGCAATTACGTGGAAGGGCTGGAAGAGGACGTAGAAAGAATCTTCGACTACCTGGGGCGCGACTTTGTTATACCCCAGAAAAGCAAATCCCCGATTCCGTTTGGGGACAGAACCGGGGACAGTTTCGAAAGGTTCGCTCTAACTACTTGAACCTGCTGTTGGTAATTGGAGCGGGAAACGGGATTCGAACCCGCGACCTTCAGCTTGGGAAGCTGCATATGCAGCATTTTCCAAGGTTCCGCGCACCACCAGAGCAGACCCAACAGCAACCATAACACACTAAATTCACTGAATTTTATACAAAAAATATTTCTTGCCTTTCCATCACAAATCGCTTACAACCGAATCGAGAGAGGCCACGCGAGAGGCCACGCGATCCGGAGGTAGCCATGAGCTTAAAAACCAAGTTCGGTGGTAAGTTTACCGACATTTACCTGGATACCCTCCGCAAGGAGATAGCCAAGACTCCCCCCCCAAAGGAAGTCGATATCCGCGAGGTCAAAGGCTCCCCCGGATTCGGCATCCGAGTGCGCAAGACTGGCGTGATCACCTTCTTTTATATGTACCATTTCGGCGGCAAGCGCCGCATGTTGATTCTTGGCAGCTACAATGACCCCAGGAGCAAGGTCACCCTATCAGAAGCCCGGCAGAAGTACAACGACGCAATCGCCCAGGTCGGGGCCGGAGTGGACCCGATGGCCAAGCCCACCACCAGCGCAACTGACCTTACCGTCGACAAGGTGGCTGCCGAGTTTCTCGAAAAGTATTCCCAGGTCTATTACTCCCCGCGGTGGCACCAAACGGTAAGCGGAGTCCTGAAAAATTACGTCCTTCCGAAACTAGGGGGCCGCCCCATCAAAAGTATCTCCAGGAGAGACATCATCCCTATCCTGGAGTCTCTCCTGGTCACGAAACCTGGTCAAGCCCGCAACACTCACAAGGCGCTGTCGATGATGCTCTGGTTTGCCGAGGATCGGGAGTATATCCCCAGCAATCCTCACACAAAGATGACGCGAACCCTGCCCAACCTGAGCGTGCCAGAAGGAAAAGATAGGTTCCTCGACGACCAGGAGATTGTTAAGGTCTGGAGGAGGATCGATCGGGGCCCCGGCGAGGACTCCACCAAAAGGGCACTAAAGTTCATACTGGTTACAGGGCAGCGCCCGGAAGAGGTCTCAAGCATGCACCGGAAAGAGATCAACGGCCGGTGGTGGACCATCCCCTGGTCCCGGATCAAAACGGAGAACAAGAAAACCCTCAGGCGCAAGCCCCAGGATCACCGGGTATACCTGTCGGATCTCGCGATGTCTCTTTTGGGCGATGGAACTGAATATATTTTCCCGTCGTTTGAGGTTAAGGACGGGGAGGACGGACTAGTGCGACGCGAGCGGGGTCCCGTCTCGCGAAACTCCCTGTCGCAGCGAGTGGCAAGAGGTTATCGGTGTGAGCGCCGAAAAGGCCAGGTAGTATGGTTCGAGTACTATGGACGGCCCACCTGGACTCCTCATGATCTGCGAAGGTCGGCAAAGTCTGGCATGAGCCGCATCAATATTCCGAAAGACTGGTCGAAGAAAGTCTTAAATCACAAGGACAGCAGGATCGATGGGACCTACGACCTGCATGATTACGATGACCAAAAACAGGAGGCACTGACGAGATGGTCGGCGCACCTGGAAAGTTTACTGAACCTGAAGAAGCCCGAACAGCCTGAATAACGGCCATACCCCGGTTTGGGGTATGGCTTCCCTGCGATGAACTTGTGGGCCATCGCATCAATCAGGTACCACGAGTCCGAGGGGCTACCCCCCCGGCTACACCCACCAGACGAATTCGAGTACTATGGACGGCCACCTGGACCCCTCATGATCTTCGCCGGTTCGCTGCCACCGGGATGGGCAGGCTAGACCTGCCCCCCCCAAACGGATTGACGAGGTACTCCCCCGCAGGCCCCTAGGTCAGTGCCACGGGGAAGGGGGCGGGCCATAAAGCCTACCCTTCCCCGCTAGTAACTCAGGCGACAACCGGTTCGGGTGCTATCCCCTTATGCTTTTCTTCGAGCAATTTGTAGGACATTTTGATGCACGTCGTCATTGCGTGTCTGCTGCTGAACTTACAACGCGACAGGCCCAACAGGATCGCCCCAGGGATCACAAGCACACCAACACTTGCCCATGGGATGCCAAACAGAAATATCGAAATAGAAGTCGCAAGGCCTACGCCGGTGCTGGTCGCCAGAAGAACCCCACTGATGACCATGAGCCCCCCCACGCCTCCGAGGCTTGTTTTGGAGATCATCTCCATGACGTCCCTGAAGTTTCGTTTTGTCCCATCGAGAAGCTGATCCATGGTGGCAAACGCTTGTTGCGCGTCCTCATCAAAACCTATCAACTGCGTATATCGCTGACGCCATACACTTAGAGTCCCCCGGAAATAATTCATGAGGGCATCGTCCGACATCTTCCCGATCGCGATGAGCCGGTCCAAATTGATATTGAGTTCATCTCTCAGAGCTGACAGCTGTTCGAGTCGGTTTGCCGGCGGGTCAAGCTTGATGTAATCGCTGCTGCCGGCCTCATAGGTCCAGGCGTGTCCTTGCTTCTGCCCAACAACTTCCGAGATAGCATTCAAAAACTTTTCTCCGAATTCGCCATGTAAGGCAGCAATAACAGAAACCCCTTTCCCCATGGCTTCAACGACTCGCTCCATCTTTGAGCCGGCACCTTTAGAAGAAAGAAGCCTATCCAGGATACCTTGAGCCACCATGGGACCAACAATTGCTGCAAGCTTCGTAAGTACAACCGTCATTTTGTACCCTCCTGTGAATAGATAAACTGCAGATTAATTATCATTGGCGGTTAGCTTCCAAAAAAGCTGAAATCTCCTCGCTTTCAGCAACTAAAAAACCGATCAGCGCATTATCAATCAGCTTAGGCACAGATTGATTCCACTGCTCGCCATCGACATCTTCAGGTCCAAGATCGAGCCGTTCTTTTATCTCATAAAACCTATCTAGCACTTCACAGAATGTTTTAAATTCTTCATCATGATCTTTTGAATTTTTATTGTAACCAAAAACTCCATTCAAGGTAAATTTACCATCTATTGGCATAATCAGATCAGGTAGCAAAAAGTGGAGCACTTTTGACACTCCTACTATTTTCCGAGTGGACTCCATAACTTTTAAATTCAGAAAAACAGGTTTTAACATGCGCTTTATTTCTGACAAATCATCAAAAATGTCATCATAAAGCTTGTAATTATACAACTCAGCTAAATTTTCAGTGTAATTTCTGACTGACCGGCTAAAGTCTTCGACACAAGCCATACGGGCCCCTCTTTGGTCCATGTCCCATGCCCTTAATGTTGAATGAATCAACTTGATAAAATCGTCATCGTTAATCAAGCTCTTGATGTCATTGGCTTCGCGGTGTTTAGTAATAATTTTCTGGTACAGCGAAAGGGTGGCGTCAGCCCGGAAATCTTCGTTGCATTTCCCCACGAAAAAATCCAAGGACTCTTTGGAATGAGTCACCAGGTCAATTGCCTTTACTGACACAGACGGGCTCATTCGAATACCCTCTTTAAGAGTTGGAGATAGCAAACTACGCCTTCAACGCCATCAGTTACCATCACTTACCCCCCATCGAAAGCCCAACGCTTCGATCCGGTCGACCAACTCACCGACAGGGATCTTGCCGGTATTCCCTAGCGTGGAATCCATAATGCCCACCGCTTCTTCGACGTCCCGACAGCCATCTAAATCCCCGGCATGGAAGACGAGCAGGTCGATCCCTGCCATCTTTGCCGCAACCAGCTGGAGCATGGTCATGACAATCCGGTTCCCGCCATAGGCCCCACACCCCCAAAATCCGGTGTGCACAGCAACCGTCTCGCCTCTCAACTCATTTTGGGCCTCGTACCGTGCCACAGCAAATCCTGAATACGCTGTTGCAAGTACATAGCGGATGGTTTCACTATCGTAGGCGCCCTCCCCCCCATAGGGGGCCTCTATCGCCAGTATATTGGAAAAGGTCGGTGGTTCCACAAGCGTCACAGCGGCACGCACATCAACAGGCAGTGCCTTGTCGAAAGCATTTCCGTAGAGACCTCCCGGCCTCTGGGCACACGGCTTGGTATCCAGGAAACACAGCCTCTGGACATTTCTCACGAGGACCGGTGTTGGATGCCCCCCTTCAACCGTCCCGAAAGGCTTTCCTCTTTTTAAGAGCGCCTCCCTGAGGCTTCCCAAGGCCGGATGTTCGGCAACCTGGAGTTCGTCCTGGGCTAGCAGAGATGTACCATAGGCACAGAAAAGATTGTGATCGGCGAAATTGAGATACCAATCAACCCTCCCGGGGGTGTCAGGTACCTCATAGCCGAAGAAGTCTGGACGTATTTCCAGGCTGTCGCCCCACTCTGCCAGTTCCAACTCGGTTGGTAATGGCATCTCGCTCCAGCGGGAGTAGCAGATTTTCCCCTCATACTTCCCACCGAAGCTGGTGGCAAGGTTGTAGACCAGCTTCTTGTTGTCGGAGTAGAAACAAGGCGGGTTCTCCTCGACCAGGTCTTGGGCAGTGAATGTCAGTGCTTCGTTTCTGTAAGATTCCATATCTCTTTACCTCCAACGTCCTATGATCGCTGGTGGGCCCGATCGTATAGCCACCATTCCTGACTCACCAGGAGGCTGCTCTATCTGTGACGCTTAGCCTTGAGCGACAGCCTGACCTGATTCTTCGCCATGTCGATCAAGATTACTTGAGCCTTAACAGAGTCACCAACGGCAAAGTACTCGGAAGGATGGCGGACCCAACTGTCTGAGATTTCTGAAATGTGTATGAATCCTTCCACGTCATCAAGGGTAAGGACCACCCCGCAGGGCATTACCTTTTTCACCCGACCGGAAACACAACGTCCAACTTCCAGAAGGTCTCCCCCGGCCCTGCAGGGCACTTCGACCCCTTTGGGCCTCCGCTTGGCTTCCAGCTCCAGCGAGGTTTCCTTCTGTTTATCGATTGCGTGTTGGAGACTGCGCGAACAGGATTTATACATGGGCACCTCGTAGGTTATCGTCGGTTTGAAACCAATCTCGCCCGAAGCATTAACGCTGTGCGTGTTTCTTAAGCCGCCCCTCCACCAGAGCAAACAGGTCCTCACCGGTTACTCCCAGAGGGCCGAGAATCCTGGCAGCTTTTTTTATCAGCGTTTCCCGCTCCCTCTCTGCTTCAACGAACATGCGCGCGTACCCGGACCGGCTGATCTCGTTTACCGAGTGCTGATAGCGGAGACTCAGGATATCTACGGTGCGCGGGTTCAGCGGTAGTTGTACGAGAAAAGGGCGGCTGACCGAAGTGGTACAAGGAAGGCGTAGGGTGTCGAGCTGGAGCACCTCCCCGCTATATTCTAAAGTAAGCGGGGAGACCTCGGGCAGAACCTCGGCAAGGTTGAAAAACGGGCCGCCGGGTAAATGGACATCCACCGTTGCGCAGCCATCGGCCACCACCGGCATGCTCCCTCCGACCGAGTGCACAAGCAGCATCCCGCCATTGTAGGAGAGGACAACCTCAAAAGGCTTCTTTACTTTGGTGAGCTTCCGCAGGGACAGGAGAACACCGCGAAAAGCCTTACGATCAACTGTAACCTTGAAAGACATGCATCCCCCTTTTTCTCCTTAATCCCTGTGCCCGGCGAGCGGCCTCCTAAAACGAAAAGTCCGCTGCCTGGGCCATATCCATCAGGACTGCATTGACCTCCTCAGGCAAAGAGATCAGGTCTGACTCCAGCAGCCCTTTCACCGGAATGGTGTAGTCGGCTCTGACCGCCCCAGCCCGGAGCTCGTTTAGATAGAGTATGTTGGCATTGCAGCCGTTTCCAGCCCTGCTAAAAGCGTTAACAGCAATGCAGAAGCCCATCGTCCCCTGCCAGAGAAGCTCCCCTTGCGCCACATTATCCTGTGCTATGGAGTCCTTGATCAGCACAGGTGTTTTCGACCTCAGAACGCTTTCTACCAGCCGAAGCGCGTGCCCCCTTTGCAGCAGGCACCGCCACCTGCTGTCGATTGTCTCCCAGAAGTGCTTCTCTTGAGTAGAGGCCGTGAGCACCAAGAGGTTTTGCAGCTCCTGGGCCACCTCCTCTTTCGGCGCATCCCAGAGCCAGGGAAGCCGTGCAACGGATAGCACCTGCGCCAACTGAAACCGGATGTGCTCTGGAGATTGGCCAGTCTCCGGCACGGCGAACGCCCAGGCGAGCAGGGCGGCGGTAAGCTTTGGGGATACAATCCGTGCTAGGAAGTCCCCCGGATCTGCTTCCGTGCGGTATCGGCGTTCCAACCACCCTGCCGCCGGTTCCCCTGGACACGAGAAGAAAAGAGCACTCCAGATTTGGTGAGTAGTATCGAAGTACTCCTCTTCGGTAATCCACGACTGGTGGAGCCCTTCTCTTAGAAGGATAGAAGCGAGTTGGATATCGGCCGACAGGGCCTCCGGTGACCTTTGCGAGAGGTATTCCAGGGATGTCATCGCACTGGCCACCAACTCAAGCATCTGGAGAGCCCGGCGTCGATCATTTTCGGTAGGCGGTGCGGGGGGCACCGGCGGTTCGCGGTGCGGGGGAGTCTCGGGAGGATCTGTTCCTCCTACAGGCTCAGTAGGCACAGCATCAGGGGGCACAGATACGGGGGACTCAGGCTCATCGTCCTCCTCTTTGAACCCAAACCAACGCAACATCAGCTGGCGCAAGCTCTTGATCCGTTCATCCCCTTGTAGAGCTGCAATAGGGTGATGGGCCAAGAGGGGGAGCTGGTACGTCTCGCTGAAAACATCTTCAGTAGTATACCCGGCAGCCGTCCCCCCTGTCCCTTGCCCACCGGTCACTTCGCCCCGCGCCACTCCTCCCGGGCGCACCTGCATATACTGGAGATTGGCAAGGAAGACTTTGGTGATCTCAGCCCAGGCTCCGAGGTTCCACCCCCCGGAATGAACCTTCTTCCGGATCGTGTCGGTTACGGATCGCCCTTGTGCGGACACTGCTAGATGCTCCTCGTGGTCCACCCACATCAGGTTCGAGATAAGCCCCCCGCCGGGAGCATTCCCTTTCAACAATACCTGGACACAGAGGCAGTCCTCCACCTTCGCACCGATCACTCCCGCCCCGAGGGTCCTAAATCCCAGAGAGCGTTCCGACTCCCCGGCACAAGAAATCACGAGGTCTGTTACCGTTACCCCATCCGAACAATCATAGGCAATGGTGAGCTCCCCTTGGTCCAATCGTGCGGCCATCACCCGGAGAAAGGCAGCAGCTATGATTTCCGGACCGTCCCCCTCCAGGATTGTCTTCAGCTCCAAGGGGGTATCCAGGAACTCCAGTTCCGCCAGGAATAGAGCATCAAACTGCTCCTTAGGGAGGGTCACAGTAGTAACGAGTTCCGCATTGCCCGGCTTGCCGGGGGTGAGGAGTGCGGCCCTGGAGCAGTTGGCGCTGCCCAGGATAACAGTGACCTCTTCCCCGTGCACCAGGGCGTACCACTTAGCGTGAATGAAGGCCTCGCGAACCCCGCCCTCCAGTTCCCGGTGGTGGAAGTCTACCGACTGCAGGTCATAGAGTTTTTTACTGAGTGTGTCTGCTACTTCCCGCTTGAGCCCACTGCGTTTACTCTGAACGGCCACCCTCACTTTCGCATTGAATCTGGTGCCCAAGACCGCTAGGGCTTCGCCAGCGTCATCAAAGTAGGGGGAGCACACAATGATCTCCTGGACAGGGCGGTGCCCACCTACCGCAGTTTGCATCTGGTCAATGAGCGCCGCCGCTGGCCCGGCCTTCCCTAAGAGGAAGGCCGGATCCGCCAGTTCTGCAGCCCACGGTTTGGTCCTGGGATCGAAGCATTCCTCCAGCTCCGTAGCAACGGCTGCCGGCAGCGAAACCAAGGACAGGACAGAGGCAAGGTAATCCCGGAAAGCACTAAAGGGGGCGGTACCATCCACCTCGCTGTCGTACCGGCACCAGATCTCGGCATTCTGCCGCCATCCGCCAAAGGTCAGGTTGCCGCTCCCCACCAGGAGGGTTCCTTTTTCCTGACCTGCGAGAAGTATAGCCTTAGGGTGGAACCGGAATCCCGGCTCCATCGCTACAGGCACCACCCGGAATCGCGTTCCCAGTTTGCTGAGGATTAAGTGTTGATGCTGGTAGATTTCGTTGGCGCACTGGGCGTCGGCGAAAATCGTGAGGGAGGGATGACCACACCGTCGCAAGGCTTGAAGGACGATGGACTGGACAAACAGGAAATCGATATTGTGAGTGAGAACGACGACGTTGCTGACCCCTTTCTCCCCCTCAATGAGCCGGATGATGTCTTGTCTCATGCTGTAGCCCTCCAGGTATCCAGTAACGTCCGCCCATCAGGGACCACGACGAAACGCGTGCTTTCGACTCTTTCCAGGTACCCGACATCGGCAAACATCCCCATGACGTTTCCTAGCCGATCACCGCTGTAGCTGGCCGCTACTTCTGTCCCGGTAGGATGCAGAAAGCTCCCTTCCGGGAAGAACCGGAGGGAACACTTCTGCCCCTGCCCCAACTTTCGTAGGGAGGTCTGTAGATGCGGCTCTATGACTGCCGCAATCAGCAACTCTCGGAGGACGTCGGAGACGGAACGGTCTCCATCCGCCAGGAGCCGGAAGGTGCGCTCCAGATAGTGTGCCCTATCAGGCAAATGACTCTGGAGCCGCAATTCCTCCGTCTGCTTTTTGCACGCCAGGAGGACCACTAAGGCATAAACAGCTTTCGGCTCACTCTCCAGTCGGGCAGCGCTGAGGCTTGCTCCTTTGTCCAGCAGGATGTCGGCCGGGACTCGGGCATCCACCTCTGCCAAGCGCTCGGCAAAGGGGTTCCCACTGAACGGCACCAGGGCTCCCAACAGGGGGGCAATTTGCCACCGGGTTTCCCACACAGCCAGTACATCATCAACGGTTCCTCCATCCAAGTCGTTTAGCGTTCTGGTAAAGGCTGCCAAGAGCATCTCCAGGGCAAAATGCACCCTGCGCCGAAGCTCGTATTCCCCCCATCCGAGTTCCACAGGCGCCAAGGTCCCCCCTGGGCCGGCCACCGTCCGCCGGTAGTTTTGCCTGAGCACCTCGTCTGAGTTCATCGCTTCAGGCGCAGTCCCCAAGATGTGCAAGAACCACCCTGCGGAGGCGGTAAACCGTTGGTACTCCTCCCTAACGGCGGCGTGATCCACATACGGCTCTATCAGGGCCACGCGCAGCAACTCTTTTTCCTCGGGAATAGAGGCGATCCCGTTCAACGAAAAATAACGTCCTTCGGCTTCAATAGCTTTCTTAGTCAGGGTCCCCCCCTCCAAAACGAGGTGACCGAGCCCATTGGAAGACAATACCTGCTGCCTCGCCTGGTGGAGTTTTAGCCCCCGGGGCTCCACCCGGACCGGAGCGGTCGTACTACTGCTCGCTATAGCGAGTATTCCGAAACCTCTGCAAGGCATAACGTAGGTCCCGAAGATCGCCCCTCCCTTGGTGCCTAGATCGAGGCTGACGCTCCCAGCCTGCATCAGCTGGTTGAGTTCTTCGTAGTACAGGTTTGGCCCGATAGCTCCATAGGTAATGCCTGACTCCCCCCACCCCGTGCCCAGCCTGGTGGCGGCGAGAACAATCAGCTCCAGGCGGGCGGCCGCCCGCCTGAACTCCTCGTTGTCAAAGTCAGCCTTTCCCCCTTCCGCGTCGAGGTGAGATGAGTAAAATTCCGTGAACAACCAGGGAAGCAGCGACAGGTACCTGGCTCGAAAAGAGATCGTCGTTATGTTGGCCACCCAGTCCTGCTCGATGCGCTGGTCCAGCTGGCGCAGGGCGAGGATATCCAAACCCTGGATGTTTTCTCGCTCACCGTTGTTCCAAAAAATATCCATGACTTACGTTTTCTCCTTACAACCTCGTTGGATTTGACCGACCTATACGCCATCAGCGCGACAGAATAAGTCGCCAAACTGAAGAACACAGGGGGGCGCTGTCACCCATTCCACCCCTCTGCACCGATCAAGCATTAAAGGGCAATCATTGTGCAGTTTATTTTAAAAAAAATCAAGATCTGACATTGCCGCGATGGCCATCTAGACCATCGCGGCGCTGTGTGCATCTGTGACGAACCGGGGGGCTAGCCCCCCTCTCTCAACTTGTTACAGATTTCTCCTCCGTCCCCACTCTGCAATGAGGAGAGCTTCGGCAATCCCGTCGTGGTCGGTACGGCAGCGGGGCGGGATCAGATCGACCTTCGGGAAGATTCTTCGGCAGACCGAAGTACTGAGCCGTTTGTCGCTAGAGAGCCCGAAGACCTTCTTCCAAACGGCCGGCCTTACCTCGTGGTAGGGAATTTTCAGAAGGATGGCCACATCCTCAAAAGTGGCAAAGTGGTGCCCGTAACGGAAACAGCTCGTTACGCCCTGCCCTGGCATGGCTTGGGCTAACTCTACGACCATCACCAGGTGGGGGTGTTCCTGAATGAGATTTACCAGGGTGTCGATAATCTCCGGCTTGCCCTGCGGCATCCGGGCCCACCATTGGGGGGTGCCGTCCTGCCTCAGGATCGACAAGGCCCCCTTCTTCCCGGGGTCTATACCGAGGTAGTATTTGAGGTTCTCTTTCTGCACGGGTCCTCCTTATCCTCCCCCATACCGTTCGACGAGATTGGTCAGCCGCGATCGGAATTCAGGAGGGAGCCACGGCTCGTCGGGGACATAGAGGCACGGCCCTCCCGCATTGTTAATTCCCCAAAAGACCGAGAAGGTCTCCTCCTCCTTGTCGGCAGCATCGCACCAGTTCCATTCCTGGCTTAAGAGGTCGATCGCACTCCCCTCTTCCACCTGGAATCTGCGGGGGTCGTCCCCCGGCTCAAGGAGATACCAGTCCCCTCCCAAGGTCTGGTTGAAGCCCTCCTCCAGGGCAAGCCTTATTGCTGGAGAGGCGGCCGTCATGCGTGCGACCGCCGATTCCATGGTCCTTTTCGCCGGCCCCTCCGGCAGGGCTCGTATGTCGTTAAGATTTCTGATCCTGATCATTTCTCACCTCCCGTAGGCTGGCTACAAGAGCCCGTGTTCGACAAAGGAAACATAGCCGTCCTCTCCGATGACAACGTGGTCCAGGATGTTGATCCCCAGGAGGTCACCACACTCCTTGAGCCTTTTGGTGATACCGATGTCTTCGGGGCTCGGCTCCGGGTCGCCGGACGGATGGTTGTGGATCAAGAGCAGGGCTGCAGCTGAACTCAGCATCGCCGTCTGAAAGACTTCCCGGGGGTGTACGATGGTCTGGTTGAGGCTGCCAATCGAGACCCGGTCGAAGCAGATGATGCGGTTTTTAGCATCGAGGTACAGGGCCAGAAATTGCTCCCTGGGTTCCTCCGTGAGGTCGCGGAAGAGCTCGTAGACTTGGCGCGGGGACGTGAACCGATCCCCCGGGAAGTAGGCCGGGAGGTCCTCCCGGACCGCCTCCCGGCCAAAGACAGGGCGAATGACCCGCAGCCGGACCGTCCGGGCCAGGTCCCCCGCTTGGTCTCCTAGATAAAAGGACTTAACCTTTGACATTGTTGTTCTCCTTGGTGTTAGACGCACGTTCCTAATTGCTGAAGTTTCGGTTAGGCCGCGGTAGCCAGCTCCTGCCGCGCTGAGCGCCTCACCTCCAGGCGCTGATAGCCATAGCGGGGCTTTAAGACCTGGGTGTAGACGTCCGGAAAGAGTTGCTTGAGGAGGGCTGCATCCACGGATGGCGAGGGCTGCACCGTCGATACCGAGAGGTCCAGTTCACCGCAGCGGCCGCGGAACGAGCCCCCAGTGTAGTCGATGAGTTCTTGCCGGAGGGACTTGAGCTCCTTCTCCGCAGCAGCCTTCGTCTGGTTCAGCTCAGCGTATTTCCGCGCAACCATCTCCACTTCCGCGGGCAGGGGGACGACCGGCATGGCCATCGCCGGGCAATCTCCCCGATAGGAGCAGAGCCCGCAAAGAAGTGACGGACAGGGGTCCGCCTCCACCATCCCGTTCAGAGCATCGAGCAGATGCAAGGCTTTGGAGAAGAGATACTGGAAGGTCTCCTCGTCGGGCCGATAGCCGCTAAACTGATGCACCTCTCCTGCATTCAGGTCGACGGCGAGTACTGAACCGCTGATGTCTCCCTTCGGGTACTGGAGCCGTAACATCCCCAACTGGTACTGGAGCTGATCCTCCCATTGCGGGTAGGGAGCGTCGGGGATACCGCTCACACTCTTCACCTCCACCACGTGGAGACCATCCGGCTGGTAGAAGAGGAAATCGATGTGGCAGCGCAGGGGGAGTTTCGGGTGGCTGATCTCCACCTGGGTGTCGTAGACCGCACCGGCGGCCGTGAATATTTTCTCCAGGAGCCATTCTGCCGCATGCCCGCGGGCAAACTTGAGGAGGGTGCTGACTTGGGGCAAAACGGGATACTGCTTTTGGAGGTACACCTTCCGAGGACAGCCAGCCACATCGCTGGAGCCGATGTAGCTGGTCCGGTCCCCGAGTGTAGCACTCTGCCGGCGACTCATTTCCGGAATCGCTGCTTCGAAGATCGGAGTGAGATTCATGCGGCCTCCTTTGTAGCGGTCAGGCTCTCCGCTCGTTTAATGCCCAACATGGTCATGAGGTACCCAAGGGAGGAAGCGCATGCAGCACAGAGGATCAACTCCCCCTTGTCGTAATCGCGGCTGACAAATCCGTCCGCGGTCCGCCCGGGGGCTATGGTTATGGCTGGGGTGCCAGCAGGCATGTCCTGCCGGCAGCTATCGCACAGGAGGATATGGTTCCCCCGGGTGTCGGTATATCTAGTCATGGTTGCATCTCCTTAAAAGGGTGTCGGGTCGAAGAGGTAGATCCAGCTTTTGCTGTCGCCGTTCCACCGGAAGCCGGAGTCCTTGAGCAGTTGCCTTTCGTTGTACGACTTGGCGCTGACGATGCCCCGCTCCCGGTCTACTTCGTAGGGAATCCCCTTCTCTTCCAGCAGCCCAGTAACCCGGTTTATGACGTCGTCGGGCGCATAACTCTCTGCTCCGTTCTGGGCATCGGTCTCTGCTTCGGGCTGCGCAGTAGAAGGTACGAGACAGAGGTGGTTGCGGTCCGGCTCCACCCGGACGAATTCAGCCTCGACCTCTTGGGCGAGGATCTCCCCGCTGGCGGTCTCGTACCCGGCCCCGACTTCCTCGGGACAGTAGACGCCATGAATGTTGAAGGCTTTGCGGAGCGCCTGGGACTCGGCAACCTTCTTCAGCATGGTCTCCGGTTTCTCGGCCCAAAACTTGGTCGGGGTCCCATCGGAGGTTTTCTGGACGTACTCGTTGTAAGCCACCTGGGCAGTAAAGGGCTTGCTGCTGTCCTTGCGCCATACCGTACATTCCGCCACCAGCTGCGGCTTAACCACCCACGAGCCATGTTCCAGTTGGGGGACTTCCTTGATGCAAGCGGTCGTCTCGATCCCGGCAATCTGGTTGCTCTTGTGGGCGATGGACAGGAAGCCATCCCGCCCGACCATCGGCTCCACCTTGTTCACCCATCGGTCCCCCACCTTCTGCCGCCTGGGGACGAACTGGACTTCTTTCAAGATCGGGTTCAGTCCCAGTTCCCGGGCAACGGCGAAGCAGTACTGCTGTTCGGCCTTGCTCGCCCCCGCGGGGAAGAACTGCGCCTCTATCACTGCTAACTGGTCCTTATCGAAGTCGATCTTTGTCACTGCGTTGTTACTCATCGTCGTCATCTCCTTTGGAGTCATCATCCAGGAACTCTTCCTTGAGTTCATCGAGAAGCCGCTTTCCGGCAGAGACTGCAACCTCCGCCAGGACAAGCTTGATTATTTCGACCATGCGTGCTCCTTTCTACGTTTTTTGGGGGCTCAGAGGGTTCGGGTCACGTCCCAAACATCCAGTCCCAATTGAATGTAATCCCGCTCGTCCAGGTGATGGGCAAAGGCAGTGCGCACCTCGTCCCGGGCGGCGAGCAGGTCGGCCACCGTCAGGGTCAAGGCTTGGTCCCTCATCCGGTGGGCGATCTCCGATAGGACATCTCGCATGGTGACGGCAAAGACGATCTCGGACGGATTGGCCACCACGTCCGTCATGCGTACGGATAGCTGAGTGACAATTTCTTCGTGTGACATGGGAGCTCCTCCTACATTGGATCAACCGTGGCAACGTAAGCCCCGCCGTCGTGGTAGGCGAGGAAGTTCGCCTGGAAGAGGCGGAACAACTCGTAACCGCGCCGAAGGGGGAATTCAGCCCCGAAGTGCTGGAAAGTCCCGAGGGCAAAATCGAAATCCAGCTCCTTGGCCAGCTCGCTGTGCGGGGGCCTGCCGAAGTACGCGAAGTCCGTGATGTAGATGATGTTGCCTTCCTGGCTAACTGCCACCTCTACAGGATGGAAGCCGCCCGTATCGGCGGAAAAGTCGGGGTCACGAAACGTGATGACAGCCCCCTCCCCCGGAGCGAGATCAGCCTTCGCCAACTCGGCCTCCAGGATTTTTACGAGTTCGGGATCGAGGGGCCATGGTAGGGTTTCCGTTCGAATAACCATTGAGTTGTCTCCCTGAAAATGAAGAGGCCCATACCGGTCAGGGTATGGGCCTCGTGGCACATGGGCATCTCAGCAGATCGTGGGAACTGCTATTTGCCGGCTCGAATTTCAAGAGACATGCAAAGGGCTTCCTCGCGGCTCCCTGGAAAAATTGCGTAGCATGAGCATCTGGTCCTCCCATCAATAGAAAAGTGATGAATCTCTAAGTCACTAATATCCATTTGAGAGGGGGCTTGATGCGGGGGGCGAGATTCTCCAGGTATGCAAACTCGGTTTTTTAGAGCAGGGCTAGCGCAGCTCGACCTTTACCTCCGGTATCGATGTACGAATCCAAGTCTCCACCAGGTCTACAATGGATTGCTGGGTGAAGAGGGAGTACAGCTTCAACTTGGAGTGCAGATCACTGTCAATCTTCGCGACAAGGGCAATGCTTTTTTTCGTACTGTGGTGCTCCCGGGAGTTGTTGCTCGCACCAGGACGGAGCCGCCGCGACGGAGCAGGTACCAAGGCCTGCAGGGAACTCTCGCTGAAATTGGCGTCGTCGGCTTCCGCAAATACCTCGTCGACGGGGGCCACGCTTTCGCTCTCACTCCCCTCTTCGTCTTCCGTCTCATTCTCTTGTTGGAATGCGCTCTCGTTCTGCGGGACGAGACCCGGGATCGGGGGGAGTTTCCTGGCAAACATATTACACTCCCTCCTTGCAGTTTTGCTCGATGAGCCTTTCCACGACATCCAGGATGCTCATCCCGTTTTGAGCCGCATACACCTTGAGCAGACGGTGGTGAAAGACCGAGATGTCACAGGAGAGACGGGAGCGTCCCTCGGGAGCAGGGGCTTCTTCTTCCTGCGATGGCTGCGCATCACTATAAGTAGGGGTGGATGGGGCCATCTCGTTACGACGTTTTTTGCTTGTAAGGCGAAATCCTGCCATATACGCTGAACCTCCTTTGGTTGGTGCTGCCAGATTGGTTGTCTGGTGGGGGGAGCGGGAAGGCTTCCTCGATAACACGACCCTCTCCAATGGGCAGATTTACTGGAGATGCTTTACATCCTGCCCGCTCCCCCCTACCGGCCTTCTTTGTGGTGACGGGGAAATCGATTCACCCGGCAAGCCTATTGATCCACAAGCATTTCCGCCTCCTCTCGTAGGATGGTGAGGCGCTCGGGGGCCTCTAACGGTTTGTTCGTACCCAGAAGGCAGATTTTTGTGGTTTTGGGGATTCCATTGAAAAAACAGCGCATTTGGACAATCTGTGCCCCCTGACCCAACAGAAACAGAGCCCATGACACTTAGCAGCCATGATTTCCAGATACGTGAGCAGTAGACAGATCAGAACGGTGATGGCTTTGTGAGGACAATGACACGTTGACAGCATCTAATAATACCTGTAAATACTGTACGCTGGGCAAATGGGAATCAGGGGTGGCGGTAGATCTCGCGGGCATTGCCATCCAGGTTAAGCCGGGGTGAAAAATGACTAATAATAATGGTTGGTAGTGACTGCCTGCCAGTTTTAGCTATCTGTGTTCTGACATTTTACGCATAGCTTGATACGACTGAAATTGTATTAAAATTTAAGTAATATACGCTGTGAATGTTTATACTAAATTGACACTAATAATGCATGTAATGTTTTGAGTTGTGATTTTGTGGGGGTATTTGTGAACATTCCAAGCCTTGAGAGGCTTTTAAAACTTCGTCTTGTCGTCGCCCGCATCGGCGAAATGGATAATGCCCGCTGGTGGAATACCAATAAACTTCTCGGGAGCATGGGAACCACTGCATTAAAGCGAGGCTTCCCTGTATCCCACAACTTTGCCCAAGCACGTGCAGTATTCGCAGTGGCAACTGCAAGATCTCAAGAAATATTTCCACACCCACATGGAACAATCACCTTATGGTGCCTGCCAGCCGAGCTCGAAGATGAGTTCAACAATAGTTTCCAGGAATGGCATGATAGCTTGGATGTGTGGACACCGTTTTTTGAGTCAATCAAAGCCTTATCGGGTTCAGATCTCATTGCAGCACTTAAGGAGCTTAACCTTATAGATGATTCCATAATTGAATCTACCAAATCATTGCGTCGTTCAGCAGAAAATCGTGCTGTGATGCTGCCTTCAGCTCATCATATCGATGATCAGTTAATCACCATGCTCGCATGCGCTTTTTCTCTGTCGGAGTCAGGAAGCCCCACCATTCCCTATGTGAAGGTGGAGGCATAGCGCGGGAATGAATAAAGCTACTAAACGGAAAATATCGACCCGACTGATTCGTAAAGGTGCTTTGATAGAAGAGACATACTCTGCGTTTCAACTTTGGGACCTGTCCAAGAACTTTGCTGACAATCTATCAATTCTTCGGGAATCAAATATCTGGGGCGCCCACAACCAAAGCTGGCTTCGGGAAATAACTGCAACGCTGTCCACAAGATTTTCTAACCAGCATCACCTCTCCCCTCTAATACAACTGGCAAAAGCAGGCTTTGAGTTGTCCAGATGGAAACCTTGTCTGTTATGGCATCTCGCCGCTATCGATGAGTTGTATTATCGATTTGCGCTTGAGTGGCTATACCCTGCTTTCCAGGATGGAACTTATCTGATCCGCACCGAAGATGTCGTCCCGTTTGTCACGGAGCTCACATCTGGCCAGATAGCATCCGGTGGTGAGTTAAGTGCATATGGAACGTTGAGGGCTGCCCGCGACCTGCTCAGGATGTCAGCTGATTTTGACCAACTCACAGGGGCTGCAACTCGCCAGTTCAACAATTATCACCTGTCTCAGGAAAGTTTCCTTTTTATCCTTTATTCGCTTTCAGACCGCGAAGAAAATCCCAGAAATATCATTGATGCACCAGAGTGGCGACTGTTCCTCATGTCACCAAGTCAGGTAGAGCATGAATTGATGGAGTTGCACCAGTACCAACAGGTCAATTTCGAAATGGCAGGAAGCCTTGTGCACCTGAACCTTCCGTGCAAATCCTTACATGAATACGTCGAGAGGCTGATTAATAATGAGTGAATGGAAGAAAAGGCTTAAAGACGGCTTGGAGCCCATTCTTGCAATGGCAGACCCCCGTGAAAAGTTAAGCGCTTATCACGATATGCCTTATGCCATTTTCTGGTACCCGCCTGAAGAGGAGTTCCCGTTACGAAACGAGATCACCCTGCTCAAGACCAGGCTCGAACAGATCGGTAAACGTGTTACCGTTATATCTCTGGCGGAGTGCCTCCACAACGCACTTGATTCTGAGATATCGAAGTCGGAGTTCATTGAAAATGAGCGGATCATGGGCTTGGAAGCAGCCATTGAAACCGCACATGAAGTGATCAGCGTTAACCAACCTCTTCCTGACCTGGTCGCAGAGCGTATTCCAAGCGATGCGACAGCTTCAAAGGATATTGTTTTCATAGTCAGAGCCGGTGCGCTATTTCCAATCTACCGCACGTCATCTTTGCTTGAAAAACTGCAGGGCAAAGTATTTGTACCCGCAATCCTCTTCTACCCAGGAGTGATTGACGGTGCAGCTGGACTAAAATTCATGGGTATTCTTGACGCAGAACACAACTATCGTCCCAAGATCTTCTAATTCGGAGAAATAACATGGCGCTGATTTCATCCATATTTGCCCAGCAGGTTGACAGACGCATCGAAGAGGTCATCAAGGTAGACCAGTCCGATGAGCAGATTATCTATGAGGAGATTAGAGAATATGTCTTCACGGATGCGATCCGAGCGTCTTTTACCCGCATAATTGACAGATATTGGGAAACTCCAAACAAACCACACGAAGGCATCGGTGTTTGGGTGTCAGGCTTTTTTGGTTCAGGTAAGTCAAGTTTTGCAAAGATGCTCGGTCTTGGCCTTTCAAACCGTATCATATCGGGCAAGCAAGCAGGAACTCTCATCGGTGAGCGAAGCAGCAATGACAAAATCAAATTACTCCTAACGCAGATCAACGAAAAAATACCTACACACGCCGTAATCTTTGATGTTTCTACTGACCGTGGTATCCGTTCAGGAAACCAGACCATTACGGAAATCATGTATCGCCTGTTCCTGGAAAGCCTTGGGTATGCAAAAGATCTGGATCTTGCAGAACTGGAAATAAACCTTGAAGAGGAAGGACGCTTATCTGACTTCAAGAGCCGCTACGCAGCACTTTTCCCTGGTGAGCAATGGGACGACAAGAAAAACCTCGTCATGATGGCCCTTGGGAAAGCCAGTAAAGTCATGAGCGATATGGAACCTGGCACTTACCCTGCTGCTGATTCATGGGTAAAAGGGGCTAAAGGCAGAGCCGATATCACTCCCGGTTGGCTGGCTGAACGGTGCAAGTCTCTTATGGAACGCCACAAGCCAGAGTGCAGTTTGGTGTTTGTCATTGATGAGGTTGGGCAGTTTGTCGCACGAGACGTCCAGAAGATGCTTGATCTGCAGGCCGTTGTGCAAAATCTTGGCCGTGTCGGACGCGGCAAGATGTGGCTCATCGTTACCTCACAGGAAAAGCTGACCGAGCTTGTCGGTGGTCTCGATGATCGCCGGGTTGAACTTGCACGCCTCATGGATCGTTTCCCCCAAGAGATCCAGGTACACCTCGAACCTTCAGATATTTCCGAGGTTACTAGCAAGAGAGTACTTTCCAAGAAATCGGAAGTAGAACCGAATCTTAGAAAGCTCTTTGAAGACAACCGTGGTGCCTTGGAAGCCCACTCCCGCCTGACAGCAGATATTCAGCTGCCAACATTGGACGCGGAGAGATTCATGGATCTCTATCCGCTGCTCCCCTATCAGGTGGATTTTATCATTCAGGTTGTTTCGGGCCTGCGTATGCAGGGTGGCGCCAGTAAGCATGTAGGTGGAGCGAACCGAACTATCATCAAGCTTGCCCAGCAGCTACTTATCAATCCTGCTGTCAATCTTGCGGGAAAAGAACTGGGGGCTCTTGCGTCTGTGGACCTGATTTATGATCTGGTGGAAGGCAATATCAGTAGTGAAATAAGAGGACGGATAGCCGATATCAAGCATAAGGTATCCCATCCTTTCGCTCAACCTGTGGCAAAAGCCATTTGTCTGCTTCAGTTTGTAAAAAGTATTCATCGGACACCCGAGAATATTGCTGCATCTCTGTATCCAGGCGTAGGTGCAGATTCAAAGCTGGTTGAGGTTAGAGAAGCCCTTGATGCTCTTGTGAAATCACACATGGTTCGCCATGGCGATGATGGTTTTAGAATTCCAACCCCTGCAGAGGACGATTGGGAGCGGCAAAGAGCTGGGCTTACCCCCCAGCCAGGTGAAGCCAAGCGTGTTTACTCTGAAACTGTTAAAGGCTTTTGGACACCGCAACCAAGCTACAATCTGCACAGCACTAAGATGTTCAAAGCCGGGCTTTCACTTGATGACAAGCTGGTTCTTGATGGTGAAATCATGGTGCAGATGTATTTTGCTGAAGAAGGTGCAGATTACACTGCACAGCAATCTGAACTAAGGGGGCGCAGTCAGAAGGAAGAGATGAAGGTCTTCTGGCTTGGTGCTCTTACTCCTGCTATCGAGCGGGAAATGGCAGAAGTATATCGTTCAAAGGAAATCCTTTCTCGTAAAGAGCGAAGTGTCCAGACAAAGGACGAAGGCGTTCTTGTTACCGAGGAAAAGAGGCGCCATAACCGCCATCTTGATGAACTGAAGCGACTGCTGAAAACAGCGCTTCTAAGTGGCTCGGTCTACTTTCGTGGCAATGACCGCAGCCCCGGTGCAGGCAGCAATGAAGTAAAGCCTGAAGCTGAAAAGCTACTCGGAACGGCATTGCCAATGGTCTATGACCGCTTTGCGGAAGCAGCAGCAAAGATACAGGCCAATGACCTAAAAGCACTGATGGAAGTACAGAATCTCCACGGATTGCCAACGGTCTTCAATACTCTGAGTCTCCTTGAAGATCAGAAAGGGGTTCCTGTTTTTAAAACTGATAGTGGCCCGCTCTATGAAGTATTGACAAAAATCCACAACAAAACGAGTTATGGTGAAGTTGCCAGTGGCAAGTTCCTTGAAGAAGAGTTTGCAAGAGAACCGTTTGGATGGGACTTCGACATTGTTCGTCTGTTCACGGTTTCACTCTTACGCTCAGGTAAAATTGAAGCTACCAGCAAAGGGCAGACCATTGAATCTGCCCTCAGTATCGAAGCAAAGAACACTTTCACCAACAACAACACCTTCAGATCCGCATCCTTCCGCCCTAAAGTATCCGAAGTTACTTTCGAAGATTGTCTCAAAGCAGCCGATGCTTTCAAAAATGTTTTTGGCAAAGAGATAACTGAGCTTGAACAAGGAGTAGTAGCAGATACTATCCAGCGGGAACTTCCAACTTATGAGGAGCAGATGCAGGAAGTATTCACGCTGCTGGTATCCAATAGCCTCCCCGGTTCAACCATACTGGAAGAAGCACTCGGCCAAATCCGTGCCATACGCACCAGCAAGCAGAGCACTGCCATAACGTCTTTCAACGGCAGCTATGCACAAATCAAAGAAGCAATCAAAAGAGCTAACGAGATCAGAGATGCGATTGAAGAGCCTCAGATTGCGATTGTCAAGAGTGCGCGTCAGGTAATGAATGGCTCTGTGCCATTCCTTCGGTCAGAAGGAGACGTTGCAGAAGAAATACTCAAAAAAGCTGATTCACTCGATGACCTGCTTGGCAGAGAACGGTTCTATCAACATATAGCAGAGATTGACCAGAATACGCGTGACCTCGCTGCAGAATACAACAATCGTTATCAGCAGGCGATTAACTCTCGCGCTGATGAATACACCGCTGCATATGAAAAATTATCTGTGGCCCCTGGATGGGAGCAATTGGATGAAACTCAACAACAACGGATCTCTGAACCGCTTACATCCCGAACCAGTAAGGAAGTTAACGGAATCACCGTACCTGAATTAAGGGCCGATGTTGCAGCTTGCAGCTCTAGGCTTAACAGCGCCATTGAGGAAATGATGAAGCTGCTTGAAGGGAATCGTCTGGTCAAGCTCGTAGTCGGCGATTTCTTTAAAGGTGGCATTGAATCTGAGGAACAGTTGGATGCAGCACTTGCAGGACTGCGTGATGAATGTGCCCGCCTGATCGGCGAAGGGAAAAAGATTCTGGTTCAATAGGAATCAAATAGGAATCAACTATGGATAAAGAAACACGCAATGCTCTGCAGCGGGCAACTCAGGCTGCACGCAGACTATTGGAACATGAGTATTCGAAGCAGCTGGAAGGAATCTATGACATCCTCCAAGATGGCACAATAGCGCCTCAGCCGGGGGGGCACCTTGATGCACAACAGCGCCTGACGAGAGAGAAGATAGTAGCTGCAATTCAGCACAAACAAGCAGGGGGATTAAACCCCACTGATGCGATTAATGATTATCTGAGGGAAGCAGCTTTTACCACACTTAACCGATTTGTAGCTCTTAAAATGCTTGAAGCTCGCAAGCTTGTCCAGCAGTGTATCTCAAACGGTGACCAGTCTGCCGGTTTCAAAGAGTTCACTGGTTTGGCGCCAGGATTAGCCTCTTTACCCGACAAGGGATACCGGTTGTATCTGGAGTGCCTGTTTGATGAGATTGGGAACGAGGTTAAAGTTCTTTTTGACAGGCGGGATGTGGCAAGCCTGCTGTGGCCGCGCCGTTTAGCGTTCAATGAATTACTGCAACTACTCAACAATAATGAACTGGGATCAGTATGGGATGCTGATGAAACCATCGGCTGGGTCTATCAATATTTCAACCCCAAAGAAGAACGTGAAGCAATGCGAAAAGCTTCACGATCCCCGCGCAATACCCGTGAACTAGCAGTTCGCAATCAGTTTTTCACCCCTCGTTATGTGGTCGAGTTTCTAACTGACAATACGCTGGGCCGTATCTGGTATGAGATGATGCATGGCAGCACCAATCTCACTAATATCTGCACGTATATGGTTCGCCGCCCCTCAGAAATATTTCTGAAATGCGGAGAAACGGCTCCAGATAATGTTCAGAAATCTGGGGTTAGCCAATCAGATCTTCTCAAACAACCAACATATATACCCTTCAGAAAAAAGAAAGACCCGCGCGACATCAAGGTTCTCGATCCTGCAGGCGGATCTGGACACTTCCTGCTATACGGGTTTGACCTCTTGCAGATAATCTATGAGGAGGCCTGGAAGGATGATTCAGCGGTTTCATCAGAGACTACCGGGAATTCACTTCGCAAAGATTATTCTAATATCGAAGCGTTGCGACACGCCATCCCCAGCCTGATACTTCAGCATAATCTGCACGGGATCGATATTGATCCTCGTGCAGCACAGATAGCATCCTTGTCACTCTGGATGAGAGCCCAACGCTCATATAATGACTTTGGGATTGCGCGTGATCAGCGGCCAAGCATCAAAAAAACCAATTTTGTCGTTGCTGAACCAATGCCTGGTCAACCTGAGCTACTGGAGGAATTTGTCTCTGGACTTACACCCAAGATTCTTGGTCAGCTTGTGATGGTGGTATTCAAAAAGATGCAGCTGGCAGGAGAAGCAGGGTCTCTACTCAAAATCGAGGAAGAGATCAATGATGCGATTGCCGAGGCTAAAGATGTCTGGCAACGAGAGTATAAGCAGGCCGTAGACAAGAAAGGGAATCAACTGCTTTTTTCTGAGAAGGAAATGGGGGGCAAGGTCCAAGCCCAGTTGACGTTATTTGACGTATCAGACATCAGCGAAGAGCAATTCTGGGATAAGACCGAGCAACTCCTGATAAATGCACTCCATAGTTTTGCAAAAAGTGCCACTGATGAAACAGGTTTGAAAAGGCGATTATTTGCAGATGATGCTGAACGTGGTTTTGCCTTTGTCGATCTATGCCGGAAGAAATTCGATGTAGTACTGATGAATCCACCATTTGGTGCATCGAGCAAAGCCTCAAAATCTTATATTGATTCGATTTATTTTCGTACCAAAGGGGATTTGCTTGCCAACTTTATCGAGCGCATGCTTGGTATGACGCATGCGGACGGCAAAGTAGCCGCTATTTCGAGTCGGACGCCGTTTTTCCTGGGTTCATTTGCTGGATTGAGAACCAACGTACTTGGGCATGACGGGTATGTATCGCTATTGGCCGATCTGGGAGATGGTGTTCTTGATGCAATGGTTGAAACAGCAACCTATGTAATTTCGAAAGGAACGAGAAATTCTTCAGAGTCTGACTTTATTCGAGCTTTGCTTGAAGATAACAAGGATGATGTACTCAAGGCAGAAGTTGAGAGCATACGCCAAGGCCAAGCATCAGAGCGGGTTTTCCTTATTGCTCCAGAGGAGTTCAGTCGATTGAAGGGCTCTCCTTATGCGTATTGGGTGATGGATGAAACAATACAGACGCTTGGAGACTTTCCGCAACTTGAAGGAAATAAGGCTTCAATCCGCGTTGGTCTTCAAACTGGTGAAGACAACCGGCATCTTCGCCTGTTATGGGAAATCCCTAACTCTAAAATTGTTCCTCAACCCATTACGTTTGACAGAAAAGGGGGGTCATTACGACAAAGATGTCTTTATGAACTTGAAGATAAAGGGATGTGGGTTCCTTTTTCCAAAACAGAATCCGCTGCACCGTGGTTTTCACCTATTACCTTGGCTGTAAACTGGAATAGCAATGGTTTTGAAATAAAAAACTTTGCTGATGATAAAGGGAAAATACGGTCAAGACCCCAGAACGAATCATATTATCTGGAGCCAGGCTTCAGCTATATGCTCCGCTCCACCAGGCTCGTCCCTTATCTGGTCCCTTCTGGCGTGATTCCAACGGCAGGAAGAGCGCAGATATTCCCTGATTCTGGTGAGGAATATACAGTTCTTGGGATTTGTGCCTCAAACATTGGAAGTGCAGTTGCCAGATTTAGTGGCGAAATGTTTGCTCGTCCAAAGTTTCAAGCCAGCATGGTACAGAATCTGCCACTAACTGATTTACCGAAAGCTACAATCAATGAAATTAAAGCAATTGTAGATGAACAGGTCAACACGCGTCGAGCGGTGATTCAAGGGTATGAACCATTCCAGGAATTCACAATCCCTGCCTGGATACAATCTCCTGAAAATGATTCAACAGCATGGGATCTCTACTCATTACTCGGAAGAACTTTGGAAGCTAAGGTTGCAGAAGCCTTCCATCTTGATCCCGATCAGCTATATGACCTTGAGCGAGATATTCGGGAGGCTGTCCAGATCCGTTCAACTTCACCTGATACTGAAGCCGATGACGATCCTGGTGAAGATGAAGATTCCGATGATGAAGCTGTCATTGAGCTTATTCAGCAAACTCCTGAAGAAAAGGCATTCGGCTTCATGTCCTACTGCGTCGGCTGCTGCTATGGGCGATGGGACGTGCGTATGGCAATGGACTCTTCTCTCGCACCAAAACTTCCCCAGCCATTTGATCCACTGCCTGCATCCCCTCCAGGGATGTTGATTGCACCTGATGGATTGCCAGCACAATCAGATACAATTGTCAGTGACGAGTGGTTAAGGGCTCGGCCCGATGCGAATACACTGCCAGCAAAGGGCTCCATAAGCGTTCCGACTATTACCCAAGATGATTACCCGCTCAAAATTTCTTGGAGCGGAATATTGGTTGAAGACAAGGGACACGCTGATGACATAGAAGCGAGCGTCCAGCGTGTGTTCAATACCATCTGGGGAAATAAGTCAGTTGAAGAAATTGACAAGGTTTTGGCTATTCTTGCGCCGAGCACTGATGAGATTCGACCATGGCTCAGAGCCCAGTTTTTTTCCGAGCACATCAAACGCTATTCAAAAAGTCGCAGAAAGGCGCCGATTTACTGGTGCCTCTCAATCCCATCAAAAGGCTATTCGGTCTGGCTTTACTACCACAGATTCAATAAAGACACTCTTTTCAAAGTGCTGAATGATTATGTGGTGCCAAAGCTTCAGCTTGAGGAACGAAAATTGTCAACACTCCGTGCTGAGATCGGTGACAGCCCAACTGCAGGGCAAAGAAAGCTCATCGCTGATCAGGAAACTCTTACTGAAGAGTTAAAGACTTTCCGCGAAGAAGTCGCGATGGTTGCCCCACTCTGGAATCCGGATTTAAACGATGGCGTGCTAATCAACTTTGCCCTGCTCTGGCGATTAGTGCCTCACATTGCAGCTTGGCAGAAGGAATGTAAGCAAATTTGGGATGCTTTGGTAAAAGGCGAATATGACTGGACCCATCTGGCAATGCACCTTTGGCCGGAACGGGTAGTCCTTAAATGCAGAAAAGACTTGAGCCATGCTATTGCACACGGCCTTGAGAATGATTTGTGGGAACTGGACGAAGACGAAAAGTGGCAACCCAAAGACGTCTCACAGAATGAGATAGATGCATTTGTTGCTGAGCGATCATCACGGACGGTGAAGGATGCTTTGGAGAAGCTACTTGCAGCCCCAGTGGCTGCTGGTGGCGGAAGAAGGCGTAGGAGTTGATGAATGGTGCCTAAGACATTATATCGCTACAGAAGTTTGAATCAGTATTCGTTATGTGAGCTGATCCACAGTGAATTTTATTTTGCTTCTCCCCAAGAGTTTAATGACCCCTATGATTGCAAAAACATGTTTTCGTTTGAAGGTACGACCGATAATGACTGGCGACTTTTTCTCAATCGTTTTTTAGAAGTCAATCGACCAGAACTTACAGCGAAGGAGAGAAAACAGCAAATTGATCTTGTTTTGCAGGGCGGAGAGCATAGAAGTCGTGAAAAAGTTGCTGAACAATTTGACGTATGGGGAAAAATTCTTGAGAAGCAGAGCAGTGAGTTAGGCATTTTATGCCTAAGTAAGACGCACACTGATATACTCATGTGGTCTCATTATGCCAATAACCACAAAGGGTATTGTCTTGAATTTGATGCCAATAAACTGCGTGAATTATTTTTTTGTGGCGAAGTTGTCTATAAAGACAATTACCCTCGTTTTAGCGAATTTGTCAGGGCCAATCTAAATGGGATTGCTCAAACATTTACTCTGACGAAATCAAAACATTGGAAATACGAACAAGAATATCGCCTGATTGTTCAGCCTAATGGCAGACAAGATAAGCCTGGTGATCGTATCTTTCCGTACAATCCCAATGCTCTCATCGGGGTAATATTTGGTTGTCAAATGTCTGAAAAAGACAAATTAACAATCCGTCAAATATTGAAGGATAAGCCGGTTGTTTATAAGCAGGCCAGGAAGTCTCCACATTCTTATTCAATTAAACTCTCTGACTGCTAAGTCCAATAGGTTAATAATAATGCACCCATTTCATGAATATCAAAAAAAGCAGTTGGCAGAAAAACTGAAACGCCGAGTACTGGTCTGGTACGACCCACGAAATGAGTTCCAGCCGTTCATATCGGAATTGATTGAGCGAGATGTGACCCAGCTTCCACCAGGTGAACTAGCAACTTTTCAGCTGGACGGAAATTCTGTCCACTTTATTGCCTATGCAGGATCATACTTTGAAATTCGTTTCGCGGTTGATCAACTGACATCAGGACCACAACCGGAACCCCTTGTTATTTACATGCAAGGTGAATCACGTCAGAAAACCTCTTCCGTTCTTATGGAGTTTGAGGAGGGTGGTGAATGTTATTACGAGCTCTCACTCAAGCGTCAGGCACGGAATGCTTTGAAGGAGAAAGGGTTTGACGACGGTCATATCGATGAGCTTCTGAATGTTGAGGCTCTTACATATGAAGATGTTGTCAAGTTTGTTGGTCAATCAGGGACAACGTCTGTTCAGCCATCTATGCTTCAGGTCATTTTCGGGGTCAGCCAGAATGATAAAATCGTAGCATCATGGCTTGCATCATCGGGAAAAGATGCCGAGATATCTGAAAAGAGCGCGTCTCAGGGGCTTTATAAGTTAATTGAAACGCGATTGGGAATAACTACTGCTCCCGAACTCCCGATTCATGAGGCACGCAAGAAAATATGCCGTTCACTTCTCGTTGGCGAGTTTTCCAACGATCTGCAATGCACTGTCCCACCAACACTGGCAATGATTGATGTTCCTCAAGAGCAAGACAAAGTTGCTTTTCTCAAGCTTGTTATCCAGACACTCCGAAAGGATCATCCAGAAGAATACATAGCAATGGCTGATTCCGTGCAAGCGGAGTTGAATCTCGATACGGCGGCAATCCCAGCCGAATGTTTGGGGTCAATAGATACGTTCCGCTTTGAGGAACAAGCGCTTCTGCGTTATTGTGACTCACTAATTATAAATGGGAATTATGCGGAGACGCTAAGAGTAGAAACAGAAAGAGGCAGCAGCTTCTGGGTAGATCGTCAGATGGATCGTAAGGCCCAATGGCGCGCCTGCAAGATGATGGCTGATCTTGGCATATCAATCCAAAAAGTAATCTCGGAAATGAATTCAGCAAGCAGCAAGCCCGAGAAATGGGTCTCCGCCTACAGCAGCAAACAGGGTTGGTTCTGCATGGACCAGCAGCATCGCCAACTGGAGGCTCTTGTCGCAAAACTGGAGGATGAACCGGTATTACATCAAGCTCTATCAGCTATTGAGCAGGCATATGATAACGCTCTTCAGGTCATGTCATCTGGGTTCACCAAGGTTCTGCAAGAGGCTCAATGGCAGATTCCAGGTACAGTACGGCAGTCAGATATATATGAAAAGTTCGTAGCTCCATCCAACGTGCCTGTCGCATATTTCCTGGTTGATGCGATGAGATATGAAATGGGTGATGAGCTTGTCAAACAATTGGAAGGTATGGGAGAAGTCACCCTTCGACCGGCAATTGTTTCATTGCCATCAATTACTAAAGTGGGAATGGCCGCCTTATTGCCAGAGGCTTCAAGCAGCCTTGATGTAATAGTTGATAAAGACAAGCTGTCTATACGAATTGCTGGAAGTCTTCTGGGGGATCTCCCCGCACGCAGGAAGTTTATCAAGGCTCGACAACAACAGTTGGTGGAGCTAGAGTTGGACGAACTGCTGCAGATGAACAGTAAAAAACTTCAGGGGAAATTGGCCGGCTCTCCGATGATAGTTGTTCGTTCTCAAGAGATCGATTCACTTGGTGAAGGAACGTCTGACTTTTTAGCACGACAAGTCATGGATACTGTTATCGGTAATGTGGCACGAGCGGTCCGTAAACTTGCATCATGTGGCATAGAGCAAATCGTCTTGGCAGCAGATCATGGTCACCTATTCAGCAGAGAAAAAGGTGATGACATGAAAACTGACAGCCCTGGTGGCAAGACGATTGAATTGCACCGTCGTTGCTGGATTGGCCAGGGAGGGTCATCGCCACAAGGTACAGTAAAGGTAAGTGGTAATGAGCTTGGTTATGACAGCCCATTGGACTTTATATTCCCTTCAGGAAGTGGCGTGTTCAAGGCTGGTGGCAGTCTCTCATATCACCATGGCGGTACAAGTTTGCAGGAGATGGTTATCCCGTTGATAACCGTTCGTGTCCCCCCATCGGGGGTAAAGTCATCTGCCCAAAGAAGTATTGTGGTCAGTGGTGTACCAGAATTATTGGCAACAAGAACAATGGGTATAACCATAGAGATCGCAACGACAAATCTTTTGGATATGATCGACACAGGCCCGATGACAGTTCGACCTGTTCTGGTTTGTGGAGGCAAGCAGGTTGGAAAAGCTGGCTTGGCAGTTCATGGTGAATTTGATTCCAGCACAGGTTGTGTCGCTATTAAGCCAAATGAGAAGGTAATGGTAGGGATGCTGCTGAGTGAAGAGTCCGAAACCGTTCAGGTTGTTGTTCTTGACCCTCAAACAGATGCCGTTCTCGGTCAATCCGGGGTAATCGAAGTAAAATTGGGGATGTGATATATGGCTGAAAATACTTCCAATAGCACAGGAATTGATGTCCTGGATGACAAGGTTAATCGAATTTTCCCAGGCAAGGTGGTCCGCAAAGACCTTGTCCGAAAGGTTAAGGTCGGAGCAAATGTGCCAGTGTTTGTTCTGGAGTACCTCTTAGGGAAGTATTGCGCGTCTTCTGATGAAATGGCCATTCAGATGGGCATGCAGGTGGTCAACGAAACGCTTGCCAATAATTACATCCGTCCTGACGAATCAACGAAAGCCCAGAGCAAAGTCAAGGAGAAGGGGCGCTTCACCTTTATTGACAAGGTCAAGGTGCGGTTGACTGACTCGGAATACTGGGCAGAATCAATAAATTTTGGTCATAAGTTTGTGCACATACCTGACTCTTATGTACGTGACTACGACAGACTACTTACCGGTGGTATATGGGCGCAGATCGATATGCGCTTCGAGTATGACGAAGCCAACAAGGGTAAGAACCCATTCTGGATCGACAAGCTTACCCCGATACAGCTTGCCACTTTCGACCTAGATGCTTACCGAAAAGGGCGTTCAGAATTCAGCTCCGACGAGTGGATGGACATTATCGTCCGCAGTATGGGGTATGAACCGAGCAAAATGGACAGACGCCTGAAACTGCTGTTCCTTATTCGCTTGATTCCACTTGCAGAACGAAACTACAACCTTGTCGAACTTGGGCCACGCGGTACAGGCAAGAGCTATGTGGTGCAGGAAATATCTCCGTATGCAGCCCTTATGACAGGGCCGACTACGGTTGCAAATCTATTTGGCCACATGAGCGGCAAACAGAAGGGGATGGTCAGTATCTGGGATGTTGTTGGTTTTGATGAAGTTGCTGACCTTCAGAAAATGCCGAAAGAAGTTATCACCACGATGAAGACCTATTGCGAGTCTGGCACGTTTCAGCGAGGTCATGAGGAAGACCGGGGCTACGCCAGTATTGCCATGTTTGGCAACACCAATCAGCCAATTGATGTAATGGTGCAGACGGGACACCTTTTCGCACCAATGCCGGATGTTATCCGGGACGACATGGCATTTATAGACCGGTTGCACTTCTATGTGCCTGGTTGGGAAATTCCAAAGATGCATAACGAACATTTCACCGATCGTTATGGCTTTGTTGTGGATTATCTTGCAGAGGCACTTCGGGAGTTACGAAAGCACAATTTCACTGAAGTCATAGACCATCACTTTGCGCTTGGCAGTCATCTTAACGCTCGTGACCGCAAAGCTGTTCGCAAAACAGTTTCCGGACTTATGAAGGTGCTCTACCCGCATGGTGAAATCAGTAGAGATGAATTGGCTGAGTTGACCGAAATTGCCATGGAAGGTCGGCGCCGCGTTAAAGAGCAATTGAAGAAGATGGGCTCGTTTGAGTATTACCACACCTCATTCAGCTATACCGTCAATGAAACCGGCGAGGAAAAGTTTGTCGGTGTTCCTGAACAAGGTGGACGTGACCTGATCACCGCAGAACCGTTGCCACCAGGTACCGTCTATAGTGCGTCTGTCAGCAGTGATGGCACAGTTGGTTTATACCGACTTGAAGTTAGTCTTTCCCATGGCACAGGAAAACTAAAGTTGGCAGGTGGCATTAGTGGTGCAATGAAAGAATCCATCAACCGTGCCTTCAGCTATCTGAAAACCCATATGAATGAGTATGGTATCGGAAAAGAGGTTGATAACACCGATTTCCATGTTGAGGCGATTGATTTGTTGAACAACAAGCAGGAGTGCGAAATTGGCGTGGCGTTGTTTGTCGCCTGTTACTCGTCATTACGGAAAGCAACAGTTCTCCCAGGACTGCTGGTGCTTGGAGACATGAGCATTCAGGGCAACATCAAACCACTCCGCTCGCTTTCTGAACCTCTGCAGGTCGCAATGGATAACGGTGCCAGAAAGGCACTTATACCCATAGAAAATAAGCGCAACTTCCTTGATGTCAGTTCTGACATTATGGAACATGTTGATCCGATCTTTTTCGGTGATCCGAAAACCGGGGCTTTTAAAGCGCTGGGGTTGTGATGCTGAAATACGGACTGACGAGGTATTACTCAACAGGTTCATGATGAATTAACCAACATCCAGGAAATTGCTTGTGTGGCCATCGTGGTTACGGGGTGGGGTGATGAAGACTCGGCGCACCGAAATGGTTCGATGCGCCGAGATTTGTTTAGCGGTCGCGTTGCACCCGGTGGCTAGGCTGCCTGCCGGTTCTGCATCCAGGCTTCTACGTCGGCTTCCAAGTACCCAACGCGGCGGGTGGAGATCTGCCTTCCCTTGGGGAAGGTACCACTTTGCTCCATCCGCCAGAGGGTGGTGCCAGAGACGCCAAGGATCTTTAACACTTGGCGGCGGGTCAGCACCTTCGAGGTGCTGGTGGTCCCCTTGGGGTCCCGGTTGTCGGTGGGAATGTGCTTCCCTTCTCTAGCCTTGGCCAAGGCACTTTCCAGGACAGTGAACCTCTGGTCGAGGTTCTTCATCACCCCTATGGTGATAGCTTCCGCGAGCGCCTGGAAGAGCTCATCGGATGCTCTAAGCTCAGCAGTAAAATGCATCTTTGCCTCCTTTCCAATTAAACCGGGCTCCCCGAATCGAGGGGGTATCGATGCCAGGGGGGCACCTATCTTGTTCCCTTTCATACTTCCTCCTTCTGTTGGCCTAACTTTTCGGAGATGAAGGTCTCCAGAGTCACCAGGTCGGTTACCAGCCGGTCCCGAGTCGCCCCCTCCAGTTCATCGAAGGAAATCCCTTTTATGGCCGTAATCAAAGCCTCGATCTTAGACAGGAGCTTATCGGTTGCCGAAGGCACCGCTTTGGGCTCCTTCCCCTGGCTCAGCTCTGCCAACAACTGGGCGAACTCCGCGATCATGGTTGCTTCATCTTTCCCTTTGCCCACAATCTTGACCAGAGCGGCGCGTGTCAGGGAGCGATTCCCCCGGGCCCGATTCCGAATCTCCTCCGGGAGCCGGTTCAGCGAGAGGATCTCCGAGACCGTCGACTCGGCCTTGCCAATGATCGCTGCGACCTCCTTGTTCTTGTAGCCCGCCTCGTCCTGGAGGCGCTTGACCGCCTCTGCCTCCTCCACCACCGTCAGGTCCGAGCGGAGCAGGTTCTCCACCAGGGCTTTTTCCGCGGTATCGCCGCTGGTGCACAGCGCCGGGATTGACTCCAGCTTTGCCTCACGGGCGGCCCGCACCCTACGCTCCCCGGCAACCACGATGCGGGCGCCGGAGGGGTCCTGCCGGAAAAGGACCGGTTGGAGAACACCGTAGTGTTTTATAGACTTGACCAGGGAGGCCATGGCCTCCGCGTCAAAGGTCTTGCGCGGTTGTTGCGGGTCGCCTTCCAGGTCGAAGGGGCTGATGTGGTAAAGCTGCCCGATCTCGTAAGTGCCGGCAGGTGTGGTCACCGGTGTCTCCTCGGAGAGGATTTCATTTTGTTCAATTGCTTCTTCCATAGTCCCTCCACAATGCTCTTTTCATTCAGGGTGTGAATTCCAATACTTCCCAACTAACACTCGCCTCGATTACTGCGCCTCCTTTCCTGGGATGGAGCTGACGGGACAACATCGGCTTTTGTCCGGAATAGGAGCAAACACAAGACCCAGTTTTCATTTTATGATGGAATATCGGTCTGTTATCAGGAAGAGGCTGTCGCCACTTTGTCAGAAGCGAATTCATTGGGAGGAAGGAACTCAGGGACGGAAAGCTGTCTCGGGCGGGCGAACAATTCGGGTGGTACTAAACGAAACTTTTTGCTATAAAATCATATGATTAAGTGATTAGATTCAGTACGATATACTGTAATTTTTTTCTCAACAGCTAGACCAACTTTATATAATATTTTCAAATAGATAAACGCGTAACGTGTGCGCGATTTGACCAGATGGTAGGCGAAATGACCAAATCTTGGACAATACACGCGGAAGTAGCCCGCCTTCTCTCCACAGTTTTCGGATTGCGCGACTCCCGGATTGTGGACCTGCTGCTCCCCTTGGTGGACGGCGCAACACATGGCGCTCTTAGGAACCGAATTTTCCGGCTCTCCTGCGAGGGGCACCAGCGACGCCATCCTCACCCACCGGTACAGGCGGGAACCTATGTGATCCATGGAACTCGGGTGAGTTACGGGGGAGCCGTCGAACCGCTGCTGATTGTGATGGAAGAACTCACGGGGTGGGCTTACGCGGGGGTCTTTCCGCGGCTCAACGCTCAAGTGGTGGTAGACGGGATTAATCGGGTCTTCCGGGAGACAAGCCTCGGCTCCATGAAGATGTCGAGAAAACGGATCGTGTTGACCACCTTCCTGCCGGAAAGGTCGCCACAGGTCGCCACTGCGGGGCTACCGGACCTCGCCTGTGCCGTACGAAAACCGTATCCAGCCGTGATTCAGGAAATCCGTGAATGCCAGGGGAACTCCCGGCGCCCCGGCTCCGAGCTGTGGCGAAATCTGGTCCGGTTCGAAACGCGCCGGGTGCCCTCCCCGCGCCGGACCGAGCCGATCGCCATTGAGGGGGACTTCACTGATCGCCAGGAGCTGAACGACCGGATTGAAGAACTCCTTTCCCTGTGGAACCGCGGGGACCGGAGCTGCTATCCAGGGGGGAAGCCGGGGTGCGCTCCGCTGGAACGACTCCATCAGATCCTCTCCGAGAAGCAGATTCAATTCAAGAAGAAGAAAATCCCGCCGATCCGTCTCATAACGCCAAAGATTTCCGGATCGAGTGATGTCCCTAGATTTCCTGAGTGACAAGTATCGACATATCTTCGATTACCTGCGCACCCCCCCCTGGCCGTTGCGGCCGTACCAGAACGTCTACTTCATGGGCTTCGATGCGGAGTGGTTCGAGTCCGGCAACCGAAACGTTGTCCTCTCCTACCAGGTTGCCACCGCCGCGGCTGGGGGCAGCAACAACGTCATTGAGTACGTGGAACCGGGAAAGCGGCTTACTCTTGCCGACATCGTGGCAATCGGCGTCCGTTCCGTTAACGGGGGCGAAATCCCGGGCCTCCTCTCTGAAGGTAGAAACGTCGCTGTTCTAATCTCCCACCACACCACGGCTGAATGGAGCGTGCTGGCCGACCGGAAGGAGGCCCACATCAGCCGGAAGCTGAGCGTGATCCGCAAGAGTCCGGTAACCGGTCTGCACCCCTTCCGGCTGGAGATTGGCGCCGGCGTCCCCTTCGATGTCCAACTCTACGACACACGCCTCCTCGCACCAGCCGGATACCAGAGCCTCAAGAAGCTCTCTGCTCTCCTCGGCTCCGAAAACGATCTCAAAATCGACATCCCCTACTTCTACAAGAAGAGGATGCAGTGCTTCCTCAAGTTGAAACCGGCGCGATATAGAGAGTATGCCCTACAAGATAGCGCCGTTACACTCAAACTCTTCTTCCTGCTGACTGACTGCCTCATCAAGCTCTCCGGGAGAACCAAGCTCTACAAAACTCTCGCCTCTGGAGCTGTTACCGGCTTCCTGCTCCGCTCCCCTGCCTTCAAAAACTACCTCAACGCAGTAAAATCGTCTCCGTACGGCGACCATCTGAAACTGATTCGCCGAGGCTACCACGGCGGCCGGAACGAAGGATACCTGCAGGGGCGCAGCGATCGAATCGAGATCATGGGGAACCGGCTCTGGACCGACGTGGACTTCTGTGGGTGCTACCCGAGCGCCATGAGCCTGGTGCCTGCCGTAGCTTGCGGTATCAATCCCCACGCCCTCCCCTTCGACCCCAGTAAAAAACAAAAGGAATACCTCGATCTCTACGAGCCTCCCTTGCCAGTCCGATACCTCCCCCTCACCTATCGTCTCAACGATCTGGACGACGATGCTATTCGTGCTCAGGGCGTAACACCAGAACAGTATCGAGCCGTCAAGGCAATTCTGGACGGACGAGCCGTTCAGCCAGATGACGACCAGGATGAGGGGGCCAAGGTTTTGAAGCAGTTTGACGCTGAGTTGATCCAGATCGCACGGGCGGGGGCCAGTGGGCGGCGGCAAGCGCGAAAACTAAGGGAGTTGGCCACCGTTGCCGATAATACCCTCGTCAACGAGTGGTACCAGAGGTGGCGCGCGGCCCGCCGGTCTGGCAATACGCGGGAGGAGCGCACTATTATCCCTGGTATCGCCCGGGTCCGGTTTTCCTTTCCCAAGCGGACCCAGTATCCTTGCCTAGCGGTACCCCACCTGAAGTACGGGCTCGTCTATCCTCTGCAAGGGGAATGCGTGGCTACCAGCATCGAGATCATAACGGCCAAGGCCGCGGGAGCTAGAATCCAGGCCGTCTGGAGTCTCGAAATGCCGGTACAGTTGGACGAGAACGGGATGCCCCGTCGGCCGTTTTTCGAGCACCTGAAGGACCTGATTCATCAGCGCGGAACGTACAAGAAGAAGATCAAAAATGAGACTCTGCCTCCCGATGAACGGCGGGAAGCCATGGTCATGGAACAGTTGACGAAAGAGTACGTCAACAGCTTCTACGGTAAGACGGCCCAGGCAATCAACCTGCGCAAGAGCTACGGCCCCAGCAGCGGGGAGATGAAACGGCTCGGCCCTTCCCCTATCTCCGATCCATGCACCGCGGCGCTCACCACCGGGCTTCCCCGCGCAGCCTTGGGAGCAGTCCTCCTGGCTATCGAGCGGTACAACCGGGGCAAAGAGCCCGACAAGCAAATCCTCGTGGCTTCAGCAACTACCGATGGCCTCCTGGTTGGCCTACCCAGACCTGCCCGATTTCAAACAGCCGACTGTTACTCTTGGCTTAAGGGAAAGGGGTTGGTGCTGAAAGAGCCCTTCACAAACCTGGATGTCGTCCTTAAGGCCTGCGGTTGCTCCGAGCTGATGGACAACCTGTTGCAGTACATGCCTATCCGTCAGATGCGGAACGCTCGGCTGGAACTGACCGGCAAGCCAGTCTTCCTGGAGGTAAAGAATCTGGCCGACGAGATCGCTGCCGTTAAGACGCGCGGCCAAATCGGCTGGATCCACTACCAGAGCAAGCGCCCCGCCTATCGGGATGGCAAAGCGGTAACCATCTCGGCCAAATTCGGCCACAAACCACCGCTGACCGATATCGTGAATGCCGGGGGCGAGCTAGAGGGGATGCCGGCTCCGATGCTGATGCGCCAGGATCAACGCTACCAGCGGCTCCAGGATGGTCCCACCACGGACCGTAACACAGTGGAAGGGATGTGGCTTCTCGAACAGTTAGACCGGCTGAAAGACGAAAATCACCAGGGAACTGAAATCTTCGAATACAACTTTTATGGACTCACGGGTTTCAACGAGATCATGAAAAGCGAGGATAACGACAAAGACCTGGTGCAGAAGATCGGCAAGCGGAAGTTCAACGGGGACTTCGACTGGAAGCGGAAACTGGTCCTCACCCCCCATGGAACAGTTTCCCCGTTCACCGTTCCCTACCGCGACATCACGGAGATGCTCGCCCATCGCTCGCAGATGCAGGAGGAGCGTCGCTGGAACCGTAATGCTGTGCCGGAGAAGGTTCTCCACCGGGTGAAGGTGCGAGGACGGCAGAGTAACAACAGAGGGGGGGAAGCCGCCGCCGTTACGCGCTCTTTTCTCCGGGGGGTACTACAGGGGAAGATACCGGGGCAACGGATGTGGCGTCGAGTACCGGAGCGACTCAATAAGGTCTGGGCTGAACAGAACCTGACCATGCAGAAAATGATGTCCAAGAAAAAAGACGCCGCCCCTTCGCCAGGGGCCCCGCGCCCCCCTAAGGAAAAGTGGACCTCCAACGACGTCGAGAACGCCCGTCGTACCCCCTTCGAGCCGCAGGTAATCATGCCGACGCTGCCACTTTTGAATTTGGTGGATGCCCTGGCGGGAGAATTCGGGACTGATGCAGCAAAAGCAAAAGAGCTAATCTTTGCTGTGCCATTTGACGATGAGATCAACCAGGGGCTGGCCCGGAGGGTAGCCCGAGCTGTTCTGCAGGGGCCGGATAAAAGGATAGAGCCATTTCGCTCCCTCTATCTGGCAGGAACACTCCCTGATAGGGGTGCCCTCGTCCAGGCCTTCTCCCCTTACCTGACCGAGGCTCAGGTCGAGGAATGCGCGACCACGCCGTTTCATGCAGGAGAGGGGGAGACCTGGGACCGCCCACGGGTGACGCGCTTGTTTCGCCGTCTTGGACTAAGCGGAGCCGACGCCGAGGCCTGTGCCCGAGTGGTCGTCCTACCAGGGCGGAAGAAGGACAAACTTCCGTCCAACCCTGCTCATGCGAGGTGCCTGGAGTCTTTCGTCCATGCGCTCCATCAGCCTGACATCGCCGGACGCCCCATCAAGGGGACCGAGGTCTTGAACCAGCTGAGGGGCTATGGCCTGAAACGATCTCAGTTCTACTCGCTGCAACACAGTAAGTTTGCCCCTCGTGGGCTCACGGACACGGCAGCCAACCGAAGCCAGATCAAGAAAATGGCTAAAGCGCTGAGACTCGATCCAGCGCCGTTTCTGGATGCTCTCCTTGATAGATGACCAACGTTTCTACATGGTACAAAACGATCTGGAGACCTGTCGGCCAGTTCGCATCGAGTTCACTGCCGGCGAGGCGAAGCCCCGGTGGATGCCCCTCTCTCCTGCAGCCCTGTTCGCTGGGGTCCAGGACAAGGCGCGGGATTCGGCCGACCGAACCTTTTGCCTCGCGACGTTGGCCCTCACGACGGGAGAAGCGCATCAGCGGCGCGCACAGGAACGAATCACCACCAGGGGGACTCGGAATATCGTCCTGAGGCCACGAACGGTGGCCGACTACATCGAAGAAGCCATAGACCCGAAAGGAGCGAGAGCCAAGAGGGAAAAGCGAAAGCAGGACCCCGGCCGGATCAATATGGAACACCTCCGCATATCACAGCTGATAGCCTCCCTCCTTCCCCCCATCAAAAGCGAGTTGGGTTTTCCCATCGAGAACCCCAGCCAGCTTACCTATAGCATCACGGAAGGGGCCATAGGCGCCGCGAAGAACGAAGCGTGCAAAAGCTACCTGAGGAGGATCAAGGTGGGCAGGCTCCTCACCCAGCACATGTACGAAAAACTAAAGAGCCACTTGAGGAGCGAGTTCCCTAACGACCTTGAGCCTGTCACCGAGGAAATCGACAGGTCGGCCTCCCGGGATCACCTAGCGGCCGTATCGCTCCGCAGCCAAGGCTCACAGCTCATGGTCAGCATCGTCAACGTCCGAGGAGACATGGTGACACTGGAAGACTGGAAACTCCTCAAGCTCGTCGAGGCACGCGAGGAGTTTCTGACGCTGGGAACTCTCGATGCCCGGGGAGGGTGGCTGCCGGAGCCCCTCCTGAAGTTCAACGCCAACAAGGTGGGCGAGATCATCGCCATCTACACCGTGCGAGACTCCACCCTCCACGTGGTTTGCAACCGGGAATTGGCTTCGCCTCGGGGCAAGCCCACCCAAGAAACTTATGACCGGGCGGAGTTTGTCATCGACCAGGATTACCTGACCTGCCTCTACATTATGATCACGCAGCTACGGGCAGACAGGCAAAGGTTCGAAACGCTGAGAGAGAACGCCGAGGCTACGACCAAGGTCACCATGAACGATCTTTTCGACAAGGAACTCTTCGACTAGACCCATTTTGGAGGTGCAGACGTGACTGAACAAGCAGAGATGTACGCCCCTGGGGGAGGCATTTCCAATCCACTCGATACCATCTTCACCGGCATGAAGGCCCGAGACCCGATCTTCGAGCTAACCCTCCAAAACCTGGCGGGGCTCCCCACCCTCAACGAAGTAGAAGGACACCCCATGCCAGGCAAGGCGTTCCACCAGGGAGTGATGGGGTATCGGCGCAATGCCAACAGCTTGAGAATCTCCGTGGGCTGCGGTCGAGCCATGGTGCGGCATATCGAGCCAGCCAAGTTCATCGCTATGGCGGAGAACATGCACGAAGACCGGCTTGCCACCGTGGTTCTGGAAAATTTCACTGACGGCGAGAGGGATGGCAGGATGCCCCGCGGCCAAGTTCTGGGGCGGATCAACCCCGACTATAGCTGCATCGTCATCGCTCAGGGGCTGACCGGACGGGTCATCCACGGCACCAGCGATCTCGTCCGCCTCGATGCCTATTACGTCGCCAAGGATCTCCTAGCGGGGTTCTACCTCTCCGCCAAACTGCAGCACGGCGTCCAGAGTAAACTCGATGAGCTGATCGGCTCCTTCGACGGATGGAAAGCGTACGACATCCCGCGGGACCCGTGCGCCCCCGAGCTGTAGGCATGAGCGAGCACGCCACAGCCCAAATCCGTTGGTACCAGAACCGGCTCGGCCTCCTCATGGTCAACGAGCACCGCCAGCGCTTCTTCATTTTTGCAGAGAAGCTGCTCGCCCTGTTCGCAGAGCCGGGCCGCTGCAAAGAGATTAAGTTACGGGATCGGAAGCCCGGCAGGGCTTCCGGGTACTATCCCGGACAAGTTTTAGGAGTACTGGCCCTCCAGGGGACCAATTACACTCTCACCCTGTACGTCGGCTATCCCAACGAAAACATCCCCTTCACCCCCGAAACCGGTTTCGCCCCCCTGGAATACCTGACTCGGCTGCAGTTCTGCTTCCCCCAAGGAGAGCTGGAGACCTTCAGGTGTGCCGTGGAGATCATGCTGGCCCAGGGCAGGGTGTTCGAAGAACGCCTCCAGGCGGCGGAGGCGACCCCCTTAGCTACTAGCCACACATAAAAGAAATAAGTGCCTGAATTTACACATATTTCTTGGATTAATATGTAATAGTTCCTATAGAGATAAGATATTTATTTTTTTCCGGCTTTTTTCTCAGGAGCCTCATCCATCGTGGTGGTAAGGAACCATAGGCAAAAACAGTCGGTCCTTAATTGACTCTAAAGTCAAATTCCAGTAAATTCGGTGCACCGAACTATCAGGAATTGAGGCATATGAAATCATTCGTTGCTATTGTCGTAGGGACCTTTATTGCTGCTCAAACATGGGCAGCTGACACCGCCTGTCCTGAGCATTTTGCTGCGGGCCGTCCCCCTCTCGTAATCAACGCAAAGCTGGCTGCTAAGACCAAGGAACTCTGCAACAGCGGCTATGGGGCCCTCCATTCCGGGATTACGAAGACCCCCCTCTACTCGGCTGAGCACCTCACGCAAGAACGGTTGGTTCAGGGGAAGGGGCTGCGGAGGCAGAGCGAGTTCCATCCCGACGACCGGCTCCCGAGTTCCGACCGAGCGGAGCTACGCGACTATGCAAGGAGCGGATACGACCGCGGCCACGTGGCTCCCTCCGGGGATATGTTCGACCTCACGTCTCAGGAGGAGTCCTTCAGCCTGGCGAACATGATCCCCCAGGAACCGTCGGTGAACCGGGGAGTGTGGGAGAGGATCGAGAGTGGAGTTAGGCGAATGGCACGGGGGCGGGGTGAGCTCTACATCGTGACGGGACCGATCTTCCAGGGGGAAAAGCTGCAACGGATCGGGGGGAGGGTTATAGTCCCCACAGCCGTCTTCAAAGCTATCTATGATCCCGGGAGGCAGGAGGCCGGAGCATACATAGTTGACAACGAGCCCGGCGCTTCCGCCAAAGTGATCAGCGTTACTGAGCTGAAGGGTGTCACCGGCCTCGACGTTTTTCCTGGGGTTAATCCCCGCATTAAAGACAAGGCCATGCGGCTCCCCATGCCGAAACCACGGAAACAGCGCTAGAATTGAGATGCTGCGCCTGATCGCGTCGCTCTGATTGCGTTATGCCGGGAGCGCTTCCGTCGTCGCACTACGTGCGCCTCCGTTGGCGCCCCCGGCATCCTTACCAGTTCGTCGCGCCCGGCGCAGCCTCACTGGAGGAACCTTGAAGAAAGCAGCATTTCACCCCTTCGCTAACGAGTCGGAGAGCCTCCAGATCGGAGAGTTCACCATCGAAAACCGCCAGGATCGGGTGAGCCTGTACGGCTCGATCGACCTCTGGCGGGATAAGGGCGGCCTCCGGGCGGCTCAAGAGCTAAAAACGCTCCTCGACTCTATCGTGGAGGTATTGGAGCAGGAAAGCCTGCCGGACAAGGTGGAGCTGGTCAAAGGCGACACCGTTTCCAACCCCTTCGAGTGATGGCCCGCGCGAGAAGGAGGCTATTCGGATGAAGGATATGGACGAGTCCACCGGGATGGTAGAGGTGCCCTGGGATCGCCTCAATCCCGATACCCTGCGTAATGTTGTCTCTGAGTTCGTTACGCGGGATTGGGAGGAGATCGGCCTATGTAGCTATACCCTAGACGAGAAGATCGAGCAGGTCCTCACCCAATTGAAGACCCGAAGAGCTGCTCTGGTCTACGACCCGCTGTCCAACACCTGTAACATTATCCCCACGGTATAGTGGGGTTCATCAACACCTTCCAGCCACACAGGACGAAACCATGAAGACGGCTCTGCTCATCATCGATATCCAGAATGACTACTTTCCCGGCGGAAAAATGGAGCTGGTCGGCAGCGTTGAAGCTGCTGCAGCGACCACCCGGCTCCTGGCCGCCTTCCGAAAGGAAGGGTGGCCAGTTTTCCACGTGCAGCACCTCTCCACCAATCCCGGCGCCACGTTCTTTCTGCCGGAAACCCAGGGCTGTGAGATTTACCCCGGCGTTGCTCCCCTGCCAGGAGAGCCGGTGGTCACGAAGCACTTCCCGAGCAGCTTCCGGGACACGACCTTGGAGCAAGATCTCCGTGCCGCCGAGGTAGGCACTCTCCTGGTCTGCGGCATGATGAGCCATATGTGCGTGGACACCACAGTCCGCGCTGCTTTCGACCTCGGATTCTCCTGTATCGTCACCCATGACGCCTGCGCCACCAGGGAGTTGGCCTTCAACGGGGTGACCGTCCCCGCGGCCCAGGTCCATGCTTCCTATATGGCGGCACTCGGCTCCATCTTCGCCAAAGTCCTCGGTGTGGACCAAATTATGGAGAATATGGCAGCGACAACTTAGCGAGGGAATCCCCTTCTTCAGGTCCCACCGCACCCCACCTCCTGTTCTCCCGATTACTCAAAGCCCTCCGACAGGGGCTAACAGTTGACATTTTCTGTCGCTGCGAGATGTTATCCTGTGCGGGTTAGTATCCCTCCCGGAGGATCAATATGATCAAGACCAGCGAATCTCACCCTCTCCAGATAGGCACTCTCCAACTACCGTACACCGATGCAAAGATAGGTTTGACATTTTGTCCCGGCAAGAAGGGCCCCGGCCTGAACTCAGTTCGGTGGGAGCGCAGCCTGGAGAAGGACTTATCAACCATCATCAGTTGGGGGGCCACAGCTCTCGTCACCTTGGTTGAAGACCACGAGTTCGGCGAGCTTCAAGTACCGGAATTCAAAGAATTCATTGCAGCTTCAGGTCTTGAGTGGTTTCACATCCCCATTGTGGACGGCAGTATCCCTGACCATCGGTTCCACAGTGCCATGCAGGAGTGTCACTGCCGCATTCTGGAGTTGCTGTGCGAAGGGGCACGTATCGTGATCCACTGTCGTGGGGGGCTGGGAAGGACCGGGCTGTTCGCGGCCATGCTGTTGATAGACTTTGGCATTGAGCCTGAGAAGGCCATCGCCCAGGTAAGAGCTGCGCGTCCCGGCGCGATTGAAACATCAGCACAAGAGCGCTACGTCCATACCTACTTCAGCCACAACCATCGCAGAAATTTAAACCACTATTTAGGTTGCCTGCTCGGAGGTGCGGCAGGAGATGCGCTCGGAGCCGCAGTCGAATTCTCTTCATTTGCCGAAATCAGGCAGAAATACGGCGCAACGGGAATCCAATGCTACGATACGGCGTATGGCAGAACGGGGGCGATCACAGACGACACCCAGATGACGCTCTTCACGGCTGAGGGACTATTACGAGCATGTTGCCGGGCAAACGAGAAAGGAATCGGCCCCTCGTTCCCCTCTATGGTCCACCAAGCCTACCGGCGCTGGCTCAAGACACAGCAGAATCTGTATCACCCGGTCGATGGTAACGGTTGGCTGATCAACTGCAGCGAGCTCTATAGTCGCCGGGCTCCTGGCGGGACTTGTATTACAGCCTTGCTGGACGATCGGGTTCGGCTCCGCTCAGACGAAGTGCGGCACAACACGAGTAAGGGATGTGGGGCCGTGATGCGAGCCGCCCCCATAGGCTTATTTGTTCAATCCCCCTACCTTTGCCGCTTCTGGGGTGCGGAACAGCGAAACAAGGAGGCTTTTGAGATCGGGCAGTCTACCGGTTATTTGACCCACGGTCACCCGAGTGGATATTTGCCAGCGGGGTTCTTGGCATTGCTTATCGGGCGCATCATCGATGGGGACAACCTGGACACGGCGCTGGACGCTTGCTGCAAGGTCTTAGCAGGTGCCCCCGGGGCTGACGAGACGCTCGCAGCCGTGAGCCAAGCGAGGGAGCTGGCTATGGAGCCGGGGCATGTAACCGGCCCGGAAGCGGTAGAAACACTCGGGGACGGATGGGTAGGCGAAGAAGCATTAGCCATCTCAATATATTGTGCCCTCATCGCAAAAGAGGACTTTACCCATGGTATCCAGCTGGCTGTCAATCACGGTGGAGACAGTGACAGCACAGGGGCCATAACCGGCAATATCCTCGGAGCCCTCCTCGGAGTGAACCACATTTCTCAGCAGTGGCTGGATGAGTTGGAACTCAGAGAGGTCCTGAAAAAGGTAGCTAAAGACCTCTTCATCGGGTTCAGCCCCCGAAAGCAGTGGTGGGACTCCTATCCAGGGTTCTGACCCCCTTGTCGTATTTCCGCCCCCGTCCAAATAGTGGAAGATTAAAGATCGTGGAGAACTGGCCGATGAATATAGAGTTGCTCAGGCTTAGCTTGCCTTAGAAGACCCCATTCATCTGAAAAACCGAGGTACGTAGTTAAGCGCCTATACAGGAGGAGCACTATGCCATTTCCGCAGATCTTCGAGGACTGGATTGCCTACCGGGTAGATGACGGTTGTACCAGGATATTCAGGGCAGATTCTGGAGACGTTGCACCTCACCGCATCACCCTGGAGGGGGGCTACTTACGCCTTTACGTCTGGGCCCCTGAGGCTTACTTGCCCCTTGACACCCTTGGCGAACTCAATAGTTTTATCACGGCGATTGTTGACTGCGATAAGGGGGGAGGAGCGCTGGTGAAGTCGGTCCTTGGGGCTTTAGATGCAGAGGTAAGGGAGCCTACAGATCCGGACGACGAGATTCAGGAGGGGGATGAAAGGCCGAGGATTACCCTGGAAATTGTTTCTCCTCTTCAGCTGGATCGAAAAAAGAGAGCAGCCATGGAGGACGGGATACAAGAGCAACTGACCCTCCTCGCTGGCAAGAACCTTGTGACCGTAGTGAACTATCATTGGGTTGATGCCGTTCAGGAAGATTTCAAACCCATCAGATGCAAAGTGCATTCTCCAGAGGTATACACCACCAGCGAATCCGAGGTTACCTGTTCGCTGAAGTTTGTAGTTGTTAAATTCGGGGATCTGTACCACGACCTGACCAGAAGAGCCGGAGAGGCGCTTTACGCATCGAATGTGCGCGGCTTCCTTGGCAGTTCCATTACCAATAAGAGGTTACGATCTGCCTATCAAAAGATTATCGAGGGTGGAGAGTCCTCCCAAGACTTTGAGCTTTTCCCGTTCAAAAACAATGGTATCACTATAAGTTGCACGGGCATCGGAGTTCAGAACAACCAAATTTTGGTTAAATGCCCTCAGGTAGTTAATGGGCAACAGACCATCAGGACATGGGAAAAGGTTTATAATCAACACACCGAATACAACAAGCCCCTCTTGGAAAAAATACCAGTAGTGGTTAAATTTGTGCAGCTACCTAATGAATCATTGGTCCGCCAAGTGGCTTTTGCTAACAATCGCCAGAACCCAGTTTCAGCTGATATTTTAAGGTCCAATGAACCAGTTTTAGTCAGAATCGAATTTAGGTGGAATGATTGCATTGCCAGCACAGGGCTGCCTCGTTTTTTTAGAAAAGCTGACGGTGGCAACAAGTTTGTTACCCCAAAAAAGTTATTTCAAATCAATTACTATATGAGGCATGGTAAGCGCGTGTCGCAGAGGGAGATAGATAATTTTTTTGATGACGATATAACCTTCCAAACTTTTTTCTCTAAAATAGAGGCTAAAATTCTTGGGCAGGCTGGTTACGTCATAAAGCTGGCTCAACTCATAGAGTTCTACAACTTTATTACCGTAAACAATAAAAACACAAATCCGGAAAGAAAAGTGGTCATCAACACAGCATTTGGTTTAGATGGACGCGAGAAAACAGTTAAACATCCATTTTTTGCAGTAGGGAAACCCGGTTGGAACCTTTGTGTTAGCCTGTTCCTGCAAACTATTTTCAAAGAAATCACGCTTGAAGAGGACCTGCAAGGGCATGCCGAGCGAGCAAAGCAAAGATTAAATGGGCTGGCGAACCAAATCAGAGAAGAATTAATTAGTTTTTCTGAAGCCCCCGAGTTTAGCGAGGAATACGATAAGCCCCAGGATAAACATCCCGATATTTGGGATGAATGGTTTAACCGAGGCGATCGGTACAGACAATATCTGGGGCATCAACCAAAGGGGATCATTTAGGCCCTCAAGCCCTTCTAGCGGAGGTGCACCCAAACCAATCAGACGAGAACCGGCTCCCCCCTTTGAGTGCCGGTTCTCGTCCCTTGGAGAGGGTTGGCATGCAGGCCCGCCCCACGTTGATCCTTTAACTCACACATCAATGCCTAATCCCTCCTCCCTCACCTTGCCAGGCGTCAACTTCTGACGCCTACGTGGTGTAAGTATCATCACAGCTTAGCCCCCAACACACCCTTTGGAGGGACTATGAAAGGGAAAACGTGCCCTAACCGTCACCCCCGTGTCTCCTTTCCTGTCGTCGTGCCAGACAGGCTCGACCTGATGCCGGACCGAACCCAATTTCTGATAAGCAGATCACTACTAGCCAGCAAATGGCGCTCCCTGGAAGAGGCCACCAATGCTTTCATCCCGCCGGGGTGTGGCATCACCCACACTCCGGTCTTCTCGCTGAACCCGCTCATAGAGAGCTTCGAGGGGGTATCCGTCCTCCCGTCTCTGGAGATTACCGCTTCCTTTGTCGGAGGCCTGCTCGACGGGCACCTCAGGTTTCGTACCGTGGTCGAAGGGAAAGAGGAGGACATGCTCAGCGCCCTCCAGGTTACCCCCACGATGGCAGGCTTTATCGAGGCAATCTACCTGACCTACCACCTTCGGACCAAATGCGCCTTCTGGCACGGATTTTACGGCCGTAACTACACCCTGCTGCCTAACTATTTCCTGCTGCGCCGTCTCCAAAGCCCTTCTTACGACCCGCAGGAGTTTGGGCTGCAATACTTCAAGGGCAAGGTAGACCGGCCGGTCGGCATCCGGGTAGCTAAGCGCCAAGGGAAGTATTATGTCAGCTGCATGGCAATCTACGCCTTCGGCAACATCGTGGACATGACGGTCCGGGTGGCCGACGAACGCATCACAGCGCTATGGCCCCCCGAAACCATCTATAATTCCGGGGCTCGGGTCATGTACTGAGGCCGCGCTGGGCCGCAAACCCTATCCGTCCAGCGGTGCCGGCACGCTTCATCCTGGCGGCAAGCTCCTCCCTAGCCAGCAGAGTCAGAGTACCAACATCTATGCTGGCATCACCACGGTATGCCAGAAGCCGCACAGCACGCTCCACCACCAAGCGAATCTCCCCTCCGGTCAATCCCAGATCCGCCAACTGGTCAAGATCGACATCGTGAGCTAGGCGGTCCAGCGGCAGGTGCTCCTTCCATAGGGCCATGCGTAGAGAGCGGTCCGGGGCGGGAAGTTCCAGCTTATAGGTGAACCGACGGCTAAAGGCTTCGTCCAATAGGTCGCGCCGGTTCGTGGTTGCCACGAGAATGCCAGTAAATCGCTCTAGCCCCTCCAGGAAGAGATTCTGCATATTGTTGTTCATGCGATCCACCGCGCTGGTACCGGCACCGCGGCCTCCCAAGAGCTGGTCGGCTTCGTTAAAGAGGAGGACCGGGGCGCTCCCAAACTCCCGCTGCAGCATGGCGTAGTCATCAAATATCCGGCGCACCTGCTGCTCGCTCTCCCCGACCCAACAGCTGAGCACACGGGAGGCATCCACCTTCAACAACGGGCGTTCCAAGCGGCTCGCCAGGTACTGAGCCGTCAGCGTCTTGCCTGTTCCCGGAGGCCCGTACAGGAGCAGCGTGCTGCCGGTCGGGGCGCCCCATGCTGTTGGCAGGGAGGCCTGCCACGCTTTCCTGACCTCCAGCCCTTTCGGCGATTCGCCGAACACAACAGACTGCAGGGCTTCCAATACGGGGCCCGGCAGATACAGAGCCTCTTGCCGTATCTTGGGCTCCTCCAAGTCGAAGAAGGTTCCCTGCTTTACGCGTCGCCTCAGGTTCTGCAGGTTTTTCTTTCCTGTGTGCCGGCCAAGAAGGGCCGTGGCCCCCGCCTGGGTCAACTGCACCGTTTCGCCAAAGGTCCCCTGCGTCGACTCCACCAGCCGTTGGGTAAGCAAGGGGCTCTTCTCCCCGAACAGGTGTTTACGAACCCGCTGGCGGCACACCCTGCCGCGGGCAAACAGGCGTGCCACTTGATAGGTGTCATTGAAGTCGTAGCTTAGGTCCCCCTCCCTCTGCCCCAATAGCCCCATCAGGGTTAAGTGTTGTAATGGGCTCAGACGGAGTTTGGGTCCCGCTTTGGCTGCCGGGAGTTGGCAAGAAGAAACCTCAACTCTTTGAACGCAACGACGGTACCACCCGACTGGTTGATATGTCTCCAGGTTGACATCGGGATCGTTGATCACCAGATGCTCACTGTTTCCCCCATCGAAACCCTTCAGGTAGGAGAAGATGGCGTCCAGGTAGGCGTCATTAGAGGAGAACCCGGCGACCGTGGTTTCCGCATTGCCCATCTCCCGATGGAAGGTATCCCCGAAGTCAACGTTGGCTTGCAACCAACAAAAGGGAGGACTGTCAGTAAAGGAACCGCCAGTATTCCTGAGCCTCACCCAGCCCAATTCCTGCAATTCCTCCAGCGCCTTGAGATAAACCACCGTGAGTTCCGGGTCGTAAACCAGCCGGTCTACGATCTCGTACCCCTCGACGTACGGGTCCTTAGCCACCTTCGCTTTGAAAAGATAGGCGAGTGCCCCGATGGCAGGGTAAGAGGCACGCTTGAGGCAGGCAGGCCGCCCACGGAGCGAGCCGATCACCCCCTTGAGCAGGGCAGTTTCGTCATCATAGGTGAGCACGAGCGCGCGCCTGCCCCTACCAGACCTGGCGCGCGCTCTGATTTCCCTCTGTTCATCATCATGCTCTTCCTTAGCTTGCTGGTGACGAGTGGCGACACACATTAAATAGTTGCCGAGTTCCATGGGCTTCCCTCCTTCGCCTCCGGTGATGTTGTAGTCATGATTGTAGAGGCGGATCGCGTCAAAAAATGACGCACATCCGCGATACCTTCTATTCATCCATCACACTCACAGGAGGTACGATATGGCACGAACAGCTGATGAAATGGCAGGCATTCTGCAGCGTCTCTACAGGAAGGAGTTCGAAGGAGATTACAGGGCAGCGTTCCAGCTCACATGGGATCAGTTCCGCGGGATGGCGGGGGCTGCCAAATTGGAGGTCGATTACCTGAATGAGGTCAACGAGGTCTTACTGGGGAAGGGATTCGCCCTGCTCACCTTCAACAACAGCTTTATCGTTGCTAAGGACGGAGACTTCGACAGTACCAGGCAGCTGCCAGCCCGCCTGGCCGAGCGCTACCGGGGAGAGGATGAGGATGCAGACATCGGAGTACCTGACGATGATGAGGATGAAGTTGACTTCGAGACCGAGGAATAGCTAAAGGCTGTCCGCCCCCTATCCCGGATTAAGGGATAGGGGCCCTCCTCCCACACCCAGTTTGCAGAACGCTTTCGGGCTGAGCTAACATACCGTTTTAGCTGTTATATACTGATTGAGGTGTCGGATATGTATTCGTAACCTGAAACATATTTATCATATTCGATTGAAAGGCTTGGCCCCATCTTGAATTTAACGTTTATCAAATTGTGCGAAATAATGATAGTATCGCACATTGATCTGAGTAACTTATTGATAACCTCCCGATTTATGTAGTCTACAGAAATGTGTTCCGTGAAGTCGTGTATGTAGGCCTTCATTTGTTTAAGTGCTTGATCACTGTGCAGTGAATTTAAACGCACCAGTTCCTTATGGCAATTATCAATAGTGGTCTCAAGTGCCTGCAAATCCATATTTAAACTCATTGTACTCTGATAACTTTCTAACTCTAATCCATTTTTTAAGCTGTTAAGCAGTTTGTTTTGTCGCACCGTGGCGCGTCTAAGCTTTTCTTTAAGATGTGAGACGCTAAGTCTGGTTTTATTGATCACCGGATTGATAAACGGGAATTCCAATATTGCATTTGCGAATTCTGACACAAATACGGTTTCTAGCCGGCCATAGGGAATATTATTAGTGGTGCAACCTTGTTGGTATTGTGCATTGGTGCAGATGATATAATCCCAACGTGGACCCTTTTTGAGGTACATCATCCGCCCATTGCATTGAGGACATCTTCCAACCATTGAAAAGATATTTTTCAATGCTGCGGAGTTGCAGTATCTTGTTTTGTATTGGCGCCGCCTGGCTTGCACCTTTTCATAGAGTTCTTCGGATATAACAGGGGGGTAATAGTTTTTGATGCCTTCCAGTGGAACCCGTTGACTCTTACCATTACCATGGCCCATTACATGTGGAGTCAAAGTACCAATTACTGCGGCATTTCCCAATATCCTACTGACGTAATGTTCTCGCCAGATCGATTTCTCGCCTTTCTTGAACGTCCAGGTACGTACCTTGTCTTCGCGTAACATGCGTGCAATGGTCAAATACCCCTTCCCGCTCAGGTACTCGTTATATATTCTATTCACTATGGCAGCCCGTTCTGGTATTGCCTCAAACTGTTGAGTTTTCTTGTTATACTTTAACCAACCTGGACCTACTGTTGTCAATGTTTGTGTTGATGCATTATTTCGTTTATTTTCCCACATTGACTTAAGTCGTTTGGATTTCATTTCTGATTCTTCATTTGCTCTGATCAAAATAACAATCGCTTCAATCAATAAAAAAGGTGATTTATTTACAGACTCAGCAGAATAAACTCTTCTATCAGCCAGTGTTACAATAGTTACGCCTTCTAATATTATCTGTGTAAAAATGTTCTGAGCTGGCAAAATGACATCTCGGCTTATTCTGTCCAGAGATTCGACTAAGAGGTAGCTACCACTTTCGACCTCCTTGCGTCTTATCGCTTCCATAAACTGGCCAAGTTTACCAATTTCTACATTTGCGCCTCTGAACGCTGATACGCCAAAATCACTGTAAGTTAGCTTGTCGTCAAGTTCCAACCCATGCGTTGCTGCATATTCTTCAGCCTGCTGGGACTGCCTGCGTTTGCTGTCCCCTTTTGCCTGATCAGGAGTGCTAAACCTCATATAACTATAGGCTTTTGGCATAAGTACCTCCGCGAGTGGGATACATAATGGGCAGGGTAAGGTTAGAGGCAGCAGATTTTAGCTGATTGACCAGTATATCACGTCCGGAATATCCTGATTTTGCCGTAAATCGAACCTGAAATTTGCCCCCGTATCGGCGTCGAAAGTTGACGCCACGAGACAAGTACGAGACGTCCTCCGCCTTGTCTGGGCCTACAGCCAGAGCCGGGCTTCCGTATCAAAGTGCTGCGGCGCCAGCAAGACCACAGTCACCGACACCGTCAGGCGCGCGAACTCCGTGTGGTCAGAAAAAAAATGGCCTACAGGCGTCATTAACATTGACAAATCTTTGCACAGGGGTGTATGTTTTGCATTAATTTTATCAAATTGTCCACACGGGAGGTAAGTTGAAAACATTACTTATCAGCGGAGATACAAAATTACAAAAAATTGTCGAAAACCACTTTGCGGAGGTCCATCATGTGAAGGACAAGGAAGCGGGGATCAGGGCAATCGAAAAATGTAAATTTGACATGGTACTATTGGACTTGGCCGTATCGAGGCAATCCTGCTTGGACCTCATGAACATCATACGGGGCCATGACCAGTCTTTACCGATCATGGCATTAACAGAAGATGACTCGGTTCAAGAAATAATCAATATTCTTAATTCAGGAGCCGACAATTGCGTATCGAGACCATTTGAACCTAAGGTTTTGGTGGCTAAAATAAAGGCAATGCTGCGCAGGGCTCAAACAGTAAGAGGGGCGGATTTGATGTATGGGCCTATTCGTATCGATCCTGTCAAACACAAAGCATGGCGTGATAATAAAAAAATCGATCTAACACAAATAGAATACAAGTTATTGCTATTTTTTGTTGAAAATGCAGAAAATATTGTCTCTAGAGCTCACATATCTAGCAGTGTTTGGGAACATGAACTAGATAGCTTTACAAACATTATTGATGTTTATGTTAACTATCTAAGGAAAAAAATTGATAAAGGTGCGGACAAAAAATTAATACACACCTTGAGAGGTGTTGGCTATATCTTTAGTTTGAGTGAACCACAATAATATCAGAGGGTGATGAGTCTGGACACACTTTATAATAACGTAATCAAGTTGCTACACCCCAGTGGATGGGGAACCGGGACTGAAGTTTCCCCTGGCCGGGTCAGGAGGCAAGCTGGTATAGCTTGTCGAGAATCCGCACCATGGCAAGGGTGTCGAGCTTGCAGTATTCCAGGAGGGCTCCCCGAACGGCTGCAAGCTCCTCCGGTTTGTCCTTTACAGCACACATCACATGGTATGCCTCCATGGCCGCTCCCCCGTTGGCTATCTCCAGGCCCGAATAGGATAGGTCGGGGACCAGCGCGGGAAGCACGTTCTTGATCGAATAACCTCCCTTCATCTCCCACTTGTAGCAAGCCCGTGTTCTGAATGGAACCATCAGGTCCTGCATGTTCGCAACAATCCTGTTCACCCGCGCCCGATGCCCCTTGTAACGCCCAGCCAGATCCTTCAGCACCCGGGTTTCGAAAGCACTATTGTAAGCCAGGACGCAGGAGCCGTCGGGAATGGCCGCCAAGAGACTTTTCAGGAGCGCTTTGCGTGGGTCCTCGCCAGGCACGGCCAGAAACTCGACATGGTGAATCTTTCCTCCCCTCCTCTTCTGGTAGTGCAGCGAATACTGGAAAGGGATCTGCTGGTACGGACTAGTGCCGTCAAAGGGAGGAACCGCACTCATGAAGGTTTCGAAGTCGAGGAAGTACAATGGGTAGCTGAGCTGATTGAGAAACGCCCTGATCGCCTTCCTGTCGACGTGATCCTCTTGGCGCAGAGTCGCCTGCACCTGCTGTTTTTGCTTTCCTTTGAGCAGATCGAGCGGGATGTCGGCCTGGCTGACAATCCCCTGGTAGTACAGCGCGAACTGGTCCACCCCTTTCCCCCTCAAGTCGAATACGGAGTCTTCGGGGATATGGCCCCAGCAGTGCCCCTGGAAGTCGCACTCGTACGGGTCGAAGCAGTGGGGGCCGATATCTATTGATGGCGCCTTTTTCTGAGCCAAGGCAGCCCGCATCTTCTCTGTAGAGCTCCGGACCTCTGCCTGCAGGCCCTTCACTTCCTTGGTGACGTTTTGGCAAGTCAAAAGGCTTCCCAGGTCGACATCGCCCTCGCGCACGTACTCGGTATTGACATGAACAACATAGGCCTTGCCGAGGGGGACGCCCGCGCCAGCCAGAACGAAGTACTGGAGCGCCGAGTCCAGGATATAAACGTCTTTGACGGAAGTTCCGGCCTTGACCTCGTAGAGCTCCCACCCCTTTACCCTCTTACGCAGCAGGTCCACCTTGACGAAAATGCCATCGTGCTGGAAAGCCGCCTCGTAGATGACCTTCGCCCCCCCTTCCATCGCCTCTTTAGTGCGCCGGAGTTGGTCCTCCAGCGGCACCCTCTCCCCGTCCTCCTCGAAGGGGATCAGAAGCCCACCGGGAAACAGGTCGCGGGCCAGTTCGCCGATCATGTTGCCACCGGCAAACCTCGCTGTGGTCTCGGGGGACTCCTCATCCTTCAACTCGGGCTTGAACTTATGCAGCCACAGAGACTTATGACACTGACAGCCTCTGACAAAAAGAGTCTTGCTAAGAGCCACCGTGTGCGATCCCCTCTGCCCTGCTTCTTTCTTCTTTGCCATTTCCTCTCCCCTTCCCCCGCTACCGGCCCCTGTTGCTCACGATAAACCTTAAAGCGCCGCTCTGCTCCCCAATTCTTCCTCAATCCACTCCTGCATAACCATGTAGGGGTCTTGGTCGTCCATAAAAGAATTCATGCTCGCTACGATGAGAAGTTCCCTCAGTTGTTCGACGGTGAACCCGCGCTTGAGGTGGATGTAGTAAAAAAGCGTGCTCCGGAACCGGGGCAGTTCATACAAGAGACCCTCGAACCCTTTCAAGTCATACCAGAGAAGCGCCGCTTCCCGCTGGAGCCAGAGGTCATCCCCTGCAAAGGATGGAACTCCGAAAGGGCTGCTTTCCGCAATTGATCGGAGCAGGGGGGCTTCTGCAGGAAACCTGCTGACAAGCAGGAGACTGAAGTTCAATGCCCTGAGCAAAACGTCAAAGCGATCGCGTTCCGACCTGGTTATATCCTCGATAGGGTCCAGGACTCCCGTCTTCTCAAACCGATCGTGGAGGTCGTTTTTTTCCAGGGCGTTTCCCAGCAGCCACCAATTTCTATACTGCTCCAGCAGGGTGCGGCAGGCTGGCAGCAAGGAAGGCTTCTGCAACTGCCGCGCCTGCCCGGCATCAAGGTAGGTCTCGGGAAGGTACAGGAACTCAAAGCATTCCCATCCTGTCCCCCGCGCATCCTGGAGATACCGCCCCCGTATGCGTTCGCTACAGACCGCTTGAACAATACTCCTTACCTGCTTTCGACGCAGCAGTTCCTGGTACAAGGGAGAGTCACCCCCCTCGCACACCAGAATCTCCTGAAGACGCATCACTCCATACTCGGGCGGGCATTCGGCAAACAGATCGATCCCTCTCCGCCTGGCGCTGCGCGTAACCTTCAGGAGGCCTTGCGAGAAGTCGCTCACCTCTCGTAGATAGAACATTCTGCCCAATGAATCCTCGCCGACTCTGGCAGGATAACGACCGTTCCTAGACTTGGCTAGGATTTCCAGGGGAATGTTTTCAAGACACCAACCACACATAGCACCTCCAGAAAGTATATTCATTGTGTGGTATTGTTTCGCATGGTTGCGTCAGTTCCTGACGCAACCTGTATTTAAGGTGTCGACAGCACAAGGGAGGGAGTTATGAAGACCATGTACCGCCGCATGCAGATCCTCAGTATGATCCCCCGCAGCGGCACCATAACTACCCAGCAGATCGAAGAGAGGCTGGGTGCCCGAGGGGTGGAAGGGATCTCCCGGCGGATGATTCAGAGAGACCTGGAGGCAATCCATAGTTCGGGATATTTCCCCATCCGATACGAGGAGGATGGCCAGGCTTATTACTGGAGCTGGGTCGATGGAGCCCAGATTCTGAAGGTCGGCGCCATGGAGCCGCACACGGCGCTCACCTACTGCCTCGTAAATGAGCGCATGCCCAACATCCTCCCAAGTTCCTCCCACAGGTACCTGGACCCGTACTTCAGAAGCGCCCAAGCGCTCCTGGACGACCAATCGGAACTTCCCGTCTCCCGCTGGCGCGAAAAGGTGCGGACCATTCCCCGAAGCCTCCAGATGACGCCCCCCCGGATGGATGACCATGTGACTGATACGGTGTACGAGGCGGTTCTTAGGGAACGGCGGATATCGCTTAGCTACCGCCCCAGGGGGGAGAACACCCCGAAGGAATACCCCTGGATAAACCCACTGGGGTTAGTGTTTGTCGAGAGCCTGGTCTACCTGGTGGCCACCATCAAGGAATACGCAAACCCCGTTCAATTTCTGCTGCACCGGGTCGACACCGCTACCTTGCGGGATGAAGCTGCCCTGGTGCCTGAAGGGTTTTCTCTCCAGGCCTACATCGAAAGCGGGGAGTTTAGCTACCCGGTCGGCGACACCATCATTAACCTTCGGGCTCTCTTTGAGCGCAGGGCTGCCGCCTACCTCTTCGACACTCCACTACCAGGCACCAAGCGCCTTGAAGACTTCGACGAAAAGCGGGTCTTGTTGGAAGCGGAGGTGCTTGATAGCCTCCAGCTGAGGTGGTGGCTCAGGGGATTCGGGGATGACGTGGAAGTTCTAGAACCTGCTGGATTACGGGAGGAGTTTCAAACGACAGCTAATCGCCTAAGCCGTATGTACAATCGGCCCTCCCGCTAGGGTGACCAAGACTTGATGGAGTACTCTGACCATCCAGATTTCAGCGAATACGACGATCCCAAAGACAGGCACACTGATGTGTGGGAGGAATGGCTTTCCGAGAATGACCGTTATGGCCAATACCTAAACCTGCTCGGGTATCGTATAACGGGCATCATTTAAGGGGAGTCAGCGAGGAGGGAGATGTATCAACTTGAGGTGAAACGCTGGCTTGTTACTCACCGGTTCCACCCCCGGGACGGGTGGCAGGTCCACGTCGATATCGATGCCATGGAGCGAGCCAAAGGAGGCCAGCACAAAAGCGACAAGGCCGAGATTGCCGCCGAGGCTGAAGCGGAGTTACGGGCCATCGGCGCCGTTATTGGAGCCCACCCCGTGTATGGCCGTGCAGATGTGGTGGCTACTCACCCCGCGTTCGGGACCTTTGTGATTGAGGTAGAGGGGGACTCAACCCGGCAAAAGGAACAGGCCGTTTACTCCGCGCTTGGGCAGTTGGTCTTGCAAGCTGACGGCAAGCCCCATCAGCTCATGCTGGCGATTCCTGACGAGCCGGCCTGGGAAGGGCAGATCCAGAAGATCCCCCCTTATGTCCGCAAGCTACTCCAGCTATCCTGCGTCCTAGTATCAGAGGATGCGGTCAGGGAAGATAACCTCCAGCTAAGCCAAGGCCCCGAGGCCTGACTGTTTCTAACCAGCCTCCCCCGATGAGTAGACATCTATGTTCCGGCGGCCCTGGGGATCATAGAAAACCCCAGGACCGCGTCAACGATCAGTAAAGGGCTGGCATCATGTGCCTGTAGGGCTGGGGGCGGGACCAGTCTACAGGGAGAGACAAGCCGGGGTCGGTTCGAGGTAAGGCATAAAAAAACGCACACCTAGACTGCATGGGTCAGACTCAAGAGCCTGCCCAATGGTCACTTGCGCAATAACGCTGCTAGGACCTGTTCTTTGGCAGCCCGGGGTAGCTTCCTGATGATCGTCACCGCTTTTTCGGTAGCCTTCTCTTCAGTTGTGAACTGACTCTCTGAAAGCTTTGACAAATGCAAAGTCGGAACCTCATGGATAGTTAGTCCATTTCCTCGAATCCGGATATTAAACTGATAGTCGCCCTGCTTCGTCAGGCAGAGGCTTTTCTTGTTTTGGATCAGGGGTGAGAGAGCACCACTATAAACGTCGATTCGGCTCCCATACCTTTTGGCAACAATCAAAACACCATTACCGCTCTGGCCTTCCTCAGCCTTGATCATCTTAGAAGGTATCCCGTGCCAATCGTCATACCCTCCGAAAACCCAAAAGGTCCGGCCGGTCTGGTCCCGCAGGTACTTTCTGTAATTTCCGACCGGCATCAACTTCACTTTGTAGCAACGTTCCACCTCTGCTATCACATTTCTACGGTCGGCTTCGTCAAATTTTAAAGTAGCCATACGCCCTCCGAGTTAATGCAGGGAATGTAATCGTTTAGATCTCTTATCAGTCTTTACGTAAGTGGTGATGATGGTGTCATCCTCGCTAACGATAACCGCCCTCCCGGCCAATTTATTCAGGCTTTGGATAAGCCTTTTCAAGTCCTTGTCTAGCAACTGGTACTCTGTCGCGTTTCCGGGTCTGGCTACCGGTGTTCCAAATGCGACAATTAATGGGAGATACTCCAGAGGTAGCCCTCTTTGGCGAGATCTGGCTTCGGCATGGGTTGATAATCTCATGGCATCATATCCCTTCTGGGTCTATGTTCGCCCCGGTTGCTATCTCCGCCTCGATTTCGTTAACCAGGTTTATAAGCACCACCACGACTTTGCTATACCGCTCAAGAATTGGGTCACCGTCGGCCAAAAGCTCGAATAATTCCTTTTCAAGCGTTCCCATTGTCGCCCACAGGTCGTTAAGCCTACCGAGTGCTTCTTTATGTTTTGCGATCCTGCCATCCTTGTCCTTTATTAAGAGGAGGGCAAGGAATCTTATCGTGCTTTCTATGAGAAGGTCGCGCGAAAGTCCATTAGACTTGGATATCTCATTCAAGGACTTCAGGTCCTTCTTGCCGATGACTACGCTCTTGCGAGTTTGCCTCTGCTCGGGCGTATCCCCGATCGTCTTGGCAAAATCAAGAACTGCGTCCAAAAGAGAAGGCTGCTCAAAAATACTCGAAAAAATCCGTTTCTGGGTAAGCCCAAACTCGCTCGTGAGGCAGGCCAGGGAGTCCCCTCCCTCTTTGGTGAGTGTGCAGGTGGTTCGAGCATCAGGCTCTTTACTCTTGATCAGCTTCGAAACTTCCACGCCCCCTCCTTCGCAACCAGTGATGACTAAAAGATAATATAATACTTTATGCGTGTCAACAGTATTTTAGTAATATTTTTGGCACTCCTGTTTCGAAGCGTTCTACCTCACTGGTTGGGGCACTGCGCTGGACGTGCTTCACGAGGCTCGCAGCATCGATGATGAAGGGATCGGCGCAATCCTGGTCACCCTAAGCAGGGGGCACCCTTGGGCGCTGAATTCGAAGCTGATCAACAAACGTTAAAGTGATCATGAGTAGCGGGTTCGGTGAGTTGGATGTTACGCAGAAGTTTGTTGGGAATGGATTGTCTGGATTTAAGAAGCCGAACAAATTAGCGGCATTGCGCGAGAGCATCCTTGGCTTGGATCTCGATCGCAAAAGCGATTAGATCGCCAGCACTAGGCGTCCGTGAAATCAAGAAATGATAGGTAAGGGGCACCTTTCCGAAGCGGGAAGCCGGCTCAATCCAAAGAACTTGCCTGGGTAAGCTCGGCCAGCACTTCCTCAAGGTCAGCAGGACTATAGGGTTTAGGTAATACTGCGCTGAAACCGAACCTGGCGTAATCAGCAAGAATGGGATCGTTGGAATACCCACTCGATACTACAAGGACAGCCGCCGGATCGAGTTCCAGGATGCGCCTGGCAGCCTCCCCTCCCCCCATGCCTCCCGGGATAGTAAGGTCCATGACAACAACCGCGAAGGAGGCTTCAGCAGTCATTGCCGCATGATAGAGCGCTATCGCCTGCTCACCACTGCTGCAGGCCTGCACCTCGTATCCGAGTTTTCGCAAGGTCTCCGTTGCCAGATTTCTGATGATTTCTTCGTCATCGACCACCAGGATCGGGCCGTCGAGGCGTTTTGCAGGCGTTGTTCGCGGCACCAGGCCATGTTCAGTGTGGCCTTTACAACTGCTCGCGGGCAACAAGACAGTGCAGGTCGTGCCAACCCCTTCTTCGGAATCGACACCTATATGACCATCATGCTTGCAAACGATTGAATAAGCTGAGGCTAAACCTAGCCCGCTCCCTGTGGCCTTGGTTGTATAGTACGGGTCGAAGACTCTTCTGAGGCTATCTTTTGAGATACCGCATCCGGTATCAGCAAAGCTGAACCTCACATAAGGGCCAGGCGGCAGAGATTGCTCATTGTTCTTTTCGAGGACCACATTATCTAAGGCTATCGAGATGACTCCCTCTCCAAGCATGGCCTGAGAAGCATTAATCATTATATTGCACAGGACTTGAACCATAAGTCCTTCATCGGCCTCCAGGTCCCACACCTCATCGTCACAATTTATCACGCTCCTGGTTCTGGCCCCCTTCAACGCCAGCGAAATTGCCGACTCGACAAGTTCTTTGGGTGTCACCATTTTCTTTACCGGTCGGTTACCTTTTGCAAAAGTCAGAAGCTGATTGGATAAGTTTGTAGCACGCAGGCAGGCGCCTTCCGCTTGAGCCAAAAGGGCGGACAACCGCTCGTGGCTGTCCAGGGACATTCGTGCTAGGGCTATACTCCCCATGATCCCTGTCATGATGTTGTTGAAGTCATGCGCTATTCCGCCGGCCAAGACACCCAGTGATTCCAGTTTCTGGTTTTTTACCTGTTCGTTCAGCAACCGCCGCTGAATTGTGACATCACGGGCAATTGAATTGATCTGCTTCAGCTTATCGTCTTCGTAGCAGAGGTTTACGGTCCAGAGCATGTCGTAGACCTCACCGGTCCTGCTTAGCTGCCTGTTCTCGAAAGTCACCGACTCCGTACCCGAGCTGACCCACTCCTGGAATGCTGACGACGTCTTTTGGCGGTCATCCGGGTGCACAAAGTCGAAAGCAAACTTTCCGACACACTCAGCAGGCGACCATCCGAAATATTTTTCAGCATTGCGGTTAACAAAGAGGAAGCGTCCCGTCGCATCCACCTGGGTCACGAGATCGCTAGTGCCCTCCACAAAATCCCGATATAGCGCGACAGTCTTCAACAGGGCTGCTTCAGTCCGTTTCTTCTCAGTTACATCAAGCAGGATCCCTTCTAAGACACCCTCATCCCTAAATACGGTTACTGACGCGAGGCAATCGCGGACCTCACCGTTTTTATGGATGAATTGGACTTCGGCATCGACAATGCGCCCTTCTTCATTCACCGTACAGAGAATCGAGCTGCGCTGTGTCGGGTCTGCATAGTGTGCCAGGAACGGCTTACCTATAACTTCCTCCCGAGTAAGCCCGAAAAGCTCGAGAAACTTTTCGTTCGCATTTATGATTTCAGATCCATTGAGTTTAGATCTGAACATTGCAAACGGACTGTAATCAAAAAAATGGCAGGTAGCAATTTGACCCTGATTTAGCGAGGGTTCAGTACGCCTTTGATCAGTGATATCAACCATGTCACCTCTCCCCTCAGCCATGACTTAAATTTCAGAACAATGTAGGCCGAGTTAATATACAATACCAGGCTTTTGCAGCCCTATCATTTCCTCTTACCTTGTATCAGATATATTAAATGAAGACACGGGGACAACTGGCCACAACACAGAAAAAAAAGAGACAGGGGTGGTCGCCTCAGAGAGACACAGTGTTTCGGCTTGCCCTTACCTCTTCCTGCTGGGGGGGCTAAGTATTTGATTGTAACTCATCGGTAGCGTAAGACCAGAGTCTCTACAACAGGGGGCGCAAATGGAGAGAGCACAGCGGCACCAGGGGAAAAAGGCGGAGGTGAGGACGCCCCCCAGGAAAACCGAAAGAGGCCACGCGAGAGGCCACGCGCAAATAAAAAGGGCTTAGCCGTATTTGGCTAAGCCCTTGATTTCTTTGGAGCGGGAAACGGGATTCGAACCCGCGACCTTCAGCTTGGGAAGCGCCAAAATATGCATTTCTGCCCTTTTCAGGGCGTTTCAATTCGTTGCACAAATCAGATCTATGGTATTGATTTTTCTCAACTTTAGCGATAAAGTCGTTTCATATCGTCCCACCATTTTTCAGCCCTAGCCGGATACCAAACGGATACAAAACGGATACACGAGGCGAAAATGAGCAAACAGTTCACCGATAAGACCATCGCGTCGGCGAAACCGCGGGAGGCACGTTATTACCTTCGCGAGGGGCGAGGCTTTGCCCTGCGGGTCATGCCGTCCGGCCTCAAGACCTTCGTCTACATCTACGAGCTGAACAAGCGGAAAGGATACCTGCCTCTCGGCCACTACCCAGGCTGCTCTCTGGCTGAAGCACGCATCGCCTTCAACGATGCCTTCAACCTGGTGAAAAGAGGGATCGACCCGCTCAACCGGAAGAAAACCATGGCAGAGGAGCGGGAAAAGGTGGAAAGGGAAGCAGCCCTCGAGGCGGAAGCCCGAGCCACCGCGGCAGACCACCTTGAGCGGCATACCTTTGAAAGCTTGCTGAAAGATGGGATCCCGGAGGACTTCACCCCCCAAACAGTTGAACAGCTCGCCGCAGTCTGGATGGTCCGGTACTCAAGGCCGAACCACACGACGCGCTGGCAGGAGAGTGAACTATGCTCTCTCAGGCTGCATGTCCTTCCTGCTCTGGGAAAGAGTGAATTGTCGGCGGTACGGCGCAAACACGCCATCACGTTTATAGAACGCCTCGCCGCAAAGGCCCCTGGCGCTGCCCGAAATGCCATGAAGCTGTGCCGGCAGATGTTCAAATACGCCTATCGCATGGAATGGGCGGAGATACAGCCGTTCAACGAGATCACAGAATCTGTGCCAAAGATCGCCCCCAAAGCAGATGAGCGCCACCTGGACGACGCCGAAATCGTAAAGGCTTGGAACGAGATTACCAACTCGGCGAGCTCCCTCCAGGTCAAGCGGGCGATCAAGCTGGTGCTGGTCACCGCGCAGCGGCCTGGGGAGGTAACCCAGATGCACCGCGACCAGATCAAGGGACGATGGTGGACCATCCCGGCAGAAATCGCCAAGAACCGGCGGGAGCACCGCGTATACCTGACCGATACAGCACTAGAGCTGATCGGCGATGATACAGGCTACATCTTTCCCTCCGAAGGGAAGAACCCACATATCTCCCCTACCGTTCTCTCACGGGCAATCAACCGCAGCTACGAGGAGGGGGGAACCAGGAACGTGGGCAAGGAGGCTTTCAACGCCAGCAAGAAACCGTACTTCGGCATGAAGCCTTGGTCTCCCCAGGACCTGCGCCGCACCGCCCGCACCAACATGGCACGGGTCGGGGTGATCGAGGAGGTTGCCGAGGAGGTGGTGAACCACAAGAAGTCGGGCATCGTCGGGGTCTACAACAAGTACCGTTACGACAAGGAGAAGGAGATCGCGTTGACCAAGTGGGAGGATCTGCTGCTTCGGATACTTCGTGACGAAGCGGAAGAGGAGGGGGCGGGGTAGCCTGCCCCACCGCAGGCGCCTTGGCGCCTACGTCATCAGGAAGTCTATTCTGCTTCCCACCGCTCCCTCAACTCGTCAAGGGTGGGGGGAGGTCCAGCCTTGCGAACTTGCAGTTCAAGCCCCAGGTAGTCGAGTACCCGTATCACCTTTCTGATCCCGATCTCCTGCACTGTACCCGCCTCCAGTTGGCTGATGGTAGCTCGGCTCATACCGAGTTCACGTGCGATCTGCTCTTGCGTGACCTTCCGGAGCTTGCGGACTTTGCGGATCTCTTGGCCGAGTTCGAATAACATGTCACGTATAATATGCAATATATAACCGCGCTGCAATGCTTAAATGTATTATATACAGAACATTCAGGTACTTCAGAGAAGGATCAGCAAAGGATCTTGTATCCTTCCCTACAAATTTTTGTTCGTATTGGTACAAATGATTGTACTTCGCTGTATACCTCAGTGCGAAGCTCCAGCCTCCATGCAACTGCGTATGAAAGCCGCCAATGGAGCGATATCGCCGTGCGAACTTGCCGCATCAAGCGCATCCAGGTACTCACCGCGCCGCTCCACCCGGATTACCGTCCAGGGATACCCTCCGGACCCGAGCATGGCGTTCATCAAGAACCTTCCCAGCCTGCCGTTGCCGTCCATGTAAGGATGGATGTAGACGAACAGGAAATGTCCAAGAACCGCGCGCACCGCTGCGCTCTCCTCCGCTTGCAGCAAGGAGCAGAGTTCAGGCATCATTTCCCGAACTGCCTCTTTCGAGGGGGGGACATGGGCCGCGTTCTTGATGAAGACGGGGTGACTGCGGTAGCCGGCGAGATCAACCGGCCTCAGGATTCCAGCGGCAACACAAGGCTCCCAAAGGTTCTGGTACCAACTCGCATGGTCGCTACGAAAGGCGGCCCCGGGGTTCGCGCCTGAGAATACCTTGACCATCGTCTCCTTCACCTTGTTGTGGGCCAGCCAGTACCCCCGCGCAGCCAGAGCGTTCTTCGCCTCCAGGTCAGCCGGAGCTGTATCGGGGCTCCATCCCCCTCCGGCCACCCGGCGGATCAAATCGTCTGATACCCGGTACCCCTCGATGGAAAGGGAGTGATAGGCATCACTCGCATAGACTTCCTCGACGCTGTCCATGAATCCGGCCACGTCCGCAGGGGGGCCCGGTTCGCCAGGAAAGGCCTCCAGCACTGCCCCCCTCATCTCCTGCCACATGAGCCGCATGCGAAGCACGTAAGGCGACTTCGCCTCCCCGAGGTGGAATTCTGATAGGGGAACAGTGAAAGGGTTTGTCTCGGTAACGGCATATCCCACCGCGCGCATAGTGGAAAGGATTTCATCGGCCACCTGTCCCCGCCCCACGGCCCGGAGCGCTCCGGCCAGCCTGCCAGCGATAGCGGAGTGCCCTCCTTCCACCAGATCCCTGAGCAAATCGGACGGGTCAACCTGGTGCAGCGCGATGCGTGCGTCCCGGACCGAACTGCGGAAGAAGACCTCTGGCACCTTGATCAGAGCAAGGGACAGGGGCATCACCCGCACCCCCGACACAAGTTCCACCCGCCCCGGATCGATGTCCCTGCGGTAGTCAAGCAAGGAGAAGGTATCGGGAAGCGGTAGGATACGGTTGCTTGCTTTTGGCGACCAGACCACAATCTGCCGCGGGGGAACCGTCGCTCCCACATGGAGCGCCACCGAGTATTCAGGCGATGCGTGCCACAGCTCGTCAAAGCGGTCGTCGCAGTACTCCCGGACGAAAGTCTTCAGCGCCGCATGCCATGGGGTCGTGTCCCCCGGGGCGTCGTCGGGGCGTGACGGCATATACCACCCCCTGACGACCTGACGCAGGAAGCCATTCTTGACCAAGACCTCCCGCTGCTGCCGAGAGAGCTCTTCCGACTTCAACACCGTCCTTCCTGCATCCTGTAGCACCTTAAGCGCCTGCAGAGCATCCGAAAAAAGCCTCTGCCCCGGACTCACTTTCACTTGAGACTCCTCCCCCTGCGCTGTTCTCGCGGTACGAACTCTTCGCAGTAGCTTTTCGCATCGGTCAGCGGCAACACACCGCCCACAAGCCCTTTGGGATAGGCAAAGGCACCTACCAAGGTGCCTTGGTCAGGTTGAAGAAACTCACCGCACTCCTCCTTCCCCCTACGCCTACCCGCCCTACGCATATGACTTGCTGCTCGTAAACCCATATGACTTAACGGCTAACAAACTATATGAGTTAATGTTGTAAGATGTGTATGAGTTATTGTCAAGCGTCACTTTAAAAAAGATAGAACATGCCGTCCTGACCGGAGCTTTTCTCCGGCAAGCAGGCTTCTTTTCCACCCCGCGCCAACTTCAGTGGATGGCATGAGGCCGGTAAAGCGGCCGGTACGAAAGTGCCGGCGGCTTTGGTCCAAGCTGTCCTGTTTTTCTACCGGGGGCGTTGCGGGGGAAGCCCCCGTAGCCGACTGCCGTTGGTCCGCTTTGGAGGGGCGGGAGATCCCGTTTCCCGGGGGCACGGGGCACTCCCCGTTGTATGGCTATAGGCCGGTTGACAGGCAGCCTGCCAACGGGCCGGACCGGTAAAGCGGCCGGTACGGAAGTGCCGGCGGCTTTGGTCCAATTTGTCCGCCCTTTCAACCGGGGGCATTGCGGGGGAGAGTCCCCCGCAGAGGGGGGCGCGGAGAACGCCGCGCGGTCTCAGCGAGGGGGAGTCTTCCCCCTAAAGCGTTCTACGCCCTGTTTATGGAAACACCCGAAGCCGGCGAGGCCGCCTCCCGGAAATCTGTCTGGTTTCGAGTTACAATTTGGTGCCATAAAAAAGTCCTTGACGCCTTAGACCGATCGGTCTAAGGTTGGTGACATGAAGCGCACACACAACAAAGACGACATCGTTCAGACCGGACTCGAAATCATCTTTTCCAGAGGATTCAACGGTACCGGGATAGAGACCATCCTGAAGCAGGCCAACGTGCCGAAGGGATCATTCTACAACTTCTTCTCCAGCAAGGAGGAATTCGGCCTCGCAGTCATTGACCTGTTCCTTTCGGACATGACTGCGCTGCTCAAACCGATCAGTGAAGACCTCTCGTTGCCGCCCCTTGAGCGGATAAGGAGATCCTTCGAACTGCTCATCGCCAGGTTTGAAGAAAATAACTGCTCCAAGGGCTGCCTGCTCGCCAATCTTGGACTCGAGATGTCCGATCAGTGTGAGCCGTTCAGGCAACGCCTGGAGGATGCGCTGCAGAGGTGGATCGACTCAGTCGCGGAGATGCTCGAGGAAGCCCGTGAGACCGGGGCTGTCCGCATCGAGGTCGCCCCCTCCGTTCTCGCAGAGAGTATGGTCGCTTCTTTCGAAGGCGCTCTGCTGCGGGCAAAAGTGAAGAAGTCCGTCGAGCCACTGAAGAACTTTATCCATCTCTATTTCAACGTCTTTCTGGCGTAGAGGGGTAGCTGCGACCCTTTTCGAGGAGCTTCGCAGCACCCTTATTTTTATACCCGCCATCAAGTAGACCGGTCTAAATTCATGTTGCCAACATGAGGTGGAACGATGTCAACACGTGAACGAGGTGGCGAGGGAAAGATGCAACTTTTTCAGGAAACGGCCATTGGCGGGATGTCGATCGCCAGACGCAGACAGACCACAGCACGGTAACCAAAAGGAGAAACCAAGATGGTGAGAATCGGAATTATCACATGCGGCAACATGACGAATGACCTGGCCTGCAGCTCTGTAGGTTGCCTTGAGGACAGCTATGCAAGCAAGGGGAAATTTTCTCGCTATGCAGTGCGTGGGGGAGCCCAGGTAGCGGGAATCATCAGCTGTTCGGGCTGTCCTACCCTAAGGGCGCCGGAGAAAATCCTGAAACGGGTCAGAACACTTGCGGTGAGCGGTGTAGAGGCTATTCACTTTGCCTACTGCCTTGAGCACAATTGCCCGTTCAAAAGCAAGTACCGGAGCATTTTGCAATCCGAATTTCCGAACATCGAGTTTATTAGCGGGACCCACGAGGTCCCCGACGAAAAGCAAGCTGCTGATCTTGATGCATTTGTAAAGAACGCTCTCTGTCAACAGAGCACCTCAATGGCGGATCTCATTGAAAGCCTCAACGGCGGATCTCGTTGAACTTCTCACGAAGCAGTCAAGAGCTTTGCTGGCCAGGCAACAAGATACTAAAGAAACGCTCTCTATGCCTTGAGCAAAACAAGTAAGCCAAAGTTATCGATAATCCATAAAAAAATAGAGGAATAAAAATGAAAGCATTTGAGGGAATGAAAGTATTTGAAAAGATGAAATTTAAAAATCTAACGATTAAAAACAGAATTGTGAGATCAGCGACACACAGCCATTTAGGGAACCTTGATGGTACGATTAGCGATGAAGAACTGGATATGTTTGAAGAACTGGCGAGCAATGACATCGGACTAATCATCGCCGGACAATTTTTCGTATCCAAAAAAGGGATTGTAAGACCCGGCTCCAATGAACTTGCCGAAGATTATCAAATCGAACGAGCAAGTAAAATCATTGCAAGAGTTCGACCATACGGGACTAAAGTGATTGCACAACTCAATCATGCAGGCGCCAAAGCCTATCCCGAGGATAATAAAGTTGGGCCATCGGTTATTGAACTTGAGAAAGATAAACCAGCCCGAGAGATGAGTGTGGATGAAATTGGGTCCGTGATCGAAGATTTCATAGATGCTGCTTATCGTGCAAAATCATCTGGGATGGATGGTGTTGAAATTCATTGTGCCCACGACTACCTTCTATGTGAGTTTTTAACACCATCATTCAATAAGAGAACCGATAAGTATGGTGAAACCTATGAAGGCAGATTTTTAATTGTCAAAGAGATAATCCAAGGGATCAAAATCAAGTGTGGATCTGATTATCCGGTTTTCGTCAAGGTGAATTCAAATGCCGCTGATGAAAATGAACAATATACGAGTGACTTGAAGAAAATGATACCTGAGTTTAAGAGATTGGGTGTCGAAGCTGTTGAATTTAGCGGGTCCAATTTCATACATATGAAATACTCGGATCACAATTATTTTGTTGAAAGCGCAATGAATATCAAAGGGAATACTGACATCCCTGTAGTAGTAGTTGGCGGTATACGAAATTTTGCGGATATGGAGGCAGTGTTGGAGGCTGGCGTCGACATGATCTCTATAAGCAGACCACTTATACGCGAACCCGATCTGATTACCCGGCTAAAAAACGGTCAGGAAAAAGCAAAATGTACAAGTTGCAACAAGTGCTTTGTTGTTGGGAAAAAGAGATGCGTTTTTAACAAAGATTAAAGCGAGGACCGAATTGAACGTGCCTGTGGCTTTCATCACGGGTTACGGCGGCAATTTCGGAAAGGCGTTCCGCTAAACATCATTAGTTCACAAAAAATGGAGGAAGAAGAATGAAAGCATTTCAGGAAATGAAAGTATGGCCAGGAAACACTATGAAGTTCTCCACCATCATTGCGCGTGCCGTGCTCGGGCTATCGTTAGCATGTGCCGGCACCTTCGCTGCTGTAGCACCGGCCCAAGCTGCAGCGCCGATGCAGCACAAGCAGGTTCCGGGCTTCTATCGCACGATGATTGGCGACTATGAAGTCACCGCGCTCTATGACGGCGGCGGCAGCATTGACTCCAATCTCCTGCATGGCGATCCAGCGCTCATCCAGTCCCTCCTGGCGCGCTCGTTCCAAGACGATCCCAAGCATGTCTCGGCCACCGTCCAAGGATTCCTCGTCAATACCGGCTCCAAGCTCGTCCTCATCGATACTGGTGCAGGCGGTCACTGGGGCGGCCCCACGCTGGGTAAGCTTGTGCAGAACTTGAAGGTCTCCGGCTACAAGCCGGAGCAGATTGATCTAGTGCTGCTGACCCATCTTCACGGTGACCATGCTGGCGGAATCTACGAAAACGGCAAGCGCGTCTTTCCGAATGCGACCGTGATTATGAAGAAGGCCGACGCCGACTTCTGGCTGTCGAAGGAAATCATGGCCCAGGCCCCGGAAGATGCAAAGATCTTCTTCAAAATCGCACAAGATGGCGCCGCGCCTTACCTGGCTGCGGGCCAATGGAAGCCGTTCGAAGGCATGGACGAAATCGTCCCCGGCGTCGCGCCGTATGCCATTCCCGGCCATACGCCCGGTCACACTGGCTACATGATTTCCTCTAAGGGTCAGTCGCTACTGGTCTGGGGCGACGTAGCTCATGTTGGGGCAGTCCAGATGCCACACCCGGAAGTCGGCATCGTCTTCGACTCGGACAGCGCATCGGCTGTCAAAACACGTGAAGCCCTTTTGGTGAAACTCGCTGCGGACAAGACGATGATTGCCGCCGCCCACATGCCGTTCCCTGGCCTGGGCCGTATTCGCAAGGCCGACACCGGCGTTGGCTACGACTGGGTACCGGCGACCTTCGTCGACCTGAAGTGAGGTGAGCCATGACCTACGATTCAACTTCCATCCGCAAGCTCCGCGATGCGATGTTCGCCTTCGACTTCGCGCACCCCGTACGCACCATCGAGACGCTCCGCGTCGGCATGGAGGCAATTTCACAAGCAAACCCGCCGGCGGCTGACCTAACGGTCGAGCCGACCGAGCTCGGTGGCGTGGCCGCGGTGGCGATTACGGCTCCCGGCGCGTCCAGAGACCGAGTCATCTACCATCTCCACGGTGGTGGCTGGGTGGCTGGCTCTCCTGCCTCGCATCTGGGCATGCTCGGAGAGCTATCTCGAGCGGCAAAGTCCCAGGTCATCGTCCTGGACCACTCCAGGGCACCCGAGCACCCATTCCCGGCGTCCTACGACGAGTCCATCCGCGGCTACGAAGCAGTGCGTGCGCTTGGCAAGCCGTTCGCCGTGACAGGAGACTCCAGTGGCGGTGGCATGGTTCTCAACGTTCTTGCCTACGCATCCTCGAAGGGCCACAAGGACGCGCAAGCAGGAATACTAATCAGCCCATGGGCAGACTTGACGTTGACGCTCCCCTCGTTAACGCAGTTGGCCGACCGCGACCCAATGGTCAACGCGAGCGCGATGCGGGAGATGGTCGAGGCTTACGCTGGCAACCACGACTTGAAGGATCCCCGCATCTCGCCCCTGTTCGCCGACATGCACGGTTTTCCTCCACTGCTCATCCATGTCGGAAGCGACGAAGTACTTCTCGACGATGCGCTTGAAATTGACCGAAAAGTGCGCGCAGCCGGCGGCGAGTCGCACCTTGAGGTCTGGCCGGAGATGCTGCACGTCTGGCACATCCAGACAGGCTCTTTGCCTCAGGCCCACGACGCGCTGCAGAGAGCCGGCGAGTTTCTCATCGGGCACCTTGAAAAATAGCATGCGCGCACACTCTGCGAAGACGCAGACACTCGATAGGAGGTTGTAATGACCACTGACACCAACCAGCCGGGAACGGCATGGATGCAAATCGTCGTGAAGAAAGGAACGAGCGACTTCGCGACGTCGTTCACCGCTGACGCCACCCTTCAGACCTCAGCCCTCAGCAAGGCCGTGGTCGGCCCGACACTCATCGGGGCGTTCTTTGCCGCGACGAGTACGATGTACGAACACTTTGTGTTCACTGCGGAGACGGTTGACGGTGCGAAGACTTACCTTGAGTGGGAGGGGATCCACGGTGGCAAGCCGGTCGCCGGCGCCACCATAATCACCAGGAATGAGTCCGGCCTCATCAACAACATCAAGCTCTTCCAAAGTCCGCTTCCCGTCGTTCGGGAATTCTCGTCCGGCCTCAAGGAGCGACTCGAAGGGACTCTCGGTCAGGACTTATTTAGCTAAGCAGGGAAAACAGCAAACTTCATCGCCTCATTGAAACAAGTAAGAAAGACGAAGCCGCCCTGTTCTCGAAACGGGGCAGCGAAATTGACTTGAAACGGATGTCTCGTTCGTTTCACAGACGTGGGGTCATCTGGCTCCGATCCGAGACCCATCTCTGGACAAACAGTATTCAACCACTTGCACTTTGCAAGTGCTCTAGAGGGAGAAACACCATGAAATTCTCCACTATCATTTCGCGTACCGTGTTCGCGGTATCGTTAGCATGCGCCAGCGCCTTCGTTGCTGTAGCACCAGCTCAAGCTGCAGCGCCGATGCAGCACAAGGAGGTTGCGGGCGTCGCCAACCCGCCGGGAACGGCATGGATGCAAATCGTCATGAAGAAAGGAACGAGCGACTTCGCGAAGTCGTTCACTCCTGACGCCACCCTTCAGGCCTCAGCCCTCAGCAAGGCCGTGGTCGGCCCGACACTCATCGGGGCGTTCTTTGCCGCGACGAGCAAGATGTACGAACATTTCGTGTTCACTGCGGAGACGATTGACGGTGCGAAGACTTACCTTGAGTGGGAGGGGATCCACGGTGGCAAGCCGGTCGCCGGCGCCACCATAATCACTCGGAATGAGTCTGGCCTCATCAACAACATCAAGCTCTTCCAAAGCCCGTTTCCCGTCGTTCGTGAATTCTCGTCCGGCCTCAAGGAGCGACTCGAAGGAACACTCAGTCAGGACTTCTTTAACTAAGCCAGGGGAAGACAGCCAGCGTCATCGCATCATGTAACCTGAACAACACAACGGAGGAAACACTCATGCCAATATTTCACGCCCATATCCCGGCTCAAAAGTTCTCTAGCGAAGAGAAGCGGGCTCTGGCAGATGCCTTAAATCTCGCTCTTCATGAAGCCATGGATACGCCTATGGATGACCGTTTCATCATCATCAGTGAGCACAAGGACGATGAATTCTTCATCCATCCGACCTTTCCCGACATGAAGAGATCCGACAAGCGCATGCTCGTAACGGTGACGTCCGGCACGAGCAGGACGGTGGAGCAAAAACGCAAACTCGCGGAGTTGGTCACCCGATACGCAGTGGAAAAGGTTGGCGTCAGCCAGGACGATGTCTCCCTGTTGATCTATGCCATTCCCTTGGAGAACATGAGCTTCGGCGGTGGAAAGCTGGTCTCTGACCTCGACCTTTCCATGCCTTGGGTAAACAAGTAAAAAGGACGAAGCTGCGCCATCGACGGCAAGACGGGCCGGCGCATCACCGGCGAGGATGCGCCCGGCCCACTGCACATGGTCAGCGCCTTTGCCACCGGCCTGAGCCTGGTGCCCGCTGCAAAGTTTTAGGCCGGTTGACAGGCAGCCGGTGCAACCGGCAGCCTGCCAACGGGCCGGGACCGGTAAAGCGGCCGGTACGCGAGTGCCGGCGGCTTTGGTCCAAGCGCTTCGCCTTTTCGACCGGGGGCGTTGCGGGGGAAGCCCCCGCAGAGGGGGTAGCGGAGAACGCCCCGCGGTCGCAGCGAGGGGGAAACTTCCCCCTTAAGCGTCCTACCCTCTACCGAGATAAACTTCGGAAGGCGAAGAGACTACCTCCCGAACATCGGCCACTTGCCGTTGAGATACCAGGCCCTCCGCCCGGCGCCCCGGGGTCCTTGGCCCAGGGAGCGCTCCACCCTTCCCCTCGTTTTCAGGCACTCTTCCACCTCCGCCAGATGCACCCGACAGCCCCCCTCCCCACCCTGATCCTTTGTGGGAAATGCCCCGATGGCGGCCTCTTCTTCGGGGAGCACGAGAACCCCTAGCTGGAACGCTTTTCGTTTCGGCCGTTTTTCTTGCTTCGTCTCCTGCAAGGGACGAATGATGGCCGGCGGCATCCGTCGGGCCCCGCAGGGCAGGATACCCGTTGAGCGCGCAGCGCGAATAAGGGATGGTGAAGGGGGACGACCGGCTTGCCGGGTGGCCACCTTCACCTATCCTGCCCGGATTTGAACGGCTATTTTTCCGCTACTGATTTTGATCAGATCGCTATATTGCCGCCGATTTACCCACAGTTGCCGGCCCATTCGAAAAAATATCGATAGAGGCGATGAATCGGCAGCAAAATATCGATAAGGAAACGATAGAGCAGTAAAATAACGGTAAAATATCGCTGAAACGGCGACAGAGGAAGGCAACCTAAAAGCGCATGGAGAACGCCATGGGAAAGAGTCTTTCTGAACGCATAGCGGCTAAGGCCCTAAAGAAAAAGTTGCCTTTGTCCCACGGCGACCAGAACCAAAACCGCGCTGTATTTCTTCTTTTGCGTCAGGAAATCAAGCAAGCGCTCGACGACGGATGGCCCATGAGAAGCATTTGGGAAATACTGCACGAGGAGGGGAAGGTGACCTTCGGTTACGATTCATTCCGCCGCTACACGAAGCATTTGATCCTGCTGCCGCCCAGCAAAAACCAGAAACAACTGGAACACCCTGTGACCCCGACCAGGACGGTAAAATCCAAAACGGACGAGACACCCCAAATACCCGGCTTTACCTTCAACCCTTCACCGAAAAAAGAAGATCTGATCTAGCGGGCATCGTTGGTGAAAAATAACCGCGCAGACAGCCGACAAAAAGGGGGGGATAGCAACCGCCAAACGGATACAAAAACGGATACACAAAGCTGAAAACAACGAAAAAGGGGTTAGCCTTGGCTGGCTAACCCCTTGAATTTCTTGGAGCGGGAAACGGGATTCGAACCCGCGACCTTCAGCTTGGGAAGCTGACACTCTACCACTGAGTTATTCCCGCTTGGTGGAAGAAAACTTTTACCGCATTTGGCGGGAGCTGTCAATGGTTTTGTTGGTTTAGACGGTGCCCTGTCTACTTCACCACGAGCTTGGACAGCATCTTCTCGGCAAGATCTTTGCTGGATACTTCATAGTTGCCACTCTTCATCTGCGTCCGTAACTCCTCGACCCGATCCACCCGGATGTCGTCCCGCCTCTGCTTGGCGGTGGGCACCACGGGCATGTAGCTGGACAGCTCGACTTTGTCGGCGGCTGTCTGCTGCTTGGCCGCCACATCCGCGTGCGCATCGCCCGCATCGGGCTTGTCGTTGCGCACTACTGCAAGATGGGAAACGGCCGGATTGGAATTGAGCTCTTCTAGTTTCATCAGTTTCGCCCCCAGTAAGGTAGGTTTCAGGTTTTAATCCGTTTCGACACGTCTACAGATAACTTTAGCTTTTTTTCATCACACGTCGATTTTTCTTACAAACGGGAGCTGAAGCAACGACGGGAAGCTGCTGACCCGGTAATTTGCCGCCTCCAACTCGCTCTCATCGCCGTAGCCATAGCTGCAGCCGACGGTCCAGACGCCGGCTCCACCGCCGGCGGCGATGTCGTTGACGCTGTCGCCTACCATGACGCATTGCGCGGCCGTTATGCCGAATAGCTTCAAGACGGCCAGGACCGGCTCGGGAGAGGGTTTCCGGCTGGGAAAGGAGTCGGCACCGAAGACGTCGGTGAAATACCCGGCAAGCCCCAGTTTCACAAGCACCTCGCGGCACAGGGCAACGTTCTTGTTGGAAAGGACCACCATCGGGAGGCCGAGGCCGGCCAGCTCCTTCAGGGTTTCGGGGACACCGGGATAGGGACGGGTCTTGTCCGCTATGTGCGCCAGGTTGTAGGCCAGAAACTCTTCCAGCGCCCGCTCCACCTCAGGTTCGGCCACGCCGGGAAGCGCCCGCTCCACCAGGGAACGCGCCCCCTGCCCCACCAGCTTGCGCACGTCGCTGATCCCGATGCGCGGCAGACCGTTGCGCTCGCGGATCAGGTTGGTGGCGTCGGTCAGGTCGGGCAGGGAATCGATCAGCGTGCCGTCCAGGTCGAAGATAAGCAGCCGGATGGGGTCCATGTTCTCTCCAGTAGAGGGTAAAAGGGGACCGGCACCTGCGGAGCCAGTCCCCCTCGGGCACTCCCCCCTGATACGCGGTAAAAGGGGACAGGCACCTGCGGAGCCAGTCCCCTTGGGTCCCCTGATACGAAAGAACCGCGGCAACCGGCTTGTAGGCCGACCACCGCGGTGTGTTGTGCAATAAACGAACCTCTAGAATCAACGGGCGGGAGTTACTCCCACTCGATGGTCGCGGGCGGCTTCTGGCTGATGTCGTACACCACGCGGTTGACACCCTTGACTTCGTTGATAATCCGCGAGGATATGCTCCCCAGAAGCTCGTAGGGAAGCTTGACCCAGTCGGCGGTCATGCCGTCGAGAGAGTTCACCGCGCGCAGGGCCACGGTCCACTCGTAGGTGCGGGCGTCCCCCATGACCCCGACGGTTTTCACCGGCAGCAGCACGGCAAAGGACTGCCAGATCTCGCGATATAACCCAGCTTTGCGGATTTCCTCGATGACGATGGCGTCCGCCTCGCGCAGGATGTCGAGCTTCTCCATGGAGAGCTCGCCTATGCAGCGGATGGCGAGACCCGGGCCCGGGAACGGCTGGCGGTAGACCACCTCGTCGGGCATGCCGAGTTCCTTGCCCAGGAGCCGGACCTCGTCCTTGAAGAGCTCGCGCACCGGTTCGAGGAGCTTCAGGTTCATCTTCTCGGGGAGGCCGCCCACGTTGTGGTGGCTCTTGATGACGGCGGAGGGGCCCTTGGTGGAGACGGACTCGATCACGTCGGGGTAAAGGGTCCCCTGCGCCAGGTAGTCGACCTGGCCCAGTTTCTTGGCCTCCTCCTCGAAGAGGTAGATGAACTCGTTGCCGATGATCTTGCGCTTCTGCTCGGGGTCGGAAACGCCGTCGAGCATGTTGAGGAAGCGATCGGTGGCGTCGACGTAGTCGAGGTTGATCTTGAAGTGCTTGGTGAAGAGGTTCACCACCTTCTCGGCCTCGCCCTTACGAAGCAGGCCGTTGTTCACGAAGACGCACTGGAGCTGGTCGCCGATCGCCTTGTGGATCAGGACCGCAACGACGGAGGAGTCAACCCCGCCGGAGAGGGCGCACAGAACCTTGCCGGTGCCGACCTTCTTGCGGATATCCTCGATCTCGGTCTCGATGAAGTTGGCCATGGTCCAGGTCGGCTTGGAGCCGCAGACGTTGAACAGGAAGTTGCCGATCATCTCGTCGCCGCGCGGGGTGTGCACCACCTCGGGGTGGAACTGCACGCCGTAGAAGTTCTTCTTCTCGTCCTTCATGGCGGCTACCGGGCAGCCGGTGGTGTGGGCCATGAGCTGGAAGCCGGCCGGCATCTGCTCGATGCGGTCGCCGTGGGACATCCAGACTTCGGCGCCCCCCTCGAAGCCGGCGAAGATCTCGCTGGCGCCGTCCAGGACCAGGGTGGCGCGGCCGAACTCGCGCTTGTCGCAGCGCTCGACGCGCCCGCCCAGCTGCTGGGTCATGAGCTGCATGCCGTAGCAGATTCCCAGGACCGGGATGCCGAGGTCGTAGATGCCGAGGTCGGAGTGCGGCGCGTCCTTGTCGTACACGCTGGAGGGGCCGCCGGAGAGGATGATCCCTTTCGGCGCGAAGGCCTTGATCTTCTCGAGAGCCATGTTGTAGGGGTGGATCTCGCAGTAGACGCTCTGCTCCCTGACCCGGCGGGCGATGAGCTGGGTCACCTGGGAGCCGAAGTCGAGGATCAGCACCTTTTCTGAGTGGATATCTACGGTCATTGGGTTCTATTCCTTATTTTTGAAAATCAAGAAGGCTGTCACGCCAAGACGCGAAGGCGCAAAGAATACAAAACCAGGTCTTGCTTTCTTTGCGTCTTTGCGGCTCTGCGTGAGCGTTTTATTTTTCCACCCGGTAGTTCGGGGCTTCTTTGGTGATCATGACGTCGTGGACGTGGGATTCTTTCAGGCCCGCGCCGGTGATTCTGACGAAGCGGCCGTTTTGCTGCAGGTCGACGATGGTGCGGCTGCCGGTGTAGCCCATACCGGCCCGGAGGCCACCCATCAGCTGGTGCACGTTGGCGGAGAGCGGTCCCCTGAGCGGCACCATGCCCTCGATCCCTTCCGGGACCAGTTTCACGTCGGCGTCGACGTCGCTTTGGAAGTAGCGGTCCTTGCTCCCCTCTTTCATGGCGCCGATGGAGCCCATGCCGCGGTAGCTCTTGTAGGCGCGCCCCTGGTACAGGATGGTGTCGCCCGGGGATTCCTCGGTGCCGGCGAAGAGGGAGCCGATCATGATCACGTCGGCGCCGGCCGCGACGGCCTTGGTCAGGTCGCCGGAGTACTTGATGCCGCCGTCGGCGATGAGCGGGATGTTGTGCTTCTTGGCGACCCTGGAGCACTCGGCGATGGCGGTGATCTGCGGCACGCCGATACCGGCGACCACGCGGGTGGTGCAGATGGAGCCCGGTCCGATGCCGACCTTGATGGCGTCGACGCCGGCCTTGATGAGCGCCTCGGCGGCCGCGGCGGTGGCGATGTTGCCGGCCACGAGTTCGAGCCCCGGGTAGGTCTTCTTGATGCGGGCGATGGCGTCGATGACCCCCTGGGAGTGGCCATGGGCGGTGTCGATGACAACGACGTCCACGCCTGCCTTCATGAGCGCCTCGATACGATCATCGACGTCCGGGGTGGGGCCTACGGCCGCGCCGACCCGCAGGCGCCCGAGGGAGTCCTTGCAGGCGTTGGGATACTTCTTGATCTTCTCGATGTCCTTGATGGTGATGAGGCCTTTGAGGTTCTTCTCCTCGTCCACCACCAAAAGCTTCTCGACCCTGGTGTGCTTCAGGTGTTCCTTGGCCTGCTCCAGGGTGGTCCCCACCGGCACGGTGACCAGGTTACGCTTGGTCATGCGGTCGGCGATGGGGAGGTCGAGGTCGGTCTCGAAACGGAGGTCCCTGTTGGTCAGAATGCCGACCAGCTTCCCGTTGGCCTTGGTGATCGGCACCCCGGAGATGCGGTACTTCGCCATCATCTCCAGCGCTTCCCTGATGCGCTGGTTCGGGCGCATGGTGATCGGGTCGACGATCATCCCGGACTCGCTCTTCTTCACCTTGTCCACTTCCATGGCCTGCTCGGCGATGGTGAGGTTCTTGTGGATGAAGCCGATGCCCCCTTCACGCGCCATGCAGATAGCGGCCCTCGACTCGGTGACCGTGTCCATGGCGGCACTCACCAGCGGGATATTCAACACGATGTTGTTGGTCAGTCGGGTGGTCAGATCGGTATCGCGGGGGAGGATGAGTGAATGGGCAGGGAGAAGCAGGACGTCGTCAAACGTAAGACCTTCGGGAAGGCTGCTTTCTAACATTAGGGAAACTCCTTTTGTTGTTTCGAGGCAGGTTTTAACCGGAAAACTTATTACAAGGGGAAAGGCAAGTCAACTAAAATTAGGCTAATGACAGAGATAAAACCTATACGATTTCCCATCCTTAGCGTCTACACTACTTCGGCTAATGGGATGAAAAAATCGCCCCCTCCGGGCAGGGCGGGAGGGGGCGATTCTTTTACATCGGGATGAAGGCGTCCTTGCTCCCCATGCGGCCCAGCGAGGCGACGATCAGCTCGACGGCGTGGTCCAGGTCGGAGAGGGACATGGTCTCCACCGGGGTGTGCATGTAGCGCAGCGGCAGCTTGACCAGCGCCGTGGCGACGCCGCCGCGGGAGATCTGCATCACGTTGGCGTCGGTACCGGTAGCGCGGGCGATGCCGGTGTACTGGACCGCTATGTTATTGGTGGTCGCCGTGTCGGAGAGGAGATCGAAGAGCACCGGGTTGATGTTGGGGCCGCGCGGCAGGATCGGGCCTTTGCCCAGCCCCACTTCGCCGTTGTGTTTCTTATCCACATCGGGCTGATCGGTGGCGAAGTCGACCTCGACGCAGATACCGACGTCCGGGTTTACCGAGTAGGAACTGGTGGAGCCGCCCCGCAGTCCCACTTCCTCCTGGACCGAGGAGACGCCGTAAAGATCCACCGGGAGCTTGGTCGGCAGTTCGGAGACCCGCCTGAGCACCTCGGCCACCACGAAGCTGCCGGCCTTGTCGTCCAGGCCGCGCGAGCTGACCCGGTCTCCGAAGAGGCACTCGAGGTTGCTGGCGAAGGTGATGGGGTCCCCCACGCGCACCCACTCCTGCGCCTCCTTCTTACTGGCGGCGCCGATGTCGATGTACTGGGCGTCCAGTTTGATGACGGTGTCGCGCTCCTTGGGCTCGATCAGGTGGATGGGGCGCTTGCCGATGACGCCGTTTAGGCTGCCGCGGGAGGTGTGCACGTGCACCCGCATGCCGGGGGTGATGTGCGGATCGACGCCGCCGATGGCGGAGAAATAGATGAAGCCGTTGTCGTCCAGGTAGCGCACCTGGAGGCCGATCTCGTCGGAGTGCCCGACCACCATGACGCGGGGGCGGGTCTTGCCTTCCCCCTGGATCATCCCGAAGACGTTGCCCATGACGTCGGTGGCCACCTGGCAGAAGGGTTCTATATAGGAGCGGAATACCCGCTGGGCCGGCTGCTCGTACCCCGAGGGGCTGGGCGCGGCCAGAAGCTGTTGCAGAAACTCAAAGGATTGATCGCGCATGTGAAACCTCGTAAAGGCAGATTGAGATTAAGATTAACAAGGCGCGGGGCCTGTTCTCACGGTACGCCCACCGACGCTTTTTTTCAACGGCTCACAAAGGCAGATTCAGATCAAGAATAAGATCGAGTGGCCTCAGGGGAGTGTTCACAGCCTGAACCTTTGTCTTGATCTCAATCTTAATCTGCAGTCCCTACATCGGGTACTTGCCCATGGCGGAGGGGTCCATATGGTCGAGGAAGTCGACGAAGCGGCGGGCGTTGTTCTCCTGGGCGAAGCCTTCTTCGTTCATGTCGAGGCTGGAGGCGCGGGTCAGCACCTCGTTGTTCACCTGCACCGGGAGATGGTACTTCAAGGACATGAGCATGGCCTCGGCCACGTGGACCTCGAGCCGGAGTTCTTCCCCTTCCCCTGTCCCTGGCTGGAGGCGCACCGAGGCGGTGAAGACGCCGTCCTGCAGGCTCTCGACGTAGATTCCGGAGACGGTCATGTCGAGCCGCTCGATCAGGGTGGTGAAGACGTCCTTGCGGCTGTTGCGCGCGCCCATCTCGCGCCCGACGAATTGCGCCGCGAAGGAGACCGATTCGGAGGCGTTGATCCACACCGGGACCGCGTGCTTCTCCTCGGCGTCCTTCAATATGATCACCGGCATCTGCGCGATGGCGTCCAGGGCGAAGCCGAACACCTTCATCTCAACGTACATGGTCGCCTCGTCCCTCCCGTTGTCAGACATCGAGAACCTCCCCCTTGAGGAGAGTCTGCAGCCCTTGCGTGATCCTAACCTCGACCAGGCGCCCGGCCAGGGCGGGATCGCCGTTCATGACGGTGGCGCGGTTGCCGCCGGTCCTGCCGAAGAGCGCGTCTCCGGTGCTGCTGGGTCCTTCCACCAGCACCCGCTGCACGCTCCCGACGAAACTCTCGTTGCGGGCCAGGGTGATCTTTTTCTGCGCGGCCTGCAGGCGCTCCAGGCGCGCCTGTTTCTCGGCACGCCGCACCTCGTCCGGGAACTCCGCCGCCTTGGTGCCGGGACGGGCCGAGTAGATGAAGGAGAAGAGGTCGGCGTACCGGACCTCCTCGATCAGTTCCATGGTCTGCTCGAAACAGGCCTCGTCCTCGCCGGGGAAGCCGACGATCATGTCGCCGGTGAACTGGATCTCCGGGCAGGCCTCCCTGAGCGCGCGCACCTTGTCGAGGTACTGGGCACGGGTGTATCCGCGGTTCATCTGCTTCAGGACGGCATCGCTTCCGGACTGGGCCGGGAGGTGGATGTGCGGCGCCAGTTTGCCGATCTCCGCGAAGCAGGCGATGAGCCTCGGGGAGATGTCCTTCGGGTGCGAGGTGGTGAAGCGGAGCCTCTCGATCCCCTCCACCCGCGCCACCATGCGCAACAGGTCGGCGAAATCGGGGGCGCCGGGATCATTGAAGCCGTAGGAGTTGACGTTCTGCCCCAGGAGGGTTACCTCGGTGACGCCGGCGGACGCCAGGGCCCCGACCTCCTCGAGCACCTTGTCCGCACTCCTACTGATCTCCCGGCCGCGCACGTGCGGCACGATGCAGTAGGCGCAGAAGTTGTCGCACCCCTGCATGACGGTGACGAAGCGGGAGACGCCCCCTTCGCTTTCGGCGTGCGGGAACAGGTCGAAACGCTTCTCGTCGTCGAGAAAATCGGTGGCGATGCTCTGCTTTCCCTGCTCGGCGCCGGAAACCATCTTCTGCAACAGGTGCAGGTTGTGGGTGCCGAAGACGAGGTTCACGAAGGGGGCCTTCTTTAAGAGCCGCTCCCCTTCCTGCTGCGCCACGCAGCCGCCCACGCCGATGATCAGCCCCGGCTTGTGCTTCTTCATGGATTTGAACTTCCCCAGGTGTCCGTAGACCCGCTGCTCGGCGGTCGCCCGGATGCTGCAGGTGTTCAAAAGGACTAGGTCCGCTTCCACCGGATCGGCGGTCTGCTGGTAGCCTATCCCTTTCATCAGCGTCACTATCTTTTCGGAATCGCTCACGTTCATCTGACAGCCGAACGTTTCGAGGTAAAGCTTTTTTGCCTTATTCACGTCTATATCCTGATGGTTAAATGCATGGATAGTACGAAACTTGGCGCCACGCCGTCAACACCTAATAGCTGCCTTGGAAAAGCAGCCCTTTGCGCACACATTAGAACATTAATACAAATAAATCATTACCCTAACGATATATGCAATAAGAAATATATTGACATATGGCGCGTCGAAGATCTATAAGGTTGTTTAGCGTGACCGCCCCAAGACCGCTTCACGTTTCTGCTCCTTCACATCACATCCCCAAGCTATAAGTTGCTAATGATATAAGCATCTCATTTCGATTATAAATTTCCAAGCTGTCACATTTCCTCTAAATCTACCGGTGAATAGGCCGATTAAAACAGTATCGCCCAGAATTTAATGAGTTATACCCGGGCCCCATGGCGCCACTGAAATATCCTTCGACCACCTGTTGGTGCAAAACCAGCGAAACAAAAAGGAGAAGTGAATGAAAAAACTGGAGAAGCTGTTGATCGGCGCAGCCGTTTGTGCCTTGGCTGCCCCTGGCATGGCGCAGGCCGACGACCAGGAGATGCAGAAGAAAATCGAAGATCTGACCAAGAAGGTGCAGAAGCTCGAGGAGCAGCAGAAGGGCTCCGACCAGAAGAAGATCGAGGACCTGACCCGCAAGGTCGACAAGATCGAAGAGAAGTCGCTGGGTAGGTGGCTTACCATCGGCGGCGACTACCGCTTCCGTTTCGACAACCTCAACGGCCGCACCGTCGGGTACACCGATGCCAACGGGACCTTTACTAACGCGGCCAACCAGCTCCAGGCCGCCTTCTTCGCGGATCCGACCGGGATCGCTCCGAACGGATTCACCAACGGCCAGAATCTCAGCGGCCTGATGAATTTCTCCAACGCGATGTCCGGCATCAGGACCTACAGCCAGGCAGGCCAGTTCCTCCAGAACCCGGCAACCCAGGGCATGCTGGCGGGTCTTGGCAATTTCGCAGCCCAAGTTCCGGCGTACAAGCCCAACAATGACACCCTCTACACCAACCGCTTGGGCCTCAACATGCACGCCAAGGCCACCAAGGATGTCACCGTCAACGTCCGCCTGCTCGCCTATAAGGTCTTCGGCTCCCAGGACGACAACGCCGTCACCAACTACGGCGGCAGCCCGTTCTTCGCCGACCGCGTCGGCACCTTCGACGGCACCTTGGGCCACGTCCCCTCCAGCAGCCTGTTGAACGTCGACCGCGCCTACGCCACCTGGAGCAACATCGCCGATCAGCCGATCTGGTTCTCCGTGGGTCGCCGTCCCTCCACCGAGGGGGCTCCCAGCAACCTGCGCCTGAACAACGAGCGTCCGGGCAACGGCGGCACCCCGGCCCTCCTGGTCGACTACGCCTTTGACGGCATGACCATCGGCTGGGCCCCCGACATCGACGGGCTCCCCGGCGCGTACGCCAAGATCTGCTACGGCCGCGGCTTCGAGGGCGGGTTCGAGACCACCACCAACAACCTCAAAGACACCGACATGCTGGGTCTGGCCATCATCCCGATCGATACCGACCCGCTGCGCATCTGGCTGCAGTACAACCGCGGCTTCAACATCTTCGACTTCCCGGCCATGAAGGACACCGCCTTCGGCAACACCTACCCGTCCACCGATCTCGGTTCCATTGACTGGTACGGCGCCGGCGCCATGAGCACCATCAAGAAGGTCGGCCCGGGCAACCTGAACGTCTTCGGCGATGTCGGCTTGAGCGTCACCCACCCGAACGACAACGTTTCGGCACAGGCCGGCTTCCAGGGCCTGGGGACCGGCGGGTTCTTCAACCCGGAGGCCCCGACCAGCAAGACCGGCTGGGCCGCATATGTCGGCGCTCGCTACGACTACACACCGACCAAGACCAAGATCGGCGTCGAGTACAACCACGGCTCCAAGGACTGGATCACCTTCGCCCCGGCTGCGGACGACATGTGGACCACCAAACTCGGGACCCGCGGCAACGTGTACGAGGGCTACCTGATTCAGGAACTCGACTCCAAGCCGGTATCCTCCTACCTCTCCAAGGCGTTTTTCAGGGTCGGCTTCCAATGGTATGATTTCGACTACACCGGGAGCAACAACTGGGTTGGCGCACCGGTCAAGATCTCCGAAGTTAACAACCGCATGATGATGCTGACCCCGGTGAAATCGGCGCGCGACATCTACGCAACCTTCGAGGTCAAGTTCTAGAACGTGCTGCAGACGCGGCACAGCGAAACCCGGGGTGGCGGCACAGCCGCCACCCCACCCCTAAAAGGAGAAAGAAGATGAAAAAAGCAGTTTCGGTAATGGTCCTGGTAGCAGTCGCAGCGCTCGCTATTCTCTGCTTCGGCAGCGTCGCCAGCGCGGGAGAAGAGATCAAGATGGTGGGCGTGATCACCAAGATCGAGATCGCCGGCAAAGACGCCAAGACCGCCACCGCCACCTTGAAGGACAACAAGACCGAGCAGTCGGTGGTGATCACGGTGGAAGACGACCTCACCCTGGACAAGTTCAAGGATCACAGGATCGTCGAGGGCGATGAGATCCGCTGCAAGTACGAGGTGATCGACGGCAAGAACGTCTCCAAACTGTTCAGGAAAACCGCCGGCTGCTAAGCCGGAATCGTTCCTCGCAGGTGGCGCTGTAGTTTTCACGATTGCAGCGCTTCTTTTTGCCCCATAATATTCTAATTTTAGTATATATGAAGGCCCAGATATAGCTGTGGCGGCGCAAGCCGATTTACTACTGGAGGTTGTTGAATGAAAGCAATGTTGGGAATTTTGGCGGGGATCGCACTGTTGGCGACGGCCGCGCAGGGAATGGCGGCGGTGGACCATGCCGAATTCGTCAAAGGGCCGTTCAAGAGCGGCATCGAGGTGACCAAGGTCTGTCTCGAGTGCCACGATCAGCAGGCGGCGGACTTCATGAAGACTACCCACTGGACCTGGGCCGGCACGCCCAACATGGTCAAGGGGATGGAGAAGAGCACCAAGAAGTACGGCAAGTCCAACATGATCAACTCCTTCTGCACCTCGATCCAGGGGGGCAAGGATGGCGTGGTGCACGAGTCCTGCGGCAAATGCCACGCCGGGTACGGCTGGACCCGCACCGACTTCGACTTCACCGACAAGGGCAAGGTTGACTGCCTGATCTGCCACGCCCAGAAAGGGAACTACACCAGGGCCACGGTGGGCTGCGATATCGACAAGAAAAGCATCGACAAGAAGGCCATGGACCTAAACGTCGCCGCCCAGAGCGTCGGCCTTCCCACCCGTAAGAACTGCGGCGCCTGCCACTTCTTCGGCGGCGGTGGCGATGCGGTCAAGAACGCGGGCCTCGACTCCACCCTGGAGAAGACCAAGAAGTCCCAGGACGTGCACATGGGGAGCAAGGAAAGCGGCGGCCAGGACATGGCCTGCCAGAGCTGCCACGTCACCAAGAACCACAAGATCGGCGGCGCGTCGAGCATGATGGCCCACTACGACACCCGCGTGAACTGCGAGCAGTGCCACTCCGGCGCCAAGGCTCCGCACCAGAAGGCGAAAAACGGCGCACTGATCAACCGGCACCTCGCCACCGTCGCCTGCCAGACCTGCCACATCCCCTTCTTCGCCAAGGGGCAGGCCACCAAGATGGCGTGGAAGTGGTCCGATGTGGGCAAGAACATCACGGCCGAGGAGCAGTTCGACAAGGAAACCTACGCCAAGCACAAGGGGACCTTCGTCTGGGGCATGAACGTGAAGCCGGTCTACGCCTGGAACAACGGCCTGGTCGAGCGCTACATGGTGGGCGACAAGGTGAAGGATCCCACCAAGGAGGTCGTGATGATGCGCCCGGTAGGCGACATCAAGGACCAGAAGTCGAAGATTTACCCCTACAAGCTCTACAAGGGCGACCAGCCGATGGACGCCAAGTACAAGAACCTGATCATTTTCCAGCAGTACAAATCGCTGTGGGTCGACTACGACTGGGATAAGGCGTGCCGCCTGGGCGCCGAAGGGACAGGCCTTCCCTACAGCGGCAAGTACCAGTTCGTGAACACGGTGGCGTACATCGCCGCCCAGCACGAGGTGGCACCCAAGGAAGAAGCGCTGCAGTGCGGCGAGTGCCACATGGGTGGCAGCCGCCTGGACTGGAAAGCGTTGGGCTACAAGGGCGACCCGATGCAAAAGGGTGGCAGGTTTGGCAAAGCGCAGAAGGTGGCCAAGAAGTAAGAGCGATGGCATCAAGAGAGGGGCGGATAATTCCGTCCCTCTTTCCTTTTGAGCTGGGCAGGGCACGGCAACAACAGCGAGCAGCTCTGGATGCCACCGTTATCCCGGCAGGAGGCGCATTAGCACAAGCCGCGCCGGAAAATATACCATCCACAGACTCGACATACATCGGTGAAAAAGTAAACTATCAAGGCATTGTGCCGATACTATGAATGAGTGAAGAGCAGCCAGCAATGACAACAGGAGGGTTTCAATGAGTAAATTTCGCGTGACAATGACAGTGCTCGGCCTCGCCTTGGCGGCTACGACCGCCTGGGGCGCAGGCGTGCACCCCGGCAAGGAATCGATCGAGAAGAGCGGCTACAAGGGGCCTGAAACCTGCGAGGAGTGCCACCCCGGCAGCGCCAAGGGATTCCTGGACACGGTGCACTGGAAGCACGCTTCCAAGGTGACCAACGTGGAAGGGCTCAATCCCAAGGAAGAGTACGGGATGAAGAATCGCATCTACGTCATGTGCAACGGCAACGACATCGTCAACAACCTGAAGGAGATCCCGAAGAGCCCGGTGACCGGAAAGAGCAAGTTCTCGGGCTGCAACACCTGCCACCCCGGCAACCACCTCTCCGACGTCGGCAGCACCGGCGCGGCCGCCGAGGCCGCGGTCGACTGCCTGGTCTGCCACTCAACCGATTACGACTTTCGCCAGAGAAAGCCCTTCAAGAACGAGAAAGGCGAGGTGGTCATGGGGCAGGACCGCAGCGTGAAGGCAGCACTCGCCATCGGCAAGCCGACGGTCAAGAACTGCATGGTCTGTCATGAGGCGGCCGGCGGCGGGGTCATCGTCAAGCGCGGGTTCACCTTCACCAAGGAGACCGATGCCCACGCCGCCAAAGGGCTGGTCTGCGTCGACTGCCATAAGGCGAAGAACCACAAGATGCCGACGGGCCACGATCCCAACAACTGGGCCAACGACGGCGTTTTCGTCTCGTGCTCCGATGCCTCCTGCCACGGGGTTAAGCCGCACAAGGACGCCGACCTGAACCGCCACTGTGCCAAGATCGCCTGCCAGACCTGTCACATCACGCGCACCGGCGGCGCCTTCGCCAAGGACTTCACAGTCTGGGAGCAGACTCCGGACAAGTTCTACGAGCCGACCACGCTGAAGAAGGAGGCCAACGAGACCACGCCGGTGTACGCCTGGTACAACGGCACCGTGAAGAACGCGCCGCACTTCATCGGCCCCAAGGGGAGCAAGAAAGACGGCAAGAGCAAGATCACGCCGTTCAAGATCTTCCAGGGGAAGGCCTACTACAACAAGCGGACCGGTGAGCTCCTCTCCATGGATTTCGCCCAGCCGATGTCCAACGGCGACACCCGCGCCGGCGTCCTCTCTGCGGCGAAGACGCTGGGGCTCAAGAACCCGGAAAAGATCGCCAAGGAGGCGGTGCCGGGGTGGCAGACGATTTATTTCGGCAGCAACCACTTGGTCACCAAGACCAAGGCGCTCTACTGTGCCAACTGCCACGCGCCCAACGGGGTGCTGAACTTTAAGGATTTGGGATACACCGACAAGGAGATCCTGAAGCTGACCTCTCCGGAGCTTTTCATGGAGAAGCTGGCGCAGAAGCAGAAGGAAGATTGGTAGTAGCCACAGCTGCTTGTACTACATGCTGATACAGGAAAGCCCCCCTCTCGCGAGGGGGGCTTTTTTTGTGGGCATTGCTAACGGCAAATCCCCCTTGTTCCCCCTTCGCAAAGGGGGAGACGCGGGGTCGAGGGCGGCGCTACGAGGAGACAGTACTCTTAGTTCCCTGGGATATCTTCGGAAGCTTCACAATGAGAGGTGCGGCTCCAAGTGCGGTGCTTCGTGGGAGATCTGTTCGGTGTTTCCCTTGGTTGTACGCCGGATTACTTGTGGCCGACGCAGAGGAGGACCGGATAGCGGCGGGGATTGCCGTCTGCGCCTTGTTTTTCGACTGAGGCCGCGGTGACCACTGCGACATCGGTAAGTCCGTTTTTGGCAAACTCGCCGGTAAGGAATTCGCGGGAGAAGCCGTGGTGCAGAACGCCGGTGGGGTCGTCGTGGAAACGGCCGTCTTCGCTCTCGAGGTCGGCAAGGGCGAGCCAGCCGCCAGGCTTCAACGCCTTGGACAGGGTGGCGATGAGGGCTGGGATGTCCTGGACGTGATGCAGGGTCATGCTGCTCACGATGAGGTCGAAGCTTCCCTCCAGACGCTGCAGTTCCAGGTCGAGCGGAAGGGTGAGAACATTGGCCAGGCTTTGCGACTGGATCTTGCGGTTGAGAACTTCCAGCATGCCGGCGGAACTGTCTGCGCCGGCGATGCGGCCGACAAAGGGATGCAGGCCGAGGGTGACAAGGCCGCTGCCGCAACCGTAGTCCAGGGCCTCCATGTCGCGGTTCAAGGGGAGGGCTTGGCGCATGGCAGCCACGACATCCTGCGCCAGCTTAAGACGGCGCGGCTCCTGATCCCATTGGTCGGCTACGGCGTTGAAGTCACGCTTGTTTTGAGTTGGCATTGGTTTTTCCTCCTAGTGTCGGGGCAAGCCTTGGTGTGGGGCAGCATAATATTCAGATACTAGAATGTCAAGCTGGTGATGAGGTGGTAGCAGGTAATGCGCTTGGGCTGGGGGGGGGGACTTGTAGGCTCAGGGATGGCCGGCTGGTTTTTTGCTGGCTTTGCCGGCCAAAGAATGGTATGGTCACCTGTTCGCGTGGCGGGAAATATTTTCGGCTACGGGCGGTTTTATGCTTGACTCTGCGCCGCCCGGGTGTTATATAATCCCTCTTTCAAAAAAACCTTAAAAGCTACATTTAAAATACCGGAGGTGCAGTTTGGCAAATCATAAATCGGCAATCAAGAGGATCAAGCAGACCGCAAAGAGGACCGAGCGCAACAAGCACGAGCGTTCTACCCTGCGCACTTTCATCAAACGCGTCCGCGAAGCGGTTGCCACCAAGGATCAGGAAGCTGCAAAGGCCGCTCTGGCTGTTGCCATCCCGGTCATCGACGGTGCTGCTACCAAGGGGATCATCCACTCCTCCAACGCTTCCAGGAACGTTTCCCGCCTCACCAAACTGGTCAACACCCTGGCCTAGTCCGGTAGCGGATTACATGAAAGCAAAAAGGGAATTCCCACCGGGAGTTCCCTTTTCTAGCTTGTACTGTTCCCCCTCCCTAACCCTCCCCCTCCGGGGGAGGGAGCCGAAAGCGCCTAGCGCCGGCACGCCTCCATCACGAAACGCTCGAAGAGAGGCCCTTCCAACCCGCCCGACTTGAAGGCCAGGTCCAGCTCCACCATCCGCTCGAAAACCCGCTTCAGCTCCCCTGCCGTATAGTTCCGCGCCTGCACCGTTACCTTGTTCAGAAAATACGGGTTGATCCCGGACGCCTTGGCGAGTTCGGACTGGGGCACCTTGCGATCCAGCAGTTCGCGCACCTGCCAGAGCTGGCGGAAGTGCCGTGCTACGGCCCCCAGCATGCGCAAGGGGACTTCGCCGTCCTGCAGCAGCGCGGTGAGCATCTTCAAGGCGCGCGAAAGATCCTTGCTCCCCAGGGCATCGGTGAATTCGAACACGCTCTCGACTTTGGTGTCAGAAACGATGGCCTTGACGTCGGCGACCGCCACGATTTCCTTCTTGCCGCAGTAGACGCACAGCTTCTCGATCTGGGAGACCAGTTCCTGCAGGTTGTTCCCCACCAGGTAAGCGAGGAGGTCGGCCGCAGCGGGCTCTATCTTCTTGCCGGCGGCGCGCACCTCGTCGCGCACGTAAGGCCCGAGCTGGTTCTCGTAGGGACGCTTGAACTCGACGGCTTCTCCGCGCTTCTTGAAGTCGGCGTAGAACTTCTTGCGGCCATCCACCTTCTCGGCCTGCAGGATGAGACAGGTGCCGGGAGACGGGTCATGAAGGTACGGAAGCAGCACCTCCATGGCATGCGCGGAAAGGTCCCCTCCCTTCTTCACCAGCACGACGCGGCGGTCGGCGAACATGGGCAGGGTCTGGGCGGCGCCGAAGACCTCTTCTCCCTTGCATTCGTTGCCGTAGAAAACATCCAGGTTGAAGTCGCGAAATCCCGGATCCACGGCCCGGTCCAGCAGCTTCTTGACCGCGCGCTCCACGAGGTACGGCTCATCCCCGTACAAAAGGTACAGCGCTGCCAGCTCTCCCTTTTCCACAGCCTTGTTGAATTCTTCCGGTTTCATTGCTGACCTCACCTTAAAAAAACCGCCCACCCAGCCTGATGCTGAATGGGCGGCGTCGATCTTCGCTGCTGTCGTCGGCCTAGAAGCGCTCGCCGAGCTTTTGCCAGATCCGCTCGGAGATGCGCCGGCTGATTTTCTCGATGGCTGCTTCCTCGGCGTCCTGCTGTAGGGCGATGCTCGCGTTCACCGGATAGACCTGCTGTTCGGTGACATCCCCCTTCCAGAGCACCCTGTGTGACTTCTGGTCACGCAGGGTTGCCTGGATGGCGAGGATGGCGTTGTACTCCCTGATGACGTCGGCCGCGGTGTAGGAAACCGGCACGCTGTTGTAGGAGAGAACGACGCCGGAGAGCTCCAGTTCCGCCCGGTCCGGCGGGAGGACCTTGCCACCGGTCCGGAAGGCGAACTCGTCGATCATCTCCCGGGCGAGGATCGCTTCCACCCCGGCGCGGTAGCTCTTGTTGGCGAAGAGAGCCACGTTGACGCCGTTGGCCCCGGCCAGGGGGCCGTGCTGGATGACCGGGCTGTAGCTGCAGCCGCTGCCCAAAAGCGCGGCGGCAAGGGCAAGCAAGCGGAGCGTTGTGCAGAGCCTTTTGGCTGTCATGGGCATTTTCCTCACGGCCTAGGCGACGACGATGCTGACCAGTTTGCCGGGGACGTAGACGACCTTCTTGACGGTCTTCCCTTCCAGATAGGGAAGGATCTTGTCGTCGGCCAGCGCGGCGGCGCGGACATCGTCTTCCTTGGCGTCCGGGGCGACGGTCAGCTTGCTTCTCAGCTTGCCGTTCACCTGGATCACCACGGTGATCTCCTCGTCCACCACGGCGTCGGCGTCATAACCGGGCCAGCCGGCCTGCTCGAGAGCAACCTCGTGACCGAGTTCCGCCCAGAGTTCCTCGGCGAAGTGCGGCACGAAGGGGGCCAGGAGGCGCACCACCGACTCGACCGCCTCGCGCACCACGGCCACGTTCTCCGGGGCGTCCTTGGCGGCGAAGCCGTGGATGGCGTTGACCAGCTCCATTACCGCGGCGATGGCGGTGTTGAAGTGGAAGCGGTCCTCGACGTCCTCGGAAACCTTCTTGATGGTCTTGTGCACCGCGCGGCGCAGCTTCTTCCCATCCGCGGAGAGCTGGTCCACCTGGACGCTACCGGCCTGCTTGATCGCCGGAAGCACGTCGTACACCAGGCGCCAGACGCGGTTCAGGAAGCGGTAGCTCCCGTCCACCCCCTGGTCGCTCCAGTCGAGGTCCTTCTCCGGAGGCGCTGCGAACAGCGAGAACAGCCGGGCGGTATCGGCGCCATAGCGCTCGATGAGGGCGTTGGGATCGACCACGTTCCCCTTGGACTTGGACATCTTGGCGCCGTCCTTGATCACCATCCCCTGGGTGAGCAGGTTGGAGAAGGGCTCGTCCACGTTGCAGTAGCCGAGGTCCCTGAGCACCTTGGTGAAGAAACGGGCGTAGAGCAGGTGCAAGACGGCGTGCTCGATGCCGCCGATATACTGGTCCACCGGCATCCAGTGCTCGACCTCCTCGCGGTCCAGCGGCCCGGAGGTGAACTTCGGGGAGCAGTAGCGCAGGAAGTACCAGGAGGACTGCACGAAGGTGTCCATGGTGTCGGTCTCGCGGCGCGCGGCCTCGCCGCACTGCGGACAGGTGCAGGTGGTGAAGCTTTCCACGCGCGCCAGCGGGTTGCCCCCCTCGCCGGTGAACTCGGCGTCCATGGGGAGCACGACCGGGAGGTCCGTTTCGGGAACCGGAACCACCCCACAGAGGTCGCAGTTGATCACCGGGATCGGGTTGCCCCAGTAGCGCTGGCGGGAGATGCCCCAGTCGCGCAGGCGGAAGTTGACGGTCTTCTTGCCGATTCCTTCTTTCTCCAGGAAGTCGGCAATGGCTTCCTTGGCGTCGGCGTTGCCCATGCCGTCGAAGCGGCCGGAGTTGACCATGGTCCCCTCGGCGGTGTAGGCCTCGGTCATGGCGGCCGCTTCGAGGGTCTCCCCTTCGGGCTGGATCACCACCTTGAGCGGCAGGTCGTACTTTTTGGCGAACTCGAAGTCGCGCTGGTCGTGGGTCGGAACGGCCATGACCGCGCCGGTGCCGTAGTCCATGAGGACGAAGTTGGCGAGATAGATCGGCATCTTCACGTTGGTGACCGGGTTGACGCAGTAAGAGCCGGTGAAGACGCCTTCCTTTTCCTGGTCGTCGGAGGAGCGCTTGATGCGATCGGTCTTCTTCACCTTGTCGATGAAGGCCTCGACGGCGGCGCGCTGCCCGGTGCTGGCTAAGTCCAGCGCCAGCGGGTGCTCGGCGGCCAGCGACATGAAGGTGGCGCCGAACACGGTATCCTGCCTGGTGGTGAACACCTTGATCTTGCCCAGGCCGCTCTCAAGCGGGAAGTCGATCTCGCAGCCGACCGAGCGGCCGATCCAGTTGCGCTGCATAGTGAGCACGCGCTCGGGCCAACCGGTGAGCTTGTAGGTATCGTCCAGGAGTTCCTGGGCATAGTTGGTGATGCGGAAGGACCACTGCTCGAGCTCTTTCTGCTGGACCATGGAGTCGCAGCGCCAGCAGCAGCCGTCTTCGACCTGCTCATTGGCGAGCACCGTCTCGCACTTGGGGCACCAGTTGACGGCGGAGGATTTCTTGTAGGCCAGCCCCTTCTTGTACATCTCGAGGAAAATCTTCTGCTCCCACTTATAGTAGTCGACGTCGCAGGTGGCGAGTTCGCGCTCCCAGTCGTAGGAGAGGCCCAGGCGCTTCAGCTGACCGCGCATGTAGGCGATGTTCTCGTAGGTCCACTTGGCGGGGTGGCTCTTGTGCTGGATGGCGGCGTTCTCGGCCGGCATGCCGAAGGCGTCCCAGCCCATCGGGTGCAGCACGTTGTACCCCTGCATCCTCTTGAAGCGGGCGATGACGTCGCCGATGGAGTAGTTCCTGACGTGCCCCATGTGGATCTTGCCGGAGGGATAGGGGAACATCTCCAGGAGGTAGTACTTCTTCCGGGTGGCGTCTTCGGTTGCCTTGAAGCTTTTGTGGGTATCCCAGAACTGCTGCCATTTGCCCTCGACTGCTGAGGGAACGTATTTTTCTTCCATTAAACCCCGCCTTCCAGCGCCCCAAACGGGACGCGCAATATTTTAATGTCGGCAACGCTGCGGTTGCGCAATAGTGTGTGTGACGGCACCACCTGCGGAGCTGGTGGACCTGTTGAGCTGGTGGACCTGGTGGCTTGGCGGCTTGGTAAAGCCGGGGGACGCGGGGACACGTGGGCCATGGCCGGCGGCGACGGTGGACGAAGCCGGTGTACGCCCCCTCCCGGCCTCCCCCCTCCAGGGGAGGAGTGGAACAGCCGGGACGGTGGAACCGGTCAGACGATCCGGAGCAGGTTCTTGGCTACGTCCAGAATCTTGGTCGGCTGGATCGGCTTGGTGATGTAGTCGTTGGCGCCCAGGGCGAGGGCACGCTCACGGTCTTCCTGGGCCCCTTCCGTGGTGATGACCACGATGGGTATCGATTTGTAGTTGGCGTCGTTGCGCACTAGGCTCACCAACTTCAAACCGTCCATGATCGGCATGTTGATGTCGGTCAGGATCAGGTCGAAACGCTCCGAAGAAAGCTTCTTCAGCCCGTCGACACCATCGTTGGCCTCGACTATCCGCACTCCCCGGATCCGCTTCAGCGCAAAGGCGATGAGCTGCCTCATGGTGGGTGAATCTTCAACTATCAATACGTTGTAATCTGACATCTGAACTGTATCCCCCATTGCACTGCTGCTATTTCGTCAATAGATCGATAAACCCTTGGATGGTCGACAGCTTACGCTCCGAATCGCTGTAGAGCCGCGAACTGAAGATGGCGGTGGCGGCATGACCGGCCAGCAGGGTGAAAAGCTCGTAGTCGACGGCCGCGAATTCCTTCTTCTGCATCAACAGCTTGTAGATCGCCAGCACGCCGATGACATGCTCCTTGATCTTGAGCGGGATGCAGACCATGGGCGCGCTGAAATCGCGCTCGTAGCTTTCGAAGTCGCTGGCGAAGTGGCTCTCGCCCGACTCCGCTACCGTCCCGATGGTCCCCTTGCCGAGACGGAAAGAGGGGATCTCGCTGCGTTCGATACCTTCCGTGGACACCGCCTGCAGCTCGTCGCTCTTCTCGTCGAGCAGCATGATGGCGAACTCCTCGGCGCCGATCAGGTTGATGATGATCTCCGTGATGATCTGGAGCACTTCCTTGAAATCGAGCGTGGAGTGGAGCTGGTAGCTGGCGATGTAGAGGTTGGCGAGGTTGTTGTTCTCGTCCTCGATCTCCAGGTAGCGCGCGGCGAAATCCTGATTTTCCTCCTCGACGTGCCGGATGCGGTCCAGGATCTCCTGCTTCTCCTGCTCCAGGTCGGCGATCCGCTCGCTGAGCTTCTTAAGCTCGGCCTCCGGCATCGCCTCGCCCGGCCCCTGGGACTTCTCCAGTTCCAAAAGACGGAACCTGAGACGCTCGTTCTCCCTCAAAAGTTCCTGGGTGAACTCCGCTCCCTTCTTGAAAACCTGCAGGAACTCCTCGCCCCTGCTATGAACCAGTCGTTCATCGTCTTTTTGCATGCGCACCCCGATATTACGTCTAGTTGATCAACCGAATCGCGGCAAGAGGCCGCAACGAAGCACAATCTCACGCACCATGCCGTCCATGGGTACCACCCGGTCCACCACGCCCGTGGCGATCGCCTCGCGCGGCATGCCGAAGACCACGGCGGACTCCTCGGACTCTGCCAGCACCTGGGCTCCCACCTTCTTTGCCTCGCGCACGCCGAGTGCCCCGTCGTTCCCCATGCCGGTCAGCACCACGGCCAGCATCCGGCTGCGGTAGATCTCGGCGCAGGACCGGAACATGACGTCCACCGACGGGATGTAGCGGTCCTTGGGGCCGGGAGGGGCGATGCGCGCCACCACCTTGTCGCCCAGCCTGGCGAAAACCAGGTTGTTGCCGCCGGGAGCGATGAGAGCCCGCCCCGGAATCACCTCGTCGCCGTCCTTCGCCTCGCGCACCTCGAAGCCGGTGCTGCGGTTCAGCCTCTCGGCGAAGGCGGTGGTGAACCCGGCGGGCATGTGCTGAGAAATCACCATGGCGAAGGGAGGCGCGTCCCTGAAGGAGGCGAAAATGCGTTGCAGGGCCGGCGGTCCGCCGGTCGAGGAGCCGATGGCGACGATGTCGATGCTGCTCGCCGCCCCGACGGGAGCCGAGGCAACGGCGACCTCGGCCGCCGGGGGAGCAGGCTCCGCCCTCTTCTGCACCCGCGCCATGTTCAGCTTGAACACCGCCTGGACTTTCTGGTGCAGGTCCTGCTGGATCTTCAACAGCTCGTCCGAAATCACGCTGGTCGGTTTCGCGATGAAATCGACCGCACCCAGTTCCAGCGCCTTGAACACCTTCTCGTCGCCGGAAGTGGAGCTGATCACGATCACCGGGACCGGCGTGGTCGCCATCAGGATGCGCAGCATGGTGAAGCCGTCCATGCGCGGCATCTCGAGGTCGAGCGTCACCAGGTCGGGGGTGAGATCGATCACCCGCCGGATCCCTTCCTCGCCGTTGGTGGCGTACCCGATCACCTGGACCCCGGGGAGCTCCTCCAGCATCTTGGTGATGGCGCGCCGATTATAGGCTGAATCGTCTACGACTACTACCCGTATCTTTTTCACTTGGGCACTCCGCCGCCGGTCGTATCGGTTTTCTGGTAGACCATGTCGTTTTTCAGGTGTCTCAGTGCAAATGCCGTGGACAGGTTCATCAGGGATTCCGAGTGCCCCAAGAGGAGGTAGCCTCCCCCGCGCAGCGTGTTGTGGAACGACTCGATCACACGCTTCTTGGAGGTCTGGTCGAAATAGATGATCACGTTGCGGCAAAAGATGACATCCATCTTGCCCAGAAGCGCAAGGCGGTTAGCGTCGAACAGGTTCATCTGGCTGATGGTGACCAGCTCCCGCACCTCGTCGCAGATGCGGTACCCTTCGTCGGTCTCGGTGAAGAACCGTTTCAGGTAGCGCTCGTCGGTGGCGCGGAAGGAGGCCTTGGTGTAGATCCCCTTGCGGGCGTGCTGCACCACGCGGTGGCTGATGTCGGAGCCGACGATCTCCACGCGCCAGCCGTGGAGGCACCCCATCTCCAGAAGGAGCATGGCTATGGTGTAGGGCTCCTCCCCGGTGGAGCACCCCGCACTCCAGATGCGCAGGGTCCGCTCGCGCTGCTTGACCTTCATCAACTCGGGCACGATCTCGTCCGTGAAGGCGCGCAGTTGGAACGCCTCGCGGAAGAAATAGGTCTCGTTGGTGGTGAGGAGATCCATGATGTCCGCGATCTCCTCGTCCCTCCTGCGGTCGTACTTCAGGAACTGGTAGTACTCGCGGAAGCCGGCCAGGTTGTGATGGGTCACCCGCTGCCCGAGCCGACGGTCCAGCAGGTACTTGCTGTCGTCGTCGAAAAAGAGACCGCAGTGGTTGTAGATCAGGTCCCTGATCAGGCGGAATTCCTCTTCCGTCAGTTGCAATTCAGGTTCGAAATATGGCATTAGCGCAGCCTGTCGAGCAGTTCAACAATCTCGCCCTTGACCAGCGGGTCCGACTCCCGGGCCAGCGCCTGATCCAATACCGACAACGACTCCGCTCCCTGCAATTGGGCCAGGGCGCGCACAAAAGAGCGACGCACCATCCAGTGCGGGTGCTCCAGCAGGGCCTGGCCGTGCTCGTCGATCCAGTCCGCGCCGTGAGCTGCGAGGATGCCGATGGCAGCCTCGACCACTTCCTCGTCACCGTGATAAAGCGCCTGCCGCACCGGGCCGAGCGCCTGCGCGCCCCCAAGGGCCGCGAGGGTCGACAGGGCGGCGATCAGGACCGGTCCCTGGGCCTGATCGAGAAGCGCGGTCACCCCCGGCAGTGCCTCCGGGTCACCAAGTGCGGCAAGCCCCTTGAGCGCGGCAGTCTGCACCCAGGGATCGGTGTCGCCCAGGGCCAGGCAAAGAGGTGCCAGCACTTCCTCCCCTCCCTTTTCGGCAAGGGCCTGCGCCGCAGCGGCGCGTACCTCGGGCTCCTCGTCCGACAGCGACAGGGTCAGGGCGCCCAGCGCCTGCGGCAGGTCCACGCGCGCCAGCGAGGCGACGGCGGCCCGGCGCACCGAGGCATCCTCGTCCTTCACCAGGCGGGCGAGCCTTTCGCCGTCACCCAGAGCGCCGAGAATAATGGCGGCATCCCGCCTCTTGCGCGCGTCCCGGCTGCGCAAGAGTTCGGAGCAGATCGCACCCACGCCTGCGGCATCCCGGGCGGCAAGATGCTGCAGCCCATCCAGTCCTCCCTCGCGCACCTGCGGCTCTTCGTCGTCCAGCAGGCGCGCCACCTTGGCCGCAGCACCTTCCGGAGCCATCCGCCCCAACGCGACTGCGGCGCAGCGCCTCACCTCGGCACCGTCGTCCTCGAGTGCGGCAAAGAGCAGCTCCTCGCTGCCGGGGCGTCCGGTTTCCGCGATCAGATGCACGATGGCGGCACGCTCGGCCGCGATGGCGAACGGGAAGTGTTCCAGAAGCAGCGGCATCACGGGCTCGCCGATGCGGCGTAGCGCGTCCAGACAGGGCGCTCTCAGGCGCTCGGCGCGTGCCACGCGCACCAGGGGAAGCGCGGCGCGCTCGTCCCCCATGATACCGCACAGCTGGGCCAGGGCCGAGATCATGACCGGCTCCTCGCCGTGCAGCGAGTCGATAAGTTTTTTTGCGGTCGCGCTGCCGGCCATTCCCCTCAACTGCCGGTCGACCAGCACTTCCTGTTCCTGCGGGGCAAGGCGCGCCCGCAGGCGCATGAGCGCAATGGTGGCCGCTTCGCGCGCGTTCTTCGCCTTGTCGTGCAGCCCCTCCAGCAGCAGGGGAAAGCTGTTGCGGTCACCCAGCACACCCAGGCAGTCGTAGGTGGCGCGGCGCAACAGCCCTTCCTGCAAAAGCGGTTCGAGCTTCTCGAGCGGCACGGCGGCGCCGATCGAGGAGAGGGCGTCCAACACGGTGAACTTGAGCCAGACCTCGCCGCCGTCCAGCACCTTGAGCAAATGGGGCAGCGCGCGGGTGTCGCCGATCTTGCCCAGGTTCTCGGCAGCGGCAACCCGTACGTTCATGTCCTCGTCGTCGAGCGCCTGCACCAGGAGGGGAAGACAGGTGGCGCAGCGGATGTTGCCCAGGATGTCGATGATGAATTTGCGGAAGTCGTGATCGGGATCGCCCAGGTGTGCGCAGAGCTGCTCCACCGCGGGCACGCCGATCCGTTCCAGGGACTCGACCGCGGAGTTGCGCAATCCCGCGTTGTCCGCGGAGCGCAGCAGCGCGATCAGGGCTTCGAGCGCCTCCGCCTGCAGCGGCTGCGCCTGCAGGACTACGCTGACCGCCTCCTTGCGCACCCGCCAACTCTCGTCCCCCATGGCACGGAACAGCAGTTCCATCACCTCGGGGAAGGGACGGCGACGCAGGGACATGACCGCGAGGCGCCGTTGCTCCTCGTCGGTATCGGCAAGTCTCTCCGAGATTTCAAGCAGATCGTTGGACAGGGTCTCTCTCCTAAAGGCTCAGTTCGGCTCGTTTCTTCGCGATTAGCTCGTCAAAGGCATCTTTCAGGAAGGAAGTGGTATCGCGCACCTGCTGGGACACCCTCTGCTGGTACAGATACTCTCCTTCGCGTATGTCGTCCGCCAGGAGTTCGTAGAAGCTCCCCTCGCGCACCCCCTGCTCTACTTTCGCCTGGTTGTAGAGGACGATGTCGGAAACGATGATCCTCGCCAGGCGCCTGGCCTTCACCTGCTCCTCGGGGAGCTGCGCCGGGGCAGCGGGCTGGGCAGGTGCTGCCGCAGCGGCGGGCGCAGTCGCGGCCTCCACGGGCGCCTCGACTGCCGCCGGAACGGGGGGCTCCGGTATCGCCGCGGCAGGTGCTTCGACCGCCTCGATGACGGGAACTTCCGCTGCGGCCACGACCGGTGCCGGTGCTTCGGGTGCCGGTGCTTGCGGCGCTTCGGCTGCCGCGACCACCGGGGTCTCCGGCGCCGGCGCGGGTGCCGCTACGGAGGGAGCGGCTTCCGGCATGGATGTCTCTTCGACCTCCACCTGCCTGATCTCGCTGCGGGTCTCCTCCTGGGCCGCCAGTTCGCTCTCGGTCGGGCGTACCACCGGGGGGACGTCGCCCGAGGTGAGACGGTAGATCATCGAGACCAGGGAGTCCGGGATGTGGTGCTTCTCAATATAGTCATCGGCTCCGTACAGCGAATTGGGGGAGCGCTTGTAGCGGGTCTTGTCGTAGATCGAGGCGATCAGGACGATCTTGGTCTTGGTGAGGGCGGGGTCCTGGCGCACCCGCTCGCAGACCTCGAACCCGAACATGGTCGGCAGCGCCACGTCCAGCAGCAACACGCCCGGCTGCACACGCTGCACGGTCTCGAGCGCCTCTTTGCCGTCGGTGCAGAGATAGAGCTCGAAGGGCTCGGCGGCGAGGACCTTCTCCACCGCCTTGCAGAAGGCGGCGCTCTCGTTGGCGACCACGACCTTTACCTTCGCCTGCGGCTCGGGCTGGCGCTCGCTCTTGCGCACCAACCGGAACACGGCCTTGCAGCTCGAGCAGCGCAGTTTCTTCGGCTCATCGGAGCTGCTGACGATAACATTGAATCTTTTCTTGCAGTTAGGACAGACTATCAGCATGCTGGGCTCTTTTTCGTCGTAGTAGTGGTCCCCTGGGGGGTAAGGTAGCCCAACTGGGCCTTCTCCTGGAACGTGAGCAGGGCGTCGATGTTGAGCAGCATAACGGGCACGTCACGCACCAGGCACAGCCCCACCATGTACTCCCCTCCCACGATCCGCACCCCGCGCGGCGGCGCTTTCAGATCCCGGAGCGGGATGGTGATCATCTCGGTCACCTCGTCGACCATCAGGGCCAGAGGCTGCCCCGAAATGGAGAGGATCAGAAGACGGGCGCTCTCCTTGTTCTCGGCGGCGGGAAGCCCGAAGCGTTTCCTCAGGTCGACCACCGGGATCACGGAGCCGCGCAGGTTGATCACCCCCTCCACGAAGGGGAGCGCGCGGGGGAGCGGGGCGAGCTTGGGTACCCTGATGATCTCCCTGATGCGCATGATGTCGACGGCGTAGAGCCCTTCATCCATGCGCAGGCAGGCCACCTGAATTTCCTGCAGTTCCTCCGTCATCAGACCGCGTCCCCCCCTGCTGCAGCGCTGTCGCCGAGGAGCCCTTCGATCACTTCGAGCACCTTGACCGATTTGAAGGGCTTGGTGATGTAGGCGTCGGCACCGACCTGCCGGCCGTGCTCGAGATCGCGACTGCTCTTCTTGGCGGTCAGCATCACCACCGGTATGGCCCGGGTGGCGGGGTTTTCCTTGATGCTGCGGCAGACCTCAAAGCCGTCCATGTCCGGAAGCATGAGGTCCAGGACCACGAGGTCCGGTGCATCCTGCGCAATCGCCTTGAGGGCGTCGTTTCCGCCGCGCACCCCGGTGACCTGGTACCCCTTGGAGGTGAAGAGGATGCTCTCCAGCTTCAGCAAGCTCTCTTCATCCTCGACCACGAGGATCCTGTTCTTCTCCATGCTCATCCCCCCTGCACCCCGGCGCTACAAAAGACCTACGTCCAATACCTTTTCCATGTCGAGCAGGATCAGCATCCTGCCGCCGACCCGGCCTATCCCCAGCACGAACTCGCGATCGATCCCCTCTAGGACCACCGGCGGCGGCTCGATGCCTCCCTCGGCGATGCGAACCACCTGCACCACCTCGTCCACCAGGACGCCGGCGTAGCCCTCCTGGCGCTTGACCACCACGATGCGTTCCCGGTCCGAGACCGCCCCGTCGGCGAGGCCGAGCCGGTTCTTCATGTCGAAGACCGGGATGATGTTGCCGCGCAGGGAGAGGATGCCGCGCACAAAGGAGGGAACCCGGGGGACCTCGGTCACCTCGCGCGGCTTGATGATCTCCTTGATGTCCATGATGCTGATGGCGTATTCTTCGCTCGCCACCCGGAAGCAGAGCAGTTCCACGCTGGCCGCTTCCACGACCTCCTGCTGCAGGCTCTCGCCATCGAAGGAGGCGGACTCGCGTCCCTTAAGGATGACCGCCACCGGATCGAACTCGTCCGGCTCGTCCTGGTACTGGTAGGGCGCGTCGAACTGCTCAGCCTGCCATGCGGGAGCCGAGGCGCGCGGCAGCGGGTCCGGGTCCACCGGTTCGGGCATGAAGGGCTGGGCAACGACGGGCTCGGGCGCGACCGGTTCGGCAGCGGACAGTTCCTCGGCGGCGAGGACCGCCTCGGCCTCAGCCGGCGTCGGCCACGACTCCGCCTGGGGCGCCTGCCCCCCCTGCTCCGGCGCCGTTGACCCTTGCGCCTCGCCGCGGGAAGCCTTCTTTCTGATCTCTGCAAGATTCATAAGACCTCAACATCCGTTCTACGTTGGTTAAGCCAGCAGCTCCGCCGCGGTTTCTTCGATTATGGCGGCGTCGATCAAGGTGGCATCCCTGCCGTAGCCGATCAAAAGCGCGTTGGTGGCCACCGCGTTGATGCGGCGCGGCACCCCACCGGAAAGCTCGTAGATCCTCTGCACCGCGTCCGGGGAGAAGAGGCCCGGCTCGCCTCCGGCCGCCACGATCCTGAAATCGAGGTATTCCAGCGTCTCCTCCAGCCCCAGCGGCGCCAGGTGGAAGTTGAGCGAGATGCGCTGCCGGAAGGGCTCGTACACCGGCGAGGCCAGCATCTCGCGCAGCTCGGGCTGCCCCATGATGATCACGCTGACCAGGTTGCGGTCGTCCAACTGGAAGTTGGTCAAAAGGCGCAGCTCGTCGAAGAGTTCCCGGTCCGGGATCATCTGCGCCTCGTCGATCACCACCACCGGGACTCGCCCCTCGCCGTGCAGCCGGTACAGCGCCGTGGTGATCTCCTTCAGGAGCAGGTCCTTCTGCAAGGAGGGCTCGTGCACCTGCAGACCGGAGGCGATCACCCGCAACAGCTCGTCGGCGGTCAGACGCGGGTTGAACACGAACATGAAGTGGTAACGATCCCCCATCCGGTCCATGAGGGCCCGCGAGATGGTGGTCTTGCCGCACCCGATATCGCCGGTCAGGAGGGCGATCTCGCTCTCCTCAACCGCGTACTCGAGCCGCGCCAGCGCCTCCTGGTGCCCCGAGCTCATGTAGAGGAAGCGGGGATCCGGGGTCTTGCTGAAGGGCTTCTCGGTGAGGCCGTAAAATTCCTTGTACATCAGGCACTCCCCCGGGTGGCCTCGGCGATGACGCTACCGACATCGAGGACCAGGATGGTGCGCTGATCCCCCAGGTCCGCGGCCCCGGAGATGCCCCGGAACCCGGCGAAGGTGTCGCCGATGGACTTGATGACGATGTCCTGCTGCCCCAAAAGGTCGTCGACCACGAGCCCCAGCCGCTTCTCAGCGACACCGACCACGACCACGTAGCAGCTTTCCGGCGCCGCCGCCCCCTTCAGTTCGAAGAGCTCGGAGAGGCGCAGCAGGGGGAGCGTGGTCTCGCGCAACTGGATCACTTCCTTGCGCTCGATGGTCTTGATCTCCTTCTGCTCCACGATGATGCTCTCGAGCACCGAGGTGATGGGGAGGGCGTAGGTGCGTCCTGCGGTGGAGATGATGAGCGCCTTGATGATGGCCAGCGTAATGGGGAGGGTGATGATGAAGCGCGCCCCCTGCCCCGGGAAGTTTTCGACGTCGATCATGCCGGAGAGCGCGGCGATGTTGGTGCGTACGACATCCATGCCCACGCCGCGCCCGGAGATCTCGCTCACGGTTTCGGTGGTGGAGAAGCCGGGGCGGAAGATGAAATCCAGCGCCTCGCGGTCACTCACCTCGTCCACCGAGCCGATGATGCCGAGCTTCACCGCCTTCTGCTTCACCCGCGCCACGTCGATGCCGCCGCCGTCGTCGTCGATCTGGATCACGACGTGGTTTCCCTTCTGGTAGGAGGAAAGGGTGATGTTCCCCTTCTCGTCCTTGCCCGCGGCCAGTCGCGCCTCAGGGGTTTCGATGCCGTGGTCGATGCAGTTTCTGACGATATGCATGACCGGGTCGGAGATGTCCTCGATGATCAGCTTGTCGAGTTCGGTGTCCACGCCATAGAGCTTCAGTTCGACCTTCTTCCCCTGCTCCCGGGCGATCTTCCTGATGATGCGGGTCATCTTGTCGAAGAGCTGCCCCACCGGGATCATCCTGATCTCCATGACCCCCTTCTGCAGTTCCGAGAGCTTCTTCTCCAGCCCCTTGGCCGCCTTGTTCAGGTCCTGGGAGGGGGCGATGAGTCCGTCGCGGCGCATGCGCGCGGCGACGTCGGCGATCATCGAGTGGGAGAGCACCAGCTCGCCGACGATGTTCATCAGGAGGTCGAGCTTGCCGATGTCCACGCGGACGGTCCGGCTCATGCTCTTGGCGCTGATGGCGCCGCCGTCGCCGGCCGCCGGGGCCAGGAACTCACCGTCGGCGCCGCCGGCTTCCCCGGCCGCGGCCACGGCCGCTACGCCGGGAGTCGGTGCCTGTTGCGCCGGTTCGCCGAAGGTGGTGATGTTCAAGTGCTCGCGGTCGATGATCGGGGTGAGTGCGCCCGCGGAGAGCTCGGAGCCGAACAGGATCTCGAAGTCGATGCCGGAGTCGAGCCCGCTGGAAGCGGAGGGGAGGGTGCTGATCACCTCGCCCGCCTGCTTCAGGGCGTCGGTCAGCTCCATGAGGTCCGAATCGAAGCTCGCCAGCAAGAGCGACACGCGGATGGAGTGGATGTGGCGTCCCTTCTTCACGTTTTCCAGCAGGCGGTGCTCTTCGTACTCGGTCATCGAGGAGAGCACCCGCTCGGGAATGTTCAGGCGGGCCAGGGGGGAATCCTGATTCGGCTTGGGACCGCGGGTCAGGCAGTCGTTGATGCGCTGCATGGCGCCGGAAAGGTCCGCCCCCTCGCCGCCGGTCGCGCTCGCGTTGCGCACGAGGTGCGCCAGCAATTCGGTTGATTCGAACAGGGTGCTCACCACGGCCTGGTCCAACTCCACCTTGCCCAGCCTCAGGGCGTCGAGCAGGTTCTCCAGGTGGTGGCCCAGCTCGGCGATGTCCGAGAGTCCGAACATCCCCGCCAGTCCCTTCAGGGAGTGCGCGCCGCGGAACACGGAGTTGACCAGGTCGGGGCTGCATTCCCCGCCGTCGGCGCAGTCACTCAACGAAACCAGGTCAAGGCTCAACTGGTCCAGAATCTCCTCGGCCTCGGCCAAGAAGTCCTTCAACGCTTTGCCAATGTTATCCTCAACGCTCATAGACTCTCTTTTTGAAGAAGACGTTCTACGTTCTAGTCACCCAGGTACTTGCAGACCAGTTCCTGCAGCTTCACCGGGTCGAAGGGCTTCACCAGGTACTCGTTGGCGCCCAGCGCGAGCCCCTTCTCCAGATCCTTCTCGCCGCTCTCGGTGGAAACGATGAACAGCGGAATGGACTGGTAATTGGGGTTGTTGCGCACGTAGCTGATCAGCTCCAGGCCGTTGATGTCGGGCATGTTGATGTCGGTGATGATCAGGTCCACCTGCTCACGCGGCAAAAGACGCAACGCCTCGAAGCCGCTGGCGGCCTCGACAATGGTATATTTTTCCAGCTCGTCTATGGTTGAAACCAGCATGGAACGCATGGTGTTGGAATCTTCCGCAATCAGTATCCTCTTCACGTCACATTTCTCCCCGTCCCTGATCCTGCAGCCTGCGCTGCAACAGGGCTTTTTCCATAGCTATGCCGGCCTGACTCAGGAATATCTCGAGCGAATCGGTGTCGCCGATCGGCTTGTCCTCGGGGAGGTTGTCCCCGTAGAGAATGGCGACCACCTTGCCTTCGCTCACTATCGGCCCCACGAAATACTCGGAGGGGCGTCCGCCCCCCAACTGCTCTAGGAAGTGGTGGGTCCACACCGAGGCGTCGGCCTCGCCGCGCACCGGAAAGCGCGTCTCGAGCACCTCCGTGAACAGCGACGGCTCTCCCCTGGGAATGGTGAGGTTGCGAACCCGCGCGTCGGCGCCGCCGTCCCGGTCCTGCAGCCCGAACTGCCCCAGCCCCTGGACGGTTTCCTTCTTGACCAGGAGCACCACGGCGCGGTTCACGAACTCGGCGGCGAAGCGCAGCACCAAGAGGATGATCCCTCCGCCAAGCTGCGGGTTGTTCAGTTCCTCGAGCATGCCGCGCAACTGCGAGATACCGGTGCTCTGGTTCAGCTGCGGGGCGTAAAGGGCCGGCTCCTCGCCCATCTCCAGCCTCAGCTCGTCGCCGATGTTGACGCTGGTAAAACCCGACTCGGCGCCGGCCGCCAGACTCTCCAGGGCCGCCGTGAGCCGCGGCGCGAAGGTCTCGCGGGATTCCTCGACTTCGCTCTTCAACGGCTTCATCAGCAGCCGAATGCCCAAGCCGCGCAACTTGCGCTGCGCCTCGTCGTTTTCAAAGTCGGAGACCCCCAAAAGCGGCAGCTCCGGGAAATTGTTGCGGACAAGCTCCATGAGCTCCAGGCCACCCAGTATGCCGGTGCCGTCCATGCGCGGCATGATCAGGTCGACCAGTACCGTCGGGCGCATGCCGTCGCGGTAGAGGGAATCGACCCGTATCAGCGCATCCTCTCCCCGCTCCATCGCCTCGACCCGGTAGCCAAGCTCCGCAAGGAGCCCAGTCATGACCGTAAGCGTCGCGGGGTCGTCGTCCACCAGCACCAACGGCTTGCCCTGCCCCAGGTCTGCGGGCGCGGCGCTCCAAACAGGGGCGGGCTCTGGCTTTGTTGGGGCGGTGGATGGGGGAGTTTCTGGCGTGGGGGATGGCGTGGCGGGAGCGGCAGCGGACGGCTCCTGCAGCAGGTCGAAGGCGAAGTCGACCGACTCGTCCTGGGGGGCGACATGGTCATCGTCACCCTCGCCTCGGTGGCGCTGTTCGTCGATGATGCGGGAACCTTCCATGGCCAGGTACTGCGGGTTGAGCCCCTGCTTCAGCATGAACTGCACCGGGTCCAGCCTGGTGTTATCGCCGTCCCCCACTTCCTGCAGTTCGAACTCGAAGGTCCCTTCGGCCCAGGCGAACAGCGAGTAGACCACGTTCTCGATCTGCTCGCGCACCACGGCCTCGATGGCGTCGGCGCTCACCCCGAAGCGCTCCACCATGATCACGCCCAGAAGCTGGGTGTACCCCTCGTCGGCCTGGATGCTGAGCGCGCGCTTCAGGATCCCCAGGTCGATGACTCCCTGCTGGATCAGCACCTCGCCCAGGTTCTGCTGGAAAGTCGTGGATGTGGCGCGGATCACCTGTCCGTTGCGGAAGATTACCCGCGCCTCCCGTCCCCTGCTTTGCAGGGCGAGCACGCCGGACCTCCTGCTCAGGCTTACGATCTGCAGGATCTCGCCTAAGCCGAGATCTTCCAAATTGCCGACTAGACTCATTGATGCCGCTCGCTGTTAGTAGGGGGTGGGTTAGAAATAGGCATCATACTAAACCATCGTATCGGCCAAGTAAAGAATGATTTAAGTATCTTTCTTGTCTCTGCCACGGAACATAAGCTTTAAAGGAGTTCCGCTGAAGCCGAATGCCTCTCTAAAACGGTTCATGATGTACCGCTCATAGGAAAAATGAATCCCCTCAGGACGGTTGGTGAAGATGACAAAGGAAGGAGGTTTGATCCCCACCTGGGTCGCATAGAAAAACTTGACCCGCCTGCCGCCGTCCAGCGGGGCGTGGTTCTCGTCCACCGCCTGGTTGAAGATGCGGTTCAACTCACCGGTGCTCACCCTCTTGCAGTACTGCTCCATCACCTGGTCCACCTCGGCGACGATCTTGCCGGTGCGCTGCCCGCTTTGCGCCGAGACGAACAGGATCGGGGCGAAGGGAAGGTACTTGAAGTTGCGGCGGATATCGTCGGTGAACTTACTTATGCTGGAGTTGTCCTTCAGCACCGTGTCCCACTTGTTCACCACGAAGATGCAACCGCGCCCGGCCTCGTAGGCGTAGCCGGCGATTTTGGTGTCCTGCTCGGTGACCCCCTCCTCGGCGTTCAGGACGATGAGCACCACGTCGGCGCGGTCGATGGAGCGCAGGGCATCCACCACCGAATACTTCTCGACCGCCTGCACCGTCTTTCCCTTCCTGCGGATGCCGGCGGTATCGATCAACAGGTAGGGCTTCTTGTTCACCATGAAGCGGGTATCGACCGAGTCGCGGGTGGTGCCGGCGGTGGGGTTGGCCACCACGCGCTCGTAGCCCAGAAGGCGGTTCACCAGGGTGGATTTGCCCACGTTGGGGCGGCCCACCACGGCGATCTTGGTGATCTCCTCCTCGTCGTCGGGGTCGCGGTTGTAGGGGAGCGCGCCCAGCACCTCGTCCATCAGGTCGCCCACGCCGCGGTTGTGCTCGGCGGAGATGGTGTGGATCTGGTCCACCCCGAGGGCGTAGAAGTCGCCCGCGTTGGCCTCCTGCTTGTCGCCGTCCACCTTGTTGATGATGTAGAAGACCGGCTTGTTGATGCGCCTGAGCATCAACACCACGTCGCGGTCGGCGGGGGTAAGCCCGTCGCGGGCGTCCATCAGGAAGAGGATGACATCGGCCTCCTCCATGGCGAAGCGGGACTGCTCGCGCATCTGCTGCAAAAGCTTGTCGGAGGTTTCCGGCTCGAAACCGCCGGTATCGACCAGGATGAAGGGGAGGTCGAAACGGTTCACCTCGGCGTAGTTGCGGTCCCGGGTCACCCCGGGCATATCGTGGACCATCGCCTTACGGCGCCCCACCAGCCTGTTGAAAAGGGTGGATTTCCCGACATTGGGGCGACCGACGATGGCAATAATAGGTTTCATGATTTTCCAGCGGGAAGGCGGCCAATGGTAACCAACTAAAATGGCGCAGCTTTCCGTTTTAATGTATTTGACAGCTAACCGGTATGTGTAACATTTTGCCGAGCAATACGCAACATATACAATATAGGCGGGATTTCCCGGGCAGAGCCGGAGGTTCCCGCCGATGGACGCAGCAGCGGCTGTGTGCCCCTCTCCCGCGCCGCCTGATCGCCTCATTTTGTGTTACAAAACCAGGACGTGAGAATTGACATCGACGGCGTAATCTGCTAGCTTGGCGATCCGCCTGCAGCAGGCTCGCGCACCGCGTGCACCTTCGCGTTGCGCCCCTTCCCCACCCCCTCCCCGCCGCACGCTGCCGGCAGAAAAAGCTTGAAACGGAGCCTACATGCACAAGAAGCTGTATATCCCCGGTCCGATAGAAGTGAGCCCGGAGATCCTAGAGGCCATGGCTACACCGATGATCGGCCACCGCATGCCGGAGTACGCGCGCCTGCACAAGGGCGTGACCGACAAGCTGAAGCGACTCATGTCCACCAAAGAGAAGGTGTTCCTCTCCACCTCGAGCGCCTTCGGCGCCATGGAAGGGGCGGTGCGCAACCTGGTCGGCAAACGCTGCGCCAACTTCTGCAACGGCGCCTTCTCCGACAAGTGGCACAACGTGACCCTCGCCTGCGGCAAGGAAGCCGACGCCTTCAAGGCGGAATGGGGCCAGCCCATCACCCCCGAGATGGTGGACGCGGCACTGGCCACCGGCAAGTACGACGCCATCACCCTGATCCACAACGAGACCTCCACCGGTACCATGAGCCCGCTTGCCGAGATCGGCCAGGTGCTCAAGAAGTACCCGGACGTGGTCTCCATCATAGATACCGTCTCCTCCATGAGCGCGCTCAACATCCCGATCGACGAAATCGGCATCGACTGCTGCGTTTTCGGGGTGCAGAAGGCGTTCGCGCTGCCGCCGGGCCTGGCCGTCTTCACCGCCAGCGAGAAGGCGCTCGAGCGCGCCAAGAGCGTCCCGGGGCGCGGCTACTACTTCGACTTCCTCGAATTCCTGGCTGCCGACGAGAAGGACAACACCCCGTCCACGCCGTGCATCTCGCTCATCTACGCCATGGACCTGCAGTTGGAGCGCATCTTCGCCGAGGGGCTCGAGCGGCGCTTCCAGCGTCACCAGGAGATGGCCGACTTCATGCGCGCCTGGGCAGTACAGCAGGGCTTCGGCATCCTGCCGGCCGAGCCGTACCGCTCGGTCACCCTCACCTGCGCCACCAACGAGCGCGGCGTGGACCTGGCACTGATCAAAAAACAGCTGGGGGAGCGCGGTATTGCGTTCGATGACGGCTACGGGAAGCTGAAAGGGAAGACCTTCCGCGTCGCGCACATGGGCGACATGAAGCTGGAAGATCTCAAACAGATCACAACCGAATTGGAGGGACTGCTGCAGGGTCTCTAAAGACGAAGGGGGGGAGCAGTTCAGCTCCCCCCCTTTTTACATGCCCTACTCCGGCTCGAAGGCCTCCTTGCCGACCCCGCAGATGGGGCAGACCCAATCATCGGGAAGGTCGGCGAAGGGGGTTCCGGGTGGCACCCCGTTCTCCGGGTCCCCCAGATAGGGGTCGTAGACGTATTGGCAGACGGTGCAGATGTAAGGCTCCATTGAATACCCCCTGTGGTGCATGGTGAGGCCGACCGGTTGGTCGGCGAAGCGTCACGACTGTCTAATGTTTGGCGGGACTGAGTCGGCGGGGACGACAGACAGCTTGAAGTCCGGCAAAAGTCTAACAGACTGAGACTGCGTGTCAATTGGGCCTCTGTATACATTTGCTCTTGCTTTTAAAAGTCCTTGTGTTATTTTATAATAATTAAAATACTGACTCAGAGAGGAGAGCGGACAGTCGTTCGATGACATCAGTTGGTGCATGTCTCTCACAGAACAAACGCCACGATCTCACAGAGCAAATCGTCAGTCAGGGCGAGGGCCTCACTTCCCAGCACCCCGCATACGACGTTCAAAAATCATAAGGCTCGGCAACATAAACCCATCTAACCGACGCTAACGAAACATCAACCGTAGGCCGGAACTGTCACACGCGGCCCTGCATGGGTCTGTATCGTTCCAGTTCCGGTCCACCGCCACCCGGCAGAGAGGACAACTATGGAAACCTGTGAGATTAGCAGCACCGCAGAGGGTTTGGTCTCTTCTAAAAATGTGATGAAGCAATACCCAAAGGAGGGAATATCCATGAATTACGAAGTAAAGAACAAGCAGTTGCTGGCCTGGGTCAAGGAAGTTGCCGAAATGTGCCAGCCGGACCAGATCCACTGGTGCGACGGGACCGAGGCGGAGTACGACAGCCTGTGCGAACTGCTGGTCAAAGGTGGCACCTTCCGTAAGCTGAACCCGGAGAAGCGCCCGAACAGCTACCTGGCCCTGTCCGATCCCGGCGACGTCGCCCGCGTCGAGGACCGCACCTTCATCTGCTCCATCGCCAAACAGGATGCCGGCCCGACCAACAACTGGGTGCATCCCAAGGAGATGAAGAAGACCCTGACCGGCCTCTTCACCGGCTGCATGAAGGGGCGCACCATGTACGTCATCCCCTTCTCCATGGGTCCCTTGGGTTCCAACATCGCCAAGATCGGCGTCGAGATCTCCGACTCCCCCTACGTCGCCGTCAACATGAAGATCATGACCCGCATGGGCAAGAAGGTGATCGACATCCTCGGCGAGAGCGGCGAGTTCGTCCCCTGCCTGCACTCGATCGGCGCACCGCTCGCCCCGGGCCAGAAAGATGTGCCCTGGCCGTGCAACAAGGAGAAGTACATCGTCCACTTCCCCGAGGAGCGCTCCATCTGGTCCTTCGGCTCCGGCTACGGCGGCAACGCGCTTCTGGGCAAAAAGTGCCTGGCACTCAGGATCGCCTCCAAGATCGCCAAAGACGAGGGGTGGCTGGCCGAGCACATGCTGATCCTCGGCATCGAGACCCCGGAAGGTGAGAAGACTTACCTGGGCGCCGCCTTCCCGAGCGCCTGCGGCAAGACCAACCTCTCCATGCTGGTCCCGCCCGACCACTTCAAGCAGAGCGGCTACAAGATCTCCACCGTGGGCGACGACATCGCCTGGATCAAGCCCGGCCCCGACGGCCAGCTCTACGCCATCAATCCGGAAGCGGGTTTCTTCGGCGTGGCCCCGGGCACCTCGTTCAAGTCCAACCCGAACGCGATGCACTCCTGCGCCAAGAACACCATCTTCACCAACGTGGCGCTCACCCCGGACGGCGACATCTGGTGGGAAGGGATGACCGACGAGCTTCCGGCGAAGCTGACCGACTGGCAGGGTAACGAGTGGACCCCGGGCTGCGGCCGCAACGCCGCGCACCCGAACTCCCGCTTCACCTCCCCGGCTTCGCAGTGCCCGTCCATCGACCCGGCCTGGGAAGACCCGAAGGGCGTGCCGATGAAGGCCTTCGTGTTCGGCGGCCGCCGCAACAACGTGATCCCGCTGGTGTACCAGTCCTTCAACTGGAGCTACGGCGTGTACCTGGCCGCCACCATGGGAAGCGAGACCACCGCGGCCGCAGTGGGCGCCATCGGCAACGTCCGTCGCGACCCGTTCGCGATGCTCCCCTTCACCGGCTACCACGTCGCCGACTACTTCAACCACTGGCTCCAGGTCGGGCGCACCACCCCGAACCCGCCGCGCATCTTCTCGGTCAACTGGTTCCGCAAAGACGCCAACGGCAAGTTCCTCTGGCCGGGCTTTGGCGAGAACATGCGCGTCCTGAAGTGGATCGCCGACCGCGCCAACGGCCGCGGCGCTTCCGTCGAGAGCCCGCTGGGCTGGATGCCGCGCTACGAGGACCTGGACTGGACCGGTCTCAACGAGGTTTCCCGCGACCAGTACCAGGAGCTCATGTCCATCGACCGCGACGTCTGGAAGGAAGAGATCCTCTCCCACGAGGAGCTGTTCGTGAAGATGTACGACCGTCTCCCGAAGGAGTTCCTCCACATCCGCGAAATGATCCTTTCCGGCCTGTGGCGCTCCCCGGAGCACTGGGAGCAGTACAACCCGGCTTCCGCCGAAGGGTTCAACGACTAGTAAGTCGCTGAAGTACCAATGAAACAAAGAAGGGCCCCGATCTTAATGATCGGGGCCCTTTTGCTTTGCCGCGCCGGTTGCAAAGCTACCCGCCCCTGCTATCTTTTAAGCTTGGCGCAGATCCAATGAGAGAGGGAGGGAGCAGTGAGATTAAACGATATCACCAGGGGCAACGGGCTGGAGCAGCATGGCATCAAGAACGCGAACCTGATCTACTGGACCTCCCCCACCTCTGTCCTCTACGAACAGGTGGTGCGCCGCGGCGAGGGGCTCATCTCGCACCTGGGTGCCCTCGCGGTGAAGACCGGCCACTACACCGGGCGGGCGGCCAACGACAAGTTCATCGTCGACGAGCCTTCCTCGAGCGCGCACATCAACTGGGGCAAGGTGAACCGCCCCTTCCCCCCGGACAAGTTCGATGCGCTCTACCAGAAGATGTGCAACTACATGCAGGGGCGCGACCTCTTCGTCCAGGACTGCTTCGCCGGGGCGAGCCCCGCCCACCGCATCCCGGTGCGCATCATAACCGAGCGCGCCTGGCACTCCCTGTTCGCCCGCAACATGTTCCTGCGCGCGACACCGGAGGAGCTCCTCTCCCACCAGACCCAGTTCACCGTCATCGACCTCCCCGCCTTCCACGCCCAGCCGAGCATCGACGGCACCAATTCGGAGGCCTTCATCATCATCAACTTTGCCAGGAAGATGGTGATTATCGGCGGCACCAGCTACGCCGGGGAGATCAAGAAGTCGATCTTCACCGTGCTCAACTACCTCTTGCCCCAAAAGAGCGTCATGTCCATGCACTGCTCCGCCAACACCGGCCCCGCGGGCGATGTCGCCATCTTCTTCGGCCTCTCCGGCACCGGCAAGACCACGCTCTCCGCGGCCCCGAACCGCCTCCTCATCGGCGACGACGAGCACGGCTGGGACGAGGAAGGGGTCTTCAACTTCGAGGGAGGGTGCTACGCCAAGGTGATCAACCTCTCCTCGGAGAGCGAGCCCGAGATCTACCAGTGCACCAGGAGGTTCGGCACCATCCTGGAGAACGTCGCCATCGACACCATCTCGCGCCGCATCGATCTCGACGACGCCTCGTTCACCGAGAACACCCGCGCCTCCTACCCGATCACCCACATCCCCAACATCATCCCGGCCGGGGCCGGAGGGCACCCGAGCAACGTGATCATGCTCACCTGCGACGCCTTCGGCGTGCTGCCGCCGATCGCACGGCTCACCCCGGCGCAGGCCATGTACCACTTCCTGTCCGGGTACACCGCCAAGGTGGCCGGGACCGAGGCGGGGGTCACCGAGCCGCAGGCCACCTTTTCCGCCTGTTTCGGCGCCCCCTTCATGGCGCTCAGGCCGTCCCTGTACGCCGACCTCCTCGGCAAGAAGATCGCGTCCGGCAAGGTCGACTGTTGGCTGGTGAACACCGGCTGGAGCGGCGGCGGCCCCGGCGTGGGTGCCAGGATGAAGATCGCCTACTCGCGGGCCCTCGTTAACGCCGCCCTGGACGGGAGCTTGAGTGGTGCAAGCTTCGTCAAGGACACGGTCTTCGGCCTGGACATCCCCGCAAGCTGCCCCGGGGTGCCGGCGGAGATACTGAACCCGAGAAACGCCTGGAGCGACAAGACCGCCTACGACGCCATGGCGCAGAAGCTGGTCGAGATGTTCCGCAAGAACTTCGAGCAGTTCAAGGACACCGCTTCGCCGGAGATCGCTTCGGTTCTCTAGTTGCGCCGCGAAACGGCGCTGCTATCATTAATGCAGAGCTCAGGAGGTTACCATGAAAAGGGTACATTCAGAGATATGTGACACGACCGAGAGGAAGGAGCAGCGGGTCCAGGTGAAGAACACCAAGACCGGCGAGATCGGCTTGAGCTACGGCTGCACCATCGAGGGGGACACCGTGCAGGTACAACTTCCCGACGGCAGCCTGGACAGCTGGCCCGAAGACGACTGCGAGATGATCTCGTAACCCATTGTCACGGGGGAGCCGGCACAAACGCGAAATCTTCGCCGACTCCGGCTCCCTCCGTGGCAGCAAGCATAAACAGGAAAGGCCGTCCTATGCTGGGCGGCCTTTTTGTTAGCGGCATATGACGCCGCGGGAGGCAATCCATGTCTAAGGCAATCTGCCTTGAAGAATTCGGCGGCCCCGAGGTACTGAAGTGGATGGATGTCTCTGTGCCGGAACCGGGACCGGGTGAGGTCCGGATACGCCACAGGGCGGTCGGGGTGAACTTCGTGGACGTGTACCAGCGCAGCGGCCTCTACAAGATGCCGCTGCCGGCCATCGCCGGCAACGAAGGGGCTGGCGTCGTCGAATCCGTCGGCGAGGGAGTGACCCTATTCCGGCCCGGAGACCGGGTTGCCTACGCGGGCACTTCCGGGGGCGGCTACTGCGAATCACGGATCATCAAGGCGGACCGGCTCTGCCTCCTCCCCGACGCCGTCTCCTTCGAACAAGCCGCCGGGATGATGCTCAAGGGACTTACCGTTCAATACCTGGTCCGCAGGACCTACCGGGTGCTGGCCGGAGACACCGTCGTGTTCCACGCCGCCGCCGGTGGTGTCGGCACCATCGCCTGCCAATGGCTGAGGGCTCTCGGGGCGAAGGTGATCGGCACGGCCGGTTCGGAAGAGAAGTGCGAGCTGGCGCGGCAACATGGCGCCGATTACTGCATCAACTACCGCACGGAAAACATAATGGAGAGGGTGAAGGAGATTACCGGCGGAGAGGGCGCCGCCGTGGTCTACGATTCGGTGGGGAAAGACACCTTTGAGACCTCCCTCAAGTGCCTGCGCCCCCGCGGCCTGATGGTAAGCTTCGGCAACGCTTCGGGTCCGGTGCCGCCGGTGGACCTCCTGCAGCTTTCGCAACTCGGCTCCCTATATCTCACCCGCACCGGGCTCGCCACCTACATCGCCAAGCGCTCCGAGTTGGAAGAGGCAGCCGCCGAACTGTTCGGGATGGTTACCTCGGGGAAGGTGAAGATAGAGATCAACCGGAGCTTCCCCCTGCAGGACGCGGCCCAGGCCCACCGTGAACTTGAGGCCCGCCAGACCACCGGCTCGACCATCCTCATTCCTGACTGACAGAACGAATTAGTGCCCCTAGCTTCAAAGGCTAGGGGCATCATTGACAAAGGGTATGAAACAGCATACATTCCGGGACCAGCAATACGGTTCTTTAGTGAAAGAGACTGCGGTGTTGCCAGGGAGCGGCCAAGTGCAAGATGACATTCGCTGGAAGCAGCGTTTTAATAATTTCAGCAAGGCCTTCGAAACATTGCGTCGCGCTGTCGAGCTTGCCGGGCAGCGAGACCTGACCGAACTGGAACAGCAGGGATTGGTGCAGGGATTTGAGTTCACTCACGAGTTGGCTTGGAATGTCTTGAAGGACTACCTTGAAGGGAAAGGCCTATCCGGCATTATCGGGTCAAAGGATGCAACCAGGGTTGCATTTAAAAATGACCTGATCGACGACGGTGAAGCCTGGATGGACATGATCAAAGCGCGCAACCTCAGCTCGCACACCTACAATCTGGAGACAGCCGAAGAGATCTGTCAGAATATCTTGAAGAGGTTTTACCCCGCGTTTGAGCAGATGCATCGGAAATTTAACGAACTGGCAGACCAGGGCGAGTGGGAGTAATGAACTGCGGGTTAAGTGACAGGACCATTGAGAGCATTCAAACCGTGCTGTCCCGCCATACGGCAGTAGAGAAGGCCGTGCTGTACGGTTCGCGAGCGAAAGGAAATTACAAGCCCGGCTCGGATATTGACCTTACCCTCCTCGGTGACAGCCTGACCTCTTCTGAACTAGGTACGATTGCGGAAGAACTGGACGACCTCTTGCTGCCTTATCAGATCGACCTCTCTATATTCACTCAGATCACCAGCGTCGAACTGCAGAAACACATTAAGCGTGTAGGATTAGTTTTCTTCGAACGATTCTAACTTCATCCGTGCATTGCCGCCTGACGAACTACCAAGCTCCCCTTGCCTCCCCTGAGTCCGACAGACATCGCAGAAAGGATCGAGCCATGCCCCCAACGGAGAACCTCACCCCCCTCGATAAAGCCATGGCGAAGGTATGCGAACTCTGCCCCGTGTGTCTTCATGCCCGCTATCACCAGAAGGGCCTCGTCTACGACTTCGTCAACAAGATCGAGGAAGACGTCTGCCCCTTCTGCCGAGCCTACGAACGGGTGCACGGGAAAAAAGCGCACGAAAGAAGATGAAAGGATGCGCGCAGTGTTGGCCCCCTCCCACCGCCACCTCCCTCTCTGGAAGTGCTCTCCAATCATGCTGCCGCAGTAGTGTGCATGTTGGCAATGAGATTCACCCGCAACCCGCTGGAATGACGCATCCCACATCCAAGTGATCTTCTCGCACTCGAAAATGACACGTCAGGTGACGACGTGAACTTCTCGCGTCCTGAAATGACACTTGGATGCACGAAGTGAACTTTTCGGGCCCGAAAATGACACTTGGAGGCACGAAGTGACATATTCCGGGCCGAAAGTGACACTTGGACGCTCGAAGTGTCACGTTCGCCTCCAGAAGTTCCACTTCGTGTATCGAAGTGACATTTTTATCGCCTGATTTCGTACTTCAGCTCACGAATGGGCTCGATGTTTTTACCGACCGACATGGCGGGAAAAGTCACAGAAACGCTCGCCCCCTCCGCGCAGTCGAGAGGGGGCGAGTGAGAATTTAGGCGGGATCGAGCTTAATGAAGTGAGACCAGGAGCCTACGGCATCTCCCCGTTTGCCCCTGATCCTCAGGAAGTTGGGGACCGACCGATCAAGACCGACGATGGGTATCTTTTTGCAACTGGTTGACCATACCAGAGACTTCCAATTGCTTTCGACGCTCGGGTCGCCAGCGCAGGCCCACACGTCGTATCCTTTTGCGCTTCCAAGTTTGGCCAAGGAAACATAGGGCTTTCCATTGCTATCGAAAAGGACTCTAAAATCAGAGACCTTCCCCACGCCCTTGGCGGTCCCAGCCGGCTTCTCGACGATATGACTGAGGCCGAGTTTTTCCAGAATGGTCGGATCTTTCCGGTTGGCCACTTTACCAAAACCGACGAGTAAGCCGATGGCGTGATTGAGAGCCTCACGGTCGGCCTCGCACTCCTTGACCTTCTCCGGGTCGTCGCCTGGTAGGGATGCGGTGAAGCTGGCTTGGTACTTTTGGTAGAGCTCGTTGATGCTCTGCGGGGTGGGAAAGATCGACACTAAGTATGCGTAAAATTCGGGGGTTAATGCCTGAACGACCGGCGCTGCCTTACCAATCATCTCGGGATGCGATACGTTGTTAAAAGGCATAGCAAGACCTCCTACGCGTGATTAGCAACAATTAATGCACTACCATACCACTGCCGGCCCCGTTGGCAAGCGCGATGCCGCTCCTTTCTCTCACCCATTTTGGTGAAAGCCTAACCTCCTTCGCACCATCGCCGCAGTCTTATATACCCATGCATGGTTCCTCCTGACGGTGCGTTGCCGGCTCTTGATTACTACCAGATAGTTGAGGGGAAGTTCTACGCGTGGGTGGTGCTATCGGTGAGTTGCCTTTCGGCAAAATAGAAAGGCACGTGTGCGGCAGAAGGAGGTCCTGGAAAATAAGCTGTAGGCCGTTTGAAGTCGTTACTGCGAACGGGCGTTCCTGACATCTTAGCCTTAGCCGGTTTCTAGTCCCAGCAAATGCCAAAACATCAAGAACGCCCCCTTGGTCCCCAGGCGTTCGCTAAAGTTAAGCTTGCAGGTAGACCGCCCCGCATTTGTGGCACATCCAACTTTCCAACCAACGTTGATAGAGAACCGGAAACTGTTCAGAGTTATATTTAATCTTCCTATATGCCGAGTACCCTGCAGCGCAAATTGTGATCAGAGCGATGACAATCCAGCCACCTCCGACCACGAACATGAGCAGCGCCCCCAACATCCAGTAAATTTCGACAAGCCGTTTTTTTGCGGGAGGTGCTGACTTTTGAGCCAACATGGACTGAGAAGTACCATTTGTGGTTGTCACGGCACTCCCGAAGCCCAGTCTCCCACCTCCACCGATACCGATGCCAGCTGTTTTACTCTCAGTATTGATGTTCTGTGTGCCCCCTTCAAAGATAACTTGCAAACGTTGTGTATTATCGGACCCGCAACTACTGCATACCATAACGTACTCCCCTTCTTTTGAATTTAGTACCAGATTTAAGCGCCACCTAGCTCTATTCGGCTACCTTGATAAGATTGAATAAAATTACTTGATGCCTCCATTAATGAGTCAAATCAAAATCCATAGGCACTACATCTGGTGTTTAATGCCCCGCCATCACCTCTATGACGTCAATGTGTTTGAAAAGAACCACCAGATTCTGTCTATCACAGCCTTTTTCCGATATTTCATCAACCTGTGCCAACAGTTTTTCAAGTTCAACTTCACAGCGGCAATAATGTGACAAGGGTGCGCCAGGGAACGAATTACGCACCAGAAGCTTCTTGATGTGGATCAGGCGCCCCTCTACTCGCAATTTGTCGGTAGTTCCCATGTCGCACAGCATCAAAACAGCGAGACATTTATTAATCATGCGATATGGCTTGTTCAACGCGCAGTCTTCCAACACTCTAGCCCTCATTCAGCTCGCTTTGATCAGGAGCGGCACAGCATCAGACTTACGGATGCCGGGCTCCCGCGGTATCCAGCTGCGCATCTGACATTCCCCCCTAATCAATATTAATGCCAAGCCTATAAGAGACAGAAAACCAATTGAGATACCATAACTTGCATCAACTACTCACCAACTAGCTATCGAATCAACTCAATTATACTTTTATTTTTTGAAATTAATTGTATTATTAAATGAAACTTCTCGCGCGGCTTTAATTGGACATCAAAATGAAATGCTTGCACATCCAATGTGATTTCTGGGAGCCCTCCGTGTCACGAGCCCTCCATGTGACAAGAAAACATCCCCACTATTCCATCAGAATTAATCATCTTTATCCCGGGAACTTCGTTGAAAGGCTAGAACAGCTATTTGGTGAAATGCGGGAAGGGGATGACGCTCTCATCGTACTTTTACACGCCGAAAAGAACGTACTGAGATCGGCAAGCAAATTGCTAACTGCTCAACCGCATACCGTCCTCGACAGAATCACCGTCTCCGCATCACAGTACGCACCAGATGTTCTGAAATGGGCACAATGTCATGGCCTTAAGTATGAGGTAAACGAGTACGAGACCGCACGGCGAACGTGGACGCCGCAGGATCCCGAGAACGGGACAACGTTGGAGGAGAGGCGGTGGATACAGTATCGGCTGATGAGGGTTCTGATTGCAGGGGAGTGCCCTGCGGAAGCATATCAGGCGATTATCAAGAAACTTCGCAACGCTAAGCTCTCGGATAGCGACAAAATGTTGTCCCAGCGATTCTACGAATACGAAGAACCTGACATGGCGGGCGGAAGCTATGCGGATAAGCGGCGGATAGATCCCAACGCCATCGACCTTTTGCGCGAACGCGCAGTTCAGGTGGGACGGTCCGGGCTCAACACCCTGCTCGTTGGCGAGACCGGGACAGGCAAGGAATCACTTGCGTGGTACTTACATGATTTTTCCACTCGGCACGAGAAGCCATTTCTGGCGCTGAACTGCGCCTTTTTCGAAGGCGAGCGTCTGGAGTCAGAACTATTCGGACACGAGCTTGGTGCGTTCACTGACGCCAAGCGCATGAAGAAGGGACTGGTGGAGGAGGCGGCTGGCGGCACACTGTTTTTGGACGAATTGCCGGAAATGTCTCCCCGCGTTCAGGCAAAACTGTTGCGGTTCCTTCAAGATGGCAGTTATACGAGGCTCGGCGGGACCCAGACGATGCGGTCTAATGTCCGCATCATTTCAGCAGCGCAACCGGGACGCCTTCGAACCTTGCGTGACGACCTTTACTATCGCGTCGCCGACGTTGAGTTGCACACCGTCCCCCTGCGGCAGATGCGGCCGCAGGACATAGGTAACATTGCCTGCAATCTCGCTTATCGCCTCATGTGGCGGCCGATCATCTCCGAGAGTGGGCATGCAGTCCTCACCCCAGACATGATCCGTGCAACATGGAACGAGCTGCTGCAGCCACACAACGTCGCAGTTCTTGCCGGATATGCTTGGCCAGGAAACATGAGGGAGCTTTCTACCTATATCAAGCGGCTTGTCCTCCTCGGAGATGATATCTTCAAGGAGATCATGGCGAAAAGAGTAGTAGTCACTCCGGCACTGCATGCAGCCTCTGATGAATGGCAACGCTTCCTACTCCCCGTGTCCAGTCTCAATGATCTCAGGACGAGACAGGTCTCACTGAAGGAACTGCAGTCTGCCTATGTGCGCCATGTAGTCGCAAGCCTCGGCGGCCGGGCTAAAATTCAGCCCACCAAGCTGGCTGAGGCCCTTGGCTGCACCTATAACACCCTGGTTGGTTGTCTTGCTGAAGAGGGAAGGAGGCTGTCTTGATTGAACAGGTTTTTCGCGGCGTCTTAGGCGTCATCGTACTGCTTGCCGTTGCAGTGTCTTTATCGCGGTCTAGGAAAGACATCCGTTGGACCCCAGTTCTCTATGCGCTGGCCTTCAACGTCGTTTTCGCCTACCTGGTTCTCCACACAGCGTTCGGAGTGACGGTATTCGAGACAGTCAGCGCGGGTCTGCTGAAGATCATGAAATTTGCAGACGAGGGCACCAAGTTCGTGTTCGGACCCCTTTTCGAGGGATTCAAAGGAATCCCCGGCTTCAAGGGCAGTTCCTACGTCTTTTTGCTGGACGCCCTGATGCAGATCATTTTTTTCGGCGCACTGATCAACATGCTCTATTATTGGGGAGTGATGCCGCGGGTTATCGGGGCCATGTCGCACGGCTTCAAGCGGCTGTTCGGTCTTACCGGTGCTGAAGCCACCGTAGTCGCCAGCAACATTTTTATCGGGCAGGTGCAGGGAGCCATGACCGTTGGTCCTTATATAAAGAGCTTGAGTGAGGCACAGCTGTTTCAGGTCATGGTAGTCGGCATGTCTACGGTCGGCGCCGGCATGCCGCTCGTATATGCAGGAATGGGAGCACGGATGGAATACGTCCTCGCCGCAAACATCATGGCAGCTCCGGCAGCCATCATCTTCGCGAAGCTGCTTGTTCCCGAAGGTGCGGGTGCCGCCGCAGATGAGCCGGTAGCGCACGCAAAACACGATGCGGGAGTCAACCTCTTGGATGCAGTGGGACGCGGCGCCATGGACGGATGGAAGGTTGTCGTGGCCATAAGCGTCATGCTGCTTGGCTTCATCCCGCTCATCCATCTGCTGAATTTCCTGGTTGTCACGGCCAGCAACAATAGTTCCGATCTTGAAACCGTGCTCGGGTGGCTCTTCGCCCCTGCAGCGTATGTCGTCGGTGCTCCATCTTCCGACGCGATGGGACTGGCCAAGTTACTCGGACAGAAGACGGCATTTAACGAGGTGATCGGGTTTGGGGGACTGCAACAAGCGCAATTGTCACCGAAGGGTTTTATGATTGCCTGTTTTGCCCTTACCGGGTTTGCCAATTTTACCTCGGTAGGGATTCAAATCGGCGGTCTGGGTGAACTTGCTCCATCCCGCAAAAGCGATGTCGCGCGGCTTGGTCTTCGGTGCGTCCTGGCTGCCAGCCTGGCAAACCTGCTTAACGCTGCCATCGCCGGGATTTTGTTTAGGCAATAAGGGCGTGCAATATAGCAAAACAAAAGCCGGTCCACCTTGCGGTGGCCGGCTTTTTGATTTTAGCTGCGCTTGAGTTCTAGATGATCTTGTTGAGCGAATACTCCACGATGCCTTCGGCTCCGAGTTTGATGAGTTCGGGGACGATGCGGCGGACTTCTTGTTCGGGCATGATGCTCTCGATGGAAACCCACTCGGAGTTGTAGTGATTAGCAACGGTCGGGCTCTTGAGACTGGGGATGACGGCGGTGATCTCCGCAACCTTCTCTTTCGGCGCGTTCATCTTCAGACCAACCATACCCTCCGCGCGCAGGGAGGATTGCAAAAGCGTCGCGATCTGCTCGATCTTGGCGCGCTTCCACGGATCTTCCCAGGCGGCCTTGTTGACGACCATGACGGGGACGGATTCCATCAACTCGGTGACGATCCTGAGACCGTTGGCCTTGATGGTGGAACCGGTCTCGGTGACTTCAACGATGGCGTCGCAGAGTCCCTCGACGACTTTCGCCTCGGTGGCGCCCCAGGAGAACTCGACGGTGACGGGGATGTTCCTCTCGGCGAAGTAGCGCTTGGTGAAACCGACGAGCTCGGTGGAGATGGTGGCGCCGTGGAGGTCTTCGGGGCCCTGGATCTTCGAGTTGCCGTTCACCACCAGCACCCAGCGGGCGGGGCGGCGGGAGACTTTGGAGTAGACCATCTCGCAGACTTCGATGACGTCCGACTCGTTCTCGCGGATCCAATCGCGGCCGGCGATGCCGACGTCGATGGTGCCGCGTTCGACGTACTTGCCCATCTCCTGCGGACGGATCAGGGAGCACTTGATCTCATCGTCATCGATACCGGGGAAGTAGCTGCGCGAAGAGATCGATATCTGCCAGCCGGCTTTCTTGAACAGGTCGACGGTGGCGTTTTCAAGGCTCCCCTTCGGGATGCCGAGCTTCAATTTTTCCATGTTATTCCCTCTCTGGACTCACATTTAGAATTGAGAAAAAAAAAGCCACGAAGCGGAAGCTCCGTGGCTGGTCATGTTATTTTTTGTACACGGTGTTGGGATCGAAGAGGGGGTTGGAATGCTCGACCCAGGTGTCGTTCTCGTATTTCACGTAGAAGCAACTCCGATTGCCGGTGTGGCAGGCGGCGGGGCCGTTCTGCTTCACCTTGATCACGACGGTGTCGGCATCGCAGTCGGTCAGCACCTCGACCACGTCCTGGGTGTTGCCAGACTCTTCACCCTTCATCCAGTACTTGTTCCTGGTGCGGCTGAAAAACCAGGTCTTGCCACTTTCCAGCGTCAGGTTCAGGGTCTTCTCGTCCATGAACGCGACCATCAATACTTCACCGCTCTCGTTGTCCTGGATAACAGCAGGGATCAGTCCACCCATCTTCTCGAAATCGATCTTTATCATGGCTTCTCTCAGTCCTTCTACTGGGTTTAGTGATAAAAAAGTGTCTTTTAATACACCTCACAGCAGAGATGTGTCAATCATTATGTATACCCGCCTTCCCACCTTCGCTAAAGCTACGGTGGGCAGGCTCCAACCTATACTGAAGCTACGGTGGGCAAGCTCCACCTTCCAAAGATTTCAACGCAAAGGCGCAGAGGCGCTAAGTCGCCAAGAACAGCAAAACCCGCACATCTTAATTACCCCAAAAGCGGTTGGTAACGCAAAGGCGCAAAGACGCTAGGAAACGCCACGCCGCAAAGGCGCTAAGAAAACGTTTGAGGGACTGCTGAACAGAGAAGACTGTGATTCGCCATCCCTTGCGTCTTTGCGGCTTTGCGTTAAATAAGCCTTCAGCCTTTAAACAAAAAGGCCCGGCAGGATCTCTCCGCCGGGCCTTCTGGTGTCTCTTCTTTGCCCGCAGATTAGTCTTCGGCGAGGAGGGTGCGGTCGTTCTCGAAGGTCTTGTGACGCAATTCGTGGAACTTCTGGATCAGTTTCTCCACGGTGAGCGCCTTCTTCTCTTCACCCTCGATGTCGAAGATGATCTCACCGCCGTCCATCATGAGCAGACGGTTGCCGAACTCGATGGCGTGAGTCATGTTGTGCGTGATCATCATGGCGGTCAGGTGGTACTCGCTGATGAACTTGTTGGTCAGCTCCAGCACGATCTCGGCGTTCTTCGGGTCGAGCGCCGCGGTGTGCTCGTCCAGAAGGATCAGGGATGGCTTGGAGAGGACCATCATGAGCAGGGTGAGCGCCTGGCGCTGTCCGCCGGAGAACATGACCAGATTCTCCTTCATGCGGTACTCGAGTCCCATCTTGAGCTGCACCAACTGCTGCCTGAACATCTCGCGGGTCTTGCTGTTAAGACTGCGGCGCAACCACTTCATCCCCTTTTTGTGGGTGATGGTCATGTTGTCTTCCAGACTCATGTTGCCGGCGGTGCCGAGCAGCGGGTTCTGGAAGATCCGGCCGATGTACTTCGCCCTCTTGTACTCCGGGTCGCGAGTCACGTTCTTATCGTTGGCAAAGATCTGCCCCTCGCTCGGGACATAGGTCCCGGCGATGGTGTTGAACAGGGTGGACTTGCCGGCGCCGTTGGAGCCGATGATGGTGATGAAGTCGCCTTCCTTCACCTTGAGGTTGATGTTGTTCAGGGCCTTGTTCTCGTTGACGGTCCCCTGGCCAAAGACGATGGAAACGTTTTTAAGCTCTATCATTTTGCCACCTTAAACGGGACCTTCAGTTTCTTGGCCTGGGTCGCGATGAGAAGGGCGATGATCAGCACCCCCTTGATCAGGTTCAGGTCGCTCGGGGTCATGTGGATCACGTAGCCGTAAAAGCGCCCGACGTACATGACCGCGTAGAAGCAGACCGAACCGGCGAGGGCACAGAGGGTGAGCACGCCGATGCGGTTACTCTTCAGCACCAGGAACTCGCCGATCATGACCGAAGCCAGGCCGGAGACGATGATTCCCTGGCCCAGCCCCACGTCGGCAAAGCCCAGGTACTGCGCGGCGAAAGCGCCGGAGATGGCGACCAGGCCGTTAGAGAGGCCGACGCCGATGGTCTTCAGTGTCTTTGGGTTGACGCCCTGCGAGATGACCATCTGCTCGTTGTTCCCCATGGCCCCCATGGTCATGCCGAGGTCGGTGCGGAAGAAGAGGTCGAGCAGCACCTTCACCACCAGGGCGACGATCACGAAGAACACCAGCAGGATGTAGTCATCCGGGATGATGCCGGTGAACTTCTCGGTGACCTGCTTCAGGATGGTCGACTGATCCAGGATGGGGACGTTGGCGCGGTTACCCAGGATGCGGATGTTGATCGAGTAGAGCATGGTCATGGTGAGGATACCGGCCAGCAGGTTCGGCACCCTCAGGTGGTTGTGGATGAGCGCGGTGACCACGCCGGCCAGCACGCCGCCGGCAAAGGCGACGAGGAGCGCGAGCCAACCGTTCATGCCTAAGAGGAGGCACTGCACCATGAGTGCGGCCCCCAGGGGGAAGGACCCATCAACCGTCAGGTCCGGAAAATCAAGAATCCTGAACGAGATGAACACGCCCAGGACCATGATGCCATAGATCAACCCTTCAACAAAAATACCTTCGATCATAAAACCCTTCTTAGAACCTTAGTCAGAAACCAATCAAACCATTGGCCACGGAGAAAATCGGAGAACTTCTGAGAAAGGCTGAAAACCATAGTCTTGGTTTTAAACCTTTAGTCTTTTAGGTTCTCTCAGATTTGCTCAGATTTTCTCCGTGGCCAATGGTTTACTGCTTTCGGTTTACCGCTTTTACTTACTTCTTGGTGGTCTTGCCGTTCTGACGGACGGTCTTGGCGGCTTTGACGATGTCGGCCGGGACAGTCAGGCCAAGCTTCTTGGCAACGTCCAGGTTGATCAGGAGATCGACGTCGCTAGCCTTGGTCATGAAACGGGCCGGCATCGACTCGGGCTTCTTGCCTTTCAGGATCTCGATCACCATCTTGCCGGTGGCGCGGCCCATCTTGTAGTAGTCGAAGCCCCAGGCGGCGAGAACGCCGTAGGTCTCGGAGGAGCTCGGGTCCGCGGACATGACCGGGATCTTGGCCTTGGCGGCGACATCGGCCACGGCACTCATGGCGGAGACGACGGTGTTGTCGGTGGAGATGTAGATGGCGTCAACACGGTTGGCGATGGTCTGGGCCGCCTGCTTCACCTCGGCGGACTTGGTGACGGTGGTCTCGACGAACTCGAGGTGCTTCTCCTTGCAGACCTGTTTCACCATGCCGGCCAGGACGACTGCGTTCTCCTCGGAGCTGGTGTAGATGTGGCCGATACGCTTGGTTTTCGGCTTGATCTTGAGCAGCATCTCGATCTGCTGCTTCACCGGGGTCATGTCGGAAACGCCGGTGACGTTCTTGCCGCCCTTGGTGAGGGAGGGAACCAGGCCAGCCTTGACCGGATCGGTGACCGCGGAGTAGACAATCGGGATCCCTTTCAGGGTGTTCACCAGCGCCTGGGCGGTCGGGGTGGCTACGCCTACGGCGAGATCGACCTTCTGGCTCTGGAACTTGTTGGCGATGGACGCCGCCGTGTTGATGTCACCGTTGGCGTTCTGTACGTCGAAGGTTGCGTTGATCTTGGAGTCCTTGAGTTCATCCTGGATACCTTTGACGACCGCATCCAGCGCCGGATGAGAGACGATCTTGGAGATGCCGATCGTCACCGGCTTTGCAGGAGCCGCAGCGAATGCGGTTGCCGCAGACAATACAGTCAAAGCGAGAGCCAACAGAATACCGATCTTCTTGCGCACAGATACCTCCGGTTTACATTGAATTGAATTTTTGCTGCGGTTGTTGCCAAAGCACTGATTATCGCTGCCGACAGGTGAAAAGGTCGGACCTATTTTCGACCGCCGAGCATACCACTGGCAAAGAGCTATCGTCAACGCCATAGTGGCGCTAAATAGGAACAATCCTTTGAAGAAACGAAAAAAAACGGTTCAAATGGTCAAAGCGCACAATAACTTAAAATTTTTCTCACCAAAACCGGCCACAGGTTGTTGACACCGCAAATGCAAAAAGGGTATAACTACGGGCGAGCTTGTCGGTTTTGTCACTGGTGTAAGGCTAAAGCCCGCCCCGATATCTCCCCAATAACCGCTAAAACCAGACTCCAAACAATCAGGAAATAAGCACGCCCGGCGCCGACCGCACCTCGTTGCCCGCAAAGGCCAAGGCCGGTCCAGGCTGCACCACCATAAGGAGAACTATCAACGTGAAGCACCTGTACCCGAACCATCACCCTGCCCTGCTGCTGATCGCCCTGCTGGCCCTGCCGCTGGCGCTCATGGGATGCAAGGATAAAAAGGCCGCCGCCACCACCCCGGCCGGCGCCGCAACCGTGCAAGGACAACCGACGTCGGCGCAGGCCACCCCGGCTGCTCCCCTCCCCGCGACCACCACACCCGCCACCGCCACACCCACCGCGCAGCCGACCGCCACGACACCGGCTGCCGCTGCCAAGTTCGACGCGCAGTCAAGCGCCGGGAAAAAAGGAAAGGGCAAGGGAGCCAAGGGCAAAGAGGCCGCCGGCCCCAAGGTGAGCTATCGCTCCGGTGAGGACCCCGATTTCGCAGCCAAGAAAGGTTGGCCGGTGAAATATCCCGCGCCGCTGCCGGGTTCCATCCTGCCCCAGAAGAGGATCGTCGCCTACTACGGCAACCCCCTCTCCAAGAGGATGGGCGCTCTGGGTGAGTACCAGAAAGACGACATGCTGCAGCGCCTGAAGCGTGAGGCGGCCAAGTGGCAGGCGGCCGACCCCAGCCACCCGGTACAGCCCGCGCTGCACCTCATCGCGGTCGTGGCCCAAGGGGAGCCGGGCAAGGCCGGCCTCTACCGCATGGTGATGCCGGACAAGATCATCAACGACGTCTACAGCTGGGCCAGGTCGATCAACGCCATCATGTTCATCGACATCCAGACTGGGCACGACAACATCCGCAACATACTGCCGCGCTTCGAGTGGATACTCAAGAACCCGGACGTGCATCTCGGAATCGACCCGGAGTTCAACCTGATCAAGAGCGGCAAGAAGCCGGGCACCAAGATCGGCACCTACGACGCGGCGGACATCAACTACGCCTCCAACTACCTGAAAGAGCTGGTGAAGAAATACAACCTGCCGCCGAAGGTGTTCATCGTGCACCGCTTCACCAGAAACGGCGTGACCAACTCCAAGAACATCCAACTGCGCCCCGAGGTGCAGATCGTGATGAACATGGACGGCTGGGGCGCTCCCTGGCTCAAGCGCGACTCCTACAAGGACTACGTCGTGGCCGAACCGGTCGAGTTCACCGGGTTCAAGCTCTTCTACCACAACGACACCAAGAAGGGCGATCCGCTGCTCACCCCGAAAGAGGTGCTCATGCTGAACCCGAAACCGCTGTACATCCAGTATCAGTAGTCTGCCGGTCTAGCGTGGGGCGAAGTTTAGGCGAATGATTATTCGCCCCTACAGGACTACCGCCGTGTGAAACAAAAGAAGGGGCGAACCAACATGGTTCGCCCCTTTTACGTTTCCAACTGCACAGCGCCCTCACCCCGACCCTCTTCCGGAGGGCGCCTGCGGGTGGGGGGGTAAGGAAGCTTGGGCGAATGATTATTCGCCCCTACAGGACCACCTATCCGCCGTGCCTCTCACCACTGGAATTGCGCCTGGCTCTCCTTTGCCACGCCCCCCTCGAAAGTGCGCTCGATGAAGGTCGCCTTTCCCTCGTGATCCACCAGCAGAACCGTCGAACAGCGGGTGCCATACTGGGCGCTCTTAATGAAGATGGGCGACAGCATCCGCTCCAACTCCAGCCCCACGCCGGTATCGGGCAACTCCTCATCCCGGGGGTGGGTCTCGTCGAAAAGGAGCGCGAACAGTTCCTCCGTTGTGAAATCTTCCCGCGACAGCACGCCGGCGAGGCAGTCCTTGCCGCGGCTCACCTTGGGCCAGGGGGTGTCCAACAGGTGGTTGCTGAGGCCGTGGATTCCCGGCTCGATGGGAAGCACCAAATCGCTCTTGTTGGAGTAGCAGGAAAGGCGCTCGCTGTCCCCGACCAGCAGGTTATAGCCGCCATAGGGGATGCCGGACTCGCGCAGTCCGGCCAGGTATTCATCGGCGTCAGCATCATCCGCCAGGAAACCGCTCACCAGCTGACCGCGCGACGAAGGGCCATGCCGGTGCAGATCGCTGGGGTCGCGGTAATTGGTGAGCGCGGCGATCCGGCCGGTCGCGGTCACGCCAAACCAGGTGCCGCCATGGACAAGGTCGCGCCCGGCGAAGATGTGCGGGGCATCGTCCCAGAAATGGGCGGGCAGTGTCGGGCGCTGGTAGTATTCATCGCGGTTGGCCGCCAGGACGAGACGGTAGCGGGAATGGGCTTGGTAGGCGAGCAGCAGCGTGCACATGCGGATTTCCTGAAAAATCGGGTCAGAGGTCCAGCAGCTTGGCGATCTCCTGCTCCTGCTTCTTGGTCAAGGATTCGAACATCACCCCTGCTCCGGGGATGCAGCGGGTCACTCCCCAAGGCTGGGACCAGCGCACGATGGCGCGGATGGGCGTCTGGTCAGCTAACTCCAGGAAGCGGATCCAGATGGTGTCACCCTGCAGGAAGTCGTGCATGGTGTGCAGGAACAGGCCATGGCTGCCGAGGTTGATGGTGAAGGATTTGTGGGTGTTCCCGGCGGGGAAGCCGGGGTCGGTGCTGTAGTAGAGGTTCAGGTTGATCTGCCGGCGCGGCGAGCGGCGCAACGAGCGCGCGGGGAAATTCCGGCAGCGGTTTTCGATGAAAAAGTGCAGAGCCGAACCGGTATCGGGGGAAAAGCTTTGTTCCAGCGGGCTCAGCTTTATCTTCTTCTGCCTCGCCTCCCACTTCACCCGCAGCACCGGGAAGAGGTTGATGCACTCATAGGCGATCACCTTCTCTTCCTTGCTGCAACGCACCAGGGTCAGAATGTCGACGAGGAAACCGTTGTAGCAGTTCTCGGTGGCCAGCTGCGACATCTCCGCGAACGACCGCGCCACGTCACAGGCCACCCCTATTTCCGTTACCGCATGGGAATAGGCGACACCTGCTTCTTCATCTTTCACCACTATGAGAATCTTGATGTCTGGCATGTATGCTTGGGACGGTCCTTCACTCAAGGGAGATCACTTCGGAGACGGGTCTGCTACACTATAACCGTTACCCAAAGAAGGTCAAACGCTTTTCAGTGACAGAACGGCCCCCTCTGACTGTGGGTCTACTCCGGTTTCTTCGATGTGATCGATATTATGGTAACGGTCAGGTCGCCAGCCGGCCTCTTGATGGTCACCTCGTCGTCGACCTTCTTGCCGAGCAGCGCCTTGCCGACCGGCGAGTCGATGCTGATCTTCCCCAGGCTCACGTCGAACTCGTCGGGCCCCACCAGTTGGTAGCAGCGCTCCTCCCCCTCTTCGTCCTCATAGGTGACCCAGCAGCCGAAGCTGACCGAGGTCGGGTTCAGCGGCGCGTAGACCACCTTGAGCACCTTGAGCCGGTCACCCAGGTGCTTCAGCTCGCGGTCGATCTCGCGCAGCCTCTTCTTCGAGTAGATGTATTCGGCGTTCTCGGAGCGGTCCCCTTCGGCGGCGGCGTCGGCCATGTTCTTCACCATGCGCGGCCGCTCGGTCTCCCAGAGCAGGTCGTAGCGTTCCTGCAATCGCCTGCGCCCTTCGGCGCTGATCATGTTGGTCATCTATGCTCCTCGCAATGCAATCCTTGGCCGACGGCAAGCGGGCTGCCGCGGAGGGGGCATCATAGTAGAGTTTGCACTCCAAGGCAACACGATAGCAGTCGGGTCAGGGCTGTTTGTCCAGGTGGCGGTACTTCCGGATGGATTCCTCGTAGGTTTTCTGGATCTCGTTTTCGGGGGGGGCTTTACTGTAGGAGATGAAGTAGCGGCCCAGGGCAAACGCCAAAAGCAGAAAAAGCAGCACCCAAAGGGCCCGTACCAGGTACTGCCTGCCGGTCAGCCGGGCCGCAGGGGAAGCATCGGCCTCGTTCATCTCACGCTTGTCGGAAACCTTGCGCAGGTGGGCTATCTGGACTGAGGAGATCTGTTTGAAGATCAGGTCGCGGTCCCGCTCGTCCAGGAAAAGAAATTCCATGCCGACGTCGTAGCGACTGGAGCCGTCACGCTGCACAAGGGGAGCCTTGACATGGATCACCTGTCCGACCGCATGTACCAGCCTCGGCGGCTCCAGCGGCAGGTACAGTTCCATGTTCACCAGCTGGTCCGCCCGCGCCGTGGTCGGCATGCGCAGGCAGATCCCGCCGCCCCCCAGATTCAACTGGGCTCGGAGCTGGTCCCGCCAGACGATGTCCTTGGCCGGTTGATAGCGCGCCATTTGGGCTGCGATGACGAAGTCGTCGTACCCCTGGAACTTCATCTGTTCGCGCTCCTTGCGCACCTCCCAGTCCCGTTCCACCTCTTTGCGGTTCGACTCGTCCACGACGTCATAGCGGACCTTCAAAGCCATGTCGGTTCGGAAGAACTGGCGCCGCTCGCGCAGGGTGAACCTGCCGAAAAGCCGGATCTGCAGCACCCGCTCGCCGAGCCGGTCCGTCACAATGCCGCTGCAGGTATAGCTGTCCTTGCCGAGCCAGACGCTGACGTCGAGGATGAAGCCCACATCCACCCGCACGTTGGCCGGCAGCACGTCGCGGGAGATCTGCAGCTGCAGCAGGTCTCCTCCCGATTCGCTGATGACGCCCCAGTCCCGGAACACGCCGCCACCGGAGAGCGGGATGCCGATCTCGATGCGCATGCCCGGCGCGAGGACCTGGCGGTATTCGCTATAATCGTCTTCCATGCTGAAATCCAGGTGGCTTTTAATAAGAGAATGATTGACCCTCACATTAAACTACAGCCGCGCCGACTTGCAAGTCCTTGAATGCGAAAGAGCGTTTCCCGTTTCACCCAATCGACGTGAGGAGGTGCCTTGACATCTGGGGGAGCTGTGCTATCACAGTAAGGGCTTTTTTACTAATGAATAAGGAGTAGCTATGAAAAGGATTGCGATAGCAGCGGCGGCGATGGCGGTGGTGATGATGGCGGCACAGGCAATGGCGGTTTCCGCCGGCAAGACCGTGGAATGGCCAACGTCGATGGGCAAAGTCACCTTCAAGGGGGACGACCATGCCGGCAAGGGGCTCAAGTGCAACGAGTGCCACACCAAGATCTTCAAGATGAAGAAAGGTTCCACCCAGATGAAGATGGCGGACATCAACGCCGGTAAGTACTGTGGCGAGTGCCACAACGGCAAGAAGGCCTTCAAACCCGCCGGCAACTGCGCCAAGTGCCACAAGAAGTAGCAGCACCGCCTTTACGGGCCGCGCTCCGTTTCGGGGCGCGGCCTTTTCCCTTCCTTTTCTGTTGATCTGTCCCCTCAAAAAACGATAAAAAGAAGCTGCCGCATCGTAGCAACAGCCCCCCTTGCCACAAAACGAGGAGTTCACAGATGAACGTCGTCACCAGGAGATCGGTCTGCCCCTTCGACTGCCCGGACACCTGCAGCATGCTGGTGCAGGTGGAAAACGGCAAGGCCATCGGCGTGCAGGGCGACCCCCTGCATCCCTTCAGCCGCGGCACCCTATGCCCCAAGATGCGCCACTATGAGAAAAGCGTCCATTCGCCGCTGCGCCTGACGACGCCGCTCAAGAGGACCGGCGCCAAGGGGAGCGGCGAGTTCACCGCCATCTCCTGGGACGAGGCCATCGCCACCATCGCCGACCGCTGGCGCGCCATCATCGCCGGCCACGGCCCTGAGGCGATCCTCCCCTACTCGTATGCGGGGACGATGGGCATCGTTCAGCGCAACGCGGGGCATCCCTTCTTCCATCGCATGGGGGCCTCCCGGCTGGACCGCACCATCTGCTCACCCGCCAAGGGTGCGGGGTGGGAGGCGGTGATGGGGAAGACGGCGACCCCGCCGCCGGAATCGGCCGGGAAAAGCGACCTGCTGATCCTGTGGGGGATCAACGCGGCGGCGACCAGCATCCACTTCCTGAACCAGGCGCACGAGGTGCGGCAACGGGGGGGGCAGATCTGGCTGATCGACACCTACGAGACCCCGACCGCTTCGGTTGCGGACCGCACCTTTCTGGTACGCCCGGGGAGCGACGGGGCCCTGGCCCTCGGCATGATGCACGTCATCGCGCGGGACGGGCTCGCCGACCGGGAGTTTATCGCGCAACAGGTGCTGGGTTTCGAGGAGCTGGCGACCGAGGTGCTCCCGGAGATGACTCCGGAGCGTTGCGCCGGGATTACCGGTCTGGAGCCTGAGGTGATCGTGGAGATGGCGCGCGCCTACGCGGCGGCCCGAGTGCCCTTCATTCGCCTGGGGAGCGGACTGTCGCGCTACGGCAACGGCTCAATGACGGTGCGCTCGATCTGCTGCCTGCCGGCGCTGGTCGGCGCCTACGGCAAGGAGGGCGCAGGATGCTTCCCGGACACCGCGACCGGGGGCGCGTTCCCGATGGAAATCCTGACCAGGGAGGACCTGATTCCGGGGCCGACGCGGCTCATCAACATGAACCAGTTAGGCGCCGCGCTGAACCAACTCGACGCTCCGCGGGTCATGGGGCTCTACGTGTACCACTCCAACCCGGCCGCGGTGACGCCGGACCAGAACGCGGTGCTCAAGGGGCTGTGCCGCGAGGACCTCTTCACCGTGGTGCACGAGCGTTTTATGACGGACACCGCGCGCTACGCCGACATCGTGCTCCCCGCCACCTCGTCGCTGGAACACAGCGACATCTACCGCTCCTACGGCACCTACTGCATCCAGCGCGCCCAGGCGGTGGTCGACCCGGTGGGGGAGAGCAAGTCCAACTGGGAGGTGTTTTCCCTTTTGGCCCAGGCCATGGGCTTCGAGGAGGAGATCTTCACCTTCAGCGCGGACCAGATGATCGACCGGCTCCTGGCGGTGCCCAAGCCGCTGCGGGAGGGAATCGACGAGGAGGCGCTCGCCGAGGGACGTCCGGTGTCCCTGGCGGGAAGGCCGGCCGGGATCCTGACCCCGTCCGGAAAGATCGAGATTCTGAACGAGAGGCTCGCGGAGCGGCTGCCGCGCTACCTCCCGACCCACGAGGAAAAGGGGAAGCTCCCTTTCCGGCTCATGACCGCGCCCAACCCGTACGCGCTGAACGCGACCTTCTACGAGCGGGAGGAGTTGCGGGAGAGCCAGGGGGGGATGCAGCTCAAGATGAACCCGCAGGACGCCGCGGAGAAGGGGCTTCACGACGGTGCGCAGGTGATCGCCTGGAACGAGTTGGGGGAGGTGACCTTTGCCCTGCAGGTAACGCCCAAGGTGCCGCGGGGCGTGGTGGTGGCCGAAGGGGTGTGGTGGCTCGCCTACGCGCCGGGAGAGCGCTCGGTAAACGCCCTCACCTCGCAGCGCCTGACCGATCAGGGCGGGGGAAGCACGTTCTACGACAACAGGGTAGATGTGCGCCCGGCATAACTGACAGGCGCCTCACGCAAAGACGCAAAGGCGCCAAGAAAGCACATCGAGAAGAAGTGCTTGGCGTCTTGGCGACTTGGCGTGAGCGGCAGATTTTGTCTCATGATTTCCCACCGGCTGCCGATGTAATGAGAAGCAACGGCATTAAACAATCGGGGGGCGTATGGAACCGAACAACAAGATTCTGCTGGAAAGCGGCACCAACGAACTGGAGATAGTCGAATTCAGGATCGACGAGGTGGACGGCAAAGGGAACGTGGTCCCCTGCTACTTCGGCGTGAACGTGGCCAAGGTCCGCGAGATCATCAGACTGCCCGAGACGCGCAAGGTGGTGAACTCCCACCCCTGCGTGAGCGGGATGATCAAACTGCGCGACCAGGTGATCACCCTGATCGACCTCTCCCGCTCGCTGAACAAGAACACGGACGGGATCCCGGCGGACCGCGTCATCGTGCTCGAGTTCAACAGAATCGTGGTCGGCATCCAGGTGCACTCGGTCTCCCGCATCTACCGCATCTTCTGGGAAAACGTGGAGCCGCCGGTCAAGGCGATCCACGACGCCAACATCACCGGCGTGGTGAAAATGGAGGACCGCATCATCCTCATCCTGGACTTCGAGAAGATCATCGGGGAACTCTCCTCGACCATGGCGCTGGCGGCCCCGGGCGAAGACCTGATGCAGGCCAACTCCGCCCTGAACCGCGGCACCCGGACCATACTCGTCGCCGACGATTCCGCCTTCATCAGAAGGACCATGTGCGGCTCCCTGCGGGAAGCGGGATACAAGGTGGTGGAAGCGGAGAACGGCGAGGAGGCGTGGGAACACGTGCAGGCGGTACGCCAGAAATGCGCGGAGAGCGGACAGCCGCTGAAGGATTTGCTGAGCCTCGTGATCACCGACATCGAAATGCCCCGCATGGACGGGCTGCACCTCACCGCGCTGATCAGGAAAGAGGCGGACCTGGGCGGGCTCCCCGTGGTCATCTTCTCTTCCCTGGCGAGCGACGACAACAAGCTGAAATGGCGCAACCTGGGCGCCAGCGACATCCTCACCAAGCCGGACCTCCCCAACCTGGTCGAGAAGGCGGATACCCTTGCCTTATGAGCCACGCCTCGAGCTGTCGGTCGTAGTGCCGATCTACAACGAGGAGGGGACCGTGGCTCCCTTCCTCACGGCACTCGCCCGGCAGCAGGGGATACGCCTGGAAGTGATCCTCTCCGACGGCGCTTCCAGCGACCGCAGCATCCAGGTCGCGCAGCAACTGCGCGCCGGGCTCCCCTTCCCGCTCACCATCGTCGAAGGTACCAAGGGGAGAGGGGGGCAGTTGAACCGGGGCGCCGACGCGGCCCGCGCCGAAACCCTCCTCTTCCTGCACATCGATTCCAGCTTCGTCGATCTGCTAGCCCTGAGAAAAGGGGTCGACTCATTAGGCGAGGCCCTGCGCGCCGGAGAACGGGTGGCGGGCCGCTTCGCCCTCCGTTTCGACTTTCCCGGCGCCGTGCCGCTGCCGTACCGTTTTTACGGCGCCAAGGCCGCCCTGGACCGCCCCGGATGCACCCACGGCGACCAGGGTTTCCTGATCCGGCGCGACTTCTTCGCGCAGATCGGCCCCTACGACACGGCGCGGCCGCTCATGGAGGACACCTTCCTGGCCGAGCGGGTGCGGCGTGAGGGGCGCTGGATCCTCCTTCCCGCCGACATCACCACGTCACCTCGGCGCTTTCTGTCCGAGGGGCTCCTCCCCAGACAAACGATCAACGCCATCCTGATGAACCTGGCCCATACCGGGCAGCTGTCCCTGGTCCGTTGCCTGCAGACGAGCTACCGCAGCCAGGACGCCACGGCGAAGTTGAGGCTCGCCCCCTTCCTGGTGCCGCTGCACCAGGCCATGGACGATCTCGAGCCCGGGCAACGACGCCAACTCTGGCGCCGCACCGGCGCCTACGTGCGGGGCAACGCCTGGCAGATTGCTTTCTTTTTCGACGTGTTGACCGGTGGGATACGGCAGGCAGGGAGGGGGGGAAGGTTTCTGGACCTTTACGACCGCTTTCTGGGGCGGCTCATCGACAACAAAGCGGGCGACCTGGGGGCCGCCCTGTTGACCTGGCTCTGGTTCCGGATGACGTTTTTGGCCGCGTCCCGGTCTTCAGAACCAGGTAGAGGTTAAGGTCAAGGTTGAGTACAGGACATTAACCGTTACATCAACCTCGCGCCGCCTTGATAAACCTCTTCAGCTCATCCTGTTGCCACTGCGCCGGCTCCACCCATTCGACCCCGAAGCCGGTGGGGAGGCCGGCGTGCACGCGCTTCCCCTCCTGGTTCACCCAGGCCACCCTCCCCTTCAGCTCCAATAGCGGCGCCTGCTCGGTCTCCAGAAAAAGGGCGAGCCTCAGCTCCTCGTTGGCGGGCACCTCTTCCCGGCTGGCAAGGAAGAGGCCGCCGTCGCCGATGTCGAGGGCATGCGCGGCCACGGGGCTGCCGTGCAGAAGGAACAGCACCGGGATCTGGCAGGGGATGCGCAGCTCGCGCCGGTCGACGGCGTCGGTGTATTTGCGGGCCATGTCGAGGAAAAGGCGGCGGTCGACGGGCTTGGTAAGGAAGTCGTCGCACCCTGCCTGCCGCGCCCGCTCACGGTCTTCGTCGTTGCCGGCGGTGGTGAGCATGACGACGGGGACGGCGGAGAGGAAGGGATCGCTCTTCAAGAGCCTGCAGCAGGTGATGCCGTCCATGAGCGGCATGTTCACATCCATGAAGACCAGGTCGGGGGGATCCTTGCGGACCAGTTCCAGCGCCTCGACACCGTCGCCGGCGGTGATGACGTCGACATGGGACGCCTTGAGAAAGCTCTTCTCCAACTCCAGAATCAGCTTGGTATCGTCCACCAACAGGATCTTAGGTCTAGTCACGCCACTCCCCCCACACTCAGGTATTCGTAGATGGTTTACGCGGGATGATGCAGAACGGGTTATGCGCCCATTTATCGATGATTCGCCTCGGCTTTGTCAATCGAAAAGTCCAGTATATCAGACCACCAGCCGCACCAGGTCCGGCACGGTCCGTACCGCTAGCGGCGTCGGGCAGACATAGTCCCCGTCCAGTTGCACGGCCTTCTCCCCGGTGATGTCGAGGGCCGCGGCGCTGAAGGAGGTGACGTGGCTGCTGAAGACGGCGGTTCCGTTCAAAAGCCCGAGGGCCACTCCAAGGTAGGCCAAGCGGCCGCCGGAGATGCAGAGCACCTGGAAGCCGGGGGCGAAGAGGTCGGCCTCCGGCGCCAGCACGAAGTTGCCGCCGTACTTGGAGGCGTTGCAGACAATCACGCCGTGGCAGGAGACGCTCCTCCCTCCGCCGGTCACCGTCAGTTGCGAGGAGTCCCAGTTCCAGAGGGTGCGCAGCGCCGACAGCAGGTAGGCCCCCTTCCCCAGGGCCCTTTTCTCGGAGAGGCGCACGTCGCGCACCACCGCCCCGTCCAGGCCGGCGCCGGCCATGAGCACGAACCGCCTGCGTTCCGCGCCACACTCGATTTCCCCGACCGATATGGGACGCGCCTCGCCGCGTGCCAGGCGGTCCAGGGCGTCGTCGACGGAGGCGATCTCCAGCTCGCGCGCGAGCACGTTGGAGGTGCCCAGTGGGACCACGCCGAGGGTGGCCGCTCCGGGCACCAGGCCGTTCAAGACGCCGTTGATGGTGCCGTCCCCTCCTGCCACTACGATCAGGGGATCGCTCTCTTCGGCGCAGATACGGGCGGCGAAGCGGGCGGGGTCGGCGGCGCTTTGGGTGGGAAGGAGTTCCGGTGCCAGGCCCCGTTCGGCGAGCCCGGTCATGATGCGTTCCACTTTTTGCTGCGAATAGGTCCCCGAGGTAGGGTTCACGATCAGGAAACAGCGTCTGGACAAGAGGTCACCTCGTTGCTGCGTGCGGAAATGGCAAGGGCCGCGGTCGCGGCCCCCGGAAGGTATCAAAAAGGTAACGAGGATACAACCGTTTTAGCACCGCCCTCCCTTTCGGCACGTCGAGGCGTCGGCATAGTGTTCCCCTCACCCGAAGGGGGAGGAGCTTGGTATTACTGCGGCAGCTGCACCGGCTCGTCCTTGACCTCTTGGACCTCCTTGGCGTCCTTGTCCTGCAGTTGCAGCCGGCGCATGTTATCGAGCATGGTCTTGAGCTTCTTCTGCACCAGGAAGTTGACCGTCCCCTCGGGATAGCGGCCGTCCTCACCCACGGTTCCGGCCGGCACGCCGGTGAGGATCTCGATCCCCTCCTCAACCTGCGATACGCTCCAGACGTGGAACATCCCGTCGGAGACCGCCTGCACCACCTCGTCGCTCAGCATCAGGTTGTGCTCGTTGATCTTCGGGATGATCACCCCCTGGTCCCCGGTCAGCCCCTTGGCCTTGCAGACGGCGAAGAACCCCTCGATCTTGTAGTTCACCCCGCCGATCGGCTGGATCTGCCCGAGCTGGTTGACGCTGCCGGTGACGGCGATCCCCTGCCGGACGGGAAGCCCCGAGAAGGCGGAGAGAAGCCCGTAGAGTTCAGCCGAAGAGGCGCTGTCCCCTTCGATGCCTTCGTAGGACTGTTCGAAGCAGACGTGTGCGGAGAAGGAGAGCGGCTGTTCCTGCCCGAACTTCCCGGCCAGGTAGCCGGTCAGGATCAGCACCCCCTTGTCGTGGATCGGGCCGGAGAGCTTCACCTCGCGCTCGATGTTGACCATGCCGGCGCGCCCCTGGGAGACGCGGATGGTGAGGCGGGAAGGCCTGCCGAAGGTGTAATCCCCCATGGTGATCACGGAGAGGCCGTTGATCTGCCCGACGACGCTCCCCTTGGTGTCGCACAGGATGACCCCCTGGGCCAGGTACTCGTGGATCCTCTCCTCGATGCGGTTGGAGCGGTAGGTCTTCTCTTGGATCGCCCGCTTGACCCAGCTGCGGTCCACCACCTGCGCGCCCCCCCGCGTCGCCCAGTAGCTCGACTCGCGGATCAGGTCTGAGAGCTCCATGAACTGGGAGGAGAGCCGGTCCTGGTCCTCGACCAGACGCGAGGCGTGCTCCAGAAGCGCCGCCACGCCGGTGGGATCGAAGGGGAGCAGCCCTTCCTTGCAGCAGTGGGCGGCGACGAACAGGGCGTAGTCCTGCATCACCTCGGGGGTACGGTTGATCTGGCTGTCGAAGTCGGCCTTGACCTTGAAGAACTTGCGGTAGTCGGGCTCCAGGTAGTAGAGCAGGTAGTAGATCCAGAGCGACCCGATCATGATGATCTTGGCGTTGAGAGGGATCGGCTCGGGCTTGAGCGAGACCACGGTCATGAAGCGGTACTGCTCCAGGACGTCCTCGATCTTGATCTCCATGTTCCTGATGCAGCGCTTGAGCGATTCCCAGGCGAAGGGGTTTATCATCACCTCGCGCGCGTCCAGGATCAGGTAGCCGCCGTTGGCGCGGTGCAGGGCGCCGGGCTTGATCAGGGTGAAATTGGTGCTGGCCACCCCTCCCATCTGCATGATGTTCTCGATGCGTCCGAACAGGTTGTTGTAGGTGGGGTTGGACTCGAAGACAATGGGGGCGCCGTTGTCCGGGTTGTTCTCCACCAGGACGTTCACCTCGTAGCGCTCGAAGGTCGGCTCCTGCTTGGGGATCTTGAGTCCCGGGATCTGCGGCGGGGCGACCTGCGGTTTGAAATCCTCCAGGTTCAGGAGCAGGTCCTCCTGGACGTCTTCCAGGTACTGCTGGATCTTGCCGAACCCCTGGTACTTCTCCTTGAGCGGGTTCAGGTGGTGCCCCACCGCCGAGAGCCCGAGCTCCCGGTCCAACTGGGCCAGGGCATCCCTGAGGGCCTTCTCGTTCTCGCGCACCTGGCGCAGCGCGTCGTTCAACTTCTCGGTCAGCTCGCGCCCCACCGTGTCCAGCTTGTCCCGCTCATCCTTCTCGAGCGCCTCGTACTCCTCCTGGGTGAAGTTGCGCCCTTCCTTCTGGGGCACGATGACCAGGCCCGACACGGTACGCTGCAGGGCGAAGCCTTTCTCCCCCGCATCCCGCTCTAAGTCGCTGAAGATGTCCCCGTTTTTCTCCTGGAACTGCTCGATAATGGAGACGCGGTTGGTCTCGTACTCCTTGCTCTCCAGGGCACTGGGGACGTTGGCGCGCATATAGTCCAAGAGCTCGCGCATGTCCGCCGCGAAGTCGCGCCCCATCCCTGCGGGGAGGGCGATGGCCAGGGGCGCGTCCGGGGCATGGAAATTGTTGACGTAACACCAGTCGCTGGGGGGACAGGTGCCCTTGACGAATTTTTTCAACATCTGCCGGATGGTGGAGGTCCTGCCGGTGCCGGGGTCGCCAGCCAGGTAGATGTTGAAGCCGTTGTTGGACATCCCCAGGCCGAACTCGATGGCTGCCAGGGGGCGGTCCTGTCTGATGCTCCCTTCCAGGCCGGCGATGTCTTGGGTGGTTTTGAAATTGAACAGGGCGGGATCGCAGACCCAGCGGAGCTTCTCAACGGGGACTCGGCAATCAGTTTCGGACATGGGAGCCTCCTTGCGAGCAACTACAACGGTTAACTGCGCGGCAGGTGCGATTCGAGCAGCGTTTCGAACCGTTCTGCGGCCAAGGCTTTCAGTTCCTTTACGGTGATCTCCTGCCGGCGCTCGAGGGTGAGCGAGGTGATGCGGCACTCGGGCATGCCACAGGGGTTGATATTACCAAAAGGTGACATGTCTGCAGCGGCGTTGAGCGAAAAGCCGTGCATCGAGACCCAGCGCCTGACGCCGACGCCGATGGCGGCGATCTTGCCACTGGACGTCCAGACGCCGGTCTTGCCCGGGATGGTGAAGCCCTGCACGCCGAGACCGCCGCACAGGTCGATCAAAAAGCACTCCAAAAAACGAAGGTAGCGGTGCAGGTCGCGCCCGCGCCGCCCCAGGTCGAGTATCGGGTATCCTACCAGCTGCCCAGGGCCGTGGTAGGTGACGTCGCCGCCCCGGTTGACCCGGTGCGCCTCGATGGAGGGATCGAGCACGTTGCTCTCGTCCCCTGCGGCGCCGATGGTATAGACGGGGTGATGCTCCACAAGGAGCAGCGTCTCCGCCCCCCCCTGTTGCACCTCGAGCACCAGGCTCTCCTGCAGCGTGAGCGCTTCCCGGTACTCGATCAATCCGGCATCGCGAACGACCATGTCAGCCGTGGATGGCGCGCTTGTCCAGGTCGAGCGCCGCCTCCTTTATCGCCTCGGAGAGGGTGGGATGGGCATGCATGGTGAGGGCGATGTCCTCGCCGCTGCCGCCAAAGGCCATTACCGTGACCGCTTCGGCGATCATGTCCGAGGCGCGCGGCCCTAGGATGTGCACGCCTAGCAGCCGCCCCCCTTCCGCCTCGGTGAGCAACTTGACGAACCCTTCGGTCTCGTCCATGCACTTGGCGCGGCCGTTGGCGATGAAGCTGAACTTGCCGGATTTGTAGGCGACCCCCTCTTCCTTAAGCGCCTCCTCGGTTTTCCCCACCGAGGCGGCCTCGGGCCAGGTGTAGCAGACGCCGGGGATGCAGCCGTAATCGACCTGGCTCGGCTCGCCGTGCATCCTTTCCACGCAGACCGCCCCTTCCTCCATCGCCTTGTGTGCCAGCATGGGGCCCGCGATCAGGTCGCCGATGGCGTAGATGCCGGGGACGTTGGTGGCGTAGTCGGCATCTACGCGGATGCGGCCGCCGTCCATGGCGATGCCCACCCCCTCGAGGTTCAGCCCCGCAGTGAGCGGCCTGCGCCCTACCGCCACGAGGACCTTGTCGCAGGAGATCTCCTGCGTTTCGCCCTCGCCCTCGACGCGCGCCAGGAGCTTGCCATCCTTCTTTGCCACCCCTGCCACCTTGGCGCCCAGCATGAAGGCCATCCCCTGCTTCTTCAGGGATCGCTGCAGCGCCTCGGCCACCTGTCCGTCGCTGCCGGCGACCAGCCGGGGGAGGAGTTCCACCACGGTCACCTTGGCGCCCAGGCGCAGCCAGACCGAGCCGAGCTCGAGGCCGATGTAGCCGCCACCCACCACCAGGAGGTGCTCCGGGACCGTTGGGAAGGAGAGCGCCTCGCGGGCACTGACCACAGACTCGCCGTCAAAGGGGAGCGTCGGGATCTGAACCGCTTCGCTGCCGGTGGCAAGTATCACCTTCTTGCCGCTAATGACCTTGGTCTCCTCGCCTTTGACTTCGACCCGGTGCGTGCCGTTCTCGGAGGAGAGCAGCGACGCGGTGCCGAGGAAGCTGACGACCTTGTTTTTCTTGAAGAGGAAGGCGATGCCGTCGGTGAGCTTTTTGACCACGTCGTCCTTGCGGGCCATCATCTGGCCGAGGTTGAGCGTGGGCGGTTGCACCTCGATGCCGTGGACGGCGAAGCGGTCCTTGGCCAGGTGGTACAGTTCGCTGGAGTCGAGGAGCGCCTTGCTGGGGATGCATCCTTCGTTCAGACAGACGCCCCCCAGTGAGCCGCGCTTTTCCACCACGGCCACCTTCATGCCCAGTTGCGCCCCCCTGATGGCGGCGACATAACCACCGGGGCCGGCCCCGATGACGATGAGATCGAATGTTTCTTCGGACATCTTTTCCCTCCATGCCAAATCTTCTGTGAGTCCCCCCACTCCTCGCGGGAGGGGGAGGCTACCCTGCGGCGGACACCGTTAGCACTCCAGCAACATCTCTTCCGGGTCCTCGATGTATTCCTTGACCCGCTTCAGGAAACCGACGGCGCCTTGGCCGTCGACGATGCGGTGATCGTAGGAAAGCGCGAGGTACATCATGGGACGGACCACGACCTGCCCCTCCACCACAACCGCGCGCTCCTGGATGTTGTGCATGCCGAGCACGCCGGACTGAGGCGGGTTGAGGATCGGGGTGGAAAGCATGGAGCCGTAAACGCCTCCGTTGGAGATGGTGAAGGTCCCCCCCTCGATATCGGCTAAGGCGATGCGGTTACTGCGCACCTTCTCCGCGAAGCCGGCGATGGTCTGCTCGATCTGCGCCAAGCTCAGCTTCTCCGCGCCCCGCAACACGGGCACCACCAGCCCGCGCTCGCTCCCCACCGCGACGCCGACGTCGCAGTAGTTGTGGTAGACGATATCGTCGCCGTCGATGCTCGCGTTGACGTCGGGGAACTCCTGCAAGGCGGCGCAGCAGGCGCGCACGAAGAGGGACATGAAACCGAGCTTCACGTTATGGCGCTGCTGGAAGTGCTCGCCGTGCTTTTTCCTGAGCTTCATTACCTCGCTCATGTCCACCTCGTTGAAGGTGGTGAGCATGGCGGTGTGCTGGCGCACCGAGACCAGGCGCTCGGCGATCCGCTTCCTGATCTGGGACATGGGCTTGCGCACCACGCGCCCGGACGGGTCACCCGCCGGAGCGGCAGGTGCGGCTGGCGCTGCAGGTTTGGGAGCCGCAGTGGGTGCAGCCGGAGCAACCGACGCGGCCGCAGCTTTCCCGGGCTCGGCAACCTCGGCGCGCGCCCCTTGGGCCTTGATCAAATCCTCGTTGGTGATGCGCCCACCGCGCCCGCTTCCCTGGACGGCGCCGGGCTCGACCCCCAGCTCGCGCGCGAGCTTTCTGCCCGAGGGTGACATGGGACCGGGTGTCCCCGGCTTGGCCTCAGGCTTAGCCTCAGGCTTAGCCTCAGGCTTAGCCTCGGGCTTGGCGGCAGGCTTGCCGGCAGGTTTAGCGGCAGCCGCGCTCTCGGCACCACCCTGTGCGGGTTCGGCACCCGGGCTGCGGGCGTCGATACTGCCGATGACAGCGCCGATCTTGACCGTCTCTCCCTCGGCGGCCGTGATGCTCAGTACGCCGTCCGCCTCCGCGGTGACTTCGAGGGTGATCTTGTCGGTCTCGATCTCGCAGAGGGCTTCGTCCTTGGCGACCACGTCCCCCGCCTTCTTGAACCACCTGGCGATCACCGCCTCGTACACCGACTCGCCAACCGCCGGTACCTTGATATCCATGCGCTTCTCCCCTTTAACAGCCGTTCAACGTTCAACGTTCGACGTTCAACGTTCAAGTTGGCTCTCCCCTCCGTTCCGCCTTCTCCCAACTTGTTGCATCAGGAAGGGGGCGCCGTAACGAAGGGGCAGGCCCCTGCCCCCATCGGGTAACGTTGGACGTTGAACCTTGAACGTGTTTTCAGATTTTCAGAGCTTCGTCTACGATGCGCTCCTGCTCGACGCGGTCCAGGCGGTGCGAGCCGGAGGCGGGCGCTGCGGCATCGGGACGACCGACGTACCTCGGCACCGTCCCCAAAAGCTCGATGAGGGGCTCGTGAATGAAACGCCACGCCCCCATGTTGCGCGGTTCCTCCTGGACCCAGCTGTAGCGGGCGCCGGATGGATATCGCTGCAGCTCGTCCCGCAACTGCTCCACGGGAAGAGGATAGAGCTGCTCTATCCGCAACAGCGCATGCCCCTGCAACTGGTCCTTCCTGATCCGCCCCAACAGGTCGTAATAGATCTTGCCGGTGCAGAGGATTACCTGGCGCACCGACTCGCCCACGGCAGGCTCGGCGATCACCTCGCGGAAGGTGCCGGAGCTCAACTCCTCCAGCCGCGAGACGCAGTCGGGATGGCGCAACAGGCTCTTCGGGGTGAAGAGCACCAGCGGCTTGCGGAAGGGGTGCAGCATCTGCCGGCGCAGCACGTGGAAAAGCTGTGCCGGCGTGGTGGGATAGACCACCTGGATGTTCCCCGCGGCGGCCAGTTCCAGGAAACGTTCGATGCGCGCGCTGGAATGCTCCGCCCCCTGCCCTTCGTAGCCGTGCGGCAGCATCAGGACCAGGCCGTTGGAACGCTCCCACTTGGCCTCACCGCTCACCAGGAACTGGTCGATGATGACCTGCGCGCCGTTGACGAAGTCGCCGTACTGGGCCTCCCAGATGGTGAGCGCGTCGGGCGCCTCCAGCGAGTAGCCGTACTCGAAACCGAGCACGGAGAATTCGGCCAGCATGCTGTCGAAGGCGCAAAAGCGCGCACCCTTGTCCAGCACGCTGCAAAGCGGCAGGTAGGTTTCCCCGGTCTGCTGGTCGAAGAGGGTGGAGTGACGGTGGCTGAAGGTGCCGCGGCGCACGTCCTGGCCGGAAAGCCGGATCGAGACGCCGGTGGAAAGGAGCGAGGCGTAGGCGAGGGTCTCGACGTTGCCCCAGTCGAGCGGTCCCCCCTTGATGACGGAGTCGCGGCGCTTTTGCAGCACGGCGGCCACCTTGGGGTGCGGCTGGAACCCTTCGGGGATGCGGGACAGTTGTTCGGAGAGTTCCAGGAGGGTTGCTGAGGCAACGGCGGTCGGGACCACGACCTTGGCGACGCCCGGCTTCATCCCGCTCCAGCGTGCCAGAAACGCCGATTCGACCGGTGCGGCCTGCCGCTCACCCGCCTGCGTCAGGCGCTGCACCACCTCGTTCTCGATCGCCTTCAGCTCCTCCTCGGGGACCCCCTCGGCGAGGAGTTCCATCTCGTAGAGGGCGTGCAGTTGCGGGCGGAGCTTGATCTGCTGGTACATGAGCGGCTGGGTGAAGTAGGGCTCATCCCCCTCGTTGTGCCCGTGCCTGCGGTAGCAGATCACCTCGACCACCACATCCTTGCGGAAGCGATCCCGGTAGGCGACCGCCAGCTCGGTGACATGGACCACGGCCTCGGCATCGTCACCGTAGACGTGGAACACCGGCGCCTGGACCATCTTGGCAACGTCGGTGGCATAGTGGCTGGAGCGGGCATCGGCGGCGCTGGTGGTGAAGCCGATCTGGTTGTTGAGCACGATATGGAGGGTGCCGCCGGTCCGGTAGCCGGCCAGCTGCGAGAGGTTCAGCGTCTCGGCGACCACCCCCTGGCCGGAGAAGGCGGCATCGCCGTGGATCAGAAGCGGCAGCACCCGCGCCTCCCCTTGCTCGCCGATACGGTCCTGCCGGGCGCGGCATTTCCCCTGCACCACCGGGTCGATTGCCTCGAGGTGACTCGGGTTGGAGGTGAGGGTCAGATGCACTGAACCGCCCCCTTCGGCGGGGAGATCGACCGAGAAGCCCTTGTGGTACTTGACGTCCCCCTCGCCCACCACGCCGTACTCGGCGTTATCGGCGAACTCCGCGAACATGTTCTCGTACGGCATCCCGAAGATGTTGCAAAGGACGTTCAAGCGGCCGCGATGCGGCATCCCGAAGACGACGTCGGTGACGCCCAGCGCAGCGGCCTTGGTGACGGCGGCGTCCAGCATGGGAATCAGGATGTCGCCCCCCTCCAATGAGAAGCGGGTCTGCCCCGGGAACCTCTTGTGCAGCTCGCGCTCGAAAAGGGCGGCTTCCTTGAGCTTTTTCAGCAGTAGCAGCCGCTGCTCCGGGGTGAAGAAGCCGCGGTTGCCGCCAGGTTCCATGCGGTCGATGAGCCATTGGCGCTCGTCCGGGTCCTGCAGGTACATGAATTCGACACCGACCGAGCCGCAGTAGGTGCTGCGCAGCACCTGCAGGATCTCCCTCAGGGTCGCGCTGCGTCTCATGAAGCGCCTGGTGACGAAGGTCTTGTCGAGGTCGGCGGGTTCCAGCCCGAAGGCGGAAAGGGACAGCAGAGGATGTTCGATCTGGCAGGGGGAAAGGGGATCGGTGCAGGCGAGGAGGTGCCCGATGTCCCGGTAACGATATATGAGTGACTGGACTCCCGATTGTTTCAGCGCCTCGTCGCCCCCAGCGGCTACCGCAGCGCCTGCGGGACGCCCCTCCGCCAGTTCAAAACCGGTGAAGAAGGCGCGCCATTCTTCTGAGAGTTGCTGCGGGTCCTGTTGCCACAGCTCGTACTGGCTCTCGATCCACTGGGGGGTCAGGTTTTCTAATATGCCCATCTATCCGCTCCTTTTCATGAACAAGGTGAGAGTGTAGCAGATGGGTTCTTCGTTTCAAGCCGTGCGCTTCTTGGCGTAGCGCCAGACCTGTACCTTCTCCAGGGTTATCATGCCGCCGTCCATCATCTCCTCCACGGTGGGAAGAGCCGCCTCAACGCGCGTCCTCTCGTCGACCACCTCGATCACCATGGGCAGGTCGGTGGAGAGCCGCAGCAGGCGGTCGGTATGGTACATACTGTGCGCGCCGAACCCGGCCACGCCGCGCAAGACGGTGGCGCCGGCGAAGCCCTTGGTGCGGAACAGTTCCACCAGCGCCTCGTAGAGCGGGATGTGCTTGTACTTGTCCCGTTCTCCAATGAAGATCCTCAGCAGCACCTGCTCACCGAGCATCCCTTTTCTGTCACTCTCCAGGCTCATGTCCCTGTCCTTCATATGTCGCTCCTTGGGGGAAATTACTTGTCAGTTAATGCGGCGCGCCCTTCTCGACCTCGGCCTACAGCCAACGCGCCACCATGATGCCGAGCCAGGTGCAGCCAAGACAGGAGACGACGCTCAACAGGATGTTGGCGAATGCCAGTAGCAGCGCTCCCTCCTCGATGAGGCGGAAGGTTTCCAGGCTGAAGGTGGAGAAGGTGGTAAGCCCGCCGAGAAAGCCTACGGTGAGGGCGAAACGTAGCGTGGGGGGGACGAGGGCGCTCCTGATGGAGAACTCCATGATGAGCCCGATCAGGAAGGCCCCAATGACGTTGACGGCAAGGGTGCCATAGGGGAAGGCGTTGCCGCAGACCCGGTACACGAAGCCGGAGAGAAAATAGCGCGACAAACAGCCCAGGGCGCCCAGAAGGGCTATGTAGATCGCCTGCTCCATTGAAAAACCGTAGTGCGGAGGTTAGAAGGTCCAGCCGACCCTCATCCCGAAGATGTCGGAGGAGGAATCAGGCTGGAAGTAAGCGGTCCCCTGGACCATCTTGAGATCGGACTGGTGGAAACGGAACCCCTCGTAATAAAGGGACATGCTCAGGGAGCGATAGCCGGCGCCGGCCTCGGCAAACCCGCTCCACCTCCCCTTGGGACGGAAGGTGGTCTCGCCGCTGCCGGCGAAATCGACGGTGTTGCCGACGTAGAAGGGGTACTTGGCGCCGCCACAGGCCGTGAGCTTCACCCCCGCCGAAGAAGTCGCGGCGCGTGCGCCCACCCGGCCGTACCCCATGGTCCAAGCCTCGGTGTAGCCGTAGACCCGGGTGCCGTCGGGGGCGCTGCTGTCTTGCAGGTCTCTGAGCCAATAGCGATAGCCGATACCGCCGAAAGGCTCGAGGACGAGGGCTTCGGAGCGCAGGCGGTAGCCCAGGTCAACTTCGCCGGTCGTGCCGAGGTAGGTGACCCGGGTACGTACCGGCGCCGGGTCGGCGCCTTGCGTCTCGCCGCGGTAGCCGACCTCGCCCCCGAACAGTTCCCCTTTTGCTTTCAGTGTGAAGACGGTATCGGTGACGGCACCGACCCGGACCCCCGCGGCAAAGAGGGGGCCTTCTTCCTTCAGCAGCCTCCTGCCGTCGATACGCTCCTGCCAGGTGAAGTACTGGGTGGAAAAATAGGGCGTCAGTTCTTCCAGCGTTCCCGCCGCGGCAGGGAGGGCACAGCAAAGGACCAGGACGGTGAACAAAAGTGTCCTCATGGCATCCTCACGATCAGGCGGAAGTCTCTTCTTTCTTCTTACGAGGAGCCCGCGGCTTCTTGGGCTTCTCCTCGACCGGTGCGGCAGGCGGAGCCGTTTTCCTGGTGCGCTTGGCGGGAGCCTTCTCCAGCTCCGGCGCCGCTGCGGCAGGCTTCGCCTCGGTCGCCTTGGCCGCCTTGGCCGCCTTGGTCGCCTTTTTCGGCTTCGGCTCCTTGACGGTCGTGGCCTTTTGGGGCTCCGCAGGCGCCTTGGCCGCTTGCGGCTCGACGGCCGGTGCGGGGGCTTTTGCTGCCTTGGGGTTGCGGGGGGCTTTGGCGGCCTTGGGCAGGGCGGCCGACGCTTCGGTGACTGTGGCCACGGCCGGCGCCGCTACCGGCGCCTCTGCTGCCGCAGGCTTCGCGCTCTTTCTCTTTTTCGCCTGCGCCGGTTTATCCTGCGCTGCGGCAGGCTCGACAGCCGGCGCGGCAGCGGGTGCCGTTGATGCAGCGGCGGCCTCAACGGCAGCCTTGGCTTTGCGCGGTGTACGTCCCTTCCGCTCTGGTTTCACCGCCTCGGCGGGCGCAGCATCGGTCGGCAGCGAGTGCTGCACTGCTGGCGCCTCGGCCGCGGCAGTGTGAGCCGCCGCACTTGCGACGACCGCCTCGGGCGCGCCCTCGGCTGCGCCTCCCTTGCCGCGTCCCCTTCTCTTGTGCGCGGGTTTCTTCTCGACTCCCTCGCCAGCAGCGGCAGCGCTCTCGGCAACCGGCGCGGCCTGCACCGCTACCGCAGCTGACTCGCCGGTGCCCTCGCTGGACTCGCCCGGCTTGTGCTCGCCGGCGGCAAGGCCGTCATGGCCACCCTTACCGCGCCGTCTCTTGCGGCGGCGTTTCTTCTTCACCTCTTCGCCTTCAGGGTGCGCCTGCTCGGCGCCATGCTCCACGTCGTGTTCCTCGACGGCACCCGGTGCGGCGAGTTCGGCCGGAGTTGCCCCGGCAAGTTCCACCATGTCCTCGGCTGCGTGCTCCGCGCCACCCTCGGCGGCGCCCCCCTTGCCGCGCTTGCGCTTGCGCCGGCGCTTCTTCTTGTGCTCCTCGGGCTCCGCCTCCAGCGCCACCACGTGCGCCTCGCCGGCAGGCTCCTCGACCTGCGCGACCGGCACCGCTTCGATGGGGTGGCTCGCGGCTTCCGGCTCCTGGGCCTTCTTCCCTCTCTTCTTTTTCTTGCGCCCGTCGGCAGACTCGGCGGTGGCATGTTCTTCCTTGGCCGTCTTCGCCTGGAACGATCTTTCCTGCGGCAGCTCCTCCTGCGGCAGTTTCTCCCGCTTGACCAGTTCGAGCTCCATCTGGTTCAGCAGGTAAGAGGGTTTCCCCTTCACCGTGACCTCGATGTCGTAGTCGTTCTCGATCTGGGAGAGCTCATGGCGCTTGCGGTTCAAGAGGTAGTAGGCCACTTCGAGCGGCAGGCTGCCCACCACCTCGCCGACGGTCCCCTTGGCGGCGGCGGCATGCACCTTCCTCAGGAAGGAAAGGGCCATCGCCTCGACCGACTTCACCTTGCCCCTGCCGTCACAGTGGGGGCACTCGAGGCTGCTGGCTTGGTTCAAGGTCTGGCGGATACGCTGGCGGGACATCTCCAGGAGCCCGAACTCCGAGATGCGCGCCACGTTCACGCGCGCCTTGTCCGCTTTGAGCGCGCTCTTGAGGGTCTTCTCGACCTCGGCGTTGTGCTTTCTGTCGCGCATGTCGATGAAGTCGATGACGATGAGCCCGCCCAGGTCGCGCAGCCGCAACTGGCGCGCAGCCTCCTCGGCGGCTTCCATGTTGGTCTTGAACGCGGTGTCCTCGACCCCCTTCTCGCCGGTGGACTTGCCCGAGTTGACATCGATGGAGACCAGCGCCTCGGTGGGCTCGATGAAGATGGAGCCACCGGATTTGAGCGGCACCTTCTTCTCGTAGATCAGGTCGATCTGCTCCTCCAGCTGGTAGCGGGAGAAGATGGGACGCTTTTCCTGGTGCATCTTGACCAGCTTCTCGAACGCCGGATCGATCTCCTTGAGAGCCTCGCGCACGTCCGTGAAGACGTCCTTGCTGTCGACCAGCACCTCGTCGATGTCGGCGGAGAAGTAGTCGCGGATGGTGCGGATGATCAGGGCGGATTCCTGGTAGACCATGCCAGCCCCCTTCATCACCGCCCCTTTATCCCTGATCCCTTCGTACATCGCTACCAGACTGTCGAGGTCCTTCTGCAGCTCGTCGCGGGTGCGCCCCATGGCCTCGGTCCGGATGATGTAGCCGTACCCTTCCGGGATGGTCATGTCGGCGATGATTTCCTTGAGCTTCTTGCGCTCCCCCTCCGCTTCCACCTTGCGGGAGATCCCGGCGGAGTCGCTCCCCGGCATCAACACCATGTAGCGCCCCGGCAGCGAAACGTAGGTGGTGAGGGCCGAGCCCTTGTTGTCGCGCTCCCCCTTCTCCACCTGGACCAGCAACTCCTGGCCCCTTCTCAGCACCTCCTGGATGCGCGGACGGCGGTGGCGCTGCTCCTCGGGGATGTCCTCACGCCATTTCCAGTTCTCCGGGTGCAGCTCGCCCATCTGCAAAAAGCCCAGCTTCTTCAGGCCGATATCCACGAAGGCGGCCTGCAGTCCCTGCTCCACCCGGACCACGACGCCTTTATAGATATTGCCGCGCGTCTGTTCGTTGCCGGCAATCTCGACATCCAGGTCCACCAGGCGGCCGTCCTCGACGATCGCCACCCGCGCCTCTTCAGCATGGAGCGCATTAATCAGCATCTTCTTTGACATATGTACGTTGTTCCCTTTCCTTTAGGGGCTGCGGGGCCGGTCATCTCGGGACCAGGGCGCCCATCAAGCCCAGTTTGTGGTCACGCCGGCCGGGCCGGTCGTGTTTGCTCTTATATGCATCCCCGATAAGGAGCCGGGGCTGGCAAGATTAATGAAAACCGAGTGATTATAGCAGAGTTTTTTTCTCCCGCACCATAAAAAAGCATAGTGACCACGCGGCATTGTGCAGCGCGAGATTCTCACTGTGCGCCTTGGCGCCGTGTCGGGATGCTGCACATGAGGACAACCCGGCCACAAGACACATGAATAGCTGCGGATATTCAGACAGTTACCGCGGCACACCCCGCAGCGTCGCCCCGTCCGTCGCGGGCGACGGCTCGCACGGACGTTGCCCCGGGCAGCGCAGGAAAATGCAGGGGACATCCGCAGGCGCCACCTCGACTCGCCCCCAGACACCGACCCGCAACGCGGCTTCTTCACGCAATTACCTGTTTATGGCGCTCAAGAATTGTGCTATGGATTCATGACCCGGCCGCTTCCGGCCGGAGCACTCCAGAAGGTACTGCCATGCAGGAAACCAGAATCGACGTCACAGCACTGAACCCCATCTACCTGGAGATGGGAGCTGCGGTCCAGGACTGCCAGCGAATCGAGCTGTACATCTCCTTCATCGTGACGCTCCTGATCGACCTGAGCGACGGCGACCTGAGCGAGGAGGCGTTCCGGGGCTCCATGGAGTCGTTGGGGGCACAGACCATGGGGCGCCTCATGGAGGAGATCAAGCTGAAGGTGGGCTTCACCGACGAGTCGGTGCACGCGCTGAGAAAGGCGCTCAAGGCCAGGAACTTCCTGATCCACCGTTTCTACAACGAGCGTTCCGACCTGCTGCTGACCAACGAGGGGCGCGAGAAGGCGCTCCGCGAAATCCGCGCGAAAAGGGCGACACTGATCACCGCCAGCGCCATGCTCGATCCCGTGATGAAGGACCTGATCAGGTTGAAGGGGATCGACATGGACCAGTTCAGGGCGGAACTCGAACAACGCTTCGAAACATGAACAGGATCCACAAGGAGAAATAGATAGATGCTGCGCGATTCCCAGACCATCGGCACCATGGCCCACGTCATCCAGCTCTCGGTCGCCCCCGTCTTCCTGCTTACCGCCATCGGCACCATGCTGAGCGTGATGACCAACCGGCTGGCGCGCGTCATCGACCGCGCCCGCTTCCACGAGGGCAAACTGGAGCACGCCGAACCGGAGGCGGTACCCCGGCTGCACCTCGCCCTCGCCGTACTCAAGCGCCGCGCCGACCTGATCGGGCACGCCATCTTTTTGTGCACCGCCACCGCGGTCCTCGTCTGCACCGTGATCGCCATGCTCTTCATAGGCGACTACCTGCGCTACGACATCTCGCTCCCGGTCGCCCTTTTGTTCATCGTTGGTATGATCCTCATGGTGTCGGGGCTGATCTGCTTTTTGCGCGAGATCTTCATCGCCAAGGCGAGCCTCCAGATCGGGCCGAACCAGGACCTCGACCGGCGCCACTGACCGACCCAGGAGGTAGCAGATGGACCTTCCCGTCTTCGACAGCCACTTCCACATCATCGACCGTCGCTTTCCCTTGGTGGAAAACGAGGGCTACCTCCCCGACGATTTCACCTGCCATGACTACTTGCGGCGCACCGCGGACATGAACCTCGCCGGCGGCGCCATCGTCTCCGGTTCCTTCCAGGCCCTGGACCAGTCCTACCTGGAGGACGCCCTCACCACCCTTGGCCCCCGCTTCGTGGGGGTGACCCAGCTTTCCGCCGGGGTGAGCAACGACGAGGTGCTGCGACTGGACCGGCTCGGGGTGCGCGCGGTGCGCTTCAACATCAAGCGCGGCGGATCCGAAAAGGTGGAACACCTGGACCGGATGGCGCGCCGGGTCCACGAACTGGCGGGGTGGCACGTTGAGCTCTACGTCGATTCCCGCGCGCTCCCTGAGCTCGCTCCCGTCCTGGCCGGACTCCCTGCGGTCAGCATCGACCACCTCGGACTCTCCCGGGCAGGGCTGCCCGCCCTGCTGTCGCTGGTGGAGCGCGGGGTGCGCGTGAAAGCGACCGGCTTCGGCAGGGTCGACTTCGACGTGGCCGGCGCCATACGGGATATCTGCCGCGCCAACCCCGATGCCCTCATGTTCGGCACCGACCTCCCTTCCACCCGCGCCCCGCGCCCCTACGCGGACCAGGACCTCCGTCTCATACTCGACACGCTCGACCTCGACCTGGCCGGCAAAGTTCTCTATAAAAATGCCATAGAGTTTTATCGCCCGGCATCCTGCAAACCTGCCGACTAATGAACACTTGCTCAAGGTATTAATCTAAAATAATTTTGACGTTTGCATCTTTTTATATTAAAAACAAACAGCGTCCTACACTTCAGATTCAGGCGGTACCGGTACATATAACTTCACGGACAGGATTAACTCACCTCATTCAGAAGTAATGGGTATGGAATGGCTGAGATCTTCTTCATTACCAGTGATGAACGTGCACTCGATCTTATCGAGAGCCTGCGCATCCAGTCTCCGAAAAGCCTGACCTTCGAGACGGACCTCCCCAGTGCCGTCAGGAGATTGGCCAAGGAGCAGCCGCGCTACGTCTTCATCCAGAGCAGCCTGGATGGCATCCCGGCAGAGGAGATCGCCACCCGGACCAGGGAACTGGTTGCGGATCCTGCCTTGCAGTTGGTCCTGCTTGCCGACGGTGAGGTGCCCCCCCCGGCGGGCTTCGACGGCTCCTTCAGCCTCGCCCTTCCCACTGCGCGCCTGAGCAGCGAGGTGATGCAGTTCCTGGCCACGGAAGTTGTTGCCGGGGTACCCCCAAAGGCCCCAGCCGATTTTTCCGACCTCTCCGACGTTGGCAAGCTTCCCGACCTTTTCACCCTGGATGACCAGTCCGACTACGAAATCCCCGACTTTGACGATGCGGCTTTCGAACCGCACCTCGCCCCGTTGTGGCAGGACCAGGTCGAAGAGGATTCCGCGGCGGGGAAAAGAACCGCGCCGGTCCTGTCTGCGGCCGAAGAGGTCGAAAACGGGTTCATAGAGGAGATCGGCTTTTTCGTCACTGGCGAGGAGCCGTCATCCCCCTATAGCCCAAGGCCCGCGTTCGAGCCCGCAGTGCTGTCCCCCCCGGTGGTCGAACTGGCCCCAGTCCAGGAGTCCGCGCAGGCGGCGCCCGCCCCGGTAGGCCAGGAGCCAGCGCAGGCAGTGCCTGCCACTTCAGACTCCCAGTCGCCGCCGGCAAAGCCCGCGCGGAGTGCGCCCAAGTCCCTGTACCCGACTCCGGATCAGATCTACCGGAAACCGCCCGAACTGTGCGGGGTGGACCCGGACGAAGATGACTCGGCGCACACCCCAGAGCCTGCCGGCAGCGGAAAGAGCAAAAGGCTCACCGCGGGGCTCGCAGCATTGGGCGTAGTGGTGCTGGCACTGGGTATCGTGCTCTGGCAGAGACCGAAGCCGGCGCCCTCCGCGCTGCGCTCCCTGGGCGCCCCGGCCGCCTCGACACCCGCCCCGGCCGCCCCCCAGGCCGCGCCGGCAATGGAGCAGGGTGCCGGGAACCTGCCAGCGTTCATCCCCAAGGTCCCCGCGGACGCCGCCTATGCTGCGGCACATCCGGGCTGGGAGCTCTATCATGGTGATCGCAAAGAGTTCAGGATCTTCCGCGAGCAGGGGAAGGTCAGGGCGATCCAGGTAGTGGGAGACGGTACGGTCGACCTGACCGAGGGGCTGCTCGGGCGCTACTTCAAGGAAGCAACCGGTGCCGACCTCCCGGTTGACGGCGAGACCAGGGCACAAAACGGCCTTGCCGTCGAGACCAGGAAGGCCAAGAACGGCGCCGAAATCGCGATCTACCGCACCTCGGACCCGCGCATCGTGGGGATCGTGTTGCAACTGCCCGTCCAGGGACACAAGTAAGGCACCGCCACGTCATCCATGAATACTGTTCTTTTCATGCCGTCGCACAACGCGTTAACTATTTTTTTTGGGAGTTTGCATGCTGGTTAGTATCGACAAGAAGCAACTGGGCCTGGCCCTTATCCTGCTGGGCGCTTTTCCGTTAACGTCTTTTGCCATCGACAAGAAGTTCGAGATTGAACCAGCCGTCCTTGCCAAGAAATACCCCATGCCGGCTCCGGCCCCGAAGCAGGCTCCGGCCCCGAAAGCGAAGCCAGCTGCCAAGGCGTCCGGTACGGTGACCTACAAGGTGAAGCGGGGCGATTTCCTGTACCGGGTGCTGGCCAGGGAGTACGGCATCACCGGCGACCGGGCCGACGCGGTGGCCCACAGAGTGAAATCGGCCAATCATCTGGCCGACATCCGCCGGCTGCAGGTGGGAAGCACGCTTCTCATCCCGATCGAAGCCGGCGAGCACGTCGCCAGGCAGAAGCCGCGCCGCGCCGTCAAGGTCGCAGCCGCCAAAACTGGCAGAACCGCCCCGGCCGAGGCCAAGGGGCACACCATGATGTTCCTGAGGGCCCCGACGGCGCAGCAGTCGGGCGCGCAGTCGGCTGCCCGCAACCCCGAGGCGGTGCAGGACGCAGCACAGGTCTGGCCGCAACTGGTCCCCAACGCCCCCTCCAGCAAGGCCCAGCTCGATTATCTCTCCAGCGCTTTCTCGCTCTCGCTTGACCCGCAGCGCTACCCGGTGCTGGCCGCCCAGGACGGGGGCACCATCCTGGTCGACGCGGACGCCTCGCTCCCGCCGCTGGTCAAGTCGCTGCTTCAGGAGAAGAACCAGCAGTTGAGCGTGGTTTCCGAGCGCCCCGACAACACCCGGGCCTTTTACCGCGCCCTGCTGACTGCCGCTCGCTTCTATTCTTTCGAAGAGGACTTCCTGGTCGACTTCGGCAGCGACTGCAAGGTGGTCGTCCAGGCGGACTTCAAGATCGAGAAGAGCCAGGACAGCCTGCTGCGCCAGGACATTACCCTGCTCAAGGTCCCCGGCAAGCGCCCGGCCACACCGCAGGCACTGGTCCGCCTCCTGGCCTCCCACGGCTTCAAACTGGTGGAGACCCCCTCGACCGCGCCCATCATCACCGGCAGACCGGACGACAGCGTGCTGTACCAGATCCCGGAGAAGGATCCCCGTGGCATCGCGGACGCGCTCCTGGAAGCATTGGGCATCCGCTTCCAGGCCGACAAGAGCATCGACCTCTACGCCGACGACAACAACGGAGTGCGGCTGGAGATCCCCGTGTACCGCTACTTCGAGAAAAACGGCAAGCGTTACGTGCTGGCGCGTTTCCAGGGGGATCCGATGGGCGAATCGCTCACTAACCTCTTGGAAGGAAAGGGGTACCAGGTCATCCCGGTCCAGGATCACGACGACCTGCAGAGCCTGTCCGACAAGCTGTTGAACCGGCTGGACGTTGCCGGGCGCTACGGGGAGCAGGAACTGTGGTCGCTTTGGGAGAAGGGATACGGGGTGCGCATGCCGGGCGTGATGCTCAACGACGCCAAGGGAGGCAGGATCTTCATCACGGACCGCAAGGTCGATCCGCTGGTGCGGGAGCTGGCAAAATTGAACGGCTACCGTCAGGAAACCCGGTAGCCGCGTGGTGACAATATTGGAGCCGGGTCAGTCCTGGCCCAGCTGTTTGTAGGCGTGTTGCAAAAGCTCGACCTGGTCACGGTTCATGATGGCCAGGAACCACTTCTGGTACGACTCGGAGAACTGCACCACCTTTTCCATGGTGATCCGGTCCAGGGTGCGCTCGAGATCGATGCCAAGCTGGAGAGCCTCCCGAACCTCGGGGGGCTCTTCTTTTGCCAGTTCCAGCGAGGCGCGGACCTTGGCCAGGACCTCCTCCGCCTCCGCCAGCTCCAGGTGCACCCCCTCTATCACGTCGTCCAGCGCGAGCTTGCCGACCAGGGTCAGCAACCTGGCCCGGTTCTCCCGCTCGAGGGCGCTCTTAAGCCAGATGTAGAAGATCTCCCGATCGTCCTTGAACAGGCTGGCAAAGTAGTGGTAAAGCTCGGCGCAGGTGAATTCCGCCCTCTCGCACACCCCCAGAACCTGACCTGCACTTGCCGCGACACGAAACGCTATCGCTTCTTGCATCTTAAAACCCTCCTATTTAAAAAACCACATAAATACATATCATTACACAAGTATCCACCGTGCCGCCCCCCAGTCGCAGTTCTAGCGGCAGGGTCTGTAGTCGAGCGTGGTGCGTCTGCAACAGGTGCCCCGCGGTAGATTGCGGTGTCTGGTATGGGGCTGGGAAGCGGTCTGAAGAGGTGGCTGATTATTCCCCGGACAGGTGCAGGAAGCAGTCGGCGCGGTACAGGGAGGCATCCGCGGCGAAACCGGAACGAGGATATTTCCGTAAAAAGACGTTGAAGCGGGCCAGGGCCTCGCGGTAGTCATGATCGAGATAGGCCCGCTGGCCACTCTGGAACAGGTCCTGTTCCCCCGGCTTGACGGGCGACATCCGCAGCGAGGCGGCTTTTTTCGGGGCCGCCGGCCGGTGGACGGAGGCCCGCGACTTTGGCTGCACCGCCTTCGCGGCCTTTACCGCCCTCGCCGCCTGCCCCGGAGGGACCGGGACCAGCAGCTTGTCACCGGGATGAATCAGGTCCGGGTTCTTGATCCTGTTGAAGACGAGCACCTGGGGATAGTAGTCAGAGACGCCGATGTGCTTCCGGGACAGCTTGGCAAGTGTATCGCCTGCCTTCACCGTCACCGTGCGCACCAGGACGCCCTCCTTGGGCGACGCCGGCGCCTCGGCGCCCGTCGCTTCCTTGGGGGTGTAGAGCAGCATCTCTTCCGCATGGCCGGCGGTGCCGCAGGCAAGCAGAAAGAGCATGCCAAGGGTGACGATGCGGCGCTTTGTCATCTCAGTACCTGTTCCCGAGCAGATCCTGGTAGGAGAGCGAGTTCTTCATTTGGACGCTGGTGCCGACGGCGATGCCCGGCTTCACGCGATAGGTCACCTTGATGTTGCGCTTTTCGCCAGCGCCGAGCTCGTCGAAGCGCCAAACGTACACCCCGTTGTCGTACCTGCTGAAGGCGGGATCTGCCGCCACCAGTTCGAGCTGCGCCGGGAGGACGCTCTGCAGGGTGACCTGTTTCGCGAGGTTGGAGCCGCGGTTCACGCAGTTGAGCTCCAGCGAGGAGACCTCGCCCGGCTTCAGCTTGCCCCCGCGGGACGCCAGCCCCAATTCCAGCACCGGCCGGGAGTAGGCCAGTTGCAACTGGACGGCGGCGGAGCGATCAGGCGCGTTCTCGGAATCAAAGCGGACCGAAGCGGAAGTAGCAGCGCCGTCAGCCGCGCTGGCCGGGGTCTCGATCTCGAAGACGACGTAAGCTTCTTCCTTGGGAGAGAGCGGCCCGACGTGGTTGATGATCGGCTCGGTGCTCTGCCGTTTGCCGTCGCGGTTTACGTCCTCGTAGAAGTTGTAGGTGGCATTGGTGGGAACGGTCGCCTTGATGGAGAATACTTCCCTGACGTTGCCGGTGTTGGTGACGATGAGCGGGACCGACACGGTCTGCCCCGGGATGACGACCAGTTTGCCGGCGCTGGTACGGGCAGTGACCCCGCTCACCCTCTGTACGACGGTGGTGGCGGAAACGAAGGATTCCTTCTTGTCCAGTTCGCCGTTGAGAAGATCCGCCCTGACGAACAGCTCCTGGTCTGCAAGCGCCTCGTCCTTGAGCCGGAAGGTGAGGTTGACGTCCTGGCTCTCGCCGGACTTGAGCCTCATGCCCTCCATGACCAGGGCACCCTTTTCTTCCTGTTTGAATCCCGCGGGCAATGCAACCGGTTCATACTGCGACGGGTAATTGAGTCGGAAGGTGACGCCGCGGGCCGGCGCGCTGCCTATGTTGAGCAGGGAGATCCGGTAAGAAACCTTCTCGCCCGGCAGCAGCTTGGCCTTATCCGTCTTCACCACGCCCCTTAAGAGTGGCGCCGAGGTCACCAGTGCGATTTCCCTGGTCTGGGAAGCCTCCCTGGCGAAAGCGGAGGTGATCTTCACCGGGTAGCTGTTCTTCTGGCCGTCAATGTTGGCGCGCGGAATGGTGCCGACACCGAGCAATCGGAACTTCTCGCCGACGCCGAGGCTGGGAGTTTTATTGATGGTGGCATCCGGAGCGGACGCGGCGGCGAAGTGGAAGCCGTACTCCGGCGGGAACCCGGATTCGAGGTTGAAGCTGTCGCTACCGTTCCCCCTGTTGACGATCACCATGGGGATCGCAAACGGCTTGCCTGCCTCCAGGGTCTCAGCGGCAGGTCCCAGCTCGACATCGACATCGGCAAACTGGGCCACCTCGATCTCGAAGACCTGGGTGACTTCCCCCGCCGCGCCAGGCGCGTCCGTCCCCTTCATGGCAGGGTACTGGACGCCCATCTGGAGCAGTTTCGCCGATGCGTTGGAGGCGGCCGGAGTGCCGGGGTAACGATCGATGACATCCTTGTAAGCTGCGACGGCCTTCTTACGTAAAGCGGCCGATTTTCCCTTCTGGGCAGCCGGCTTTTTGGCCTTGGCCGACTTCTTTACCTCTGCTTTTTGCGCAGCTTTCTCGGCAGCAACGGCTTTCTCGGCAGCAACGGCTTTCTCGGCAGCAACGGCTTTCTCGGCAGCAACGGCTTTCTCGGCAGCAGCCTTCTCCGCAGCAGCCTTCTCCGCAGCAGCCTTCTCCGCAGCAGCCTTCTCCGCAGCAGCCTTTTCAGCGGCAGCAGCTCTCTCGGCAGTTTTTTGAGCGGCGGCAGCTTTCTCGGCAGCGGCCTTGTCTATAGCCGGTTGCGCAGCGGTTTTCGGTGCCGCAGCGATAGGCTGCCCTTTCTGATATTTATCAGCGAGTTGCAGCAGTTCATCCTCGACAGTCGCTTTGAGCGGGCTCTCAGGGTAGTCGTGGAGGAACTGGGCCATGTATTTGCCGGCTTCTGTGTTATTGCCGACCTTGTAGTGAGCCCTTGCCAGCCAGAAGATCGCCATGTCCTTGAGCGGCGTGTCCGGATACTTCTTGAGCAGCCCCGACATGTTGTCGATCGCGGTCTTATAATCTCTTTTCTGGTAGGCATTGAACCCGGTGATGAAGATCTGTGAGTCATCAGAATCGAGAGAAAAGGCGGGCGCCGGCAAAAGAAGCGCAATGAGCAGCAGGACGACTGGAATTTTCGAGAATGAGGCACGGAAAATCTTATAAAGATGCACGTGTTGAACCTTTCCGGGCATAAGGTATAAAGCGTTGAACGTGTCGGAAAGTATCATCATAGACAACTATTGTCAACGCAGAATGCCCCCCGTCGGAATCCCTGTCTACCTGTGTTTGCGCTAGTTTGGACCGTTTACCACAGGGACCCGAACCTGGGCTCGGGATGAGAAGAAAAGGACGGGATGAAACGATGATGCCAATGGTTTTCACTTTACCTGCCCGACGATTTCAGCTACAGAGATCTAGCCTAAGTAACAGCAGGGACAACTTGTGAACCTCGGGAATTAATGACACGCCTTATCCTCATCGGCATTTGTTCAGCCCTCTTCTTTAGCAGCACCTTCGTCCTCAACCGCGCCATGAGCCTGCAGGGCGGCCACTGGATCTGGACCGCCAGCCTGCGCTACTTCTACATGTTTTTCATGCTGAGCCTGTGGCTGGTGCTGGCCGGCAAGACCCGCCTGCTCAAAGCGGTGCTTTCCGCTTACCGGAGCAACTGGTGTTTCTGGACCATGGCCGGCAGCATAGGATTCGGCGCCTTCTACTCGCTGCTTACCTTCAGCTCATCCTTCGCCCCCGGTTGGGTGGTGGCGACGACTTGGCAGTCCACCATCCTCGCGACGCCGCTGGTGCTGCTGCTGTTCGGCAAGCGGGTGCCGATGCGCGGAATCCTGTTCACCGCCCTCATCTTCATCGGCATCGTCCTGGTCACCTGCGAACAGGCGTCGGCCGCGGCATCGATGCGGGAAACCTTCCTCGGCGTGGTGCCCGTACTGGTGGCGGCCTTTGCCTATCCGCTCGGAAACCAGTTGATCTGGGAGGCGCGCCACGGCAAGATCGCCACGATCCCGGAGAGCAGCACGGCCGTCCTCGACGACAGCGTCGCCCGGGTGCTGCTCATGGTGCTCGGATCGATCCCGTTCTGGATCGTGCTGACGCTCTGCCTGCAGCCTCCCGCGCCATCGCCAGGGCAGTTGCTCAATACGGCGGTGGTCGCCATCTTCTCCGGCGTCATAGCCACTACACTTTTTTACAAGGCGCGCCACCTGGCTAAGACCCCTTTCGAGCTTTCCGCCGTCGACGCCACCCAATCCACCGAGGTGGTCTTCTCGCTGCTCGGCGAGATCGTCTTCCTGGGGGGAGCCTGGCCGGGCAAGGCCGGGATGGTCGGGATAACACTTTCGCTGGTCGGACTGGTCCTCTACGTGAGGTCACAGACAATAGCCGATTGAGATGAACTGCGGCGCAGGCCGCTCCTACTACAGAAAAACCGGGAGGTCGAGATGGCGATCAAGGAAGGCTGGCGCGGCAGGTTCTTCGAGGATTTTGAAGTAGGTGACGTCTATCCGCACCCGCTGGGGCGCACCGTTACCAAGACCGACAACATCTGGTTCACCCTGCTGACCCAGAACACGGCGCCGATCCATTTCGACCAGCACTACTCGGCGCAGACGGAATTCGGGAAGCCGCTGGTGGACTCCACCCTCACCCTTGCCATCGTTACCGGCCAGAGCGTCACCGACATTTCCCAGAACGTCTTCGCCAACCTCGGTTGGGACGAGGTCACCCTCCCCAACCCGCTCTTCGAAGGGGACACGTTGTATTCCCAGTCGGAGGTGCTCGCAAAGAGAGAGTCGAAGTCGCGGCCGAACCTCGGCATCGTCACGGTCAAGACCACCGGCTTCACCCAGAATGGCGACATCGTGATCAGCTTCAAACGAACGCTGATGGTGTACAAGAAGGGGCACGAGCCGAAGATCGCCCGTTTGGAGCCTAAGGCTTAGCTAATTGACATCGTTGGCCAATTTGACTACGATCCCAAGGCTGGACCAATCAACAGGGAGGCACGCTGTTATGAGTACTAAACCGACCAGGGAAGCGACCTGGAAACTTGTCGAGGAATACCTGCCCAGCGACCAGATGAGAAGACATTCGCTCGCGGTGGAGGCGGTGATGCGCCATATGGCGAAGAAGTACGGCGAGGACGAGGAGATGTGGGGCCTGATCGGGCTGGCGCACGACATCGACTACGAGCGTCACCCCCAAGAGCACTGTCACAAGGCGCCGGAGATCCTGAAGAATGCCGGGTGGCCGGAGGAGTATATTCGCGCGGTGGTTTCCCACGGCTGGGGGATCTGCAGCGACGTCGAGCCGCTTAGCAACCTGGAGAAGACACTCTTCACCATCGACGAGTTGACCGGGCTCGTGGCCGCCTCCGCGCTGGTGCGTCCCTCCAAGAGCATCCTCGACCTTCCCGTGAAGAGCGTCACCAAGAAGTGGAAGGACAAGGCCTTTGCCGCCGGCGCCGACCGTTCGGTGATCGAGAAGGGCGCCGCCATGATGGGAGTGGAGTTGAACGATCTCATCGCCGACACCATCGAAGGGATGAAGACCGAGGCGGAGGCCATCGGGCTCAAGGGGAACCTGTAGCAATCGAGCGGCAACTTTACGCCCTCAGGTCTTACCCCTGTAGGGGCGAATAATCATTCGCCCCCCTTTGCCGCACCACCTGTGTTCTCGCCCGGACGGAGATCGGGGCCAGAGCGCTGGACAAATAATTATTCGCCCCTACAGGTCCGTTGCGCCTGGAGGGGGGAAGAGGAGGATCGACCATGTCCCCATCGTTTCGCCCCCGCGGGCCGAAAAACGTCCCGCCCAAGAGCGCCGAGGAGATCGACGAGCTGGTGCGCAAGATGCGGGGCGAGCAGCAGCGCCCCGAGAACTACCGGGAGAAGTCGCTCAAGCTGCATGGCTGGATCTGCGCCAAGTGCGGGCGCGAGTTCGAGCTTGCCAACCTGCACCTTTTGACCGTGCACCACAAGGACGGCAACCACAATTACAACCCGTCTGATGGCAGCAACTGGGAAAACCTCTGTGTCTATTGTCACGACGACGAGCACAGCCGCACCATCCTCGCAGACTACCTGCAGGGGAAGGACAAAAAGTAAAACCGAACCATTGGCCGCGGAGAAAATCTGAGAAATTCGGAGTAACCCAAAGACTCTCGTTTTGTCTTTCTCAGATGTCCTCAGATTTTCTCCGTCGCTAACGGTTTTAGAAGGAAGGAATACTCATGCTGCACCTGAAGAAACTCTCCAAAGACTTCGCGGGTAAACCGCTTTTCACCGAGATCAGCTGGCACCTGAAAAAGGGCGAGCGCGTCGGTCTCGTCGGCGAAAACGGCGCCGGCAAATCGACGCTCATGCGCATCATCGCCGGTGAGGTCGAAAGCAGCAGCGGCGAGATCCAGATCACCCGCGGCGGCACGGTCGGCTATCTGCCCCAGGACGGCATTATCGCCAAAGGCCAGCCGCTCTTCGCCGAGGTGATGACGGCGCTGTCCGAACTGCAGGATATCGAGCGGGAGATCGCGGAGCTGACGGCCCGACTGGAGCACGAACCGCACGATGCTCCGGGGCACGACCAGCTCCTGGACCGCTTCGGCCACCTCCAGGAGGAATTCCGCCTCAAGGGGGGCTACGCCATGGAGAGCGAGGTGGGCAACGTCCTCACCGGCCTCGGCTTCTCCCCCGCCGACTGGGAGAAGGAATGCGGAGAGTTTTCCGGCGGCTGGCAGATGCGCATCGCCCTCGCCAAGCTGCTCCTGAAAAAACCGAACGTGCTCCTTTTGGACGAACCGACCAACCATCTGGACATCGAGGCGCGCAACTGGCTGGAAAGCTACCTGCAGGGGTACCCCTACTCGGTCATGCTCGTTTCCCACGACCGCTTCTTCCTGGATCAGGTCTGCTCCCGCATCGCCGAGGTCTGGAACCACGCCATCACCGACTACCACTGCAACTACAGCAACTACCTGGTGCAGCGCGAGGAGCGGGTCTCCGCCCTGCGCGAGGCCAAGCGGCGCCAGGACGAAGAAGTGGAGAAGATGGAGGATTTCATCTCCCGCTTCCGGTACAAGGCGGACAAGGCGGCCATGGTGCAGTCGCGCATCAAACAGTTGGATAAGATCGAACGCATCGTGCTCCCCCCGGAGCGCAAGAAGATCCATTTCCGCTTCCCCGCCGCCCCCAAAAGCGGCAAGACGGTGATGGAACTTAGCGGGGTGGTCAAGGCCTACGGCAGTAACGTGGTGTTGGATCAGGTCGACCTGACTGTGGAGAGCGGCGAGAGGATCGCCCTGGTCGGACACAACGGCGCGGGCAAATCGACTCTGATGCGCGTCCTGGCCAACGCCGACGTCACATCCGGCACGGTGAAGGACGGCCACAACGTCATCAAGGACTACTTCGCCCAAGATCAGGCCCAGGAACTGAACGCGTCCCGTTCGGCGTACGACGAACTGCTGGCCGACGCGCCGTTCGACATGGTGCCGCAGTTGCGCGACATCCTGGGGGCCTTCCTCTTCTCCGGCGACGACATCCACAAGAAGGTCGGCGTCCTCTCCGGCGGCGAGCGCAACCGCCTGGCGCTGGCCAAGCTTTTGCTGCGCCCCACCAACCTGCTCCTTATGGACGAGCCGACCAACCACCTCGACCTGTTCAGTAAGGATGTGCTCCTCGAGGCGCTCAAGAATTTCGGCGGCACCGTGGTCTTCGTCTCGCACGACCGGCATTTCATCGACGGGCTGGCTACCAGGGTGGTCGAGGTCGGCGGCGGCAAGCTGGAGAGTTTCTACGGTGACTACGAATACTATCTAGAGAAAACCTCCGGAGCGGCCGCGGCGCCCGGACAGGACGGACTCGGGCGGCTCACCCCCGCGAAGGGGGAGGAGAAAGCCGCCACGCCGGCGGAGGAGCAGCCAGACCAGCAGCTGTCCCGCCAGCAGCAGCGCGAGTTGGACAAGCAGCGCCAGAAAGAGGAGCGGGCCCGCGAGCGCAAGCTGGCTGAGATCGAACAACAGATCGGGGTGAAGGAAAAGGAACTCGCCAAGCTGGAAGAGGAAATGGCGGCGCCCGAGTTCTTTTCCAACCACGAGGCGGCCCGCGTCGCCGGCGAGCGTCACGCCCAGCTCAGTTCTGAAATCTCCTCCTTGTACGAAGCGTGGGAGGCCATCTAAACAGGCAGTTCCAGGTTGACAGGGGGCGCTTCTCCAGTAATCTTTTTAAATTCGCGCCCTCAACCAAGTATCTGGAAATACTGTCATGACAGAGAACATTACCATCAACATGCCGGAGATCGTCCCGCTGTATCCCCTGCGGGAGATCATTGCCTTCCCCTACATGGTCTTCACCATCTTCCTGAAACAGGAGGATATGCCCCCCTTCGAGGAGGCAGTGCTCTTCAATAACCTGGTGGCCCTGGTGAAGTTGAAACAGGAACCGGCCGGGGAGTTGCACTCGGCGCTGCACGAGATAGGGACGCTGTGCAAGGTGGTGCAGATCAATAAGCTTGCCGGCGGCGGCGCCAAGGTCGTTCTCGAAGGGGTGATCCGGGTCCGGGTACTGGCCATCGTGCAGCAGACCCCGGTGGCGCTGTCGCGCCTCGAACCGGTGCGCGAGTTCGCCGAGAAGTCGATGGTCTCTGAAGCGCTGGTCGGCAGCCTGAACGCCCTCCTGAAAATCGCCCTCTCCTACGGCCGCCCCCTTCCCGACGACGTCATGAAGATGATCGACTTCATCGACAACCCCGCGCGCCTCTCCGACCTGGTGGCGCTCTACCTGAACCTCCCCATCGACGAACTGCAAAAGCTCCTGGAGACCATCGACCCGCTCGAGCGGCTCAAGAAGGTCTACATGCACCTGACCAACGAGGTGCAGCGGCTGCAGATCAAGGGCGAGGTGCAGGCCGAGGTCACCAAGAAGGTCGGCAAGAGCCAGAAGGAATTCCTGCTGCGCGAGCAGATGAAGCAGATCCAGGAGGAATTGGGCGAGGAGGATTCGCGCCAGGGCGAGACCAACGAGCTCAGGAGCAAGATCGAGAGCGCCAAGATGCCCGAGGACGTCCGCAAGATCGCCGAGAAGGAGATGAGGCGGCTGGAGCGGATCAACCCGGCCTCCCCCGAATACACGGTTTCCCGCACCTACCTCGACTACCTGACCACCATCCCGTGGCAGACCAGTACCCCCGACAACAAGGACATCAACCAGGCAGAGACGGTACTGAACGAGGACCACTACGACCTGAAGAAGGTGAAGGAGCGTATTCTCGAGTACCTGGCGGTGCGGACCCTGAAAGACAATATGAAAGGACCGATCCTCTGCTTCGTGGGGCCTCCGGGCGTCGGCAAGACCAGCCTGGGCAAGTCCATCGCCCGCACTCTGGGGCGCAAGTTCATCCGCATCTCGCTGGGCGGCATGCGCGACGAGGCGGAGATCCGCGGGCATCGACGCACCTACATCGGCGCCCTCCCCGGCCGTATCATCCAGGAGATCAACCGCGCCGGCTCCAACAACCCGGTCTTCATGCTGGACGAGGTGGACAAGATCGGCGCCGACTTCCGCGGCGACCCGGCCAGTGCCCTCTTGGAGGTACTCGACCCGGAGCAGAACTTCTCGTTCACCGACCACTACCTCGACGTCCCCTTCGACCTGACCAAGGTGATGTTCATCACCACGGCGAACCAGCTCGACCCGATCCCGGCGCCCTTGAAGGACCGCATGGAGGTGATCACCCTCTCCGGCTACACCGACGAGGAGAAGCTGAACATCGCCAAGAAGTACCTGATCGCCCGGGAGGTCGAGGAAAACGGGCTGGCCAAAATGGTGCCGGAATTCACCGACGAGGCCATCTACCGGATCACCCACGACTACACCCGCGAGGCCGGCGTCAGGAACCTGCAGCGCAGCATCGCCTCCGTGTGCCGCAAGATCGCTAAGGAAGTGGCCCAGGAGAAACCGTTACGCACCTTGGTCGACCCCGAGACCGTTGCCGAACTGCTCGGCCCCCCGAGGTTCTTCGACGAGGTCGCCTCCGAGAAGGACCGGGTCGGTGTAGCCACGGGGCTGGCCTGGACCGAGAGCGGCGGCGACATCATCTTTGTGGAAGCCACCAAGATGAAGGGGAAGGAAGACCTGATCCTGACCGGTTCGTTGGGCGAGGTGATGAAGGAATCCGCCCGCGCCGCTCTCTCCTTCGTGAAGGCGAACTGCACGGAACTCGGCATCGAGAAAAAGGCCTTCGACGACACCACGCTGCACATCCACGTTCCCGCGGGAAGCATCCCCAAGGACGGCCCCTCCGCCGGGATCACCATGGCCACCACCATCGTGTCGCTCTTCTCCGGCCGCCCCGCACGCCGGGATGTCGCCATGACCGGCGAGATGAGCCTAACCGGGCGAGTGCTGGCGATCGGCGGTCTTAAGGAAAAGGTGCTCGCCGCCCGCCGCGCCGGGGTCAAGAAAGTGCTGGCACCGGCCAAGAACAAAAAGGACCTTGACGACATTCCGGAAAACGTGAAAGAGGAATTGCAGTTCTTCTTCGTGGAAGACATCCGCGAGGTATTCGCCCAGGCCCTCAAGTAGGCTGCCCTAAGGGGACAGGTACCTGGCGGAGCCAGTCCCCTCCTCAGTAGACAGCCGTCAGGTCACCCTTTCGCCGCACCCAATCCCGCGGGAGCACCTCCCGCGGGATTTCTTGTCTGCAAGCCCCTTGCGCTTCAACAGGACAAATGTTATCTTTTTTCTCGCTTCACATTAAAATCACTGAGCCGAGGTAGTCATGAAGTCAGTAGCAAGATGCGTCGTCGCCCTTGCCATCCTTGTCAACGCCGCCACCTGCTTCGCCCAGGGGCTGGCCGAACGGGTGCAAGAGCACACCCTGAAAAATGGGATGAAGCTTTTGATGGTGGAGCGGCACAACTCCCCCACCGTGGCAGCCTGGATCCGCTTCAAGGTAGGAAGCGTCGACGAGAGAAGCGACGAGCGGGGCCTCGCCCACCTCCTGGAACACATGCTCTTCAAAGGAACCAAGACCCTGGGTACCAGGGATTACGCCGCGGAAAAGCCGATCCTGGACAAGATCGAAGCGACCGCTCAAAAGCTCATGGACGAGAAGATCAAGCGTGAGCAGGCCGACCCTAAGGTGGTCGAGAAACTTTCCGCCGAACTGACCGCCCTGGAGAAGGAGGCGGAAAAGTACGTGGTCAAGGAGGAGTTCGCCGACATCTACTCGCGTAACGGCGGCTCCGGCTACAACGCCTTCACCAGCAAGGATGGCACCACCTACCTGATCAACATCCCGGCCAACAAGCTGGAGCTCTGGGCGGCGATCGAGTCGGACCGGATGCAGAACGCGGTGCTCCGTGAGTTCTACACTGAGCGCAACGTGGTCATGGAGGAGCGGCGCCGCTCCTACGACGCGGAGCCGGAAGGAAAACTCTGGGAAACCTTTCTCGCCGACGCTTTCAACGCGCACCCCAACGGCCAGCCCACCATCGGCTGGATGTCAGACATCGAAAACCTGACCCGGACTAAGGCGGAAAACTTCCTGCACAAGTACTACGCCCCCAACAATGCCATCGTGGCCATCGTCGGGGACATCGATCCGCAGAAGACCGTCGCGCTGGTGGAGCGGTACTTCGGCAACATCAAACCGGGGACCCCGGTGCCGCCGGTGGCGGTCACCGAGCCCGAGCAGGCCGGCGAGAAGCGGACCGAGGTGATCGGCGACGCCGAGCCCGAGCTGATGATCGGCTACCACAAGCCGACCCTTCCCGCCCCCGACGACTACGTGTTCGACGTGATCGACATGCTGCTCACCAGCGGCCGCACCTCGCGGCTCTACAAGAAGCTCGTCCTGGAGCAGAAGCTGGTCACCTCAGTCTCTTCCTTCGGGGCGCCGGGGAGCCGCTATCCCAACCTCTTCATCATCAACGCGACGCCACGCGCGCCGCACACGGCGGCCGAAGTGGAGCAGGCGATCTACAAGGAGCTTGAGCGCCTGAAGACCGAGCCGATGACGCGCGAGGAGCTGCAGCAGATCCTGAACCAGCTCGAATTTGAGGAGTCCCGGCAGATGGCCTCCAACGGCGGCCTGGCCCGCAACCTCACCGAGTACGAGGCGATCGCAGGGACCTGGCGTTACCTGATCGAACACCGTCAGAAGGTGGCGAAGATCACGCCCGAGGATGTGATGCGCGTGGCCAAGCAGTACTTCACGCGCCAGAACCGCAACGTCGGCTACCTCACCAAGGCTGAAGGGGGACAGTAAGTAATGATTTCAATCAGCAAAAGCTTGTTCAGCAAGATCAACCTGGCCCGCCTGACCGCCGTAGCTTTCCTGCTCGCTGTCGGCATCCCTGAGGCCAACGCCTTCAGGTCCAGCGCCATAGCAGAAGCCAAGCTCGACGCGATCTCGGGAGTGCAGGCAGTGCAAGCAGCCTCGCCCGCCAACCCGCGCACCATGACTTTCCCGCAGCTCAAGTTCCAGTTCCCCAAGACGGAGCGGGTACAGCTGAAAAACGGCATGGTGGTTTATCTCCTTCAGGACCGCGAACTGCCGCTAGTGAGCCTGACCAGCTACCTTAACGTCGGCAGCCTCTATGAGCCGGATGCCAAGGTGGGGCTCGCGGCCCTGACCGGCGCCACACTGAGAAGCGGGGGCACCTTGAAAACCGCACCGGAGCAACTGGACCGGGAGCTGGAATTCATGGCCTCATCCATCGAGTCGGGCATGAACGCCGATAACGCCAACGTCTCCTTCTCGACGCTGTCCAAGAACCTGGACCGCACCCTCGCGCTCTTTGCCGAGGTGGTCAGGGAGCCTGCTTTCGATCCGGCCCGTATCGAGCTGGCGAAGAGCCACGCCATCGAAGGGATCCGGCGCCAGAACGACGATCCGAAAGGGGTGGCCGGGCGTGAACTCACGCGTGCCATCTATGCCGGTCATCCCCTCGGGCGTATCCCGACCGTCGCCACCGTGAACGCTATCACCCGCGACGACCTGATCGCCTTCCACAAACGCTACTTCTATCCAGCCAATATGATCCTGGCGGTCTCCGGCGACTTTGACCGGGCCGAGCTGCTCAAGAAGTTGGAGGCGCTCTTCGGCGACTGGCCCAACCAGAACGCCCCCTTCCCGGTAGTGCCCAAACCGAACGAGGAGATGACCCCGGCGGTGCTGCACGTGCAAAAAGAGGTGAACCAGTCGGTGATCCGCATGGGGCACATCGGCATCGACAAGAACAACCCGGACCTCTACGCCATCAAGGTGATGGATTACATCCTCGGCGGCGGCTTCACCTCGCGGCTCACCCAGGAAATCCGCTCCAATCAGGGGCTCGCCTACAACGTGGACGCCTACTTCGACCCGGGGCGCCGCTTCAAGGGGCCGTTCATAGCCGAGACCGAGACCAAGGTGGAATCCACCGCGCGCACCATCAAGCTGCTGGAGTCGATCATCACGGGCATGACCCAGGCCGAGGTCTCCGAGGCGGAGCTGCAGCTCGCCAAGGACTCCATCATCAACTCCTTCATCTTCGCCTTCGAGAAGAGCAGCGCCGTGGTGGCGCAGCAGGCGCGCCTGGAGTTCTACGGATATCCCAAGGGATACCTGGAAAACTACCGCGACAACATTGCCCGCGTCACCCGCGCCGACGTGCTGCGCGTGGCCAAGCAATACCTGCGTCCGGACGCGATGAAACTGGTCGTGGTCGGGGACGAGAAGAAGTTCGACCAGCCGCTTTCCGTGTTCGGAAAGGTGCAGGAAATAAAGCTGAACAACAACAAATAGGAGGACGTTATGGCAACGTGGAAATGCAAGAGCTGTGGATTCACCAAGGAAGGACGCTGCAAGCCGCAGAAGTGCCCGCAGTGCCAGGAGAAGGGAAACTTCGAGAAGGCGGAAGAATAAGAGAGGCGGGCGAATGATTATTCGCCCCTACAGGATCACCAATGAAAAGCCCGACCGGGTGTACCGGTCGGGCTTTTTTGTTGTCTAGGTTCTACCCTCGCCCTCCGGGAGAGGGTGACCGAAGGCCGGGGGAGGGCCAGTGCCACAGGGGAATTCTGCTTGGTGCAACGCCCTCACCCCGCCCCTCTCCCAAAGGGAGAGGGGGGAACGGCGGGTTAGTCGCCCGTAAACACCGGAGGGCGCTTTTCGAGGAAGGCCTTGATCCCTTCCGCGTAGTCCTTGCTGTCGTAGACGGTGCGCCTGAGCCCCTGCACCCGCTCGAAGGTGAGCGGCGAGAGGGGATGGGCGCTCGCCAACAACCGGATCTGCTCCTTGATCACCCCGATGGAAAGCGGACTGTTCTTGGTGATCTTGTGGGCCATGTTGTAGGTGAACTCTTCCAGCTCATCCGCCTCGATCAAGTGGTTTAAAAGCCCGGCCTTGCTTGCCTGCTCGGCCGAAAGAGGCTCCGCGGTGAAGAACATCTCCTTGGCGAAATTCACCCCCATGATGTTCATGAAGTGCAGGATCCCCGAGACGTTGTAGGGGACGCCGATCTTCGCCGGGGTCATGCAGAACGAGGAACTGGGACAGCCGATCAGGATGTCGCAGGAAAGGGCGAGGTCGCAGGCGCCCCCCCAGACGCTCCCCTCGATCATGGCGATGACCGGGATGGGAAGGCTCTGGATGGAGCGCAGCACGGTCACCAGCGGGTCGTGGTAGGAAAGCGGATCACGCCCTGGCAGCGGCAGCTCGTGCACGTCGTGCCCGGCCGACCAGACCTTGGACCCCTTTGGGGCCCTGATCACCAACACCCTCATCCTCCCCTTCTGCAGGGCGCCGATCGACTGCAGCATCTCGTCGATGAGCGTGCCGCTCAGCATGTTGCGGTGCTCGGGGTCGTTGAAGGTGATGGTACCTACGTTGTCCTGCAGTGCCGTGTTGATGACCGCCATTGCTCTCCCCTCTCTTTCATGATGCGATAGATAAGGGCGCTCCGGAAGATCAAGCGCCAGCTCTGATTCTAACAGGTAACTCGGAAAAATCAGAAGCCGGTCTGCAAAACGTTCATTAGCTGATCGAGCCGGTAACCGGCCGCAGCAGCACTCTCCTTCATCAGGTTGGCCACGGCCTTGGCCGCCAGTTCCTGTCCCTTGCCGGCCTTGGCTTCGGCGGAGACTGCCGCGTACGGTTCCACCTGCGCCAGCCAGTCCACCAGCAGCTCAAAGCGCTCCTTGTTGAACCACTGTGCGCCGCCGCTTTCGTGCAGGAACAGGAAGCGGGCCGCCGCCGGATCCGAGAAGAGAGCGGCCGAGCAGCGGGTCACCCCGATGGCGCGGCAATTGGCGAGGTAGTCCTCGTGCCGCAGCAGGAGTCCGAGCAGCTTCCCGAAAGCGCGCGGAGGGAGATCGACCACCTGCTCCGGGTCCGCCGGGGGAAGGGTCTGCAGTACCTGCACCAGCGGGTGCACCAGGCCGAACTCCTCGAACAACGATATGCTCTCGGTTTTCCTGAGGCTCGCTGCCCGGTGCAGCGCCAGGAAGGCACACAACAAGAGCCACTCGGCAGGCAGAAGGTCCCCTTCCTGGACCGTTTGTTGGGCCTGCAGGAACTCGGTGCCGAACACGCCAAGCAGCGCGCGCTGGGCCTTTTCCGTCGCATCAGGCGCCAGGGTCTTGTAGAAGGATGCGAGCAGCGGCTCCAGCGGAGCGATCCGGGTCTGCGGGGCAACACCCGGCTCCTGCAGCACCACGGCGGCCTTGGTCAGGAACAGCCTGAACGACTCGTGCAGGGCGCCGTAGCGCACCTTCTTGACCTCCTCGTCCAGGTTCTCTACCCCGGTCCCGTTCAGCCGGTAGCAGAGCGCCCCCCAGGTGCCGAAGTCGTCGTCGTAGATCTCGGTGAAGTCGAGGAAGGCGTGGTACTCGTAGGCACCCATCTCGACGTAGAGCCCCTGGTCGCACAGATCACGGCCATTTCTCAGGTAGCAAAGGCCGGAGGCGTAATCGCGGAAACTGTAGTAATGGCGGCCGTCCCGCTTGAAGCTCAGTGCATCCCCCAAGGTGGTCTGCGCCAGGGAGGTCCCGCCGGAGGCGTTCTTCCTCAAGACGGCACAGGAGGTGCGGATCCAGCCTGCCGTTGAGGCGAAGGCGTTGTGGAACAGGATCAGGCCCCGCTCGCCGTCGTTACGGTTGGAATAGGCGAAGACGTTCTCGTTGACGCTGTGACCGGAATAGAAGTCGTACAGGGTGAACTGCTCGCTTCCTGAGAAGATGTGGCGCCGGCGCATGAGCGGGAAGATGTCGCTTTCGTGGCGGCCCACCAGCTGCTGGTCCACCGGCTCGTCCCAATAAGCGCGCCGGTACTCCATACCGTACTTCTCGTGGAACCCCTCGACCTGCCCGTGCCCGAACATAGGGAGGCCGGGCATGGTGACCAGGAGCACGGTGGCGCCGAAGTATTTCCCTTCCTTGCCGAACTGTTCCACGGCGGTGCGCTCGTCCGGGTTGTTCATGAAGTTCACGAAGCGCTTCAGGATCTCCGGCTCGAACTCGAGCACGTTCTTCACGGTCTGCCGGTACTTGGCGTTTTCTTCCATCTTCAGCATGTTCATGAAAGCGGAGTTGTAGACGCGGTGCATGCCCAGGGTCCGGACGAAGTACCCTTCCATGAGCCAGAAGGCCTCGGCCAGCAGCAGCGTGTCCGGCGCCTCCACCGCCACCCGGTCCACCACCTCGCGCCAGAATTCGGCCGGGAATACCTCGTCAAAGCTGGCGCGGTCCATGCCGTGCTCTGCGCGCGAGGGGACGCCCGTGCCGTGACCCGGCAGCGGGTACCACAGGCGCTGGTAATGCTTCTTGGCCAAGGTCATGGCCGCGTCGAAGCGGATGATGGGGAACTGGCGCGCCACGTGGAGGATGGTGCCGATTACCGCCTCGCGCACCGCGGGGATCAGGTAGTTCAATTGGGCGGTGTCGTTCCAGGGGGTGGAGGTGCCGTCATTGCCGTGATAGATGTAGCGCACGCGGCCGTTACCGCGGTCGAGATGCTTGAATACCACCGCCGCGTCGCGCTTGTCCCAGTAGCCGTCCTCGATGAAGAGGCCGACACGCCCGTCGGGGGAGAGGTCGGGGCCGTTGAACTGGTAGTCCGGGTACGGCGGGTAATCGAGCTGGATGAACCAGTCCGGGTGTTCCACGGTCCACTTGGAGTACAGGCCGGTGTGGTTGGGAACCATATCGCTGGCCAAGCGGATGCCGCGGGCGGCGCAGCGCTGGCGCAGGTTGTCCAGCGCCCAGTCCCCCCCGAGGTCGTGGGCGATCACGTAGTCGTAGAGTGAGTAGGCCGAGGAAATCGCCTCCTGGTTGCCGGCGATGCGCTTGATCTGCTGTGAGGAGGGTGAACGCTCCCAGATGCCGATCAGCCAGAGTGCGCTGAAGCCGTAGCTCGCCAGGCGGTCCAGTTCCGCGTCGGGGATCTGGTCCAGGGTGCGCACCTCGGTCTGGTAGGTCTGGGCGAGCTGCCCGAGCCAGACGTAGACCATCTTGGCGATCATCACCACGTTGGCCATCCAGTCCGCATCCTGGGAGAAGCGTTCGTACTCGGGGTACTCGTCGCCGCCGCTGGCGCTGCGGCCGAAGCGGAGCACCTTCGGTTCACCGGGGCCGCCGAAGAAGGCGCGTCCCTCCTGGGAGACGATGTCCATCGCGGTGACCAGTTCGGTGAGCAATTCCGGGGGAAGGATGGCGGCCCAATGTTCCCTGATGTAGGCGATCTGTCCCGCCAGCGAGTCGGGGGAGGCCTTCATCGGCGCCCGCAGGAGTTCGGGGAGGGAAACGCCCATGGGCTCGAACGGGGGAGCCTGGGCCAGGCGCCGGTCCAGTTCCGAGGTCACCTTGAGGTAAGGGGAGGAATCGGCCAGCGGCGAGGCGTCGAACAGGCGGCGGAATTGGTCCAGGGCCCGGTTTTCGCCGTTCAGCAGCATGAGCAACAGCTCGGCCGAGAGGGCCTGGCGCCGGGTCAGATCCTCGTCGTCGCCGGCCAGGAGACCCTGAGGCGTGTCGCCGCCCAACACCATCTGCTGCGAAGGGAACAGTTCCATGAAGCGCTGCAGGGTCGTTCCCGCCTCGCCGCCGAAACCGTCATACCCGGCCTGGGCCATGAGCGCGGTCAGTACGCCAGGCTGCTGCTTGGCGCAGTACTGTCCCATCACGTAGCGGTAGACCCGGCTCAGGATGGAATAAAGGTGCAACAGACCCGGCATGATGGCGGTCTCGTGCGGCGCAAGCTCCTTGTTCAGCTTGCCCGCTACCCGGCGGGCGTAGATGATGCCGGGGACGTCACCCAGGTCCTCGAGGATGTCCCGCAAAGCGATGCGCTCGCCGCAAGCGGCGGAAATCTGGATCTGAAACGGGAAGTAGTCTGAGTTAATAAACCTCTGCTTCATCAAGCACCTCGTCTGCCCTACTGTAGTGGTGGACCGCTTCGGGCCGAGCGGCACGGTCAGATATGATACATTGGAATTGCCCCACTGTCTTTAAAAAAATTATTATTAAATTACATCAACCATAATTCATTCCCGGGACGGCTCTGGCATTTGGCCTTGACACAGTTGCCGATTTAACCTAAACCTATTGCTGAGTTAGCAAAAGCACCGTTTTGCATAGGATAGTGCCATCGTAGCTTCCAACCTCAAAGATACGCTCCTGCGGCAGCGCAAACTCTGCGTCGCGCTGCTGCTGATAGTCATCCTGGTACCCATCACCCGTTTTTCCCGGTTCCTGCTGCTTCCCTCCGGCGACGGCAAGCGCGTGGAGATCGTCGAACTAGGTAAGGGGCGGCCGCTGAAAGCCTTGGCTGCCGACCTCGAGGCGCGCCACATCGTCTCCAGCGCCCGTCTCTTCACTCTCTACGCCCGCATCAAGGGGGGCGATGCCCGGCTCAAGGCGGGGTTCTACCAGTTCGACGACGGCATGCGTCCGAGCCAGATCCTCGCCAAGATGATCAACGGCGACATCTACCAGCGCATGTTCGCGCTGCCGGAAGGGTACTCCAGCTACCAGATAGCGGAGATGCTGGAGAAACGCGGCATCTTCACCAAGGAAAACTTCCTGGCCGCCTGTCGTGATACCGCGCTGCTCAAGGAATTCGGCATCGATGCCGCCAGCGCGGAAGGGTACCTCTTCCCCGGGAGCTACAACATCCTGCCGGGCAAGACGGAGGTGGATGTCGTGCGCGAAATGGTGCAACGGCAGCAGGCCTTCCTGAAGCAGTCGGTGGACGGCCGCGCCAAGGCCAAGGGGCTCCGGGTGCCGACGCTCCTCACCCTCGCCTCGATGGTGGAGAAGGAGGCGGTGCTCCCCGGGGAGAAGCCGCTCATCGCCGCCGTGTTCCAAAACCGCCTGAAGCTCGGCATGCGGCTGCAAAGCGACCCCACCGCGCTGTACGGGGTGCGGGCCTTCGCCGGCAAGGTGAGAAGGGAAGACATCCTGAAGCCCACCCCGTACAACACCTACCTGATCCCGGCCCTGCCGCCGGGGCCGATCGGCAACCCCGGCAAGGACGCCATCGAGGCGGTGCTCAACCCGGCCGCCGTCCCCTACCTCTACTTCGTGGGGCGCGGTGACGGCAGTCACCAGTTTTCGAAGGACCTCTCGTCTCACAACCAGGCGGTGCAGAAGTACCTGAAGGCGCCTGCCGCGGCCTCGCAAGGGGGAAGCTAGATGACGGGCAGCATTTTGCTGGTGGAGGACAACGAGAAGCTCTCCGCGATGCTGCGCACCGTACTGGAAGGGCGCGGGCACAAGGTGAAGGATGCCGCCAGCGGGGACGCCGCTCTCGCCCTGCTGCAGGAGCAGCGTTTCGACCTACTGGTGCTGGATCTGAAGCTGCCGGGGTTAAACGGCGTGGAACTTTTGCAGCGGGTGCGCCGCAGCGCAGCCCTGAAGGAGCTCCCGGTGGTGATCATGACCGGGGCGTTCCGGGGCGAAGCCTACGCACGCGCCGCGGCGAAGCTGGGGGTCAAGGCCTACCTGGAGAAGCCTTTCGGCAAGGACGATTTCCTCAAAGCCGTGCAGGACGCCCTGGAGCAGAATCCCGCGGGCAAGGAAATCTCCCGACTGCTGCTCGATCTCTACCGCAGCGGCGCGAACGGCACCATCGAGTTGCGCGGCGGGACCAGGATTTTCGTGGTCGGAGGGGAGCCCGCCGGTTTCTCGGCGCCCGGCTTCGTTCCCTTCCTGGTATCCACCCACCACCTGCAGCGCGGCGACCTGGAAGAGTTCCCACCGGCCCGCCCGGGGCGCCTGCCGCTCGTAGAGGCCGGCCTCATCCGCTACGATGACTTGCTGGAGCAGTCCCGCCTGTTCCTGTTCCGCTCCTTGGTGGAGGCGCTGCTGCAAAACCAGTCGCCCCGGTTCACCCCCGACCTTGCCGACCTGGAGCTCCCGCTCACCCCCCTCTCCGTGCCGCGCCTGCTGCACCAGGCCGCCGGCGCCGCGACCTTCGACCTAGCCCCGTACCTCGCCAGGTGCGCCGCCCTCTGCCCGGTACGCACCACGACCTATTTCCGCCTGGTGAACCTGCTCAACATGGGGCCGGAAGAGGTCGACCTGCTGCAGCAGCTGGGCCAGGGCAAGACGGTGCAGGAGATCCTGGCCGACTGCGCCACACCGGCCCGGGGAGCCGCCCTGCTCGACCTGCTGACACGCCTAGGCATGCTGTCCCTATCGCCGACGCCGGCTACGGACCAGCAGCCCGATTTCCCGCAGAAGCTCCTTTTCAACCGTCCCATCGAGGAAGTCGCCGAGCGGCGGGCCGAGGCGGTCAATTTCGAGGACCTAGTCGACGAGGTGTCGGAATCGATCGACTTGGTGGTGGGCAAGAAAGGGATGGCGGCGCCGCTTTCCGCCAGCGAAATCGACTTCGAGCAGGAGGTGCAGCGGGACTACGCCGCGATCCAGAACAAGAACTACTACGAGATCTTCGGCATGACGCCCGGCACCTTCAGCTTCGCCACCTTGAAGGAAGCCTACTTCGCCAAGACCCGCGAGTATTCGCCGGAAAAGTTCATGCAACTCTCCGGGGATACCCTGGGACGGGCACAGGACGTCCTTTCCCACTACGCCAACGCCTACAACACCCTCTCCAGCGTTATCGCCAAGGAGCGCTACGACGAGATGCTGAACGCCGACACCGTGGGCCTTGGGGGCAAGCGCGAGGACGAACTGCAGGCGCGCATCCAGTTCCAGTCCGGCAAGGTGTTCCTGGAGATGGAGGACTTCGGCAACGCCGAGCGCGCCCTGCAGGACGCCTACACCCTCGATCCCGACGATGCCCAGACCAGCGCCTACCTCGCCTGGTCCATCTACAAGAACCCCGGCAACCAGCGCTCCCAGGGCGCCCTGGAAAAGTGCCGCATGCTTCTCTCCAAGAGCCTGCAGGCCGAGCGCAACGCCGACGCCTTCGCCTTCCGCGGCTGGATGCTCCTGGACGAGGGGAGGGAGGGGCTAGCCGAGGGTGAATTCCTGAAGGCCCTGAAGCTGAACGCGCACCAACCGCACGCCCAAGGCGGCATGCGCCTGATCAAGGAGCGCCGCGAAGCCGAGAAGAAGGGACTCTTTAAACGCATCTTCGGCTGATCGCCGCTACCGCCCCCGCTCCCAAACCCATCCGGGCCTCATCACATGAGGCCCTTTCTTTTTTCCCTTCATGTGTTTCCCACCCGGCACCGTGTGTGCCCCTTCCTTGGCATGACTGCATCGGGAGAATGCCCTACCCCGGCTAAGAGATCGGCTTGCCAAGCAATCATTAGCAGATATTATTTTAAAGTTTTTTCAATACGGCCCCGACAAGGGGAAGCATGCGCCTAAGGCAGCACAGCGGCTGGAGAATTTCTCCCGCCCGCCGCCCCGCTTGCGCCCCCCTGCAGGCCCTACCCGAGAAGAGGAGGATGTCATGAAAAGGATGATGTTCCTGACCGTGGTGCTGATGATGCTCGCTCCGACGACACATGCCGCCGGGCCGGTGGGCGACGTGATCAAGATCGGCATGGTGAACGACCAGACCGGCGCCAACAAGGGTTCCGGAAGGGGCATGAAGGTGGGGGTGGAGGCGTATTTCAAGGCGGTCAACGCCAAGGGGGGCGTCAACGGCAGAAAGGTGGAGCTGGTGGCCCTGGACGACCAGATGGTGACCGACAAGACCATCGACTGCCTGCTGAAGCTCGCCGACGAGCAGAAGGTCTTCGCCGTGGTGGGGTCGGTGGGAACCTCCAACTGCGTTGCCAGCCTCCCCGTTGTCAAGGAATACAAGCTGCCGTACATAAACCCCAGGACCGGCGCTAGCGAACTGCGCACGCCGGTGGTCCGGGAGGTGTTCCACATCAGGGCGAGCTACCAGCAGGAAGTGGACCGCATCGTCGACCAACTGGTCAAGCAGGGGGCCAAGCGCTTCGCCGTCTTCTACCAGAACGACGGTCTGGGCACCGACATCCTCACTTCGACCGAGACCGCGGTCAAGCGCCATGGACTGAGCCTTGTCTCCAAGGGCTCCTTCGAGAGAAACACGGTGGCGGTAACCACGGGCCTCGCCAGCATCATGACCGGAAAGCCCGACGCCATCATCGTCGGCGCGGTGTACAAGCCGGGAGCCGAGTTCATCAAACTGGCACGCAAGGAAGGGGTGACCGCCTACCTCGCCTCCGGCTCCTTTGCCGGCGGCATGAACCTGGTCAAGGCGGTGGGGCCGGGCGCCTCGGAGGGGGTCATCATGAGCCAGGTGGTGCCGGAACTGGACGACCTGTCGCTTCCCATCACCCGCGAGTGCAAGGAAGCCATCGACAAGAACCCCGAGGACGTCGGCTTCAACTCGGTGAGCATGGAGGGGTGCATAGCGGCCAAGTCGATGGTCATGGCTCTCGAGAAGGCGGGCAACCCGCCCACCCAGGCCGCCTTCATCCAGGCCTACGAGAGCATGAAGGGAGCCGACATGGGGGGGATCAAGCTGACCTTCTCGCAGGACAACCATCAGGGGCAGGACAACGTCTACCTGCAGGTGGTCAAGGGCGACAAGCTCGTTTCCCTCAAGTAGAGGCAGGGGGGCCGAGAAGAGCGGGTAACCGGTGCCGTTGAGCTGCGCGGCACCGGTTTTATTGGTACTTCGGGGGTGGCAATGACCGTCAAAAGCAAGCTTCTGGGGAACATCGCGCTGACCATCGTCGGCATTTCCGTCCTGGCCGGGATCGGACTCTTTTCCATCGCCAAGGTCAAGTCGAGCATCGAAATCCTGACCGGCAAATCGACACCGCTGCACCTGAAGATGCTGGAGCTGCAGCAGACGGTGGAAAAGGTTTCCGCCGATTTCATGCGGCTGGAGATGAGCACGGAACCGACGGAGGTGGCGCAGCTCTCCAAGTCGATCACCACCCGCATCAAGAGAATGGAGGAACTGAACGACCAGATCGTCAAGGGAGGGGCGGACTCCAGCGGCGTGGACACCGCGGTCCTGCGCGACATAGAGAAGACCGTGGTCCAGGTCGCCTCGCAAAGGCTCAGGGACATGACGCTCTTTAAAAACGAGATCGCCACGGTCAACTCGGAGCTGCAAAAGGCGGAGGCAAGTGTGGCCGGGCTGGGCAAGCAGATCAGCCAGATGGGGAGCAGCGCACTCTCCAACATCAACTCCTCGCAGGCCGCCAACCTGCAGGTGAACAGCTCCATCAAGAAGCTTCTCACCCTGCAAAGCCGGCTCAAGGACATCAACATCATCCTGAGCGACCTGGAGCTGGTCAAGAACAAGTTCAAGGTGGCCCCGCTGCGGGAGCGCCTGAAGAACACGGTGGAGCTGACCCGCAACATCGAGGTGGACCAGGGGGACAACCCGGCCATCAAGGAGGTCAAGGGGGTGGCCGCTGACATCCTGAACCAGATCGGCGCCGAGGAGGGGGGGCTGGTGGCCCTGAAGCTGGAGATGCTCAACAACCCGGAGAAAGCGGACGCCGAGCAGTACGCCAACAAGGCGCGCGACATCCTGAAGCCGCTGGAGGAGAACAGCAGGAAGATCTTCAACACGATCGACACGCTGGAGCTGCAGATCGTGAAGGACCGCAACAAGGTGGTGTCCTCGCTCGGGTTCCAAAACGCCGCCAACAGCGTCATGGACGCGGGGAGCAATATCAGCGTCGACGTGAAAGAACTAAACTCCGGGGTGCGCCAGATCATGCTCAGTTCCACCGACGCCGAGGTCGGCAGGCTGGTCGGCACCCTGGCCCAGACCCGCAGGAGGATCGAGACCAACATCGCGCTGGCGAGAACGGCGCTGCTCGAATCGGGGCAGAAGGAGCTCGCGCAGAAGATCTCACACGTCTCGGAAACCGTGCGCCGCGCCTCGGCGTCGATCCAGAAGATCGAGGCCACCAAGCTGGGCGTGATCAGGAGCAACGCCGCCATGCAAAGGGCCCTCGAGTCTGCGCGCGGCATCTCGCACGAACAGGCGCAGCGAAGCGAAGAGCAGGTGAAGAGCATCGGCGAGAACCAGGCGCAGATCCTGACCGGCGTGCGCAGCGCGGTCGACAACGCCACCCTGCTCTCCTACGTCATGATCGCGGTTTCCGTCGCGGTGGTGTTGATTTCGCTGGTGATCAGCCTGCGCATTATCGCCTCCATCACTAAGCCTCTCTCCCACGCCAAGCTGGTGACGGCCGAGATCGCGGACGGCAACCTGACCAGGCGCATCAAGACCGGCTCCAACGACGAGATCGGCGACATCTGCAGCAGCATCAACAACATCGTGGTGCACTTCCACGAGGTGATCTCGCGGGTGTCGCACAACACGACCCAGGTCGCTTCGACCTCGACCGAACTCTCCTGCGCCGCCGAGCAGATGGCCTCAGGCGCGGCGCGGGTCGCCGAACAGGCCGCCACGGTGGCGACGGCCAGTGAAGAGATGGCCGCCACCTCGAACGACATTGCAGTCAGTTGCACCCAGGCCGCGGCCGGCTCCAAGCAGGCCAACGACGCCGCCGTCGCCGGGGCTGACGTGGTCAAAGAAACGGTGGTCGGCATGAATCAGATCGCCGAGCAGGTGCGCGCCTCCGCAGTGACCATCGGCGACTTGGGGCAGAAATCGGAGCAGATCGGCGCCATCGTCAACACCATCAACGACATCGCCGATCAGACTAACCTTTTGGCCCTGAATGCCGCCATCGAGGCGGCGCGCGCGGGAGAGCAGGGGCGCGGTTTCGCCGTGGTGGCCGACGAGGTGCGTGCGTTGGCGCAAAGAACGGCGAGCGCCACCCGGGAGATCGGAGAGATGATCAAGGCGGTGCAGCAGCAGACCAAGGGGGCCATCGGCGTGATGCAATCGGGGGTCACCCGGGTGGAGGCGGGGACGGTGGAGGCGGCCAAGTCCGGGGCCGCACTGGAGGAAATTCTGCAGCAGATAGGTTCGGTCACCCTGCAGGTGAACCAGATCGCGACGGCAGCCGAGGAGCAGACAGCGACCACGGTCGAGATCAGCAACAACATCCAGAGCATCAACGAGGTCGTGCAGGATACCGCAAAGAACGCGCAGGAATCGGCCTCGTCGGCGCTGCTGCTGTCACGGCTGGCGGAGGAGCAGCAAAAACTGGTGGGGCAGTTCAAGCTGACCGAATAGCAAGGGACGTGAGGCGCATCAGGGTGGTGTATGGTTCATCAGGGTGGGCGCGGCCCGCCGGCGACAGAGGTGGCAATCATGATCAAGATACTCCTCGAGAACCCGTTGATGCTGCTGCTCATGGTCGCAGCACTGGGCTACCCCCTGGGCAAGATCAAGGTGTACGGCATCACCCTCGGCGTCGGCGCAGTCCTCTTCGTCGGGCTCGCTTTCGGCATGCTCCATCCCGACATGAAGGCGCCCGCCATCGTGTACATCATGGGGCAGGCGCTCTTCGTCTATACCGTCGGCCTCTCCGCCGGCCCATCCTTCATCTCGACCTTCCGCCGCAACGGGGTCATGAACAACGGTCTCGCAGCGGTAGTGCTGTGCGCCTCGGCGGCGCTCTGCATCGCGCTGCAGCGGTACTTCGCCATCAAGCCCGGCATCGCCGCCGGCATCTTCTGCGGCAGCATGACCGCGTCGCCGGCCCTGGGCGGCGCGCTGGAATCGATCCGCCAGATCGCCCCGCCGGAGATGCTGGATACGCTGCTCGCCGAGCCGGTGGTCGGCTTCTCCGTCGCCTACCCGATCGGCGTCATCGGTCTCATGCTGACCATCAACGTCTGCCAGAAAATCTGGAAAGTGGACTACCAGGCGGAGTTCAAGGTGCTGCGCAAGCCCGAGGACCGCAACTCGCTGGTGCACTGCACTATCAAGGTGCAGCAGGTGGATCCGCCCGACCTGACCGTTCAGGCCCTGAACGATTCTAACAACTGCGAGATCATCTTCAGCCGGATCAAGAGGGGGGACGAGTTCTTCTATGCCGGTCCCGCCACGGTGCTGCAGCCCGGGGACTTGGCCATGGTGGCCGGAGCCCCACACGAAATAGAGAAGATCGCCACCGTGCTCGGCGAAAGAAGGAGCAAGGAGCGCCTGGGGCTGGACCGCACTGAATACGAGTATCGCAGGGTCTTCGTCTCCAGTCCGCAGGCGATCGGGCGGACCATCGGCGAGCTGCACCAGGACCAGCGCTTCGGAGAGGTGATCACACTGGTGCGGCGCGGGGACAATGAGTTCCTACCCGAGGCCGAGATGGTCCTTGAACTGGGGGACGTGGTCAGGGTCCTGGCGCACAAGACCTGCATGGATGACGTGACCGCCTTCTTTGGCAACTCCTACCGCAGGGTGAGCGAGGTCGACGTGATGACCTTCAGCCTGGGGCTGGTGATCGGGCTGATCCTGGGCCTGATCCCCTTCCCCTTCCCCGGCGGCGGCAGCATGCAGCTCGGGTTCGCGGGAGGACCGCTCATCGTCGGCATCCTGCTCGGGACCTTCGGCCGCACCGGCAAGATGGTCTGGAGCCTCCCCTACAGCGCCAGCATGGTGCTGAAACAGGTGGGGCTGGTGCTGTTTCTGGCCGGCATCGGCACCCGCTCCGGCTACAGCCTCCTCACCACCTTGAGCCACGGTGGCGGCGGCAGCATCTTCATCACCGGTGTCTGCGTCACCTCCATCACGGCGTTTCTCGGCCTGTTCATCGCACACAAGGTCTTGAAGCTCCCGATGACGCTGGCGGTCGGCATCGTGGCCGGGATGCACACCTCCACGCCGGGGCTAGGCTACATCAAGGAACAGACCGGCAACGACCTCTCCGACCAGGGTTACGCCTGTGTGTTCCCGTTCGCCACCATCGGCAAGATCATCCTGGTGCACATCATCCTGATATCGACGGGCCAGCTATGATCCACACATCCGCGTGATGGTGCTGAGGGCCGCGGGCGTAACGCCGGCGGCCCTCTTCTTTTGCCCCGTGGCCGCTGAACGTCTTCCATGCGCGATCTTCGTATATCTTTGCTATACAGCAGCCGCCACCACTCGACGCAAAGCACACCACGAAAACGCTTTATTTTCCGGTATCTTGCCATGTCACACCCTGCCCCGGTGTATAGCGTCTTTATACAGCCCGGGGCCATGCCCGCCGGACACTGGAAGCAAAACATCCGCTCTTTCGGCAACTTACACCAGAACCAAAAATCAGGCACGGCTAATGCTAAAGAGATCTCGTCCCGGTTTATCCGCGACAGCCGCAAGCGCGGCGTCAGTCCAGCCGCTTCCGGTAATCCAGCTCGCAGATGAGTAACTGATAGGCAAGCCAATCCCAATACACCGTCAAAGGAGGAAACCATGAGATTCACATCGGCATTCTTCGTCCTCGCCGCGCTAGCCGTAGGATCTTCCGCAGCATACGCCATCGAACTGAAGGACATCGCCTACCAGACCGACGGGGGGGGCAAGGTCGTCTTCAGCCACAACAAGCACCTGAAGAAGAAGGTGGAGAAGAGTCCCAACGTAAGTTGTAAGACCTGCCATGAAAATCCGCGCGCGGCCAAGGTCAAATACAGCATGGCCGACATGGAAAAGGGGAAATCGTGCGGCAAGTGCCATAACGGCAAAAAAGCGTTCAGTGTCGCCAAGTGCACGGCCTGCCACCAGGTAAAAAACATCACCTTCAAGGTGAAGGAGACCGGCCCGGTGCTCTTCAGCCACAACAAGCACCTGAAGACCATGCAGTGCAACGCCTGCCACAACACCCTCTACAAGACCGGCCCGAACAAAACGGTCTCGATGGCGGAGATGGAGAAAGGGAAATCGTGCGGGGCCTGCCATAACGGGAAGAAGGCATTCAGCGTCGCCAAGTGCGACGGCTGCCATCCTTCGCCCAAGCAGGTTGTCTTCAAGGTGAAAGAGACCGGCCCCACCGTATTCAGCCACAGCAAGCACGTGGAGATTTACAGCTGCAGCTCCTGCCACACCAAGCTGTTCCCGCTCGGCTCCAGCAAACCGGTTACCATGGCGGCGATGGAGAAAGGGAAATCATGCGGGGCCTGCCACAACGCCAAGGATGCCTTCGCCGTATCCCAGTGCGACAAGTGCCACCCAGTCAAGGAGATCAAGTTCAAGGTGGCCGATGTCGGCGACGTCAAGTTCAGCCACAGCAACCACCTCGGCATGTACAAGTGCAAGGATTGCCACAGCGGCACCTTCCCGACCAAGCGCGGTGGCAAGGCTGTCTCCATGGACGAGATGAAAAAAGCCAAGTCGTGCGGAGCCTGCCACGACGGCAAGTCCGCCTTCACCGTGAACGGCAACTGTGACTCCTGCCATCAGCACGGCTAGTAAGCCTCCTGTTGGCACTCCCGACGTACAAAAAAACCGGCCACTCGAATTCGAGTGGCCGGTTGTGCATGGAGGGCCGTTCCTGCACAGACAGATCAATCGCGCAGGCGTTCCAGGCGGGCCGTCTCCTCCTTGATCGCCTTGGCGGTGTAGCACACCACGAAGCTGTGTTCCAGAAGCAATAAGGCGAGGCCGGCAAGAAATACTACCGGGAAGTAGGTGCCGGTCGTGTCACAGAAGACATAGAGCGGGTAGAAAACGGCGGGGAGGCCGACGTTGTGCCATCTGTACCCCGGCCTGCCGTCGCTCCCCCTGCGCCCCACGATCAACACCAGGGCGGACAGCCACGAGACTCCCAGGACAAGGTTGAGCAGGTCGATCGACGGCAGAGGACCGATAATGCCTTCCAGTTCCGCCTGGGCAACCGACGGCACGCCTCCCTGGCTGAGCGCCAGAGCCGCGGCGCTCAACCCCAGGAACAGCACCATCCCCCACAACCCACGGCGGGAAAGGACATGTAGCTGCTCGACGTTTTTGGCCACCTGTTCGCGGCTCCAGGAACGTTCGCTTCCCGTCGCGACCAGGGCCGTTTCCCGTATCGGTTTCGCCTTGACGATCTGCTCGATAAGATGATGTCCTGACATGGCCGTTCTCCTTTCCCGGAATTAGCAACCTTGTCCCGTCAACTGTGGCGCTGCTCCAGAAGTTCCCGCTCGTATTCCGGATAGTGACGCACCGGCCGGTAGCCGGGGATCACCACCTCCGGGGCCGCCTCCACATCCTCATGCTCTTCCACCTCCTCCCACCCGATCAGCATCGGCTTGATGTAGTCGCCCAAGGTCGCCAGGTACACGTGCGTGCAGAGGAAGGCGAGCAGCGAGCAGGCCAGGAGGAAATGGAGCGCGACGATGAACTTGATGCCGCCCCACATCAGGATCAGCACGCGCAGTGGTGTCACGTTCAGCAGCAGGATCCCGGTGAGGCCGACCAGCGGCATGAGGACGAACATGACGGCGAGGTAGGCCGACTTCTGCATCGGGTTGAACTTGTGATCCGGTGTGGCATGATACGGGCTCGGCCGCCCCAGGAAGTACCAGAAGCAGTAATAAAGGAGCTGACGCACCAGACCGTGCTTGATGTCCTCCTCGTCCGGGATGTACAGCTTGTCCAAGGTGTTCTTCACCATCTTGTAGTAGAAGAACCAGAACGAGAAGGAGATGGAAACTATGATCCCGGCGGTGTTGTGCACCTCGATGGCGCTCTTGTAGCTGGTGAAGATGCTCAGAGTCTCAGGAAACCGGATCTGGGCGCCGGACAGGATCAGGATGATGATGCCCGAGGCGTTGATCCAGTGCCAGATGCGTATGGGCCAGGGCTGCAGGTAGATCCTCTTTGTCTCGCTCATGACTGATGCTCCTTTTGTTTCCTATTTTTGCGGGTCAGGAACCGGACGAAGCCGTGTCCGACCGGCATGATGAGACCGCAGCAGATGACGGCAAGCCCGATGCTGTTCAACCTAGTGTTCTTGGTGGACCCCATCATGTAGAAGTCCGGTGCGGCGTACAGGGCATCAAGGACCGCCCCCTTCTCTACCGGCACTCGCAGGAAGGTGCCATTCTCTTCCGGCACGGCTATAAAGCTGGTCTGCATGAGCCCCGAGCCCGAGGTGTGACAGAAACTGCAGTTACGCCGGCTGTCGAGGATCTCGAACTTGTGCGATACCGTCGACGGGGTCATCATCCCGTACAGGCGAAGCGACTTCTGGGTCCGATTGAAAACACGCAGTTCCTCCAGGGAAACGTAGTTGTCACGGTTGGTGTCGATGAGGGACACGATGGGACGGCCGTCCGCCATCGCTTTCAGCTCGGCGTACTCGGCGACTTCCTGCTTGCCGAACCGACTGTCACCCTTGCTCTTGACGATGTACATGCTGATGTAGTAGTCCTTCGCGCCGGTATGGCAGGTGATGCAGGGGAGCATGCGCAGGTGCAGCTCGGATTGGGGCAGCCACTCACCGTGTTTTGCTGTCATCTCCAAAGAGTTGTGACAGTTGGAGCAGATCATGTTGATTTCCTGCCCGGAAACGTCTTTGGGGTTTTGCACCAGGTGCGGGTTATGGCAGCCGTTGCAGTTGGTCTTCGAGGCATGAAGCCCCTTGGCGTACTCCTCGCTGATGCCCGAATGGCAATCGCGGCAGTCGGCTTTGGGCACCTTGGTTCCGTCGGGATGATTGACGGGGACGGTGGCGTGACAGGCTTCACACCCGAGGTTGGCGTGAGCGGTCTGCGTGAAGCGCTGCGGGTCGATGAAGGTCCCCTTCGGCACGTTCCCGGTTTTACCGTGACAGGACAGGCAGGCCTGGTTGTTGCCGGTCTGGTCCCCGTAAGAGAAGCCCCAGGCGTTCGCCTGCGCGATGATCCCGGCTAGGGCCCAGGCGCACAACGCCAGCTTGGCGAGCAAACTCATCTTTTGTAGGTCGGCTGGTTTCACGTATCCCTCCTTTCAAGGAGCGCGTCCTTAGTTAGGATGATTTTTTGTCAGATGAGGCAGCCTGCTCTTTGGCAGCTTGCTGCGCCATGATGCGATGCGGCAACCTGACCCGGAAGACCGGGAAGAACTGCGCCACCAGCAAGAGGGCACAGAATCCGAGGAAGAGCCAGATCCCCAGGTTGCTCTCCCGATCTATGCTCTGCGCCGCCGAAAGGGCCAGGAAGCTGGTCCCGAAGATCAAAACGGTGAGGGCCATCAACCAGGAGAAGCGCCTGGACCTGCCGGCGGTTTGCAGTTCCTGCGCCTCGCGCCGATGTGCCCGGCGCCTCATCGCGGCCTCCATGCGCTCCTGCTGCCGGCTGGCCCGATAGGTCTTGAAGGCGCACTCCACCGCGAGCCCGAGCTCTTCGGTGTCGCTGTTTTCCGCCGGTTTCATGGCCTGGTAGAAGATCCCCGCCTTGCGTACTTGCCTTGCCTGGGTCAGCGGGAGATCGTCGGATACCATGATCACGTTCAAGTGGCGGTTGCATTTCTTCAACAGGTGAATCAGATCCGAGGAAGAAACCTTCTGGTCGAAGTCACTACCCAACAACAACACCGGTGTCTTCTTCTGCAGGATGCTGCAGAGCACGTGGACTGTTGAATCAGTGGTCTCAACCTCATACCCCGCTTTGCGGAAGTATTCGGCTACCTGTTTGCGAAAGTCCGCATCGCGGTCCGCAATGATGATTCCCCGTTCGTCCATAAGCCACCTCGCGTCTCGCGACCGCTACTTTTTGTCCTGTTCCAGAGGGACCTTTACCTTCTTGCCAAACAGGCTGTAAATCCCTTTGAGCATGGCGCTGAAGAGCATGATGCCAGGGATGACCTGCACGACGATGATGGCGCCGATGAAGAGGAGGAATATCTTCGCCATCAGCCCGCTACCTTCGGAGACGTCGGCAATGCCGGAGATGAGGAGCGTTCCGGCCACAACCACCCCGATGATCGACCAACTTGTCACTTTCCCGGACAATGATTCTTTCGTTTCCTTTGTCATGGCCCTCTCCTTTTTCCGCATTATTCCCCGAAGGGTTACCCATACATAGCAACCACGGTGCCGAACCGTGCGCAGCACCTAAAACCACAGCAATGTAGGGTGGTTACCTGCAGGAGCGGCAAGAGAAGGTTTTTTTAGCGCGGGCACAGCCCCAGGGGCCGAGCAACAGCACACACGCCAAAATGACAAGCAATAACGAAAACTTACGACTACTTAAGGATCGGACGAAGGGTAAGGTGCCGTTCCTGCCGTGCAGGAACGTTCTCGCGGGACAGGAAAGTAACGGGGCAAGAGGGAGAGGTGCGGCGGCTAGGTCGAGCGGTGCAGGTCGTGAATCTTCAAGAGGGCGTAGAGGCGAGACTGCGAAAGGCCGGAGAGATCGCAGGCGGTGGCGATATCGTGTTGGGCCAGCGCCATCAGGTCGCAGAGGTATTGCTTTTCGGCCTGGGTGTAGACGGTGTCACGAAAGTCGTTCAGCTTGGGGAGTTGAGTGGGCGGCGACAGTTGAGCCGGGGCGGCGGCCGCGGCCTCGTGCCGGTTCACCGCGCTTTGGGTAACCTGTACCCGGATCTGCGTCGGCAGGTGCTGGGCGAAAAGAACCGGCTGTTCCCTGGCGGTCAACACCGTGCGCTCAATGGTGTTGATGAACTCGCGGACGTTTCCGGGCCAGTTGTACGCCTGCAGCGTTTCCACGAATTCAGGGCAGCTCCCTTTGGGTGACAAGCCGTTATTCTCGCAGAACTTGTCCATGTAATAGCGGGCGAGTTCCTTGATGTCCTCGCTGCGCTCCCGCAGCGGAGGGAGTTCAAGGACGAAGGTGCTCAACCTGAAAAGGAGGTCGCTGCGGAAGGTCCCGACGTCCGCCATCTGGTTCAGGTTGCGGTTGGTGGCGGCCACCAGCCGAAAATCGCTCTCCAACTCGCGCGCCCCCCCCACGGGACGGTAGCGCCTCTCCTGCAGCACCCTGAGGAAAGCCTTCTGCGTGGCGAAGGGAAGCTCGCCGACCTCGTCCAGAAAGAGGGTCCCGCCGTGGGCCTGGCTGATCAGTCCGTCGCGCGCTTTCTCGGCGCCGGTGAAGGCCCCCTTCTCGTGTCCGAACAGCAGGCTCTCCACCAGCGTCTCCGGCAGGCTGGCGCAGTCCACCACCACGAAAGGTTTGTCGCAGCGCTTGCTGTTCTGATGTACCGCCCTGGCGAAGAGCTCTTTCCCCGATCCCGTTTCCCCAAGGATCAGAACTCCGGCGTCGCTCACCGCCGCACGCGCCACCGCATCGAGGCACGCCGTCAGGGCCGGGCTGTTGCCGACGATGTTTTCCCGCTTCAGGGCAACCACCTCCTGGCGCCCAGAGAGCGAGAGCTTCTGCTTGCGATACTCCAGGGCGCGCACCAGGGAAAGGGTGATTTCCTTGAAGGACGATCCCTTCTCGATGTAATCCCAGGCGCCGCTGTTGATGGCCAATTCCGCGCCGGCCGGGTCGCCGTATCCGGTCATGATGACTATCTCCGGCCGGGACGGGGCCTGCGCCAGGCGCGGCAGCATTTCCAGTCCGTTGCCGTCGGGGAGCCGTACGTCGAGAAACACCAGGTCGAACGCCCCCTCCGAAGCCATTTGGCAGCCGGCGGTCAGGGTCCTGGCGCAGGCGGTTTCGTGCCCGGCACGCTTGCCTACCAGCGACATGGACTCGCAGACGGTCTCCTCGTCATCGATAATCAGGATCTTCGCCATCCCCCTCACGCCTCCCCGGCCGGGGGCATCACCCGGCGTATCAAGGCAGCCATCTCCTCGCGGTCCAGCGGTTTGTAAGCCACTTCGCGCACTCCCGCCAGCTCAGCCTCTTCCCGCTGCTGGGCACGGTCCACGCCGGAACCCAAGCCGGTGCAGAGAATGACGGGGAGCTCGGAACGCACGGCAACGAGCTGCCGCGACAGTTCGATGCCGGTCATGCGCGGCATAGTCTGGTCCGTGATGACCAGGTCGACGGCGCCGGGGTCGGCCGTGAAGATTTCCAAGGCCTCCGCGCCGTCACGGCCGGTCACCACCTGGTACCCCAGCCGCTCCAGCATCTTCTTGCCGGCAAACACGACGTCCTCTTCGTCATCAACGAGAAGTATCCTGCCGCTCCCGGTCAGGGAGGCCGCCTCAGTCTGCAACACGCAGTCTTTCTGCGCCGCCGCGATCCGGGGCAGGAATACCTCGAAGGTCGCTCCGAGGCCGGGTCGGCTGCTCACCGAGATCCCCCCACCGTGGTTCCTGACGATGCCGTGCACCACCGAGAGCCCGAGCCCGGTGCCCTCGTTGTGCCCCTTGGTGGTGAAGAAGGGATCGAAGATCTGTTCCATGGTCTTTTGATCCATGCCGTGCCCCGAGTCCTTGACCGTCAGCTTGAGGTAGGGACCTGGAGGGAGGTCCGGAGCCCCAAGGGAATCGGCGTCGAGGGTGACATTTTCCAGCGCCAGATCGAGGGTTCCCCCCTTGAGCCTCATGGCGTGGCTCGCGTTGGTCACCAAGTTCATGATGATCTGGTGAATCTGGGTGGGGTCGCCCATGATCATGCCGAGATCCTGTTCCAGTTGGGCTCGCACCGTTATCGAGGAAGGTATCGACGGGCGCATCAGGTTCAGGCACTCGTTCACAATGGCCTCGACCTGGACCGGTTGCCGCTCCTGCTCTCCCTTGCAGCAGAAGGTGAGGATCTGTTTCACAAGCTTGCGCCCACGGTAGCTTGATTTCAGCACCACGTCCAATAGCTCGCGCAGAGGACTTTCCAGCGGCACGTCGTCCCGCGCCATCTCGGTGCAGGTGATGATGGAGGCGAGGTTGTTGTTGAAGTCGTGGGCGATGCCGCCGGCCAGGGTGGCGATTGCCTCCATCCGCTGGGCCTGGCGTAATTGCCGCTCCAGTTGCAGTTCGTGGGTCACGTCCCGCACCAACGCGGCGTAGTTCTTCACTTCGCCGTCGGTATCGGATATGGACCAGAAGGTGATGTCGATTTCGTAGTAGTCGCCCTCTTTGCCCTTCTGGATGAAGTGCCCCCCCGCCCGCCGCTCCCCCTTGGTGAGGTCATCCCACACCGAACGGTAGAGTTCCACGCCCCCGTCGCCGTCGCCCAGGACCGCCACGTTGCGCCCGACCACGCACTGTGCATCGTGCCCGGTGATGCTCTCGATGGCGGGGTTGACGTACTTGATGGTGCCGTCGCTGTCGAAGAGGATGAGCCCCTCCTTGGACTGCTCGATCACCGATGCAAGCAGCATGATTTCCTGTTCCGCCTTCTTGCGCTCGAGGTTCATGCGCAGGGTCGCGATGCCGAAGGAGAGGTCGTCCGCCAGTTGCTCCAGGAGCTTGACCTCCTGTTTCCCGAAAGCCCGCTTCTCCCCGGCGAAGATTACCAGCGCCCCGAGCGGCCGTCCTTCGTTTACCAGCGGCAGCGATACCGAGGCGGCGAAGCCGTGTTTGAGCGCCTCCTCGCGCCAAAGAGCCCAGCTGGCGTCGTAGCGGATATTCTGGACAATGCGCGTGGTGCCGGTCCTGATGGCGGTTCCCGTCGGCCCGCGGCCGCGGTCGATGTCGGCCCAGCTCATGTCCAGCTTGGTCAGGTAGCCACCTTGGTCGCCCCACTGGGCCACGGGGCGCACCGTCTTCCAGTCGTCGTGCTCGGCCATGCCGACCCAGGCCAGCTTGTACCCGCCGGTCTCCACGATGGTACGGCAGATATCCTTCATCAGCTGCAGCTCCTCCGTGGCCCGTACCAGCGCTTGGTTGCAGCCGCTGAAGGTCTTCAGCGCCCGGTTCACCCTGAACAGCGACTCTCTGCCGCGCACCACGTCCCCTTCGCTGCGGCTGATCAAGAGGTAGAGGAGGGCCGCCGTGGCAAGTATGAAGAAGGCGTGATTCATGGTTTCCGCGGAGAGGTATATGAAGCTTTTGTGTGCCAGGACGGCGGGGAACAGGCAGGAGGCGGCGCCCCAGAGGACACCAACTACGGCATAGACGATCGAAATATTGAGGGGGGTCAGCTTGGTTTGATTGTTGATCTGTTTCATACACGCTCTCCCCTGCCGCTCGCGGCCGTTAAGAGAAACACGCATTGAGTCTAACACATTGGAAAAAACTCGCCATGAGTAGGCGCGTAATTAAATAGAGGAGCTGTGAGGAAGTCAGACGAAAGGGTGAGGCGCAGAAACAGCATCGGCCACGGCGGTAGCTGTTGCGATTGCACTGTCCGGGCCAGTGGGGGAGACCGGCAGAGCTGTGCTACCGGCCGAAATAGTCCTTAACGGAGATGCCCAGACGCTTCAACATGGTCTGGAAGTTGGGGCGCAGCATGCCGGTTTCCTCGGCGGCGCGGGAGATGTTCCAGTTGTTGCGCTTCAAGGCCTGGATCACGAAAGCCTTCTCCACGTTCTCTACCGAGCGGTCGCGGATGTGGCGCTTCATCTCCTTCAGGGCCTCGGCACTGGTTGGGACGAAACCGTCGAACCCGGTGCTGCACGACTCGGCCGCTTCGCCCAATTCCAGGTTTTCCTTCTGGACCACGTCACCCTCGCACAGGACCACGGCGCGCTCGATGGTGTTGACCAGTTCGCGCACGTTCCCCGGGTAGGAGTAGTTCTCCAGAAAGTGCATCGCCTCCGGGGAGATGCCCCGCACGTCCTTGCCGACCTCCTCGACGAACTTGTTCATGAAGTGGCGGATCAAAAGCGGGATGTCACCTTTGCGCTCGCGCAGCGGCGGGAGTTCCAGCGGGATGATGTTGAGGCGGAAAAAGAGGTCCTCGCGGAACTTGCCCTCGGCGACCATGGTCTTCAGGCTGCGGTTGGTGGCGGCCACTAGGTGGATGTTGAAGGAGACCGGTTGGGTGCCGCCGATGGGGGTCACCTGGCGCTCCTGCAGCACACGCAAGAGTTTTGCCTGGGTGGAGAGGCTGATGTTGGAGATCTCGTCCAGGAACAGGGTGCCGCCATCGGCCACCATGAGGAGACCCATCTTGGTCTGGACGGCACCGGTGAAGGAACCTTTCACGTGGCCGAAGAGTTCGCTCTCCAGCAGATTTTCGGCGAGGGCCGTGCAGTCGACGGCGACGAAGGGCTGGTCGCGCCTGGAGCTGTGCTTGTGGATGGCCCGGGCGGCGACCTCCTTGCCGGTGCCGCTCTCGCCGGTGATCAAGACGGTGCTGTCGGTGGCCGCGACCTGGATGATGCGACGGTAGATCTTCTGCATTTCCCGGCTTTCCCCGACGAACTCGTCGAAGCCGTGGTGGCAGTCGACCTCCTGCTTCACCACGATGTCTTCCACCGTGGTCTTCTTCTGCTCCAGGGCCAGGTGCACCTTCTCGAGGATCTGCTCAGGGGTGAAGGGCTTCACGATGTAGTCGACGGTGCCGTTCTTCATCGCCTCGACCGCCGTCTCCACCGTGGCGAACCCGGTGATCATGATGACAGGGGTGTCCGGCTGCAGGATCTTGACCGCGTTCAACACCTCAAAGCCGCTCATGCCCGGCATCTTGAGGTCGGTGATGATCAGTTCGAACTGTTTTTGCTGCAACAGTTCTATGGCAGCGTGGCCGTTCTTGGCAGCATCTACGGTGAAGGAATCTCCTTCAAGAATCCGTGCCAGACCTTCCCTAATAACAGACTCATCATCGACCACCAGAATATTCATAGAATCACCATGTTATATCCAGCTATAGATGCACCGTGCCAATCGGTTTTCCGAGCCCGCTGAAGCAGGGCGGCCTTACACCTCTTACTCTGCCAATGAGAGGCGCCTTGGACGGAGTCCGCCCGCTGTATCAATAGCCCACAAAAAACCCTCTGTCAACAGAAAGACATGAAAATACTTTCACCGCCCAACCTGTAACAGACCTCATACTTTGCCCCCCGGCTGCAGGCAAATACACGTAACGGCGCGAATTGCGCTGAATTTATTGGTGTATGCGGGAACCATACACCGCACCACATCCCTTTACCCCCCGATATCACGACGTTTTTCCTGACCAGCCCGACCGGGGCGGTCCGCGCCGGTCCGCGGCATGTATAGGGTCGCTATACATTCGGCCGCCCCGGCCGCCCGTAACCGGCCACACCCGCCCAAGAAAATCAAGCAATATCGGCAATTTACAACTTTTAGCAGTAACTGGCACGTTGGATGCTTAGTAGGTCACCAGGCAAGATAAGCTGACCAAGGTTCGCAGACACACCAAGGGAAAGGAGACTATCATGAAGGTTCTATCCGCAACGACAGCCTCGCTGGTGCTGAACGCAACCCAGGCTATGGCGTCACCCGCCGCGACAGAAACCGGCGGGCTCGGCCTGGCCTCTCTCATCTTCATCGCCTTTATAGCCATGGTGGCCCTGTTCCAGCTTATGCCGGGTCTCGCCATGTTCCTCCGCATCTTGAAAGGGATCTTTTCCAGCGAAGCCGAGCAGCGCGCGAAAGAGGTTGCCAAGGACAACAGGACCAGCCTATGACCGCTGGCCGGCTGGCGGGGCGGGACTTCCGCCGGCGCGCCCCCCCGGTGTCGGCGGCGCAGCCAACTACAGCGGAACCTATGCTCCCAGCCGTGTGAGGGTAAAGCTATGCAAGGACTTCTCATCGTGGACGAAGACATGGACTGCAGAAAACAGATGGCCGAGATGTTCATCGAGTCCGGCTACAACGTGATCGTCACCAACTCCATAGAAAGTGCCGTTTCCGGGATTCTGAAAAAAACCGCGCAGGTGGTGCTCCTGGGGACCAAGTTCGACGAGTTCTCCGCTTCTGAGATCATCCCGCTTTTGAAACAGTGCAACCGCAAGCTGTCCATCATTCTCATAGCCGCCGGCACCTCGCTGCCGCTCTCCAGGAAGCTCAGGAGCGAGGGGATCTTCTATCACGCACTCAAGCCGGTCAACGCCGAGGACCGCGCCGAGATCAGACAGGCAGTGCAGTGTGCCTTTGAAAGCCTCAAGTTGCAGATGGCGTGACGGTAACAAAGGGGGCGGCACGACAAAGCCCCGAAGATAAAACGACCGAGTCTTTCACATCAAAGCCGAAAAAGGGGGAAATCATGAAAACCAGGATGAGTCTGCCAGCTTTAGCGAACACGGCCATTGTCTTTCTCATGACGACAGCAAACGCTTTCGCCGCCTCGACCAGCAAGGTATTCGTCAGCAAGCTTGGGATCCTGCTTTTCCTGGGCTTCTGCGCCCTGGTACTGGTGGTCCAGTTGATCCCGGCCCTGATCACGCTCTACGGCATGCTGAAGGGGGTTGGCAAAGAGCAGGAAAAATCCCCCTCCCGCGTCAAGAGCCACTAGGGGCGATGGAATTCAACCTGATCGCAAAGGAGCCAAGCCATGACACTGGACGCCGTAGGACAGATAAAGGAAGTCTTCACGCTGGTGGATTTCTACCAGTACATCAAAGGGGTGGAGTACCTGATCTGCGTAGCCTTCTTCATTGGGTTCCCCATGTTCTACCGCTACCTGCACAAAAGGGAACAGGAAGAAACCAAGGAAGCGGCGCGCCACTAGCATCGGGTCAGGCAGCAAGGGAGCCAGGCTCCCCACTACTACAGAGCCAGGAGAACATGACATGTCCTCTTTCAAACATCTTTTAGTTGCCGCGCTTTCCATAGGCGCCATCTCGGTGTCCTCCCCTGCTGCGCTGCAGTGCGCGCCGGTGCCGGACTCCATCACCTTGAACCAGAACGGCAAGCTGTTCAGCCCGTTCACCTTCAACCACGCCAAGCACATCCAGTCGATCAAGGAGTGCGCCGACTGCCACCACCACACCACCGGCACCCTGGTCACTGATCCCAACTGCGTGCGCTGCCACCAGAACTCGAGCCCGACCGCCGTGGTTTCCTGCAAGGGATGCCACCTGGCCACCCCGTTCTCCCCGGAGACCCTGGCCGCCAAGCGGGCCGACAAGCAGCGCTTTCACCTGGACAAGATGGGGCTCAAGGGGGCCATGCACCAAAGCTGCATCGGCTGCCACAACAAGGTAGGCAACGGCCCGACCGGGTGCCAGGACTGCCATCCGCGCACCAAGGAGGGCTCCGCCTTCTACAGTTCCAACCGCAAGGGAGCCAAACCCGCCCATGCTGAAGAGGAATGAGATGCACCAACTCAAGCAGCTCATCATGAATTGAGGAGGAACGCTGATGAAACGAAGAAACTTCCTGAAGGCGTGCCTGATAGGCGGGACCACCATAGCGCTGGGCAAAACCAACAAGGGTTGGGCCAGCGGTTCCTTTGAGGGTTATCCCGAGGCCATGGGTGTCCTGGTCGACACCACCCGCTGCATCGGCTGCCGCAGCTGCGAAGCTGCCTGCAACAAGGAACAGAAGCTGCCCGAACCGGATACCTCCTTCGATGATCCGGCGGTATTCGAACACGAACGGCGCCCCACCTCCAAGGCCTACACGGTGGTGAACCGCTACCAGAAAGAACAGCCCTCCGGGCCGGTGTACCGCAAGGTGCAGTGCAACCACTGCAACGAGCCCGCCTGCCTCACCTCCTGCTTCGTGAACGCCTACACGAAGACCAAGGAAGGGGCGGTGATCTACAACTCCAAGATCTGCGTCGGCTGCCGCAACTGCATGATCGCCTGCCCGTTCAACGTCCCGGGCTACGACTACGACAGCGCGACCAACCCGATCGTCAAGAAGTGCATCCTGTGCTACGACACCCGGCTCAAGTACGGCAAACCGCCGGCATGCGTCGAGATCTGCCCTCAGGAGGCGCTCACCTTCGGGCACCGCGCCGACCTGATCAAGCTGGCGCACGAGCGGATCCGCGCCACCCCCGAGCGCTACGTCGACCACGTCTACGGCGAGAAAGAGGTGGGAGGCACCAGCTGGCTCTACCTGGCCCCGGTCGGCTTCGACAAGCTCGGTTTCGACACCACGCTTTCCAACGATCCGATCATTTCCAACGTGAAGGATTTCCTCGGCATGGTGCCGATGGTGCTTTCTATCTGGCCGGCGCTCTTCTCCGGCATCCACCTGCTGTGCAAGAACCAGGAGCACGACGGGCATGGGCATGATACCGATTCCAACCAGGAGGATACCAAGCCATGAAAAAAATGATCCAGCACGGTTTGGCAATAGTGGACTCACCCTACGACGAGGACGGCAAGAAGCGCACGCTGGTCAACAAGCTCCTTTTGGGGCTCACCCCGAGCCAGTACCTGCTGCAGGCTTTCCGGAACCCCTTCAACTGGATCCTCGCGGCGATCTTCGCCATTGGGATCCCGGTGCTGATCGGCCGGTTCATCTTCGGCCTGGCCTGGGCCACCAGCGGCTCCAACGATTATCCCTGGGGCCTCTTCCTCGGGTTCGGTCTCTTCGCCATGGTACCGCTCTCCTCCTCGGGCTTCCAGTTGGGGACCGCCTGCGAGATCTTCGGCAGGCATGACCTGGAGCCGATCGAGCGCCTCGCGCTCCTGAACGGCCTCTTAGGCTACTTCTTCGCGGTCATGTACCTGTTGGCCGACCTGGGGCAACCCTGGCGCCTCCCCTACCCGATGGTGGTCTCCTTCGGGCCGGCCGCGGTGCTCTTCCTGGTCGCCTGGCACGTCGCCACCTACCTCTCGGTGCAGGTCGCCGAGGTCTCTACCGCCTTCTTCGAGTGGATCGGGTTCCCGGCCGGCAAGAGGGGTATCCGCAAGATCACCCTGGGGCTCACCGTCTCCGGCATCATCCTGTCGACCCTGCACCAGGGGGCGCTGGGCGCGCTGTTCACCTACGCGCCGGGGAAAGTGCACCCCCTTTGGTACTCCTCCTCGTTCCAGTGGTTGCACTTCTTCGTCTCCTCGCTGCCGGGCGGGCTGTGCATGGTAATCACGGTGAGCACCATCGCGGCCAAGACCATGGCCTGGCGCGGCGACACCCGCTTCCGCGAGAAGTTGGACAAGGTGACCGTATCGCTCGCCAAGGGCGCCTGCATGGGGATCGCCACCTACATCACCATCAAGCTGATCGCCATCGCTCATGACAACAAGTGGGCCTACCTGGACACCGGCTGGGGGCAATGGTTCATGTTCGAGATCATCGTCGGGTTCATGCTGCCGCTGACCCTGATGACCTACGGCGTGCACACGAGGAAAATGGCGATGGTCCGCATGGGCGCCTTCATGACCGTGTTCGGCGTGGTGCTGAACCGGGTCAACACAGCGATGATCACCTTCAACTGGAAACTGCCGCACCGCGAGATCCCGCCCTGGCGCGAGGTGATCATCAGCCTGACCATCTTCGCCACCTACATCGTGGTCTACCGTTTCATCCTGTACCGGCTCCCGATCCTGTTCAAATGGCGCCAGCAGGAGCAGGAAGAGACCGTACCCGAAGCGGTGCCGGCGCCGGCGCTTGGCAGACGCGAAGCGAGCAGGGTTCCGGTGGCAAGCTACAGCAGCATGACCAAGCTGGATTAGCAGGACCGTTGCAGAGGGCAGCCGGTTCTCAGGGGGACAGGCACCTGACGGAGCCAGTCCCCACGAGGCCGGCGCCCTCAAAGGGTCTTTCAAGGAAGTAAGATGAGGCACAGCGGGGCTGACGGCGGCGGAAAGCCGGCTACCCAGATTGGAGATGGAGCCATGTTCGACAAGATCGCAGGAAGGGCCTTGGTTCCCGTAGGGATAGTGGTTACCGGATTTCTGGTGGTCTGCTTCGTGCTCCTCTACGCGGCCATCAAGCAGGTGGTGATCCGCGATTCCATCACCCAGGCGAACAACCTGGCGGGCATCGTGCTCAAGTCCACCCGTTACGCCATGATGAAGTCGGACGCGGAGTTAAACCGCGCCATCATCCGCAACATCAGCGCCCAAAACGGCGTGCAGCATGTGCGTATCTTCAACAAGAAGGGTGTGGTGGCCTTCTCCTCGAAGCCCGAGGAGGTGAACCGCCAGGTGGACAAGAAGGCGGAAGGATGCGTGGTCTGCCACGAGAAGGCGGTGCCCATCACCACCCTTGGGACCATGCAAAAGGCGCGCACCTTCAAAAACGCCTCAGGTGACGAGATCCTCGCTATCACCGCGCCCATCTACAACGAGGCGGAATGCGCCAACGCCGCCTGCCACTTCCACCCGGCCGAGCAGCGCGTACTGGGTACGCTGGACATCGGACTGTCACAGGAAGCGACGCTGCACTCTCTTGCTCTGATCAGGATGCAGATGCTGATCTTCTCGATCCTGACCCTGTTCCTCACCATCGCGGGTGTCATTACACTGTTAAAGATGATCGTACTGGTTCCGATGAGGAAACTGCAGGAGTACACTGAGAGGAGCGAGGAAGGAAACGGCACGGCGCGACCGCCACACCTTCCCTATGAGCTTGACAAGATCGCGCAATCTTACTACTTTATCAGGGCCAAATTAAACGAAATTGAACAAAAGCCTTTCCAGGGACCGAAGAACGATCCCATATGCCAGCACAAATGACCTTTTTCACAGGGGGGACCGGTTCCGCAGGTGCCTGTCCCCTTTAGAGAGTCGAGCGAGCGATGGAGCAGGCCGAAAACAACAAGACGGGGACGATGGGGGAGTTGGCGCGCGACGCGCAGGGGCAGTTGCGCCAGGGACTTCTCGAGGAGATAGGGCGCCTTAAAAGGTTTTCCAACCGGGGACTTTGGGCGCTTTCCCTGTTTCTGCTTTTGAGCACCGTGGCCTGGCGTGACTTCTGGTTCCTGCCCCGCCCCCAGGAGGTGGTGGCGTCGCTGGGAGCGGCGCCCAAGCCGCTCATGATCAGCCTGGTGCTGGTGCTCTACACCTTCTCGGCCATCATACTGAGCCTGTCGCGCATGATGGCCGGCCTGCGCCATCCAAGCAGTTTCTGCCATGTCGGCTACCTGGCCGGCTTCTACCTCTTCTACTATTTCGCCGAGGCGCTCCAGGACAATTACTGGGCGGTTTTCGGCGCCGGCTTCACCATCCTGTGCCTGGAAAGCTACCGGATCTGGACCTTTTGCAGCGACCAGATCGGCAAGCGCAGCGAACAGCTCGCCTTCCTGGAACGTAACGGCAGGATGCCCCCCGAAGAAGATGAAGATTCCCTCTACGACTGATCTCCCTACTCAGCTCTCCGCCGCACTCAACCTTTCGTAGCCCCCGCAAGGCTGCCCCGTCTTCATGCGCGGCACGTCCAGTACCGTGTAGATGGTGCAGCGCCCCTTCTGGTGCAACTTGCAGTCATCGAAACTGCACACCACGTAGGCGCGGTCGTTGGGGCCGGTGAGCATCTGGTCCAGCTTATCCGCGATCTTGTCGTTCTTTCCCGCCAGTGCCGCTATCTGTGCAAGTTTGTCGTCCATGGGCACCTCACTTTGAGAAGTAGTCGCTTTGGGGACCGCGCTGAGCCTGAAGACTAGCACTATACGTTGCGGCCCGCCATAAAAAAAGGCCCCGTGCCATCGGACGGGGCCTCTTTGTCAGTCACGCCGTCGCGGCGAGGTTACGCTTTTTCAACCTTCACTTCGACCAGGTTGCAGTTCCCCTTGAGGAGCGCGTTGGCGTTCAGATCGCGGAAGTGCGCGGGTGCGAAGAGCAGCCCGGGCTGCAGCTTGTCGCTGATCCTCGCGGCAGCGGTCAGGGCGCCGGTGCCGGAGGAGAGCTTAACGCTCGCCCCTTCGGCGACGCCCAAGGCGGTCGCGTCGGCGGGATGCAGTTCGACGAAACCGGCCGGTGCCACGTCGAGGTTGGCGTCCGAGCGGGTGGTGGAGGTGCCGTTGTGGAACCCGATCGGGCCGACCAGGAGCTGGAACTTCGGCCGGGCCGGTGCCGCGGGCTTGGCGATCGGCGCCAGGGGGGCGTCGTTTCTCGCCGCAGTCCCCCCCTTGATGACGCCGTTGCGGGAGCCGTCGAAGGGCTGATACCCCTTGGCGGACACCTTGATCTCTTCCATGACGCCCGCCGGGGTAATGCGCTGGACGCTGCCGGTCAGCCTGCCGTAGAGATCGGCCAGGATGACCCAGTCCTCTTTGGCCTGCCCCGGTGCGTCCACGGCTTTATAAATGGCCTGGACCCGGTTGTCGAGCGAGGTAAAGGAGCCGCTCTTCTCGGCGGCGGCGCCTGCCGGCAGCACGACGTGGGCGTAGTCGAGGGAATCGCCCTGGAAGACGTCCTGTACCACCAGCAGTTCCAGCTTGCCGAGGGCCTTGCGGATGCGCTGATTGTCCGGGAGGCCGGACAGGTCGCATCCCAGGAGGTAAAGCGCCTTGATGCTCCCCTGCTCGATCCCCTCGACGATGCCCCAGATGTCCTTGCCGTCGGCGCCGGGGGTGACCCCCATGTCCAGCATGCCCACGGTGTTGTTCTTGGCGTCGATCGGGAAGATGCCGCCCCCCTGCTCGCTGGCCGAGCCGGTAAGGACGGCGAGGTCGGCGAGCGCCGCGATCTTGGCGGAGGCGTCGGCGCTGCGGATCAGGTCGGCGCCGAAGACGATGGCTACGCGGGTCATGCCGGCGAGTTGCCGTACCGCGTTTTCCACCGCGGCCACGGTGACGCCGGCCTGCTGGCAGAGTTCGTCCATGGAGAGCTGAGCGAGCCCGTCCTTGATGCTCTCGGACCCGGCCGGCAGCGCCACGCCCGCCTCGACGAGTCCCTTCATCAGGGCGTAGACGACCTGGAGCTCGGTGCCGGGGAGGTGCTTCAGGTGCGCGTTGGAGAACTTCCTGAGTTTCACGTCGCGCATGTTTACCAGCACCAGGCGGGCGTCCTTCTTGGTGGCCGCCTTGATGACGCGGTACTCGGCGCCGGTCGCCTCCGCGTTCAGGTCGCAGCCAAAGACCAGGATCGCCTGGGCCTCGTCGAGCGCGTCGAGTTGCTTGCTGGCGCCGGTGAAGCCGAAGCGGCGCTGCATCTGCGCCTGCGCCTGGGCGAAGCCCAAGCCAGCCTCGGAATCGAGGTTGGAGCTGCCGAGCCCCTCGCTGAAGAGCTTGCGGAACAGGAAACTCTCCTCGTTGGTAAGCCTCGGGGAGCCGAGTCCCGCCACGGCCTTGCCGCCGTCACGCGCCACGATCTCCTTGAGTTTCGCGGCCGCCGTCCCGAGCGCCGTATCCCAGTCGGTCTTGGCGAGGGCACCGGAGTCGCCGCGCAGCAGCGGATCGGCGAGCCTCTCCGTGGAGTGCAGGTAGCGGTAGCCGAAGCGGCCGTTTATGCAGAGGTTGCCGTTGTTGTAGCTGGTGTCTTCGCTGGTGACCCGCTCGACACGCCCGTCCTTGGCGTGGTAGTCGATCTGGCAGCCGGCGCCGCAGAAGGCGCAGACGCTCGGGATGCGGTTGAAGGTCCAGGGACGCCCCTTGAACTTGAAGGGCTTGGTAATCAGGGCGCCGGTCGGGCAGGCCGCGACGCAGTTGCCGCAGAACTCGCAGTTCAAGGGCTTGCCGTCCACCGTGTCGATGATGGCGTCCTCGCCCTTGTTGACCACCTCGATGGCGTCGCAGCCGACGATCTCGTGGTCCACCTTGACGCACTTCTCGCACAGGATGCAGCGGTTGGGGTCGCTTTCGATGAGCGGCCAGTCGTAGCGGATCGCCTTGCGCTCCAGGATCGCCGAGTAGTCCTGCTTGGTGGCGTTCAGCGCGTAGCAGGAATCCTGCAGGTCGCACTCGCCGCCGGCGTCGCAGACCGGGCAGTCCAGCGGGTGGTTCACCAGCATGAGCTCCATGATCTTGCGGCGGGCTTCCCTGAGGGCCGGGGTGTCCGTGGTGACTTCGATCCCCTCCTTGACCGGCGTGTTGCAGGCGGTCATGGTACGCTCCACACCCGCCACCTCTACCGCACAGACGCGGCAGGCGCCGGTGGGGGAGACCTTCTTGAGCCAGCACAGCGTCGGGATCGTGATCCCTACCGTGGCTGCGGCCTCCAGTATGGTGGTACCTTTCTCGACCTGCACGCTTTTGCCATCAATGGTTAAGCTGACCATATAAAAACCTCAGTATTCGGTGTAATGAATTGCAATAGGTCCGGGTGCTGCGGCCCTAGACGGCCACCATGGCGACCCGGTAGCAGCGCAGGCACCTCTCGGCCTCCCGCACCGCCTGGCTGTTGGCGTAGCCCAGTTCCACCTCGCAGTAGTTCTTGAAGCTCGCCCTCTCCTTGCCGTGCACCTCTTTCTGGTGCTCACGCGAGGCGCTGTCCAGCCACTGCACGTCCTCGTTCTTGTCGTAGACGCCGAAGTAGGAGAGGATGTCCTCCATCCGCTCGTCGTCGGTGAGGTTGACCCCCTTCCCTTCCAGGTAGCGCTGGATCACCTTGGCGGCGCGGTGACCGTTGCCGACGCAGGCGACCACGGTGAGCGGGCCGATCTCGGCGTCGCCGGAGGCGAAGACGCCGTCGCAGTCGGTGATCAGGGTCCTGGAGAGCATGTTGCCCATGCCGTCCTTCAGGTCCTTGCCGTCGTGTCCCTTGAGCGGCACGTACTTGGTGACGATGGTGCTCCACTTGGTGGTGTCGATCCCCGCATCGGCCGGGATGAAGGAGAGATCGGCGTCCTGGCCGATGGCCGGGATGATGGTGTCGCACTCGATGACGAACTCGGAGCCCGGCACCGGTTCCGGACGGCGGCGCCCGGAGGCGTCCGGCTCGCCGAGAGCCATCCTGATCAGCTCGACCCCGGTGACCTCGTTCTGCTCGTTGGCGATGACCTTGGTCGGGAGCACCTGGAACTCGAAGCGTACCCCTTCCTCGTCCGCCCCGTCGACCTCCCAGACGTCCGCGGGCATCTCGGTGCGGGAGCGGCGGTAGACGAGCACGCTCTCTTCGGCCCCTTCCCGCAGCGCCACCCTGACGCAGTCGATGGCGGTGTTGCCGCCGCCGACCACGAAGACCTTCTTGCCCATACCGGTGGGAAGGCCCAGGTAGACGTTTCTCAGAAAGTCGATACCGCCGGTCAGGAAGCCCTTGTACCCCTTGTCCTCACCCTCGACGCCCATCGGCTTGGAGCGGTGTGCGCCCGGAGCGAGGAGCACGGAGTCGAACTTCTGTCGCAGCTCGGCGAGGGTGACGTCCTTGCCCACCCTGGTGTTGTATTTGATCTCGACCCCGAGGGACTCGATGATGTCGATGTCGCGCTGCAACAGGTGGCGCGGCTGGCGGTAGGGAGGGATGCCCACGGCGACCATGCCGCCACCAAGAGGGAGGGCCTCGTAGATGGTGACCGGGTAACCTTCCAGGGCCAGGTAGTAGGCGGCGGCGAGGCCTGCCGGGCCGGCACCCACCACGGCGACCTTTTTGCTCTGCTTCGCCTTGGGAGCCATCGGGGGGAGGTGGCCGTGCTGCCACTCGTAGTCGGAGGCGCTGCGCTTAAGCACCATGATGTTGATCGGCTCGTCCACGTTCTTTCTGCGGCAGGCGGTTTCGCACGGGTGAGGGCAGACGCGGCCGCAAACCGACGGCAGCGGCATCGACTCACGGATGGTGGCCAGGGAGTCGCCGAAACGGTAGTCCTTCACCGACTCGATGTAAGTCGGGATATCGATGTGGGCCGGGCACTTGTCCATGCAGGGGGCGGTGTACTTCTCGATGTAGCGGAACTCCGACGAGAGGCTCTTGGCGCCGCGGATGTAATTCACGAAGGCGTCGCGGAAGTGGGTGACCGCGTCGATGACCGGCACCGAGGAACTCGGGCAGAGGGTGCACTTGCAGTGCGACAGGACGCTGCCGACGTCGAGGATGGTGTCCAGGTCCTCTTCCTTGCCACGCCCCTCCATGATCCCGGAGAGGGCATCCATGATGACGCGGGTCCCCTTCTTGCCGGGGGTGCATTTGCCGCAAACGTACTTGGTCTGAACCCGCTTCATGTACTCGGCGATCATGGCGGGGATGTCGACATCCTTGTTGTACAAGATGATGCCGTCCCAGCCGATGAAAGCCGAAAGCGGCCGCTCTCCGTCGTAGGTGGCGGGCAGCTTGAAGGAGACCTCTTTCTTCTCGCCCCCCTTGCGGTTATCAACTACGTTTCTGCCCCAGCTGGAAAAAACTACCTCTGCCACTTAGGCCTCCGAAATAGCTGTAAAATTGGCCGGATTATCGGCTAAATATTTACATTTATTAAGTAAATTGTTCGGTGTACATTGTATACAGTATCCAGTTTTTACCACATCACTCGGCTCTAATCAAGCGAAAAATCATGCGGATTATCGCTGGGGTACGCCGTATACGACGAGCGGCGATCACGACGGCGGGCGCCCTTCTCCATAGCTTCAATTAATGGTTGTTTTTGTCCGCGATAGGCCCTAACATCGCCCCCAGCACGGCGCGACGCGCCCCCTTAAAGAATTCAACTTTTTGCTGGAGATGCCGATACTTAATCTGGAAGCGCCCATGAAGGCCCCGTGGGCGTCACCGGAGGGGGTCATGGAGACCGACATGCTCGACGGCACCGGCTTGAAGCTGCAATTGAGCCCGGACCAGAAGTCCCTGCAGGCGCAGTACACCCCGGTCACCCAGCGGCGCGCCCTGAATGTCGGGCAGCTGCGCGAGGCGATCGAGGCGTCGGATTACCGGGAGTTCTTCGTGTCACAGGACGCGCTGGAGCAGCTGCTGGCGCGCTGCGCCGTCTCCCCGGTAGCGTTCACCCTGCAAATCGGTGAACGGCGTGACGCGACCCTGACCGTGCAGCTCTCCGACGACATGATGAGCGCCACCATGAGCATCCAGCCAGCCTGCGGCGGGCGCCGGATCACCCGGGAAGAGGTGGAACAGGAGCTGTCCCGGGCCGGGGTAGTCTGCGGCATCCTTTATGACGAAATCGACGCGGCGGTCGCCGCAGGCGAGGCCGCCAAGGTGGTCATTGCCCAGGGGACCCCGCCCATTCCGGGGGAGGACAGTCAGTTCATCAGCTTGGTCCCGGAGATGGCGACCCAAGCGCCGCAGCTCTCCGATGACGACATGGCTGACTATCGCAACCTGGGCGACATCGTGAGCGTGAGCCTGGGCGATCCCCTCATGCGCCGCACCGCGCCAACCACCGGGATCCCCGGCACGAACCTGCTGGGGGTGGAGCTTCCCACCAGCGACGGGATCGACATCCCCTTCGCGGACAACCTGACCGGCATCGCCTGCGACCTCAAGGACTGCGATATGCTGGTGGCCGCCATCTCCGGCTACCCCGTGATCGTACCGCGCGGGGTCATGGTGGATCCGATCTTCAAGCTGAAGCGGGTCGACCTCTCCACCGGCAACTTCCACTTCAAGGGATCGCTCGAGATTTCAGGCGATGTCAGCGAGGGGATGGAGGTCACCGCCACCGAGGACATCACGGTGGGGGGGCTCGTGGAAGCCGCGCGGGTCAAGGCGGGAGGAAACATCGTGATCCAGGGGGGCGTGATCGGCCACGGCAAGGCGGCCCAGCCGGGCAAGATGTTGAGCCGCCAGGAGATGGCTCAACTGGAAGCGGGCGGTACGGTGACGGTGCAGTTCGCGGAAAACGCCGCCATCAGCGCTGGCGGGGACATCGTGATCCGGGAGCTGGCCATGCAGAGCGATCTCACCTCAGGCGGGAGCATCCTGGTCGGCGAGAAAGGGGGACGCAAGGGGCACATCATCGGCGGGCTTTGTCGCGCCGCGACCCTCGTGCACGCCGTGGTGATCGGCTCCCACGCCGGGGTCCCCACCGTCATCGAGGTCGGCGTCGATCCGGCTTTGAACCGCAAGCTGGAGATGGTGCAGGAGAACCTGGCCGAGAAACAGCGCCAGCTGGATGAATTGACCAAGACCCTGGCCTACGTCAAGGAAAACCCCGGCAGCATGGAAGAGGGGCTCTTCAACCTGAAGCAGCGCATCTACACCAAGTGCCAAGGGGAACTGGCCGAGCTCACCGGGGAGAAGAAAAGGCTGCAGAAAAGGATGGAGATCAACGCCCAGGCCCGGGTCGAGGTGGAGCGTGACGCCTTCCTGGGGGCGCAGATCAGGATCGGCTCCAGCACCCTCCTCGTCGAGGAGGATCTGACCAACCCGACCTTTACCCTGGGAGAGGAGGGGATCGCATTTTGAAAGGAAAAGGAGCGGCATGCGCATCATAGGACTCACCGGGGGGATCGCCTCGGGCAAGACCAGCGCCGCGCACCTGTTAGAGCGGCTGGGAGCGGCGGTGATCGACGCCGACCAGTTGGCGCGTGAGGTGGTGCAGCCGGGCGAGGAGGCCCTGGCGCAGATCGTGGCGAGCTTCGGCGACAAGATAGTGAACCCCGATGGCACCCTGAACCGCGCCGCGCTCGGGGAGATCGTCTTCGCCGACCCGGCAGCCAGACGCACCCTGGAGGGGATCACCCATCCCGCCATCAAGCAAAGGGCTGAGGAGAAACTGGAGCGGCTCAGGGCAGCCGGGACCAGCACTGCCTTCTACGTCGCCCCCCTGCTATTCGAGGCCGGGATCACGTCGCGCGTGCACGAGGTCTGGGTGGTCTACCTGGACCGGGAGACCCAGCTCCAGCGACTGATGGCGCGCGACGGACTCTCTCGGGAGGCGGCGCTGTCGCGCATCGCTTCGCAGATGCCCATGGAGGAAAAGAAGAAGCTGGGCAAGGTCGTCATCGACAACCGGGGCAGCAAGGAGGAACTGGAAGCGCAGGTGTTAAAGCTGTGGCGCGAGGAGATAGCGGACCGGGAACCGGAGCGGGAGTGAGCAATGGGCGGCGCCCCCGGGGAAAGAAGGGAGCATGAATGAAGAAGGCCCCGCGGGAAGCGGGGCCTTCTTTTTATTTCAATCTTAACCTTTGTCTTAGTCTTGACCTGTCTACTTGTGGTAGCCCAGCTTGTGCGAGATCTCTTCGCCGGAGCGGATCACCAGCGGGATCAGCTCCTTTTCGAGCCGCTCGTCGGTGAAGCGCATCGAGGGGCCGGAGATGCTCACCGCGCCGATGATGCGGCGGGTGTAGTCGCGGATCGGCGCGCCGACGCACTTGACACCGACATCCATCTCCTCGTCGTCGATGGCGTAACCCTGCTCGGCGATCACCTTGAGGTGCTTCTTGAGCTCCTCCCGGTCGGTGACCGTCTTCTGGGTGTAGCGCTTCATCTCCTTGGTGGGGAGGTAGTTCTCGAGCTCCTCGTCGGTCATGTAGGCGATCTGAACCTTGCCGGCGGCGGTGCAGTAGGCCGGCAGGCGGGCGCCGACGCGGGGCACGACCCTCACGGTCAGGTCGGTCTCCACCACGTCCAGGTAGACGATGTGGAATTCCTTGAGGATGGCGACGTAGGTGGTCTCGTTGCACTCCTTGACCAGTGCCTCGAGCACCGGGCGGGACTGGCGCAAAAGACCCATCTGCTTGATGAAGGTCTGCCCCAGCTCCAGGGTCTTGAGCCCCAGGCGGTAGTTTTCCGTTACCTTGTTCTGCTCTATGTAGTTCCGCGACTCCAGGGTAGCCAGGAGACGGAAAACGTTGTTCTTGTGAAGCTTCAGCCTCTTGCTCAGCTCGGTCACGCCCAGTTCGTCCACCTCGTCGTGGAATTGCTCCAGGAGGTCGAGTGCGTGGGAGACGGCCTGAATGATGTACTCAGATTTCTCTTTTTTCGCCATTGGCTGCACCTATAAATATCAGGAAAAATTTCAAACAATATTAACTAGGCCATTTGATAAGCCGTGTCAAGAAAATTAATCGCTTGATAAACGCTTTTAATGTGTTTAAACTCGCCCTACTGTTGCGGCCCGGAAACCGCCGTCCGGCAGGAGCGGTAAAACAGCTTCCACTGGTAAAGTCGGCAGGATGCGGCTCCGGATAGTGTCATACACGCAAAATATAGAATTATGTTCTAGAAATGTCAAGCAACAAGACGTTCGCAGCGATGCGATCTTGACGGTCTGGCGCCCGGGCATCGGCGCCGGCAAATCGGCGGAGAGCCACCGTGCGCCTCAACCTGATTTCCAAGCTTGCCCTGGCCACCGGACTGGTGCTTTTGTGCACCATGGCCCTGTTCGCCTACCTGAACCTGCAAAGCCTCAAGGGGCTCCTGCTGCAGGAGGCGATCTCCGAGGCCGACCGCATCACCGAGACCATCATCCGCACCACCCACAACCAGATGCTCCGGGACGACCGTCCCCTGTTCTATAAGACCATCGAGGAGATCGGCAACCAGCAGGGGGTGGAGCGGATCCGGCTCATCAACAAGACCGGGCGTATCATCTTTTCCACCGACGACTCCGAGACCGGGACCGTGCTCGGCAAGCACTCCGAGGTCTGCGGCATCTGCCACGGCGGATCGCAACTCCTCCTGACCGCCTCCTCCAAGAACCGCAGCCGCCGCTTCTACGGCAAATCCGGCGCCGAATTTCTCGGCATCACCAACGCCATCTACAATGAGGAGGGCTGCTACACCGCGAGCTGCCACTTCCACCCGGAGAACTTCAAGGTGCTCGGAGTGCTCGACGTCGTGGTGCCGCTGGACCGGATGCATTCACTGCTGGACGCCTACCGCGGCCGCATGCTGCTCCTCACCCTGCTCCTCATCACCCTCACCTCGCTGAGCCTCACCTATTTCACCCAGAAACTCGTGAACCGCCCGGTGCGGGAGCTCCTGGAACACACCCAGATGCTGGCCCGCGGCGAACTGGACGGCCTGGTGCACAGTTTCGCCCAAGACGAACTGGGGGAGTTGGCAGACTCCTTCAACACCATGACTGTCAACCTCAAGAAGGCCCGGGAGGAGCTGGAGGGATGGGGGCGCGACCTGGAGCTGATCGTCCAGCAAAGGACCCAGGAGATCACCCGGATGCAGGCGCAGTTGATCCGGTCCGAGAAGCTCGCCTCGCTGGGGGAGCTGGTGGCCGGCATCGCCCACGAGATCAACAACCCGCTCACCGGGATCCTGGTGTTCGCCTCCCTGATCCAGAGTAACCCAAAGCTCGACCCGGTCCTGAAAAACGACATCGAGACGGTGCTGCGGGAAACCAAGCGCTGCGCCGGCATCGTCAAGGGGCTCCTCGAGTTCGCCCGCTGCGCGCCGCCCCAGAAATCCCCCTGCTCGCTGAACGAGATCTCGGACGCCGCGCTCGAACTGGTCCGGCACCAGATCCTGTTCCAGGACGTCACCATCGCCCGCAACTACTCGGGACGCGTCCCGTCGCTTTTGATCGACCCGAACCAGATCGAGCAAGTCCTCGTGAACATGCTGGTGAACGCGGGGCACGCCCTGCGCGGCGAGGGTATGGTCATGGTGGTGACCGGCGTCGACCCGCTGCAGGGGCAGGCCTTCGTCAAGATCAGCGACAACGGCTGCGGCATTCCGGAGGCGAACCTGGGCCGGATCTTCGACCCCTTCTTCACCACCAAGTCCAACAAGGGGACCGGCCTCGGGCTCTCCGTCTCCTACGGCATCGTCCAGGAGCACGGCGGGCACATCGAGGTGCAAAGCCAGAAGGGTGCCGGAACCACCTTCACCATCTTCCTCCCCATTCCCGAAGCGGACGAGCCCACGCTCGCCCCCGCGCCCCCCGCCACCGCGCAACTCCCGGCGGAACCGACCACCGTCTAAAAAGCCGTATACAATGGGGCATTTCCCCTTCACCCGCCCCCTCCCGGCGCCTCGTACTGGGCGCAACTGCGCGGAAGAAAACGATTGACAGCAGGGGGCCGTATTGTTAGTTTACGGTCGGGTTACGCCCGGCTCGCGCCGCGGCGAAAGCCAGCCCCAACGTCACGCAGTACCGGAGCCGCAGTGAACATCACCACCAACGGCGAAGCCGTATCGATCGATCCCCTCACGGTTCAGCAGTACCTAGTTTCCCTCGGCATCGACCCGCGCCGCGTCGCGGTGGAGCTGAACCTGGACATCCTCCCCAAGGCGCAGTACGAGACCACCCTGCTCAAGGAAGGCGACGCCCTGGAGATCGTCCATTTCGTGGGAGGGGGCGCCCTCCGCGGCTAGCCTGGCGCGGCACCCCGCCCGCACGTATCCCGCTCGCCTTCCGGTCCCGCGCCGGCAGGGCCTGAGCCGACCATCTGACAAGACGCCACCGATTGGAGAATAGTGATGCCATCAACAAACGACAAGCTCGTCATCGCAGGACGCGAATTCGACTCCCGCCTCATGGTGGGGACCGGCAAGTACGCCGATTTCCAGCAGATGGTGCGCGCCATTGAGGTTTCCGGCGCCCAGATCATCACGGTCGCGGTGAGAAGGGTGAACATCTCGGACCGGAGCAAGGAATCCCTCTTAGACCACATCGACCAGAAGAAATACACCCTGCTCCCCAACACCGCCGGCTGCTACACCGCCGACGACGCCATCCGCACCTGCCGGCTGGCCCGCGAGGCTGGGCTCTCCGACTTCGTGAAACTCGAGGTACTCGGCGACGAGAAGACGCTCTTCCCGAACAACGAGGAGCTCTTGAAGGCGGCCAAGGTGCTCATCGCGGAGGGGTTCACCGTGCTCCCCTACACCAGCGACGACCCCATCATCTGCAAGAGGCTCGAGGATATGGGGTGCGCGGCGGTGATGCCGCTTGGAGCGCCCATCGGCTCGGGGCTGGGCATCCGGAACCCGTACAACATCCAGATCATCCTGGAGACGATCAAGGTACCCGTGATCGTCGACGCCGGGGTCGGCACCGCCTCCGACGCGGCCATCGCCATGGAGCTTGGCTGCGACGGCGTGCTCATGAACACCGCCATCGCGGGGGCCCAGGATCCGGTCGCCATGGCCGAGGCGATGAACCTCGCGGTCCGCGCAGGGAGGCTCGCTTACCGCGCCGGGCGCATCCCGAGGAAGCTGTACGCCTCCGCTTCGTCCCCGCTGGCAGGGCTGATCGCGTGAAAGAGCTCGATTCCCCCTGGATAGACTTCAACCTCTACCTGATCACCGGACGCGGCGAGACCCTCGGGCGCAACCTGGAGTTCGTGGTTGAGGAGGCCCTACGGGGGGGCGTGCGTGCGGTGCAGCTCAGGGACAAGAGTGCCACCAGCACCAAAGAGCTCTACGAGACGGCCCAGGAACTGCGCCGCCTCACCTCCCGCTACGGCGCCAAGCTGCTCATCAACGACCGCATCGACGTGGCGCTGGCGGTCGAAGCCGACGGCGTCCACATCGGCAGCTCCAGTCTGCCGCTGTACAAGGTGAGGAGGCTTTTGGGCGAACGCAAGCTGATCGGGGTCTCCTGTCACAACCAGACCCAGGCCATCACCGCCCAGGAGATGGGAGCCGACTTCATCACCTTCGGCCCGGTCTACTACACCCCCAGCAAGGCCGATTACGGGGAGCCCGTCGGTATCGAGAAGCTGAACAAGGTGGCGCAGATGCTGCAGATCCCGGTGTTCGCCCTCGGGGGGGTGAACCTGGACAACTGCGCCGAGGTGGTCGCAGGCGACGTGCGCGGCATCGCCCTCATCTCCGCCATTCTCTCCGCACCGGAGCCGCGCGAGGCGGCCAAGAGGCTTTTGGCCCTGCTGCCCCCGCTCGAGGAGCATAACGACTAGATGACCGTGGGCGAACCGATCCATAGCGAACTGCGCATCAACTCCTACGGCTCGTACCTGAGGCGCCGCTTCGGCTGTCGCGTCAGCAAGGTGAACGTGGACGGGGGCTTCACCTGCCCCAACCGCGACGGCAGCCGCGGTACCGGCGGGTGCATCTACTGCGACAACAGCTCCTTCTCCCCCAAGGAGACCCAGGCCCTGATCCCGGTCGAGGAGCAGATGGCGGCGGGGATGGAGTACCACCGCGCGCGCCTCTCCAGCGACAAGTTCATCGTCTACTTCCAGAAGTACACCAACACCTACGGCCCGGTGGAAAAGCTCGCCGAGCTGTACCGGCGCGCCCTGGCCCACCCGGACGTCCTCGGTATCTCGGTGGGTACCCGCCCCGATTCACTCTCCCCCGCCGCCATCGACCTTCTCACCGAACTCGCCCGCGAGCACTACGTCTGCGTGGAGCTCGGCCTGCAGTCCATGGACGACGCCATCTTATCCCGGATCAACCGCGGCCACACCCTGGCCGAGTACCTGGACGCGGTGGAGCGGCTCTCCGGCCGGGGGTTGGAGATCTGCACCCACCTGATCTACGGCTTCCCCGGCGAGACCAGGAGCGGCTTCCTGAAGACCGCCCGCCTGATCGCCTCGCTCCCGGTCAACTCCGTCAAGCTGCACCAGCTGCACGCGGTCGAGAACACGCGGCTCGCCGAGATGTATCGGGACGGGAGCTGGCAGCCGATCGGCATCGACGAGTACGTGGCTACCGCCTGCGACTTCCTGGAGGAGCTGCCGGCACGGGTCACGGTACAAAGGCTGTACGGCTCGGCCCCGCTCTCCATCCGGGTCGCCCCCAATTGGAACCTGAAGAACAACCAGATGTGGTACGCCGTGATCAACGAGCTGAGAAGGCGCGGCAGCTGGCAGGGATGCCGGCTCGCCAGCGAGGTCAGGGCGGCCTGAACAGGAGGACCATGAAAACGGCACAACTGATCGGCTCTGCGGAGCCGGTACGGATCGGCAAGATCCTCTGCATCGGGCGCAACTACGCGGACCACATCAAGGAACTGGGCAACGAGACCCCGGAGCGGCCGGTGATCTTCACCAAGCCCGCCACCAGCGTGATCGGCGCCGGCCAGGAGATCGTGATCCCCTCCTACTCCAGCGACTGTCACCACGAGGCGGAGCTGGCGCTTCTGATCGGTAAGGAGGGGCGCGACATCCCCGCCGACGACGCCCTCTCCTACCTGGCCGGTTACGCCGTCGCCATCGACCTGACCCTCAGGGACGTGCAGGCGGAGCTGAAGAAGAAGGGGCTCCCCTGGGACATCGCCAAGGGTTTCGACACCGCCTGCCCCCTCTCCCCCTTCGTCCCGGCGCAGCAGGTGGCCGATCCGCATCAGCTGCGCATCACCCTCACCGTGAACGGCGAGAAGCGCCAGGACGGCGGCACCGACCTGATGATCCACCGCATCCCCGAGCTTTTGAGCTACCTCTCCTCCATCTTCACGCTGGAGCCGGGCGACCTGGTGCTGACCGGGACCCCCGCCGGGGTGGGCCCGATCAAAAGCGGCGACCGCGTGGTCGCGGGGATCGCCGGAGTGGGGAGCATCGCGGTTTCGGTGCGGTAGAAAGGCTTTATCCCACCAAGGAGGGTTTCCATATGAACAACGAGAAAAGCTGCCCCGATTGCCAGGGGCTCATGGTACTGATGCCCGGTTGAGGTGGCCTCTTCTGGCGGTGCCAGAAGTGTGGCAAGAAGCTTCGCCAAGACGGAGACAACTCCAAAGGGTGCGGCTGCAGTTAAAGAAAAAGGGGGCTCGTTGCGAGTCCCCTTTTCGTTTCCCTCCGCCCGGCGCACACCGGCTGCGCCGGCACGGCCATAACTACTCCATAACCGCCACGGGCGCCGCTACGTCGGCGCCACCCCCCGCTCCCGCCTCACACGCTCCCCCAACCGTTCCCTGCTCGAACCGCTCCCGCTCCTCGCGCAGCACCTCGAGCAGCCGCTCCTCGGAGAGCGGACGGTGGTAGTAGTATCCCTGCAGCTCGTCGCACCCCCGGTGCGCCAGGTACTGCGCCTGCTCCAGGGTCTCCACACCCTCGGCGATCACGTGCAGCTCCATCGCCTTGGCGATGCCGATGATGGCCTCCACGATGGCACGCTCGTCGGGGAGTTCGCAGACATTTTTTATGAAGGCGCGGTCGATCTTCAAGTGGTCGATGGGGAAGTTCTTCAGGTACTGCAGCGAGGAATAGCCGGTGCCGAAGTCGTCGATGCCGATGGAGACGTTGAGCCCCTTCAGGTACCAAAGCTTGGCGGCGGTCTCCTCCACGTCCTTGACCAGGCAGGTTTCGGTGAGTTCCAGTTCGAGGAGGCCGAGGTCCACGCCGGTTTGCTCCGCCGCCTCCTCCACCATCCGGCACAGCTCGCTACGCATGAAGTGACACCCCGAGATGTTCACCGACATCCTGATCGGCAGGCACCCCGCATCGAGCCATTGGCGCAGCTTGGTGCAAGCGGTTTTCAGCACCCACTCTCCCAGCGGGACGATGATGCCGGTAGCCTCGGCGAGCGGGATGAAGGAATCCGGCATCACCCGCCCCTTTTCCGGGCTCATCCAGCGCACCAGCGCCTCCACCGCGGCGATCCTGCCGGTGCGGGCATCCATGATGGGCTGGTACTCCAGGAAGAACTCCTCCCGCTCCAGGGCCATCCAAAGCTCGAATTCGAGCCGGGTGCGCTCCTGCAGCTTCTGGTTCATCTGAGCGCTGTAGAAGCAGAATTCAATCCCCGGCTTCTTGGCGTTGTACATGGCGATGTCCGCGTTTTTAAGCAGAGTTTCCGGGGCGGTGCCGTCGTCGGGGTAAATCGAGATGCCGATGCTCGCCCCCACGAAAACTTCCCGGCCGCCGACCTCGTACACCGGGGCGAGCTTCCTGAGCAGGTTCTGCGCGATGCAGCTGGCGTTGTCCTCCGTGTCGAGGGTCGCCACCACCACGAACTCGTCCCCCCCGAGCCGGGCCAGGGTGTCCTTCTTGCGCACGGAGCTCTTCAGGCGCCGGGCCACCTCGATCAGGATCTGGTCCCCCGCTTCGTGCCCCATCGTGTCGTTGATCGGCTTGAAGCCGTTCAGGTCGAAGAAGAGGGTGGCCATCTTGATCCCGTCGCGCTGGGCAGTGCCCAGGGTATGTTCCATCCGGTCCAGCAGCATGCGGCGGTTCAACAGCCCGGTCAGACTGTCGTAGTACGCCAGGTTTTCCAGCTGTTCGGCGCTGCGCTTTTTCTCGGTGACGTCCTCCAGAAGGGTCGCCACCATCCCATCCCCCATGGCAAAGGCGTTCACAGTGAATACCCGCCCCGCCCCTTCCTGCGTCAGTTCGAGACTCACCTCGGCCGGCGCCCCCTGGAGCGCCTCCCGGACCGGCGCGAAAAGCCCCCCCTGAAGCTGCAGGATGCTCTTGCCGATGTCGTCCCGGCCGAAGCCGAAGACGGAGACGGCCGTGGGGTTGATGTCCGCCAGGACCAGGTCGATTTCAGCGCCGCCGACCGGGATCGTCCGGTACAGGGCCAGCCCCTCGTTGAGTGACTCGTACACCGAGCGATATTTCTCTTCGCTTTGTTTCAGGTTGCGGTAGGCATTCTCGATGGCCCGCAGCGGCACGGTGCGCAGCCGGAAAAAGGTGAAGCCAGCGGCGAGAGCCCCCAGACAGAAGAGCAGCGTGGTCACCATGAGGGTCGGGGCCAGCGACCGTGACACCACCAGGTTGGCCACCTGGTGCCCCGCATCGTACACGGGGAAGGCCTGGGAAAGAAGCGGCCGCAGCACCTGGTCCGAGCTCTCGGCGATGACCTGCCCTTTCAGGTTGTACAGGACCCGCGTTTCCGCCGTGTCCGTGGAGCGCCGCGCCAGGAGCTCCTTCAGGCGCAACTCCTCGAACTCCCACATCTTCGGGTTCGCCACCACCAGCGTCCCCACCACGCGCGCGTTGATCTCCCCCTCCGTCTCGATGACTCCCGTCATGTGTGAGAAGGCCATCACGAAGTAGATCGCTGGCGGCACCACGGTCAGCACAGCGGAGAGTATCCCTGCGGTCAGGGTGGTGCTGCGGCGTATGGACTGGCTGTGCCTGTTCATTTCGTCCCGGGGACGACGAGGCCGTATTTGGCGGCGATGGAGCGCCCCTTCTTCGAGTTGAGGAACTTGACGAACTTGGCCACCGCGGCAGGGGCATCTTTCCGCATCACCAGGTGCATATCCTTGACGAAGCGGTACTTGCCCGAGGCGGCGTTGGCAACGCTTGGCAGCACCCCGTCAAGCTTGAGGACGTTCACCGAATTAGGCTCGGCGAGCGCCAGCGACAGCGCCATCACCGCCACCGCCCCTTCGGTCTTCTTAAGCGATTCGAAGGCCTCGTTGTCGGTGATGCCGAGGAGCATGTCCTTACGCCCTTGGGCCGCGCCGACGCCACGGTCCATCTCCGGGGACATGGAGCGGGTCAGCTTGGTGTCGGTGTCCTCGTTGGGGCGCAGCACCACCCGGACCAGTTCGCCGCCTGGCCACTTGGCGCTGCTGCCGGCGTACATGGCCGCCAGTTCTTTCAGCGTCACCCCTTTGGAACGCACACCGCGGTTGGCAAGCACCGCCATCGGGGTCTTCCCCCACTCCTGCTGGACGAGCCCCTCGGCGCTCTCGGCCGGCTTGAGCGTGCGCCCCGAGATGGCGAGGTCGAGCGCGTTGCGGGACACGGCCTTGATGGCGGCTGAACTGCCGAGGCTCTTCTCCATTTCGATGACGATGCCGCGGTTTTCCTTCTGGAAGGCTTCTGCCAGCGGTTTCACCACCACCAAGCCGGCGCCGGTGCCGTTGATTCTGAGCGTTTCCGCTGCGGAGGAGGTCGGGGGGGACACGAAGGTGGCAAGAACGGCCGTGACTGCCAATGCTGCCTTGACGAAAGATGCCATGGGTGCTCTCCTGTCAGACTGAATTGAAGAATATGGGGAACCTGCGCGGGGATGCCAAGGGGTGGCGAAACGGCCACCGTTCACCCTACTGTTTTATCGGTTTTACGGTCGTGATCTTAAGTACTTTATCGGTACAAGCGGTGGGCGGGGTGCCGCGGGAGGCGGAACTACGGGGGGGGACGACAGCGCGGTGCTAGAGCATGAAATCGACTACGAGCCCCTTGATCTTGATGATCTGGGCCACGATACGGATATGGTCCTTCTGCTCCCGCATCACCAGGTGGTACAGGAGATCGGCCTCCTTGTCGATCACGGCGATCACCTCGTGGCTGCGCCCGGTGACCCCGCCGCTCAGCATCTCGATGCGGTAGGCCTCCGCGGAGACCTTGCGCGCCATGGTGCCGATCAGTTCGCGAAAGACCTTGAAGTTGGCGATGGTGGGCTCCTGCTCCAGGACGTCCCCCACCTTGTCGATCTCTTCCTTAAGGCGCTGCAGCTCTCCCTGGTACTCGGCGCTCGCCTTGGCGACGGCGGTCAACCTGCCGGCGAAGAGGGGCCCACCGGCTCCGGCGACGTTCTTGGGAGCGGGCCCCTTCTCCTTCTTGGCGATGCTGCGGGAATCGGACTTTTCATTGATACGCATGCGCTGGCACCGTCGCCCTGTGGGCGGAAATAAAAAGGCCCCGAAAAAGATTCGGGGCCGGACCAAGGCTCGGAAAGGATGTTAGTTCTTGACCACGTTGGCGGCCTGCGGCCCCTTAGCGCCCTGCACCACGTCGAAGCTCACCGAGTCCCCCTCGACGAGAGACTTGAAGCCGTCCCCCTGGATGGCGGAGAAGTGCACGAACACATCCGCGCCGTTGTCCTGCTCGATGAAGCCAAACCCCTTAGCGTCGTTGAACCATTTCACCACACCGTTTGCCATTACTTTTCTCCTGTACCGCTCGTTGTCTTGTTCAGGGCGGCCGGTGTCCGGCCGCCCCTCTTCGCGTCTTAAAAACGCCCTATCCGCTATTACACGTTTACATCAAGCGTGTCAAGGCTTCTCCGGCTGCCTTGCGACGTCCCTACCGTGGCGCCTGCCGGACTAGGCGCTGGCCACGGGCTGTTCCAGGGCGTCACTGGCCTTTCCCGCCGCGGCACTCTTGGCCGGAGCGGCCGCCTGCGCGTTGAGCGTGGCGTGGGCCGCGGCCAGGCGCGCGATGGGCACCCGGAACGGCGAGCAGGAAACGTAGTCGAGGCCGACCGAGTCGCAGAAGATGACCGAGGCCGGGTCGCCACCGTGCTCGCCGCAGATGCCGAGCTTGATGTTGGGGCGGGTCTGGCGACCCTTCTCGCAACCCATCCGGACCAGGGCGCCCACGCCGTTTTGGTCCAGGGTCACGAACGGGTCGTCCTCGAGGATGCCGTTCTCCACGTAGAACGGGAGGAACTTGCCGGCGTCGTCGCGGGACAGGCCGAAGGTGGTCTGGGTGAGGTCGTTGGTGCCGAAGGAGAAAAAGTCCGCCTCGGTGGCGATGCTGTCGGCGGTGATGGCGGCGCGCGGCAGCTCGATCATGGTGCCGATCAGGTACTCAACCTTGACGCCGTAGCGCTTTTGCACGTCTTCGCAGACGGCAACCGCGTTGGCGCGCATGATGGAGAGCTCCTTGGTGACCGCGACCAGCGGGATCATGATCTCCGGGACGATCTGGAAGCCTTCGTCCTTCACCAGCTCGCATGCGGCCTCCATGATGGCCTGGACCTGCATGTCGTAGATCTCGGGGAAGGTGACGCCGAGGCGGCAGCCGCGGTGCCCGAGCATCGGGTTGAACTCGTGCAGGAACTCGACCTTGTGCTTCAGGGTCTGCACGGAGACACCCATGGTGGCCGAGAGCGCCTCGATGTCCTTCTCCTCCTGGGGGAGGAACTCGTGCAGCGGCGGGTCGAGCAGGCGAATGGTGACCGGCAGCCCTTTCATCTCGCGGAAGAGCCCCTTGAAGTCGCCCTTCTGCATCGGGAGGATCTTGGCCAGCGCCTTCTTCCTACCCTCGAGGTCGGCGGAAAGGATCATCTCGCGCACCGCGGCGATGCGGTCCGCCTCGAAGAACATGTGCTCGGTGCGGCACAGGCCGATACCCTCGGCGCCGAACTCGCGGGCGGTTTTCGCGTCATGCGGGGTGTCGGCATTGGCTCTCACCTTCATGCGGCGGAACTTGTCCACCCAGGCCATGACGGTGGCGAAGTCCCCGCCCACGCCGGCGGCGACCATGGGGACGGAGCCCTTCATCACCTCGCCGGTGGAGCCGTCCAGGGTGATAACGTCACCCTTCTTGATAACGGAGCCGTCCTTGGCGACGAACTGGCCGGAGTGGTAGTCGACCTTGATGTCGCCGCAGCCGGCGACGCAGCACTTGCCCATGCCGCGCGCGACCACCGCCGCGTGCGAGGTCATGCCGCCGCGCGCGGTGAGGATACCCTGCGCCGCGTGCATGCCGTGGATGTCCTCGGGGGAGGTCTCGACGCGGACCAGGATCACCTTGTGGCCCAGTTTCGCCGCGCTCTCCGCCTCGTCGGCGGTGAAGACCACCTCGCCGGAAGCGGCGCCCGGGGAGGCCGGGAGCCCTTTGGCTATCACGGTTTTATCGGCTTTGGGGTCGAGGGAGGGGTGCAGGAGCTGATCGAGCTGGTTCGGGGCGACGCGCAAGACTGCGGTCTTCTCGTCGATCAACCCCTCGGCCACCATGTCCACCGCGATCTTCAGGGCCGCCTTCGCGGTTCTCTTGCCGCTGCGGCACTGCAGCATGTACAGGATTCCCTTCTCGATGGTGAACTCGATGTCCTGCATGTCCTTGTAGTGGCGCTCCAGGATGTCGCGGATCTGCACCAGCTGCTGGTAGCACTCGGGAAGCACCTCCTCCATGGAGGGGAGGTCGCCCGGCTTGTACTTGGCGCGGTTGATCGGCTGCGGGGTGCGGATGCCGGCCACCACGTCCTCGCCCTGGGCGTTGACTAGGTACTCGCCGTAGAAGTAGTTCTCGCCCGTGGAGGGGTCGCGGGTGAAGGCGACGCCGGTGGCGCAGTCATCACCCATGTTGCCGAACACCATGGACTGCACGTTGACCGCGGTGCCCCACTCGGCCGGGATGTTGTTCAGCCTTCTATAGGTGATGGCGCGCTGGTTCATCCAGGAGCCGAACACGGCGCCGATAGCGCCCCAAAGCTGCTGTTTCGGGTCCTCGGGGAAAGCGACGCCCAGTCGCTCCTTGATCTTGGCCTTGAACTCGCCCACCAGCTCCTTCCAGTCGGAGGCCTTCAGGTCGGTATCGAGGTGCACGCCGCGCGCGTCCTTCTTGCTCTCCAGCAGGTGCTCAAGCTCGTCCTTGTGCATCCCCATCACCACGTCCGAGTACATCTGGACGAAGCGGCGGTAGGCGTCGTAGGCGAAGCGCTCGTCTCCGGACTGGGCGATGATCCCCTGTACCGTGGTATCGTTCAACCCCAGGTTAAGGATGGTGTCCATCATACCGGGCATGGAAGCGCGGGCGCCGGAGCGTACCGAGACCAGGAGGGGGTTGGCGGGATCGCCGAACTTCTTGCCCATGAGCCCCTCGACGCGGGCCAGGTTCGCTTCGACCTCGGCGGCCAGGGCGGCGGGGTACTGCTGGTTGTTCTTGTAGTACTCGGTGCAGACCTCCGTGGTGATGGTGAAGCCGGCCGGAACCGGGAGACCGATGGCGGTCATCTCAGCCAAGTTGGCCCCCTTGCCACCCAGAAGTTCCTTCATTTTGGCGTTGCCGTCAGCCTTGCCTGCGCCAAAAAAGTAGACGTACTGCGTTCCCATGTGCACCCTCCTTAGACTTTGTTAATTAATATGGAGCTTAAAGTATACACATAAACCAAAAAAGGCAAACAGCCGCCGGGAGTTGCACCCGGACGGCTGTTTACGTGAGCGTCAGATTTTGCCTGCTTTTACCGTGGCGGCCTGCTCCAGGGTGCTGCAACCCGGCGTCAGCTGTCGCAGTCTTTTCATGCCGACAGTCTCCCGAAGTCGGCGAGGCTCCCGAAGAGCCGGGCGATCGCGGTCAAAAGCGCCAAACGGTTCTGGCGTACCGCTTCGTCCTCGGCCATAACCATGACCTTGTCGAAGAAGAGGTCGACGGCGGACTTCAGGGTGGCGATCTCGGTGAGGGCGGCGAGGTAGTCGGCCTTACCGAGGGCGGCCTCGACCTTCTGCTTCACCTGCTGCTGCGCCTCGTAGAGCGCTCCCTCGGCCTGCTCTTGGAAGAGGTTAGCCGCGACCGGCGTGTCCACCCCGTCCTTGACGATGTTGCCGACGCGCTTGAAAGCGCCTGCCAGCGGGGCGAAGTCGTCACGTTTCCTGAACTCGGCGAGCGCCTGGATCTTGGCGGCCGCCTCGACCAGATCGTCGAAGGAGACCGAGACCACCGCGTCCACCACGTCGGAGGGGTAGCGGTCAGCCATCAGGTTCACGAAACGGCCGCGGAAGAAGTCGAGCACGTCCTGGTAGACCTGCTCCACGGGGCGGTTTGCCTTGGCGGCCAACAGCTCCAGGGACGCCTTGATCAGCCCGGAGAGCGGCTCACGGTACTTCTTGTCCAGGATGATGTTGATGATGCCCAGGGCCGAGCGGCGCAGGGCGTAGGGGTCGGCGGAGCCAGTGGGGATGAGCCCCACGCTGAAGCAGCCACAGATGGTGTCGGTCTTGTCCGCCAGCGACACGAAGGCGCCGATGTCGGAAGCGGGCAGATCACCGCCGGCCTGGGTGGGCAGGTAGTGCTCGGCGATGGCGTTGGCGACCGCGGCGTCCTCGCCGTCATGCAGGGCGTATTCGCGCCCCATGATCCCCTGTACCTCCGGGAATTCGCCGACCATGCCGGAGACCAAGTCGGCCTTGCACAGGGTGGCGGCACGGGCGGCCTTGTCGGCCACCGCAGGGTTGTGGCGCTGGGCCAGCCCCTTGGCCAGCTCGCGGAAGCGCTCCATCTTCTCGTAGGAGGTACCCAGTTTCGCTTGGTAGACCACGCTCTTCAGGCTTTCCACGCGGGACTCGAGCTTCACCTTGTGGTCCTCGTCGAAGAAGAAGCGGGCGTCGGAAAGGCGCGCCCTCAGCACGCGTTCGTTCCCCTTCACCACCACCTGCGGGTCCTCGGTCAGGGTGTTGTTGATGGTGATGAAGCCCGGCAGGAGCCTCCCCTGGTCGTCCACCAGGGAGAAGTAGCGCTGATGCTCGCGCATGGAGGTGATCAGCACCTCGCGCGGCACCACCAGGAAGTCGGGGGAGAAGGTTCCGTGCACCGCGGAGGGGTACTCGACCAGGAAAGAGACCTGCTCAAGGAGCGCCTCGTCGGGGAGCACGTTACCCTTGGCCTGGCGGGCCACCCGGTCGATCTCCTGGCGGATGATCGCCTTTCTTTTCTCCGGGTCGGGAATGACGAAGTGGCGCTCGCACTCCTCCAGGTAGTGGGCGAAATCGCGCACCGGGAAGGTGCTGTTGGCCATGAAGCGGTGCCCGCGGGAGGCGGAGCCGCTTTCGATGTTGCCGAAGGCGAAGGGGACCACGCTGCCGCCGTAGAGCGCCACGATCCAGTGGATCGGGCGGGCGAAGCGGACGTCGAAGTCGGCCCAGCGCATGGACTTCTTGAAGGGGATGTTGCCGATCAGGCGCGGCAGCATCTCGGGGAGGAGCTCCGCGGTATCGCGCCCAACCTCGCTCTTCACGGCGGCCAGGTACTCCCCTTTCGGGGTCATGACGACCTTCAGGTCGGCGACATCGACACCCTGACCGCGAGCGAAGCCCTGGGCGGCCTTGGTCGGGTTGCCCTCGGCGTCGTAGGCGGCGCTTTTGGCCGGCCCCATGGCGGTCAGTTCCGCGTCGGGCTGGCGCTCAGCGATCCCCTTCACCGCCAGCACAAGGCGGCGCGGGGTGCCAAGCGTCACGATCTCGCCAAACTCGATGCGGGCCGTCTCCAGCTCGCGCTTCATGAGGGCTTCCATGTCGGCCATCGCCTTGGGGACGAAGCCGGCCGGAATCTCTTCGCAGCCTATCTCAAGGAAAAGATCCTTAGCCATTAACGACCTCCTTTCAGGAGCGGGAAGCCGAGCCGCTCACGCATCTGCAGGTAACCCTCGGCGCACAGGCGCGCCACGTTCCTCACCTTGCCGATGTAGGAGGCGCGCTCGGTGACCGAGATGGCGCCGCGGGCGTCCAGGAGGTTGAAGGTATGGGAGCATTTCATGACGTAGTCGTAGGCGGGGAGCACCAGCCCCTTCTCGACCAGGCGGACGCACTCCTTCTCGTACATCTTGAAGAGGGAGAGCAGCATGTCGACGTCGGCCTCCTCGAAGTTGTAGGTGGAGAACTCGACCTCGCTCTCGTGGTGGATGTCGCCGTACTTGACCCCCTTGACCCACTCCAGGTCGTAGACGTTGTCCACGCCCTGCAGGTACATGGCGATCCGCTCGCAGCCGTAGGTGATCTCGGAGGAGATCGGCTTCAGGTCGATGCCGCCTGCCTGCTGGAAGTAGGTGAACTGGGTGATCTCCATGCCGTCCAGCCATACCTCCCAGCCCAGGCCCCAGGCGCCCAGGGTCGGGGATTCCCAGTCGTCCTCGACGAAGCGGATGTCGTGCTTGTTGGGGTCGATGCCGAAGGCGCGCAGGGAGTCGAGGTAGAGGTCCAGGATGTTCATGGGCGAAGGCTTCATGATCACCTGAAACTGGTAGTAGTGCTGCAGGCGGTTCGGGTTCTCGCCGTAGCGCCCGTCGGTGGGGCGCCGGGAGGGCTCTACATAGGCCACTTTCCACGGCTCGGGCCCGAGCACGCGCAGGAAGGTAGCCGGGTTGAAGGTACCCGCCCCTTTTTCCGTATCATAGGGCTGCTGGATTACGCACCCCTGTCCCGCCCAATACCCCTGCAGGGAGAGGATCAGATCCTGAAATGTCAACACGCCGCCTCCGATCAAATCGTATATTTCAAGTGGTGCAGCTTTTTGGATAAAAAAGTTTACTGTATCCAAACAGTTAGGCTCGCCAGATTACAACAGCGCACACGGCGCTGTCAAGGGAATATCACCCGCAAAATCGGGAAAAACCCGGGCGCAGTGGGGCCTCCCGGGAAGGATGCCGGGACAGGTGCCTGGAAAAATCGGGTGAAATCTTCTGTTTACCGGCCGACCGCGGAACGGTAAACTTGACTGAGGGGAGATTCACATGAGTACCACCGGCGAGATCGTCATATTAGGATCGGGTTCCACGGCTTTCGCGGCCGCGTTACGGGCCAAAGAGCGGGGGGCGCGCGCCATCATGATCGAGCGCAGCGTCCTGGGGGGCACCTGCATCAACTGGGGCTGCATTCCCTCCAAGACCCTGATTCACTGCGCCCTGTTCCGGCACGAGGCCGAGCTGGGCGAGCGGCTGGGGCTTGGGGTCAGGCGCGACGGCGTCGATTACGCCACCCTGGACGGGCACAAGTTCGCCGTGGTGCAGGAACTGAGGCAGAAGAAATACCTGGACGTGCTGGCGCAGCTCCCCGAACTGTCGCTCATCAAGGGAAAGGCGGTCTTCATCGCCCCCGGCAAGGTGCAGGTGGAGGATCGGGTCATCGAGAGCGAGCACATCCTGATCGCCACCGGCGGCCACCCGCGCGTCCCGAAGATTCCGGGACTGGAGCATACCCCCTACCTGACCAGCAAGAGCGCGCTCCTGTTGAAGACCCTGCCGCAATCACTCACGGTGATCGGCGGCGGCGTGATCGCGCTGGAGCTGGGGCAGATGTTTCACCGGCTGGGGGTTCCGGTCACGGTCCTGGAGCACGGCGCGCGCGTACTTCCCGCCGTGGAGCCGGAACCGGCGCTGGCGCTGCAAAAAGCGCTGGAGGCAGAGGGGATGCGCTTGGTGGTGGGCGCCGCCATCTGCTCGGTGGCGCACGAGGGGGAAGGAGTCCGGGTCGAGGCGCTGATCGACGGTGAGCCGCGCGAGTTTCGCTCGCAGCAGCTGCTGCTGGCGGTGGGCACCGCCCCCGCCACCGAGGGGATTGGCCTCGAGCAGGCCGGGGTGGAGTTGGACGCACGCGGCTACATCAAGGTGGACGGCGAGATGCGCACCTCCGCGGCCGGCATATGGGCGGCCGGCGACGTAACCGGCGGCATGCAGATCGCGACGGTGGGTGCGCGCGAGGGGATCGCGGCGGTGGACAACATGCTGGAAACCGGCTGCCACTGCGAAATGAACTACCAGACCCTTCCCATGGCCATCTTCACCGATCCCGAGGTGGCCATGGTGGGCTACGGCGAAGAAGCGGCCCGAGAGGCAGGGTTCGACGTGGAGAGCCAGTGCATTCCCGCCTCCGCTATCCCCAAGGCCCACGTCACGGGCGCGCTGGACGGCGCAGTAAAGATCGTCGCCGACCGCGTCACTGATCGCATCCTCGGCGTCCACGTCTGCCTGCATCGCGGCGCCGACATCATCAACGAGGCGGCGCTCGCCATCCGCTGCCGCATGACCGTCGCCGAGCTTGCCGACACCCTGCACGTCTACCCCTCCATGGGTGAGGGACTGCGCCTGTGCGCCCAGGCCTTCCACCGCGACCTGACCCAACTCTCCTGCTGCGCCGAATAACTCCACTGCTGCGATTTACCAGGTTGATATAATGGCACGCGCTCCGGCGGGCATGGCACCAGTCACGCCCTTGCCGTCACTGCCAGGCCGATGCCACGGCTCCGCGTGGACGGTTCTCACCGGGAGCGGGACCATCGCCAGCAAAGACTGGCGATGGTCGTGCAAAGCAGATGATGATCATGTTCGTGCTCCACCCACTCGGGGTAGCCGATCTCTCGCATAGCCCTGTTTTCCAACTCGGCCAGGTCAAGGGTGTTGGCAAGGAGATGCTGGAGCCCCTTCCCGACTTTTTGCATCTGGCCATGGCCGGCGTCGGCGAGCAGACGGTCCAACACGGCCACGACCTTCACGTACCTGCTGTCATGTCCGCACTCGAGATCCTGGCACGGCTGCCACTCCTGTTCGTTCACGTTTACCGTCACCATTTGCCCACCGATGCGCCAAGCCATCACCAGGTACCCCGCTACAACAGATCGAAGGTCTTGCTCAACTTCAGCTCGATCCGGAACCCCTCCGAGGGGGTATTGGCCTCGTACCACCGCGCCATGGGGAACATGACGGCCAAGCCTGCCGCGAATCCAGCCGGCCGGTACTTGAAGGCCACCTTGGGCCCGGCGTACCACTCGTTCTTGGAATCGCTCTGGCTCTTGCCGTTCTTCTCGCTCTGGCCGTTCCAGTCAAACTGCGACTCAGCCCCCATATCGAAGTAGTTGTTCACGGCGTAGCCCCAGGCGGTCGTACTCCGGACGTAGGTGGGCTTACGGTAGTCGTGAGCCCCTTCGGTGAAGGTGTAGACATGGACCTCCTGGTCGATGCGGTGCGAGCCTGTCGAATAAGTGAGGCCGACGGCGCCGCCGGTGCCCCAGGCGCCGTTGCCGACGAAGTCGACGCTTCTGCTGCTGACATCCGTCGTCGGCACCACGAGGCCAACGTCCACCGCCAGGTCGAACGGTGCGCCTTTCGCCTGGTTCAAGAGCACCTTGTGCAGGGCGATAGCGGTATCGCCGATCCAGCCCAGGTGCTCCCCCCTGCCGGTGATCAGGTTCTTTTTGTGGACGTCATAAAGGGGAGTCGCCGTGCGCACGTCGAGCCCCTCGGTGATGCCGTACCGGAGTTTCACCACGCCGACGTTTTTGGACAACCTGACATTTTCGTTTACTTCACTCCCCCCCTTACGGATACCGTCCGTCTCGCAGTATTGATAATTGAGCAGGACGCCGAGCTTTCCCACCGGGAAACCGGTACCGGCAGGACCGAAGGCGGAGATGGCCGGGCCGAACGGCTGGGGGACGACAGGGGCATCAGCACCCCAGGAAAGGCCGGCGCAGGTGCTGAGTGCCGCGAGGGAAAGCGGGATGATACGCTTGCTGAATTTCATGACGTGCTCCTTTTTTCTGTGCGCAGCGGTTACTGCCGAATTGCGCTGAAGATGCGGTGGATCCCTCAGCCCCCCTGCGGGAGCCACTGGTACAGTATGGTGCTCATGGTGTTGAAGAGGCCGAAGAAGAGCAGGATCCCCACGACCATGAGCAGCAGACCGGTGAAGAACTCCATCTTCCTGATGTGCGCCCTGAAGCGTTTGAAGAAATCGAGAAACCCGTGGAAGAGCAGGCCCGAGACGATGAACGGGATACCCAGTCCCGCCGCGTAGCTCCCCAGGAGGAACATGCTTTTACCGGCCGAACCGGAAGTGCCGGCGGCCATGGCGAGGATGGCGCCGAGGATCGGGCCGATGCATGGGGTCCAGCCGGCGGCGAAGGCGACCCCGACGAGGAAGGTGCCGACAAGACCGCTGGGTTTACTGTGCAGATGGATCCTTTTGTCCCCGAGCAGGACTCCGAAATGAAACAGCCCGGACATGTGGACCCCGAAAAGGAAGATCAGCACCCCGCCGGCGCGCTGCAGCCAGATGAGGCCGTCCTTCATGACGGACTGGAAGGTGGAGGAGGCGACCCCGGCGAGGGCTCCCATGCCGATAAAGACCGCGGAGAATCCGAGCACGAAGGTGACCGAGTGAATGAGGACGGTCAGGCGCACCTTCCTGGCCGGATGGGCATCCTGCAACTGCCCGAAGGAGAGCCCCGTGATGTAGGTGATGTAGGAGGGAATCAGAGGCAGGACGCAGGGGGAGAAAAAGGAGAGAAAGCCCGCCGAGAATGCAATCCAGAAGGTGATATCGGAGCCGAAAAAGGTCATGACGGTCCCCTCCGTTACAGGGACTTCAGATAAGTGACGACCTGGGGGGAATCCCAGGCGATCCCGCCAGTCACCCTTTGCCGCAGGACTCCTTTACGGTCGACGATGAAAGTGTCGGGCAGGCGGCTGGCCCCGTACCTTTGCTGCACAAACCCGTTCGCGTCGCTGAGAAAATCGAAGGTGAAGGGGAGCTTGCGAAACCTTTCCGGGACCTTTTTCTCAACGTTCACCGCGACGACCACCAGCTCCCCCTTGGGGAACGACTTGACCAACCGGTCCATGGAGGGCATCTCGTCGCGGCAGTAGGGGCACCAGGAAGCCCAGAAGTTCACGAGGACGATCTTGCCGCGGTACTGGGCCAGGCTTTTACCTTCACCGGCGAGTGCGGGCAACCTGAAGTCCGGGGCGGGGACGCCGATTCGGACCGGGGCGGCATCATCCTGGGCTTTGCCCGGCGCCGACACGGCAAGTACCACCAGGCTCATAAGGCAGGCGCAGATGTAGCGGACCAATCGTTTCATGGTGACAACCTCTCTGCGGTTTCCTAGATGGTTCATCGAGGAATCCGGTGCAAGTTTGGGCTGTGGATCTCCCCCTCCCTTGACGGGAGGGGGCAACGGCGGCATCTTCGGGGTGGGTTACTTGGTGAAGGCCTTGTCCACGCTGAACGGCATCGCCTGGTAGCCGGTCGTATCCTTCAGCTGGATCTCGACCGCCGGCTCTTTGGAGCCGTAGTTGAACTCCATGATGTAGGGGTTCGGGTCGCTCTTGAACGCGCCGGTGGTGATGTCAAAATCGGCGCCGGCTGTTGCGGAGTAGACGAACACGGAGTCCTTGTCGGTCTGGTACTCGGTCAGCGAGGTCACCGGGCTGTACCAGCCGTTGCCGCGCTCCTTGCCAAACTCCCAGATCTGCTCGATGGTCATCTTCTTCTGGTCGATCTTGTAAATGACCGCGCGCGAGTACTTCATGCTCGGCAGGGCCGGCTGCTCCATGCCGCGGCTGTCGCCGTTGTCGAAGACGCTCACGTAGATGATGTCCCCCTTGGACTTGCTGTCGATCTTGAACGCGGTGTGCTGCGTCCAGGTCCAGTCGAAACCGCCCTCGTCGTTCTCGTAACCGGGGCACTTGGAGCCGCCGGCCTCGCATACGATCTTGTTACCCTTGGAATCGACCGGGGTCAGGAACTTGCCCAGGTATTCCTTCTTCCACCCCTCGGGGCTTCCCATGATCCACTTCACCTGCTTGTCCCGGCCGATCTTGACGACCGCCGACTGGTGGCGCGAGCTGATGATGATGGAATCGTCCTCGGCGTCATGGTCGACGCTGTTCACGTGCGCCCAGTTCCTGCCCGGTCCGACGCCGACGATGTCGCCGAACTTGTCGCTCGCGTCCTGCTTGGCGAGCTCCTCGGCCGTCATGGTGTGGCCTGCCTTGCTGGCGTCGATGTTGAGGCACACAGCCCCCTGGTCGAGAACCTTCATGTTGACGTCGCGATACGGATCGAGAATGTCGAAGAGGCGCCACTCGTCCTTCACCAGGCCGGTGCTCGGTTCGACCTCGATGATCACGTCGCGCACGGTGCGGACGTTTCTGCCGTCGGGCCGCTTCAGGTTGGAGCTCGCCACGCGGAGGAAGTAGTTGCCGTTGGGGGAGTTGTCCATGGAGTGGGAGAAATCGTTGTAACCGGCCGGCAGTTCACGGTTGAAGACTTCTTTACCCAGGATGTCGTACTTCACGTAGCGCTGGCCGAAGCCCCAGCTCATGGCGCCGTCGTTGTTCTGCTTGAAGCCCATCATGACGCCGGCGTTGTAGATCGACTTCAGGTCGTAGATGGTGTCGACTTTCATGAACCAGCGGACTTCGCCCTTGGTGTCGACGATGAAGTTCTGCGGGTAGTAGTTCCATTCCAGAGCGCCGCCGGTCGGGTTGTTCCAGACCGCCCTGGTCCCCTTGCCCGCCTTGTGCAGGAAGTTGTTCACGAAATAGAGTCGGTCGCCGAACTTCTTGTCGACCTTCTTCACCTCTGCCCCGGAGAAGAGGGCGGCCTTCAGAGTCTTAGTGGCGTTCGGCTCGGAATACACGGGGGGGGCGTAGAGGGTGTAATTTTCCTTAACCTGCTCCCACTTACCGTTGAAGAGCTTGGAGTATTCGACCTCGACGGTGTTGACGTAGTCGGCGTAAAGGCCGAACACCGGGATGCCACCGTGGGTCAGCAGATGCTTGTTGGCGACCTGGTATTTGATCTCCTGCCCGTCTTTTTTCGGGACGATGCGCACGGTCACGTCCTTGAGAACGTACCCGCCGCTTTTGATGACCGCGGTGAGCGGGGCCAAGTCATAGGGATTCATGACCACCTCGCCGAGTTTCCCCTGAACCTGGTAGTCGACATGCGCGCCGCTCGCCCCGCCGATGGCGAAAGCCATGGTCGGGATTGCAGCTCCCAGCATCGCCGAGCACAAAACGAGTCGCGCCAATCTTCCGGTCTTCACTGCTGCTGCGTTTCGACAGTTCATACTGTTCTCCTTTTTGTTGTCCGGGGCGGACGCGCCGCCCCTCACGCCGAGATTGTCGTTATGCCAACTTGCCGGTGTAGCTCGAAGTTTCCACGTGTGCCGCGGCTTGACGCTTGCGCACCAGGGTCACGACCCAGCAGGCTGCCGCCACCAGTAGTGCCAGGAGGATGACGCCGAAGGTGATGACGGTGCACTGCGCCATGTTCATGAAGTGGGCAGGAGGCCAGAGGTACCACCCGTCCGCATAGAAGTCGGTGATGGCCTTCTGCATGGAGCTCAACTGTGCCCCGTCAGGAATGATCGGGTTGTCGTAGCCGCAGTCGCCCGTCGGCTTGAACCATTCCGGAGACCACTTATCCAGCGGCAGGTGGAACGGGAAGGTGGGCTCCGGGGAGCACCCCTGCACGCCGAAAAGGTCGTCGCTGTGGGCGGCGTGGTGGATCTTGTTGAGCTTGATGCTGTAGAGGACACCTTTGAAGCTTCCCCAGATGGCGAACAGGTAGCCGACGATCTTCAAGCCCGAATTCGAGGGGCTGATGGCCGCGACGATGCCGCCGAAGGCCATGGCGAAGAAGGCGAGCCTTATGTAGACGCACTGTTCGCAGGGTCTCATGTAGAGCCAGATCTGGAACACGGAGTGGGCCAGGATGACCATGAACAGGCTGAGTGCCGCCATGAACACCCAGAGAAACCGCTTATCCTGCCACTGGCTGATGGTTCCTATGGGATCCGACCTGAAGTTGCCGATCATTTCTGAGAGTTTCACGACGCGTCTCCTTATTTGGTCTTCAGCTCGTTGATAAGCTTCAGCATGCCGTCGATGGAGGTGATGCTCTTGGTCATGACGAGGTATTTGCCGTTGACGACGAAGCCGGGGACGCCCTGGATCTTGGCGACGTCATAGGACTGGTCCCACTCTTTGAGCAGCGCCTTGACCTTGGGGTCGTTCTTTGCCTTGTCGAACTCGGCCTTGCTCATGCCGACTGCGTCGAGACCGGTCTTCAGGTAGGCTTCAGGACCCGCATCCCAGCGTTCCTTCTTGTCGTGGTAGGCGGTGTAGTAGGCCATCTTGGCCTTTTTCAGGAGGGATTTTTCGGTGTAGAGATCGCGGTCGGAGAGGCCGGCCTTCTGATCCTTGAGCAGCAGCACGGCAAATAGCTCGCTGCCCTGGACGCCGTACTTGCCCTTGGTTTTCAGATGGAAGGGGCGGAACTTCAGATCGCTCGGCAGTTTGGGAACCAGGTTCGGCGTGATCTTCTTGTCGTACTTGTAGCAGAAGGGGCAGTCGTAGCTGAACACCTTAATCAGGGTCCCCTGGGCGTTCGGGATCGGTTTTGCCAGCTTGACGTAATCGGTCCCTTCGGTGAAGGCGAAGCTGGTGCCGGCGAGAAGGGCTACCAGTGCGAAACTCTTGATGATGGTTTTTGCGAATTTGAACATGATCTGTCTCCTTTGTAGCGTATGGTTGTTACTGCTGATCCTGGCCCGTTTCCTCTCGTGTGACATCCGATCCGTCGCGTCCCTCCTTTCTCTTGATGCCGGCTGGTACAGCGCTGGTTATTTGGTTCTGTTAAATGAACTTAAATCCGTCACGCGGCCCCGGCATGTGCCCATGCTTTACTTTTGGTTTTATAAAGTGTCATAAACTCGTTTTTAGTTTATTTAACAAAACCAAAAGCTAGGTGTCAAGCACTTTTTGTCAATTTTTTTCGCACAAACCACGAAACTGTTATCTCACAAGGTCGTGTCCCTACTGGCAACGGCGCGGGAAGCTCTGTCTTAGCCAATAAAAACAGGTGATTACGACAGGGGCACGGCTTGGCTATGAGTGGGGTGGAATGTGGCTATGACTCGGCTTCAGCACGGGGGCAGGGTCAAAACAGCGGGGATGTGAGGTTCTTTCAGGAAGAATCGTGAACCTTTCCTACTTTTTGGTTTACATGGTTTGTTATACTGAAGTAAACTAAACTGGTTTTGAGGCTGGGCCGCTACGACAGGAAACCGGGGTTGTGCGCCAGGGGGACCGGCCCGCGATCGGGAGTGAAGGGGGGACGCCAGAGTGAAAAAGTTTCGGGAAGCCAGCAAGAATCGTATCGTCATAGTCACCTACGTCCTGCTCTTCTGCATGTTCTGCTTCTTTTCCCTGATGGATCTACAAAAGCGCACTTCCGACTACGCCTACTTCGCCAACAAGATCAACAGTTTCATAAAGAATGCGCACGACAGCGAGTCGGAGTACCTCTGCTCCCGGCTGGTTAACTACGTCAGTGCGATCGCGCAGGAGAAGAAGTTTGCCGAACTGCTGAAAGCTGGTGACGAAGAGTCTCTCCAAGAGGCGGCCGAGCCCGCTTTCCATGATTTCGGCAAACGTTACGTTCCGGTCATTTCGGTGCTGATCTATGACGGCAACGGGAAACTGAGATTTCACATGACGCCGCCATCCGTCCCGCATGATCCGGCGACGTTCAGACCGAGCGTCGGCAAAGAGGTCTTCACCACCAAGAAATATACCTACGGTTACGAAAGCAATATCGTCCCCCTCTACTTCTGTACGGTTCTTCCTGTGCGGGACGCGCAGGACAATGTGGTGGGCACCATCGAGATAGGGGTCGACGTCTCATTTTTCCACTACAACCTCAAGTGGTTCTTCAGTGACGTCAGGACAGCCATCTTCTCGAGGGGCAAACTGCTCGACAGTAACAACGGATTAAAACCAAACTCTGCCGAGTTCGTCTATGACTACTACCGCAAGCTGAAAGCCAACGACGCCGAGTTCTTCAACCAGTTCAAGGACAGAATCGACTTCAGGCGAAGCAGAAACGACATACAGATGGGAGACAGGTATTACCTGGTCAGCACGTCCCAGGTCCTGCGCGACAACGCGGGCCGCGAAGTCGGCAAGTACCTGGTCGCCTACGACATGACTGAACTGCGACTCCGGCACTGGGGTTATTTCTACGTGTGGCTACTGTTTTTCGCCATTACCGCATGTGTCATGCTGTGTATCAACATGGTCGGGTTCAGAAAGTACGAGCGCATCATCACCGAGCAGGGAACCATGCTGGCCCAGCGCTCCAAACAGTGCGCCCTGGGCGAGATGCTGGGACATATCGGACATCAGTGGCGGCAACCGCTCTACAACCTGTCGCTGATCGTTCAGAACATCGGACTGCAGAACCAGTTCGGCAAACTCGATGACACCATGCTCAACAACCAGATCATCCTGGCGAACCAGAACATAGAATACATGTCCAACATCATAGATGACTGGCGCTCCCTGCTGATGTCGGGCAGCAGCCGGACCGTGATCGACCTGCAGGCATCGGTCGAGCGGGCCATATCGATGGTGGCACCGGTCATGGAACAAAGCCGGATCACCATCGAAAACCGGATCACCTCTCAGGCGCAGACCATGGGATTCGTCAACGACCTGGTGCAACTGACCATTAATGTGCTGTTGAATGCCCGGGATCAGCTATCCTTGGTGACGGGTGAGCGGTTCATCCTGCTTTCTTGCGGGGAGGAGGAGGGGCTGGTGACGGTGACCTTCCAGGACAACGGCGGGGGGATTCCGGAGCATCTGCTCAAGCGTATCTTCGAGCCGTACGTGACGACCAAGGACAAGGGCGACGGCACCGGGCTGGGGCTCTACCTGTGCCACCAGATTGTCAGCAATCTGGATCAGGGCAAGGTATGGGCGGAGAACAGGTCCTTTGAATTACAGAGTAAAGTGCTGCACGGGGCCTGCATCTGCGTGCAGTTCGCCAGACTAACCGAAGGGGGATAATGTGAACGTAACGGCGTTGCAACAAATGACGATTCTTTTTGTGGATGACGAGGAGACTGCCAGGGAGCAGATGAAACTGGTGTTGAGCAGTTTCAGCAAAAACACGGTCTGTGTCGGCAGCGCAGATGAGGCCCTGCGTGCGCTGGAAGAGCATCACCCCGACATCGTACTCACCGACATCCGCATGCCCGGCCTGTCGGGCCTCGAACTGCTCAACGCCATTAAACAAAAGGATCCGGCAGTTGCGGTCGTCATGGTTTCGGCCCATTCCGAGTCGGAGTACCTGCTCGACGCCTTTCGCTTCAAGGCTGACGGCTACCTCTTGAAGCCGTTCAACTTCCACGACATGCTGGAACTCCTCTCCGACTTGGCTACCAAGAAGGTAACCGAGGGCAAAGCGTCAGACAACGGGGTTGAAAAGAAGGAGTTCGTCCTCAAGATCCTCGATACTCTCGGCGGCAGGCGGGCGGAAATCATGGAGTACGTCCTCAACCACCTTGACGCGGACAACATTTTCAACGGCACCTACGACGAGGTGGCGGAGGCCTTGGGCGCCAGTAAGCCGACTGTCGTCGCAACCTTCCAGATCATGCTGGAAAAAAACGTGCTGACCCGGATCAAGTACGGGACGTACCGGATGAACATGAATGTTTCGGAGTAGTTCGGGTGTCAGTAGGGTTCGCTGCGCGAGTGATCGCCCCCGCGCTTACCGCACCGCTCAAGTAGAGATTAGGAATTGACAACAAATACACGAAGGAATACCATGCAGCCGCGTACGCACTCGACCTGGAAAGCGCTGTACCGGTGAAATGCTTTTATGCCATGAATCATGAGCGGGGGATGCAACGATGGCGGCTGAAGTACTCTTCGTGGACGACAACAAACTGATTCTGGAGACCTCCCTCGACCTGTTCAGGTCACATGGCATCGACCTCATCACCGCGGAAAACGCGGCCGAGGCCCTGGAGCTGTTCCGCCACCATGAGATCGCCGTCGTGGTCTCGGACAACCGGATGCCCGGCATGTCCGGCCTCGACTTTCTCTCCCGACTGCGCCAGATTTCCCCAGACACCGTCAAGGTGCTCATCTCCTCCTATGTCGACCTCGCCACCGCGCTCACCGCCATCAACAGCTCGGAGGTGTTCCGCTACCTTTTGAAACCATGGAAAAATCAGGAAATTCTGGAAGTGGTGCAGGAGGGGCTCAGGCGCTATCGGACCGTGCAGGCCATGAGGCGGGAGGATGAGGCGGTGCTGCGGTCCCTGGCCCAGACTATTGAACTGAAGGACCCCAACACCAAGGGGCACTGCGACCGCGTTGCGGTCTACGCTCTGCTCATTGCCGAAGCGATGGGGCTCTCCAAGGACACCCTGCGCCAGATCAAGTACGGCAGCTGGCTGCACGACTGCGGCAAAATAGGCGTTTCGGAACTGATCCTCAACGGCAGCGGCCGTCTCAATGAGGACGAGTTCAAGACCATGAAGCTGCACACCGACTGGGGCGCCGACCTTGCCGAAAAGGCGCGCCTCTCGGAAGTGGCCAAGAACATCATCCGCCACCATCACGAGAAGTACGATGGGACCGGCTACCCCATGGGCCTGAAAGGTGAAGCGATCCCGCTGGAGGCCCGCATCGTCGCAGTGGCCGACATCTACGACGCGCTGACTACGGACCGCTCCTACCGCGACAGGTTCCTGGAAACCGAGGCCCTGGATATGGTCCGCGCCATGAGCGGCGAGGCGCTCGACCCGGAGGTCGTGGAGGTCTTCCTGAAGGTGGTCCCGGAAGGCGCACTCCCCTCCTCCGAGGAAGTGCTTGGGGAGGCGCCGGTCGAACCGGGCACCCCCACCGCGACCCTTAGCCTGGTGCGCGCCCGGGCTTAGGGCGCATCACCTCCCCGTTGCGGGGAACCATCTGCGCACCACGAAACTCCGGGCCCCGGCGCTCCCCTGCAGGAAGCTGTCCGCGGGCTTTCTCGTTTTCATAATCTGCCGGACAAGCTCCAGCTTGGGCGTGATCATGACCCCGCTTGCCTTCCCGCCGCACCCCATCCTGCTTTCAATAATGGAATCATTGTCCAGGACCATCATCACGTGCCCGTTCCAGACCAGAAGGTCCAGCGGCACGAGCTTGCGCGCGATCGCCTCGGCGGAGAGCCCCGCCACCGGGACCGCCGCGCCGTAGCCGATCAGGGTCGAGGTGTTCCGGGGGGTGAAGCCGTCGGTCGCCTGGTAGAGAAGGCCGGAACAGTCCACGCCCGCCAGCGGGTCCCCCTGCGGGTAGTACTTGCGCAGCAAGGGAACGCCGTCCTTCACGTTGCCTCCCCAGACATACGGTTTGGCCAGGGCCGCCAAAAGCCGTTTCTGGATCTCCGCCAGCTCCGGCAGATGCGGACGGCGCTCCTCTACAGCCGGACCGGCCGCCTCCACAAAACGGGCGTCGACGAACAACCCGGTTTTGGATGGATACGGGTAATCATTGCTGGTGACCCGCAGCACCTTGACGCCGTTCTTCTCCAGCTCCCCCTGCACAGTGAAGAGCGTGCCCGGCAGGGCGATGAATTCGATGGGGCGCACGCCGCGGCAGGGGTCGAGCCGAACCTTACCATCGAAGCTGCCCGCGAAATCGGGGGTGTTGAGGACCGGGGTGTAGGAGAGGGCGACTACCCGTTTCGGGGGAGCACCGGCGGCGTTGCGGGGGGAGAACGGGGTAACGAGTAGGGCAAGGGCTATTACTGCAAGGAGAAGAGTCTTCATGACTACCTCGTGACAGGACCGGCGCGAGCGGCTTTAACTGCCAGGGCCGGTGCAAGTGCGGCAGGAGCCGCGGGTTGTGGCGCGAAAGCGGGGGGCGATCACTGCGCGAAGGCCGCCGGGAGCGGCATAAGGTGCACCCCGGGCCCCTTCAAGAGCGGCAGCGCCAGCTTGATCCCTTTCGGCTCGTTACCGTTGCCGTGCACCAGGATGAAGCTGCCGGGCTGGGGCTGCTCCCCCTTGGCGAGCCAGGCGTCGGCGCCGATCGGCACCAGGGAGAGCTCAGCCAAGAGGTTCATGGCGGCGCCATCGGACACGAGCCCCGGAAAGCGGAAGAAGGGCGAGGGGACCAGGCCGCGGGAGAGAAGCTCTTGCTCCACCTGCAGCACCTCGGCGCGGAGGTCGGTTCCCGGGGCGAGCAGGAAGTTGGCGGCCAGGGGGGCCTTCGGGTCGTAGTGGTGGTGCCAGGAGTGGTTCACCCAGGTGACCGCCAGCCTGCCCGCGGCGATCTCCCCCTTAAGGTAGGCGACCTCCTCCGGGTGGCTCTCGAGCCAGAGCCCGCTGACCATCACCGCCACCGGGACCACCTTCTCCCTGGCGAACGCTTCGGCGGTCTCGAACAGCTCGCGCTCGAAGGGGCGCTTTGAGGGGCAGAGATCGACGGTGAGGAAAAAGCCGTCGGCGCCGCTGTCGGCGCGGGTGGCGCCGCCGTTTTGCAGCCGGTAGGGGGAAGCGGTGTAGCGCTTGACCGCGCGCCCGAGACGGGTGGCGTAGAAGCCGGGGGCGCCCTTCCGGGGAACCAGGTCCGCCGCCGGAAGGTCATAGCTCTGCAGGGTGACGGCATCGACCGCAAGCCGGTGCGGCACCCCCGCCTCCTTGAAACTGCGGACCGCCCAAAGCGGCCGCCCGGAGCGGTCGGCGACCGGCTCGCGCAGCACACGGTATTCGGTGATCTGTTGGGCGTGGCAAGCGCGCGAGGCGCCGAGAAAAAGCGGGAGGAAAAGGAGCAGGGAGCAGAAAAGACGCATGACGGACTCTTTGGCCGGGTGCGGGCCGCCGCCGGGCGCGGCGGCTAGGCCAGCACCGAGCGGAGCGCGGCGTCGATCTTGTCGACGTCGACGCGGGTGTTGAAGCAGGGGCCGAAGGGGCGATCGTTGAGCACCCCGATCACCGGTAGGGGGTAGCAGTCCTTGATCCCGGAGGTGAGGTCCCGTTCGCAGGCGACGGCCAGGACCAGCTTGGGGCGCTTTTCGATGATGACCTTGCGGGCCAGGGTGCCGCCGGTGGCCACCGAGATGTCGATGTTGTACTTGCGGGCCAGGTCGGCGAGCCCCATGATGTCGCAACGGCCGCAGCGCAGACACTTGTCTATCTCGCCGGTGACCTTGATCTCGCACTCGGCGAGCTGCAGGCAGTGGGGCAGCAGGATCAGGATCCGGTCGGCATTGATCTTCAGGCGCTGCGAAATCACCAGGGAGTTGTTCATGGCCACGAAGGACTGGCGGATGGTGTCCTTAGAAATGCCGCAGAGCTTGCCGATCTGCTCGATGAGCGGAAGCAGGAACTTGATCACCACCCCGCGCATGAACTTCGTGCCGAGAATGTCCTTGCCGAGCGCCGTGGTGAGCACCAACAGCGCAGTCCCGAGCACCGCGATACCGGAGAGGACGGCAAAGACCATCCCCACCACACGCGGCAGGTCCGGGTGGATGTTGGCGAGCCCCATGGTCGGGATGTACCACCCCAGGTAGATGAGCCCCACCACCAAAAGGCAGGTCACCCCCATGAGTGCCACGAAGAGCCGCTTCTGGGGCGGCTTCTGATTGGCGCCCTTATGCCCCAACTGCGCAGTCCTTCCTGCCCAGCAGGGAACCTGCCGGCACCTTGTAGCCGGCGAGGAAATCCCCCGCCGCCATGCGCTTCTTCCCTTCCAATTGCAGCTCGCGGATCAGAAGGCTCCCCTCACCGCAGGCGACCTCGATGCCGTCGCGGCCGGCGGCCACCACCTCGCCGGGGTTACCGGTCCCGGCGGTGGCCTGCACCTTGTACACCTTCAGGAGCTTGTCGTCGAGGAAGCTGAAGGCACCGGGCCAGGGGGTCATGCCGCGCACCTGGTTCTTGATGTCGCGGGCGCTCCTGGTCCAGTCGATGAGGCCGTCCTCCTTCTTCATCATGGGGGCGTAGCAGGTGAGCGCGTCGTCCTGCTTCTCCGGGATCAGTTCCCCGGCCACCAGGCGGTCCAGGGTCTCCGCCAGGAGCTCGGCGCCCAACCGCGACATGCGGTCGTGCAGGCTCTGGGTGTCCTCGTCCGGATCGATGGGGGTCGCGCTTTTCAGGAGCATGTCGCCGGTGTCGAGGCCGACGTCCATCATCATGGTGGTGACCCCGGTCTCGTTCTCGCCGTTGATGATGCACCAGTTGAGGGGCGCTGCGCCACGGTAGCGCGGCAGCAGCGAGGCGTGCACGTTGATGCAGCCGTGCTTGGGGATGTCCAAAAGCGCCTTGGGGAGGATCTGCCCGAAGGCGATCACGACGATCAGGTCCGGCTCGAGGGCGCGGATCTGCTCGATGGATTCGGGCAAGCGCACCTTCACCGGCTGCAGCACCGGGATGCCGTGCTCCTCGGCCAACACCTTCACCGGCGGCGGCAGGGTCTGCTGGCCCCTCCCCTTGGGGCGGTCGGGCTGGGTGACAACGGCCACCACGTTTTCACCGCGCTCGATCAGGGTGCGCAGGGTCGGGCAGGCGAATTCGGGCGTTCCCATGAAGATGATGCGCAAACCGGTCATCGAAGCTGCTCCTTTGCCTCTTCCTGGGCGCGCTGATAGCGCTTGCGGAAAAGCCCCTTCTTGAGCGGGGAGAGGTGGTCTATGAACAGGACACCGTCCAGGTGGTCGATCTCGTGCTGGAAGGCGATGGCCAGGAGGTCATCGGCGCGGATCACAATCTCCTCGCCGTCGAGGTTCAGCATCTTCACCACCACGCGGGCGTGGCGCCGCACGTTGGCCGAGAACTTGGGCACCGACAGGCACCCCTCCTCCTCGTAGGCCTCGCCTTCGGCGTGGACGATCTCGGGGTTGATGGCGACGATCAGCTCGGGGCTCTCATCCTGGCTCGATACGTCGATCACCACGATGCGCTGATGCACGCCGATCTGGGGGGCGGCCAGGCCGACGCCGGGGGCGTCGTACATGGTTTCGGCCATGTCCCGCACCAGTTCGCGGGTCTTTTCGTTGATCACGGTAACCGGCAGGGAGCGCTTCTTCAGCTCCGGATCCGGATAGGTTAATATTTTTCGCAGCATATGTCCGTCCTTTGCGTTGGGTCTATCCGGGTCACTATACTAAAGTTGTCGGGAAAAAATCAACGAGATACTCATGAGGGAGGCAGCGCTGCGGGGACGCCGACCGGCGCCGGCGCGCGTCAAAATCCCGGCGACGCCGGGCCCAAAGTCAAAATTACGACGGTCAAAAAAGCCGCACCCGCCGCACCGGTTCCTGCAATATCGAATAGTTGGCGAGAGGGAACACCTCTTGCTTGTCCCAAGGTTCGACAGGCAGCAGCAGGAGGAATACATGAGGCAGCAGATCGTAGCAGCATCGACAACACTCAACGCAGCAAAAAAACAGGCCCCGACACCCCTTCTCTCGGCAGCCGCCGCCCTGCCGCACCTGCTGGCCCATGGGCGCGCCGACGCTCCGTCCCGCCTGCCGGCCAGGCGCCCGCGCCGCATCTGGGGGCGCGAGGACGGCTTCACCATGGCTGCTCCCCGCTAGACCGACTCGACAGCTAACGCCCCGCCACCAGCCGTTGTCCCATATGGCGCGCCTTCTCCAGCACCCGCCGCCCCGCGCCCTGATGTTCCTCCTTGGCCGCGAACCCCACAAACACCGTCCCCACGCAACTTGCGCCCAATAGTTCCGCGCTCTGCCGGAGCGTCTTCACGACCGGCGTGAACAGCCGCGCCAGGAAGCCCGGCGCCGCGCTTGCCGCCACCAGCACGGCCCGCCTGGGCTTCTCCTTGCTGCGCACCTTGGGAGCGGGCACCCCCCAGGGCCAGTAGGCGTAGCAGACCAGCCGTTCCGCGAAGCGCTTGGTGAGCGCGGTGACCGAGCCGAAGTTGGTCGGCGAGGCGAGCACCAGCGCCTGGCACCCCTCCACCAGGTCGAGCAGCCGCGCCATCTCGTCGGCAACCGGGCAGATGCCACGCGCGCCTCCGGGCGCCTGGGTGCAGAGGCGGCAGTTGGTGCAGAACTCGACGTGGGTGTCGAGAAGATACACCTTCTGCACCTGCGCGCCGGCCTCGGACGCCCCGGCGAGGACGGCGTCCACGACCTGGTCGACCATCCCCCCCTTGCGGTAGCTCCCCACTATGGCGACCACCTTCAGTGCGTCTCCCATAATGCCTCCGATACCCTCGAAAGCCTGCGAACCCGCGGCAGCTCCCTCACCCCTGCCCCTCTCCCGAAGGGCGAGGGGAGATTACAGGTACTACTTACTTTCCGTCCTCGTCCCGCGCCGCCTGCTCGGCCTGCGCCTTGCGCTCCAGCTTCCTCCTGCGGCGCCCGCCCAGGAAGGACTCCTCGATCACGATGAACACGAACAGCACGATGAAAAGGGCGAAGATGACGCCCAGGATCTTGAACAGCAGGGTCATGTTGCGCTTGCTCCTTACTTAAGCTTCTCGCCCAGGGACGCCGGGCCGGCGGCTACTATACCGATACCGCGTCCCCTGTCAAGGCAAACCGCTACCCCTGGCCGGTGAGCTTCTTCCAGCCGCTGCCTGCCAGCTCGAGCACGCCGTCCATGGTGCGCCGGTAGAACTTCTTGACCGGGATGCGGTTCACGAGGATCTCGTCGCCGCTTCTCTCCAGGCTCACCGGCTCCCCCGATTTCAACTGCACGATCTCCGCGTAGTGCTCCCCTCCCACCCCGAACAGGAAGGAGTGGCGCTCCCCGTGGGCCAGGCAGGAGACGATCAGGATGATCCCTTCCGGGGCGCCGGTCTTGAAGTCGAAGCGGGTGGTGGCGGCGACGAAGCGTCCCGTTACCGGCTCACCGGTCAACAGCTCGCCGAGGTTCAGGTTCTTGGGCTTCATGCGCCCCAGCGGGGGGAGTCCCCAGGGGGAAAGTTGGGGGTGGGAGCGCTGTCGGTAATGGCTGGTGCGCTCCAGGAGGGTCACTACGTTGTTGTTGATCGGCCCGCCGATGGAGTGGGCGAGCCCCATCTGGAAGCGCCCGCCGGTGATCAGGCGGTGGTTCTCCACGATCTGGATCATGCCGGTGGCTCCGAGCGGGTGGCCGCGTCCCTTGAGGCCGCCGGTGATATTGGTGGGGAAGCTGCCGAACTCGCCGGTCAGTTCGTCGTTCAAGAGCGACTCGAGGATGCGGCGCCGGGGCACGAAGCCCAGGTCCACCATGTTGATGGGGCCGAAGCCGTTGAAGGGGTCATGCATGTTGACGTGGATCTTGCCGGCGAAGTCGGTGATCTTCCTGATGCCGGCCATGGCATAGGCCTCGGCGGCGGCGCGCACCGTGGCGGGGAAGCTGTGAAAGTAGGGGCGGTCGGCGATGGTGGGGATGTCGGTCGCGCTCCCCACCCCCGACACGATCACCTCGTGCGGCGTGGCGGAGAGGAGCACGGCGGCCACCCCGTCCGACATGGGGCAGAAGTCGTGGTAGCGCAAAGGCCACCAGTAGCGGTAGTTCTTGCCGGTGACGATCTGGCGGTAGTACTCCTCGAGCGGGATCTCGAAATTGAGATGGGCGTCGGGATTTCTGGCGGCGAAGCGGTGGGCCCGCTGGGTCAAAAGCGCGGAGAAGGCGGTCCACTCCTCGGTGGAGAGCTTGAGGCGCTCGATGAGCGAGCGGGCCACCAGGGCGCCGCAGGCAGGCATGGAAAGCCCGAACTCGGCCTCGTCCTTGTCGATCACCCCCGCGACGATGCGGGTCGCCTGGCCTGTGGAAACGTCGCTCATCTTCTGGATGCCGATGGCGAGCACATGGTCGCAGCGCCCGGAGGCGATCTGCAGGTAGGCGTACTCCAAGGCCGAGGCGCCGGAAGAGGAGGCGGTGTCGATCAGCACCGACTTCGCCCCCGAGATGCCGAGCACCCCGGCGATCTTGGCCGCAGTGTTGTCCACCCCGGAAAAGGCGACCGGGTTCTGGCAGCCGACCACGACCGCGCCCACCTCGGAGCGGCGGATCCGGCTCCCGGCGAACACCTCGCCGGCCTTTTCCGCCATCTGCAAGAAGCTCAGCGCCTCACGCTCGCGGCCGTTGTAGCGCCCGACCGGGGCTGCATACGAGGAGGCGACGTAGACCTCCCTGGGTTTGAAATGCTGCGTCACGGATCCCTCCTGCAACGGGCGTCCGCCGCCGTCCGGCGACTGAATAGCCTTGCCAGCGCCCGCCCACTCTGCTATGTATTAGAACGCTGTCACAACATATCACTCAAGGTGGTTTTCATGGTAGAAAAAATTAAGAATGTTGTTGTATTTGTCAAGGACATCAAGGCCGCGCGCCGTTTTTATCGGGAGCAGCTGGGGCTCCCCGCCGGACAGGAGACCGAGTACATGATGGAATTCCTCCCGACTGAGGGAACCGGCCTGGGCGTGTCGCTCGCCATGCACGAGGCAGCTCAGAAGCTGGTCGGCCGCCACACCGGCATCACCTTCACCGTGAAGGGGCTGGAGGAACTCTACGCCAAGCTGACCCAGGAAGGTGTGCGCTTCACCGAGCCGCTGGAAAAGAGCCCGTGGGGCAAAATGGCAGTTGTCGCCGACCCGGACGGCAACGAGTTCGCCCTGGTGGAAATGTGAAAAGAGTTCTGACCGCCGCACTGCTCCTTTTCGGCGCGGGTTCGGCGGCGCTGGCCGCCCTCCCTGCGCCGCGCCCTTTCAGCGGGTGCGGCGTCCTGATCCTCAAGCAGGAGGCGGGATGGCAGCCGGAGAGCGTAGCGCTGTACCAGGAGCCGGGGATGCTGCGGGTCGCCGAGACGACGCCCCAGGCGCTGCCGCGGCTCTCCGGCAGCGACACGGAGCCGCTTTTGGCGGCGAGCGAACGGCGCGGCGGCTGGGTCAAGGTTGCGCTGGACGAGGCGGGACGCCAGGGGTGGCTCGCGCAGGCGCGCGGCTGGGAGTACCGCGAGTGGCGGGACTTTCTTCCCGGGCGCACGGTGCGCCTTCTCCCCGGGCTGAAAAAGGAATGGTACCAAGTGCGTCTCACCCCCGGCGGCGAGGCGAGCCCCGCCCCGCCGCTTTCACGGGACCGTGAAGTCAGGGTCATCGAGGTGGAAAAGGAGTGGGCGCGGGTCGAGGCGCCGGCGGGGTGGCTGCGCTGGCGCGACCCCGACGGCAGGCTCACCGTCTCGCTGAAGTAAGCTGTTAAATAGAAAAAGCATTGACATTGAAATCCCTGCATGTTATTTGAGGCGTCATGTATACTAACAACGTTACATCACGTGGCTCCGTCCACGCGGCAGCAGCGGCCAGACCCTTTTAGAGCCGCCACTGCTGATTAGAAAATTAGATTTCTACTGAAGGCCGTGGGGGACCCCCACGGCCTTTTTTTATGCAAAATTCGCTTCAGTCCAGCAGACACATACCATCAGGGGGAGAAAGAATGCGCAACGAGATAGTCACTCCCGGCGCGGGAGAACTGACCTACGAAATCCGAAACATCGTCACGGTGGCCGAGAAGGTGCAGCGCCTCGGGGTGAAGATCAATTGGGAGAACATCGGGGATCCCATCGTCAAGGGAGAGAACATCCCGCTCTGGATGAAGGAGATCGTTGCGGCCGAGGCGATGCACGACGAAAGCTACGCCTACTGCCCGACCCGCGGCGTCCTGGAGACCCGGGAATTCATCTGCAGCATCACCAACCAGCGGGGCGGGGCGCAGATCACCCCGGACGACATCATCTTCTTCAACGGCCTCGGGGACGCCATCGCCAAGGTCTACGGAAACCTGAGGGCCGAGAGCCGCGTGCTGATGCCGTCGCCGACCTACACCACCCACTCCATCGGCGAGGCGGCCCACGCCAACGCGGTCCCGGTCTGCTACCGCTTGAAGCCCGAGGACAACTGGTACCCGGACATGGACGACTTGGAGTGCCACGTTAAGTACAACCCGCAGATCTCGGGCATCATGCTCATCAACCCGGACAACCCGACCGGCATGGTCTACCCCCCCGAGGTGCTCAAGCAGATCGTGGCCATCGCCAAGAAGTACGACCTGTTCCTGATCGCGGACGAGGTGTACAGCAACATCGTCTACAACGGCGAGCACACGGTCCCCATCTCCGACCTGATCGGCGAAGTGCCGGCCATCGCGATGAAAGGGATCTCCAAGGAACTCCCCTGGCCCGGCTCCCGTTGCGGCTGGATCGAGGTCTACAACGGCGAGCGCGACCCGCGCTTCAAGAAGTTCGTCAACTCCATCCTCTCCTCGAAGATGAACGAGGTCTGCTCCACGACCCTGCCGCAGCGCTGCCTCCCGGCCGTGATGAAGCACCCGGAGTACCACAACTACCTGAAAGAGCGCATCGGCCGCTATGAAAAGATGAGCAACATTATGTTCGACGCGCTCTCCAAGATCCCCGAACTGTCGGTGAACCGCACCAACGGCGCCTTCTACATGGCGGTCCCTTTCAAGCCCGGCGTTTTGAACGACACCCAGAGCCTGCCGATAACCAACCCGGAGATCCGCGCCCTGGTGGAGGGGATCGTGAACCAGCCCGGCGTGGCGCCCGACAAGCGCTTCGTCTACTACATCCTGGCCCACACCGGCATCTGCGTGGTGCCGCTCTCCTCCTTCAACACGGAGCTCCTGGGCTTCCGGGTGACGCTCCTCGAGCGCGACGAGGAGGAGTGCCGCAAGATCTACCGCACCCTGACCGACAACATCGCCGCCTACCTCGCCTCGTAAGGCGCGCCGCGGCGTCCCTCCCTGTCCCTCCCCTCCGGGGGAGGGACCCCTTTGTCCCCCCCGCACACACCGTTGGGCTTTTTTAAGCTTAAGTGGACGTCCTCATTGACTAATGAGCCGTACATATGCTATCCATTCTCCATTTGGGCAGCATCCTCATCACCGTAGGGGTTCAGATGGCCTCGGTTGCACCGGAAAGAAGGCGGTCGGCGGCAAGCGCCCGCGGCGCGGCACATGCTTAGCGGCATCACCGGCAGCGTCGAACCGGATATCGCCCCAGACACCTTCGAGGTCATCGGGCGCATCCTCAAAGCCCGCTCGGGGTTCACCCTGGACGGCTACAAGGACAAATGCGTCAAGCGGCGCATCCACATCCGCGTCCGCGCCACCCACTCCCCCTCCGCCGAGGCCTACGGCGAACTCCTCACGCAGAGCACGACCGAACAGGACCACCTGCTCCGGGTGCTCACCATCCATGTTTCCCACTTCTTCAGAAATCCATCGGTCTTCGAAAAACTGGGTGCCGAGATCGTGCCCCAGCTGCTCGAGCAGCGCGGCCAGGTCCGCGCCCTGAGTGTCGGGTGTGCCGGCGGAGAGGAACCTTACAGCCTGGCGCTGCTCATGCAGGAGCGGTGCCCCAAGGCCGTCAAGGCGGGACAGGTCACCATCCTCGGGGTGGACGTGGACACGGCCATCCTGGAGCAGGCCCGGGAGGCGTTGTACCATCAGGACCGTCTGGCGGAGCTCCCCCCGGGGCTTTTGGAGCGCCACTTCGCCCCCGAGGCGGGGCGCTACCGCCTGCGCGACGAGGTCCGCGACCAGGTCCTTTTCGAGCACGCGGACCTGAACCACCGGCAGGGGTGGGACCCCTGCGACCTGATCCTTTGTCGCAACGTGCTGATCTATTTCGAGAGGGAGCGGCAGGAAACCGTCCTGAACGGTTTCGCCGACGCCCTTTCCCCCGGAGGCTACCTGGTGCTGGGCAAGGCCGAGACCCTTTTCGGCACCGCCCGCAAGCGCTTCCGGACCATCTGCCCGGTGGAGCGGATTTACCGGGCCCTGTAGCCCTACCGATTTTTTTGAGCAGGAAAAGGAGCACGCCCACATGTACATCCAAATCGGCTACAAGTTCATCCTCGGCTTTCTGGCCGTCGTCGCCGCCGTCGTCTTCGTTCCTTCCGCGGTGCAGCACCTGCAGTACTCGCCGGAGCTGACCAGCGTCCTCTCCTACGTGGTGGCGCTCACGGTGGGTCTCATCCTGGGCTCCTTCTTCTCCCGGAGCTTTACCAAGAACATCTCGCTGCTGACCGGCGCCACGGAGGCCATCAGCCAGGGGGACCTCTCCCGCGACCTGGAGTTCCCGGCCACCCGCTTCCCCGACGAGACCCATTCCATGGCGCTCTCCGTAAACACCATGCAGGAGAACCTGCGCACCCTGGTGCGCCAGATCCGGCAGACCTCGGAACAGGTATCCGAGTCGTCCCGCACCCTGTCCTCCAGCGCCCTCGAGATCAACGCCTCCACCGAGGAGGTGGCGCAGGCCATCGAGAGCATCTCGGGAGGGGCCGAGAACCAGGCCGAGATGCTGTCCAAAAGCGCCAAGGTGATCCACGAGATGGCGATCTCGGTGGACCTCGTGGCGCGCCGGGCCAAGGAGACCGCCAAGGCGGCACGCGAGACCAGCCAGACCGCGCAGAAGGGGGGCGAGCTCGCCACCGATTCGGTGGAGCGGCTGAAGAGCTTCTTCGATTCCGTGGAGCTGATCAGCATGCAGTTCATGGACCTGAACGGGAAGCTGCAGCAGGTGGGCAAGATCGCCGACTTCATCGTGGAGATGTCGCGCCAGACCAACCTGCTCGCCCTGAACGCCTCCATCGAGGCGGCCCGCGCCGGCGAGTACGGCAAGGGGTTCGGCGTGGTGGCCGAGGAGGTGAGAAAGCTCGCCGACGGCAGCGCCAAGAGCGCCACCGACATCGTGGAGCTGATCGACCTGGTCAAGGTGGAAAGCCGCAGGGTGCAGGAAACCATCACCGACAGCTCGCGCGGCATCATCGTGGGCAAGAAGAACCTGGACACCACCGCGGACGCCTTCAAGGAGATCCTCGCCACCGTCGTCGAAACCGAGAGGAAGGCGAACTCCATCGCCGACCTGTCCCAGATGCAGACCACCGGCGCCGCCAAGATGGTGAGCATGGTGGACGAGATCGCCAAGGTGGCCGAGGACAACGCCGCATCCACCGAGGAGGTCTCCGCCGCCACCGAGGAGCAGCACTCAGCGATGCAGGAGATGGTGTACCAGACCCAGGAGCTCTCCAAACTGGCCGACGAACTGCTCCGCTCGGTGGAGCGCTTCCAGGTCGGGCCCGACAGTGCGCCGGAGCCCAAGGCGTGACCGCCGAACGCCTGCTCCTGTTCAGCGCGGCGCGGCAGCTCTTCGCCCTGAACCTGCAGGAGGTCTGCGAGGTGATGGAGCCGCAGCGGTGCTATCCCCTGGCGGGAGCGCCTTCCCACTACCACGGGTTGATCAACTTCCACGGCAACCTCACCGCGCTGGTGGACCTGGCCGGTTACCTGCGCCTGCAGGGGCGCCCGCTGCCGGGGAAGGTCCTGGTGATCGACACCAAGCTCGCTCACCTCGCCCTCAAGGTGGACGCGGTCGGCTCCATCCTGGACGCCACCAGCATCACCGGCGCCAGCAGCCACGAGGACCCGCTCACGGAGGCGGTGCTCGACACGCCGCACGGGAGCGTGCACCTGCTCCGCCTGGAGGCGCTTTTAACCGGACTGGAGCAGGAACTGCAGCAAAGCGCCCCCAACAATGCCAAACCTGGAGGTACCTGATGGCCTTGAAGGTCATGATAGTTGACGACTCCCTTTTCATGAGGAAGATGCTGCGCGACATCCTCGTGGAGGAGGGGTACGAGATAGCCGACGAGGCAAGCGACGGCGTGGAAGCGGTGCAGAAGTACAAGGAGTGCCTCCCCGACCTGGTCACCCTGGACATCGTGATGCCCAACAAGACCGGCATCGAGGCGCTGCAGGAGATCATGGCCTACGACGCCGGGGCCCGGGTGGTGATGTGCTCCGCCATCGGCCAGGAGGCGCTCACCACCGCCGCGACCGACGCCGGCGCCAAGGCCTTCATATTGAAGCCGTTCAACCCCGAGTTGGTGACCCGGGTGCTCAGGGAAGTAGCCCAGGGGTAATCGATGGACATGTCGCAGTACAAGGCCCTGTTTCTCTCGGAATCCCGGGAGTACCTGCGCAGCATCGCGGAGCAGGTGGTGGCCCTCGAGCAGTCACCCGGGGAGCGCAGCGCCGTCGACGCGCTGTTTCGCGGCGCCCACTCGCTGAAGGGGATGGCTGCCTCCATGGAGTATGGCGACGTGGTGGTGGTGGCCCACAGCATGGAGGACCTCATGGCGCGCGTGCGCGACGGTGCCCTCCCCTTCGACCCGGGCGTTGCCGACCTACTCCTGGAAGGGGTCGACCTGATCGACGTGCTGCTCCAGGATGTGGAGCAGGAGCGTCCCTCCACCCTCCCTACCGGCGATTTCGCACAGCGGCTGGCGATCTACACCCCGGCGCCCCCCAAGGCGGCCCCGGCCGACCAGGCGGAGCCGCAGGAACCTGCGGCCGCCGACGCCGTCACCGCGCCCCACTCCGCTACCGCCCCCGCCGCTGCCGACGCCGCCGCCCCCCCCGCCGCCGAGGCGGAAAAGGCCAAGGAACCGGCCGGCGAGGCTGGTGGAACGGTGCGGGTGAAGACAGAACTGCTGGACCACCTGATCAACCTGACCGGGGAACTGGTCACCAACAAGCAGCGCCTTTTGACCATCGCCGGCGAACTCGCCTCCCCGCCCCTGAACGACGCCATCTCCGAGACGGCGAAGCTTTTGCGCTCGCTGCACGACGAGGTGATGAAGGTGCGCCTGATGCCGTTCGAGGCGATCAGCGATCGCTTCCAGCGCTCGGTGCGTTCGGTGGCCAAGAAAAGCGGCAAGGAGATCCATTTCGAGTTGACCGGCCGAGAAATCGGCCTGGACCGCGGCATGCTGGAGCAGCTCGTCGATCCCCTGAACCACATGCTCAGAAACGCCGTGGACCACGGCATCGAGGAGAGCGGCGACCGGGAACGGGCGGGCAAACCCGCCCGGGGGACGGTGCGCCTGGCGGTAAGCCGGGACCGGGACCGCATCCAGATCACGGTGCGCGACGACGGCCGGGGCATGGAGCCCGCGACCATGATCGCCGCCGCCGTCGCCAAAGGCATCCTGACCCCGGAAGAAGGAGAACTGCTGTCGCCGCGCCAGGCGCTCATGCTCTCCTGCATCCCCGGCTTCTCCACCGCCAAGGAGGTGACCGACATCTCCGGCCGCGGGGTGGGGATGGACGCGGTCAACGCCGCCATTCAGAAGCTCGGCGGCACCCTGGGGATCGAGTCCGAGCCGGGAGTCGGCACCACCATCTCGCTCAGGCTCCCGCTCACCATCGCCATCATCCACGCGCTCGTGGTGCAGGTGGGCCAGGTGAAAGCCGCCATCCCCGTGAATGCGGTGCAGCGCACCGTGGAGTTGTCCCGGCGCCAGATCGAGAACATCGGCAAGCGGCAGATGTTCCAGCTCGACGACGAGGCGATCCCGCTTCTGTCGCTGAACCGGGTGCTCGGCATGCCGCTGGGGCGCTTCCCGGACGGCATCCTCCCGCTGTTCGTCACCGAGGCGCGCGGGCGCCGGGTCGGCATCGTGGTGGACCGGCTCCTCGGCCAGCACGAGCTGTTCGTAAAGCAACTGGGGCGGCCGCTCGCCAAGATGGCCGGCGTGGCCGGGGGCGCGACCCTGGGCGACGGCGAGATCGTCGCCATACTCGACTTGGCGGGACTGCTGTGAATTGTTTTCCGATCCTTAGCCGCCGTTTCCCCCTGCGGGAACGGCTCATCTCCGGAGGCTAGCATGGCGCACCACGAACTGCACGATGGCGAACTGAACGCGCTCACCCACGTGTGCAATACCGGCATGCAGCACGCCGCCGTCGCCCTGTCCCAACTGATGGGCAAGGGGGTGAGCATCCAGGTGCCCCGGCTCCAGGTGCTCGAGGGCTCCGGCGTCACCCACCTGCTCGGCGCGCAGGAGGTGACCGCCCTGCAGCTGCAGATCCTGGGCAACGTGCGCGGCAGCATCCTGATCCTGCTGATCCGGGAGAACGCCCAGCGCATCCTGGAGCTTTTGCTGGGCCAAGGGCCAAAAGAAGGTGAGCCGCTCTCCGAGATGGAGCGGGCGACCCTGATGGAGGTGGGCAACATCCTGGCATCGGCCTGCCTGAACGCCCTCGGCAACTCGCTCAAGATGACCCTGCTCCCCTCCGTCCCCGCCCTGAGCACCGGCCTGGGGAGCGATGTCCTGACCCGCGCCCTGGAGCGGAGTGACGGCGACGAGACGGTGGTGATGATCGACGCCATGTTCTCGGTCTCCGATTCGCTTTGCGGCGGAAGCATCTTCCTCATTCCCGCGCCCGCCTCGCTGGGGGCGCTCCTGGGCGCGCTGGAGCAATGAAAAGGTTGCACGTTACCCGGTTGTATGTCAGAATGCCCGGTCAAACTGCCGCCGCTGCGGCACATTGAGGGTCCCGAGCTCCAGCCCGAGACCTTCACTACTTTCAGAGGTCGAAGCTATGAAAATCGCCAGAACAGCCCTCCTGTGTCTCGCCCTGATCGCATTCAACGCCGGCCTGGCCCTGTGCGCTGAACTCTCCCAGGTGGTGCGCACCATCGAGCAGGGGTACGGGTCGCTGAACGACCTGCAGGCCGACTTCAGCCAGAGAAGCAGCATAAAAGTGATGAAACGCGAGGAAAAGGGCGCCGGCGAGCTCCTCCTGAAGAAGGGTGGCGGCAAGGAATCGATGTTCCGCTTCAACTACTCCAAGCCCAAGCAGCAGATCGTCTCCAACGGGAAGACCGTCTGGTACTACATCCCGGACCAGAAGCAGGTTATGGTGATGGACCTGGCGCAGCTCCTCGAGGCGAGTAACGGCATCGCCATGAACTACCTCTCGGGACTCGGGCAGGTTTCCAAGGATTTCAGCATCGCCTTCGCCGCCGAGGCAAAGGACAAGAGCGGCAACTACCAGTTGGAGCTCACCCCGCACAAGAAGAGCCCGGCCATGGCCAAGCTACTGCTGACCATTTCCGGGGACGCGGTGGAGAGTTTCGTCGCCAAAGGGCATCCCGGCACTCCCTTCCCGGTGCTCTCCTCCACGGTGGTCGACCAGACCGGCAACACCACCAGGATGGATTTCAGCAACGTGAAGACCAACCGCGGCATCTCCAGCGGCAAGTTCAGCTTCAAGATCCCCTCGGGGGTCCAGGTCATTAAGAGATAAAGCAGGTCAAGGTTAAGGTTGAGGTTAAGAAAGGCCTCTGCGTTTGCTCAACCTCAACCTCAACCTGCATTTTTAGGGGGTTTTATGCCGTCATTCGACATCGTTTCCAAGGTCGACCTGCAGGAGGTCGACAACGCCATCAATCAGACCGTGAAGGAGATCGCCCAGCGCTACGACTTCAAGGGGTCCAAGAGCGAGGTGACCCTGGAGAAGGAAAGCATCAAGGTCCTTTCCGAAGACGACTTCAAACTGAAGGCCGTCATCGACATCCTGCAGACCAAGTTCGTCAAGCGCAACATCTCGCCCAAGGCGCTGCAGTACGGCAAGGTGGAGCAGGCTTCCGGCGGCATGGTGCGCCAGATCATCACCCTGCAGGTGGGGATCTCCAAGGAAAAGGCCAAGGACATCGGCGCCGTGATCAAGGAAACCAAGCTTAAGGTACAGAGCCAGATCCAGGATGACCAGCTCCGGGTCACCGGCAAGAACATCGACGACCTCCAGGAAGTGATCCGGGTCCTGAAAGGGAAGGATCTCGACATCGACCTGCAGTTCGTCAACTTCAGAAGCTGACAAGAAGAAGGGGAATTTTTTGAACCAGAAGATTAAGGAAAAAGTGAGCCTGGTGAGCCTGGGCTGCCCGAAGAACCTGGTGGACGCCGAGGTCATGCTGGGCTACCTCTCCAAGGACGAGTACGAGGTCACCACCGATGAGATGCAGGCGGACATCATCGTGGTCAACACCTGCTCCTTCATCAAGGAGGCCAAGCAGGAGAGCATCGACACCATCCTCGACCTGGCCGACAGAAAGCACGACGCGCGCTGCAAGCTGCTCATCGTGACCGGCTGCCTGCCGCAGCGCTACCAGGAAGAGCTCGCCAAGGAACTCCCCGAGGTGGACATCTTCATCGGCACCGGCGACTACCCGCGCATCGCTGAGATCATCGCCGAGAAAAAAGGGACCGACTCCCAGCTCTGCTACACCGGCGATCCCAACTTCGTCTACAACGACGAGTTGCCGCGCCTGCAGTCCTCACCGCACTACACCGCCTACCTGAAGATCGCGGAAGGGTGCTCCAACAACTGCTCCTACTGCGTGATCCCGTCCCTGCGCGGCGCGCACCGCTCCCGCCCCTTCGCGACCCTCATGGCCGAGGCCAAGAGCCTGGTTGCCGGGGGAGTGAAGGAGTTGAACCTGATCGCCCAGGACATCACCGCCTACGGCCGCGACCTCCCGGAGCAGCCGAGCCTCGAGCTCCTGGTCCAGGAACTGGCCAAGCTGGAAGGGCTCAAGTGGATCAGGCTCCTGTACGCCTACCCTGACGGGGTCAGGGACTCGCTGATCGAACTGATCAAGAACGAGCCCAAGGTCTGCAAGTACCTGGACCTCCCGATCCAGCACATCTCGGACCCGGTCCTGAAGAACATGAAAAGGAGAAGCGGCGAAGAAGAGATCCGCACCCTGATCGCCAAGCTGCGCCGCGAGATCCCCGACATCGCCATCCGCACCTCGCTCATCGTCGGCTTCCCCGGCGAGACCAACGACGACTTCAAGAAGCTTTTGCAGTTCGTCGACGAGACCCGCTTCGACCGCCTCGGCGTCTTTTGCTACTCGCGCGAAGAGGGAACCCCGGCGGCGGACATGCCGGACCAGGTCTCCGAGCGGGTCAAGCGCGAGCGGCACAAGAAGCTGATGCGCACCCAGGCCCGGGTTTCCTTCAAGCACAACCGCACCTTGGTCGACAGCGAAGAGGACGTGCTGGTCGAGGGATACAGCGAGGAAACCGAGCTGCTCTTGAAGGGTCGCTCTTCCCGCCAGGCACCCGATGTGGACGGACTTGTGTACATCACGGCAGGCAACGCCAACGTCGGTGACATAGTGAGGTTGAAGATCACTGATTCCTCTGATTACGACCTGATTGGGGAGATCATCGACTAGGCTTTTAGTCTTGACACCGACCGCTATTGCTGTATTATTGCGTCGCTTTGCGGGACAATGACTCAAACGGAGATAGTTTATACATGACTGAAAAACCCGAAGAAATGAAAGCGATGCTCCTCAAAATGAAAGAGGAGACGCTTAAAGAGATTAACAAGACTGTCAAGTCCGGCTCCGATGCACCGATCAACGAGCCGAGCGGCGACATCTACGACCAGGCCTCCAGCGAGCGCGACCGTGAACTGGGTCTCTTGCTGGGCGACCGGGAGCGCGAGAAATTGCGCAACATCGACGAGGCTTTACTGCGTCTGGAAGAAGGCGAGTACGGCATCTGCGAGGAGTGCGAGGAAGAGATCCCGATCGGGAGGCTGAAGATCGTCCCCTTCGCCCGCCACTGCGTCAAGTGCAAGGCGGACCTGGAGAAGCAGCAGGCGCAGACTAAGCGCTTCGAAGAGGACCGCGCTTACCGCGAGATCGCGCTGGGCGAGGAAGAAGAAGGGTAGCAGGCAAAACAGCAACAGCGGCAGGGGAAACGGGCATTATCCTTTTTCACCCGGCCGGTGCCAGAAATACCAAGAGGGGACGGTAGAGATACCGTCCCCTCTTTTTGTTTTGTCTCAGCTCCTCCCCCTGGAGGGGGGAGGTTGGGGAGGGGGGAAGGCTTTCGGCAGCCGCTACGCGCCCCCACCGTATCCCTCCCCCTCCGGGGGAGGGGACTATGCTAGGGGTGGTCCACCGGGGGGGCGGCGATCAGGCGCTGGTAATCGGCCTTGGTGATGGAGCTGTGCCAGTGACCGGTGGCGCGACCGATGAGAGTGCCGCCAACAAACACGACCACGACCAGGGCGGCGTAGACCACGCCGGGGATCACCTTGCCATTCTTCGCCTTCATCTGCAACGCTTCGGGCTTGGGGCAGGCGCTCACACAGCGCAGGCAGCCGACACACTCCTCGGAACAAACCCTTTCCTGGTGCATGACGTCAATGTAGGAGGGGCAGGCCTTGGTGCAACCGCCACAGGAGATGCAGGCGCTTTGGTTGCGCTGCACCTTGACCGGAGACAGACGCGACACCAGGCCGAGCAGCGCGCCGTACGGGCAGAGGAAACGGCAGAACGGGTTCTTGAACAGGAACGAAAGCGCCAGCAGCACGCCGATCACCACCAGCGGCGTACCGGACAGGTTGACGAAGAAGTCGAGCATCTTCACGTCGGCCATTTTGTTGTAATCGCCGGTGATGAAGGAGGCGACGCTGTCGGGCGCCATGATCACCAGGATCGAGAACAGGAAGAAGGCGAGCAGCAGGTACTTGATCGGGCGCAAGAGCCAGTCCAGCCAGAGCCACATCTTAAAGTTCTTGCCGAAGAGCTTGGTCCCCACCTTCCAGCACACCTCGGTTATGGTGGACACCGGGCAGACCCAGGAGCAGAAAGAGCGCTTCAACAGGAGCGAAACGGCGATTACCGACAAGAGGACCACCAGCGCCGCCGGGTGCACGTCATTGATGGTGCCGAGGCTCATCCACCCCTTGAGACTTACCAGGCCGGAGATGGGAAGAAAGGCCTCGACGCCGTCGGGACGCGCCACGAACGGGGTGGCGCCGCCGTTTCTGAAATGAAGCACGAAACGGTAGAAGGTTACCCCCAAAAAGAGGGAGAAAAGAAGAAAGCCCCACTGCACCGCAATCCTGACCTGCTGCACTTTTTTTTCCGCCATGAACCTCACCTTGTTTGCCCTGCATATATGTTGCGACTTATTTTGTCGCTACCACCTGTTACCGTCGTATCATCAAGGAAAGCGGAGGTAGCATATGGAACCGATGGTAATAGGAGCTGTGGGAATCGTCGTCTACTGCGGGCACCTGACGGTGAAGGACATCATCACCGATCTGCGTCAGGAAGGCATCCTGGTCAAGCCCTTGTCCAGCAAGTGGCGCGGGTGGACGTTGGATAAGGCCTTCAAAAGGCTCTTCTTCACCAAGGGGTTGTCCCGCTCCAAGGTCTCCAACAACTCCTTCATCTTCTTGCGCTGCAAGTCCGCCGTGCCGCAGACCGGGCAACAGCAGCAGACCACGGGGAAGCGGTTGTTGCGGGAGAACGGGATAATCTCCTTCTCCGGGACGTAGACCAGCGGCCTGATCACCGTGGTGACGCCGTTGTCGGCCAGCATGCTCGGGGCCATCGCCTTCAGGGACCCGACGAAGAACTGGTTCAAAAGCAGCGTCTCGATGAAGTCGTCCATGTGGTGGCCAAGCGCCAGCTTATTGCAGCCGTACTGCTGCGCCAGGGTGTAGAGCGTACCGCGTTTCAGCCTCGCGCAGATGGAACAGTAGGAGGAGTTCGGGCGGCGCTTCTCCGAGATGATGTCGTAGTGATCCGTCTTCTCCATGTGATAGGTGAAGCCGTGCTCCTTCAGGTGCTCCTCGATGATGTCGGCGCGGTAGCCGCGGTAGCCGGAGTCGATGTTGATGGCGACCAGCTCGTAGCGCACCGGGGCGCGCCGGCGCAGCGTGTCCAGCATATGCAGCATGGCGTACGAGTCCTTGCCGCCCGAGACCGCGACGGCGATGCGGTCACCTTCCGAGATCAGGCCGAAGTCGTGGATCGCCCTGCCGACCCGGTTCTTGATGCGCGTGAAGAGCGCGTCCTCAATAAGCGCCACGGATACCTCCCGCGCGCGGTCCTCTTTCAGTCGTAATTGCCGCTCTCATATCACTTCCCGACCGCGGCGTCCTGGCTGCCGAGCACGGCCGCCCTGAATGCCTCGATCCCCTTCTCCTCAATCAGCCTGCCCAAACGCCCCTGCTGCGGGTCGTTCTTGTAGACTTCCACCACCTTGGCCACGATCTCCAGCACCTCTTCCTCGGTCTGGATGTTATCCACCAGCAGTTCGGCCAGGCGCGGCCTCGGGCCGGAGTTGCCGCCCACCAGGATGCGCCACCCCTTGTTGTGGCCGACGATGCCGATGTCTTTAACGCCGGACTCGGAGCAGGCGAGCAGGCAGCCGGAAACCCCCATCTTCATCTTGTTGGGGAGCTCCATGGCGTGATAGATCTTGTCCAGCTTGAGCCCCAGCGAGGCAGAATCGAGCACCGCCCTTTTGCACCACTGGGTGCCCGGGCAGATCTTGATGCTCCTGACACAGAGGCCGATGGCGGCTCCGGGCGTCTGGGCGAGATCGGCCCACACCGCGTCGATCTCCTCTTCCTTAACGCCGAACATGGCGATGCGCTGGGCCGAGGTGAGCTTCAGCTCCAGCTGGTACTTGTCGGCCACGTCGCAGATCTTGCGCAGGGTGACGGTGTCCGTGAAGCCGCCCGGGATGTGCGGGGCTATGGCGTAGGTCTCGCGGTCGCGCTGCAGGATGGCGCCTTTCTCAAGCATGTCCTTGGTCTTCATCATCTGCTCCTTTGTCTCCAATGAAATTGATGCAGGTCAAAATAGCTGAAAAGCAAACTCGGAACACAGAGGTCTCAGAGGTACACGGAGGGCACAGAGGAAAATGCCGGGGACAGGGGACGCCCTCACCCCGACCCTCTCCCGGAGGGCGAGGGGGAAACGGCAGGTCTTCCACAATTCCTTCCGCTGTGTCCTCTGTGGACCTTAGTGTCCTCTGTGTTCCGTGTTGTTTTTTATAAACTTAACCAACTCCACCGCAATCTCGTACTTGCCGAAGGGCGGAATGATGTAGAAACCACCGGCCTTCGCGCGGGCTGCCTCGATGAACTCCCTGGCGATGGCGAGACCTTCGGCCACACCTTCGTCGCCGCTCTTGCCGGCCATACGCCTCCTGATCTCCTCGGGGATCACGATACCGGGGACCTCGTTGTGCAGGAACTCGGCGTTTCTGCCTGAAACGAGCGGCAACACGCCGGGGAGAACCGGGATGCCCAGGTGCGAGGTCTGCTCCATCATGTCATGGAAACGGGCGATGTCGTAGATCGGCTGGGTCTGGGCGAAACGGGCACCGTTGGCCACCTTCTTCGCCAACCGCCGTACCTGCACCTCCATGTTCTGAGTGTTCGGGTTGAAGGCGGCGCCGATGGTGAAGCCGGTGCCGGATCCAATCGGGTTGCCGAGCGCATTGACGCCACTGTTCAGGTCATTCAAGAGCTTGATCAGCGTGAAGGAGTTGAGGTCGAAGACCGAGGACGCGCCCGCCTCGTCGCCGAGGCTCGCCGGGTCGCCGGTGACGGCCAAGATGGAAGTGACCCCCAAAAGGCTCGCCCCCATCAGCTCGGACTGCATGCCGATCAGATTGCGGTCGCGGCAGGTGACATGGGCGATCACCTCGATGCCGACTTCGCGGCGGATCATGGAGGCAAGCGCCAGGTTGCCCATGCGCACCCGGGCCAGCGGGTTCTCGGCCAGGTTGATGGCGTGCGCTCCCGCCTCCTTGAGCGCTCGGCTCCCCGCCAGCACCTTGGCGCAATCAAGCCCCTTGGGCGGATCGAGTTCCACCGTGATCACCGGTTCAGCGCCCCAGCCGTCCAGGAAACTGGCTGCAGGCTCCCCTCCCCCCTCGGGGGAGGGGCTGGGGGTGAGGGCGTCCACAGCAGCAACGTCTTCACTTCGTGGCACCGCCCTCACCCGCCCTTCGGGCACCCTCTCCCGGGGGGCGAGGGTAAGATTCAGACTCCCCTGCAGCCGCGCGGCCATGGCTCGGATGTGCTCGGGGGTGGTGCCGCAGCAACCGCCCACGATGGACGCGCCGGCGGCTACCAGCTCCTCGGCGCGATCGGCGAAATACTCGGGGGTGGTGCGGTAGATGTAACGGCCGTCGATGTACTCCGGGAAGCCGCTGTTGGGATAGGCGGCCACCGACAAGGAGCAAGCGGCGGCGATGCGCTTCACGGTGGCCAGCAGCTCCAGCGGACCGGCACCGCAATTGGCGCCCACGACATCGGCACCGGCGGCGGCGAGCGCACGCGCGGCCCCCTCGGCGGAGGTCCCGCCCGGCAGCCGCCCTCCCTCGCCAAAAGCGAGGTTTGCCACCACGGGAAGCCCGGTCTCCTTGGCTGCCGCCAACGCGGTCAAGAGTTCGTCCAGTTCGGAGAAGGTCTCCAGGATCAGGAGATCCACCCCACCCTCGGCCAGTGCCGCTGATTGGACCTGGAAACAGTCGGCGATCTGCTCCTGCGACAGTTCGCTCTTGCCGCGCCCCAAGGGACCGATGGAGCCGGCCACGAACACGTCCTGCCCGCCCGCCGCGCTCCTGGCTAATTCCGCGCCCTTCCGGTTGATCTCGGCGACCTTGCCGCCCAGACCTATGGCGGAGAGCTTGGCGCAGTTGGCACCGAAGGTGTTGGTCTCGATGACCTGTGCGCCGGCAGCCAAGTACTCGCGGTGCAGCTCCAGCACCAACTCGGGGCGCACCAGGTTCAGGTGCTCAAAGTTGGCCTCAGGCGCCACTCCCTTGGCGTAAAGCATGGTGCCGATGGCCCCGTCGCCGATCAATACCCCTTGCGCGACCCGATCCAGGAACTTCTTCATCTAGCGACCTCCCAGAACCTTGATCATGTGCGGCACCAGCTGCTTCTTGCGCGACATGACGCCCTTCATCTCGAAGATATGGGGTTCGGGCTGCGGGTAACCCATGAAACGGGTAAAGGCCTGCCCCCCTTCCATCATGAACATGGTGCTCTCGCTGGAGATGTCGGTAACCATGAGGCCGGCAAGTTCCAGCCCCTCCTTCTCGCGCCGCGCCGCGAGCGCCTGGCGCAGTTCCGCTTTCATCTCGTTGAACTCTGCAAAGCCGAACACCTCGACCTGTCCCACGCCGAAGTTGAGCTCGCCCTGGCTGAAGAGCTTGAAGTCCGAGCCAACGACGCGCTCGGGGCTGCCGTAGCCGGAGAGCGCCCCGGAGGCGGCGAAGATCTCGGCGCCGAACGCCTCCCAGTCCAGCCCGGCGACGGCGGCAAGGCGCGCCACGGTGGCGCGGTCCCGGGCCGTGGTGGTCGGGGACTTGAGGATGACGGTGTCTGAGAGGATACCGGCCAAAAGGAGCGCGGCGATCTGCGCAGGGGGCTCCACCTCGTGATCCTCATACAGGGAGGCGACGATGGTGCAGGTGCTGCCGACCGGCGCGGTGATGAAGGGGATCGGGTTGCTGGTTGGCGGGTTCCCCAGCTTGTGGTGGTCGATCACCTCGAGGATCTCCAGGTCCTCGGCGCCAGGCACCGACTGGGAGAGCTCGTTGTGGTCCACGAGGATCAGGGCGTAGGGGAGCGGCGCGAACAGTGAGGACTTGGTGGCGACGCCGGCCAGGGTGCCGTCCTCCTCGAGCGCCAGCACCGCGCTCTCGCCCGAGTGCAGCAGCTTGTCCCGCAGCCGTCCAAGCGGCTCGCCCACCGACACACTCTCGAAGTTGGCAACGGCCAGCTCCAGCGCCGGGGTGGCCAGGCGGGCCCGGGAAACGGTGGCGGCCGTGTCCAGCGGCGTGGATATAAGCGCCACCCCGCGCGACTGCGCCAGGCGCACCACCTCCTCGGCGACGGCAAGGCCGCCGGTCACCACCAGCAGGCGCACGCCACGCTCAATGGAGGCCTTCTGGATCGAGGTGCGGTCGCCGGTCACGACCACCAGCGTCGCTGGATCGAAGCCGGAGATCCGGTCCACGAAGGATTCCTCGGCCATGGCCCCGACGAAGAGGTTCAGGCTCTCGACGGCGGCGTCGGGGCTGCCGGAGAGGAAGCTCCCGGTGAGGCAAGCGGCCAGCGAGGCGAGCGAGGCGGAGACCAGGCGCAGCGAGTCGGCGCCGGTCACCAGCGAGCGTTCGGCGATCTTTCTCAGCGGGATGACCCCCTTGGGCACGCCGGCGGCGTCCAGCACGGGAAGAACCCTGATGGAGCTGTGGTGGAACTGCTCCAGCGCGGTCAAAAGCGGCGCGTCCGCGGCCACGGTGATCGGGGTGCGCTGGATCACGTCGCGCACCTTGGGGTGCACGTCGGCCAGGTACAACGGCGCCTCGATGCCGAGCCGCCCCAGGAGCCAGGTGGTCTGGGGGTTCAGGTTGCCGGCCATGGCGGCGGTGACCCGCTCGTTCCCTAGCGCCCGCTTCAGATGGGCGTAGGCGAGGGCCGAGGCGATCGAGTCGGTGTCCGGGTTTCTGTGGCCGATAACGAAGATCTGCTTGTCCATGTTTCCTTTCGTTTGCGTCCCGCTCAGGGTCGGGGCTCCCCCCTGACGCCCCAGCACGAGACGGAAAAATATTAAATTAGTCGTTTTTTTGGCGCACGCCGTATAGAATGGCGCCGGCAAAGAAAGCGATAAAGGAGAGTAAGGCATGCATGCAGCGGTACAGTGGCTGGTCGAAACCATAGGAGCGATGGGGTATCCCGGGATCTTTCTCCTGATGGCCCTTGAGAGCTCCGTCTTCCCCATCCCCAGCGAACTGGTGATGCCGCCGGCCGGGTACCTGGCCCAGCAGGGGCAGATGAACATGGTCGTGGCCATCGTCAGCGGCACCGTGGGGAGCCTGATCGGCGCCTACGCCAACTATTTCGCGGCCCACTACCTCGGGCGTCCACTGTTGCTGAAGTACGGCAAGTACGTATTCATCACCGAGGAGAAGTTCGCCAAGGTGGAGCGCTTCTTCAAGGACCACGGCGAGATCTCGACCTTCATCGGCAGGCTCCTGCCGGTGGTGCGCCACCTGATCTCGCTCCCGGCAGGCCTCGCCGGCATGAACCACGTCAAGTTCTCGCTCTACACCCTGCTCGGCGCCGGCATCTGGGTCACCGTGCTCACCTTCATCGGCTACTTCATCGGCTCCAACCAGGAGCTGATCATGCGCTACTCGCATCAGGCGCTCATCGGCGTCCTCGTCGTCAGCGCGGTGATCATCGCCGTGTACGTCCGCCTGCAGCGCGGCAAGCGCGCCCAGTCCCCGGAATAATCCCCACCATAAAGCAAGGGCGGGTCCAGGACCCGCCCTCAGTAACGCCGTTGTTACCCGAACCGCGGGAGAAGCTCCCGCGTCGTCTTCTACTTGGGAACCTTCTCCCAGTCTTCCAGGAACTTCTTGATGCCGGCATCGGTGAGCGGGTGCTTGGCAAGCTGCAGCATGACCGAGTAGGGGATGGTGCAGACGTCCGCGCCGATCAGTGCCGAGTTGAGCACGTGCACCGGGTTCCTGATGCTGGCCACGATGATCTGGGCGTCCATGCCGTAGTTGTCGAAGATGGTCCTGATCTCTTCGATGATCCCCATGCCGTCCTGGGAGATGTCATCCAGGCGGCCGACGAACGGGGAGACGTAGGTGGCGCCGGCTTTGGCCGCGAGCAGTGCCTGCATCGGGGTGAAGATCAGCGTGACGTTGGTCTTGATCCCCTGCTTGTGCAGGGTCTTGGTCGCCTTGAGCCCTTCCGGGGTCATCGGGAGCTTGATGACGATGTTGGGGTGGATCTTGGCCAACTCGGTGGCCTCGGCGATCATGCCGTCGTGCTCGAGCGAGATGACCTCGGCGGAAATCGGGCCGTCCACGATCTCGGTGATCTCCTTGATCACTTCTTCAAAACGCCGGCCGCTCTTGGCGATCAGGGAGGGGTTGGTGGTGACGCCGTCCACCAGTCCCAGTTCGTTGGCCTCCCGAATCTCTTTAACGTCCGCTGTGTCGATAAAAAACTTCATCTTTCCTCCGGTTATGTGTTATTGCCGCTGCTGCATCTCTTCGAATTTTTTCAAACAGTCCATGGAGCAGAAGTGGTAGCGCTCCCCCTCCATCCTGCCGACCACCGCGTCGGCCTCGGCTATGTACACGCCGCAGACCGGGTCCTGGAAGGTCTCGGCGGCGGCAGGCTCCTGCTTCGTAATCTTTTGGGCGGTCTTGCCGGCGAACATCCGGTACACGAGGTACGCCAACAGCGCCCATATCAGAAACTTCACCGGTCCCCCTAGATCCTGACCACCTGTTCGGGGGAGGCCAGCTCGGTCAACAGCTCTATGATGCGTTTGCCCAGGATCGGGTGCACCAGGTCGGGTGCGATGTCGGAGAGCGGCTGGAGCACGAAACGGCGCTCCGCCAGCCCCGGATGCGGGATGGTGAGTTGTTCGCAGTTAAAGACCAGCTCGCCGTAGAGGAGGATGTCGAGGTCCATGCTGCGGGCACCCCAGCGCTGCGACGGCACCCGGTGGAACACCTCGGTCTCCAGCCTCTTCAACCGGTCCAGGAGTTCCAGCGGCGCCAGCTCCGTGTTGAGGCGCACCACCGCATTATAAAAGTTGTCCTGGGGGACCCCTCCGACCGGTTCGGTCTCGTAGAAGGGAGAGACCGCCGTGACCTTGGTCTGCGGCAGCTTGCCCAGCTCCGCTATCGCCATCAGGAGCTTCAGCTCTCGGTCGCCGATGTTGCTCCCCAGCCCTATGTATGCGCATTGTTCCACAGCGCCAGATTAGAACACAAATCCCTTTTTTTTTCAACCCTGCCCGCCGCCGCGGCTAACGCGCCGCCTGCCAAGAAAAACGCGGGGATAGCCCCGTACCAGGCAACTTGGCAGTTTCACATGGCGCAAATTAAATGGTATAGTATGCCATCTTAATGTAAGCGGCACCGACAGGAGAACGTGTGAATCCCGATCTTGAACAAATGGAGACGAACGAACTGGTACATCTCGGCACCGAGGAACTGGAGGCACGCCGCTTCTCGTCCGCCTTGCGCTACCTGCAGGCAGCCATGGAGCAACAGCGCACCCCGGAGCACGTCTCCCTGTACGCCCTGGCCCTGGCCCAGGCGACCGGAAACGTGAAGACAGCGGTAGTCCTGTGCCAGGAGGCAATCAAGAGGGAACCCCGAAACTCCGAGCACTTCCTGCGCCTGGGTACGGTGTACCTCGTCGCCGGGAGAAAGAAGGAGGCGATCAGGACCCTGAACCTCGGCCTCAGGGTGGGAAAAAATCCGGCCATCATGAAGCTACTGCAGACGCTGGGACACCGCGAATCCCCGGTCATCCCCTTTCTCTCCAGGGGGAACCCTTTCAACAAATACCTGGGGAAGATCCGGAACAGTCTCTTCAAAAAATAGTCGGCACATGGAGTAAAGGTGACAGGCACCTGCGGAGCCAGTCACCTATGACGTGGGAGGGACGGATGATCCAGTACCTGACATTGAAAAGCAGGGAGAGAACGGAACTGATCGACATCACGGCGCGGGTCGAGGAGTTGATTGCGGCGGCGATGGTGGGGACCGGCAGTTGCGACGTCTTCGTGCTGCACACGACGGCGGGGGTCACGGTGAACGAGGGGGCGGACCCGGCGGTGAAACGGGACATCGCCAACTGCCTGGACCAGCTAGTGCCGGACGCGCACTACTTCACCCACGCCGAGGGGAACTCCGCCGCCCACGTCAAGTCGACCCTGGTGGGGAGCTGCCAGCGCCTTTTGATCGACCGGGGCAAGCTCCTGTTGGGCACCTGGCAGGCGCTCTACTTCTGCGAGTTCGACGGACCGAGGGAGCGGAAGGTGGCGGTGAGGATCAGTGCGGACTAGTCCGCGCCGAAGTGATCGAAGCCGCGCCGCGGCGGCGTGTAGGATGAGCCGTCCGGGGCGGTGAGTTTCATCCCGGTGCCAGCGGTGATCTCTCCGATCACGCTAACCGGTAGGTCGACCTTGGCGCAGAGCGCCGCCACTTCGGCTTCCTTGCCGGCAGGTATGCAGAAGAGCAGTTCGTAGTCCTCGCCGCCGGAGAGCGCCAGCGCGAACAGATCGTCGCCGCACCCGGCGCGGTAGGCGTCGGAAAGCGGCAGCCGGGCCAGCTCCAGGCGCGCCCCCACCCCCGACATCTCGCAGATGTGCCCCAGGTCCTGCAGCACCCCGTCGCTCACGTCGATCATGGCGGTCACCACGCCCGCCTCGGCCAAGGCCACCCCCGCCTCCACCCGCGGGGTCGGGTCCAACTGCCGCGACACCAGGAAGCCTTCCCGCACGCCGGCAAAGAGCTGCTTAAGCCCCGCCGCCGCGTCCCCGACCGTCCCGGTCACGCAGATGAGATCCCCCGGCTTCGCTCCGCTTCGCTTCAACACCAGTTCCGGGCGCTGCTCGCCCAGGGCGGTCACCGAGATGGCGAGCCCCCCCTTGGAGGCGCAGGTGTCCCCGCCGACCAGGGTCGCGCCGTAGCGCTGCGCCTGTTCCAGCATCCCGGCCATGAAGCCGTCCATGAATTCGAGGGGGATCTCCTTGGGGAGCGCGACGCCGAGCAGGAAGTGGCGCGGGCGCGCACCCATGGCGGCGACGTCGGAGAGGTTCACGGAAAGTGATTTTCTGCCCAGGGTGCGCGGGTCGCAGAAGGAGAGGTCGAAGTGGACCCCCTCCAGCAGCATGTCCGAGGTGATCAGGGTGACCTGACCGGGGGTGGGAGACAGCGCCGCCGCGTCATCCCCGATGCCCAGAAGCACCGAGGGGGACGCGGCGACGTTTGCCTTGATCCTGTCTATGAGGCCGAATTCGCCCAGTTCGGCTAGTTTCAAGCCTTGCCCCTCACCGGGGCCGGGACTGGGACGCGGGTCCTGACCTTGCTTTTAGGAGGCTCCGGCTTGGCCTGCTTGGGCGCCGGGGGCGGATACTTCTCCAGGGCGACCGCCAGCACGTCGTCGATGTTGGCGGCGGTGACGATCTTCAGCTTCTTGAGGATGGTCTTCGGGACGTCCTCGAGGTCCTTCTTGTTCTGTATCGGGATGATCACCGTGGTGACGCCCAGGCGCGCGGCGGCGAGGATCTTCTCCTTCAGGCCGCCGATGGGGAGCACCTTGCCGCGCAGGGTGATCTCGCCGGTCATGGCGACGTCCTTGCGCACCGGGATTTTGGTCAGTGCCGAGACCAGCGCGGTCGCCATGGTGACGCCGGCCGAGGGGCCGTCCTTGGGGATGGCGCCGGCCGGGACGTGGACATGGATGTCGGTGGTGGAGTTGAAGTCCTCCGGGATCTGGAACTCGCCGGTACGGGAGCGGATGTAGGAGAGGGCGGCCTGCACCGACTCCTTCATGACGTCGCCCAACTGGCCGGTAAGGGTGAGCCCACCCTTACCTTTCATTACCGTCGCCTCGACGAAGAGCACTTCGCCGCCGACTGGGGTCCAGGCGAGACCGGTGACCACGCCGACCTCGTTCTTGTCCATCTCCTCCTCGCGCAGGAACTTCGGGGGACCGAGGTACTTGGCGACGGTGCCGGCGCTGATGACGAACTTCTCCCCTTTCCCTTCGGCGACCTTCCTGGCCACCTTGCGGCAGATTGAGCCGATCTCGCGCTCGAGGTTCCTCAAGCCCGCCTCGCGGGTGTACTTGGCGATCACGGTCCTGAGCGCCTCCTCGGAGAACTGCACGGTCTCCTCGGTGATGCCGTTTTCCTTCACCTGGCGCGGCACCAGGTAGCGCTTGGCGATGCCGAGCTTCTCCTCCTCGGTATAGCCGGAGAGGTTGATCACCTCCATCCTGTCGCGTAGCGGCCCCGGGATGGTGTCCATCTGGTTCGCCGTCGCGATGAACATCACGTTGGACAGGTTGAAGGGAAGGTTGATGTAGTGGTCGGAGAAGCTGTTGTTCTGCTCCGGGTCGAGCACCTCCAAAAGCGCGGAGGAGGGGTCGCCCCGGAAGTCGGAACCAAGCTTGTCCAGTTCGTCCAGCATGAAAACCGGGTTGTTGGAGCCCGCCTGCTTGAGCCCTTGGATGATCCTCCCTGGAAGCGCCCCCACGTAGGTGCGCCGGTGGCCGCGGATTTCGGCCTCGTCGCGCACGCCGCCCAGCGAGATGCGTACGAACTTCCTCCCCATGGCGCGGGCAATGGACTTGCCCAGGCTGGTCTTGCCGACGCCCGGAGGTCCCACGAAGCAAAGGATGGGGCCCTTCATCTTCTTCTTGAGTTTTCTGACCGCCAGGAACTCAAGGATGCGCTCCTTCACCTTCTCCAGGAAGTAGTGATCCTCATTGAGGATTTCGGAGGCGCGGTTGATCTCCAGGGCGTCCTTGGTCGCCTTGCCCCAGGGGATGTCCACCATCCAGTCCAGGAAGGTGCGCAGCATGCCCGCCTCGGCGGCGTCCGGGTGCATCTGCTCCAGGCGCCCGAGCTGCTTCAGGGCCTCCTTCTCGACGTTCTGGGGCATCTTGGCGCTCTCGACGGCCTTTCTGAGTTCGGCCATCTCCTCGCTTCTGGCGTCGGTCTCGCCCAGTTCCTGCTGGATGGCGCGCAGCTGCTCGCGCAGGTAGTACTCGCGCTGGCTCTTGCCCATCTCCTCCTTGGCGGCGGACTGGATGCGAGCCTGCATGTTGAGCAGCTCGCTCTCCTTGTTCAGGAGATCGTTCACCCTTTTCAGGCGCTCCAGCGGATCGATCACCTCGAGGAGCCCCTGCGCCTCTTCCACCTTGAGGCCGATGTTGCTGGCCACCAGGTCGGCGAGAGCGCCCGGCTCCTGCATATTCTCCACGATGACCATGACCTCGGGGGAAACCGCCTTGCCGAGCGCCACGATCTTCGCCAACTCCTCCTTCACGGTCCGGATCAGGGCCTCGGACTCCAGGGTGTTCTCCGGCGCGGCCGGCTCGATGATCCGGTCGATGCGCACCGAGTAGAAGGGTTTCTCGGCCAGGTATTCCGTGATGCGTCCCTTGGTGAGCCCCTGCACCAGGATCTTGACCCTGCCGTCGGGAAGCTTCAGCATGCGCATGATCATGGCGACCGTGCCGACCTCGTAGATCGCCTCGGGGGCCGGGTCCTCGTCACCCACGTCCCTCTGCGTCGCGAGGAAGATCATGCGGTCCTTGGAAAGAGCGTGATCAACGGCCGCGATGGAGATCTCGCGCCCCACGAAAAGCGGCAGAATCATGTAGGGATATACGACCACGTCCCTTACCGGGAGCAGCGGCAGAACATCCGGTATGTTAAGTTCTTCGGTCTCCTGCCTGTTTTCCATTTACCTCTCCTTACTCAATCGGGATCTCGCGGATGTGCGGCTTCTCCCCCTTGCACCAGGGGAACTCAACCGTGAGCAGACCGCGCCGGTACTGCGCCTGCACCCCTTCCAGGTCAGCGCCTGGAGGAACCTCGATGGCCCTGCAGAAGCGGCCGGTGCCGCGCTCAAGGCAGGTGTAGGTGGCGCCGGGGTCTGTTTCGTCCCGTGCTGTCCCCTCCACTACCAGGGTGGAGCAGCATAGGCTCAGGGTGATGTCGCTGCGGTCGCAGCCGGGGAGTTCTACCTCGACCACGAAGGAGCGGTCGGTTTCGTAGATGTCTACCAGCGGGGATTGTTCTTTGTCGGTGAAGCCTTCCCGCCCTTCCAGCGTGGAGAGAAAGCGGAAGATCTCGTCCATCTGCTGGCGAAACAGGTTCAGCCATTCCAAAGGTTCCTTGGGAATTACCGCCATCGCGCCCCTCTGTTGCCCGGCTTTTAATTAAAAACGGCCCCATGGCCGGTGCAGATGATTTAACCATCTTTATCATGAAAGTCAAGGTAATCCGCCTTAACCTTTGAGCCCCCCTCCCCTAGTGCGGGTTTGCGGGCCCAAAGCGGCGGGATCCTTAATGATTATCGTTTTGGAATTGAATTTATTAGTCCCCATGTGTATAATCCCGCAACCTCACCGGGCCACACTTGGCCCGGCAGCGCCCGGCTGCCCCGGGCCGAGTCCCCGGCGCCGCAGCGCGCGCCCCCACCACACGTTCTCTCGTAAGTAAAAGGGCCCTACATGAAAAGATACGCAGCACTGTCGTCGCTCCTGGCGGTGACCCTGTTCAGCACCGGCTTCAGTTGGCCCTTCCCGGCCACCAACAGCTGCCTGGAAGCGAAGAAGATCATCCTGGAACTCCCCCCGCAGGCGAGCGAGCAAAAGAAAAAGGATGCCGAAAAGCGGGTGGCGGAGCTCTGCCCCACCGGCGCCCCCGGCCGATACCTGAAGGCGCTCGCCTTCGAGCGCAGCGGCAACATGGACGCCGCCATCCAGGAGTACCGCGAGACCCTGGCGCTGGACCCCGACTTCTACCCGGCCAGCGGCAACCTGGGCCTTTTGCACCTGCAGAAGGGAGCCAGCGAGGAGGCAGCGGTTGAGCTCTCCCAGGGGCTCAAGACCGGCGACCCGCGCTACCACGGGGGCCTTGCCCGCTTCCTGGCCCAAAAGGAGCTGCACCAGCTCGCCATCTTCCACTACACCGAGGCCCTGGCCGCCCTCCCCGAGGACGCCTCCCTGCACACCGACCTGGCCGTCTCCTACGACGCGGTGGGACAGAAGCAAAAAGCCGAGGACGAATACAGAAAGGCGCTCGCCATCCTGCCCGGCAACGCCCGGGCGCGCCTGGGGCTGGGGGCCCTGCTCCTCGCCCGCGGCGAGACCGACAAGGCGGTGACCGAGCTCAAACAGGCCGCCATCGCCGAACCGGGCAACAAAGAGGTGCATCGCCTCCTCGCCGACGGATACCTCCGCAAAGGGGATCAGAAGAGCGCCGAGTACGAGCGGGTGCTGGCCGGCATCGTCCCCAAGGTGAAGGATACGCCCAAGGTCGATCACATGGCCCTGGCCGACCAGTACCGTAACGCCAAGGATTACGAGATGGCGATCAGCGAGTACCGGTTGAGGATCGCGGAGGAGCCGACCGACGCCGTGGCTCAGCAGCACCTGGGCGACTGCCTGCTGGCGGTGGGACGCGAGGACGAGGCGATGTCCTACTATCGCGACGCCATCAGGAACAAGGGTGAGAACCCGCAGCTGCACTTGAACCTGGCCGGCGTCTACGAGCGCAAGGCGCTTCTGGACGAGGCGGTGGTCGAATACCGCCAGGTGCTCGCCAGCACGCCGGACAACCTGCAGGCCCGGCAGCGCCTGGCCGAGATCTACACGCTGAGGGGGAGTTTCCCGCAGGCCCTGGAGCAGTACCAGGCGCTCATCAAGGCGAACCCCGCCGACGCCCCGACCCAGCTCAAGCTGGCCCGTGCCTTCGTGAACACCAAGGACCTCGACTCCGCCATCAGCGCCTACCAGGCGGCTATCAAGCTGGACCCTGAGTCGCTGGAGACCCACCGCGAGCTTGCCAACCTCTTGCGCAAGCGTAACGAGATGGACCAGGCCGCCAACGAGTACCAGGAAGTGCTGCGCCTGAAAAAGGACGATCAGGAGGCCCGCACCGCCCTCACCGCCATCTACGTCAAGAACAAGAACTACGACTCCCTGGCCAAGCTCTTGAAGGAAGGGGTCGAACTCTCCCCCACCGACGCCAACGCGCACTATAAGCTCGGGCTGGTCTACGAGTTCCAGAAGAACTACACCGCCGCCACCGACGAGTACAAGGAAGCGGTGAAGTTGAAGCCCGACCACGCCAAGGCCTTGAACGCCATGGGGCGCGTGCAGATGAAGGACGGCCACATCGCGGAGGCCAAGGAGTCGCTGGAAGCGGCCAGAAAGGCGGACCCCGATCTGGAGGAGGCCCAGGTCCTTTTGAGCAACATCAAGGACGAGTTCAACCCGGAACCGCGCAGCTTCCGCAAACACAAGGGGTCGTCCGGCAGCAAGTCGAAGAAGGGGAAGAAAGGGAAGAAGTCCAAGGAGGAGAAATCGTCCAAGAAATCCTCCTCCAAAAAGAAGAAGTCCTCGGCCTCCAAGAAGAAGCACAAGGAAGATTAGCCCGCCCGATCGGGCAGCAAACAACAGAAAAGGCAGCCCCTGCGGGGGCTGCCTTTTTTTGTGCAGAGATTGATTGGCTTCTAACAATATAACGTTGCCCGAACGTTCTCCCCCCCTCCCGCAGGGGGAGGGGGGATCAACTGCGGCAACTCCTTGAAAGAAAAAAGGCCGGGGATAATCCCCGGCCTTTTTTCTCTGTTCGCCCAGATTGTATTTAGATATTGCTAGGATTCTTCCTCGGTCAGCGGGATGATGGCCACCTTGGCCTTGCCTTGTCCGAGAAAACCCAGTTTCCTTGCCGCGGCCCGTGACAGGTCGATGAAGGGGAATCCCTTCTTGCGGCAACGGTCGTTGACGACAACCGTGACTTCCTTGTCGTTGGCGAGGTTCCTGACCAGAACCTTGGTGCCCAGCGGAAGACTCTGGTGGGCGGCGGTCATCTTTTCCGGATGGTACCGTTCTCCCGAGGTAGTCGCTCTTCCGTGGAACTTCTTGGCATAGTAAGAGGCTATGCCGACCAGTTTTTTCACCACCGACTTTTCTTCCAGTGCTGCGTTTTCTACTACCGGTGCTACGGGTTTTGCTACTTGTTCTGCAGCCAGCAGGGGAAGCGTGTGGATCGGGAGGAGCATCAGGGCCAGGGCGACTATGCGCACCAGCCTGCGGCTCCGCTCGGATGATGCCATGCGCACCTCCTTTGTTGGGCGAGGCATTTGTATAGCATGCTCTAACCCGCAAGTCAAGTTCCAATGAACCCAGAACGGGATAACACTCTAATGTTGCGACGTTTTGCTACCCGGCCGTCCGGGCCTGCACCGACACATCCTCGAGGGGCTGCGCGCCACGCTGGCGCTTCCCGATGGTGGTGGTGTCGTTGATGATCACCACCTCGCGCGCCGAACCGTCGACCTCCGGCGGGAAGGCGTGCCGTTTGGCCACGAACCACTTTCCGGTCGGCTTGTGCAGCAGTTCCACCCCCGGGGACTCCAGGTGTTCCCTGAGGCCGTGCTGCGCGAGGAACTCCAGGCAGTCCCTGCCGACGATGTCGCGGTGCGCCATCCCGGTGAAGGTCTCCACGGCGCGGTTGAAGCGCCGGATTTTGCCGAACTGGTCGGCGAGGATGAACAGGTCGGAGATGCAGTCCATGATCTCCTCCCACTCGCGCCGGATACCCTCCATCTGGTGGAAGACGTTCTTCAACTCCTCGTGTTTCATGTAGAGGCGGGCGTCGCTTTCCAAAAGCTCCCGCTCCATCTGGCGCTGATCGGTGACGTCGCGGGAGATGGCGATCAGGCACGCCTCCCCCTGGTACTCGATCACGTCCGCCGACCACAACAGCTCGCGGATCTCTCCGGACTTGACCCGGAAGCGCACGTCCAGGTTGCGCACGTGCCCATGCTCGTTCAAAAGCCTCAACATGACCATGCGGGCATCGGGATCGGCCCAGAGCATGAGTTCGGTGGAGGTCCTGCCGATCACCTCATCGCGGCTGTAGCCGGTGATCTCCTGGAAGGCCTCGTTGACGTCGATATAGGTGCCGTCCTCGGCACGGGTGATGACGATAGAGTCCGGGGAGGCATGGAAGGCTTTGGAGAACTTCTCCTCGGAATTCCGGAGCGCCTGCTCGGCCTCGAGGCGCCAGGTGATGTCCTGAGCGGTGCCCAGCATGTGCAGAGGCTTCCCTTGGGCATCGTAGGTCACCTCGGCACGCGCGGAGAGGGTGCGCGTCGAGCCGCTGGGGAGCACTATCCGGTAGTCCATCTGGTAAGCCCTGCGGTTGTAGATGGCGTCGTTCACCGAGCGGATCACCTGCTCACGATCCTGGGGGTGCACCGCCTGCAGCACCAGCTCGTGGCTCGGCACGAAACTGGCGGGGTCGGCGTCGTAAATGCGGTACATCTCGTCGGACCAGGTGAGCGTGTCATTGCCGAGGTCCCAGTCCCAGTTGCCCAGGCGCGCGATGCGCTGCGCCACGGCGAGGGTGGCCCGGCTTTCCCTGAGCGCCTCCTCCACTTCCTTATGGGCGCTGATATCCACCAGGGAGAGCACCGACCGGTCCGTCCCCTCAATGGCGGCCCAGTTGCCGGCCATGGTCCGGGTGCCTTCCTTGCCGGAGAACTGGACCTCGAAGCTGCGGCGCGGCGTGCCGGACAGGTCGTTGTCCTCCAGGGGGGAGACCCCGTCGCTGTCGCAACTGCCGACGAACTCGGTCCAAAGCCTCCTCCCCTCCAGTTCCTCCCGGGAGAGGCCGGTCACCGCCGCGAAGCCGCGGTTCACCATCTGCAGCGTCCCGTCGGGACGGATGATGGCCATGGCGGTCCCGGTGTCTTCGAATATGGCGCGGTACCTGGCCTCGGACTCTTCCATCCGCTGCTGCGACATGCGGCGCACCGTGATGTCGCGCGCCACGAAGAGCACCCTGCGCACCCCCTGCTCCAGGTCACCGATGGGGTGCACCGAGATGTCCTCGTACCGGGCGTCGCCGTCCTGCGCCCGGTAGCAGATCTCGCTGTTGAGCGCGGTACCGCTGCAGGCGCAGTCGGAAATAAGGCTCATGATCTGGTCGGCAAGCCCCTGTCGCGCCACCAGTTGGGAGAAGCTGCACCCCATGGCGTCCTTTTCGCTCAGGTGGTAGTTGGACAAAAAGACGCCGTTGCAGTTGACAACGGTGTAGTCGGTAGTGCTCAGGACGCAGATGGCGTCACGAGATGATTCCAGGAAGATCTGGGACAGGTCGTCGGAATGGCGCAACGCCGTCTCCACCCTGCGCCCCCGCTCGGCCACGATGGAGAGGGAGGCGAAAAAGGCGCCCAGCAGGCAGGCGTAGACGGTCCGCATCCAAAGCTCGTAGGCATTGGGGTCGTGGAGCTGCTGCAGGAAGGTATCCCGCCCCATGAGGGTGGCATCCAGCAGGGCGTCTCCGACCCAGAATACAGCGATGAACCCAAGGGCCACGCCTATGTGCCGCTTCCAGTTCAACGGCTTGGTCATCTGGAATCCTCCACGATGCTATGACAGCTTCTGCACATTTCGGCGCAAAAGAAAATATCTTGAGGTTTCCTGTTCAGGAAATGAGCAGCGGTTCCTGCCAGGGGGGGATGATCCCCGCCGCTGCCGCCCGCCCCAACAGCAGGCGCACCGCCGCTTCACCTTCGTTGCCCAGGCCGCGGGAGAAATCGTTCACGTAGAGCCCGATGTGGGCGTCGCACACCTCGTCGCTCATCTCCTGGGAATGGGCGCGGATGTAGGGACGGGCCTCGCCGGGGTGTGCGAAGGCGTATTCGACGCTGTCCGCTATCCCCTGCTCGAGCCGCAACAGCGCGCTCCTCCCCAGCGAGCGCTTGGCGGCGATCCCGCCCAGGGGGATTGGGTGGCCGGTTTCGCGCTCCCACCACTCACCGAGGTCGACCACCTTGTGCAGGCCGTACTCCTGGAAGGTGAAGCGGGACTCGTGGATAATCACCCCCGCCGTCACCGAACCATCGGCCACCGCAGCCATGATCTCGTGAAAGGGGAGATAGACGAAATCGGTCAGGGAGGGGTTGAAGAGCCGCAGCAGCAGCGCGGCCGTGGTGTAGCGCCCGGGAAGGGCGACCCGCCCACCCGCCAGGGTGCCGGGGTCGATCTGGTCGCGCGCCACCACCAGCGGACCGCAACCGCGCCCCAGGGCGCCCCCGCTTCTGAGCAGGAGGTAGTCCTTCAGGATGTGCCCCAGGAGGTGGTAGGAAACCTTGGAGACGTCGAGCACCGACTCGAGCGCCATCCGGTTCAGAGTCTCCACATCCTCCAACTGCTCCCGGAACCGGAAGCCGCAGTCGACGCGCCCGTGGATCAAGGCGTCAAAGATGAAGGTATCGTTGGGACACGGTGAAAAGCCGAGTGACAGCACCGACCCCGGCTCGGAATCTTGTTTCTCTGACATTGCTGTATTCATGTGTTGCTATTACTCCTATTTACAGCGGCAGCAGTACGGCTGCGGGCGCCCCCAACGGCGGAGCGGCGTGTTTAAGACTCACCAATATACAGTCAGCGGCCCCGCCGTGCAAGAAAAGGTTAACGAATTTAACATAGTACAATTGGAAGTTCTGACGGGAAGATTCCTTAGAGTGAGCCAGGAGAGAGCTACTGAAACTTCATTCAGGGTGTGCCGGGAGTTTTGTCCGCCAGCTGCTCGAGGTGACCGGCCAGGAAGCGCTGCACCTCGCCCAGCGCGCGTTTCAGCTCCCAGCGCGACAGGTCCCGGTCCTCCACCATGTTGCTGATGCCGCGCACCTCGAGGCAGGGGATGCCGTACATGAGCGCCACCTGCGCCACGGCGGCCCCTTCCATGTTCTCGCAGACCCCGGGGAAACGCCGCAGCAGTTCCTCCCCTTGCCGGGCGGTCCCGGAACAGGTGGAAACGGTGAGAAAGGGCCCCATGACGGCCTTGAAGCCGCCGGTCATCGCGCAATCGAGGGCGCGGCGGGCAACCTCCAGGTCGAGCGGGATGCGGTTGAAGAGCCGCTCTCCCCTTCCCTCGTAGACCGGGATGCCGATCAGGTCGAGCCCGCGCCATCCCGTTGGGGTCTGCACCCCTTCGTCGGCGAGGCACTCGCTGTCGGCGACGGCGAGGTCGCCCACGGTGAGGCCGGAGCCGGCAAAGGCGCCGCCGCAGCCGGTATTCACCATAAGGTCCGGGGCGTAGCGCTCGCAAAGGAGGGTGGCCGCACTGGCAGCGTTCACCTTGCCGAGCCCGGTGAGGGCGAAGATGATTTCAGCCCCCCTTAGGTCCGCCCGATGCAGGGGCAGGTGCCCCCCACCCGGCAGCGCCGAGGCCGAGGTTGCGACCAGCAATTCGGAGAGTTCCATCCGGGTCGATGCGGTGACGATGATGCGGCTCATATGCTGCTCCCTGCACAGTTTTTGGTGCGCGAGTGTACCACAGCGAAGAAGCCGACTCAACGACTGTCGCGCCGCCCATCGCGTCAAATTACCGTCGTCTGTCAAAAAAAATGGCCCGTCCTGGTCATGTTCCTTGGGATCGGAACCACCGCACCACCAGGCGCCCGACATCTTCATTGGAAAAAAGTGCGGCAAATCATGCCTCATCTGCTACAATCGCTCCCGTATCTTCGCTCCAGAAGCGGCGGCACAGCTTTTGCTGATAATGGTGGCGCTTGATTAAGGCAAGGGTACCGTAGGCTCTCATTATCCTGTCTCCCCTCGTGAGCCGTCGTGACGGTGGCCCCTGAGCCTGGTGCTACCAAGGCCATCGACAGAGGGGGAAAAGGGAGCCGCCGGTATGCCCGAAACCGGGGTACCCTGACCCCCTTTTTTGTTGCATATGTCAGAGGCATCTAATATATTCGCTCCGTTCCAACTACTCGCAAAGAAGGGTCTTTCATGCCGCGCTGGATTCTCTCCCTGAACCTCACTCTTGGCCTCGCCATCACCGCAGTCGCGGCGCTCATCGCAGCCGATTTGCTGAGCGTCAAGATCGCCGCACTGTATCCCAGGAACGCGCAGAAGCAGGTCGCGGCACAGGCTGCGGCAACGCCGGCGGGAAGCCAGGACCTGTTGAGCTTCGCGCCCATCCTGGAGCGGGGGCTGTTCGGCAAGGCGACCCAGGGAAAACTCACCCCTCTGCAGCAGCAGGCGGCCGCGGGCCCCGCGGCCGTGGCGCCCCCACCGGCGGCGGTCGGAGACCTGGTCCTCCTGGGGACGGCGGTCGGCTCCTTCCGCGAGACCTTCGCCCTGGTGCTTAAGAATTCAAGCCACGAGGAGCGGGTCTTCAAGCTGGGGGACACCGTGTTCTCGGCGGGGCCGCTGGTTTCCGTGAAGAAGGACGTGGCCGAGATTCTGGTCGGCGGCAAGCGGATCAAGATCCTCACCCCGATGGCCGCCGCGGCCGAGGCGGCGGTTACTCCAGTGGTAGCGCCCACTGTGGTCCCCGGTGGCGGCATGGCCGCTACGACCGGAGCAGGCAATTACGTCATCGACCAGCGCGCGCTGAACGCCGCACTGGACAACATCGGGCAGGCCATGACCGACGCGCGCCTGCTCCCCAGCATAAAAGACGGGAAGGTCGAAGGTTTCCGTGCCTCCGAGGTGAAGCCGCAGGGGATCTTCGGGACCGTCGGCATCAAAAACGGCGACGTCCTGTTGAGGATGAACGACTTCCCCATCGACTCACCCGAGAAGGCGATCCAGTCCTTCGCCTCGCTCAAGGGGCAGAGCCGGATCAAGCTCGACCTGATCCGCGACGGCCGTCCCACCACATTCAATTACGACATTAGATAAAGGCAGGGGGTTGCTTTGAAAAGAAGAGTTGCGCGCATCACAGCCATGCTCATGTTCCTGGTCGCCGCCCCGACGCTGGTCTTCGCCAAGGGCGTGGTGCTCAACTTCACCGACGTGGACATCGCCACCATGGTGAAGTTCGTCAGCGACCTCACCGGCAAGAACTTCATCATGGACGACCGGGTCAAGGGGAAGATCTCCGTGTTCTCCCCGGCGAAGCTCTCCAACGAGGAGGCGTACAACGTCTTCACCTCGGTGCTGGAGCTCAAAGGTTTCACCGTCATCCCGGCGGGTAAGGTGATGAAGATCGTCCCGACCGCGGCCGCGAAACAGGCCGGCATGAAGGTCCTGAGCGACGGCGAGAAAGGTGTCGTCAACGACAGCTACCAGGCGCGGGTGATCCAACTGGAGCACATCCCCCCCCAGGACGCGGTTACCTTCCTGCAACCGCTGGTCTCCAAGGACGGGCAGATCTCCGCCTTCGGCGCCGCCAACCTGATCCTCGTGGTCGATTCCGCCTACAACATCCAGAAGATCCTGGGCATCCTCAAGTACATCGATACCGACCAGGTGCGCGAGGGGGCCGAGCTGGTGTTCCTGAAGAACGCCGCGGCTGACAGCGTGGCGACCCTCGTCAAGGACTGGCTCTCCGGCAAGCAAAGCGGCAAGACCGCAGCCGGCGCAATGCCCTCGGCCGGTAACGTCCCCGTGGTCGCCGACGCCAGGCTGAACGCCCTGATCATCTTCGGCTCCGACAAGGACAAGGCCGACATCAAAAAGCTGATCGCACTGGTCGACGTGGTCCCCCCCACCACCAGCAGCAAGGTGAACGTCTATTACCTGGAAAACGCCGAGGCGGCCGAGGTGGCCAAGGTGCTGGAAGGGCTGGTCAAAGGGACCTCGACCGCGGCTCCCGCCGCTCCGGGCACCGCGGCGGCACCGCAGCAGGCTGTCTTCGAGGGGGGCAAGATCACCATCACCCCGGACAAGTCCACCAACTCGCTGGTGATCATGGCCTCCCCGACCGACTACCAGAACCTCCTGCAGGTGATCCAGAAGCTGGACAGAAGAAGCCGCCAGGTGTTCGTGCAGGCGATGATCGCAGAGGTCTCGGTAAACCGGGCCAAGGACCTCGGGGTACAGATCGGCGTCATCGGCGCCGCCTCCAACGGCACCGTGGCCACCGTCGGCACCTTCGACCCCTTCGGCACCGTGGCCGGCCTCACCACCACGGCGGCCGCAGCCAAACAGCTGGGCATGGATGTGACCTTTGGCAAGTTAAACGTCCCCGTGATACTGCAGGCGCTGCAGACCAACGGCGCCCTCAACGTCCTCTCCACGCCCAACATCATGACCAGCGACAACAAGGAAGCCGAGATATTCGTGGGCGAAAGCGTCCCCTTCGTCTCGGGAACCACTTCTACGTCGATCAGCACCCTCCAGTCCATCGAGCGGAAGGACACCGGTATCATCCTGAAGATCAAGCCCCAGATCAGCGAGGGTGAGTACGTCAAACTCGACATCTACCAGGAGATCTCGGCGGTGAAGAATTTCGGCACCGCGACCGACCCGAGCCTCGGCAGCACCAAGCGCTCCGCCAAGACCTCGGTGGTGGTGAAAAATACCGACACCGTGCTGATCGGCGGCCTGATCCAGGACACCGACCAGGAGACCGAGAGCAAGGTCCCCTTCTTGGGCGATATCCCGGGCCTGGGCTGGCTCTTCAAGACCAAGAGCACCAAAAGGGACAAGACCAACCTGTTGATCATGCTCACACCGCGCATCATCAAGGACGCGCGCGACCTGGCCGAGGTATCGGTGACCCAGAGGAACAACTTCTCCGAGGCCGTGAAGAACAACGCTCCCTTCAACCTGGAGCGCGCCCTCGAAGAAAAACCCAAGTCGGTGACGGCGGACAAGCCCGAAATTCGCAACCAGTAACGGCGGACAAATTCCCATGGCAGAAACGCTTGACATAGAAGGCATAGCGGAACGTCTCGGCCTCCCCTTCCAGGCCGAGATCGACGATTCCAAGGTGGACGGCTCGCTGGTGACCCGGGTGCCGCTCAACTTCGCCCGCAACAACCTCATTTTGCCGCTGCGCGAAGAAGGCGGGACGGTGATCGCCGCCAGCGCCGACCCGGCCAACCTCCTTGCCGTGGACGAGATGGCGGGGCTGTTCCAGCTCCCGGTCTCCACCGTGGTGGTGCCCCAGCCGGTCTTGATCGACGCGGTCAACCGCCTCTACTCCCGCCTCTCCGGATCGGCGCAGGAAGTGGTCGAGGAGCTCGAGGGCGAGGAACTCTCCACTCTCGCCACCTCGTTCAACGAACCACGCGACCTGATGGAGTTGACCGACGAGGCGCCGGTGATCCGGCTGTTGAACTCGATCCTGTTCCAGGCGGTCAAGGAGCGCGCCAGCGACATCCACATCGAGCCCTTCGAGCGCGAGCTCGAGGTCCGCTTCCGGATCGACGGCCTGCTCTACAAGATGCTCTCCCCCCCGAAGGTGATCCAGGAGGCGCTCACCTCCCGCGTCAAGATCATGTCCGGCCTGAACATCGCCGAGAAGAGGCTGCCGCAGGACGGCCGCATCCGCGTCAAGGTGGCTGGCCGCGACGTCGACATCCGCGTCTCCCTCATCCCGACCTTCTTCGGCGAGCGCGTGGTCTTAAGGCTATTGGACAAGCAGCGCGGCGTCCTTTCCCTGAAGGAGATCGGGCTCTCGGACAAGAACGACCTCCTCATGGAGCGGCTTTTGTCGCGCACGAGCGGCATCATCCTGGTCACCGGCCCGACCGGCAGCGGCAAGACCACGACCCTCTACGCGGCGCTGTCCCAGATCAACTCGCCGGAGAAGAACATCATCACGGTCGAGGACCCGATCGAGTACCAGTTGAAAGGGGTGGGCCAGATCCAGGTGAACCCGAAGATCGACCTGACCTTCGCTAACGGGCTCCGCTCGATACTCAGGCAGGACCCGGACATCGTCATGATCGGCGAGATCCGCGACGCCGAGACCGCCGAGATCGCCATGCAGGCCTCGCTCACCGGCCACCTGGTGCTCTCGACCCTGCACACCAACGACGCAGCCACAGCCGTGACGCGCCTGGTCGACATGGGGATCGAACCCTTCATGGTCGCCTCGTCGCTCTCCGCGGTGCTGGCGCAGCGCCTGGTACGCGTCATCTGCCCGCACTGCAAAGAGTCCTACACCCCGGACCGCAGCTACCCCGGCGTTGAACTGCCGCCGGTCCTCTATCGCGGCCGCGGCTGCGACAAGTGCTTCAACCTCGGGACCATGGGGCGGATGGGAATCTACGAACTCCTTCCCATCGACGCCGAGCTCTGCTCCATGATCATCCGCCAGGCCTCGTCCGGCGCCATCAAGGAATACGCCGTCTCCAAGGGAATGCGTACCCTGCGCGAGGACGGCCTGATGAAAGCGGCACAGGGGCTTACCACCATCGAGGAGGTCCTGAGGGTAACCCAGGACGACTATGCCGACCTTTCGCTATAGCGCATTCAACCAGAAGGGGGCCGAAGTCGCCGGGACGGTGGACGCCGCCAGCGAGACCGAGGCGCGGCTGCAGTTGAAGCAGAAGGGGCTATTCGCCAAGGAGATCGCCCCCGCAGCCGAAGCCGGCTCGCGCTGGGCGCTCAGATCCGGCGTCAGCGTCCCCGATCTTTCCCTCGCCACGAGAAGGCTCGCCACCCTCCTTGGGAGCGCGGTGCCGGTGTACGAGGCGGTCGCAACCCTCTGGGAACAGGAGGCGCCGGGCGAGCTGAAGCGGGTGCTCGGGCGGGTGCGGGATCGACTCGCCGAAGGGCAGGGACTGGCGCAGGCATTGGCCGCCGAGCCGCAGGTCTTTTCCGAGAGCTACGTCGGCATGGTCGCCGCCGGCGAGGCGAGCGGCGCGCTTGAGGTAGTCCTGGAGCGTCTGGCCGAGTTCCAGGAGGACCAGGCCGAGGTGAGAAGCCGGGTCATCACCGCCCTCATCTACCCCGCCATCATGGTGGTGGTAGGGATCGGCGTCATGATGGTGCTCCTTGGGTTCGTGGTCCCCAAGATCTCCGCCGTCTTCGAGAGCAACAAGGCGACGCTGCCCCTGGTCACCGTTCTTCTGATCAAGGCGAGCACCGCGGTACGGAAGGGATGGTGGATTATGGGCGCGGTGGCCTTCGGTGCCGTCGCGGCCTGGAAGCGGGCAAAGACCAACGAGGAGTTCCTGCACAAGCGCGACCGGTTCCTCCTGGGCCTCCCCATGGCCGGCCAGCTCTGGCGGCGCCTGGTGCTATCCCGTTTCGCCAAGGTGCTCGGGCTCTTGCTGCAAAGCGGGGTCCCCATTATCAAGGCCATGGAGATCACCGGCGAGGCCGTGGTGAACCGCGAGTACAAGTCGTTCCTGGCCGGGGCGCGCGAGTCGCTGATCCAGGGGGGAAGCCTCTCCGCCGCGCTGAAAACGAGCCCGCTCTTTCCGCCGCTTTTGACCCACATGACCGCCGTGGGGGAAAAAAGCGGCGAGCTGGACGCCATGCTGATCAAGGCCGGCGACGCGTTCCAGAAGGAGTTCAACGCGCAGGTGACCCGGTCCATGGCGCTGTTCGAGCCGATGCTGATTCTCGGCATGGGCCTCACCATCGGCTTCATGGTCATCGCCGTCCTGCTCCCCATCATGCAACTGAACCAGCTGGTCAAATAACTGAATTGATTCCATTCCATTTTTTGGGAGGTCCACCCATGCTGAAGACAATGAAAGACAGCCGCGGCTTCACCCTGATCGAACTGATGGTGGTCATCGTCATCCTGAGCCTCCTGGCCGTCCTGGTCGGACCGAAGATCATCGGCCGTAGCGACGACGCCAAAGTGGCCGACGCCAAGGTGCAGATCAGGAACATCGAGACCGCGCTGAAGCTCTACAAGCTGGACAGCGGCAACTTCCCCTCCACCGAGCAGGGGCTGCAGGCGCTGGTAACCAAGCCGACCACGGGAAAGATCCCCAATAACTACAAGGCTGAAGGGTACCTGGAGAACAAGAACATCCCCAAGGATCCCTGGGGCAACGACTACATCTATCTCTCCCCCGGCGAGCACGGCGACTACGACCTCTCCTCCTACGGCGCGGACGGCGCCCGCGGCGGCGAAGGCAAGAACGCCGACATCGAAAGCTGGAGCATGAAATAGGCTGCGAGGAGTGGCCACGCCTGTAGGGGCGAATAATCATTCGCCCAGCCCATGGTGCGCAAGAGGAAAGACCTGTTTGGGACCGATGAGTAAAGGCAAAAACGAAGACCGCGACCAAGCCGGCTTCACCCTGCTGGAGCTGATGGTGGTGATCTTCATCATCGCCCTGGCGGCCGGAATCGTGCTGCCCCGGCTCCCGGAACCTGAGGGAACCCGGCTCAAGAGCTCGGCACGCAACCTGGCCAGCGGCCTCAGGTTCCTGAACGACCAAGCCATCATCACCAAGAAGGTCTACCGTCTGCACCTGCACCTGGGCGAAAACACCACCCGCATCACCGAGGTCTCCCCCTCCGGAGAAGAGTTGCAGCCTGGGGACCAGTTCATGGGGAGGCGTCTGATTGAAGAAGGGATCGACATCGAGGACGTGAACGTGCCAACGCTCGGCTTGGTGACGGAGGGTGAGGTGATTGTGCCCTTCGGACCGGGCGGAGTGGCGGACGGGATCATCATCCACCTAAAGGGCGGGGAGAAACATTACACCGTGATCGCGAACCCTTCCGGCGGCAAGGTGACGGTGCAGGACGGTTACCAGGAGGTGGGCTCTTGAGAGGCTTCACGCTCCTGGAAGTCATGATCGCACTCGCCATCACGGCCGGGGTGCTTTTGACCGTGATCTCCTCGGTGAACCACCACCTGGCCAGGATCTCGGAGGACACGGAAGAGACCAGGGCGGTGCTCCTCGGGCGTGCCAAGCTGGAAGATCCCGAGTTTGCCAAGAAGGCCGACAACAAAGGGGACTTCGCCCCTGACCATCCCGATCACAAATGGGAGCGCGAGATTACCAAGACCGAGATCCCCGGGCTGAACATGATCCGGCTCACCGTCACCTGGAACAACGACAGCAAGAGGCTCTCCCTCGTGCAATACGCACCGCAAAATGTGCAATAACGACAGGGGCTTCACCCTGATAGAGCTCCTGATCGCCCTGGCGCTCCTGGTGATCCTCGCTGGCGCCCTGTACGGCACCTATTTCTCGGTGGTGGCGGCCCGCGAGAAGGGCGGCATCCGAATGGAGGAGCGCCGCGAGATCTCGACGACGCTGGGGAAGCTGCACAACGAGCTGGCATCGTGCTTCTTCAACAAAAAGAACGAACGGCTGCTCTTCGTCGTCGAGAATCAGGACAGCTACGGGAAGCCTAAGTCTCGGTTGGCATTCACCACACTGGCAGCTCCCCGTATTGACTCTGCTCCGGCCTCCGATGTAGTGCTTGTAGATTACTTCGTACGGGAACAGGATGACGGGCAGCGCCTGACGTTAATGCGAGAATCCCGCTCCCCGTACCTCGATGTCAGCGTGAAGTCCACGCCCTATCCTGTTATCGACCAGATAGAGGGCTTCCTTGTCGAATGCTGGGATGGAGGCAAGTGGGTAAAGGTGTGGGACACCGGCAAAGTTAACGGCATCCCGATGAACTCATTCGTGCCCAAACAGGTAAGGGTGACCGTCACGCTTAAGGGGGGGGAGGTGCTCAGCACCATTGCCGCACAGAGGCTTAGCGAATGAGGAGTGAAAAGGGGTTCGCCCTCGTCATCGCCCTCATCGTGACCACGCTCCTCGTGGCGCTCCTGGCCGAGTTCGTCAATGAGGTCTACGTCGACACCTCGCACAGCCACAACTTCGTGGCGTCGCAGCAGGCGGGCATCCTGGCCGAATCCGGCATCGCTGGCGGCCTCAAGATCCTACAGGTGTCCAACATGAAGAGGCAAGGGCAGAAATACACGTCCCTGTTGGAGCCATGGGCCACCCCTCAAACGATGGAGACTGACGGCGGATTGTTGACGATAAGCATCGAGGAGGAAAACGGGAAGCTCAACATCAACGACGCCACTACGCAAAACGGCAAACCCAATGAACGAACCGACATCATGGTGCGCCTGCTCACGAGATTGAAGCTGGGTTCCGACCTCGCGGACTCACTCCTTGACTGGGTAGACGAAAACGAATTTCCTAACCCGGGCGGGGCCGAGAGCAGTTACTACCATAACCTCAAGCCCCCCTATGCTGCGAAGAACAGCAAGCTGGAAACAGTGGAAGAACTGGCACTGGTAAAGGGGTTCACGCCTGAAGCACTGGCGAAGCTGCGCCCCTACGTGACGGTTTACAGCAACGAACAAGTTGCCAAAGTGAACGTGAACACAGCCTCTAAAGACGTGCTCCTTGTGCTGGACGACATGATGACTGAAGATCGGGCACAAAGGATAATCGATTACAGAAAAGAGCGGGCGATCATTGAGGGCGACCTGCCCTCCATCGCCGGCATGGAAAGACTGCAAGCCTTTTTCCAAAGAGTTTGTTACATGGGAAGCATTTACAGAATTCGTTCGGAAGGAAGGGTTGGAGAAAGTATCGCGGTGACAGAGGCCGTGGTCGACACGTCCCAGAGCATCACGTCTCCTAAAATCCTTTACTGGAGAGAATATTGATGGACATGCTGATCGTACAACTGAAAAGGACCGAGCTGGTCCTGGCCGGTTTTAGAGCCAAGAAAGGTGGAGCGACCTTCCTCTCCGCCGAACGGCACTCGCTTCTGGGTGAGGAGGGGGAACTCTCCCGCATCCTGGGCGCAAGCTCGCTGGCAGCGGGGGAACACCGGGTGGTTCTCGCCCTCCCCCCCTCCTCGCTGTTCATGAGGGAGTTGGAGCTCCCCATCAGCGACCGCGCCAAGGTGCGCGAACTCCTCCCGCTGGAGTTGAAAGGGGAGACCGCCCTCGATACCGACCAACTCGCCTTCGATGCCCTGCCCCTTTCGAGCGGCAAGGTGCTGGCGGTATGGGGCAGGGTCCAGGAACTTTCGGAGAAGATCGAACTCCTCAAGAACGCCGGGCTGGAGCCGGAAGTGGTGACGGCGTCCCTGTTCCACTGGGACAAGCTGGCGCCCACCGCCGGTACCGTTGCGGTGAGTGACGGCGAGGCACTGGCGGCCTACAGCGATGGAGCCCCCATCTACTTCCGTGCCCTCCCCCCCAACGCCACCGATGCTGACCTACAGCGCACCGTTGCCGCCCTGGAGCTGTCCCGCAACCTGCGCGTGGAACGGGTGATCTCGCATACCCCGGGAAAGCAGGAAGCAGCCACCGTATCCCCCGCCACCAGGGCCCTCTTGGAAGCCTTCGGCGACGACCCGCGCGCGGCACACGACCTGGCCGGCGCCTACGCGCTGGCGGCGGCGGTGGCGGATAATTCCGCAGTCAACCTGCGCCGCGGCCCGTTGGCCTACACGGCGGCGACCGAAAAGCTGTACCAGCGTCTCAAGGTGAGCATGATACTCGCCGCCGCCCTGGTGCTCCTCATCTTCGCCGAAAGCGGCGTGCGCTACTACCTCGTGAAACGCGACCTCGCCTCCCTGGACCGCACCATCACCGGCATCTACAAGGAAGTGTTCCCGACGCGGAAGAAGGCGGTCGACGAGGTGGCGGAACTACGCTCCGAGATCAAGCGACTGGAAGGCGCCAAAACTTCCAGTAACGTACTGAAGCTTTTGAGCGACGTGGCCCTGGTCAAGGGGGAGGATGTGTTCGGCATCTACGAAACCGAAGTGACCGGTTCCGATGTGCGCCTGAAGGGTGACGCGAAGAGCGCGCAGGCGGCCAACGACCTGAAAGGGCGTTCCGCCGCGATCCTGGAGGGTGCCGAAGTGGGTGAGACCAAGTCCCGTCCCGACGGCAGCGTGACCTTCACCCTGAGCGGCAAGATGAAGGGGGTGACTCGATGAACCGCGAAGAGATGATCACCCGCTTGCAGGGGCTGGACCAGCGCACCCGGCAGCGCATCGGCGTCGCCGTCGCCGTGGTGCTGGCCATCCTGGTGCTCCTTTCCGCCGCCAACAGCAGGATCGCGGCCCTCGAAAAGAAACGCGGCGCGCGCGAGGCCGACATCGCGGAGATGATGCGCCTGAAGCTCCGTTACCAGGAGGCGAACCAGGGCGCCCAGCGTCTGGCCAACCGGCTCATGGCCACCAAACCGGATGACTCGCCGGCCAAGATCGTGGAGGAGATCGGCATCAAGGGACGCGCCAGCCAGATCAAGTCGGTCAAGGGGGATGACATCCCCGGGTACGTCGAGGATGCGGCCGAACTGCGTATGGAAGGACTCTCCGCCAACGAAGCGGTCAACCTGATCTACCGTCTGGAAAAAGGGGCGCGGCCGGTGACGGTCAAGAAGGCGCTCATCAAGCAGAGGTTCGACGATCCGTCCAAGCTCGACGTCAATCTCACCATTGCCCTCATCAAGCCGGCACCGGCGGGGAAATAGATGAACAGACGTACCCTTTACCTTGCCTGCGGCATTCCCGCCGCACTGCTTTTGTTCCTGCTGCTGACGCTCCTGTTCACCCCGAACCACGCCATCAAGGGGGTCTTGGTGCGGGCGGCCGAAAACGCGGGGTACACCCTGGAGTGCACCGGCTTCGGCAAGAGCTTCCCGCTGGGCGTCAAGGCGGACAAGGTTGAACTCGGCACCGCCAAAGGCGCCCTTCTGGCGCTAAACCAGGTGAAAGTACGGCTGGAGCTCCTGCCGCTATTGACCGGCAAGGCCCGACTCGCCTACCGCTGCGGCATCGGCGCCGGGGTGGCGCAGGGGGAACTCGACCTCGGCAAGGCCCAAGGGTGGAGCATGCAGTGCCGCGGCGTGCGGCTCGAAGACATCCCCTTCTTCAGCACCGTCGCCGAGGCCAAGGTGCGGGGAGAGCTGAAGCTCAACGGTAAGATGGAGACGAACAAGACAGGGGGCAGCGGCGACCTGCAGCTGGAGGTGCGCGCCGCCGAGGTAGCCGGGGTGAAGATCGGCTCCATGCCGCTTCCTGACGCGGCCTACCGCGAGGTGCGCGGCGTCCTTAAGATCGACAAGAGGCGCGCCGTTTTAAAAAGCTTTACCTTAAACGGCGACGGCATCTACGTTCGCCTCTCCGGCGACACCGTGCTCGGCAACCCGGTCGGGGCCTCGCCGCTCAACCTGACCATGGAGATGATGCCCAAGCCATCCTTCCTGGAGCGCCAGAAGTTCGTGTTTTTACTGCTCACCAAGTACCAGAGTTCCCCCGGCGCCTTCAAGATCCCCATCGGCGGCACCCTGGCGCATCCCTCCTTATAGCTTCGTCAAAACGCGGTTTTGAAAATATCGAAAATTGGGTTGCATTTGTCGCATCCGTTACTTAAGATGAAGGTAATGAGAGCGCGGTCGCGCAGGTCTTAACCGAGCGGGAGCAACCCATGATCGAATTCCGAGGCGTCCACAAGTGGTTCAAGAAGCTGCACGTGCTGAACGACATCAACATGCACGTGAAACCGGGGGAGGTGCTGGTGGTATGTGGCCCCTCCGGCAGCGGCAAGTCCACCCTGATCCGGACCGTGAACCAGCTTGAGCCGATCGACCAGGGGACGCTCATCGTCGACGGCAAAGACTTGAGCGACAAGAAGCTCGACATCAACAAGCTGCGCGCCGAGGTTGGCTTCGTCTTTCAGCAGTTCAATCTCTACCCTCACCTCTCAGTACTCGCCAACATCACCCTGGCCCCCATCAAGATCCGGAATACCCCGAAAGCGCAGGCGCAGGAACAGGCCATGGCGCTACTGGAGCGGGTCGGCCTCGCCGAGAAGCGGGACGCCTACCCCGCGCAACTCTCCGGCGGTCAGCAGCAGCGCGTCGCCATCGCGCGGGCGCTCGCCATGAAGCCGCGCATCATGCTTTTCGACGAGCCCACCTCAGCGCTCGACCCCGAGATGATCGGCGAGGTGCTCGACGTCATGCAGAAGCTGGCCCTAAGCGGCATGACCATGGTCGTGGTCACCCACGAGATGGGTTTCGCCCGTGAGGTTGCCCACCGGGTCGTCTTCATGGACCAGGGGACCATACTGGAGCAGGCCGCTCCCGAACAGTTCTTCAAGAACCCGCAACACGAACGCGCGCAGCAGTTCCTGAAACAGCTACTCTCTCCCATGCACTAAAACCAGACGGCCGTTCTATGTTCTGTGTTCTAAGTTCTACGTTGAGCACCGGCTGTTTCCATCTGTAACTTTTTTTCCAGTCAGAGATGCAGAGATAGCAAGCTTTGCTATAATCCCGTAGGCTTTTCCAACCTAGATCGTAGAACATAGAACGTAGAACGGATTTTATTCAATTCCCAAGGAGGAACACTGATGAAGAAACTGTGGACGCTGTTTGCTGCTTTTGCCCTGGTTGGCATCATGGCTCACGCCGCGCTGGCAGCCGGGGACACCCTGGCCGAAGTGAAGAAGAAAGGGGTCCTCGTGGCAGGGGTGAAGGACTCGCTCCCCCCGTTTGGCTACGTGGACGAGAAGACCCGCGAGATCGTCGGCTACGACATCGATTTCTGCAAGTACATCGCCAAGAAACTGGGCGTGAAGCTGGAACTGAAGCCGGTCACCTCTGCTTCGCGCATGCCGCAGCTCATGGAAGGCAACATCGACATCATCGCCGCCACCATGACCAAAAACCCGGAGCGCGCCAAGCAGATCGACTTCAGCCACACCTACTTCCTGACCGGGCAAAAGTTCATCACCAAGAAGGGAGCGGTTAAGAGCCTGAAGGACCTGGAAGGGAAGAAGATCGGCACTGCCAAAGGCTCCACCTCGGAGCAGAACGTGGCCAAGGCGATCCCCACCGCCACCGTGCTCTCCTTCGACGATTACCCGCAGGCCTTCCTGGCGCTGCAGCAGGGTAAGGTCGCGGCAGTCACCACCGACGAGTCCATCCTCGCCGGCATCCTGGGCAAGGCTCCCAACAAGAACAAGTTCGAGATCCCCAACCTGCAGATCTCCGAGGAGCCCTACGGCCTTGGCATGCGCAAGGACGACAAGAACTTCGTTGCCTTCGTGAACAAGACCCTGCTCGAGATGGAGAAAAACGGCGAAGCCAAGAAGATCTTCGAGAAGTGGTTCGGCCCCAAGACCGCTACTCCGCTTAGACGCACCTTCAAGATCACCGCTGACAAGTAATCTCCCCTGCGGCCTCCCCATCACCGGGGAGGCCGCACCACTGTTACACCCCGCACAATCACCAACTTCAGTTCGAGAACCAATGTAAAAGCTCGCTATGCTGGTTCTTTATCCACGCCTCTCTCTTTGTCACCGTTTCCCCCGATGTTACCTTGGCAGTTATCGATCAGGATGGACTGTAGTTAGTGAGGCACAGATGCTTGATCAAAGGGTCCGCTTTAGTGCCTAAACCCTTGACAATTCACCTCAAGACGTTATATAAATCCATGCTTAAAATTAACTCTGTTTTAATACCAAGGAGGGGGCAATGAGAGTAGCAAAACTTTTCAACCTTGTATCGGCCCTGGCGCTGTTCGCATTTGTGGGAACCGCTGCCGCTGCCGGTCCTGCACAACCTACGGCGGTGCTGACCAGCGCGGACTGCGTGAAGTGTCATGAGCAGCCGCCCAAGGATATCGCAGCTGCCGGCGGCAAGCACAAAACCGAGGTTTCCTGCCAGGACTGTCACGTCGGGCACCCGCCCAAGGTTAAGAAGCCGATCCCGCAGTGCAGCCAGTGCCACGAAGGCAAGCCGCACTTCAAGCTCCAGGGCTGCCTCGGCTGCCACTCCAACCCCCATACTCCGAAGGTCATCAAGTTCGGCAACAACGTCACCGACCCGTGCCTGACCTGCCATACCGGCCAGATCGAGCAGCTGCGCTCCTTCAAGAGCAAGCACTCCGCCCTCAACTGCTCCTTCTGCCACAACGTGCACGGCCGTATTCCGGACTGCACCCAGTGCCACAAGTCGCACTCCAACGAGATCGTCCAGAAAGACTGCAAAGTCTGCCACCAGGCCCACAAGCCGGCTGACGTGACCTACAAGTCCGACACCCCGTCGAAATTCTGCGCCGCCTGCCACAGCAAGGCCTACAAGCTGCTGACCTCGAGCACCGCGAAGCACAGCAAGCTCGCCTGCGTCTACTGCCACCAGGCTAAGCACAAGATGGTTCCGCAGTGCACCCAGTGCCACGTCAAACCGCACCCGGCCGCCATCATGGCGAAATTCCCGAAATGCGGCGAGTGCCACAGCATCGCACACGACCTGAACCGTTGGGGTGACGCAGCAGCCCCGGCAGCAGCTCCGGCTGCAGCCCCGGCCAAGCCGGCAGCTCCGGCCAAACCGGCCAAGAAGAAGTAGTTACTCCTGCAGCGCATCGGGGAGGCCTTAGCGGCCTCCCCGACCTTTTTGCCCCTCCCCTGTTTTCAACCCTTTGACAACCAGTTCGCGTAGCACCAGGAGGATCGCATGCTTTTTCTACAGATAACCTCGGCAGTGACGGCGCTGACCCTCGTGATACTGGCGCTGTGCCTCGTTCCGGTCCTCACTGAAATAAAAAAGGCCGCACTGGCCCTGCAGGACGCCGCGGACCTGTTGCAAAAGGAAGTGACGCCGCTGGTCAAGGAACTGCGCGACACGGTGTCTGATGTTCAGGTCGTTACCGGTGCCGCTGCCGCCAACGCGGATGGCGTGAACATGCTATTGAGCGAGCTCGGTCACGCCGGACACAACATACGCATGATCAACAAGGTATTAGGCATCGCCACTGACATTGTGGCCAACGCCCCGGTCTGGATGACGGGGGCCAAGGTTGCAGGCAAGTATATTGCTGATAGAATAATCAAATCCAAAATTAGGGGGTGACGCCATGTCAAAAGATAAAGATATCGGAACCGGTACCATGCTGCTTTCCTTCCTGGCCGGTGCTGCCGTCGGAATAGGTGCAGCCCTGTTGCTCGCGCCCAATACCGGCGAAGAGCTGCGCGGCAAGATCAAGGATCTGGCCGACGACGCCGTCGACAAGATCAAGGAATACGCCAGCGAGGCGCAGGACAAGATCAGGACCAGCTACGAGGACGGTAAAGACCTGGTGCTGGAGAAGAAGAACATCATCTCCTCGGCCATAGAGGCCGGCAAAGAGGCGATGGAGCGGGAACGGGAAAAGAAGAGCGAGGTCTAAGCGCCAGTCCCCCAGCACGAAAGCCCACCAAAGGTGGGCTTTTTTTCTTTCCGGTACGGTCCCCGGCGGACCCAGTGCCGCGAGCAGCAGTGGTGCCACAGCATATGAACGACAGTAACGGTAAAAAGAAGTTCTCCCCCGGCCTCATCTGGGAGTACGACCCGGCAGCCATCGGCGGCGCGAAGGGGAAGGGCCTGAGGCTTTTGCAGTTCGCGAGCTTCGCCTTCTCCAACTTCATGGCCAACAACGCCCTGTTGCGCGCCACGGCCCTCTCCTTCACGACGCTCTTGTCCCTGGTGCCGCTGCTCGCCCTCGCCTTTTCCGTGCTGAAGGGTTTGGGCGCCCAGAACCGCCTGGTCCCCCTGATCCTGAAGCAGGTGACCGCCGGCAACGAGGAGGTGGTGAACCGGGTCATCTCCTACATCGGCAACACCAATATGGGTTCGGTGGGCGCCATAGGCCTGGCGGCGCTTTTGTTCACCGCCATCAGCATGCTCGGCAGCATCGAGGACGCCTTCAACGTGATCTGGGGGGTGCCGGAGACGCGCACCTTCTACAGGAAGTTCAGCGACTACCTAAGCGTCCTGATCAGCGCGCCGCTGCTGCTTTTGGCGGCCACCAGCATCACCACCACGCTGTCGAGCAAGTGGCTCACCGGCTGGATCATGGAGTGGACCTACCTGGGGGACCTGTTCCTGTTCACCCTGGGGCTCACCCCGTACATCGTGGTCTGGATCGCCATTTTCCTCCTGTACGTCTTCATGCCCAACACCCGGGTCCGCTTCGATTCGGCGCTGATCGGGGCCGTGCTTGCCGGCACGCTCTGGCAGTTCGCGCAGTGGGGCTATATCCACTTCCAGGTCGGCGCCGGCAACTACAACGCCATCTACGGCACCCTGGCCGCGCTCCCCATCCTTATGGTCTGGATCTACGTGAGCTGGATCATCGTCCTGTTCGGGATGGAAGTGGTCGCGGCGCACCAAAACCGCGGTACCTTCCGGCGCGACATCCGCGGGCGCGAGATCAGCCACGAGTTGCGGGAACTGGTGGCGCTGGCGGCGCTGCGCCACATAGCGGACGCGTTCTACCGCGGCGAACCGGCCTGGGGAGAAAACCACCTGGCCGCGAAGCTGGGGGTCCCGCTGCGCATCGTGCGCCATACGCTGGAGCACCTGCGCGACGAGGGTTTTGTCGTGATTGCCGGCGAGGGGCGCGGCAGCTACTACCCCGCACGCGATCTGGACCAGGTCTCCATTGCCGAGGTACTCCTCTCGCTGAGAAGGCGCGGCGCCTCGGCCGCCATCGCCGGCGAAGAGCTGGCCTGCGGGCTTTTGGACGAGTCGGAACAGGCGGTAACGGCCGCGCTGGGAGGGGTCACACTAAAGGATCTCGCCTTCCCGGAAATGCGCCCCCGCGGCGTTGACAAAGGGGACGCAGTTGACATATAGTGGCCCGATTAAACTGACGGCCAGAAGCGGGATATGCAAGATTTAAAAGACATCGACAAAGAAAAAAAACGCAGCAGACGATTCCGCAAGGCAAAGGCGCAGGAAGGGCGCAACATCTTTCTTCCGCAGATCGAGGAGACCAAGCCGCAGAGGCAGAAGCTCAAGATCATCCTGCCCGCCATCGCGCTTTTGCTCGCCTCCTACCCACTGATCTCCCTCTTCGGATCTCCCCGCGCCAAGAGCGCACCAGCGGCTGAAGTCCAGGCCGCGGTGTCCCTTTCCAAGCTCGACCAGGGCAGCGCCTTCAAACTTGCCGCCGACGCCTACTCCAACGCCAAGGTACAGGGGGGGAAGTTCACGGCTCCCCTGCCGCAGGGCGGCCAGGTGATCTACGGCATCGATGAAGAGGTGCAGAAGAAGATCGAGAAACTGTTCAGCGACTACAAGGTTCCCTACGGCCTCTTTGTCGCCCTCGAACCCAAGACCGGGCGCATCCTCGCCGCCGTCTCGCATTCCTCGTCCCAACCGGGATGGGAAAAGGGCGCCAACTACCACCTCTACCCCATGGCGTCGCTGTTTAAGATCGTCACCGCCACGGCGGCCCTGGAAGAGAAGAAGGTGGGGCCGGACACCATGTTCGCCTTCAACGGCAAGCTCACCTCGGAGAGCCCGAAATACTGGCGCGTGAGGCCCGGCCGCGGCAACCAGCAGATGCCGCTGTCGCTCGCCATGGGCAAATCGGTGAACCCGGTGTACGGCCGCCTGGCCGGCGAAGTGGTCGGGCGCGACCCGCTGCTCTTATACGCCGGCAGGTACGGCTTCAACCAGGCCATCGTCCCCGGCTCGCCGATCTTTGCCAGCACCGCCCCCGTTCCCGGCACCGTCGACGAACTGATGCGCATGGGCGCGGGCCTGAACCGCGAGGTCAAGATTTCCCCGTTCCATGCCGCCGCCATCATGGCCACGGTGGCCAACGGTGGCGTGATGATGGCGCCGTCGCTCGCCAGCGAGATCCGCGACGCCAAGGGGAACGTGGTGTTCGCCCAGAAGCCGCAGGTGCTGCGCACCGTGATGACGCCGCAGACAGCCGGCGCCCTGGCGCACATGCTCGCCACCACCGTGGAGAGCGGCACCTCCCGTCGCGCCTTCCACGACCGCAGGGGGAGAAGGATGCTCGCCTCGGTCCGGATCGCCGCCAAGACCGGTTCCATCGACGGTACCGATCCCGCCGGGCACTACAGCTGGTTCGCCGCCTATGCCCCGATGGAGGACCCGCAGATCGCGCTGGCCGCGCTGGTCATCAACGAGAACAAGTGGCGCATCAAGGCGACCTCCGTGGGCGAACAGGCCCTGGAGGCGTTCTTCAGGTAGGTGAAGATGGATTGTTCGGGATGCGGGACCTGCTGCGTCGCGCCGGATATCAGCGCCTTGGGAAAGAAACTGGGGGAGCGGTGCCGCCACCTCTCCGGTGAGCAGCGCTGCCAGATCTACGAGGAGCGCCCCGCCGTGTGCCGGGGCTACCGCCCGGACGAGATCTGCGGGCTGATCGCCGCGCCGACCTTGCAGGAGCGGGTGGAGAATTACCTGGGGCTTTTCGGGTTACGGCCGCACTAGTCGAAGCGCTCGAGGGTCAGTCCCGCTTCGGTCCACTGGGCGTAGGAATAGTGGGTGATCCAGTCCCCAAGCGCGACAAAGACCCGCTCGCCGTCCCGCACTTCCATCGGGAGATGGAAATGCCCGGTGACCACCAAGTCGCACCCGGCGGCGAAGCGCTCGCGGGCGAAGCCCTCCAGGATGCGACGGTAGTCCCAGCGGCTCTTGCGCGAGTCGTGCTGGCGGCTCGAGCGCTGCGACAGGTTGACCGCGATCCGGTCGGTAATCTGGCGCGGGAACACCGGCACCAGCGCCTTGACCAGGGGGCTGTGCAGCAGAAACCGCAAGGCGCGGTAGTGGTAATCGGCGCGGTTGACCTGGTCCCCGTGGCACAGGCAGACCTTCCTCCCTCCGATCTCCGTTTCGGCGCCGCCGGGATGGACCTCGGCCTGCAGCTCGTTTCGGAAGAAGCCCCCCAGGTGGAAGTCGTGGTTCCCCTCGAAGTAGACGATGCGCACCCCGCGCGCCCTCACCCGCTTCAGACACTCCACGATTTCGCGATAATGCCCGTACACCGGCTGCGGATTTCCGATCCAGAACTCGAAGATGTCCCCCAGCAGATAAAGGGTGTCGGTGTCTGCGGGGAGCGTGTCCAGGAAACGGACCAGGGTCTGGTAGTTCCGGTCCTGCGGGCTCCTGAGGTGGGCGTCGGCGATGAAAATCTTGCGCATTTGCGCAATATATACAAAAATACGGAGTTGGTAAAGGGAACAGGCACGGGCGGACCTTCCATCTCGACCTCAACCTTAACCTTAACCTGTTTCCAAGAGGTACCGATGCACGCACTACGCAACCTGGAAATCGTCTGGGAAGACCTGATGGAGGCTTTCGAGAACAACGACCAGGATCTGATCTTCTTTCTGGACCGCGAGACGGGCGAGGTTTTTTCGGTTCCTGCCGAGTACGAAGACGAAACGTTCTGGGATGAAGTAGCCTCCCAGGAGGAGCGTTTCCTCGAGATCCCCCCCTTCGACTACGGGCAGGAGCGCCAACTGGTGCACGCCTTCATCCAGCGGCTCACCAACGAGGGGCTCAAGGCGATGCTGACGCGGGCCTTCAGCGGGCAGCAGTCCCACGGCAGGCTGCACGAGATCCTCTCCTTCTACCAGGAGGAACAGGAGCACTTTCAGGCGATCCGGGAGGCCTTTCTCACCGACCGCGCTGCGCACTGGCTGGAGGAGCACGACATCTACCCCCCCGAGCGCTAACATCATCCCCACGGGCGCCCCGGTTGACCTGGGCGCCGCTTTTGCGTAACATCTCTCAGGTGTCCATCTCAACCGGGAGCACGGCCAGCACAGTGCCGGCCGCATCCCCCGCTCGGGTATCCCAATGGCAGAAAAAAGCTGGCGTAAAACGCTCTGGGAAATCGCCGTTATCGTGTTCGCCTCCGCGCTTTTCGGCATCCTCTGGAACAGGCCGCTCCTCTCCGACGCCTGGCGCAGTGCCCCTGCGGTACAGGCCGCACCGACCGCGCAGCAGGCGGAGGCGGTCCCGATGCCGATCGGCGTCGCCCAGGTAAAGGAACTGCACGACTCGGGACAGGCGGTGCTGGTGGACGCGAGAAGCGCGGCCAGCTACATAAAGGAGCACATTGCGGGGGCGCTCTCCCTGCCGCTGGAAGAAGCGACCCGGCAGCAGGCGCCGCAACTCAAGGGAGTCGCCAAGGACGCTGTCATCATCGCTTACTGCAACGGCTTTTCCTGCCACGACAGCATGCAACTCGGCAAACTCCTGATCAAGGCAGGCTACGGCTCGGTCTACGTCTTCGAGGGAGGACTTCCCGAATGGCGCGACGCCGGCTACCCGACCTCGGGAGGGAAGCAATGACCCCCTTGCGTGCCACCATGATCCCCCTGGCGCTCCGCGTCGCCCTCGGCGCCGTCTTCATCTATGCCGCCATCCCGAAAATCGTCGATCCGGTCGCTTTTGCCGGCAGCGTCGCGGCCTACCAGATCCTTCCCTATTTCTGGAGCTACCTCACCGCGGCCGTGCTTCCTTTCGTGGAACTCGCCTGCGGAGTGCTGCTGGTCTGCGGCGTCCGGGTCAGAAGCGGCGCCCTGATCATCGGAGCCCTCAACCTCGTCTTCATGGCCGCACTCACCTCCGCCATCATCCGCGGCCTCGACATCGACTGCGGTTGTTTCCGGCAGGATGGTCCCAAAACCTCCCCGTGGCTTGCGCTTGTGCGCGATGCCTTTTTCCTCGCCATGACCGCGGCCGTGCTGCGCTACGAGGGCTTGCGCACTCGCTAGTCCCGCAACGACCGCCCCCCCCCTCACCTGCCCGACTCCCAATCGTCCCGCCAGCCCCCCCGGCAGCTTGCAGTTTCACCTGAAATCCTGTAGGATGCCGCGTTGTTTCATTAAGCATTGGGAGAACGTTTTGAAGAGCGAAATTCTGCTTCTGGTAGGCGCGTACCTGCTCGGCTCGGTACCGACCGGCCTCCTCCTGGCCCGGAGCATGGGCATCAACATCAGGGAATGCGGCAGCGGCAACATCGGCGCCACCAACGTGTATCGCACCGCCGGCAAGAAGCTAGGCATCATGACACTGGTCGGGGACTGCTTCAAGGGGCTGATACCGGTCCTGATCGCACAAGGGCTCGGGCTCTTGCCGATCTGGGTCGCAGCCATCGGCCTCGCCGCCTTCCTGGGCCACGTCTACACCGTCTTTCTCCGCTTCAAGGGGGGCAAAGGCGTCGCCACCGCGCTGGGCGTGCTGCTTGGCACCGCGCCGCTGGCGGTGCTCTTCGGGATCCTCGTTTTCGCCGCAGTTCTGTACAAGTGGCGTTACGTCTCCCTGGCCTCCATCACCGCGGCCGCTTGCATCCCTTTGCTGGCCCTGGGCACCTGCGCCCCGCGCGAAACCATCGTCATGGCGGTTACCATCGCCGTCATCGTGATCCTCAAGCACCACGAGAACATCTCCCGGCTGCGGGCCGGCACCGAGAGCAAGTTCAAGGCCTGACCTGACCACAACCATAAGAGCCGCACCGACTCGTCCGGCGCAGGGGTAAATCCCCCTGCGCCTCGTTAACATTGGGTCATTTGCACCTCAAAACCTACCTTCCCCACTCATCTTTCCGGCATCCCTTCTCGCTTAACCAGCCAACACCCCGTGATCAAATCGCTTTACGGCTGACAGCAACCGCGGCGGTATATCTCTTGCTGTTCACGATGCAGCTGCACAGGAACGTTTACGCCCAGCCTGGAGGAAATGGATGTCCCTTCGGAGAAGAGCGATCGCCCTGGCGATCGTGATACCACTCCTGCTGATCCCCTTGTTTGCCTGTAACCAGTCAGACCAAAAACAGCAGCGGCAAATCCCGCCGGCACTTCGGCAAGGTTTCCCCGCCGATGCCGTCGAAAAGGTCAACGGCAAGACCATCACCCGGGCCGAGGTCGATCGCGCAGTCAAAGCACTGGTGGCAAACAGGGAACTGAGTCCGCCGCTGTCGGCCGCGAAGCTGCGCGACCTGAACAGGGAGGCGCTCGAACAGTTGATCGCTTCCGAGCTGCTGTACCAGGCGGCCCAGGAATCGGTCGCCGCGACCGAGGGGGTGGAGCAGCAGGTGGCGCAGGCGATATCCCGCGACCGCGCCAGACATCTAAGCGACGTCGCGTTCTACCGCAGCATAGAGGAGGCGGGCCTGACCCTGCCGCAATTGGAACAGTTGATCCGCAAGGAACTGGTGATCGGCAACTTCGTCGAGAAGAGGTTCGGCAGGCGGGTTCGCGTCGATGCGGAAGAAGCCAGGAATTTCTACGAGGCGAACAGGGAGCGGTTCAAGACCGGATGCAGCGCAAGGGCAAGCCAGATCCTGGTGGTGGTCATGGGTTCGGGAGAAGAGCGGGACAAGGAGCGGGCGCGGGAAAGGGCCGAGATCCTGCTGCACCGGGTGAAAGAAGGGGAAAATTTCAGCATCCTGGCACAGTCGCACTCAGACTGCCCCAGCAAGGCGCGCGGGGGCGACCTCGGCTTCTTCAACCGTGGCGAACTCGATCCCCGCTTGGAACAGGCGGTCTTCGCGCTGAAGCCGGGCGAAATCAGCGATCTGGTGCAGACCTCCAATGGTTTCCACATCCTGAAGCTGACCGAAAAGCGCGCCCCGCGCCTGGAAAGTTACCAGGAGGCCGAGCCCGCGGTGTGCGCCTTTCTGAAAAAAGAGAAGATGGCTCCCCTGGTGGCGGCGTACGTCGCGGAGCTGCGCGGCGAGGCGAAGCTGGAACAAGTCGTGAAGTGGTAGCGACGGGGTATGAATAAAAAGGGCGGCTCCCATCGCGGAAGCCGCCCCTATTTATTTCAGATTTTCTAAGATGTCCTCAGATTTTCTCCGTGGCCAATGGTTTTGGTTTAAGCCGCCTGATCCACCACCAGCGGGGTCAGGAAGCGCTTCATCTTCTTGAGCGCCCCTTCCTCGATCTGGCGCACCCGCTCGCGGGAGATGGAGAAGTGATCGGCGATCTCCTGCAGGGTCAGCGCCTGGTCCGCCGCCACGCGGCGCTCGATGACGAAGCGCTCCTTCTCGTTCAGGTGCTCGAGCGCGCTCGCCACGGTCTGCTCCAGTATGGTGGCCTCCTGGCGCTCGGCCAGCATCTCTTCCTGGTTCTGGCGCAGGTCGGGCAGGCTTTCCAGGAAGGTACCTCCCTCCCCTTCAAACATCTCCACGTCGAGTGAGAGCTCGCCCCGCAGGCGCTGTTCCATCTCCTGGGCCTCGGTGTCCTTCACGTCCAGCGAAAGCGCCGCCGCGTGCAGGTCTCCCTCTCCGGTCATGTTGATGATCGCCTGCTTGGCTTGGTTCAGCTTGAAAAATAGCTTTCTCTGCGCCTGGGTGGTGCCGATCTTCAACAGGCTCCAGGCGGAGATGATGTGGTTCTGGATGTACGCCCTGATCCACCACACGGCGTAGGAGATGAGCCGGACGCCCTTGGCCGGGTCGAACTTCCTGACGGCCATCATGAGCCCCACGTTCCCTTCCTGGATCAGGTCCAGCATCTTCATTCCGTAGGAGCGGTACTCTCCGGCGATCTTCACGACAAACCTGAGGTTCGAGGTGATCAGCTTGTGAGCCGCCTCCAGGTCCCCCTCGTCGCGGAACCTGCAGGCCAGATCCATCTCCTCATCCGCCGACAAAAGCGGAAAACGGTTGATTTCCGTGAGGTACAGGGTAAGGCTGTCTATAGGTACCGGCATTGCGTACGTCATGTTGATCTCTCCCTTGTGAGTGCTGTTTTGCCAACTGCTTGTTAGCACTCTCCACTCTTGAGCGCTAATAAATATAGCAAGCGGCATGCAAAAAATCAAGGGGATGCCCGTGAATTTACGGGGGTTAAATTACTTGCGCCTGCCGCTGCGAATGTGGTAAACGAAAAGATCGAAATAAGCGACGCCTGGCGCCGAACAACCGGAGGTTCTGCCATATGGAGATCAGGGTAATACCGATTAGCGAGGGGGATAAGAAGGCCAAGTACACCGACGAGTCGCAGCTCGGCTTCGGTACGATCTTTACCGACTACATGCTGCTGGTCGAGTGGAAAGTCAACCAGGGCTGGGTCGATGCCCGCATCAAGAAGTACGAACCGTTCCAAATCGACCCGGCGGCGCTTGTTTTGCACTACGCCCAGGAAATCTTCGAGGGGCTGAAGGCCTACCGTTGGGAGGACGGCACCATCGCGCTGTTCCGCCCGGAGATGAACGCCCGTCGCTTCAACCACTCCGCCGAGCGTCTCTGCATGCCGGAAGTTCCGGAGGAGCTTTTCGTGAAAGGGATCGAGCAGCTGGTGGCTCTGGAAAGCGCCTGGGTGCCCGGTTCGGAGGGGACCTCGCTCTACGTCCGTCCCGCCATGATCGCGGTCGAGCCGCACGTCGGCATCAAGCCCTCGGACCACTACTACTTCTACGTGATCCTCTCCCCGGTGGGCGCCTACTACTCCGCCGGCTTCAAACCGGTCAAGATCATGGTCGAGGACAAGTACGTCCGCGCCACCCCGGGCGGCACCGGCGAAGCCAAGACCGGCGGCAACTACGCGAGCTCCCTCAAGGCCGGCCTCGAGGCGAAGAAGAAAGGGTACGACCAGGTGCTTTGGCTGGACGGCGTACACAAACGCTACATCGAGGAAGTCGGCTCAATGAACATGTTCTTCGCCTACGGCGACACCATCGTCACCGCGCCGCTGGAAGGAAGCATCCTGCGCGGCATCACCCGCGATTCCGTGCTGACCCTCGCCAAGTCCTTTGGGCTCAAGGTTGAAGAGCGCAAGATCGACGTGAACGACCTGATGCAGGACCTGAAGAACGGCAAGATCACCGAAGCCTTTGGCAGCGGCACCGCGGCGGTGGTCACCCCCGTCGGCACGCTCTGCTATGCCGGCGAGACCGTGCAGGTCGGTAACGGCGGCGTCGGCAAGCATACCCAGACCCTTTACGACACCCTGACCGGCATCCAGACCGGCAAGATCGAAGACAAGTTCGGCTGGATCAGGAAAGTTAAGTAAGCAGCTAGCAAACGTCAAAAGAAAAGGGGACAGGCTACTTTAAAAGTGCCTGTCCCCTTTTCACATTTACCGACCACGTCGTACGTCCTCCACACCGCAACCTGAGGATCCTCCGCGGCAGAGGTGCTTCAGAACAACTCCATCTGTCCACTCAACAGTTCGCCCGGAGCCGGAGCGACCTTGCCCGGACCTTCGACCCCCTTCCAGGACAGCCCGGCCTTGATCATCTCCTGGAGCCACTTCTTGGGAACCGACCGGTAACGGCACCGCTTGAGGGCGCCCACGGTGATGGTGGCGGAGACGACACCACGACGGATGCGCGGCACGATCTCCGTTATCTTGCCAATGAATAGGAAGCAGCGGGTCGCGTCTTTGTGCTCGAGGAGTACCTCGTCACCAATCACGGCGAGACAGATGGCGTGGTGACGCTTGTTGTCCACGAAGAAACTGACCGCGCATCCCGGCTTGGCGACGACCGGCTTCGACAGTTCCTCGGCGTCCCAGACCAACTCCTCGCCGTCATCTCCATCGTCATCGAGCGCTTCTTCCGGATCCTCCCCGTAGAAGAGATGCTCGTCCGCCGCCAGATCGAGGTCGTCATCCAGTTCGTCCTCGGCTGCCAGGTCCAGGTCGACCTCAGCATCCGGATGCTCTTCGGCACCGAGTCCGTTATCGTCTCGTTTCAACTTTGCCAACTCAGCTCCCCTGCAACATCACGTGCGTACCAGCAGCTAGCGATTTGCGGTCGGGCATTGTGCACCGCGGCTCCGCAACCCGCTGCCGGATAATGCCATATCTTGCCGCGCACTACAAGCCTTGCCACAGTGGTAAAGATCGAGATGGCGCCGCACCTTTAAGGCTAAAAACAGGACCCTACCTTGACACACCACCCGCCCCTCCCTATCTTCTTCTATGACTTAGGAGGTAAGCCATGATCAGACCTGAGAAAATGACCGTCAAAACCCAGGAAGCGATAGCGACGGCGCATGAAAACGCCCTCGCCATGTCGGCTCCCGCTATCGAAGCCGAACACCTGCTGCTCGCGCTGATCGACCAGGAAGGCGGCTTCGTGCCAGACCTCATCAAGAAGATCGGCGCCCCCCTGCCGCGCCTGCGTGACAGCGTGGACGAGGCGCTTAAACGCCTCCCCAAGGTGACCGGCGGTGCCCAGGTCGGGCTCTCCACCGCTCTCAACCGCGTCCTGGACCAGGCCCAGAAGGAAGCGGACACGATGCACGACGCCTTCGTCTCGACGGAACACCTGCTGCTGGCGCTGGTGGCTTCGAAGGACACGCCGAGCGGCCGACTCTTGAGCCAGAACGGCGTGACCCGCGACGGCATCCTCGCGGCGCTGAAGGAGTTGCGCGGCGGTGAGGCGGTCAACGAGCAGGATCCCGAGCAAAAATACCAGGCGCTTGCGAAATACTGCCGCGACCTGACCGACTTGGCTCGCCAAGGCAAACTGGACCCGGTCATCGGGCGCGACGACGAGATCCGCCGCGTGCTCCAGGTGCTGTCCCGCCGCACCAAAAACAATCCGGTGCTGATCGGCGAGCCCGGCGTGGGCAAGACTGCCATCGCCGAGGGGCTCGCCCAACGCATCGTGTCCGGTGATGTCCCGGAAACACTTAAGGACAAAGTGATCATGGCGCTCGACATGGGCGCCCTCATCGCCGGCGCAAAATACCGCGGCGAGTTCGAGGAGCGGCTGAAGGCGGTGATCAAGGAGGTGGCGCGCTCGGAGGGGAAGGTTATCCTCTTCATCGATGAGATGCACACCCTGGTCGGCGCGGGCGCGGCGGAGGGCGCCATGGACGCCTCCAACATGCTGAAACCCGCCCTGGCCCGGGGGGAGCTGCACTGCATCGGCGCCACCACCCTCAACGAATACAGAAAACACATCGAGAAGGACGCGGCGCTCGAGCGGCGCTTCCAGCAGGTCTACGCGGGTGAGCCGAGCGTGGAGGAGACCATCTCCATCCTGCGGGGCCTGAAGGAGAAGTACGAGAACTACCACAAGATCCAGATCAAGGACTCGGCGATCATCGCCGCGGCGACGCTCTCCGACCGCTACATCACCGACCGCTTCCTCCCGGACAAGGCGATCGACCTCATCGACGAGGCCGCCTCCCGACTCAGGATCGAGCTGGACTCGAAGCCGACCGAGATCGACGAGATCGACCGGCGCGTCATCCAACTGCAGATAGAGCGGGAGGCCATGCTGCGTGAGCACGACCCGAAAGCGCTGGAAAGGCTCAAAAAACTGGAGGAGGAGCTGGCCACGCTGAAGGCGCAGTCGGACGAGTTGAACAGCCACTGGAAAAGGGAAACGAACCTCCTGTCGGAACTGGGTGAGCTCAAGCAGCGCAAGGAGGACAAGGCCGAGGAGGCTAAACGCGCCGAGCGCGACGGTCTTTTGGCCCGTACCGCCGAGATCCGCTACGGCGAAATCCCGGCCATCGAGAAGGAAATCGAGGACAAGCGCCTCACCCTGGAACAGATCCAGAAGGAAGGAAAGATGCTTCCGGAGGAGGTGGACGCCGAGATGGTCGCCGAGGTGGTCGCCAAGTGGACCGGCATCCCCGTTAACCGGATGCTGGAGACGGAAAGCGAGAAGCTCGTGCGCATGGAAGAGCGGCTGAAAAGTCGGGTGGTGGGCCAGGACGAGGCACTCACCCTGGTGGCCAACGCCGTGCGCCGCGCCCGGAGCGGCCTCTCCGACCCGAACCGCCCCATCGGCTCCTTCATCTTCCTGGGCCCAACCGGGGTGGGCAAGACGGAAACCGCCCGCGCCCTCGCCTCTTTCCTGTTCGACGACGACCAAGCCATCGTGCGCATCGACATGAGCGAGTACCAGGAAAAGCACACGGTGGCCCGCCTGATCGGTGCCCCCCCAGGCTACGTCGGCTACGAGGAGGGGGGACAGCTCACCGAGGCGGTGCGGCGGCGCCCCTACTGCATCGTGCTCTTTGACGAGATCGAGAAGGCGCATCCTGAGGTGTTCAATGTCTTTCTGCAAATCCTCGACGACGGCAGGCTGACCGACGGCCAAGGGAGGACGGTCGACTTCAAGAACTCGGTGATCATCATGACCAGCAACCTCGGTTCGCAGTGGATCCAGCAGTACGGCGCCACCGACTACGCCAAGATGCAGGGCGAGGTCATGGAGACCCTCAGGGAGGCTTTCAAACCCGAATTCCTAAACCGCGTTGACGAGATCGTCATCTATCATGCCCTTCCGCTGGAGCGGATCAAGGAGATCGTGTCGATTCAGCTGCGGTTCCTGACCAAGCGGCTCGAAGAAAAGGGCATCGGGCTGGAAGTCACCGACCAGGCACGCGAGTTCCTGGCGCGGGAAGGGTACGACCCCGCTTATGGGGCCCGCCCCTTGAAACGCGCCCTACAGCGCAAGATCCAGGACCCGCTTGCGCTCATGCTGCTGGAAGGGAAGTTCGGCCCCGGAGACACGGTCCAAGTCGATGTGGCAAGCGACGGGAGTACTTTGGCTATCGCCAGGAGATAGCCAAACAGTGAATACGATAAGCAAAAATTAACAAATTGATATTTTGCCTTGAAGCTGCTATTGTACGCGGCGCAAAGCTAGGCTTTTGCGCCGCTCCGGCGGCAATTCGATGTGGGGGAGAGTCTTAGATGAAGCGTTATTCCACCATTATGTCCGTCCTCGTCACGCTGGCACTGCCGGTGGCCGGGACCTGTGCTGACGCACCCAAAGCGCCCGAGAAGGCTGATGCCAAGGTCGAAGCTGTTGCCGCCCCGAAAGCGGTCGAGAAAGCCGACGCCGCTGCCCAGGCGCCCGAAAAGGCCGAGTCGAAAGCCGAAGCCATCCAAAAAAGCATGTCCAAAAGCGGCCATTCCATGATGATGGGTGGCGCGGCTCCCGCCGAAGCAGGGGCGCCCGAGGTAAACACCAATCCCACCGGCAAGGTTGTCGAAACCATGGAAGGCGGCGGCTACACCTACGCCAACCTGGAAGTGGCCGGCGGCACCAAAACTTGGGTAGCGTACCCGGTTCTCGAGACCCGCGTCGGAGATACTCTTTCCTTCCAGGGCTGCATGCCCATGACCAAGTTTCAGAGCAAGACCCTGAACCGCACCTTCGAGACCATCCTGTTCTGCAACGCGCCTGAAGTTAAGGGAGCTGCCAAGCCCGCCAAGGAGGCCAAGAAAGCCGCCCCCGGCGAGAAGATCAAGGTAGAGAAAGCAACCGGCGCCAACGCCTACACCGTGGAGGAGATCTTCGCCAAGCGCGGCTCCCTGAACGGCAAACAGGTCCTGGTACGCGGCCAGGTGGTCAAGACTGCCACCGGCATCATGAACAAAAACTGGCTGCACCTGCAGGACGGCACCGGCGACGCCAAGAAGAAGACCAACGATCTCGTCGTGACCACCAACGACAATGCGGAAGAGGGCGACGTGATCACCGTCTCCGGCACTCTCGCCAAGGACAAGGACTTCGGCGGCGGCTACAAGTACACCGCCATCATCGAAAAGGGGAGCGTGAAGAAGTAACACGCCCCGCAGCCAAACCAGGCGAAGGCCCTCCGTCCACACGGAGGGCCTTTTTTTTCGATTCTTCTCAGAAATCCCGGTATCTTTTATCCACGAAGAGCTGCTCAAGTCCCCGCGTGCTCCCCTTTGCGAAGGGGAGACAGAGGGGATTTGCCGTGGTTAGGCTGAAGGAACCATTTTCTCATGGCGGCGCAGGCCAAGGCTTGTTCAGCCTGCCCAGCGCCCCTCGGAGAACAACCATGTCCACCACGTCGCTCTTGATCGCCCTCTACCTCGCACGCTTCGCCGCCGCCTGTCTGCTGCGCTACCTGAACCTGCGCCACCTGCGCCGCTACGGCAGCACCGTGCCGCAAGGATTTGCCGACGCCGTCGACGCGGAGGCGCTGGCCAAGTCGGCAAGCTACACGCTGGCGCAGAGCAGGCTCGCCCTCATCGATTCCATCTACGACAGCGCTCTTTTACTCATCTTCATGTTCACCCCGCTGCTGCCGCTCTACGACCACTGGATCGCCTCGCTGACGGATTCTTTCGTGCTTCGGGGCGTGCTGTTCATGCTGGTCCTCACCCTGGTCCAGGAACTGCTGGACATCCCCTTCTCGCTCTACAGCACCTTCCGCCTTGAGCGGCGCTTCGGTTTCAACACCACCACGCCTGGCCTGTGGCTGTCGGACCTGCTCAAGTCCACTTTCATCTCCATGGCCCTTACCGCCATCGTCGTCAGCGCCGCGCTCTTGCTGATCAGACACTCTCCGGAATTTTGGTGGCTCTGGGTCTGGGCCTTCTTCGCCCTCTTCTCCATCGTCATGATCTACATCTCGCCGTACATCATCGAGCCGCTCTTCTCCAAGTTCGAGCCGCTGGGCGACCCGGAGTTGGAGGAGGAGATCCGGAACATGCTGCAAAAGGCCGACCTGAGGGTGAAAGACGTGCAGCAGATGGACGCTTCCCGCCGCAGCCTCCACTCCAACGCCTATTTCACCGGCATCGGCCGTGTCAAGCGCATCGTGCTCTACGACACGCTGCTGAAACAGATGAATCGCCCGGAACTCCTGGCGATCCTCGCACATGAGGCCGGGCACTGGAAGAAGGGGCATATCTGGAAGCGCCTGGTTCTGATTGAAGCCGCCGCCCTGGCGATTTTCTTCCTGGTGCACCAATTAATCGCATGGGGCGGGCTTCCGCTGCTCTTTGGTCTCCCGGAAGCCTCTTTCCTGGCCCAGATCCTCATGATCAGCTTCATCTTCTCCATCGTCTCGTTCCCACTTACCCCCATCGGCTCCTGGCTGTCGCGCCGCAACGAATGGGAAGCCGACCGCTTCGCGTCCGACCTCTCGGGGACCCCGGAGGCGCTCGCCTCGGCCCTGGTGAAGCTCTCCACGGAAAACCTCTCCAACCTGCACCCGCATCCGTTCTACGCGGCTTTCTACTACAGTCATCCGCCGGTGGTGGACCGGGTGGCGGCCCTGCGCAACATGAAGACGAAGGAAACGTCGGAATAATTAACACTACCTCATTGCGTCTCACATCTTGTTCTGGTATTTTTGCTGAGGCCTAACGCCACGAGACCAGCAACAGGAGCCGATCGAAATGCGTCTGAACATCCTGATAACCGCCTCAGAAGCAGTCCCCTTCGCCAAGGAAGGGGGCCTCGCTGACGTGGTCGGCGCCCTCCCCAAGTATCTTTCCGGTCGCGGTCACGACGTCCGCGTGGTAATGCCGCGCTACTACAAAGTCGACCGGGAACGCTACCAGTTGCGCCAACTCCCCGGAGTACTGGTGGTCCCCATGGGGATCATCGGCAACATGTACTGCGGTGTGCACGAAGGCAGGATGCCCGGCTCCGACGTCCCCATCTACTTCCTGGAGCATGAAGACTTCTACGGGCGCGAATCGCTTTACGAAAGGGACAACAAGGGCTACCTCGACAACGACAACCGCTTCATCTTCCTCTCCAAGGCCAGTCTGGAACTGTGCAAGATGATCCAGTTCACCCCGGACTTGGTGCACGCGCACGATTGGCACACGGCCGCCGTGCCGCTGTTGATGAACACCTCTTACCTCCACGATCACCACCTGGCGCAGGCCGCCTCGCTGCTCACCATTCACAACATGCAGCACCAGGGGAGCTTCTATGAAGGTGCCATGGATGTCCTTGGCATCGGCTGGCACCACTTCACCTTCCTGGAACTGGAGATGGACAACCAGGTAAACCTCCTGAAGGGCGGGATCTACCACGCGACCATGCTGAACACGGTAAGTGAAGGATACGCGAGAGAGATCCAGACGCCGGAATACGGCTGGGGGCTGGAAGGGGTGGTTCGAGAGCGCTCCGGCGCCCTGTCCGGCATCCTCAATGGCGTGGACTACCAGGAATGGAATCCGGAGGAGGACCGCCTCCTGCCGGCCAACTACAGCGCCCAAGACCTTTCCGGGAAGGCGGTCTGCAAGAGGGAGTTGCAGCGCTCCCTGGGGCTGCCTGAGCGCGAGGACGTGCCGCTGATCGGGATGGTCTCGCGCCTGGTGAAACAAAAGGGGATCGATGTCCTGGCGCAGGCGCTGCCGCGGCTTCTCGAACTGGACATCCAGTTGGTGCTTCTCGGCGCCGGCGAGCCTTGGGCCCACTTCTATTTCGGCGGTATGGCCGCCGACCGTCCCGATCGCTTCGCCTGCCGCATCGGCTACGACAACACTTTGGCCCACCGCATCGAGGCTGGGTGCGACTTCTTCCTGATGCCGTCCGCGTTCGAACCGTGCGGCCTGAACCAGATGTACAGCATGCGCTACGGCACCCTCCCCATCGTGCGCGCGACAGGCGGGCTGGACGACTCGGTCGAGAATTTCAATTCCGCTCAACGCACCGGCGACGGCTTCAAGTTCTGGAACCTGGACGCGGGCGCGCTCTTCGACACCGTCGGCTGGGCAGTGCACTCCTGGTACCACGACTCAGAAGCGATCGCAGCCTTGCGGCAGAACGCCATGGCCAAGCGCTTCACGTGGGAGAATGCCGCGGAGAAGTACGAGGGGCTCTACCTGGAGGGAATGAGAAGGAAACTGGGCGAGGAGAGGTTCCAACAGGTGCTGGCGGAGAGGTCTCCGAAGCGCATAGCGCCCTGCGCGACGACCGAAGCCTGCCTGCCCCCGGCGTAGCCGTCCCGCTTTCTCGGTCCACAGGGCCCACTAAATCCAATAGTCCCCTCCCGCACAAAACAAAAAAAGGCGCCCCGGAAATCCGGGACGCCTTTTTCGTTTCAGCTAAAAGCCGGTGCTACATCTTGTTCAGCAGCGGAACGATGAGCAGCGACACGATGTTGATGATCTTGATCATCGGGTTGACGGCCGGGCCAGCGGTGTCCTTGTACGGGTCGCCTACGGTATCGCCGGTTACGGCAGCCTTGTGGGCTTCGCTACCCTTGCCGCCGTGGTAGCCGTCCTCGATGTACTTCTTCGCGTTGTCCCAAGCGCCACCGCCGGTGGTCATGGAGATAGCGACGAAGATACCGGTTACGATGGAGCCGACGATGACGCCACCCAGAGCCTTGGGGCCGAGTGTGAAGCCGACGACGATCGGGGCGAGGATCGGGATGAGACCCGGGATGACCATCTCCTTGAGAGCGGTCTTGGTCACGATGTCTACGCAGGCTGCGTAGTCCGGTTTGCCGGTGCCTTCCATGATCCCTGCGATGGTGCGGAACTGGCGACGGACTTCGTCGACGACCGCGCCGCCTGCTTTACCAACGGCTTCCATGCACATAGCGGCGAAGTAGTACGGCAGCATCCCGCCGATGAAGAGACCGACGATGATCTTCGGATCGGACAGGGAGAAGCTCTTGTCGGCGATGGTCAGCTCCTGGACATAGGAGGTGAACAGGATGATGGCGGCCAGACCGGCGGAGCCGATGGCGTAGCCCTTGGTGACGGCCTTGGTGGTGTTGCCGACTGCGTCGAGCGGATCGGTAACGGCGCGGACGGAGTCATCGAGTTCAGCCATTTCGGCGATGCCGCCGGCGTTGTCGGTGATCGGGCCGTAAGCGTCCATGGCGACGACGATACCGGTCAGGGAGAGCATGGAAACCGCGGCGATGGCGATGCCGTACACGCCCGCGCAGTTGGCGGCGACGATGATGCCCGCGGAGATGACGATGACCGGCAGTGCGGTCGATTTCATGGAGATGCCAAGGCCGGCGATGATGTTGGTGGCGTGGCCGGTCTTGGAGGCCTCGGCGATGTGCTTGACCGGGGCGTATTCGGTGGAGGTGTAGTACTCGGTGATCCAGAAGATGGCACCGGTTACGACCAGACCGACGATGGCGGAGATGAAAATGTTGGTTGCGGAGATGACCGTGCCGTTAGCCTCGGCGAGACCCTGCGGGAACATCTGCATGGTGACGAAGTAGAAGGCGATGCAGGCGATCCCGCCGGAAGCGATGAGGCCCTTGTAGAGAGCGCCCATGATCTTGCCGGAAGAGCCCAGCTTGACGAAGTAGGTGCCGATGATGGAGGCGATGATGGAGATGCCGCCCAGGATCAGCGGGTAGCTGACCGCGCCGGGGTTGGCGAAGGTGATGGCGCCCAGCAGCATGGCAGCGATCAGGGTAACGGCGTAGGTTTCGAAGAGGTCAGCGGCCATGCCGGCGCAGTCGCCGACGTTGTCGCCGACGTTGTCCGCGATGACGGCCGGGTTGCGGGGGTCGTCCTCGGGGATACCTGCTTCGACCTTGCCCACCAGGTCGGCGCCGACGTCAGCGCCCTTGGTGAAGATACCGCCGCCCAGACGGGCGAAGATGGAGATCAGCGAACCGCCGAAGCCGAGGCCTACCAGCTGGCTGACGATGTCCTTCACCGGAGCGCCCGGCATGACGGCCTGCAGGAACATGTAGTAGCCAGCAACGCCCAGAAGGCCCAGACCGACGACCAGCATGCCGGTTATGGCGCCGCCCTTGAAGGCAACGTTGAGAGCCTTGTGGATGCCGGACTTGGCAGCCTCGGTGGTCCTCACGTTGGCGCGCACCGAGACGAACATCCCGATGAAGCCGGTGAGGCCGGAGAAGACTGCGCCGACCAGGAAGCCGACTGCGGTCATCCAACCGAGGGAGGCGAAGAGGGCCACGAACATGGCGACGCCCACCACCGCGATGATGGTGTACTGACGCTTCATGTAGGCGCCGGCGCCTTCCTGGATCGCGGAGGCGATCTGCTTCATCCGCTCGTTACCCTGGGGAAGCCCCAGGATCCACTGGGCCGAGATCAGGCCGTAGGCGACTGCCGCCGCGGCACAGACCAGGGCGAAGACTACTGCATACTGTTCCATTGAAAAAAATCCTCCTATTTGGATATGCCTCAAAAAAAGGCGTGCCTTCCAACATAGTCATAAAAACGGGTGATTGTTATCGAAAACGCCCCATTTTGTCAATCTAATTCATACTTGGGGCACCGGTTTATTGGAATTCTTTTATTTTCATTGCAGTATACTTCGCTTCAGCCACATCCGTCCGCTACGGCAGAACCTCGCGTTCCCCGGCTGCAGGAGTGAGAACATGCCTTTAGATCCTGTAGGGGCGAATAATCATTCGCCCGCCTCTCCTCTGTGCCAGCCCGCACACATGCCGGCACCTAAGCCAGTCACTTCAATTCCTTATCCAGCGATTGGATCTGGTAAACAGTTGCGTATCGGAGGTCGAATATGTATCATAACGCGATGCCTGATCTTAAATGCGGCGACCACAGCTATCCTCTGCAACTGGCTCCGGAACATCTCCTTTCCGTGCTGCGCCCCCGCCCTTTCCAGCGGCAGGGAACGCCGGTCGAATTGATCGAGCGCGCCCTCGACAAATGCACCGATTTCCTGGCGAGCTTTGCCCCCGGTGACCGCGTCGTCATTGTCACCTCCGACGTGACCCGCCCCACCGGTAGCGATGTCTACCTTCCCCTGTTGGTCTCTCGGCTCAACTCCGTCGGCATCCAGGACCGGGACATCGAGATCGTCGTCGCGCTGGGCATCCACCGCAAGCAGACGCCGGCCGAGCACAAGAAAATCGTGGGAGAGTTGTACGGCAGGATCAAGGTGACCGACCACGACTGTGACGACCCCGGCGAGTTGGTCTTTCTGGGTGACACCGCGCGCGGCGTCCCGGTAGAGGTAAACCGCAGGGTGACCGAAGCGGATCGGGGCATCCTGACTGGCGCCGTTACCTTCCATTACTTCGCGGGCTTCGGCGGCGGCCGCAAGAGCATCCTCCCTGGCGTCTCCAGCCGGAAGAGCTGCATGGCGAGTCACTTCTCCCTGCTGAACCCGGACGAGGGGAGCGGCCGGCACCCGAAAGCGGTGGCCGGCAACCTGGAGGGGAACCCGGTGCACGAAGCGATGCTGGAGGCCTGTGGCATGGTCGCTCCGGACTTCATCCTGAACACGGTGCTCGGCCCGGACAAGCAGATCATTGCCGCCTTCGCCTGCGATTGGCAGGAGGCGCACCTGGCCGGATGCCGCTTCTACAACGACTCATTTTCCGCTCCCATCGACGAGAAAGGGGACCTGGTCATCGTGTCCTGCGGGGGCTACCCCAAGGACATCAACCTGATCCAGGCCCACAAGTCGATGGAGTACGCCAGTCGCGCGCTCAAACCCGGAGGAGTCATGATTCTCCTCGCCGAGTGCCGGGACGGCTACGGCAACGCCACCTTCTTCAACTGGTTCGGCTACGAGACCTGCGCCGAGTTGGAATCCGGACTCCGCAAGCGCTACGAGATCAACGGCCAGACGGCCTGGTCGGTGAAGGAAAAGGCCGAGCGGTTTAGGATCGTGCTGGTATCCAAGCTCCCGGTGGAAGAGGTGCGGACCATGGGGATGATCCCGGCGGCCACCCTCGACGAGGCGCTGGCGCTGGCAGCACCCATGCTTTTCGAAGATTACCGCGCCTACCTGATCCCCGAGGGGGGGACGGTGCTGCCGGTAATGAAGGTTTAGAGATAACGAACGAAAGGAAAAACTTGAATGCTAGACGCACGCACCCTGCAGCAATTGACCGACATCGTCGGAGCAGAGAACATCGCCACCGGAGCGCAGGACCTGATCTGCTACGGCTATGACGCCACCCAGATGGAGTTCCTCCCCGACGCCGTGGTGCACCCGGACAGCCCCGAGCAGGTTTCCCGCATCCTGCAGCTCGCCAACAAGGAGAACTTCCCGGTCTTCCCGAGAGGCGCCGGCAGCGGCTTCACCGGCGGCGCCCTCCCCAAGGGGGGCGGCGTGGTGCTGGTGACCACCCGGATGAACCGCATCCTCAGGATCGACACCGACAATCTGGTGGCCGAGGTGGAGCCGGGTGTGGTCACCGAGACGTTCCAGATGGCGGTCGAGAAACTGGGGCTCTTCTATCCCCCCGACCCCGCCTCGCTCAAGTTCTCCACCCTGGGGGGGAACGTCGCCGAGTGCGCCGGCGGCCCGCGTGCGGTCAAGTACGGCGTCACCAAGGATTTCGTGATGGGGCTCGAGGTGGTGCTGCCGACCGGTGCCATCATCCGCACCGGTGGTGAGACGGTGAAGGGTGTGGTCGGCTACGACCTGACCAAGCTTTTATGCGGCTCAGAGGGGACGCTCGGCATCATCACCAAGATCATCTTCAAGCTCCTCCCCTACCCGGACTCGAAGAAGACCATGCTCACCGTGTTCGATTCCATCGACGGCGCGGCGCGCGCGGTTTCCACCATCATCAAGAACAAGATCATTCCGACCACGCTGGAGTTCATGGACCACGCCACCCTTACCTGCGTCGAGCGCCGCTTCAATCTCGGCATGCCCGAAAGCGCCCGGGCGGTGCTCCTGATCGAGGTGGACGGCGACCGCGACCTGATCGAGAAGCAGGCCGGGCAGATCCACAAGCTGATCGAGCCGCTGGGGCTGGTGCAGTTCCGGGTTGCCAAGGATGCCGCCGAGAGCGAGGAGCTCTGGCGGGTGCGTCGCCTGGTGTCGCCGTCGTTGCGCGACGTTAACCCGGACAAGTTTAACGAGGACATCGTGGTCCCCAGGAGCAAGGTGCCCGACGTGATCCGGCGCATCGAGGTGATCCAGAAGCGCTACGACATCCCCATCGTCAACTTCGGCCATGCCGGCGACGGCAACATCCACGTCAACATCATGATCGACAAGAGCGTGCCCGGACAGATCGAGAAGGCGCACGAGGCGATCAAGGAAGTGTTCCAGGCGGCGCTCGACCTGGGGGGCACCATGTCCGGCGAGCACGGCGTCGGTCTGGCCAAGCAGCCCTACATCCCCTTGGAGCTGAACGCAGAGCAGATTGCCGCCATGAAGGCCATCAAGGCCGCCCTGGACCCGAACAATGTCCTCAACCCCGGCAAGATGCTGCCGTAAGGCAATTGACAATAGACAATGAAAACGGGCCACGAGCTAGCTTTCCCATGCTTCCCATAGCTCCCATAAGTCCCATAGTTCCCATTGCTCCAACAAGCGAGACCCCAGCATGACCAAGAAGCACACCGACCCGCTCGAACGGGTAGCCCAAGAGATGAAGAAATGCGTCAAGTGCGGCGCCTGCCGCGCCAACTGCCCCGCCTTCAGCACTTTCCAGCGGGAACCGGCCACCGCGCGCGGCAAGGTGGCCCTGGCCCAGCACTTGATGAAAGGTGACATCACCCTCGACGACGGCACCTACTCCGCCATGTCCAAGTGCCTTTTGTGCGGCAGCTGCGTCGACAAGTGTCCGAACCAGGTCCCCACCGACGAGATCGTCATCGCCGCCCGCGAGGCCCTGGCGCAGCGGCGCGGCCTCACCACCTTCCATAAGGCGGTGGGACAGGTGATCAAGAACCGCAAGTTGATGAACTTCGGTGCTCTCGCCGCGGCAGTCCTGGGACCGGTCTTCTTCAGGAAGGTCCCCAGCACCTCGGGGCTCAGGCTCCGGTTCCCGATGCCGTTCATCGGGGGGAGCCGCCACATCCCGCAGATCGCCAAAAAGCCATTTATGAAACGGCATCCCGAAATCATCAAGGGCGAGCCGGGCAAGCCCACCATCGTCTTCTTTGTCGGGTGCATGACCAACTTCGTCTACACCGAGATCGGGGAAGCGACGCTCGCCTTGTTCCGCCACCTGGGGTGCACGGTGATCATCCCGCAGGGGCAGCAGTGCTGCGGCCTTCCCGGCATGTCCGGCGGCGACCTGGAGACGGTGCGTGGGTTGGCCGAGCAGAACTTGGCCGCTATCGAGAAACACCAGGCCGATTACGTGATGACCGCCTGCGCCACCTGCGGCGGCGCCTTGCACAAGCTCTACCCGCTGGTGGTCGGCAAGAGGAATCCGGAGCTGAAGGCCCGGCTCCAGGCGGTAGCGGACAAAACGGTGGATGCGGCGGTGCTGTTGCAGAAGCTGGGACTCCATCCCGAGGAAACCGGCACCGGTCAGAGGATGCGCGTCACCTACCACGATCCCTGCCACCACAGGACCGCCGGCATCGCCAAACAGCCGCGCACCCTGCTCCAGGAGACCCCGGGGCTGGAGCTGGTGGAGATGGAAGGCGCCGACCGCTGCTGCGGGCTGGGCGGCACCTTCAACGTGTACCACTACGAAAGCTCCCTTGACATCAACGCCGGTAAGAGCAAGGCGATCATCGACACCGGTGCCGACGCCGTGGTGACCGGCTGCCCCGGCTGCATCATGCAGCTCTCCGACGGCCTAAAACAGGCAGGAGATAAAACGAGGGTATTGCATACCGTCGAGCTTCTGGCCCGCAAAATCAGGCGCTGACAGGCAACCCCTGTCAGCCGCCTCCCCCCTCCTTTTTAGTCCCGCTTTAGAACCCCACGTATTTCCGGTACTTTGCCTGTATACATTCTTTTTCTTATTGACAAAAGCCAAGCAAAACCTTATGAAGGGTACGCGCCTAAAAAGTAAAACAACAGTTCGTTTTACTTCGCTTCATTAGCCGTCACGGCGCACCCAGGCCAGGTTAAACCAGCCCGAAATGACATTTAGCCAAAATGAAATTTCGGAAATGTTCGATACACGAAGAACGATCTTTCTGCCCGGCCCAAAAGTACCTCTCTTAGCGTCACGCCCCCTTCAGATTCGCTAAATACCTGCAATAGAGCAGCATCTGCCCTCGGGCGGCCCCAGGATCCCACATCCTACGCCCACCGGCGGACACCGTCTCCTTGCCCTCCGCGTTCAGGGAGACTAAAAAAATCCTCCGCAAGGAGCTGCCTCTTTTTCCGCACAGAGGTTGACGTTTTCGCTAACTGACCAGGATTTGCAACAGTTTTTTAATATCCACACCAGGAGGAAGTAGATGAGCTGCGCAGCACCCCCTAAACAGATGGAAAATCCCAATGCCCGGAAGGATGCCAACAATGTCGAATAAAATGATCAAGCCCTCTTTGAAGAATCCGTTTGACGTAGCGGAGAAGGTTGAGTTCAACATCCCCGGCGAGATTTCCCGCGCGACGGGCGGCTACGAGGAGGCGATGCAGGCCGGTTACGACCTGATCCAGCGCCCCGTCAAGTCGGTGAGCATCGACCAGATCGAGAAACAGCACTTTAAAAAACGCATGACCGTTTGGGAAAGGATCCGCGTCCTGACCGAGTGCGAGCCCAACATCCTGTTCCAGAACTGGGGCAAGAACCTGGACGGCGCATCTCTGGTCACCGGCATCCTGAACATCCACGGGCGCGACGTCGCGGTCTACGGCCACGACTTCACCGTGCGCGCAGGCTCCATGGACGCCACTAACGGCAACAAGCTGGCCCGTCTCTTCTACATGGCGGGCGAGAAGGGGATCCCGGTCATCGGCATGAACGACTCGGCGGGCGCCTTCGTTCCGGCGGGCGTGGGCGGCCTGGACGGCTACGCCGAGGCCTTCACCGCGCTCAGGAAGATCTCCGGCGTGGTTCCCTCCATCATGTGCATGTTCGGCTTCAACGCCGGCGGCGGCTCCTACCTGCCGCGCCAGGGGAGCTTCGTCATCCAGCCGAAGGACACCTTCTTCGGCTTGACCGGCCCGGGCGTCGTCAAGAGCGTGCTCGGCGAGGACGTCACCCCGGAGGACCTGGGCGGACCCAAGGTGCACGGCCAGTCCGGCGTCGCCGACCTGACCGTCGAGGACGAGGTCGGGGCGCTCAGGACCGCGATCATGCTCCTCAACTACCTCCCGGACAACAACTCGGTGCTGGCCCCCTACCAGGAGACCAGCGATCCCTTGGATCGTAAGACCTGGGAGATCAACACCCTCTTGAAGAAGGCCTTCAACTCCCCGACCGGCTTCAACACGCCGTTCGACGTCTCCATCATCATCCAGCAGATCTGCGACCACGGCGACTACTTCGAGATGCAGCGCGACCGCGCCCGCAACGTGGTCACCGCCTTCGGCCGCCTGGGCGGCAACGTGGTCGGCTTCGTAGCCAACAACTCCGCCGTCGACTCCGGCCAGATCGACTGCGACGCGGCGTACAAGATCGCCCGCTTCAACCGCTTCTGCAACATCTACAACATCCCGATGATCTTCATGGAAGACACCACCGGCTTCCTCCCGGGACGCGAGCAGGAGGCCCGCGGCATCGTCCAGGCCGGCCGCGCCATGCTCGACTCCATCGTCGACATCCGCACCCCGCGCATCCTGTTGATCCTCAGGAACGCCTACGGCGGCGCCTACGCCTCCTACAACAACTACCCGACCGGCGCCGACCTGGTGCTCGCCCTCCCCACCACCCGCCTCGCGGTCATGGGGCCGGCAGGCAAGGAGTTCGTCTACAAGGACGAACTGAGGAAAATCAGGAACGCCGTCATCGAGCGCGTCAAGCGCGGCACCCAGGAGCGGGTCGATGCCGGGGTCAAGCCGGAACTCGCCAAGGCCGACGCCGAGAAGGAAGCCGCGGACTGGCTCAAGGCCGAGGAGGCGCTCCTCAACACCCGTTACGAGAAAGAACTGATGAACCCGAAAGAGGCACTCTCGCTGGGCTCCATCTCGTCGCTGGTCATGCCGACCGACCTGAGGAAGGTACTGGGCGAGAACATGAACTTCTTCCTGCGTCACTACAAAGCGGGCCCGATGCAGGCCGTACAAAGGGAGTTCCACTAATGGCGACTACTGATATGGGAATTGGCATTGCGCAGGGGGGGAGCCTCGCTTCCGAAACGGCAGGGTTCGGGCAGGGTGCCCTGGCAAACCAGGGCGCCCGCCCCTCGTCCGCGCTTTATAACGTAACGGAGATGAAAACGATGGCACACACATCTGAAAAATACACCAAGAACCCGATGATCCACCGGGACCGCAGGCTGGCCCTGTCCCCGTCCGCGTGGGTCCGCTCCTTTGCCTGCGAAGATCTCAAGCCGCTCATCGTCTGCCGCGGCCCGATCCGTAAAGAGGCGATGGACGTCTACCAGGAAATGGGGATCAGCCACTACGGCATCCTGCTCTCCGAGAAGGATTCCATCGTCTACCCGAACGCACTGGCCCCCGAACTGCGCACCCTGACCGACTCCACCCGCGTGCACCGCGTGCCCGACTACACCGGCGCCAGCAAGGAGGAGCGCGTCGAGCGCATCCACCAGATCATCAGCATCGCCAAAGACAACGGGTATGACTCCATCTTCGCCGGCTACGGCTTTATGGCCGAGGACGACGAATTCGTCGGCGCCATAGAGAAGGCGGGGCTCAACTTCATCGGCCCCTGCGCCGCCACCCAGACCGGCGCCGGTAAGAAGGACGAGGCGAAAAGGACCGCACTTTCGGTCAACGTCTCCGTCACCCCCGGTATCGACAACGTCACCGCCCGCACCCTGGTGAAGAAGCATGGCAGCCGCGAGAAGCTTCTGGCCCTGGTCGCCTCCGACGGCCTCCAGTGCGACGCCAAGGTGCTCGCCGACGAGAAGCTCTCCATCGAGGACCTGGCCGACCACATCCTGTACGCCTCCTACAACAAGGGGATCGACCTCTTCTCCATCGAAGAGCTCTGCGCCCAGGTCGAGGCCGAGTGCGCCGCCATGCTGAAGAAGCACCCGCAGTCCCGCGTCCGCCTCAAGGCCATCGGCGGTGGCGGCGGCAAGGGTCAGCGCCTCTTGGGGGCTGATCTGCTGACCATGCAGAACGCCTCGGACGCCGATATCGCCAAGGCGGCTGCTGACGCCCCGGGCCTCGTGCGCGAGATCCTGAACGAGGTCAAGGCCAACGGCGTGGGCGACAACAAAAACGTCCTGGTCGAGCTCAACATCGAACAGACCAGGCACAACGAGATCCAGCTTCTGGGCAACGGCGACTGGTGCATCGCCCTGGGCGGCCGCGACTGCTCCCTGCAGATGCACGAGCAGAAGCTCCTCGAGGTCTCGGTGACCCAGGAAGGGCTGATGACCGCCATCGAGGAGGCCAAGATCGCCGGCAGGAAGGCCGAGGTCAAGGCCCTCGAGAGCGACCTCAAGGTCCTGAGGAGGATGGAAGAGGAATCCGAGCGCTTCGGCAAGGCCGTGGGGCTTGACTCCGCCTCCACCTTCGAGTGCATCGTGGACCGCGACCGCCATTACTTCATGGAGGTCAACACCAGGATCCAGGTGGAGCACCGCGTCACCGAGCTCTGCTACGCGCTCAAGTTCGTGAACCCGGAAGACCCCAAAGACTTCTTCGTGGTGGAGAGCCTGGTGGAAGCGATGGCCCTCCTCGCCCGCCACAAGAAGCGGGTGCCCAAGCCTCAACGTATCGTCCGCATGAACGCCGCCGTCGAGGCGCGCCTGAATGCCACCGACGCCTCCCTCTCCCCGCATGCGGGGGGGATGATCCGCTACTGGTCCAAACCGATCGAAGGCGAGATCCGCGACGACCAGGGGATCAGCATGGTGAACCCGGATACCGGCATCTTCATGAAATACAAGGTGGCCGGCGCCTACGACTCCAACATCGCTCTCCTGCTCACCACCGGTGAGGACAGAAAGACCAGCTACGACAAGATGTCCGAGGTGCTGCGCGCCACCACTCTGCGCGGCTCCGACCTTGCCACCAACCTGGAGTTCCACTACGGCCTGGTGAACTGGTTCCTGGGCAGAAACGTAATGGCCAAGCCGACCACCCGCTTCGTGGTCCCCTACCTGACCCTGGTGGGTACCCTCAAGGAAGAGGCCAACAAGCTGGATCCGGTCTACGCCTTCCTGCAGATGAAGAAGAACTATGCCAAGCGTGTCTCCGAGGCGTACCCCGAGCCTGACGTCCAGGCCAAGGAAGCCAAGAACATGTCGTCGCTGTTGGACCGCAAGGGGACCCTGATCATCCGCCCCATCGAGCGGCTCCTGGGCGACCCGCACCTGCTCTCCGGCTGGCTTTCCATCAACACCAAGAACTTCCGCATCGACAACGGCAAGGTGGTGTGGCTCAGGAACCCGGTTGGGGTCCTGAACGAGACCTACGAGTACCTGCATATGAACCACCGCCCGCACAAACCGGCGGCGGAGATCATCTGGAGCCACGACAACGAGTTGCTGCAGCAGGCACTGCGCTTCTCCAGGACCCTGCGCGAGCACTTCGGGCTTGCCCGCGACGAGTACTTCACCCTGAACGAGATCGTCAACAAAGAGGAGCCGCAGGGTGGCTTCGACGCCGACACCTGGCAGCAGATCCGTTCCGCCCACTTCGGCTACGAGGCCGGCCTGGAGCTTCTGGGCATGCTGTTCCTGGTGGGACAGAACACTAAGTTCTGGGATCTGCGCGTCGAGGAAGACCTGGAGATCACCATCCCCGAGTACCTCACCGATCCGGAGCTGCAGGCTCGCATGAAGAAGATCCTGGTCCCACCGCCGGCCACCAAGGCCGACGAGATCGTCGCCGCCTGCGGCGGCATGTACTACGGTCAGGAAGCCCCGGGCATGCCCCCGTTCGTCTACGAAGGGATGCACTTCGAAAAGGGACAGCCGCTGTACATCATCGAGGTCATGAAGATGTTCAACAAGGTGTACGCTCCCTTCGCCGGCACCATCGACAAGATGCTGGTCACCTCCGGCGACGGCACCATCGTCTCCAAGGGACAGCCGCTCTTCAAGGTCACCCCGGACGAGAAGTTCGTCGAAGTCGACGTCAACGCGCTGGAGAAGGAAAAGCGCGCACTGACCTCCGACTACCTGAAGGCGGTACTCTAGGCCCAGACGCAAAAAGGGCTCCGGATGGTGACATCCGGAGCCCTTTAATCATCGGCTGACCCCGCCCGCAAGGCCGGGTCAGTTGTTTTTTTTCGAGCGCCTAGGCTGCGGCGAAGCAGATGTTGTCGGAGGAGAGAGCCTCCAGGAAGGAATCGGCGAGCGGATCCTTCACGATGGCCATCATGCCGTGGTTGACGGACCAGGTGGTGCCGCAGGTGGGGCATTCTTTAAGGTCCTCGGTGAAGGCACCGGAGCGAAGGTCCATGGCGTTTTGTTCGTCGTTCTTACATACCGGGCATTGCATCTCGTTCTCCTCTTACCCACTGGGGGGCGCTTCATAATTTTTTTGGTCGCCCAGAAATATATGAGGGTCCTCGTTGTTTTACAAGAGAAAAAACGGCAAAAGCGCTGGTAAAACATTATGTTATGAAATATCACCTGTTCTGTATGACAAATCAGGATTTTAAATTTTATAGCTAAAATAAAACACCATGCGGTGGCGCGCCACGGCGTTTACTGCGTAACATGCTGTTTATACGTGCTTGGTTCAATATAGACCGGTATTATAAAAATAGAACAGCACTAAGACAGGTCGCTGCAGCACCACGGCCTATCGGTTAAGAAAAAATAATTCCATTTCTTGAAAATTTAGCGTAAACAAAAGTCGTCTTCCGAAAACCTTCATTCTGTTATCACCATTTCGTACCGCCAGGAGAGCAACATGAGCATTTCTGAAAAGAAACAGGCATGGCAGGCAACCGTAGAGAAGAGCATGGCCAAGGCGCCCGAGCGCAGGAACTCCTTCAAGACCAGCTCCGACAACGAGCTGGAGCGTTGCTACGCACCGCAGTTCGACTACCCGGGCTACGAGGAGCACCTGGGCTTCCCGGGCCAGTTCCCGTTCACCCGCGGGGTGCAGCCGACCATGTACCGCGGCAGGTTCTGGACCATGCGCCAGTACGCCGGCTTCGGTAACGCCGCGGAGTCCAACGAGCGCTACAAGTACCTGCTTTCCGCCGGCCAGACCGGCCTCTCCATCGCCTTCGACCTCCCCACCCAGATGGGCTACGACTCCGATGCGTCCATGAGCCGCGGCGAGGTAGGCAAGGTCGGGGTCGCCATCGACTCCCTGGCGGACATGGAAGTCCTCTTCGACGGCATCCCGCTGGACAAGGTCTCCACCTCGATGACCATCAACTCCACCGCCTCCATCCTTTTGGCCATGTACATCGCGGTGGCCGAGAAGCAGGGGGTGACCGCGGACAAGATCTCCGGCACCATCCAAAACGACATCCTTAAGGAGTACATGGCGCGCGGCACCTACATCTACCCGCCCAAGGAGTCGATGCGCATCATCACCGACATCTTCGCCTACTGCAAGGATAACGTCCCCAAGTGGAACACCATCTCCATCTCCGGGTACCACATCCGCGAGGCCGGCTCTTCCGCGGTGCAGGAAGTCGCCTTCACCCTGGCCGACGGCATCGCCTACGTCGAGGCGGCGGTCAAGGCGGGGCTCGACGTGGACGAGTTCGCGCCGCGTCTTGCCTTCTTCTTCAACGCCCACAACAACCTCCTGGAGGAGGTGGCGAAGTTCCGCGCCGCCCGGCGCATGTGGAGCCGCATCATGCGCGAGCGCTTCAAGGCGAAAGACCCGCGCTCCCAGATGCTGCGTTTCCACACCCAGACCGCCGGTTGCACGCTGACCGCGCAGCAGCCCGACAACAACATCATGCGCGTCACCCTGCAGGCGCTGGCCGCTGTCTTGGGCGGCACCCAATCGCTGCACACCAACTCCCGCGACGAAGCACTGGCGCTCCCCACCGAGGAGTCGGTACGCATCGCGCTCAGGACCCAGCAGGTCATCGCCTACGAGTCCGGAGTCGCCGACTCCATCGACCCCTTGGCGGGCTCCTTCCTGGTCGAGTCCCTCACCGACCAGATCGAACAGCAGGCGATGGCGTACATCGAAAAGATCGACTCCCTCGGCGGCGCGGTCGAGGCGATCTCCAGGGGCTTCCAACAGAAAGAGATCCAGGACTCCGCCTACGCTTACCAGCGCGCCATCGAGAAGGACGAGACCATCATCGTGGGCGTGAACAAGTTCACCGTGGAAGAAGGCGCTCCGCAGGGGCTTTTGAAGGTCACTGACGAGGTCGAGGTGAAGCAGAAGCAGGCGCTCACCGCCATGAAGGGGCAGCGCGACGGCGCCCAGGTGGAGAAGACCCTCAAGGCGCTGGAAGCGGCAGCCAAGGGGACAGAAAACCTGATGCCGTACATCCTCGACGCGGTGAAAAGCTACGCCACCCTGGGGGAGATCGCCAACGTCATGCGTGGCGTTTTCGGCGTGCACAGGGAAACGGTAGTGCTTTAAAATGCAACGCATCAAGTTCCTGCCGGGACGGACAAGTTCGTTCCGGCAGGCCCCGTAACACTGCAAAGGTTCGTTCTTTTCATCCGCTATTCAATTTCTGTCACAGCGCATCATCTTGCCGCGTTTCATCCCTCATCACTTTGTCATAACGTTTTTTTCACTAATTGTTTCCGACCTGTAACGTAACTTTTTCGTTACTGTTGCTTGCATTTTGGAAAATATTGGATATCATCAGCCACCGTCAGAGACTTTCTGACGCAGCTATCAGGGGACCATACATGCTCACGAAGATAAACCACCTTGGGGTAGCCGTTACATCTATTGAAGAAGCACTTCCCTTCTACCGTGACACACTCGGAATGAACTTCGCCGGGATCGAAGAGGTGCCGAGTCAGCTAGTGAAGGTTGCCTTTCTTTCCATTGGAGAATCCAAGATAGAACTTCTGGAACCGACCTCTCCTGAGAGTCCCGTCGCCAAGTTCCTCGAGAAAAACGGTCCGGGCGTGCATCACGTAGCTTACGGGGTGCAGGACATCGAAGCCACCATCGCCAGGTTGGTCGCCGGAGGCACCAGGATGATCGACACCGCCCCGAGAAACGGGGCTCACGGAGCACGCATCGCATTTCTGCACCCCAAGAGCAGCAACGGCGTGCTCACCGAACTGTGTGAGGTGCACCAGGGAAGTCATTGAAATATGCGGGATCTAATATCTAATGAGTGCAGTTTTTTTCTGTTGACTTTTGTTTGAATAATTATATAGTGGCCTCAGTTTTATATAACAGTGGTTTGCTAATTGGGATTGGCTGTACTGGCTGATTTGCGCGGCCTTCTGCGCAAAAGACTAGGAGACAATATTGCTGACTCAAAACAGCCCGAGGACCATACCGAAGAGCTCTTGACCTTACGCTGCTCATTAGCAGCTGCTGACTCGAGGGCTTTTTTTTTAGTGAGACTGCACCTTCGCCGTGCGGCGAATTGACAGTACAGCAGGAACTACAATCGCGTTGTAACAAACAAACCAGGAGGTAGACGATGAGCTTTCAAAAGAAATTGCTTGCATTTGCAGCCGTCAGCGCTCTGAGCGCAGCAACCGCCGTTCCGGCAATGGCGCTGGAGAACGAGTTCCACGGTATGTTCAAATTCATGGGCTACCAGACCAACGCCCTGGCAGGCGGCGACACCAAGGACATCCTCAGGAAGGATGCGCACTCCGGCTTCTTCGCCGAGCAGCGCGCCCGCATCATGTACATCGCCAAGGCCAACGACAACTTGAAGCTGGTCACCCACTTCGAGCTCGACACCCGCTTCGGCGGCATCTCCACCGGTTACAAAGGGACCACCGGCAACGACTCGGGTAACCTCGACGCCGACGCCCTCACCCTCGAGACCAAGAACATCTACCTCGATTTCAATGAGCCCGCCACCGGCGCCAACTTCAAGGTTGGTATGCAGCCCTGGGCCGACGCCTACGGCAGCCTGTTCCTGCTGGCCGACATGACCGGCGCCATCGCCACCAAGAAAGTCGACGCCTTCACCGGCCAGCTCGGCTGGTTCCGTTTCGACGACAATACAGCCGCCAACGCCATCACCGGCCCGGGCCAGTTGACCGCCGACCTGATCGTCGCCGACGGCAAATTCGCCATCAACAAGGACATCACCGTAGGCGCCACCTACTACAACATCCAGAACGATACCGGCCTGAGCTCGGCTTCCACCACGGCCCCGACCGTGTCGATTCCGAACTACGAGCTGCTGCACATGATCGGCGTCAACGCCGACATCAACGTCGGCCCGGCCAACATCAAGCCGTTCGCCGCTTACCAGTTCGGCGATCAGAACTCGGCTAAAGACATCAGCGCCTACATGATGGGTGCAGTCGGCAAGGTCAAGGCAGGCCCGGGTGCAGTCAACTTCTCCGGCTTCTACCTCTCCGGCGACAAAGGCGGCACCAACAATAACGCCTTCCAGATCGTCACCACCGGCACCACCTACTTCAACCCGGCCAACATGTGGCTGCTGATTCGTCCGAACCAGGCGATCAATACCTCCACCTCCCTCACCGGAAATGACATGACGGTTGGCGGCCGCGGCTCCATCGGCGTCTTCGCCGGTTACGAGGGTGCCATGGGCAAGACCTTCTACAATGCCAACGCTGGCTACATGAGAACAGCAGAGGCCCGCGGCAACGAGAAGAAGTCCCTCGGCACCGAGGTTAACGCCCAGGTCGGTTACAAAATCTTTGACAATCTGAGCGCTAGCGCTGCTGTCGCATACGTCTTCCTTGGCGACGCCCTCAACGGTAAAGGCACCGACAGGATCACAACCTATGCACAGACCGCAGACGCCGACAATCCGTACCTCGTAAACCTGCAGCTGAGCTACGCATTCTAGGAGAAGTTCTGCCTCTTGTGGCAGAATGGACACTACAGAACCAGCAAGCCGGAGAGGCGACTCTCCGGCTTGTTTTTTGTCACCGCTTTGCCTGTCTCGCCTCCCCCCTTACCATTCCCCCGCAATGCTGTTCCTTATGCACCGAGCCGGGTGCCGCTTCCCTGGTAGACTGAGCCAGTGCCAGAGCCTGTCTGCAGTTTTATCGCCTCCCTGTTTGACAAGCACACGTTATGTGTTTCAATCATTGTACTTTTCTAATCAAATCTTAAAAGGAGCAAACGTATGAGAAAGATGGCAATGATGCTGGCGGCGAGCCTTTTTATGCTGTCTTCGGTCCCCGCGTTCGCCCAGACAGCGACTGACCAGAGGGACGAGTGCCTCTTGGCGTCCAAAAACTGCATGAACCAGGTCGATGACATCCAGCAGAGGATCCGCAAACTGAACAGGGAGATCGAGAAAGGGACCCGTGTCTACACCCCCCAGGAGCTGAAAAAGCTGCAGGACAAACTGAAGGAAACTGACGACATCCTGCGCAACCTTGAAAGGCCTGACAGCTAAACCGGCAACCTGCGCTTCCCAGGGACTTCCATAACAGAGAGCCAGAAAGGAGCAGACCATGAAAAGGGCGATACTGTTAGTCACGGCAGCTTTACTAATGACGACAAGCACAGGCGTCTATGCCGAGCAGACACCAGCCGAAAGAAACGAGTGCCTGCTCCTGTCCCAGAACTGCAAGGACCAGGTCGACGACATCTATACCCGGATGCAGCGCCTGTCCCGGGAGATCGACAAGGGGACCAGGGTCTATACGCCGAAGGAACTGGAACAACTACGGCAGAAACTGGTGGAAACCCAGGAATTGCTGAAGGAGATGGAAAAGCCGGGGCGCTGATACTTCCCCCCTAAGTAGATGATGAAAGAGGCGGACCAACGGTCCGCTTTTTTTATTGCCGAGAGAGTATGGAAAACTGGCCTGAAAGCGCTTCTGGCGGGGTGAAACAGTTTGACTAATGAGGGACGCTCTGCGATAATTCGGCGTCCAAAATTAACCCCAAAAGCGGAGCAATCAATGAAAAGATCCCTTGTTGCCATCCTGTTTCTCGCTGGCACGCTGCTGGCGGCCGCGGCAGCCTCAGCCTCCACCATCCGCGCCTATATCGCCGAGTTCACCGTCTCCCCCGCCGACAACGGCAACCTGAAAACCACGCTGCAGCGCCTGCTGGCGACCCGCCTGGCCGGCGACGGCGTGGTGACCGTGGACACCCCCGCCGAGGCGGACGTCATCGTGTCGGGAAGCTACACCACCCTGGGCAAGATGTTCAGCCTGGACGCCATCGCGAAAAGCGCCGGCGGCAAGCAGTTGTCCGCGGCGTTCGAGCAAGGCGAGAGCATGGACGTCCTCATTCCGGCTGTGGGCAAGATCTCCGGGAAACTGAAGGGGGACATCGTGAAGCAGTTCCCGCAGGGGGCGACCGCGCTTCCCGAGGCTGCACCCAAGGCCCCGCGTGCCGACATCGTGAGACCGGCGGCCTCCGCTGAGCTGGTTAAGGCACCCTCTTCCGAGATCGTGCGCAGCGAGGGGGCCGCGGGCTGGACCAGCCAGCGTCTTTCGGGCATCTACAGCGGCGTGGCCACCTGGGGGACCAAGGAGTTCGTGACCGCCGACGACAAGGGGATCCACCTGTACCGCCCCGGCAGCAAGCTCGACCTGGTCACCGAGGTCGCCCTCCCCGACCGCATGAAGATCCTGGCACTGGACGCCATGGGACCTGAAGCCAACGGGCGGGTGCTGGTATTTGTCACCATCATGGACCGCGAGAACATCTCCTCCAGGATCTATGCTCTGCAAAACGACACCCTGAAGCTGGTCGCCGAAGACATCCCTTACATGTTCCGCACCATCGCCCCCTACGGCGGCGCCAAGAAACTCTTCGCCCAGCAGATGGGACGCTCGGACGACTTCTACGGCGACGTGTACGAGGCGAGCATCGTCGACAAGGGTGTGAAGCTCAGCAACCCGATCAAGATGCCGCGCTTCGCCAATATCTTCAACTTCAACCTGTTCCGCGACCAGTCCGGCAAGAGCTACCTCGCCACCTTCAGCGACAGCGGCTACCTCCTGGTCTACGCCGCCGACACCGGCGAGGAGCTCTGGAGAAGCACCGACAAGTTCGGCGGCTCCGAGACCTACTTCCAGCGCAGGGACTGGGAGAACGAGAGGACCAACATGACTCCGTTCCGCACCCGGTTCCTTGACCAGCGCATCACGGTGACCGACAAGGGGGAGATCCTGGTGCCGCAGAACTCCGGCTTCTTCGTGCTGGGCAATCTGCGCTCCTATTCCAAGTACTCCGTGGTCAACTTCGCCTGGAACGGCTCCTCCCTCGAAGAGAAGTGGCGCACCAAGCAGAGCCAGAACTACCTGGCCGACTACTCCTACAACCCCGCAACCAAAGAGCTGGTCCTCCTCGAGGTGGCCCAGAAGGATACCTTCGGGGGCAAGGGTGGCAGCGTGGTGCGGTTGCTCGGCATCGAATAGCCTGAAGGCGGGGGGAATGTCTTGACTTCCCCCCGCCATACTGTTACGATTTCCCGTTTTTTGCCACCTTTTGCCGGACTGCCGGTACCCCCGGACGTTAGGACGACCCGTGACCAACCCCGCATGCATTGAAGCGCCCCTCCCCAAAGGGGTAAGCGATTTTCTCCCGGAAACTGCCGACAAGATCACCTTCATCGCCGACAGCATCCATCGAGTCTTCGAACTCTGGGGCTTCCGCCGCATGATCACCCCGCTGCTCGAGTTCGAGGACGTACTCGCCCTCGGCATGGGTGACGAACTGCGCAGCAAGACCTTCCGTTTCGACGACCGACAGACCGGGAGGCTCTTGGCCATCCCGCCCGACATCACGCCGCAGGTGGCGCGCATCGTCGCCACCAGGATGCACGCGCTCCCCCTGCCCCACCGCATCTATTATTCAGGACGCGTGCTCAGGCAGGCGCAGATGCAATCCGGCAGGAGCCGCGAGATCTTCCAGTCCGGCGTCGAGTTGATCGGCCTGAACTCGCCGGAGGCGGACGCCGAGATGGTCGCCATGGCGGTCGAGGTACTCAAGAACCTAGGCTTCACCGGCTTCAAGATCGACCTGGGCCAGGTGGACTTCTACCGCGGCATCATGGATGCCTCCGGACTCTCCCGCGAGGTGCAGTACCAGTTGCAGGATGCCATCAGCAAGAAGGAAGTCACCGCGGTGCGCTCCATCCTGGAGGCGGCCGGCGCTCCCGACCGGGTCAAGGAAGAGATCGCGCTGCTCCCGAGACTCTACGGCGGCCGCGAGGTGCTCAAGGAAGCCGCCCGCATCGCCGGCAACGAGCGCTCGCGCAAGGCCTTGGAGAACATCACCCAGGTAGTGGAGATCCTCGACATCTACGGCGTCGCCGACCACCTCACCATCGACCTAGGCGAGATCCGCGGACTGGACTACCACACCGGCATCACCTTCGAGGGATTCGTCCCCGGCATCGGCGAGGCAGTCTGCAGCGGCGGGCGCTACGACGACCTCACCGCCAAGTACGGCTACCCGGCGCACGCCACCGGGTTCGCCTTCAACATCCTGGCGCTCTTGGCCAGCATGGCCAAGCGGCCGGAGGTCGAGGCATCCAGCAGCCGCGACTTCCTGGTCTTCAACAAGAAGGACGAGCGCCGCGAGGCGCTGGAAGTGGCGCAGAAACTGAGAAGCCTCGGTTTCACCTGCGCCAGGGATATCATCAAGCGCGACTTCGAGAGTTCGCTTGAGTACGCGAAGAAGATGGACATCCGGATGCTTTTGGTGATCGGCGCCGAAGAATGCGCGGCCGACCAGCTTTACCTGGTTAGGGTCGCCGACCGTCGCGCCATCACCGTGGGCAAGCAGGAGTTGTTCGATAAAGGTCTCGATTTGAAATTCGATCTGCAAGGGGAGAATCATGGCTAACGTCGTTGTAATTGGTGCCCAATGGGGCGATGAGGGCAAAGGCAAGGTCGTCGACATCTACACGGAATACGCCGACGACGTGGTACGTTACCAGGGGGGCAACAACGCCGGCCATACGCTGGTGGTCGGGGACGAAAAGGTCATCCTGCACCTGATCCCGTCCGGCATCCTGCACGAGGGCAAGCGCTGCGTGATCGGCAACGGCGTCGTGCTCGACCCCGAAGTCTTCATCATGGAGATTACCCGCCTTAAGAGCAACGGGTACTTGAAGGATGACGGCATGCTGCTCCTCTCCGAGGCGCTGCACATCATCATGCCGTACCACAAGCGGATCGACATCGCCCGCGAGAGAAAGTCCGGCGCCAAGAAGATCGGCACCACCGGCCGCGGCATCGGCCCCGCCTACGAGGACAAGATCGGCCGCAGGGGCATCCGCCTGATGGATCTCCTGGACGAGAAGGCCTTCACCCGCAAGGTGAAAGAGGTGCTCGACGAGAAGAACCTGATCCTCACCCAACTCTTGGGCGATGAGCCGTTCACCTTCGAGGAGATCTACAACGAGTACATGGGTTACGCCGAGACGCTGAGGAAGTACGCGGCGGACACGTCGCTCCTTTTGCACAAGGACATCAAAGCGGGCAAGAGCCTGCTGTTCGAAGGCGCCCAGGGGACCCTGCTCGACGTCGACCACGGCACCTACCCGTACGTCACCTCCTCCTCCACCTGCTCCGGCGGCGCCTGCACCGGTAGCGGCGTCTCCCCGAGGGAGATCCATGAGGTGATCGGCATCTCCAAGGCCTACGCCACCCGCGTGGGTAGCGGCCCGTTCCCGACCGAGCTTTTGGACGAGACCGGCGAGGCGCTGCGCCAGGCCGGCCGCGAGTTCGGCTCCACCACCGGACGTCCGCGCCGCTGCGGCTGGTTCGACGCACTGGTGGCCCGCTACGCGGTACGCGTGAACGGCCTCTCCGGCATCGCCATCACCAAGCTCGACGTACTCACCGGCCTTGAGACCATCAAGGTCTGCACTGCCTACAAGTACAACGACCAGATCCTGGACGAGATCCCGGCGAGCCTGGAAGTGATCGAGCAATGCACCCCGGTCTACGAGGAACTCCCCGGCTGGACCGAGGACATCACCGGCGCCAAGAGCATCGCCGCACTGCCCAAGAACGCCCAGGACTACGTGAAGCGCGTCGAAGCACTCTCCGGCGCACCGGTGGTACTGGTCTCCGTGGGTCCGCGCCGCGACGAAACTATCGTACTCAGGAACCCGTTCGAGCGAGTCTGATTTTTTAATAAAAAGTGTTGACTGGCATAAATCGATTTGCTATAAGGTTGTTCTTGCTTCGCTGCACTGTTTGAGCCGCTAGCTCAGTTGGTAGAGCACCTGACTTTTAATCAGGTGGTCGTTGGTTCGATCCCAACGCGGCTCACCATGTCCCCATCGTCTAGCCCGGCCCAGGACACCGCCCTTTCACGGCGGCGACGCCGGTTCAAATCCGGCTGGGGACGCCACTCAAACACACAGCGCTTGTGCCTCGGCACAAAGCTTAAGCGAGCCGCTAGCTCAGTTGGTAGAGCACCTGACTTTTAATCAGGTGGTCGTTGGTTCGATCCCAACGCGGCTCACCATCCTTTCACTGTCGCTTGACTGGGCCTTGCGACAGCCCCCTGCCCTAACGGGACGGGATGCAACATTTTGGTCCCATCGTCTAGTGGTTAGGACACCGGCCTTTCACGTCGGTAACAGGGGTTCAAGTCCCCTTGGGATCACCACAAAAGGAAAAGGCCGCAACCCACACGGGTCGCGGCCTTTTCTCATTCCAGCGGGCCGGCTTCGGCTTTTCACTTCCTCACGGCCTCACTCAGTCGTCCTTCTTCCCCGGCCAGACCTTCATGCAGAAGGGACACTCTTGCACCTCATACGGCACCGTGTCGCGCAGCTGCTCCTGCTGGTAGGAAGCTGTGCACCCCTTGGCTACCGGATAGGTGTGGATGGTATTCTGCTTGATGAAGTAAAGCATGACCTTCCTCCTTTGCCTGCAACAGATTTCCGGTGACCGCGCCACCAATTGAAGAGTAGGGTAAAGAACCCTGTTGTCAACAGCGGCAAAGTCATTTACAAGAGTGGTGCGAACCAGATATTGTCACGCGCCGGGCGCACTGCCAGTAACGAAACGGACCCCTTTTGCTATGACATCCACTGTTGAGGCAGGAACCTACCAGCAATCAGTGTTGCGGCACCGACCGTTCCGGTTTTTCTGGCTGGCGCGGGTCTGCTCTTCGATCGCGCTGCAGATGCAGGCGGTCGCCGTGGGGTGGCAGATCTACGCCCTGACCGGTTCCGTCTTCTACCTGGGGCTGGTCGGTCTCGCCCAGTTCCTCCCCATGTTCCTGCTGACCCTGGCGGTCGGACACGTCGCCGACCGCTACGACAGAAGGCGCATCGCGGGGGCCTGCCAGGTGCTGGAAGGTCTCGCGCTGGCGCTCCTCGCCCTGGGCTCCCACGGCGGCTGGCTGGGCAAAGACGCCATCCTGGCCATCGTCTTCGCGGCTGGGGCTCTGCGCGCCTTCGAGGGGCCGACCATGCTGGCGCTGGTACCCTGGCTGGTGCCGCAACAGTTGATTCCGCGCGCCGCGGCCTGGTCCGCCTCGGCCAACCAGACCGCCAGCATCGCGGGTCCGGCCCTGGGGGGCCTTCTTTACGCCCTCGGCCCCACCACGGTCTACGCGAGCGCCGCCTTCCTCTTCTTCGCCGCGAGCCTCCTCATGTCGCGCATCCGCCTTGACCGCCCCCCCGCCCCGCGCGAGCCCGCCACGGTGCGCTCGCTCTTCGCCGGAATCTCCTTCATCAAGAGCCGCCAGGAGATCCTCGGCGCCATTTCGCTCGACCTCTTCGCTGTGCTCCTCGGGGGCGCCACCGCCCTCCTCCCCGTCTTCGCACGCGACATCCTGCATACCGGACCGCTCGGGCTCGGCCTCTTGCGTGCGTCCCCGGCCCTCGGGGCGCTCGGGGTCTCGCTGTTTCTGGCCCGCCGTCCGCTGCGGCACCGGGTCGGGCGCACCATGTTCCTGAGCGTTTTCCTGTTCGGCGTCGCCACGGTGATCTTCGGCATCTCCACCTCGTTCCCGGTTTCCATGGTCGCCCTCATGGTGCTCGGCGCGGCCGACATCGTAAGCGTGGTGATCCGCGCCTCCCTGGTCCAGATCGAGACGCCGGACGAGATGCGCGGCAGGGTGAGCGCCGTGAATTCGATGTTCATCGGCACCTCGAACCAGTTGGGCGAGTTCGAGTCCGGGGTCACCGCGGCCATCTTCGGCACCGTCCCGGCGGTGTTGATCGGCGGGGTCGGCACCATGGTGGTCGTGTTTTTGTGGATGCGGCTCTTTCCGAGGCTGCTGCAGGTGGACAAGCTGGGAGAGTGAGGCGGTTCAGGTGATGGCGCGCACCGGGCAGGCGGACAGGCAGGCAAGGCAACCATCGCAGCCGCCCCGCTTGGTCACTACGGCGTACTTCCGGAAGCCGGCCACCTCGAGGGTGATCAGCCGGTACGGACAGGCGGCAACGCAGCGACCACAGCCGGTGCAGCGAGCGGCGTCTATGTCAGGTTCTCTCGTTTTTGTCATAGCTGTATTGATCACTGTTTGTCGTCGCCGCGGCACTGACATGAAGGGCGGGGATCCCACGAGCCGGCACTGTGACTTTATGACGCAGCTCTCTATTAGCGGACGTCCAAACCGCTTGCACAGAGCCTGCATCCCGCATAGAATATCGCAATCGAACTGCAAACTACAAGACAGGAGGCATCTGCATGAAGAAGATCGGCGTAGTACTCTCCGGCTGCGGTGTGCGTGACGGAAGTGAAATTCACGAGGCGGTGCTGACCCTGCTCGCCATCGATAACAGCGGCGCCAAGGCCGTCTGCCTCGCCCCGGACATCGAACTGGACGAAGTGAACCACCTCACCATGCAGGACACCGGCGCCAAGCGCAACGTACTGGTCGAGGCGGCGCGCATCGCGCGCGGTGACATCGCCGACGTGAAGACCGCCAAGGCGGAAGAACTCGACGCCATCGTCCTGCCCGGCGGCTTCGGAGCGGCCAAGAACCTGTGCAGCTTCGGCTTCGAGGGCCCAAAGGGGAGCGTGCAGCCGGACGTTCTCAAACTGATCCGCGACATGGCGGCGGCTAAGAAACCCATCTGCGCCATCTGTATCGCCCCGGCCGTGGTCGCACTCGCCCTCGGCAAAGAACTCGCTCCCAAGCTGACCATCGGCAACGACCCCGGCACCGCGCAGGGGATCAACGGCACCGGCAGCAGCAACGTGGAGTGCCCGGCCACGGAGTGCGTGATTGACCGCGACAACCTGATCGTCTCGACCCCCGCCTACATGCTCGCCGGAAGCATCGCCGAAGCGGGTAAGGGAATCGAGAAAGCCATCAAGGCTACCCTGGAACTGATCAAGTAGCGCCTACCTTCCCATTGATGTGTTCATTAGGGCTTGAACCGCGCGCAGTTTTCACTTAAGATGCCGCTGTTTCATGAACGCTTTTTGGGGAGGGAAACAGCATATGCGCAAAATGTTACTGCTCTGCGCGGCGGCGCTGCTCATGGCGGCACCCCTGGCAGGGAACGCTTCGGCGGAAGACTTGAGAGGCAGGATCGCCGTCAGCGGCAAGATCGGGGTAAGCAACCCCGCAGAATCCGAAGTGGACACCATAAACGGCAGGATGGTGGTCTCCACCGATGCCGGCCTTACCGGCGGACTCGGCTTTCTGTTCGGCGTCGACGACAACGTTGCCGTCGAGATGGAGGTGAGCCGGACCAGATTCGACGCCTCCAGCTTCGGCGACGCCGACGTAACCGACGTCTCCATCGGGGCCCAGTATCGCTTCGCCGGACAGCAGCACGTGGTTCCCTACATCGGTGCGGGGATCGACGTACTGATCAACGACCTGGACCGGAAGTACACCAACACCACCGTGGGCGCGCACGTAAGCGGCGGCGTGGACTTCTTCATGAACCGCCAGGTGGCCCTGAACCTCGAGATGAAGGGTGTCGAGGCCTTCAAGGCGGATGTCGACGGCCCCAACGGGACCGGCAAGTTCGATCCCTCAGCCCTCTCCTTCACGGTCGGCGCGAGGTTCTTCTTCAACTAGGTATCAAAAACGGCGGTGGGGATCTCCCTGCCGCCGTCTCTTTTCCCGCTTTTTACTCCCCCAGCGCCTTCCGGTACTCCCGCTGCAACCTCCCGGCATCCCCTCCGTCGATGAAATCCCAGGGGAGGAGTTCCTCAAGGGCAATCTCCCGGTTCACCAGCGCCTCTGCGTCAAATTCCTGCTCCCGCAGCGCTTCCTTCCAGTTCCCCAGCCGGTCCGCAGCCACCAACAGCTCCGCCAGCCTGCGGTCGCCGCGCGACAAGAGCGCCTGCTGGAAGGCCTCGCGCGGGCTCTCCATCTGCAGCTTCAGGTTGGCAAGCCGCCCCAGCTCCTTTTGCAGGAACTTCCATTTCTTCTCCAGCGACTTGACCGGTTCCATGGCGCACCACTGAAAGGGGGTGAAGGGCTTGGGGATGAATGGGTTCACGGAAAGCTGGATCTCGCCCAGGCGCCGGTTATCCTTGGCCGCTGCCAGCACCCGCTCCCGGATCTTCTTCACCAGCGCCACCAGTTCATCCAGGTCCTCCCCCGTCTCGGTGGGGAGCCCGATGATGAAGTACAGCTTCAGGTTCAGGATGTCGTGGCTCACCAGCATGTCGCAGGCGGCAAGTATCTGTTCCTCGTTGATCCCCTTCTTGACCAGGTCCCGCAACCGCTGCGAGCCTCCCTCGGGCGCCAGCGCCACCGACTTCTGGCCGCTGGCCTTGAGGGCCTCGATCATGCGCCCGTCCAGGTGGTCGATGCGGAAGGAGGAGACTGAAAACTTACCTCCGGCCGCAACGATGTCGCAGCAGAGATCGCCGATGCCCGCGTAGTCGGAAACGGCGGCCGCCACCAACCCCACCTTCCTTCCCTGGGCCACCCCCTTGAGGACCTCGCTGCGCACCAGTTCGGGGGAGCGGGTCCGGTAGGGGAGATAGATGAACCCGGCGGCGCAGAAGCGGCAGGCGCGCGGGCAGCCGCGCGAGATCTCGACCAGGTGCATCCCGGAGAACTCGGTGGCGTCGGTGTGGATCTCGGTGACGGTGGGACGACTTTCGGGATCCGGGTCCCAGACGCGCCGCACCTTGGCGGGTGCGCCGGGAGCGGGGCGCAAGGCAAGCTGGCACGGCCCGTCATACTCCGGCTGGTAGAGCGACGGGACGTAGATCCCGGGAAGCTGCGCCGCCTCGAGGAGCAGTTCCTCGCGCGACGGCGCCCCCTGCTTCAAAAGCTCCAGCAAGGGTGGCAGGGTCGGCTCGGCCTCGCCGATGCAGACCAGGTCCAGGAACGGTGCGACCGGCTCGGGGTTCAGAAAGAGCGCGGCGCCCCCGGCCAGGACCAGCGGCTGCAAGCGGGACCGTTTGGCGGCGTAAGGCTCGATGCCGGCCAGCCGGAAGATGGCCGGCAGATTAAGGTAGTCGCTTTCAAAGGAGATGGAAAAGGCGATCAGGTCAAAGGAGGAAAGGGGACGCTGGCTCTCCAGCGACAGGAGGGTACCCCGCGTCCTCTGCAGTTCCTCCAGTTCGTCCCGGTCCGGCAGGTAGGCGCGGTCGCAGCTGACCTCCGGGTGCGCGTTCACCATGGCATGCACAGCCTGAAAGCCGAGGTTGCTCATAGCGGAGTGGTAGCGGTTGGGGTAGACCAGGCAGCAAGAAAGCCGGCCGCCGCTTTTGCCGCGCCCGGGGCCGCTCTCGCCGGCCAGCAGCGTTCGTTTTCTCTCTATGATCTTCCACGACATTGCGCCAAGGTAGCATCTTTGGCCGCCCCTGTGGAACAAAAAAACACCACCCTTGACAGCCATTCCGACAACTGTACACTAGGGTGCGTGCCAAACATTACAGTCTTGTAATTATCCCACGCCAATCATGTCGCAGCGCACACAAGCCAGCCCCGGACAGCACCCAAGCAGGTGCGCTCTCACGCCGATAGAGCCGGCTCCCCGTGCCCCCTGATTCAGGAGGAATATATGACCGATTACACCGATACCATCAGGTCGTTCATAGAAAACGAGATGGCGGGCCCTGGCTCTAAAGTTACCATCTCCCCTTCCGACTCCCTCATAGACAAGGGGATCGTAGACTCCCTCGGGGTGCAGAGACTGATCGCGTACCTGGAGAAGGAATTCGGAGTGCAGATTGCGGACACCGAGATAGTGCCAGAGCATTTCGAGACCATATCGGCCGTGGCGGAGTTCATCAACTTCAAACTTACCGCCAAGGGATAACGGCGCACAAGCGTTGGGGGAAGCGATGCTTCAGTACTGCAAGATGCGACTGGTGCAGGCCCGCGAGTTGCTCCTCATCGCCGGGTGGCGCGGCCTGATGCGGGACATCTTCTACCTGAACCGTGTGGCGGTGCCTGTGGAGATCGCACTCGACGCGCTGCGCCCGGTCACCGACTTCACCCGCCCTGCCGACGAAGCCGTGCTGGAACTGAACGGGGAGCTCCTCGAAGCAGGGCGCCTGGTGTACCGGTTCCAAAGCAGGTACCTGAAGGCGCGCACCTACCTGGGCAAGGGGTACCGCGGCTTTGCCCTGGTGAAGGGAAACACGGTGGTGGGAGACATCTGGTGCGCCGACAGCCGGCCGGGCCCGGGCGCCGACAACCATCCCGATGAAGCATGGCTGGGCATCCAGTCCCGCGCCGGGGAGGCCTACACCTTCGACATGTTCGTCGACCCGGCCCATCGCGGGGGGAACGTGGCCGCCGCGCTGCAAAACGGCTCCCTGCACCTGCTCAAGAAGAGGGGCGTCACCAAGGCCTACGGCTTCTTCTGGGCAGACAACGTCCCGGCGCTCTGGGTGCACCGGACCCTGCGCTGGCGGGAACTGAAGCGTGTCAGGGCGACGCGCCTGCTGCTGACCAAGAAGCTGCACGTAACCGAGCACAGCGCGAGCTAGGGCCGCTACGCTCAAAGGAGCCGACATGAACAGCAAAGAAATCCCCATGGTTCCCAACAGGAAGGCCTCGCTCCCCCGGGTGTACGGCGACACCCCCTCCTTCCTCGGTGTGCCGGTGCTCGATCCCCGCAACCTCCAGGGCGGCTGCGACGTCATCGTGGCCGGCGTTCCCTGGGAGGGGACGGTGACGTGGGGCTCCTTCAGCAGTTGCGAACTCGCTCCGCGCAGCATCAGGCACGCCTCGGCGCGCTACGGCGGCTTCCTCCCCGAGTACGAGATCGACCTGTTCGACCACCTGCAGTTGGGGGACATGGGCGACGTCCCGGTCAACCCGAACGACCCGGCAGAGACCATGGCCAACGTGCACAAGGCGATGTTGCAGGTGTACCGCAGCCACAGCATCCCCTTCGTCCTGGGAGGGGACCATTCATTCACCCCCGAAATCGTCAGGGCGCTCGCGGAGGCCGGTGAAGGGGACATCGGCATCATCCATTTCGATGCCCATCTCGACAACGCCAAGTCCTTCGGGGCCGACCTGTTCCCGCGCTGCGGCCCGTTGCACCGGATCTCGCAGCTCCCCCATGTGCGCAAAGAAAGCATCGTGCACATGGGTATCAGGGGGCCGCGCAACTCGCCCGCCCAGTACGAGTACGCCCGCAGCATGGGTGCGCGCATCTTCACCACCAAGGAGATCCGGGAACGCGGGATGGTGGCGGTGACCCAGGATGCGATCTCCGTCGCCCACGAGAAGACCAAACATGTCTTCGTCACCATCTGCAGCGACTGTGTCGACGCCGGCTACAACCCGGGCGGACCCGCCGACTTCAATGGGCTGTTGCCCAACGAGCTGCTGCCCGCGCTGCAGACTATCGGGCGCTCCGGTATCGACGGGCTCGACTTCGTCGAGGTCTACCCCGGGCAGGACCCGCACGGGTACTCCTCGCACCTGGCGGCATGGGCCATGATCTACGCACTATCAGGGATGGCGCAGCGCAAGAAGGACCAGGGCTGACGGTCTGGTCAGGGGAGCGACATGCACAGGGACCTCCGGGATTTCTTGCATTTTTCCAGACCGTACCGGCTGTTCCAGCGCGTGGCCAGCCTGAGCCACGACCTGCTGGACCAGGATCATGACCTGTCGCCGCAGGCCCGGGAGGCGCTGGAAAAGCTGAACCGGGACCGGGTCGCCTGCCAGCTCGGCATAGCCGCCCTAGATCTCCCCTCGTATGCCCGTTGCGATAGATGCCAGGGCGCCTGCTGCCGGGAGTCCGCCGAGAACTACTTCACCGCCATCGATTACTGGCTGCGCCGCCACACAGACAGCAGGGTTTCGGGGTACGCCGGGCAGGCCGCCCCCCCGTTGGCGGCGTACCTGTGCATGCGCCTGGGCGCGGCATGGCGGCGCTTCGAGCCGGAACGCACCATCGTGCCGGCAGCACGGCCTCCCGCTGCACACTGCGCCCACCTCGGCCCGCGGGGATGCCTCCTGCCCCATGCGGAACGTCCTCTGAAATGCCTGATCTATGCCTGCTCCGGTCTGAAGGGATCGCTGGACGAGCAGGCCCGCAGTCGCTATGTGGCGGCGATACACGAACTGCAACAGGTTTCCATCGGCACCTTCAACGTGCTGAAGCGAGAGGCGGGGCTTCCCCCCCACTACGGACTTGCCTCTCTCTTCTTCACCTTGTAAGGTCGAAGCGGCGGCGAGGCGCACATGGACGCGACCACCTTCACCACGGAGCAGGAAAACTTCAAGCAGATGGCCATCGAGTTTGCCCGCCGCGACCTGAACCAGGGGGCCAAGGAGCGGGAGAAGCGCGGGGAATTCTTCCACGAGGGATGGCGCAAATGCGCCGAGTTCGGTATCCCGGGCATCACCATGCCCGAGGAGTACGGGGGGCTCGGCCTGGACACCATGACCGCCGTCGCCACCATGGAAGGGCTCGGCTACGCCTGCCACGACAGCGGCCTCATCTTCTCACTCAACTCCCACATCTGGACCTGCGAATCACCCATCAACCGCTTCGGCACGCCGCAGCAAAGGGAGCGTTACCTCCCCCGGCTCGTCTCCGGAGAGCTCAAAGGGGGGCACGCCATGACCGAGCCGGAGGCGGGCTCGGACGCTTTCAGCATGCGCTGCCGTGCCGAAAAGCGCGGTGACCGCTACCTCTTGAACGGCTCCAAGACCTTCATCACCAACGCCCCCATCGCCGATCTCCTGCTCGTCTTCGCCGTCACCGATCCGAGCAAGGGGTTCGCCGGCGTCTCCGCGTTCATCGTCGAAAAAGGCACGCCGGGCTTTTCGGTGGGGCGGCCACTGGAGATGATGGGGCTCAGGACCTGCCCCTTGGGCGAGGTCTTCCTGGAGGAGTGCGAGGTGCCCGAGGAAAACCGGCTCGGCGCGGAGGGAAGCGGCGCCGCCATCTTCAACTCCGAGATGGAGTGGGAGAGGAGCTGCCTGTTCGCGGCGCACCTGGGGGCGATGGACAAGATCCTTGAGGAGTGCGTGGCGTACGCCCGGCAACGGCGCCAGTTCGGCCAGCCGATCGGCAAGTGCCAGTCGGTCTCGCACAAGATCGCCGACATGAAGGTGCGTATCGAGCTCTCCCGCCTCATGCTGCACCGGGTTGCCGGCTTGAAGAGCGCGGGGCGCCGCGCCCCGTTGGAATCGGCCATGGCCAAGCTCTTCATCAGCGAGAGCTACGTGCAAAACGCGACCGACGCCCTGCAGATACACGGCGCCTACGGCTACAGCACCGAGTTCGACTTCGAGCGCAACCTGCGCGACGCCATCGCCGGCAAAATCTACTCCGGCACGTCCGAGATCCAGCGCAACATCATCGCCAGCTTCCTGGGGCTTTAGGGGGAGAAAGGAGGACGCCATGTACCTGCTGCAGCAGCTTTTGACGCAAAGTGCGGCCAGGTTTCCGGAACGGCAGGCGGTGCTGATCAAGGACCGGACGGTCTCCTACCGGGAACTGGAGCACACCAGCAACGGGCTGGCGGCCCTTTTGGCCGGCCACGGCGTCAAACGCGGCGACCGGGTCGGCATCCTCCTGAACAAATCGATCGAATGCATCGTAGCGGTCTTCGCCATCCTCAAGGCCGGTGCGGTCTATGTGCCGCTCGACCCCGCTTCTCCCACGCCGCGGCTGTGCTCCATCATCAACCATTGCGGCATACGGCTCGTCGTCGCCTCGGCGGAACACCTGGAACGGATACTCATGGAAGGGGGTGAGGGGCTGAAGCTGGAGCAGGCGGTGGTGACGACGCCCTGCAGCGCGCCGCCCAAGGTCGAACTGATCGCCTGGGAAACCCTGGAAGCGCACCCCTTCCCGCCACTCTCCCCGCAGGTCTGCGGCGCCTCCCCCGCCTACATCCTGCACACCTCCGGTTCCACCGGCTCCCCCAAGGGAGTGGTCATCTCTCACCTGAACGCCCTCACCTTCATCGATATGGCCACGGAGTTCTTCGCCATCGGCGCGGGAGATCGTCTCGCCAACCATGCGCCGCTGCACTTCGACCTCTCTATCTTCGACATCTTCTGCGCCATCAAGGGGGGGGCGACGTTGGTGCTGGTGCCGGAGGCGCTCTCCGCCTTTCCGGTGCGCCTGGCCGAGTTCCTCGCTCGCGAGGAGATCACGGTATGGAACTCGGTGGCGTCGGTGCTGACCAAGCTGGCCGACCAAGGCGCCCTGGAGCGGCTCACGCTCCCCAGGCTGCGCCTGGTCCATTTCTCGGGCGACCTCATGCCGGTCAAATACCTGAAGGTCCTCAAGCGCTTCATGCCCACCGCCGCCTTCTACAACGTCTACGGCCAGACCGAGGCCAACTCCTCCCTCTTTTTCCGGGTGCCCGAGCAGCTGCCGCAGGAGGCCTGGAAGATACCGATCGGGACCCCCTTCCCGAACTTCGAGGTCTTCGCCGTCGACGAGGAGGGGGAGGTGGTGACCGAGCCCGAGCGCGAGGGGGAATTGCACGTGTTGAGCACTACCGTGGCCCTTGGCTACTGGAACGATCCCGTGCGCACGGCGACCCAGTTCAGCCCCGACCCCCGCAACCCCGCCAGCCACGCCAGGGTCTACCGCACCGGCGACCTGGTGCGCCTGGACGGCGACGGCAATTTCGTCTTCTCCGGACGCAAGGACCACATGGTGAAGAGCAAGGGCTTCCGCGTGGAGCTGGACGAGATCGAGGTGGTCCTGAACAGCCACCCGGGGATCAGGCAGGCGGCGGTGATCGCCATCCCCGACGAGCTCACCGGCAGCCGCATCGTGGCCTACGTCTCCCACGCCGAAGGCGCCGCCGTGGAAGCGGCGGAACTGCTCGACCTGTGCGGCGCGCACCTCCCCAAGTACATGATTCCGGAGCGAATCATCTGCCGTCCGGCGCTTCCGGTCACCTCGAACAGCAAGATCGACCGCAAGGCCCTGGAGCGCGAGTTCACGCCCTGCCCCCTCCCCAAACCGACTCATCCCCCCCCCACCACCCGTATACGGGAAACCACAACTAATGAAAGTTCAATTAGTTGTTTTCACAGCATAAATCTGCTATGGTTCGGCGGCTTTAAACAAATGTTCCGAAGGAGCGGAAATGGTACTCAAAGACATGGAGGACATTCGCCAGAAGGCGGATTGTCTGAGGTCGGAGCAGGAAGTCGAGGAGGCGCTGTCACGCATGGCGCGGGAAATCGCGGAACGCCTGGCGGGGACCGACCCGGTCGCGTTCTGCATCATGAACGGCGGGCTGTTCGTGACCGGCAAACTGGTGGACAAGCTCCCCTTTGCCCTCGAACTGGATTACCTCCACGCGACACGTTACGGCGCGGAGATGTTCGGTGGCAACCTGCTTTGGAAGGTGAAGCCGGAACGCTCCCTGAAGGGACGCACGGTGCTCTTGATCGACGACATCCTCGACGAGGGGGTGACACTGGCCGAGATCACCAAGTTCTGCCTGGAGGAGGGGGCCGCCGCGGTCTACACCGCCGTCCTGGTGGACAAGATCCACGACCGGAAGGCACCCGGTGCCAAGGCCGACTTCGTCGGGATGGAGGTTGAAGACCGCTTCCTGTTCGGCTGCGGCATGGACATAGCAGGATACTGGCGCAATTTACCCGCACTCTACGCAATGAAGGAGCAAAACTAGCAATGACCTCCCGTATAGCCACGTACTTCCAGTTCCAACGCTACGGCACCAGCATGAAGCGCGAGATCATCGGCGGTCTCACCACCTTCCTCACCATGGCGTACATCATCATCGTCAACCCGGCCATCCTCGAAAACGCCGGTATCCCGCGCGGCCCCTCCACCACAGCCACCATCATCGCCGCCGTGTTCGGCACCGTACTGATGGCCTTTTTCGCCAACCGCCCCTTCGCCATCGCCCCCTACATGAGCGAGAACGCCTTCATCGCCTTCGTCGTGGTCAAGGTGATGGGTTATTCCTGGCAGACCGCGCTGGCCGCCGTCTTCTTCGCCGGGGTCATCTTCACCCTGCTCACCCTGTTCAAGATACGGAGCTGGCTCGCCGAGTCCATCCCGCTGTCGCTTAAGTGCGCCTTCGCCACCGGCATCGGCCTGTTCCTCACCTTCATCGGCCTGAACGAGACAGGCATCGTCGTGCTGGGCGTCCCGGGCGCCCCGGTCAAGCTGGGCGACCTGTCCCATCCCTCCGTGCTCCTGGCCGTCTTCGGCCTGCTCTTCACCGTGGTGCTCATCTCCCGCAAGGTGCTCGGCTCCATGATGATCGGCATCGTGGTTACCACCATCGCCTCCATCATCCTCAAGGTGACCCCGCTGCCGCAATCCTTCGTCAGCATGCCGCCGGACATCACCCCCATCCTGTTCAAAATCGATTTCGCCGGCGCGCTCAACCCGAGCTTCTTCCCGATCATCCTGACCATCTTCATCATGGCCTTCCTGGATACCGTGGGCACCCTGCTCGGCCTCTCCATGCGCGCCGACCTCCTGGATGAAAACGGCAACCTCCCCGAGATCGAGAAGCCGATGCTGGCCGACGCCCTCGCCACCGTGGCCGCGCCGCTGCTCGGCACCACCACCACCGGCGCCTATATCGAATCCGCGGCAGGCATCGAGGAAGGGGGGCGCACCGGCTTCACCGCCCTGGTCACCGCCCTGTTCTTCCTGCTGGCGCTCTTCTTCGCGCCGCTGTTCACCATCGTCCCGGCGCATGCCTACGGTATCGCCCTGATCGTGATCGGCTCCTACATGATCAGCCCGCTGGCAAAGATCGATTTTGACGACTTCACCGAGCTCATCCCCGCCTTCCTGACCGTGGTGCTGATGATCTTCACCTACAACATCGGCGTCGGCATGACCGCCGGCTTCATCGCCTACCCGCTCATGAAGGGGGCCACCGGCCGCATCAAGGAAATGAAAGGGGGCATGTGGGTGCTGGCACTGCTGTCGCTCTCCTACTTCCTGTTCGGCGCGAAGTAGCTCCCGCCCGTTTCGCCGTTTGTCGGCAAGCCGCTGCCCCACCATGAGGGCAGCGGCTTTTTTTGTAGCTCCCCCCCCAAGCCAAGCCTCCAGCCTCCAGCCATGTCCGCTCTCCAGCTCCCATGACTCCCATCATTCCCGTCGCCATCACCGCCGCCCCTCCGCAAATTTCGCTAAAGCCCCCTCCCGCCCCGCCGATAAATTGAAAACTAATGTCAAAGGCGGGCAGAGATGCCGCCACAATGCGCCGCCAGTCGCGCCTGGCGCGGGAGTAGAGGCTGGAGAACCCCGTGCGAAGGAAGGAACAACCATGTTTCAGAATCTAAGAATCCGCACCAAGCTGTTGCTGATGATCGCCGTCCCGGTGCTCGGTATGGTGGTGTTTTCGGTTTACAACGCGAACAGAGACTATGCGGTCCTGCAGGGGCTGGTCCAGACCCAGAAGCTGACCGCACTGGCGGTCCAGGTGGGTGAGCTGTCGCACCAGATCCAGAAGGAGCGAGGCTACACCTCCGGCTACCTCAACGCCAAGGGTGGCAAATTCAAGGAGGAACTCGCCGGCCAGCGCGCCAAGGTGGACCAGCAGATCGAGGCGGTGGCCGGGTTCCTCGAGAAGAACCAGGGATCGGTGGCGGTGGTGAAGGCAAGCCTGGACGCGGCGTCAGGCGCGATCGCGAAGCTCAAGGAGACCCGCGTCAGGATCGACACGCTCCAGGAGACCGGCGCGCAGGCCTACACCTTCTACACCGGCTTGATCAACTCGTACATGGATGTCGTGGCAGCAGTTGCCACCACCAGCGGTAAGCGCGAGGTGATGCGCCAGGCGACCGCCTACTACAGCTTCGTGAAAGCCAAGGAGGAGACAGGGAAGGAGCGGGCCGCCTTGAACGCGGTGCTCGCAGCCGACAACCTCGACCAGGAGAAGCTGCAGCGGACCATGACTATCCTGGCTGCCCAGCAGGACTACCTCGACATGTTCCGCAAGTTCGCCTCTCCACAGGCGGTCGCGGCCTACGAGGAGAAAGCGAAGGCGCCTGTATTCGGCAAGGTCGAGGAGATTAGGGGTGCCGTGCTGTCCAAGGGGCTTTCCGGCCACTTCGGCATCCCTGCCGAGACCTGGTTCCCGGTGATCACCGAGAAGATCGACACCATGAAACAGGTCGAGGATGTCCTTACCGAAGAAATCCTGGCCACCGCCGGACGACTGGCCCACGACGCGCGTCTAACCCTTATTCTGAGCCTGGTGTTGGCAGGCGCGGCGAGCCTCGGCACCTGCCTCCTCGGCGTCATCATCTCATTGGGTATCACCCGGCCGCTCTCCCGGATGCTCGGCATGCTCAAGGACATCGCCGAAGGGGAGGGAGACCTGACCAGGCGACTCGAAGTGGGGCGCAAGGACGAACTGGGCGAGGTAAGCACCTGGTTCAACCGTTTCATCGACAACGTCCATGGCATCGTCTCCCAGCTCTCCCGAAACACCAGCCAGCTTTCCGTCTCCTGCCAGCAGCTGAGCGCAACGGCGGTACAGATCGCCACCGCCGCGGAGGAGGTCGCCGCTCAGTCCGGAACGGTCGCGACGGCCAGCGAAGAAATGAGCGCCACCTCCAACGATATCTCGAGCAACTGCTCCCAGGCCGCCGAGTCATCCAACCGCGCCAGCGACACCGCCCGCGGCGGCGCCCAAGTGGTGCAGCAGACCCTGGTCGGCATGCAGAAGATCGCCGAACGGGTGAGAGAATCGGCACAGACCGTCCAAAACCTCGGCACCCGCTCGGACGAGATCGGCGCCATCGTCGGGACCATCGAGGACATCGCCGACCAGACGAACCTCCTGGCCCTCAACGCGGCGATAGAAGCGGCCCGCGCCGGCGAGCAGGGACGCGGCTTCGCCGTGGTGGCGGACGAGGTCCGCGCGCTCGCCGAACGTACCACCCGGGCGACCAAAGAGATCGGTGCCATGATCAAGGCGATCCAGAACGACACAAGCGGTGCGGTGGGGAGCATGAAGCTCGGGGTGCAGGAGGTGGAATCGGGCATGGAAAGCTCGCGCCGCTCCGGCGAGGCGCTGGGCGACATCATGAATGCCATCAACGAACTCACCTCCCAAATCCACCAGATCGCGACCGCGGCGGAACAGCAGACGGCGGTGACCGGCGAAATCACCGCCAACATCGGCACCATAACCGACGTGGTCTCGGAAACTGCGGGAGGCGCGCACGAGACTGCCAAGGCCGCGACGCACATGTCGGGGCTCGCCGCGGAGCTGCAACAGATCGTGGGGCGGTTCAAACTGGCATAGCCCCCTGTCACCCAAAGGCGCAAACCATCGTGGCGCACCGCACGCTTGAGCAATGCAAATGCGGGCAAGATTGAGCTTCCGCTCCGCAGTAAAAAACGACCCGCGAGCCTCCTCTTTCTATGGGGAGGCTCGCTTTCGTTTGCGCTGTTTGCCGCACACGCGCGCAAGTGACAGATGCCCATATTTCAGCTGCTTTCAGCGGACATGACGATCTTTTTCAGCCTGTCAGTTGACACTCAGGAACAGGCCCATATACTTGGTTAAAATTTTCCCAAAAAGGAGAACAACCATGAAAAAGCTGCTGATGGCATTTGCACTCACTCTTTTGATTACCGGTTCCGCCTTTGCCGCTGGTCAGGCTCACACCAACACAGGTTGCGGCCTCGGCACCATGCTCTGGCAGAACAAGGCCGACGGCTCGATCCTGTTCGAGATCCTGCAATCGACCACCAACGGCACCTCGGGCACCCAGACCTTCGGGATCACCTCCGGCACCTCCGAGTGCACCCAGCCCGGTAAAATCGTGCAAAACGAGAAACTGAACCAGTTCGTCCGCGCCAACATGGACAACCTGGCCAAGGAAATCGCCATGGGCAAAGGCGAGACCCTGGACACCTTCGTCGAGATGATGGGTGTCCCCTCCACCCAGAGCGACGCCTACAAGGCGAAGCTGCAGGCCAACTTCAACAAGATCTTCACCTCTGACAAGATCGTCATGGCCGAGGTCATCGACAACGTCGTGACCGTAACCGCCAACTGATTCTGCCGGGCAAAACGTCGCGAGGGGTGCACAGTGAGAACTGTGCACCCTTTTTAGTCTCGAAGTCCCCTCCGCAACCTGTTATGAGTACTGGAATGATCATGTCCCTGCTGCGCCACGCCTTGTGCACCCTGCTGCTGCTCGCCTTTTCCTGCCTCCCCGCGCCTGCCGCGGACCTCGCCTACCGCGACCAGCTCCTCAAAGAGGCTGCGGCGAAACGGCTCTGGGAAGAGCGCCCCTGGCAGATCCTGCTGCACTACAAAAAGGCCTTCGCCGGCGGCACCGTAAGCCGCATCTCCGACGCCAACTTCTTTCTCTCCCCCACCGGAAGGACCGACCCGGCCGCCGAGTTGTATGCCACCATTGCCGCGTTCTTCCGCCCCGAGGCTCCGGACGGGGAACATCCCCTCTGCCGCTTCCCGGCCCGCCTGGCCTGGCTCAGCGCTGAACTCTCCATCGATCCGTCCCGGCTCCCTGGCGCCGCCTGCTCCGAACAGCAGGAGCAGATCAGGACCATCGATGCCCGGTCCGCCGTGCTGGTGTTCCCGGTAGGTCACATCAACAGCCCCGCCTCGATGTTCGGCCACACCCTGATCAGGATCGACAGCTCCAGCAAGAGCAACCTCATCTCCTACGCGATCAATTACGCGGCCGACGCCACCGACGCCAACGGCTTTCTCTACGCCATCAAGGGGCTCACCGGGCTGTACAAGGGGTACTACTCCCTGATGCCGTACTACCAGAAGGTAAAGGAGTACAGCGACCTTGAGCACCGGGACATGTGGGAGTACCGCTTGAAACTTTCCAAAGAAGAGGTGGACAAGCTGCTGCTGCACGCACTGGAACTGCAGCGGGTGGCCTCCGACTATTACTTCCTGGACGAGAATTGCTCCTACAACCTGTTGTTCCTGATCGAGGCGGCGCGCCCCTCGCTGCACCTCTCCGACCGTACCGGCCTGCTGGTTCACCCCACCAACACCATCGAGATCGCCCAGGCAAGCGGGATCCTGGAGCCGGCGGTTTATCGCCCCTCTCAGGGTGCGCGCATCGTCAAAGTCGCTTCCCTGCTCGAAGACGAAGGACAGCAAGCCGCCGTCGAAGTGGCCCAGGGCAAGCGCGCCCCCACAAGCATTGGCGCGGTGGCCCCGACGGCGCAGGGCCAAAGGGAGGTGCTGGACCTCGCCGCGGAGCTGGTGCAGCTGCGTCTTGCCCGCAAGGAACTGGAGCAGGATGCCTACAACAAGCTCTACCTGAAGGTCCTCGCACAACGAAGCGCCCTCGGCACCGGGAGCGAGGCGGACTATGCCGTCGCGCCCCCCGCCCCCCCCGACGCCGGGCACCACACCTCCAAGGTCGGCTTGGGAGGAGGCGTGCGCCGCGGGGATTGGTTCGCAGCGGTACATATGCAGCCCGAGTTCCACAGCCTGCTCGACCCGGACCAGGGCTACCTCAAGGGAGCGCAAATCAAGTTCTTCGACACGCGGGTCGACTACGTGCCGGAAACGGGGCGCTCCCGCCTGCGCACCCTGCACCTTCTGGACATCCTCTCCACCGCCCCCCGTGACCGCATTTTCAAGCCCTACTCTTGGAAGATCGCCACCGGCTGGGATACCGAGGTGATGGAGGACGGCAGGGACTCGCTCATCTTCAGGCTGAACAGCGGCGGTGGCGTCTCCCGCAGGTCCCCCTGGGGCGGCATCGTGTACGGCTTCGCGGAACTTGACGTCGACGGCGGCAGGCACCTGCGCGGAACGGTGGCCGCTGCGCCGGGCATCAGCCTGGGGATCCTGGAGCAGATCAGGGAGTGGTGGAAAGTGAACCTGGAAGGATCGGCGTTTTGCTATGTGGTGGGAGATGACCGCATCACTCTCAAAGCGACACTGGCACAGAACTTCCGGCTGGCTCAGCAACAGAGTGTTAGCCTGAGCTTCAGCTATGGAGATGTGTCAGGGCACAGTCTTTCTGAGCACAGCCTGCTTTGGAACTACTATTTCTGACAAAAATACTTTTTTAGTGATTCAACTCACGGGGAAGTCCCTGCCAATAGCTGTCATACCGTTGACTTCAATCAAACCAAAGAGCATAATGACCTAAAATTAAATACATCAACAAGATACACGATAATACTCAACCATCCGCGAGGATGGGGCGGAAAGCCTATTGGGTCTCTCAGAGACAGCCGGGTTGCCGAAATATCATTCGATATTCTGCCCCGGCTTTTTTGCGTCCCGTGCAGGACATGGAATGCGTTCTTCAGGACCTGTGGGGTAACGGCATGTCAGTAGATGGTGATTTGAGCACACAGTTTCTCTACGAAGCCCTCAGCCGCGGCAAGCGGGAGTGGGAGCTCACCTTCGACGCCGTCCCCGACCTCATCTTCATCACCGATACCCAACACACCATCACCCGCGCCAACCGCGCCATGGCCGACCGGCTCGGCATGCGCCCCTCCGAGGTCCCCGGCCGCAAGTGCTACGAGCTCTTCCACGAGATGGGCGGCGTCCCCGGCACCTGTCCCTTCGTGAAACTGCTGCAGGACGGCGAGGCGCCCCACGTAGAGATGGAGGAGCGGCACCTAGGCGGCTTCTTCGAAATTTCGGTCTCCCCTTTGTACAACGAGTTCGGCGAGATTACCGCCTGCGTGCACGTCGCGCGGGACGTGACGGAACGAAAGAAGGCGGAGGAATACCGGCTTTCCCTGGAGCAGCAGCTGCAGCAGACCCAGAGGCTTGAGAGCCTGGGTGTCCTCTCCGGCGGCATCGCCCACGACTTCAACAACATCCTGACCATCATTCTCGGGCACTGCGCCATGGCCCGTACAGCGACGGCCGAAGAGGTGCAACAGCATCTGGCGCAGATCGAGGCGGCAGGGAACCGCGCGGCCGACCTGTGCCGCCAGATGCTCAACTATGCCGGCAAGAGTCCGCTGGTGCAGACGGAGATAGCCCTCGGCGTCCAGGTGCGTGAGGTGGTGAGCATGCTCCAGCCCGCCTTCAAGAAGAAGGTTGCCTTCAGGTACCTGATCGAGCCGGACATCCCGCTGATCAAGGGAGACCAAGGGCAGGTGCAGCAGATCATCATGAACCTCGTGGTCAACGCCGTCGAAGCGATCGCCGACCAGAAAGGCACCGTCACTATCACGCTGGCCGGGCACACCATAGGGCCGGACGAAGCCAGCTACGACACATTCGGCAACACCATCGCCCCGGGCTCCTACGTCTGCCTGGAAGTCAGCGACGACGGCTGCGGCATGAGCGAGGTGACCCGGCAGCGGCTCTTTGAGCCCTTCTTCACCACCAAGTTCACCGGGCGCGGCCTCGGGATGTCCGCCACCATGGGCATCATAAAAAGTCACAACGGAGCCCTGCAACTCTCCAGCGCCGAAGGAGAGGGATCCACCTTCAGGATCTTCTTTCCGACCTGCCCCGCTCCCTGCCCGCGCCTGGGAGCAAGCGCAGATCCGGAGCCACCGCGCCCCTCCCGGGAGCGGTTGGAAGGTACCGTCCTGCTGGTTGACGACGAACCGGAATTGCGCCAGGTCGGCACCGTCCTTCTCAACGGGCTGGGCTTGACCGTCATCACCGCCTGCAACGGCCGCCAAGCCCTCGAGATCTATCGCGAGCGGTCACAAGAGATCAACCTGGTCCTGATGGACCTCACCATGCCCGAGATGGACGGAGTCGAAGCCTACCAGGAACTGCGCAGGGAGGCCGTTGCGCTTCCCGTCCTCTTCTGCAGCGGCTACGGCAAGAAGGAAGTATCCCCCTTCATCGACAGTGATCCGTACGCTGCATTCCTCGCCAAGCCCTACAATAGGGATCAGATGCGCGTCATGCTCCGCAAGCTGCGGGAACCCGCCACAAGTTCCGCCTAGCGTCCTCGATTCTCAATTCTCCATCCGCGTCCTCGTGCCTCACCCGTCCCGGCACCCCTCCCTTCTCCCTGCATTCCCCAATCCACTCATGCTGTAATCCGCCGTTCCTCTGATCCGCTGACCAATGGATGAGCCGTCTCCACAGCCGCTGCAATCCCTCCATCGCAGCTGGCCCCTGCCACGTCGCCTGATACAATTAACCGCGCTTAATTTTTCACCCAAAGAGACGCGAACCACGGCAGACGCGGTGTGCGCCGGCCGCCATTGTGGCGCAGAGCCGCGCAAGGGGGCGATTATGTTGGGATGCTTCAGGACGTTGTTCGTCGCGGTGCTGATAGCGGTTTGCTGCGCCCAGGCTCACGGGCATACCATCATCACCCGCCTCAGTGATGGTCAGACTCTATCTCTACCGCAACTCGCAGCGGCGGCTGCCACCAGCCAGGTGATCCTGGTCGGCGAGTCACATGAGGAGTCGTACCATCACGAGTTGCAGCTCGACCTGCTCCGCTTGCTCGACGGAGGCAAGCTGCCAATGGCCATCGGGCTGGAAATGATGCAGAGCGACTCGCAGAAGGTACTGGACGACTGGGTAGAAGGAAACATAGGGGAGCCGGAGATGCAGCAGGTCTTCGAGAGGAACTGGACCGGCTGGCAGATGTACCGGGACATCTTCCTCTTCGCCAAGGAGAAACGCATCCCGATGGTAGCGCTCAACGTGCCGCTTGCCATCGTGCGCAAGGTTTCCCGGGATGGCTTCGCGGCACTTACGCCGGAGGAACGGAAGGGGCTGCCGCCGGGAACCAGTTGCGACCTCGCCAACCCGCAGGTTGCCTTTTTGAGGAAAACATTCCGGTCGGCGCCGCACCACCAGCAAAACGGCGGAAAGTTCGACTTCTTCTGCGAGGCGCAGACGGTACGCAACAGCGGTATGGCCCTCAATATTCTGCGCTACCGCGATAAGGAGCCTGGGCGGACCCTGGTGGTGCTGACCGGGGTCTGGCATGCCGTTAAATACGCCATTCCCGACCAGTTGCAGCGTCTGGGCGGCGGCATCGCCTCGACCGTCATCCTCCCCGAGACCCCTTATCTGAATAGCAGCAATTCCGGCACCAGCGAGGCCGACTACCTGGTTGAACTGTAACGGTCGATCCGAGCGCGCCGGTGCACCCTGCCGGCGCGCCTGAAGCCTCCTCTGCCCCCCCTTTGGCTTCAGGACCCAGGTGCTTCGGCAAATTTCACGTGAGCCTTGTCGAGGTACCAGGCGGCCACCCCCCACCCGCCCCCCACCCGCTCCTCCAACATCCCTGTCGCTAAAGCTCCTCGGCCCGAAGCCGCTCATGAGCCCTCGCCTGCGTGCGCAGCCTCTTTTTTGTGCAAATACAGGAACAGGTTATCGGAAGCAGCCCTCGCCCCCCATTATAAAATTCCCTGTTATCACGCGCATTTAGCATCAACCAGCGACGCCAGCAAGGTTGGCTTTTTTTAATTGATTATGGTAAGTTGAGATCAGCAGCACTGGTTTGCATACAACCTAGAGTTGACACCGTGAGGACCATCAGGCCCATCTGCAAGCTATGCAGGCGGTGTCGCCCGGTCGGGACCGGGAACGGAGGTCCAACTATGAGAACAGTGAGAAGGTTGCTATTCACCACAATCGCCGTGGTGGGCATGATGGGCATGACCACAGGCACAAGCTATGCGGCTGGCACAGGAAGCCAGTGCAACAAGAAGATGACACACAAATCCGGTTCAACCTCAACCCATAAAGCCGGAATGACCCACAAAAAAACCTCCCACAGAAGCGGGACGGTTTCCGGTACATCTGGTGGCGGTAGCGTAGAGAGCTACAGTAGCACCACCCTCCCCATTGGAACAGGAGCCAGGAGCACAGTGCGGCAGGACTTCACGGTTGAGCGGTTGGGACCTGAAGGTGGCAGCATGGGCACCGGTGCAGGCGGAACGGTGGGGGGCAGCACCGGTGGCACCTACAACCAGGGTGGGACCTACGACCAGAGGGGCACCGGGGGTACCTATAACCAGGGTAGTGGCGGCAGTTACTACGGCACCGGCACTGGTAGCGGCATGGGTGGCACCATGGAAAGGGGGACCAGCGGCACAGGCGGTGGCGGCACGCTGAACCCGGGTGCCGGCGGCAGCTACTTTGAACAGGGGACTAGAGGCACAGGCAATACCTTGGACCGTGGCCCGAGCGGAATCCTGAATCAGGGCACCGGCGGGTCCATGAACCGTGGCACTGGCGGCACGTTGAATCAGGGCACCGGCGGTAGCTACTATGATCAGGGAACCAGGGGCACGACCGGTAGCGGCACCGGCGGAACTCTGAACCAGGGCACCGGCGGCACCATGAACCAAGGTACGGGCGGCAGCTACTATGATCAGGGAACCAGGGGGACAACCGGTAGCGGCTCCGGCGGAACACTGAACCAGGGCACCGGCGGCACCATGAACCAAGGTACGGGCGGCAGCTACAATAACCAGGGGACCGGCACCGGTAACATGGGCACCGGCACTATGGGTACAGGCACCACGGGCACCGGTACCATGGGTACTGGCGGTATGGGTACCGGTACGGGCGGCACCACTGGCACCGGCACCGGCGGCACCGGCGGATCCATGGGTACCGGCACCGGAACCGGCGGTAGTGGCAGGTAAGACGTGATTATAAGGCAGGTAGGCAGGGAAAGGGGTTACGGGCGGGGCCTGTAGCCCCTTTTTAATGTGATCCGGCCAGCAGAACGGCGCCCTGGGTTTCGCCGTGCCTGGTGTCGTGGTCGTATCCTATCTGGATCTCCTTCAACTCCTTGAACTTTTCCTCGGTGCGCTTGGTGATCTCCGCAGCCAGTTCCTCCTCACTGCCGAAACTTGGCAAGGTCCCGAACATCTCGTTCACCTCGGAGGCAGCCTTAACCGCCAGGTCCTTGTGACCGAACTCATGCCCCTGCAAATGGGTGAGGTAATTGCTCCAGGCAGTGACCAGTTCGGGGGCGCAGGTGGCAAGATTCAGACGAGGCATGTTGTACAGGATGTCTACGCGGGTGGCGGCGGATTTGACCGAGTAGCGGCCATTTTGACAGGTGACTTCGTACTTGTAATGGATGTCCCAGTTGGTCATGGCGGAGTACACTTTGCCGTCGCTCCACTTGGTTCCATTGAGCTTGATCTCTTGCACCAGATCGTCCAGGGTTTTGCCGGTTATGTCATAAAAGTGGTAGCCTTCTCTCACCTTCAGTTCACAGGAAGCCGAATCTGAAGCAAACAGGGAGGTGGAACTGGCCAGAAAGAGCAGGGCGATCCCTGCGCCGGCAACGAGGCGGTGCATCATGCAGATACGGACTCCTGAAGCTGAGGTGGAAAACGTGAAGTAACCATACCCTATCAGGCATCACCCAGGAGTGACCCAGGTCACAAAGCACGACGAATCGCACCTTTACCGGCATCTCCTCCTTTATTGCCGGCGAGCTCGCCACTCCAGAGAGAATCGCGGTTGTTGGTGACTAAGGCCTCGCGGCGCGACCCCATCTGCAAGAGCGAAAGACCGGCGATGCAGAGCGCAGAGGTGAGCGTGAGCGCGCAGGAAGCTCCGAGCTTCGCGGCGACCCCACCCATGAGGGCGTTACCCACCGGCGCCATCCCCAGCAGTATCACGGTATAGCCCCCCATCACCCTCCCCCGCAGCCGGTCCGGACAGGCCTGCTGCAAGGACCGGTTCGCGCCGGCCAGGAACACCACCACCGCCCCCCCCGCGAGGGCCAAGGCAACCAGGGCAACGGCGTAGTCGGTGCTGCGGGAGAAGAGCAGTAGCGCCAAGGCGAAGAGTATCCCGGCGCCGGCGCCGTTGAAGTGTGGGTGGGGCAGGTTGTCCCGAAAGGCAAGTCCTAGTGCCGCAAGGAGCGAACCGCTGCCAAGACAGGCGGACATGAAGCCGAGCCCCTGCGGGCCGCGCTGAAACATCTCGGCGAAGACCGGCAGCAGCGGTACGAAGGGAATGGCAAACAGGCTCACCAGGAGTACGGAGAGGAGGAGTTGGCGCACCTCCTTATGGTTAGCAGCGAAGCAGAGACCTTCATGCAGCTCGGTTGCCGGGAGCCCTTGCGACCGCAGCGGATGATCCGGTTCCCGGCAGGGGAGGCGCACCTGGAGCAGGGTGAGGATCGCCGCCACGCAACTGAGGGCGTTGAGGAAGAAACAGGGTGCGGCGCCGAAGGCGGCGATGATGCAACCGGCGGCCGCGGGGCCGAAAAGGCGGGTGGCATTGAAAGAAACCGCGTTGACCGCTACCGCCTGCCCCAGGCACTCCTTGGGCACCAGTTCGGCCAGCAGCGCCTGGCGGGCCGGGACCTCGAAGGCGTTCAGCACGCCCTGGCACAAGGAGAAGAACATGATCGCCGGCGCGGTCACCTCGCCCCGCAGGGCCAGGATGCCCAGGAACAGGGGCGGGACCAGGGAGCCTCCCTGGGTGATCACCAGGAGGGCGCGCTTGTCGAACCGGTCGGCGGCCACCCCGCCCGGTACGCTGAACAAGAGTACCGGAAGGGAGAGCATGATGGCGGCCAGCGCCAGCTGCGCCGGTGACTTGGTGAGCGACCAGAGCAGCCACCCTTGGGCCACCGACTGCATCACACTTCCCAGCCAGGAAATTCCCTGTCCGAAGGAGAAGATACGGTAATTGTCGTCACGCATCAGCGTGAAGCTGGAGTGGAACATGCCCGCCTCGCTCGTCTTGCCCCCCGAGCGTTGGATAAGCCCAGGGGCAAACAGTGGGGAGACGCCGCGAGGGCGTCTCCCCGGTTGTTTCTGCCGTTACCGGCACATGGTGCTAGGGGCGGGCGTTCTTGGCGAACTTGGCGGCGTTGTCGCCGGCGATGCGGCCGAAGGTGATGGTCTGCGAGATGGAGTTGCCGCCCAGCCGGTTCTTGCCGTGGACGCCGCCGGTCCCCTCCCCGGCCGCGAAGAGTCCTGCGATGGTCTTGCCGTCCTTGGCGACGACTTCACTGCCGGTGGTGATCTTCAGGCCGCCCATGGTGTAGTGCACGCCCGGCTTCACCTCGATGGCGTAATACTTGGCGGTGCGCAGGGCGCGCGGCAGGTCGGGACGCTTGAACTCGGCGTCGTTCTTCTGGTCAACCCCCTTGTTGTAGGAGGCGACGGTCGCTTCCAGTGTCTCGGCCGGGACCTTGATGGCAGCGGCGAGATCCTTCAGGGTGGCCCCCTGCTGCACCAGGTTCAGGTGGAAGTAGCCGTCGATCTGCTTCAGGCTCTTGCGGACGCCGTCGTCGAAGATCAGGTAGGCCGACTGCCCCTTCTGGGCCAATATGGCGGCGGAAGCCTTATCGCGGGTGGTCAGCTCGTTCACGAAGCGCTTCCCTTCATGGTTGACGAGGATGGCGCCGTTGCCGCGCACCGCCTCGGTGATGAGGGTGCGGCTGCCGGCAGCGACGGTCGGGTGGATCTGGATCTCCTTCATGTCCTTCAGGTCACCGCCCACGGCGGTGCCGAGATCGATGCCGTCCCCGGTGGCGCCGGGCTGGTTGGAGGTGGTCATCCCCTTGTACTCGGGGCGGTAGTAGGCGACCCGCTCCGGGTTGGCCGAGAAGCCGCCGGCCGCGATGATCACCGCCTTGGCGTTGATGGTGTACTCGCCGCTATGCTTGCCTGCGACGCGGACGCCGGTCACGCGCCCCTTCTTGTCCTCCAGGATCTGCACCACCTTGCTGTTGACACGGATGTCGATGCTGCGCTGGGCGGCGTTTCTGCGCAGCACTTCGGTGATGTGGGCACCGACCGCGGCGCCCCCCTTGGGACGGTGGGTCCTGTTGACGCTGGCGCCCCCCATGCGGCCGACGTCGCTCAAGTCGGCGCCCAGGCCGGTGAGCCAGGCAACCGAGCCGGCGGAATTCTTGGCCAGCACCATGGCGAGGGCCGGGTCGTTCTGGTCGCCGCCGCCGGTCATGGTGTCCTTGTACATGAGATCCACCGAGTCGGCGATCCCCTTCTCCTTCTGGAAGGTGGTCTCAGCCGCGTTCATCCCGCCCGCCGCGAGCATGCTGTTGCCGCCGGTGATGGGCTGCTTCTCGATGATGACCACCTTGGCGCCGGCATCGTGCGCGGTGATGGCCGCGGTGAAGCCGGCAGCACCGGCGCCGATGACCACGACGTCCGCTTTCTCGGCGTGCTTCTTGGTCTTTGCCACGGGAGTCGCCTTGGTCGGGGTGGCCCCGCCGCCGGCGATCTTCATGTCGAAGGGATGGCAGCTCAGACAGTAGGCCCAGGATGCGGTGTGGCCGTGGTGGCAGGCGGTACAGTTGATGTCACCGAGGTGCGACTTGTGGGGATTAACTTCCTCCTGGGATTTCTTCCCCATCTCTGCCAGCGTGCCATGGCAGCCGACGCAGTTTTTGTTGACGCCCTTCTCGCTGTCGTCGACGCTGATCTTCTTGCTGCTGCCGTGGCAATCGGCGCAAGTCGCCTTCCCTTCGTGCAGCTTCGCCAGCGGCTCAGAGCCGCCTGCCCAAAGGGCCGTGGCGGATACCAGCACCAGCAACGCAGCCATCACAATGCCTATCCTCGAAGTCATCATCTTTCTCCTTTCTTGTTGTCTCGGGTGGGAACCCGTTTCTGCTCGCAGGAATACGCCGCAGGAAAGGCATAATGAAGCCCTCTCGCGACCTTTCCCCATGAGCACGAGTGATGCCAATACCGGTGCAACAGGCCAAGGTGTCGAATTAATGATAACTTTAGCCGCGGGGCGTTGCATGACAATGAGAACGAACGATAACCGCAGGTTATCGGGTGACGGGTGCTCATTAAGAAAGCAGCTGTTATTTCAGAAGGTTAGCACGAATCATAACCCTAGGTTATAGATATAACCTGCGGCTATACCCCTTGTTATGACGAGGGGTTAGCGAGGAGCGCGGCTGTTTTGGCAAGGAGTCCTTCGAAAAGCATTACGCCGGAACAGGTGGGCGCCGGGACACAGCAAAGGACGGCGCCAGGAGCAGCGAGACAAGACACGGACACGGCATGATTGACCGTCGGATAAGGGAAGGATTACAATTGGTTAGAAGGCAAGGTGGAATAAAAGGAGGCAACTATGAAAGTCATATCGGGCGACAAGGCAGAGGTAAAAAACTTCGCCACTCCTTACGAGGTGAGGGAGTTCCCCAAAGGCAAGGTAGAGTTGATCCTGATCGGCGGGGCGCTGGTGGGCAAGGCGACCTTTCTCCCCGGCTGGCGCTGGTCGACATCTGTGCAGCCGTTGGTGCACACCAAAAGCTGTGAAGCGCCGCACTTCCAGTACCACGTCTCCGGCAGGCTCCACGTGGTGATGGATGACGGCAGCGAGTTCGACTGCGGCCCGGGTGATGTTTCCCTTTTGCCGATGGGACATGATGCCTGGGTAGTCGGAGACGAACCGGCCGTTGTGGTGGATTTCCAGGGCATGATCGATTACGCCAAGGCGGCCTGAGCGGCTCAGGCAAACGTAGATGGGGCGCCACTCGCAGGCGCCCCATTTTTTTTGCGGCCGTTGCACCTCGGCGCGGGACCAGGTATAACTGTCGGATATCTCACCAGGAAAAGGAGTCCCACATGCCCTCGACAATGCCCGCACTCTTTCTGGGCCACGGCAACCCGATGAACGCGCTGGCCCGCAACGACTACACCGAAGCGTGGCGACACCTGGGGCAAACCATGCCGCGCCCGGAGGGGATCGTCTGCGTTTCCGCCCACTGGTACCGCCCCGGCACCGCGGTCACCGTCAACGAAAAGCCCCGCACCATCCACGACTTCGGCGGATTCCCGCCGGAACTGTACCAGATGAGCTATCCCGCTCCGGGCGCTCCGGAACTTGCCCGCCGGCTGCAGCGCCTGCTCTCTCCACTGGAGGTGCAGGGGGATGACAGCTGGGGGCTCGACCACGGCACCTGGGCCGTCTTGTGCCACCTCTATCCGAACGCGGACATACCGGTGCTGCAGTTGAGCATCGACGAGACACAGCCGGCGCAGTTCCACTACGACCTAGGCAGGAAGCTCGCCACGCTGCGCGAAGAGGGGATCCTCATCGTGGGGAGCGGCAACCTCGTTCACAACCTGCACAGCTACGCCTGGGGGAGACACCTTGTCGAGCCGTATGACTGGGCGGTGCGCTTTGAAGCCAGGGCGAGAGAATTGATGCTGGCCGGGGACCATGCTCCCCTGGTGGCGTACGAGACGCTAGGCGAGGACGCCCGGCTCTCCATCCCGACGCCGGACCATTATCTGCCGCTTTTGTACGTGCTGGCGACCAGGCGGGGGGAGGAGCAGATCACCTTCCCGGTAGAGGGGGTCGACGGCGGCTCCATCTCCATGCTGGCGGTCCAGGTTGGCTAGCCGTTGCGGCCGTCCCGACTACAGCCCGAGCACCAGCTTGAGGCCCAGTATTCCGCCCAGTATCACGAACAGTCCGCGCACCCAGTCGTGCCCCTTGTGCCGACCGATCCTCGAGCCGATGTAGGCGCCCGCGACCGAGCCGACCGTGGAAGGTATCATGAGCCGGGCGTCGGCCAACCCCGCCATGCTGTAGACTGCGACAGCGAAACAGTTCCAGAAGAAGGCGATCTGGTAGTAGCATCCGAGCGACACCACCAGGGTCTGGCCGCGCCCCTTGGCGAGGAGCAGCGAGGTGAAGAGCCCGTTGCCGGAGCCGAAAAAGGATTCGTAGACGCCTAGGGGAAAGGCCAGCAACGCCGTGACGGAGCGCGACAGCGCGGGCTCGCTCTCATCGCGTCCCAAGGAAGGGTTCAGCGCCACCACGACCACCAGCGACAGGATGATGGCGCCGATGACCCGTTGCAGCAGGCGGGGATCGACGCCCCGCACGATCACCGTTCCGGCATAGGCGCCGGCCAGCCCGCATAGGATCATCGCCCTTATGAGCGCCCAGTCGACCCGGCGCCCCTTGAGGTAGTTGCGGGCCGCAAGCAGTGTCCAGGCGGCACCGTTCAGCTGGTTCGAGGCGATGGCCACCGGAAGCGGGAAGCCCAGCGCGAGCCACACCGGCGTGGTGAGCATGGCGGAACCCGCGCCGCTCATGGCGCTGAGCAGCGAAGCGAGAAAAGCAACCGGCAGTACGATCAAGAAATCCATCTCACCCCAATCCGCACCGGCGCAACCGCAGATGCGGGGACCCCGCCTACCCGTTAAACCTGCTCCAGCACCTCGCGCAGCTTTACTGCCAAGACCGGGAGAGAAAAAGGCTTCTGGATGAAATACAACCCGTCGTCGATGACCCCGTGGTGGGCGATGATGTCGGCGGTATACCCGGACATGAACAGGCACTTCAGGCGCGGCTGCCCCGAGGCGAGCACACCGGCCAACTCCCGGCCGTTCATCTCGGGCATGACCACGTCCGTCATCAGCAGATCGATGCCACCCGGCCGCTGCTCCGCACTACGGATCGCCTCGCTCGGGGACCCGGCCGTCAGGACCAGGTACCCCAGGCTCTTTAGGAGCATGGTCGTCATCTGCAGTATGGCCGGCTCATCCTCCACCAGCAGGATGGTTTCCCGGCCACGCGGCGGCTCCGGTGCCTGTCCCTGCAGCTCCCCGGCGCCGTCGGCACCCAGGTACCTCGGGATATGGATGGTGAAGGTCGCCCCCTGTCCCGGCTCGCTGGCGGCATCGATGAAGCCGTGGTTCTGGGTGACGATGCCGTAGATGGTGGCCAGGCCCAGCCCGGTCCCGGCTCCCACCCCCTTGGTGGTGAAAAAGGGTTCGAAGATGTGCCCCAGCGTTTCCCCGTCCATCCCATCGCCGTCGTCGCTGACCGAGATCCAGACGTACTCCCCCTGCACCGCCTCGTGATGGTGCAGCCGGTAGGCCTCGTCGATGCTGACAGTTCCGGTCTTGATGGTGATGGTGCCGACGCTTAAGATGGCATCGCGGGCATTGACGCAGAGGTTGGCCATGATCTGGTCGATCTGGGACCGGTCCATCTTTACCGGCCAGATCCTGCTCCCCGGCTGCCAGCAGAGGTGGATCTCCTCCCCGATCAACCGCTGCAACATCTTCAACATGCCGCTGATAGTCTCGTTCAGGTCCAGTACCTGGGGCTTGATGGCCTGCTTGCGGGCAAAGGCCAGCAACTGGCGAGTGAGATCGGCCGACCGCTCCGCCGCCTTGCTGATCTCCTGCAGATGGACCTGGATCGGGTCCGCGGGGGGGATGTCCATCAGCGCCAGGCCGGCATGGCCGATGATGACCCCCAGCATGTTGTTGAAGTCATGTGCCACGCCCCCCGCCAACCGCCCTATCGATTCCATCCGCTGGGCCTGTTGCAGCTGGTTCTCCAGGGTGACCCGCTCATCCTCGGACCACTTGCGCATCAGCGCCGCGCCGACATAGGCCGCGATACCCTCCAGGTGCTGCAGCGACTCCGCGGTGAAGCGTTCCTTGCGATGATCATTGCACTGGATCAGCCCCACGATCTTGTCCTTGTAGCGGATCGGGACCAGCGCGATGGAGGCGTATTTGCGGTGCATGCATACGTTGCGGGGATTGTGGCGCGGGTCCTGGTCGCGGGGGAGATCCAGCAGCTGAAAGGAGTCGTTGGTCCAGAAGCTTCCCCCCGGGGTGACGTTGGGGTGCCCCTGCGGCACCCGACCGGAGATGACCAGGCCGCAGGTGCATTCCAGCCGGACCTTGCCGTCCTGGTCCCTGCAGACACCGCCATCCGCGGAACGCTCCACCAGTGCATTTTCCTGCTCGAGCATCGCCTGCGGGAATCCGGACTGGGACCAGTACGGGTAGTCCTCCCCCTCCTGCAGGCGAATCCCCACCGCGGCAAAATCCAGCTTCACCTTGAGTAATTCTATGATGCGTTGCACCGACTCCTTGAGTTCTCCCGGTTCGTTCAGGACCTGCAGCACCTCCCTGCTCACCTCCCGGCGCGTCTCCGCCTGCTTGTGTTCGGTAATGTCCTGGTCCATGCCGCGATACCCAAGGAAGTTCCCTTGCCCGTCGAAGTACGGGACACCGCTGGTCTCCAGCACCACCAGGCGGCCGTCCTTGTGCCGGTTGGCGTTCTCGAGGCGGTGAAAGGGCTCTCGCCTGGAGCTGATCCCGGCGAAGATGGTCCCGATGCGGGCGGCCTCCCCGTCCGGCATCAGGTCGAAAGGAGTCTTCCCGATCACCTCCTCCGGTGCATAGCCGAGCAACTCCTTTACCTGGGGGCTGGCGAAGGTGTAACGGGCATTGGCATCGACCTCCCAGATCCAGTTGTGCGACGACTCGATCAGGTTCAGGTGACGGGTTTCTTTTTCCTGCAGCCCCCGGTGCGTTCTCTCGAAGTAGATGAGGATCATGCCGATGGCGATGCTGGTGGCAACGATGCTGCCAAAGAGAAAGCCCCATGGCGCGAACCACTCAACGGGGCGCAGCAGCGGGTAGTCGGCCTGGTGGATCCCCCAGGTGATGAAGAGCCAGCCCACCACGCGGCTGGCGATTTCACCCGGTTGGGCCTGCTTCAGCACCTCGATGCCGATGCGGATATAGGTAAAGGCGAGGAAGGCGAAGATGGGGACGATGGCGTACATGACCGGCAGCCCCGACCACAGGACGCCGACGGTCCACAGGGCTATGGCCGTGCCGGTGATGGTGAACCCGTGCGCGACGGGTCGGCCAATGAAATTCCTGGTGCCGGCCAGGAGGATGACAGCGCTGGCGATGATACAAAGGTAGTTGATTTGCTTGCAGACCAGGCAAGCAGGCCATAGTACCGAGAGGATGAGAAAGATGTACCTGCAGATGAGGATGCCCCATGCCACCGCCCACAATTTCATGAACGGTTCTTTGTAGCGGGAGTAGAGGTAGACATTAACAAGGGCCAGTATCGTCACCGAACTGGCAGTCGCTATCGCGGCAACGATTATCCAAGGCATATCAACCTCTAAGCAGAACTTCTCACAAGCTTTTAATTATATCTTCTTTCCTGTTGAGACAGTTGGGATAAGATTCTAGCCCAGTAGATATAGATTGCCAGTTGTTTTGTTTTAATCAGGTTGCTTTTTAAAAATAAAGTTCTGGATCTTCCTTTTATTGATGCCTGCTTCGCACTGTGCGCATCCTCACGGTATGGCAGTACAGTGCGTGGGGCCGCGTGCGCTTTGTCACAAACGTGCTAAGTTATAGTAGGTGGAACGACAAGCCAGCTAATCGAGGTTTCCCGTGCCAAAGCTCAACAAATATCTCCTGGTTTCAATCGCAGTATTTGCCGCTCTCATTCTTTTTACAGCCGCGATACTGCCTATCATCGTAAAAAATAAGGCTATAGCGGCGATCGAGGATGCCACTGGACGCACCACGCGCATCGGTTCGGTCAGCATCAATCCGCTCACCCTGCACGTCGCCGTCACGGACTTCGCGGTGGCCGAGAAGACGGGTCCGACCCTGATCGCCTTCCGCGCCCTGGAGGCGTCGGTCGCACCGGCATCCGTCTTCAAGAGGGCGTTGATCCTCTCGGAGGTCACCCTCGACACCCCGACCGTCAACCTGGTTCGCACCGCCCCCAACCGCTTCAACTTCAGCGACATCATCGAGCGGCAACCCAAGGAAAAGGAGACCGAGAAGAAGGCCCCGCTGCGCTTTTCCGTCAACAACATCCGCTTGAAGAACGGGTCGATCGATTTCGACGACCGCATCGTCGGCGGGGGTAGGAAACACAGCATCCGCAGCCTCGACATCGCACTGCCGTTCATCAGCAACAGCCCCTACCTGGCGGACAACTACATCGACCCGCGTCTCTCTGCGGTGGTCGACGGCGCCCCCTTGAGCTTCACGGGGAAGCTGAAGCCGCTCAGCAAGTCGCTGGAAACCTCGGTTCACATCGGGCTGAAACAGTTGAGCCTGCCCCAATACGTCGCCTACTACCCGGTCAAGCCGCCCGCCGACCTCACGTCGGGTAAGTTGGACGTCGACCTTGACCTGGGGTATCGCATCTCTGCCGATAAAAAGCCGGAGCTGACCCTGAAAGGACTGACCAGGCTCGATGCAGTCGCGATAGATCTCCCTGGCGGCAAGCCGCTGCTCCGCCTCCGGTCGCTGGAGGTGAAAGCGGCACAACTGGAGGCGCTGGCCGGGAACTTCCAGTTCCACTCCATCACCACCGACGGTCTCGAGCTTTTCTTCGAGCGCAACCAGCGTGGAGAGTGGATGTACTCCCAGTTGGTTGGTCAGCAAAAGAAACAGGAGGAGCCCACCAAGCCGGCGGAGCCCCCGCACAAGACCACCATAGTGCTCCCCTACTTCGCCTGCAAGGGGGGGACGGTGCACTTCCGGGACGACCTGCCCAAGGGAGGCTTCCAGACCACCGTTGCCGACATAGAAGCGACGGTACGAAATTTCAGCACCGCGCCGGGGACGTCTGCGGGCTACCAGCTCTCCCTCAAGCCGGACCACGAGGTGACGCTAACAACGGAAGGGAAATTCTCCGCAGCGCCGCTGACCGTCGCCTCCACCATCCAGCTCGTCGGGTTGAAGCTCCAGCGCGCCTGGCCGTACCTGACCCCGTACCTGACCGCGCCGGTGCAAGGCACCGTGGCCCTGGCCGGTGAGGTCAGTTACAGCGAGCCCGCCGGGGTGACGGTTCAGAAAGGTAACCTCTCCGTCACGGGTCTCGCCGCCCGCTACGGTCAGAAAGAAGGCTTCGACCTCGCCTCGCTCCAGGTCAAAGACGCCGGCTTCCGCCAAAGCGACAACCGCCTCGACATCGGCGACGTCCGCCTGTCGCAAGGTTCCCTGTCGCTGTCAAAGGAAGCCGATGGCAAGTTGTCGCTCCTGTCCCTGTTCGCCGCCCCCGAAGCGGCCTCACCGCGTAAGGGAAGCCTGCCCTCCACGGCAGCCTCACCGCGTAGGGGGAGCCTGCCCCCCGAAGCAGTCTCACCGCGTAGGGGGGTGGCAGCTTCACCGCAAAAAGGTATTTCCTATCACCTGAAGCAGCTGCAACTGGAAAAGCTGAATTTCGCCTTCACCGACAAGACCTTCGAAGAGCCGCCGCGTTTCACCCTGCGCAACACGAACCTGACCCTTGCCAACCTGCAGGGCCCGAAGTTCGCGCCGGCGCCGCTACGCTTCTCAGCGACCTACGGCAAAGGGGCAGCCCTGAAACTGAACGGCACCGTCACCCCCGCCCCCTTCCGCTACCGGGGGAGCGTCGCCATCTCCCGGCTCCCCATCTCCGACTTCGAGCCCTACTTCCCCGACACCTTCAACTTCTCGGTGATAGGAGGCTCGCTGGACACGACAGTGAACCTCGACCTCGCCCTGAAGGACGGCAAGGCCAAGGGGAGCTTCCACGGCAACGCAGGGGTGCGCGACTTCCACAGTGTCGACGCCGTCGGGGACCAGGACCTCCTGAAATGGGAGAGCCTACAGTTCGACGAGTTCCAGGGCAACTTCGACCCGTTCGCGCTGACCATCCGCGAGGTCGCGCTCAACGACGTCTACTCCCGCATCATCATCAGGAAGGACGGAACCCTCAACCTCCAGGACCTGGTGAAGAAGGAGCCAACGGCACCAGCTGCCGCGCCTGCAGGGGCGGCACCAGTGCCGGCAGCCGCCACGACTGGTGCTGCTGTTGCCACGGTTACCGCAGCGCCGTCGCCCACAGCACAACGCCAGGTCTCGGTCGGCAGTGTCACCATCCAGAACGGGACCATGGCCTTCACCGACAACCACCTGCCCCAGACCTTCAACAGCACCTTCTACAATCTGGGGGGCCGGGTCAGCGGGCTCACCTCCGAGGAATCGAAGTTCGCCGACGTCGACCTGCGCGGCAACCTGGAGAACCACTCGCCAATGCAGATCACCGGCAGGCTCAACCCACTGCGGGATGACCTGTTCGTGGACCTCAAGGTCTCCTTCCGCGACATCGAACTTTCCCCGGTGACCCCGTATTCCGGCACCTACCTCGGCTACGCCATCGACAAGGGGAAGCTGTTCCTCGATCTCAAGTACCTCATCGAGAAGAAGCAGCTCACCTCCGAGAACAAGGTTTTCATCGACCAGTTCACCTTCGGCAAAAAAGTGGAGAGCAGCCAGGCAACCAGTCTCCCGGTCCGCCTTGCCGTCGCCCTTCTCAAGGACCGCAACGGCGAGATCCATCTCGACCTCCCGGTGACCGGTCGCACCGATGACCCACAGTTCAGCATCTGGGGGCTGATCGGGCAGGTACTGAAAAACCTGCTGGTGAAAGCCGCCACCTCCCCCTTCGCCCTGCTCTCCTCGCTAGGCGGCAGCGGCCAGGATTTCAGCGTCATCGCCTTCCAACCCGGCTCCAGCGAACTGCCGGCAGACGAGGGAAAGAAACTGACCCAACTGGCCAAAGTCGTGGCCGACCGGCCGGGGCTCAAACTGGAAATCAAGGGATTCGTCGACAAGGGGAAGGACCCGGAGGGGTATCGGCAGGAACTTTTGACCCGCAAGGTGAAGAACGAGAAGTTCCTCTACCTGGTCAAGGAGCAGCAGACCAAGGAAGGCGACAGCAGCGAGAACGTTCAGCTCTCGCCCGAGGAATATTCCAGGTACCTGAAGGCGGTCTACAAGAAGGAGAAGTTCCCCAAGCCGCGCAACGCTTTGGGGATGGTGAAGGACCTGCCTGACAACGAGATGAAGAAGCTGATCGTGGCCAACACGGTGGTCGGGGAGAACGAGTTGCAGTCGCTGGCGCGGGAACGCAGCGCCACCGTGATCGCCTACCTGGTTGCCAAGGGAGGGCTGCCGCCGGAAAAACTGTTCCAGGCGAGCGACAATATCTACAAGCTCCCCGAGAAAGATACTGTGGCCCGCAGCCGCGTCGAATTCAACGCCATCGCGCGATAGCGCCGGGGACAAGTTATTGCGCGCCCCCGGCCTGCTACCGTTTCTTTTTCTTCTTCCTGGCCTTCCGGGCCTGATCCACGTGATCGTGCTGCGGCTCGGCGCTTGGCGGCTGGTCGCTCTTCATGAACATGAACGGAATGATGATGACGGCAAAGAACGCTAGGATCGCCGCCAGTGCAATTAGTGGTGTCGACATAACTCCCTCCCTCAAAACCTGTAGTTGATCCATCCACCGCCGGTGACCGCCTATCCTTACACCGACGGCGCGCTGGTATGCCTTTGCCTTCTCCCCTTGCGCAGGTTGTTGCGCGCGTCCTCAGCCAGCTTCAGGTAGCTCTCCCGGATCGACTCAAGATCCTTCTCGTCCAGTTCCTCCATGTTGAGGAGCGCGTTGTTCGCCCCCTCCAGGGACCGGATGATCTCGTCCAGCTTGAGCTGCGTGGCCGCGGAGTCGCGGTTCTGGGTGTTCTGGATCACGAACACCATCAAGAAGGTAATGATGGTGGTGCCGGTGTTGATCACCAGCTGCCAGGTGTCGCTGAACTTGAACAACGGCCCGGTCACCGCCCAGACCACAATGATGATCAGGGCGAATATGAAGGAGGATGGGTGCCCGGAACTGTGTGAGGCCCAGGTAGCGAAGCGGCTGAAACGTGACATCTGCTGTTCCATGACTCCTCCTGTTCATTCCTTTGCCGAGGCGGCCGTAAAAGGCCTGTCCCGGCGGCCGGCCGTTATCTGGTTGTTCCCTTCCCGGCGGAAAGTGCCTTGGCGGCGGGAGCGCCGCCCCCCCTGGATGCCTCGCCGGTCCTGAAGTTGCCGCTCGCCTCCTGGTCGCGACGGACGATCGCGGCCACGTCGGCATCGCTCAGCTCCGGATCCTTCCGGGCGTCGACTACCATCCAAAGACCGTCGCGCTGCTGGCACGTGATCTGGAAAGCCCAGTGCCTGGACTGGTCATCGGAAAGGATGATGTGCTGGATGGGGAGCCCGTCACTGACGTTGAGGTCGAGGGAAGGGTCCTTTTGGTGCACCCGGAAAAACTGGGATCCGCCCCTGCCGAACAACTGTTCCCGAAGTGCCAAGGCTCGCTCCTTGGTATAGCGGATCCGGGTGGTGCGATACAGATCGATCAAAGGCCCGCCGTTGGCAAGTGCCAGGATGTACTGGTTGGCGGCGCTGCCGGGCCCGTAAGCGGATCCGATGCGGCTCTCGGGGAGCTCGGACACGAAGGAAATCCGGTAGGCGACCGGCGTGGTGCTCTCGGTACTGATCCGGATCAACCCGCGCTGAGCCTTCCGGATCCTGGCCAGATCTGTTATGGAAATCATGGAGGCCTCGATGAGCTTCGCGCCGTTTTGCGGCGAGACACTTTTGCGGGACCAGGGACCTTGAGCGGCGGATTCCTTCCCCGGAACCTCGACAGCATCCTCTATCAGAAGCGGCCCGGTCGATCCGATGCGGATGTAACCGGGGCCGTCCGCGGCCGCCACGACGTACCAGCTTTTCATGCCGGTCACGATCACGCCATCTACGGGCGCGCCCCCGACCTGCAAAGCCCGGGCGGTGGTGAGCGAGTTGTTGGCGGTGGTGACGGTCAACTGCTGTTGGCCGTTGGTCCCGACAGGAGTCACCGCCTCGTCCGCCTCAACCAGGATCCCCGGCTCCAGCCACCACGCGCTAGTCGCAGCTACGGGTGGAGACAAGGCGAGCGTGAGCATGGTCGCCATGACAATGTTGAGCATCCACCTTTTCATAATTCCCCCTATCATCACATGCAGGTGCGATGAGCTCGCCAGCCTTCGGCAGGCGCAGCATAGCACGCAGCGTTAATTACTATCAATGTAAATATGTGAACCTCGCGCCCGATCTTCACTCTTCTCCTTTTGCGAAGGTTCCCCGAAGCATGCCCGGAGACTGAGCATGTTCCCGACCAAGCGCCGCACGTGCCCCCCTGCCCCCCCCTTTGCGACAGGGGGGACAGGGGCGACAGGGGGGATTTGCCTTGCCCGAATCCCACAACCGTGCAGGCAGGTCACGCACGTGGACATCACCCCTGTGCCGGATATACTTGCCGCGTTCATCCGCCGCACGTTGAGAATCTGAACCGGAGGTGTCTATGAGCTGCAAGAGAGCATGCCTTAAATCCTTTGCCGCACTCTGTGCCATTGCCGTTTCCGTCTGGTTCGCTGGCGGCGCTGCGAACGTTCATGCCGCTGCGCCCGCCGACGCCGGGTTCCCCGCAAAGCTCACGCTGATACCGGTAGTGAAGGGGCTCAAGCAGCCCACCGCCATCGTCAACGCCAGGGACGGCAGCAAGCTGCTCTTCGTGCTGGAGCAAAAAGGCAAAATCAGGATCATCCGCAGCGACACCCTCGACCCGGCCCCCTTTCTCGACATCACTTCCCTGGTGAAGTCCGGGGGGGAGCGGGGGCTCCTCGGTCTCGCCTTCCCCCCCGACTTCGCCTCCAGCAGAACCTTCTACGTCGACTACACCAACAGGACCGGCATCGGCAACACGGTCATCGCCAGCTTCAAGGTCGGCGACAAGCCCGACCTCGCCGACCCGGCCACCCGGAAACAGTTGCTCACCATCGTCCAGCCCTACACCAACCACAACGGCGGCCAGCTCGCCTTCGGGCCGGACGGGCTCCTCTACATCGGCATGGGAGACGGCGGCAGCGGCGGCGACCCGCACGGCAACGGGCAGCGGCTCGACACCCTGCTCGGCAAGATCCTGCGCATCGACGTCAGGTCGGAGGCGGCTCCCTATCGGCTGCCGAAGAATCCCTTCGGCAACGAGATCTGGGCTTACGGCCTGCGCAATCCCTGGCGCTTCTCCTTCGACCGCGCCACCGGCGACCTCTACATCGCCGACGTCGGCCAGGACGAGGTGGAAGAGATCGACTACCAGCCCGCCGGTTCCGGGGCCGGAGCGAACTACGGTTGGAACATCATGGAAGGGGACCGCTGCTTCAAGAAACCAGACTGCAAGAAGTCCGGCCTCACCCTCCCCGTCGCCGTCTACCGCCACGACCGGGGCGATTGCTCCGTCACCGGGGGGTATGTCTACCGCGGCAGGATCGAACAGCTGCGCGGCACCTACCTGTACGGCGACTTCTGCAGCGGCCGCATCTGGGGGCTGCGCAGGGTAGACGGCAAGTGGCAAACCAGGCTGCTCCTCGACTCACCCTACGCCATCTCTACCTTCGGCGAGGACGAGGACGGCGAGCTCTACCTCGCCGATTACGGCAGCGGCACCATCTACCGGATTTCCTTACCATGACTGCGCACGAATATATTGCGCATCAACAATACACCATATAGAATGCCTATGAGTGCTACGCTGGCCTACGCCAAAAAAGAGGTCTACAGTTCAGGCCTCATCGTGGAGGCGGTGATCTGGCAGCTTCCACAACCGACAACCGAGCGCCCACATGGCTTGAAGTACCGTCTATACTGCGGCCACAGTGGCAGATGCATCGTCCGTTACGACAACGAGACTGGCAAAGGCGACCACGTGCACTACGGGAGACATGAGAAGGATTACTGCTTCTCTTCGGTCCAGCACCTCATTCGGGATTTTTACTACGATATCGAACGGCTAGCAGGAGATCTTCTATGACTAAGGCAATAATAGGCATAGCCAATTTCAAAGATACACACAACGAGCTGTTGGACATTGCAGCACGCCTCGATAACGGAGAACGTCTGCCCGATGCAGATTACCAACTTAATTTTGCAACGGCATCGCAGCTCTTCACTGAAATTACCCCAAAGAGGCTTGAACTTCTGGACACTTTGAAGCGGACTGGCCCCCAATCGGTCTACCGCCTTGCCAAGACATTGCGGCGAAACTACAGCAACGTACATAGCTCTGTGGTCGGTTTACTCGGGCTGGGCTTGATTGCCAAGGACGCCAACGACAAGGTTTATGTTCCGTGGGATGACGTCGAGATACACGTGTCCCTCTCAAGATCAATCGCGGCATAACTTCGGAGTCCCCTGATGTCCCTACGCAGCCTGCGCATCCTCACCGCCGTCGCCAGCAAGGGCAGTTTTGCCGCGGCGGCGGAACAACTCTGCCTGACCCAATCCGCCATCAGCCTGCAGATGAAAAACCTGGAAGCAGAACTGGGCGTGCCCCTTTTCGAGCGCACCGGCAGGGGCACCAAGCTGAACCTGAACGGCAAACTGGTCGTGGAGCGCGCCCGCGAGATCCTCGACCTCTATGACGGCATCAGGACGGAACTGTCGCCCTCAGGGGCCATCAGGGGCGTGTTGACCCTGGGCGCCGTCCCCACGGTGATCACCGGCGCGCTCCCCCCGGTCCTGGGCCGTCTGCGTCAGGACCACCAGGAGATGCAGGTGCGGCTCGTCTCCGGCCTCTCGGCGGAGCTGGTTCGGCAAGTGGAGCAGGGGGACCTCGATGCCGCCCTGACTACCGAGCCCCCGTTCGCCGTCCCGGTGCAGTACCAGTGGCAGCCCTACGACGCGGAGCCCTGCTTCGTGGTCGCCCCCAAAGGGAGCGTGGCCGCCACCGCCGCTGAACTCTTCGCGGCCTATCCCTTCGTGCGCTTCGACAAGACCGCGTGGGCGGGCGCGCTGACGGATGCACAGTTGCTGGCCCAGGGGATTCGCCCGCGCGAGGTGATGGAGGTAGATTCCCTGGAGGCGGCGACCACGCTTGTGCAAGAGGGACTGGGGATAGCGGTAGTGCCGTTGAACCGGCGCCGGCTCGAAGAGGCGCAAGCTCATTTCACGCTGACGCCGTTCGGTTCACCACAGTTGACCCGACGGGTCGGCATGTACCAGAAACGCCACCACCCGCGCCTCGCGCTGACCCAACTGGTGCTGGACGGGTTGTGCCGGGAGTGCGGATACTTAAAAAACACTTGAGCGACGCCCAAGTATTATGAACTTTTTCCTCATGTGACCACGTGCTACCCTCGTTCCACCAACTGGTAGAAGGAGAGCAGCTTGATCCCCATCGTTAACGCCCTCACCCCCGTACTGTCGCTGATACTGGTCGGCTTCCTGATCAGGCGCAGCGAATTCCTTTCCCCTTCCTTCTGGCCCTGCGCCGAGAGACTCACCTATTTCCTGCTGATGCCCGCCGCACTCATCCACAGCCTGGCAGGCAAAAAGATCGGCTCGCTCCCCTGGTTCGGCATCCTCCTCACCGTCGAAGGTGTCGTCGCCGCCAGCGCGCTCCTGGTGATTCTTTGGGGAGCCGCCAACCGGCGCATGGGGGGCGGCGTCTTCACCTCGCTGTTTCAAGGCGGCGTCCGCTTCAACACCTTCGTGGCGCTGGCGCTGGCCGAAAGCCTCTTCGGCAGGGACGGCCTCTTCCTGGCAGCCCTGGGCGCGGGCTTCATGATCGTGCTCATCAACGTGCTCTGCGTCTCCGCCTTCTCGTTGACCGTCGGCAACGGCGCGGGGCTTGATCTCAAGCGCCTGGGCGTCGACCTCGTGCGCAACCCGCTGATCATCGGCTGCCTGCTGGGCATAGGCGTCAGCGCGTCGGGGTGGCAACTCCCCGCCGCGGTGGACGGCACCCTTGCCCTGGCCGGGAAAGCGGCCTTCCCCGTGGGGCTCATGGCGGTGGGGGCGGCGTATCGGGCCGGCAACCTGGCCCGGCACTGGCAACCGCTACTGGTGAGCTGCAGCATCCAGTTTCTCTGCAAGCCGGTGCTCGCCTGGTGGCTCACCGCGGCCACCGGCCTGACCGGCGCGGCGGCGGGTGCCGTGCTGCTCCTTTTCAGCGTCCCCACTTCGCCGGCCTCGTACATCCTCTCCCGGCAGATGGGAGGCGACCACGACAGCATGGCCTCCATCATCACCGCGCAGACCTGCCTCTCCTTCGTAACGCTCCCGGTCACGATGTGGGTGCTCCTCTGAATCCCGGGTAAAAAAAAACGGGCGCCCATATCGGGTCGCCCGTTTTCCATCCTTCGCCCGTCCGGGCGCTACCCTGCTAGCCGGCCACCGGCGCCTTGGCCAGGTCCGTTTTCAAGAGCTTGTCTATCTCCTTTTTGAGCAGGGTCTTCTGCTCATCGGACATGACGGAGAGTACGCTCCTCTCGATGCGCAGCGATTCCCCCTCGAAGCCGAGCTTGTTGAGCTTCATCAGGTCGGTGGCGAAGATCGGGATGTCGATCTGTTTCAGGTCGTCACCTTTCACGTCTGGTAACTCCCTCCTCATCACCTGCTCATTTAATGATGCTTCTCAAAAGCATTGTTCACATTTCAAAATTAATACAGTCCCGCGACACTACTTGATGAACTTTGATACATATTGAAGTCGCGTCTGCCAGTATTGTGAGTAATGTTTTATATACAAAAACAGTTTATATGGCAAACACAATATGGCCGGCGATGAGGCAACATCCAGATGGTCCTCGAGTTAAGGGGGCCGTTTCTGCCCACCCCGCTGCCGTCACCATCGCAAGCGCGCCACGAAGCACCGGTAGCTGTGTTGTCACTACTCGGCAAGACTCTATTTAAGGTTGAATGAAAAACGTCCGATACAGTGCATGAGTGAGAAAACTTGCTTCATTATCTCACCCAAAGCATCCTGACAGTCTCAGGGAGAAGATGATGTTCGATGACGTGAAGGTGATCCTGGCCGATGACGACCCCCTCAACCTCGACATGCTCGAGAAGATGCTGCAGCAATTCGAATGCACCCTGATCAAAACCGGTAACGGGCAGGAACTGCTGGAAGCCATCTCGGCCCACCCGCAGGTGGACCTGATCATCATGGACCTGAACATGCCGATAATGGACGGTTATCAGGTCCTGCGGCGGGTCAAACAGGACGTGCATTGGCACGACATACCTGTGGTCGTGGTCACAGCGGACAGCACCGAGGTGGCAAACGTGCTGGAGTTGGGCGCCAACGACTTCCTCAGCAAGCCCTTCAACCTGAGCGAGTTGCGCCACCGGGTCATGAACCAGATCCGCAATAAGAGGCTTGCCGATTTCGCCAAGGACACCAACGCGGTCCTGGAAGTGGAAGTGGCCAAAAGAACCGCCGCCCTGCAGCAGGCGCTGGCCAAAGCCCTGCAGACGGAGTACGAGATCTCGTTGCGCCTGGGACGGGCGGCGGAGTTCAGGGACCAGGAGACGGGATCGCACCTGAAGTGCATCAGCCAGCTTTCCAAGCGGCTGGGCCAGCTGGCCGGCATCCCCGGCGAGCAGTGCGATATTCTTTACTTCGCCTCGCTATTGCACGACGTGGGCAAGATCGGCATTCCCGACTCGATACTGCTCAAGCCGGGTAAGCTCGCGCCGGAGGAGTTCGCGACCATGAAGGAGCATACCGTGATCGGCGGGAAGATCATGTCCGGGGCCAGGGACTACCCGGTGATCGAGGCGGGAAGGGTGATCGCGCTGCAACACCACGAGAAATGGGATGGGACGGGGTATCCGTACGGGCTCAAGGGGGACGAGATACACATCTTCGCGCGGGTGGTATCCATCGTGGACGTCTTCGATGCCCTGCTGACCGAGAGGGTCTACAAGCGGGCCTTCAGCATAGAGGAAACCACACAGATCATGAGCGAGGAAAGCGGCAAGGCCTTCGACCCGCAGATGTTCGGGCTGTTCTTCGCACACTTGGAGGAGTTCCACACCCTCCAGCAGAGCATCCACACCGACGCCCTCCCCATCACCAGCATCACCGAGATGATCCGTTAGCCTCCGGCGCACCCGCCCGCCGTCCCCCCCCGCTTCGCAGCCCAGTTGCCGGTCATCCCCGCGACGGCTGCCGCCGCTCCCTGGTGCGGACGCGCTGCAGCTTCTGGCCCAGGTCCGCGAGGCGATACGGCTTCTGGATGAACCCCGCCAGCCCCCTGCCGATGAACCTCTCGGTGATCTCCTGCTCGCTGAAGCCACTGGAAAGGATCACCTGCACCTGGGGGTCCAGCGACCGCAGCTGCTGCAGGGCCTGCTCCCCGTCCATGTGTGGCATGGTGAGGTCGAGGATCACGCAGTCCACCTCGTCCCGATGCTGCTGGAACATGTCCACGGCGACCGAGCCGTCCTCCGCGGTGAGCACGCTGTAGCCAAGGCTCTCCAGCATCTCCCGGCCGAGGCTGCGGATCGCCTCCTCGTCGTCGACCAGCAGCACGGTGCCGGATCCGCAAGCCGCAATGCCACCGTGGCCCGGGCGCGCGGGCTGCCGCAGCTCGCCCTGGTACGCGGGGAGGTACACCCGAAACAGGGAGCCGCGCCCAGGTTCACTGAGCACCTCGATGGTCCCCCGGTGCCCCCGGACGATACCGAGGACGGCGGCCATCCCCAGCCCCCGCCCGGTGAACTTGGTGGTGAAAAAGGGGTCGAAGATTTTGCCCAGGGTCTCCTGGTCCATGCCGCAGCCGTCGTCGGCCACCTCCAAGTAGACGTAGGGGCCTGCCTGGAGCCGGTCGGTAAGCCACAACCGGGACAGCTCCGCTTCGTCCAGCCTGCGGGTGCCGGTCCTGACCGAGATCACGCCGGTGTGGTCGCCGATCGCCTCCGAGGCATTGATGACGAGGTTCATGATGACCTGGCGGATCTGCGTCGCGTCCACCTCGAGCGGAGGGAGGTCGTGGTCTAGCTCCAGGCGCATCTCGGCCTTCTTGGAAATGGAGACCTCCAGCATGTGGCTCATCTCCCTGATGACCGCGTTCACATCCAGGACCTCGATGACGAAGCTTCCCTTCCCGGAGTAGGCGAGCATCTGCTGAGCCAGGTCCGCCGCTCGTTGCGACGACTTCTCTATGTTCTGCAGGTTGGTGCGCACCGGGGATTCCTGCGGCAGCCGAAGCAGCGCCAGCTCGGCGTTGCCCATGATCGCCATGAGGATGTTGTTGAAGTCGTGGGCGATGCCGCCGGCCAGGACTCCCAGGCTCTCCAGCTTCTGGACATGGAGGATCTGGGCTTCCATCTGCTTTTTCTCCTCGCCCAGGCGCCTTTCATCGGTGATGTCCCGCCCCACCACCAGGAGGTGCTTCTTGTCCTTCATCAGCAGTCGGGACAGGCTGTAGGACATGGCCACGTCTTTGCCGAAGCTGGTATGCAGGTCCACGTCGCGCACCCGGGCCACGCCATCTTCCAGCACCTGTTCGGCAACCGCCAGCAGGCCGCTTTCCCGCCACGAACGCAGGTGGCGGAAGTTCTGCTCCTGCATCACCTCCACCGGCCCGCCCGCGATCTCCCCCGTCGCCTGGTTCAGCAGGATGCACTGCCCCGTTGTTCCGTCGAAGATGCGGATCCCCATGGGGGAGTAGCGCATCAGCGACTCGAACAGCAGCAGGTTCTCCTGCCGCTCCTCCTCGCTCTTTCTGTGCTCGGTGATGTCCCTGGTTATCCCCAGCAGGGAGACGATGTCGCCGTGATCGTTGCGGAAGGGGACGGCATGGGTGTCCAGCCAGACCCGCCTCCCTTTGAGCCCGGTGGTCTCGAACACCAGGTTCCCGGCAATGCCGCGGAAGACGTTCTCGGTCAACTCGACGAAGGCCTCCCGGTACTCGGGGGCGACCAGGGGATAGATGCACTCCCCCTGCACCTGGGCCAGGGAATCCGCCTCGATCATGGCGAGACCGGCGCTGTTCATCATCTGCAGGCGCCCCTCGCGATCGAGCATTTTCACGCACTCGGGTTCGGTCTGGATGACGGTGTTCAAAAACGCCTCGCTCCGGGCCAGTGCTTCTTCCCTGGCGTGCAACTGCTCGGCCATGGCGTCGAAGGTGCGCGCCAGGCTTCCCAGTTCGCCTCCCACCACCAGCGCGGCAACCTTGACCTGGGCATCCCCCCCCGCGAGTCTTTCCGAGGCGCCCTCCAGCACGCGGATGCGATCTCCGATGCAGCGCTTCCCGATCAAAATGGCGCAGCCACAGGCGAGAAAGAGGACCGAGGAAAGCAACAACATGCTCCGGGTCAGGGCGCGGCTGGCTTCCCGGGTAGCCACGTCGACCGGGATGCCGGCGGTGACGTACAAGTAGGGGGTGGCCTCACCCGGCAGCCGCAGCCGCCGGTAAGAGATGATCCTGCTGTCCCCTTGCAGCCCCGGCCGCATCTCGGTACCGGTTTCCGGTCCTCGCTGGATGTTGGCGAAGGCCGCCGCCGGGTACGGCTTGCCGACGTAGCGCTCGGGGTCCACCCCCCGGGCCAGGATGATCCCCTTATGATCCAGGATCACGAAGCTCGCCCCCTGGGGGAGATTCATCTGCTTCGGCAGTTGCCGGTAGCCGTCGATGTTGATGCTGACCCCGATCACCCCCACGACCCGCCCCCCCTGGTCCTTGAGCGGGTATCCCAGGTTGAATATGGGCTTGGTGACGATCCGGCTCACGATGTACTCCCCAGAGGAGAGCCTGCCGCTGGCCACGGCGCTCTTGAAGAAGCGCCGCGTGCTGACGTCGATCGGCGAGCTCATGGGGGCGGCGCTCGCCCACATCATCCCCCTCGAGTCGGCGATGGTGATATTGGCGTACATCGGGTTCAGCCTGAGCAGGTCCCTCAGGATAGGCTCCACCCTCGACCGGTCACGGTGCTTCACCTCGGGAAGCTGCGCCAGCGAGGTCATCAACTGCTCGGCCGCCATCATCAGGTTGCGCTGCTCGGTCGCGATCCGTTCGCTCAGCTGCAGGGTTTCCTGGCGGGCCTGGTCGAGCATGGTATTGCGAAACTCGAGGCCGGAATAAAAAATCACCCCGGCCGCGGGCAGGGCGACCACGAACACGATGAGCAGCAGCAAAAAACGGATCGACAGTGAGGACGGGCGGAACATCAGACCTCTCTTGGCTCAATGAGTACGGGCATTGACAAAACACCTGCAAAGGATTTATCTATCCTAACAGAAATAATATCAATCCCAAATGTGACATTGCGAAAGAGAGTGTGCCAGATGTCATTCCTTCCTCGGACTCACACAGCTCCAGACTGTCGTCCTTCTTGCAATGCCGCATGCTACTGCTATGTTCGCTGGCACGAGGTACTGTCATGAGCCTCTACAGTGAGTTTTGTCTGCCTCATCTCACCGGCTGCGTCTGCGGACTGAAGGCGCTGGCCCGGCAACGGGAACTCATCGTCCCGCTGGCGCATGGGCGTGTGCTGGAGGTGGGGATGGGGACGGCGCTGAACCTTCCCTTTTACGACAGGGAGAAGGTGAGCTGCATCTGGGGGTTGGAGCCGTCGCCGGGGATGCGCAGGGCGGCGGAGAAAAACGTGCGGCGCAGCGGGTTGCCGGTGCGCTGGCTCGACCTGCCGGCCGCGGCGATCCCGCTGGCGGACGGCAGCGTCGACACGGTGCTGTCCACCTTCACCTTGTGCAGCATAACCGACTGGAGGGGAGCCCTGGCGGAGATGCGGCGCGTGCTCGCGCCGCAAGGGAGGTTGTTGTTCTGCGAGCACGGGGCCGCGCCCGACGAGGGGGTGCTCAAATGGCAGCGGCGGATCACCCCGTGGTGGCAGCATCTCGCCGGGGGATGCCGCCTGGACCGCCCCATCCCGGCGCTGATCGCCGACTCGGGGTTCAGGGTGGTCGCGCTCGACGCGGGGTACGCGGAGGGGGTGCCCAGGCTCGCCGGGTACACCTATCGCGGCTGCGCGGAAAAGGGGTGAGGTCAGGGGCGGGCCTCGCCCCACATGGCGCGCAGCCTGCCGGCGCTGTACTCCAGGAAGGCGGGGTCCGGCGTGAAGACCTCGAGGGTGATGGTGCCGTCATATCCCGCCCGCTTCAAGGTGGCGAGATGCTTGGCGACATCGATGGTCCCGGCGCCGAGGGGGAGGTGGAGGTCGGCGTCCCCCCCGATCACATTGGCGCTTTGTAATCGACCAGGGATTTATACCATCCTTCGGGCGTCAATGCACCTGCGCAGCGATAAGAAGCGTCCCTTTCGCCCGTATCGGATCCCATCTTACATCACCGGGGCTTGCCCCCCCCTTTCCGCGCCAGTGGGCCGCAGCCTCAGGTACTCCTTCGCGGCCTTTTTCGCCTGCCGCATCACCCCCGCCGACCGCAGGGTGAAGCGGGTGTCCATGGGCACGCCGCCGCTTGCCAACACCTTGGCAGTCCAGGTGTTGCAGGTATGGGTGATGAGATAGTGCCCCTCCCCCTTGAAGAACCGGTATTCGCCGTGCGCTCCCCCCTTCAACGGGTACGGACGCTGTGCCGCGTCCAGCTTAAAGCTGGCGCGCAGCTGGTCCTTCAGGTGTTTCAATCCCGTCTGTGACAACTTGAGCTCCACCATTTCGGCACCGGGGAACTGCACGGCCGGCGCGGCCGGCATGGAGAAGACATGCATGACGCTCGGGTTGCTCCAAAACACCGCCTTCAGAAAGATCGGCACCGTGATCTTGTCGGCCTGGTAGAACTCCGCCTCCCCCCAGCCGAACTCGTAGTAGCGGCCGGGACGCAGGTACCCCTTGAGAAAGCCCAGTTCGCTGCCGAGGTCGTCGCTCGAGAGCGCGATGCCGGCGTGCCAGCCGTGGGCGATCACATAGATGGAGCGCTCTTCGCCCCTGGTTGCCGGCAGGTACTGCCATTTCTTTCCGGCCGCGCACCCGCTCACCCCCCAGAAAAGCGCGACCAGCAGTACAACCAGCCCTGGTCGCGCCAGTGTGCCCCAAAGTCTCTCCAGAAGCGCAGCAACCGCCGCTTGTCTTTCCATGTAGACCTCCCGACGCCGCAGTGTCAGAAGCCACCCTTTGCGTCACGCGGAGATCTTACCAAGCCCCCTGAAGCCGTCAACGCGGGCACTGCGGGCTTCACTGTCCGGCGTGGCCGCATTGACAGCCGGACCTCAGGTGCTAGCATGGCGTAGTCATTAATAATCACTAATACCCGTCACATGCAGAGCCCACTGGAAGAGGCCAAAGCCACGTGAGATACCTTTTCAAATACATGCGCCACAAATCCATCATCAAGAGGATGACCTGGCGCAGGCTTTATAACTGCCTCCTGCTGTGCCAGGAGCTGAAGGCACGCAAGGCACTCGTAAACTCATCTCCTGTCGTCGCACGCATCAATACCTATCCGCTTTGCAACCTGAACTGCACCGCCTGCCAGAGGATCGCAAGCAACACCGCTACGACCGGCACCGAAATGATGACGCTCTCCCAGTACCAGGAAATACTGGATCAACTAGCGCCTCACCTGTTGTTGGTCGTTCTCTACGACGAAGGGGAGCCGCTGCTGCATCCACAGCTGCCGGAAATCATCAGGTGTACGCACAGCCGCAACATCTCGACCAGCATCAGCACCAATCTCGCCATGACTCTCTCCGATGACTACCTGCTGGACCTCATGACTTCCGGGCTGGACCGCATGACGGTATCGATGGACGGCTTCACCCAGCCGATCTACGGGCGTTACCGGATCGGCGGAAGCGTGGCAACGCTCAAAGAAAACCTGGAGCGGCTCTTGCGGGTGAGAAAGCGGACCGGCAGCAAGACCAGCGTCGAGGTCCAGTTCATCGACTTCGGCTTCAATGCACACGAAATGGGAGACGTGAAAAGCTACGCCCGGCGCGTGGGAGCCGACACCTTCCGGGCGCTGCCGTCCTCCATCTACGGGATGGAAGAGTACCTGGCCCACCGGGGCATGACCCTGACCGAGGGGGAGCACTTGACCTGCGGGTGCCTGGACCTCTGGAGCATCGCCCATATCAGCAGTGACGGCCGGCTGTTTCCCTGCGATTTCGGGGAAGACAACGGGATGGCGGCGGTGGGAAACGTCTTGCGGGAAGATTTCGCGGCACTTTGGAACTCACCGCGCATGAGGCAGGCGCGTGCGTACTTTGCAGGGTCCGATACTGTTTTCGATACCTCCCTGTGCAGGAGGTGTCCCTCCGCCAACCGGGCACCGTGGTTTTTGAGATAGCTGCACCAAGTTCTCGTGTCAAAGGAGCCGCACATTGAAGATCTGGATAGATCTAAGCGCTGCGCCCGACCCTTACTTCTTCCGGCCGATCATCAGAAGGTTACACAGTATCGGTCACGAGACGCTCATCACGTCGCGGGAGTACAACGAGACCGTACAAATCGCCCGACACTGCCAGTTCCAATTCGAAGTAGTGGGGCGTAACGGAGATGAACGGCTGCTGGACAAGATGAAGTGTACCTGGCTGAGGGCTTTGCAACTGGCGCGCTTTGCCAGGAAATTCCGTCCCGACGTCGCGGTCAGCTTCAACTCGTACTCCCAGGGTCTGGTGGCCAAACTGCTCGGAATCCGTTTCGTGACTTTCATGGACTACGAGTACCACCCTTTGACCTACCTCGCCTTCTGTCTGGCGGATGACGTTGTCATCCCTGCCGGCTACGACGCCGCCATGCTGTCAAAACAGGCGGGACAGGGAGAAGTACTGCACCGTTTCGATGGGTTGAAAGAGGACATTGCGGTAACTACGTTCACCCCCCATGAAGAAACCCGCCAACAGCTCGAACGGCTCGGCATCCGCAGTTCACAGGTCCTGGCGACCGTTCGCCCTCCTCCTGACAGCAGCTGCTACCACCGGTTCAACAACGAGCTTTTTTACGACCTGGTCTCTTTCCTGGCCGACCAACCGAAGGTGAAAATCCTTTACCTACCCAGGGACGCTTCCCAGCGGGAGAAAGCCAAGGCTCTCCGCCTCGACAACCTGGTCACCCCACCCTTCTTCATGGATGGTCATCAACTGGTCTATCATTCCGACCTGGTCATAAGTGCCGGGGGATCCATGAACCGCGAGGCCGTCGCCCTGGGCGTTCCGGCATACACTACTTTCCAAGGGCAGATGGCTGGGGTCGACAAGGCTCTGATAGAGGCAGGACTGCTCAAATATATCGGCTCATCCGGGGACTTCGGCAAGATCAACGTGGAAAAGTGTAAGCACCGAGGCCCGGTGCACGGTAACCCCGAGTTGGTGCAGCGGTTCACCGAGATCATCTGCGCGGACCGTCCATGATGGGCGGCAGGGTATCCTCGAACATCCCCCTGTCATCCCGCGGATTCTCGATTGGCACGGCTCAAGCCATTGCCATGCCTGCGCAGGACAGCGGCAATCCGGCATGCAGCCTTCCCGTCGCCATAAAGGTCGCGGCAGCAACCGGAATCACCCTGACTGGATGAATTCCGAAGCAGATCACGTCCCGCAGCAACAACTTTCCCGCAGTCGGTACCCACCATGCGCACATTCCCGGCCACAACCGCTTCCGGGCGTTCGGTCACATCGCGAATAACCAGCACATGCTTGCCGAGCGAGGGAGCCTCTTCCTGCAACCCGCCCGAGTCCGTGATGATGAGGCGGGAGCGATTTATCAGGTAGACAAAGGGAAGGTACTCGACCGGTGCTACGAGGTGGATGTTGGGATACGAGCCGCCTCCGAGAAGGCGGTGCACGGGTTCCCGAACGTTCGGGTTCGGGTGCACCGGGTAAAGTATCTCAACATCGGCATCAGAGGTGGCTATCTCCGCCAGGGCTCGGCAGATATTTTCGATCCCCTCGCCGAAGTTTTCCCGACGATGGCAGGTAGCGATGATCAATTTCCTGGTTGGGTCCAGGAATGAGAACTGCTCCTCCAACTGCTCCTGCAAGGCACGGTCGCCGGCAATCCTCTTGGTAATCGACTGAAGGGCGTCGACGATGGTGTTGCCCGTCACGAAGATGGTCCCTCCGTCGATCCCCTCGCCCAGCAGGTTCGCCCTTGCTACCGATGTGGGCGCGAAATGCAGGTCGGCAACGGCCCCGGTCACCCGCCGGCATATTTCTTCAGGGAACGGCTGGTACTTTTGATACGTGCGCAGTCCCGCCTCCACGTGGCCGATGCCGATCCGGCTGAAACAACACGCTATGGCAGCGGCCATGGTCGTTGCCGTGTCGCCGTGCACCAGCACGATGTCAGGTTGCACTTGAGCCAGTACGGTCTTGAGCCCCTGCAAAACCTTCCCGCTCACATCGAAAAGGTCCTGCCCAGAACTCATCACGTCGAGGTTGAAGTCCGGTCTGATGTCGAAAAGATCAAGCACTTGCGCCAGCATCTGCCGATGTTGCCCGGTGACGCAGACAAGGCTCTGGAAGTCGCCGGGATTTCTTTCCAGTTCCATGATCACCGGCGCCATTTTTATCGCCTCCGGCCTGGTGCCGAAGACGGAGAGGATTTTGACCATGACCCGCCCCGATGCGGCTACGGGTAAGAGAAAGGGGGTAAAGCGAGAGGAATCTTAAGATCTTCCAGGCCCGTGCAGGCGCGCAAGATCTTAATATAACCCAAAGGCTCCTTTTAACAACCGCACGCCTCCTCGAGGGAACTACGCGATCATGTTCGTCGTCTCCAGGTTACGCGGGTCGCAAGGTTTTGTGCTTGTGGAAGTACCAGACGATAAATACCAGAGATGCAACGGGCTGAAAGCAAGAAAGACCGACACACAAAAGGACTTTGCTTCCAGTTTCAATTTTCATTTTTATCGCCAGATAAAGGGACCAGAAGAAAACGCCATAGATCGCTCCGATGGCGGACCAGATGAAAAGTGCGAAGAAAGGTGAATCCATAGCCTGCCTCCTTTACCAGCCACAGCCCAACGCTCAACCTTACAGTTCCGTGCCCGTCTGATCTAGGACTTTTGGGCAGGTCCAAGACGTGGTTATGCAGTCATGGCTGAGATTCGCTGAGCTCTTCATAGACGAGCCATTCGCCCGTGCTAGACGGCTTCACCAAAACCGACAGTGGGCTATGGTACTTCTTTAAGTTGGAGTAGCGATCAGCCTTGATACGTACTCCGTCACCATCGAAAGAATATGAAACATCGGCATAGGTACTGGTATCGCCTCTCAGTTTGGCAAGGGGCATCGACTTACGCAGGAGCTCCTTGTATGTTGGAGCGGGCATGGTCAATTCACGAATTTGCCCCGTAGGATATGTTCTTTTGTTTCGTATGACTGCCTCGTCCGAATACAGATCTGCAGCTGCTGGTTCAAATGCATGCTCAAGACTAACGTACCTTTCGAATAACCTCTTTGCTTTCGTAATGCGAACATCTTCCTTTAGCTCTGCTGCAGTAGTCACTTGAGCAAGCGTGGCAAAGGCAAGTAATAATGTGAGAAATATTTTCCCCTTCATTCGACACTCCTTTCAGTTCGCATAACGGGTGGGAGTTCACTGGACGGTTCTCGCCCCGCTTCAACTGCCTTGTTGGTACCTTTGGCTACACAAATGTCCAAATGTCGAACCGCCCCCCTCTTCTTCCGAGTTATTTCCTGTTTGATCCTATTTTTGCTTATATCTATTTGGTTCGTCGAAAAAGGTAATGTCAGCATAACCAGCATATATTTTGCCCGAATGTTTTACTCCTGCTGGGATGTAGTAAACATCTCCTTGTTTATACGTTCTTAATTCATCTGAAAATAACATATCAATTCGACCTCTTATTACAATACCTACCTGGGCACAATGCGAGTGTTCCGGCAGATCAATGTCTTCTTCGAACTCCATAAATATGACCTGATGATGTTCTGCCTGAGATAAAAAAGCTTTTACTCCGTTCAGCGGGATATCAGCTTCAGGTAATGTCATTATTGGTTCAGGAAAGATACTTTCCATATTAATCCCTTCCTCTTGTGACGCATAACGGCTTGACAGTTGACCCGCCAGTCCAGTTTTTTCGGGCGGGCGGCGTCCAACTGTCTGGTAGGGACATAACGCGATTTTTTCCAACACAAATGGGATACGGAGAGTTGCCGCTTCGACCTTCAACTCAAAACTAATCATGTTTCATTGAATGTGTTCTCGTTTATCGGATGCGCAGGAAAATTACCGTCAATGGTCGGCTTAAGTTCTATAGTATGACCACCATAGTTAGTATTTATTTGTTTCCCGTTTGCCCCATCGACCTCTGTGATGGTCTTTCTGACTTCAAGTAGTTTGTCCGCTATTGAAAAAGACGATTTTCTGTTAAAGCGTTTATTATCTGTATTCCAGTCAATCCCGTAAGCATAAACAACCTTGTAAGATCCCTCTGGTAACTGTTTCGCTTTGTAGGTGCTGCCTCTAGGAATATAGAAGTTACGAATCAGTACACTCTGGCTGTTATCAGTGTTAATTAGCTTAACCAATACATCCGTTTGAGTGCCATTGTTGACTTGGATTGTTGATAAAGAATCAGAAACATACACGCCACTTCCAAGCGGTTCAGCTCCCAATTGCAAGGATAATGCAGGCTTTTCAGGTTGTGAAGTTACAGTTCTGGTTATTTGTAGATCGTCAGTAGTTTGCTGCTTGTTAAAGAAACTAAGTAGCAAAATACCTGTAATTATAGATGCGATAAGTGCGGGCATGTAATTTTTCATAGATTCATTTCTCTTTTTATTTCTCGACCAACGGGTTGCGGGTGAGCGGCGGAGCGACCTTGCTTCCACAGACTCCTCCTCGCTCCTACTGACTCGCGCAGTCCGTCTCCACCCGTTTTGGATACTGTTACAGGCCCCCCTTTTGGGCATACACTTTCCTGTTAGTGTATGCTGGCCTTTGCGAGAAGCTTTTAT
>NZ_JAEMHK010000039.1 GCF_016458235.1 Geomonas propionica | reverse complement strand
TGGATACTGTTACAGGCCCCCCTTTTGGGCATACACTTTCCTGTTAGTGTATGCTGGCCTTTGCGAGAAGCTTTTATCCAAAAAGGGGGGCCTCATGAGATTCTACACTAACAAGCACAAACATTACTGCGGAATCGACCTTCATGCCAGGAAAATGTATGTCTGCGTCATTGATGAGGACGGCAATGTCCTCGTCCATTGCAACTGCAACGCGAACCCCGCTGAATTTCTCAGAGCCATCGCACCGTTCAGAGAAGGGCTCATCGTTGGAGTCGAGTGTATGTTCGCCTGGTACTGGCTCGCAGATCTCTGTCGGAAGGAAGGCATAGAATTCGTTCTTGGCCATGCCTTCTACATGAAGTTGATTCACGGGGCCAAGGCTAAAAGCGACAAACTGGACTCGCTCAAAATTGCGAGATTACTCCGCGGTGGTAATTTCCCCCTCGCCTATGTCTATCCGAAGGAAATGCGAGCGACCCGGGATCTTATGCGACGCCGGAACTCCTTAGTTCGGGCACGAGCCAGCCTGATGACGCATATTCAAAACACCGTGACCCAGTACAACTTGCCTGCTCTCGGTGTGGATCTGCGTTACGAGGGTAGCCGGCACCAGGTTGCGGAACTCTTTACCGACCCGGAGGCGAGAAAGATTATCGAGGTCGATGTTGCCATGATCGATTCTTACTG
>NZ_JAEMHK010000038.1 GCF_016458235.1 Geomonas propionica | reverse complement strand
TCTTCTAAAAAGGCGACTTCAAATCGTTAGGGCACCATTTTGCCTATTGACAGACGGGGGCCTGATAAGGGTTGGGACCTCTCGCAAACTTCAATTTCCAGCTCTCGTTCGCTGGGAGGAGTGATCCCTCCTCTTACAGAATAATACTATCTGAAAATACCAAAACCTTTCCTGCCGAAGTAATGTGCATTGAAGAGTATGTATGAAACCACCATGATCATAGAATAGAAAGTTGGCTCTTGGACAACTTTTTCAAGCCATAACTCCTTGAAAAAAGTTAAGAGTAAAATGACGAAAACCAGGATTCTTTGGACGTAATATCTTTGTATGCCTTTATATATGCCCTTTATATCAAGATGCTTTATGATCACAATATGGAAAATGACTGGAATGTGTATTATTAGATATAAGCCTCCAAAATCGATCCCGAACTGGTCGAGATTTGGCGTCACCTTCATTTTGGATAACAAAAACAAAGCTGAAGCTATTCCAAATACAAGGACGTAAATCTTGACCAATATAGAATTGATTGTGGGTTCAAGTAGATATCGCTTGCTGCCGATCTGTACTTTCGGCTCATGATTGATGAGATCATTGTCGCAGTTTTCGCAACGCGGGATCCCATCACCTGATCCAGCCATAATCTCGTTTTCTGCATTGCATATTTTGCAAACGATTTTTTTCATTTTTCTTTCCGAGTCACACACAGCTGCGGAATCCAACGGGTTGCGGGTGAGCGGCGGAGCGACCTTGCTCTCACAGGCTCCTCCTCACTCCTACTGACTCGCGCAGTCCGTCTCCACCCGTGTGGATACTGTTACAGGCCCCCCTTTTGGGCATACACTTTCCTGTTAGTGTATGCTGGCCTTTGCGAGAAGCTTTTAT
>NZ_JAEMHK010000037.1 GCF_016458235.1 Geomonas propionica | reverse complement strand
TTCTTCTAAAAAGGCGACTTCAAATCGTTAGGGCACCATTTTGCCTATTGACAGACGGGGGCCTGATAAGGGTTGGGAGACTGTGCCTGTACAACTCACCTTATGCTGCCATTTCCGTCCAAAACTTTATAGGTACCATCGTTGATATATCCAAGTTTTCCTGATGGCAATCTGACTTTGTATATTTGATAGTGCTTAACATCTATGGTTTCAACGACCTCAACTAACTGGCCTTTATATAATGCACCTGAAGAGGTCCCTGAGACCGCGGCCTGTTCACTGTTGTAAAGAGGGACCGCACCAATTGCTAAAACGCTTCGATTTTCCTTTAAACAGCTCAGTAAGCTGACAAAAAGGTACGTTAGCATTGCGACTTTAGTTAGGTTCAAGTTTGATCCTGTGTTTTCCGGCCAACCGTGGGAGAGTGCAGCGGCGGAGCGAAGCGGGGACCGCTGCCACGCTTGGTTGTGTGTCAGTGCTTCTCGAAGATTACTTTTGCCTTTTCAGCATCCATTACCACTGGTTTCCCACCACCAGGCGGGTGAAGGACCACCGCAATGTCCTCCGAACACTCCGGCCCTGCCCACCCATAGTAGTTCTTCCTGTTGTAGGACTCGGTCAGTTGGAGATCCATCGTCATTTCCGATGTGGCGGTTGCCCCAAAACGGTAGACATGAAAGGGATCGTACGTCAGGAAAGAAAACTCCGGTCCCCATGACTGGGAGAAGCACGGATAGCCGATCAACTCTGGGGTTTTGTCTTTATCGAGGGCTGCAAATGACCGGATTTCAAAATTTTCAAGATTCAGAATTTCTTTCGGTATTCCGTCATCGCCTAATGCGATAATGTGCAAGCTGCCGGGAGAACTTGCATAGGCCCAGCCGAACAGCAGAAGTGAGCTATCTTCACTTTTGAGGACACACCATATATCCTAACGGACCAGGAGGGTGTGTCATGAGATCGAATCGCAA
>NZ_JAEMHK010000036.1 GCF_016458235.1 Geomonas propionica | reverse complement strand
GGGGTAAATTAAGACCTTGTCATGTCGTTCTATGAATGGTTGAATATCATGGAATGAGTTGACCTTTTGGATCTTCCTTTTCGGCAGATCTTCTATGTTGAGAAAGCAAGGCTCATTCAGACTTCCAGTTAGTTCAGTGTACAAAGCTTCTGGTGTATCTCTTTTATATTTTAAAGATATTATTTTATCTTTTTTATGGAAGTCATAAATCCAAATGGGTTTATTGAAATCATCGTTGGTTATTATTGTTGTCATCTCCTTGGTCATCTCTGCATTATCCTTTTTATTAAAACAGTTGATAGCGTTGAAGTTAGTTGTACCTCCTCGCCTACAATCGTTTTATCCCTTTTTTTCTTTATACTTAGACCGAAAACGGACAGACCGATGACCAAGAAGATGTACAATGCAATATGCAGATGTCCCTGTGGGCTGCAAGACGGGATGCAGCAACTGTCGCCATCAGGATCGGTTTTGTCTGTGGGGGATGAAACAGGTTCTACGGGGTTAGCTTTGGGTGGGGTACTCGACGTGCGGGTTACCTTCAGACCAACGTACAGCGCCAGCAGTTGCTCGTTTCAGCACCTGTACGATATCACGGGTCTGGTGATGCTCCTATTAAATTTTGTCTACTTTGAAACATTGCTGGCGTGACTCATCACAAGACTTCGTCCACTGGAGCTTCTGATCATTTATAGCCGTCCAGCCCCTGCCACAGGGGCGAGTATGCCCTGCGGCAGAGGCTGGCTCCAGAACGCGATGCGGAGGACTCGGAGTCGGTTGTGTGTCGAAGCCAGACACCTATCGTGGTGGTTGGGAAGTTCTAATTGCCGCTCTTGACAAAGTGTACTATTAATTGTACTACCAGAAACGGAAAGTTGGTCGCATGTGGCTCCGACTAGAAATCGCTAAGTACCTGAAATAGGCCACCCCTTCTCGAACCCCTCCGGATAGAAGCGCTCCTTGGTGCGGTTGAAGTAGC
>NZ_JAEMHK010000035.1 GCF_016458235.1 Geomonas propionica | reverse complement strand
TTTAGCCGATTAGCGCTAATCTTCAGCAAGACGTAACCAACGTTCTGTTCGTTTACCGGTCCTTACGCCTGCGAAAAGAAGGCGTGAGAACATTGATTTCAGGTCAAAGCGCCGGTTGAAACGATACTGAATTTCTGCAAGGTAACGCTTTATGTACTTGCTGAAGTCGAAAGAATGATAGGTGCCCTCAATGGAGGTCTTTACATTACTAAGGACCGTATTTGCCCAGTAAAAACAGCCTAGTGCTGTGCTTTTCCGTTCTTTGCCAACTACTTCAAAGGAATGCGCACATCCTGAAGCTACTACAGCTCTGAAAGAGGACAAGCCGTCGGTTATTACCGTGGTAGATTCTGACAATGATGCGCAAGCCCATTTTGCAATTTCTGTAAAGTTTAGAGCCTTTACTGGTGAGAAAACAGCACGCTTAGGATGTCCCTGGGAGTTCGTTTCTACGGCTGCGATAAAAGGTATTTTGTTCTCTGATCCTCGACCGCCTTTGCCTTCATGTCGGCCGCCCAGGTATGCGTCATCTACCTCGACTCGGCCAGAAAGAACAGTTGCAGCTTCTCTCTCGCACATGACCTGCATCAGCTTGTGCTTCATGCGCCAAGCGGTGCGGTAGCAGATGCCAAGAAGGCGCGTTAACTCTAACGCGGATACGTTATTCTTTGTTTGTGTCAGGAAGTACATAGCCTGAAACCAGGTCGTCAGAGGCAGTTTTGACGAGTGAAAGATCGTCCCGCTGGTTACCGTAGTCTGGCTATGACAGCCCTTGCACTGGAAGGTCTTTACCTTTCGATGCCACACAACGCTGAAACCCGAGCTCTCGCAATTTGGGCATGCAAATCCCTGCGGCCATCGCATCTGTTCAAGTGCGGTAACGCATTGCTCTTCCGTTCCGAAATCGCGGAGAAAATCCGGTAAGCTAAGGCCCTTTTGAAACTGGATTCGATTCTGTGCCATGTCCGACTCCTTGTAAGGGTGATCGTTCACGGCAATCCTACTGTTTAGGTGCGACAGAAAACGTCTTAAAAAGCAATCTGCTGAAGATTAGCGCTAATCGGCT
>NZ_JAEMHK010000034.1 GCF_016458235.1 Geomonas propionica | reverse complement strand
CATAACCAACGAGTGCCATAACATCCTCCACTCCTACCAATAGAACCTTATATGTTGTGATATTATCATATCAAAAAGCTAATAACAATCCCACTGGTACGATTTTCCTGTTCTGTGATGGATCTCACTCAACCAAGGTTCAGTGATACGGTAGTGGTGATACATTGCTTGTTCACACCGATGGATCATGCCCACGTGATTTGGTTCGGTGATTCTTTTATTCGTTCTCTTACTTTTGTGTTGCACTGTCCATTTGGGGTCCATTATTAGAGAAGAGAAGAGGGGGAAGAAGGAAGGGGGGAGAAGGGGCAATGAACTTCCTTGTGCTGTCAAACCAATTGTTGTCACTGAATTTTTCGATACTTTTCCCTGATGTTTATGACATCTGGATCCGTTGAGAGAAAGGACTTTCCTCTTTTAACCCCATTTGTTTTGAGAATGTTACTGAGATCACGCAGGCTTACTAACTTATTCTTTGAGTACTCTATGTCAACAATTTGTAATACCTTTTGAATTGTTGCCTGTCTTGATTGGCTTCTCTCACGTCTAGCTTCTTTCTGCGTCTTTTCAAATGGGATACCAGTTATCTCTGTGATCTTATGGTTCGTGTATCGGTAGCCGGAGAAGTAACCATCAAATGCATTCTCTATGTTCTCTTGTGTTATTGGATCATCTGGCGTGATCTCGTTCATGTGAGTTGCCATGTCTTCGATATCCTTTTTGACCACATCTTCAGATATCTGATATAGATATCCATGGCAAGCCATGATAAAAAGGCATTTATTTCTTATTCCTACATAGTTGTACTCCTTGATCGAAGCAACGAGGTAGTTGTAAGGCGTCCATTTCGGAACCATTCGTTTAGGCATCAGTTCACGCTTGTGGATCTCTAGGAACTGCTTCAATTTTTCGCTTAACAGCTTGTAGTCAATGCGAGCTATCGGCTCCGGCTCCGTGATCGTCGGAGTCTGCTCTTTGTGATCAGACTTCTCTGGATCTGTGGCTAGGAGCGATACCTGCGTTGCAGAAACATCACTGTTACCTTCAATCTCCGGCCACAACCTGTTTCGTTCATCCTCCGTGAGCAACTCAACGCCGACCATCTCAGCTATCGTTTCAAGGTCGTATCGTTCGTCGTACCCCTTGTAGACTGTGCTCAAGATTCGTGAGTTCTTCGTCTTTCCTCCGAACATCCGAATGCCATGGGCCAGATGGAGCTTGTCTGCCTTATAGCTTGGGTCGTCGTACCATTTCAACATCTCTGAATAGACGTCTTTTATTTTATCGGCAGTCGCTATAACGTACCTCTTCTTTTTCCTTCCTTCTTCTCTTACACGCTTGACGTTCCTTGCCCATGAAACTGCAGTCGTGTAGCTCAAAAAATCAAATTTTTCTTTGAGAATGAAATACAAATGTAAGCCGTTGCCCGAATTCACAATGTAGTTAGGTTTGATTGGACACAAATCTATCTTTTTAATAGCTACATCAAGGTTGTATGACCTAATGTTGTCCAAATCAATTACAAATGCATTGATGAACTCCATAAAACGCATTTGAACGCATGATGGTTTTTTAAATTCCTTGGGG
>NZ_JAEMHK010000032.1 GCF_016458235.1 Geomonas propionica | reverse complement strand
TAGAGAGGCTCGAAATGGATAGCTCCGATCTGAAGAAAATAGTGAAGGATTTGCAAAAGTTAGCAAAACAGCTTGATGATATAGACTCTGAGATGTATGGCTATGAAAACATAATGGAAAATGCACGTGATGCGGTGAAGTTCATTTTTATGGATCGACATAGCAACAGTAACACTGATATCAAAGCGAGTAAACGAACAGCTGTAAGATCGGGCATTTTTTTTATACGTCTAACCCGACCAATATTATCGCCAATGGTTGATCATAGAAAATCAATTCATTCCTTGTTTCAAGCAACAATTTGTAATTATTTGACCTATTGTTTTTCAATTAAATACGCGGATACGCCGTTCAAATTAGCTTCTGATTCAATAGTGACAAATCTCATAAAAATTCTTGACACCGAAATCTATTACCTGAAATCTTTGTGCAACCTTGATGGTTTATTAGACATGTTTCTCGAACTCAGGTATGCGTCTTATCTGTCTGCAAGTGGTGTCGAAATTGGCCAAGACGCTCAGCTGAAAGGATTTGCTCAAAGAGAGGGAATGCATGTTCGAAGTGTAAAGGCACGTCTCAAAAGAGTTTTAAATAATGAAGCACAAGTATGATGCCACTACAACTTGGCACAAGGAGAAAGTACAGTGGTAGAAATATTCGAAATAAAATGCAACAGTGGCGTTATTTTCACCCCTTTGTACTGCAAAAATACAACCCAGCTCATTCATGATGTTCATGTTAACGAGATATGTGAATCTCTGTTTGTACCTGTCTCAGATCTTGCAGAGATAATTATTGATGTTACGCAGTGTGAAATCAGAAATTTCGATTATGGAAATCTGATTATTGCGCATCAAGGTAGTGGTTTCATTTACATGCGATTCGTCAAAACGTCTCCTTTATTTGACCTGACAGGAACCTATTTTTTTCCTACTGTTGCCGCAATGAGTAACTATAAAGACATAGTTGAAACACTAAACGAGTGTATGCAGCAAGGCATCGAGAAAAAGACATGGGAAAACGTTACATTGTTCAGGAGACTCAACTGATGGAGCAACAACTGCCAATGTGATTCTCCAAGCGGGTTAAGTCGATGTCATACGACAGGATCTCTACCGCATTCTTGAGAACCTGAACTGAATACCCTTTGCCATATCGACCGAACGTTTCACCCTTCACGACGTGACCGACCAGTTCCGACACCAACTCCTTTGAGAGGTTTGATTGTTTTAATTCGTCAACGAAGGTGTGCCGGAACGAATGAAACACCTTCCCTTTATCTGTTTGAACATTCTTCGAATACCACTCATTGAAGCGTCCACCCCATCGCTTGCACCAAGACTCACGCCAACGAACGAATCCCCACAGATTGCCAGAGTGTTTTCCCCGTGCTCGGTTGTTACAAAACTCGATGAATCCCATGTGGAGGAGCTTGGAGTGAATAGGTACGAGTCTCAAGCCCGCCTCTGTTTTGGTGGTCTTCTCTCCTTTGCTGTTGATGTCGAACACCCAGATCCCGTCTTCGTGCCGAACGTCGCCTCTTTCTAATTGACAGATCTCCTCTTTGCGCATACCACTAAACAAAGCGATCAGAGGAATCCAGACGTTGGTTTCGTCACCAGCGATCAACGGGATGTTCGAAAAGATAGATTGCAAGTCGTCGATGCTGAATCGTTTTCTCTCGCTGTCATGTCGGTTGGAAAGGGTTAAGAGTAGTCCCTCAGCACAATTCCGAGCACAGATCTCTTGGCGAACAGCCCACCGGAGCATGGATGAGAGATGAACTAAGTGAGTGTTACAGGTGCGTTCTTTCATCCCTTCCGAGATCAGAGCTGACCGAAGACGGATGACATCTTCTCGCTTGACGGCGTTGACCTTCCTATCGCCGATAATTGAAATGTTCCGTGCAAAAATGGTTTCGTAACCGAGAAGGGTTCGGGGCTTGAGGTTCGGGCTTTTTTCCTCAAGGTACATCCTGATGACTTCAGACAGGAGCTTGTCGCGGGATTGAACTTTCTCTCTATAGAGCAAGTCGGTCACCGTCTTCTGCAACTGCTCCTCGGTCAGCATACCCGAG
>NZ_JAEMHK010000031.1 GCF_016458235.1 Geomonas propionica | reverse complement strand
GTCAGTTAGATCATTTACAGTTTTTTTATGGTCAAGCTACTAAGGGCGTACGGTGGATGCCTAGGCAGAGAGAGGCGATGAAGGACGTGGTAAGCTGCGATAAGCTTCGGTGAGCCGCTAAACAGGCTTTGACCCGGAGATTTCCGAATGGGGAAACCCACTGGAGGTAATGCTCCAGTAACGCATGGTGAATACATAGCCATGCGTGGCGAACGAGGGGAACTGAAACATCTAAGTACCCTCAGGAAAAGAAAACAAAAGTGATTCCGTCAGTAGCGGCGAGCGAAAGCGGAATAGCCCAAACCGATACTATTTCGATGGTATCGGGGTTGTGGGGCCCCGACGTGGGATTGATGAATGGTAGGAGAGCGGTCTGGAAAGGCCGGCCATAGTGGGTGATAGCCCCGTATCCGAAACCATGATTCACCCTAGGGTGTCCCCGAGTACCGCCAGGCACGTGAAACCTGGTGGGAATCCGGGAGGACCATCTCCCAAGGCTAAATACTACTCTCTGACCGATAGTGAACCAGTACCGTGAGGGAAAGGTGAAAAGTACTCCAATGAGGAGGGTGAAATAGAACCTGAAACCGTATGCCTACAAGCAGTGGGAGCACTATGGAGCAATCCAGTGTGACCGCGTGCCTTTTGCATAATGAGTCAGCGAGTTACCCTCAGCAGCGAGGTTAAGTTCATAGAACGGAGCCGCAGCGAAAGCGAGTCTTAATAGGGCGACATAGTTGCTGGGGGTAGACCCGAAACCGGGTGATCTATCCATGTCCAGGGTGAAAGGAAGGTAACACTTCGTGGAGGCCCGAACCCACTGGCGTTGAAAAGCCAGGGGATGAGGTGTGGATAGGAGTGAAAGGCTAATCAAACTCGGAGATAGCTGGTTCTCCCCGAAATATATTTAGGTATAGCCTCACAAAGTAAGTAGCGGGGGTAGAGCACTGGATGGGCTAGGGGTCTTACCGGATTACCAAACCTAACCAAACTCCGAATACCGCTAACTGTTATTGTGGGAGTCAGACTGCGGGTGATAAGATCCGTAGTCGAAAGGGAAAGAGCCCAGACCGTCAGCTAAGGTCCCAAAATCTACGCTAAGTGGAAAACGATGTGGAAATGCCCAGACAACCAGGAGGTTGGCTTAGAAGCAGCCACCCTTTAAAGAAAGCGTAATAGCTCACTGGTCGAGTGGGTCTGCGCGGAAAATGTAACGGGGCTAAGCGTAGTACCGAAGCTACGGATTTGATCCTTAAGGATCAAGTGGTAGGGGAGCATTGTGTAAGCCTGCGAAGGTCGACCGTGAGGACGGCTGGAGGTATCACAAGAGATTATGCTGACATGAGTAGCGAAAAACAAGGTGAGAAACCTTGTCACCGAAAACCCAAGGTTTCCTACGTAAAGGTAATCTGCGTAGGGTTAGTCGGTCCCTAAGGCGAGGCCGAAAGGCGTAGTTGATGGGAAACGGGTTAATATTCCCGTACCACCTGTTGTTGCGATGGGGGGACGGAGTAGGGTAGACGATCCTGGCGCTGGTTGTCCAGGTTTAAGGTCGTAGGCGGGAGAAGGAGGCAAATCCCTTTCTCCATTCAACGCTGAGAACTGATGACGAGGGGGTATCCCCACAAAGTCGTTGATCCCATGCTTCCAAGAAAAGCCTCTAAGCTTCAGACAGCAGGTGACCGTACCGTAAACCGACTCAGGTGGGTGAGGATAAATGTCCTAAGGTGCTTGAGAGAACACTGGTTAAGGAACTCGGCAAAATGATACCGTAACTTCGGGAGAAGGTATGCCCTTTTTGGTGAAGGCGATTCGCTCGCACAGCTGAAGAGGGTCGCAGAGAAATGGCGGTAGCGACTGTTTACTAAAAACATAGGACTCTGCAAAGTCGCAAGACGACGTATAGGGTCTGACGCCTGCCCGGTGCCGGAAGGTTAAGGGGATTTGTTAGCCGCAAGGTGAAGCTTTGAACCGAAGCCCCGGTAAACGGCGGCCGTAACTATAACGGTCCTAAGGTAGCGAAATTCCTTGTCGGGTAAGTTCCGACCTGCACGAATGGCGTAACGATTTCCGCGCTGTCTCAACCAGTGGCTCAGCGAAATTGAATTCTCGGTGAAGATGCCGAGTACCCGCAGAAAGACGGAAAGACCCCGTGCACCTTTACTACAGTTTGACAGTGACATTCGAATAAGCTTGTGTAGGATAGGTGGGAGACTTTGAAGCTGGGACGCTAGTCTCGGTGGAGTCAACCTTGAAATACCACCCTGGTTTGTTTGGATGTCTAACCCAGGTCCGTCATCCGGATCGGGGACACTGTCTGATGGGTAGTTTGACTGGGGCGGTCGCCTCCCAAAGAGTAACGGAGGCGCGCGAAGGTTCCCTCAGGCTGATTGGAAACCAGCCGTAGAGTGTAAAGGCATAAGGGAGCTTGACTGCGAGACCAACAAGTCGAGCAGGTACGAAAGTAGGTCTTAGTGATCCGGCGGTTCTGTATGGAAGGGCCGTCGCTCAACGGATAAAAGGTACGCCGGGGATAACAGGCTGATCTCCCCCAAGAGTTCACATCGACGGGGAGGTTTGGCACCTCGATGTCGGCTCATCGCATCCTGGGGCTGAAGTAGGTCCCAAGGGTTTGGCTGTTCGCCAATTAAAGCGGTACGCGAGCTGGGTTTAAAACGTCGTGAGACAGTTTGGTCCCTATCTTCTGTGGGCGTAGGATACTTGAGAAGAGTTGACCTTAGTACGAGAGGACCGGGTTGAACGTACCTCTGGTGTTCCAGTTGTTCCGCCAGGAGCAGTCGCTGGGTAGCTATGTACGGAAAGGATAACCGCTGAAAGCATCTAAGCGGGAAGCCTCCTTCAAGATTAGGTATCCCTGGGAGCAATCCCCTAAAGGCCCGTTGTAGACCACAACGTTGATAGGCCGGGTGTGTAAGTGCAGTAATGCATTCAGCTTACCGGTACTAATCGGCCGTGAGGCTTGACCATAAAAAATTCTTAGAGAGGGGGGTGGTTCTCCACCCCCCGATCATAA
>NZ_JAEMHK010000030.1 GCF_016458235.1 Geomonas propionica | reverse complement strand
TTTTCGCAGGCGTAAGGACCGGTAAACGAACAGAACGTTGGTTACGTCTTGCTGAAGATTAGCGCTAATCGGCTAAATTTATGCCTGTCGCTGATGAGCCTTTTTTTAGTCTTCAGGTCTGCAATTCTACGAGGGATATCAATTTGGAAAAGGTATCCTGACCTTTCTCTTTCCATATTTTCATTCCTAATTTTCGTCACTGTTTGATAACCTACTCTTTTTTTATCCGACAGCATTGATATTCTTTCCCGCTCGTCTTGTCGCATTATTGCTAGATTTGGCATCCGCTTCATGTCATATCCAATTAGCGAGAACGACAGGTTAGCAGATTGAATGAATGCCGGGGCATCTTCAGGATTAACCCTTACCCACTTTTTACCTTGTTGATGTCGTAAAAAAACATAAGGTGGAAATACACATGCATACTGTTTCTTGGTATTGTCAAAATCTGTCACATAAACAACTAAGTATGTTACTGCTCCGTCAAAATCTATGAGTATTGGAAGAATTTCACTGTCATCGTCTTCCCACAAAATAGTTTCACCTGTATTGGGATTATTGGTTTCAATTGCATAGTATTGTGGAGCACCTTTCGTTTCAGGCAGCCTGATTAGAGCGATATCCAGTCCCGTTTTTATTGTTCTCGTTACATGGACAATACGACCATCATGCAGCAAGGCTTCTTCAATCCACTGAGTTTTTTGAGGAGCACGTGTAGCGCAAGAAGCTAAAAGATTGATTGCACACACTAACAATAATGTTCTGGTAAACGTCATGAGATTCCGTCCAGCCCAAGGAGCATTCGGGCTATCCCCTTTGCCATCTGTTGATAAAAGTAGCTTGTGCCCTTTTCACCCCAGGCCCTATCGGGCCAGCCGTCATCTGGCAACGATGGCAATCGACCGGGGGTAACTTCCCGCTGTCACAGATGCGATAGGCATCGGGGCCAGGGTGCCGTTCAAAGTGATGGTGTACTGGGATATGCTGTTATCCATGGCATTTGCTACATATGCGTATTTGCCCGACGGGTCGACAGTTACGTATTCGGGACCGGTTCCGGCAGGCAAGACTGACGGAGTCAGAGCGGTCAGCGCTCCGTTAACACCGATGCTGTACTGGGACACCGTGCCGCTGCTCGCGTTTGCTGCGTAGACGTACTTGCCGGAGGGCTCGACGGCAACCGCGTACGGTGCTGTCCCGGTGCTGACGGATGCCGGAGTCATTGCCGTCAGACCACCGGTTGTTCCGATTGAGTATTGTGACAAGGTGCTACTGATGCTGTTGGCCACGTAGACGTATGTCCCACTGGGGTCGATCGTGACGCTGCGCGGATTACTACCGGCTGCCACAGTTGGCGTACTCATTGCGGTGAGGCCGCCGTTAGTGCCTATAGCGTACAGGGACACGTTGTTGCCCAGTGCGTTGACGACGTATGCGTATTTCCCAGAGAGATCGATGCTTATAGAAAACGCCCCGGCGCCAGCTGCAACCGTTGCTGGCGCCAAGGGCGCCAAAGTACCGGTCGTGCTCACCGAGTATTGTGAGATCGAGTTGTCGTTCAAGTTGGTCGCATAAGCAAATTTCCCCGATGGGTGGATCGCGATTGAAGAGACCCCACTCGCAGCGGCTACACTCGGTGGCGTCATCTCCAGTAGCTTCCCGAATTGAGTGATGGCGTACTGGGAAATGTTATTGCTGGCGACATTGGCCACGTAAGCGTGGCGTCCTGAGGGATCAACTGTGACTGCTATGGGATTCGTTCCAGCGGGGACGGTTGAAGGTATCATGGCCCGGAGGGTGCCATCCGGGTTTACCGTGTACTGTGACACGTCATTACTCACTCCATTGGCAACATAGGCGTATTTGGGGATCTTTTGAGTTCCATCCCCCCCACTTCCACACCCATGCATAAAGATGGTTACCGCACCAACCATACCTGCTAACACAAACATTTTACTCACAAAACCCTCCATTCAATAAAGTTCCAGAAAAATATCGCGTGGTAGTCCACCTGCGATTCCAAGGTTCCATCTCTTCTTGCTAGTCGACAGTCACAATCAAAACTTTGTAGGCCTTTTTAGCAGTATTTGTGACCTTCAACCGCATCTGCCCTTCTATGGGCTTGCAATCAAGTCCACCATAGAAACTCGTGATCGACCGGTTCTGTCCAACCTGGGTCATGGTGATGGGGTATGGCCCACGCGTGATCGTGTCCATACTCTCGCCACTGGCATCTACCCTGAACATCACGTGTTGGCTTTTCTGGCTCTTTATCGAGACTTCTTTCGTTTGATTCGGTTGTAAGGTGAAATCGGATACGTATCTCTCCGAAGGACTTAGGCTGAACCAGTTACCACTCGCCCCGACCAAAATCCAGCATACAACTGCTATCAGCATGAAACACGTGGCTTTTCTCACGATTCACCCCCATCTATGTTCTTCTCATTATTTTCCCCGCTCAACGGGGATGAGGCGCACCGGCGGAGCGGAGCGGAAACTGTGTGCCGCCAAGTGTTAGCGGAATTTCCTATGAGTACCATGGCATTAAGGCCCCTAAAATTCCCAGGGCCAGTGAGACCGGGACTAGAACGTATGCAAGTTTTAGCAGCTGTTTTTGTGCGTTGATAAAAGATGTAGACGGAAAAGGTTTTGCCTCTTCGTCTAGCGCTTTCCTAGCAGGGGGGATCAACCAGACCAGGAAATTTCCTATAATCATGGCAACTGGCAATGCACCAAAGAAAGGTGTTACCGCTGCCAACACAGCTCCAAGGCCTTTTCCTGTAATACCGAAATTTTGTCCTGGATGAACTGTAGAGTGGAGAGTATTCAGAACCTTATATGACCCCACCCAAAGAGCACAGAGCGAAGTTATTATCGCCGGTAGCAGCAGCAAATTCCATGCGCTCTTCCTTCGCTTTGCCCGAAATCTTGCCTTCTCGATGTAATCCATATCTTTTCTTTCTTGTTTGTTGTCCAACGGCATGGGAGGCTCAGCGGCGGAGCGTCAGCGGAGCCCGTCTGCCGTCTCTTTGTTGGATGTTACACTATGCGCCTTTTTCTTCGCCTTCCGATTCATTGGCTCCCTAAAGAGGCTGATATCGATCTGGCCGCTATCGATCATTTGCCAAAGGTTAACCGCCCTAACAATGAAATTATTCAGGTTGTAAGTTTCTACTAGCTCGCCATGCCGATAAAGAAATAGGTCTTCCCCCGTAGAATCCACAACAATACCTCTTACAGGGGATTTCAAGGATTTGATTGAGGGGTCGATTACCGATTTTCTAGAAAGAGCCGCTAATATCGATTCAACTTCGCTTTGCCTGTTGATAAAGTTTGGATTGATGAGGGGGGTTAGTCTCGTATGTTCGCATTTCAAAATGTCTGAAATCTTCTTACCAACTACATCGTCAGTTATCGAAAACATCGGAAGCCACCGTGTTGGGTCAGACCTCAGGTGGATAACGGTCTGCCATGTTCCAGCGCGACCGGTGGGAAGGATGAGGGTAAATAAACTTACAATAAAATTATCATATTTCCCGCTGTAGATTTCGCCGATTGTCGGAGAGTTAAACCGCGACCCGTCGAACATGGATTGCAGGCATGAGCAAGGCGTTTTATTCAGGTAATGCCCGAACTGATTCAGACTGATTTTCTTCAGTCCACATTCTGAAGCTGCTTTCTCAGTCTTCGTGGTCGATTTTGGGGCGAAAAAGATAATAACCGTGGTCAAGGCGGCTACACTCAGCATACCAATAGCGAATGGATTTAAATCCCTTAGCCACTCCATTAAAGCTCCTCAAAATATCCTTTCATCATTTTGTCATTCAACGGCGCGGTCTTGTTGGGGGTAACCTCTACTTTAAATGGAAAAGGGCAGTTGCCCCTCTCTTCCAGTTCTTTTAGCGAAATGGATAGTGGCGCTCGTTTTTCAATGGCCACAAACAGAAGTTGAGAGTGATAAGCAAGTAACAAGCAGCCATGTTTTTAATTTCATCTTTTTCCTCTTTGATCTTCCAACGGGTTGGCGGGTGAGCGGCGGAGCAACCTGCCTCCCGCAGACTCTTCCCCGCTTTTACTCTCTCGCGGAGTCCATCTCCACCCGTTCTTGGGATCGCTGCTAACCCGCTTGTCCAAGTAATTGAGCTAAAGCATGGGCTAGTCGGACTGCTGGTTCATAGTTTTGATCATTGCTGATCAACGATGGTGTGACCAACAATGCTCCATCCCGGTATTCAGCTGACATCCCCTCATGCTGTAAGAAAAAAGTGACGGTCTCCGGTCTCAGCATAGCCGCGAAAGTTCCCTCATCCTCAGAAGATATCTCGTACATATCCAGAAGCGATTGGGGAAACGAAGCGTGATGTTCTCCGATCCCGAGCATGTCTCCAACCTCTTCCGTGAACGTTTTAGTTCTCAAGATGAAGTTAGGGATCGCTAGATTCAGCGATGTCAGCAGGACGCCAAGAGTGATAGGCGAGTACCGGCTCCTAGATATAGTGAAGACGCACGTATTGATACCGTTAACCGCGCCCGCGAAGAACTGGGAAAGGTAGGGAGTGTTCACCCAAGACGTGAGCGCAGAAAATTTCCGCTCGTTAAACAGCGCATCGAACTCATGCCTGGAGATGTCCCACAGTCCCAGTCCGCAGGTGATTTGTCCGGAAGGCACCTTTTTCTCGCACCACCAGAGGGTACCGATGACAAGCACCACAACTACAAGAATTAAGAAAAATAGGCCCACTGTCTCACCGTTACATTCGTATTTTTATCTGTCCAACGGGTTGCTGGTGAGCGGCCGGTTTTGGTCCGGTCCAACTCCTTGGTTGGGCTTTTTCGTTTTACCCTTGTATCAACATTAATAAGTTACATAAGCTACCTACGTCCCCTCGGCTCATGGGCTCTTTCCGAGGCGGCGATTTCCTTTATCCAAAACAATCCGCGAGCCGGAAAGCTCGCCGAAAACTTGGCAAGGGCTCACGGGAAGGGAAAGGCTCTCGCCATCGTGGCGCATAAACTAGGACGTGCTATT
>NZ_JAEMHK010000002.1 GCF_016458235.1 Geomonas propionica | reverse complement strand
GCACTTTAGGTGATGACCTTCGCACTTTAGGTGATGACCTTCGCACTTTAGGTGATGACCTTCGCACTTTAGGTGATGACCTTCGCACTTTAGGTGATGACCTTCGCACTTTAGGTGATGACCTTCGCACTTTAGGTGATGACCTTTGCACTTTAGGTGATGACCTTCGCACTTTGGGTGATGACCTTCACACTTTAGGTGATGACCTTCGCACTTTAGGTGATGGCCTTCGCACTTTAGTTAGGCCTTCACCTCGATATTGAGGTAGCCCGCGCGGGAGCCGAAGTGTTGGATTGAAGGCGGCGAGGAGTAGCGCATATTTGGGGACCGGCACGATGGCGGGGGAGTCACGGCCTGAGAGGGAAATGGCCCCCGTGGAGCATGGTGGTCCTACGGGGGAGATGATCATGTACAACCATGAATCAGTTGGCTGGTAACCTGTCGAGTTTTACGTCTTGTCAGCCTGCAGCTGGCGCTACCACCGTTTTCCTGCGAAACTTTGGGGTATAGGCGTTGAAACCAGCTTGTACCAGAGACGGAATGTCCTCCTCCGTCGCCACCGACTGCAGGAAGGAAACGATCTTCCTGAACATCTCCGTGGCCACATTGCGAGCGTTGTTGCGCTTTAAGATCTCTGCGCGATTACCGGTTTTGCCTCCCTCATGCGCAGCTCCGTACGCATCCAGGGCTTGTTGGAAGGTTTCCAGGGGGATCGGGCCGTTTCTGTATAGGCCCAAAGTGCCCAACCCTCTGGCTGTGCGGTTAAGTAAGCTAAGGAATTCGGTGTCTCTTCCTCTCACCTCAGCTACGATTTTAACGTACGACATAGAGGCCTCCTTGCTGCGACAGGTTAGAGCCGGCAAACAAAGTCGCGGTCCATTTTAGTGCCGGAAGTGCCGTTGTATAGCCGGTTTCTGCTTCATTAAGCGAGAGGGGAGGTAACACCAGAATATGACTAGGGCAGGGAGCATATTAAATCTGAGAATTCTTGAGCCAATGAACGTTTTATGGGATGCCTGGCACAAAATGCCGCCCCACTGAAGGGGCGGCTTTTTAGCGGAATGGGTATTTAAAGCAGGTCGAGCAGCTGCTTTATTTCCGGGGTCCGTTTGGCGGCCTCGCCGGCAGCGATGGCCCTCGGGTCGAGGTTGCCGTAGTAGGCGCCGTTGGCCTCGTCGTCGATCATCAGCGCGGCGCCGTTAAGGGCGACACCCGCGAAGAGACCGCGACTGCGCGAATAGGAAAGGATCTCGCTTTTTAGTGTAACGTCGGTCAATCCCTCGGCGCTTCTCCCTACCGGGCCTGCGGCGACGGAAGCGTCGGCACCCAGGGTGTACTTGCCCCTGAGAACGCCGTCCACGCTCTTCTTGGTTTTGAAGACCAGGATGAGATCGGTCGACTCAGCGCCGATCTGCCACCCCAGACTGCCGCCGGCGATCTTGACGAACACGGGGTCGCTCCAGTTCCCCTTCTCGTCGCGCACGGTGAGGACTCCGGTGCCGTACCTGCCGCCGACCACGAAGCCGACTTTAATTACCTCCGGGATGATCATGACGCCCTGTGCGTTCTTCAACAGCATCGGGGGGATGCCTTCTTCGGGGATCGCCTTGATCGCCTTGACGACTTCGATGCAGTCCTCGATTTTTGTCGACTCCTTGCCGGCATAGGCCGGGGAGACTGAAACTGCCATTAGGACAGCGGCGACGGCTGCCGCCAGAAGCTTCATCGTTTTCATATGGTTTGTCCTCCTCTGTGTCGATCGATTTGAGTAAATAAAGCAGATCCCCTCTGTCTCCCCTTCACAAAGGGGAGGACGCGAGGGCTCGTTCAGGGCTGCGTGGTGACTGTTCAATGCTGCACAACTGGAAAATCGCCAATCTCATCAGCGATCCACTAACTCCCATTTTATTCCTCAGCCAAGACCGGAAGAAACAAAAAAGCCGAGTTGCCGAGTATCTGATGATATTCGGCAACCCGGCTGTCTCGGGGAGACCCTGTAGGCTTTCCGCCCCATCCTCGCGGATGGTTGAGTATTGTCGTTATGTCGTCGTCAGCCGTGTCGGGACTGGGTGCTCAGGTACCTGCCGAAATCGGCATCGGTTTCGCGTATGTGGTGGGTGACCCAGTTACAGAGAAACCAGAGGAGCTCGACGGACGCTTTGGTGTCGAGCTCCTGTTTCTTCTTCAGTTGCGAGATCTTGGTCCGGAACTGCCGGTGCTCCTCTTTGTGCGGCCCAAGCTTCGGGTATGACGAGTTCTCCATCCAACGCTCTTCGCAGCCGAAGTGCTGCATCGAATAGTCAATGAGGATCTCAAGCACGGAGGGGTCCAGTTGGTGCCCCTCCCGGAAGTGATCATAGGTTTTGTTGAGATACTGCACCAGGCTCTGGTGGTGTTGATCAATCTCCTGTATGCCGACCACATAACAGTCTTTCCATTCAATTATAGGCATACACTTCATCTCCCTCAATTTTAGTGCATCCGGTCCTCACCGGGCGGGGAGGACCGGATTGTGACTGGCGCTGCTATTGCGGAACGAGGACAATTTCCCCTAAGTCTGTTGCCTGTTGCTTCACAACCCGAACTGCGGCGGAGGAGTAGAGCACGAAGCCGTTGGCATTTATGAAGGCCTTATAGCGTGATTCTGGATCATTCGGGTCGCTGGGCGGCACGAATGCGGAGAAGGGGGCTTGCCATTTGCCGCTGGTGTAAGTCGCAAAGATCCTGCCGGCGGCAATGGGGTCTGTGTCATTGATGGTGCCTCGGCGCTTTATGGATACGGTCGCACTGCTCCAATGCTGGAATGCGTTACTGACATTGCCGATGATGGATCCGAAATCCTCGAGGACGTTGGCCATCTGAATCATCCTGATGCCGGTGGGTTTCAGGTTGTACTCGTTGCTGTTGCCGCGTTTTACTACCGCCGTATTGGGGTCGAAGTCGATCATCACTGCATTGATGACGCCGGCCTTCACATCAATGGGGCCAAGAATCTTAAGCCCCGATTGCTGAGAACTTGGGGTGGTAAGGGGAATCTTGGTATCATTCGGGTCGCTCTGCAGTGTGAGGTAGTTGACTGGATCCTGGTTGCCGTTCGGGTTCGGGTACAGGACCAGACGGATTTGGCTGTAGATCCCCACCGGCAATACGACCTCCCCGAGAGCTTGCTGGATCAAAGGTAGGGTCATAATGTCTATCTTTCGTTCGCCCGGGTTGAATTTGGCTAGAACGGGGAGAGCCGGATCATTGTCGGCGGCGTTTTCATGGCCGGCCGGCACCACCCTGATCTCTTTAATGGAAATGAACAGGTGCTTGAAGTCGTCGCTTGGCTTGTCGGTTATTGCGAGTTTCAGAGTTCCGGTGCTGGCACCGCCGCCACCGCCACCGCAACCTCCGAGGTAGACCATGATGGCGATAATGGCGCCAAGAGCGATAATGACGGATCTAAAGGCAACAGTCGTGTTTCGCATAACGCTACCCTCCCTTTTACCCTCTGATAGATTTAGTCCTTGTGGTGTTTCTTGTGCCCTTTTTTCTTGCCGTTGTCGTGGTGCTCTTTTTCGTGGTGATCCTTTTCTTTCAGGTAAACCCTATGGCGGTTTTCCACGTAGTAGGGGCGGCCGGAATCGTAATAGACGTGCACTCCCGGAGGAGCGGGCAGATACCCATTCAGGTTGATGTTGACGCCGAGGGAGCCAGCCTGCGCCGGTGTGGTTGCGGCGCCGAGTAGGCATAAAGCCGCTCCAGCCGCCACGGTGCTCAGTAACGCTCTTATGTTCATGTCAGTTCCTCCTGGTGTATCAGCCTTCTCGTCGTTCTGTCATAGCCGAGTTGGGACGGAAAGGGTGGCTGGATTTTGGGCAATAAAAAAGCCGGGACCGAATATCTATGTGATATTTCGGCGACCCGGCTGTCTCGGGGAGACCCTGTAGGCTTTCCGTCCCATCCTCGCGGATGGTTTAGTATTATCGTCTATCGTATGTGGGAGTCGGAAAATTTGGTGGAACGATAGCTCAAGGCAAGAACCCTGTCAAGGAAGGTTTTTTAAGACACGGCCGTTTCCTTTTGATTACAGGCAGGCGTTTTTGTCAAAAACACTAAAGTTTCCCGTGTAGTTGCCGAAGTCATACAGCATGGAGGCGGTCGTTGCGCCATCCGCATTTAATGATTTTGAGCTGTACCGGGAGAGGGCATGGTTAGAAGCATCCTTGAAATCGGCAACGCCAAGTACAAGATCGACAGAATCGCTTTGGGGCGCTTCAGAGACGAGGTGCGTCAAAATCGGGACAAGGAAGGTTCGGAAGTGACGGCGCCGGAACCAGGCCGGGAACTTTCGCTGGATGAGTCGCTCGATGCGGTGTTCCTGGAAGTGATGCAGTTGTACAACGAATACGCCAAAACCGAGAGCATCGATGTTCTGCTGCGTTTAAAGGATAAGCTGGAACAGGTTTCGCTGCGGTACAAGAGCCTTGCCTTGGCCGAAGAAGTGCTCAATATCAACAGCTGCCTTCCCTACGAGAGGCGCATCCCCAAGGATTCCGAAATCAGCCCCACCAAGCATTGAACCGGGCGCAGTGCGGTGGCGATCAGAAGGTCGCGACCGCCGGTTCCGGGATACTGGGGCATTGTTCCTCGGTGGCGCTACTCTCCCCCCTCAGACTTTCCCATTCCTTGATCAGCGTGTCCGGCTCCGAAGTCTGTCGCCTGAGCAATTCGAGCAGTCTCAGTTCCGAGTCGCCGGCAAACCCGATGAATTTCACACCAACCATGGAGAAGAAGCAGTGCACCACGCAGACCGTGATGGTCAGGGGCTCTTGCCCCGGCTCCAGCGGGACGGTGAGCCTGCATGATTCGTTGACAGGCACCATCAGGCACTCGTTGGCGCTGATCAGGGCGCCGCGCAGGCTGACGTTTTCCAGGCGGCAACGATATTTAATGTCATGGTGAACCAGTTCTCCGGGGGCGCTGTACGTGACCCGGTGAAAACGCCGCTGTTCCATTCTGGTGATCCTCCTCGCACACATCCGTGTTGTTCGGCAGGGTTCTTATCGTCCACGATGCATAATAACTATAGTGATTTTTGTCAACAATGGGTTGCGGCGCAGGTTTTTGTCGTCAGGACCGCACTATCCCGGCATAGGGCGTCGCTGCCGGCAGGGAGGGGGGCTCTCGTGGTAGCTTTTCGATTGACTTCACGGGGCAACTATTGTATTAAGTAGCGTTTCCTGGGTTTTGGACGCAGGCTGCCCGTTGTCGCGACCACTGCACGTGCAGCCAATTTATAAAAGAAAAAACTAAGAGGACCGGTGCATAGATGGAAAACAAGATCAGGGTGTTCAGCGGTAACTCCAATCCGGTTCTGGCCGAAAAGATCTGTGACTGCCTCAGGGTTCCCTTGGGCAAGGCCAAGGTGAGGACCTTCTCCGACGGCGAGATCATGGTCGAAATCGGCGAGAACGTGCGCGGTCGTGACATCTACGTGGTGCAGTCCACCTGCTGCCCGACCAACAACAATCTGATGGAACTGCTCATCATGATCGATGCCCTGAAAAGGGCGTCTGCGGCGACCATCACCACCGTGATCCCCTACTACGGCTACGCACGCCAGGACCGCAAGGCTGCCCCGAGGACGCCGATCACCTCGAAGCTGGTGGCTGACCTGATCACCACCGCCGGCGCCGACCGCGTTGTGACTATCGACCTGCACGCAGGCCAGATCCAGGGCTTCTTCAACATCCCGGTGGACAACCTCTACGCTGCGCCGGTTCTCCTGGCCCACCTGAAGAGCCGCTTCGCCGACGACCTCGACACCCTGGTTATGGTATCGCCGGACGCAGGCGGCACCGAGCGTGCCCGTGCCTTCGCCAAGAGGCTCGGCTGCACCCTGGCCGTGATCGACAAGCGCCGCACCGGGCCGAACGTGGCGGAGGTCATGCACCTGATCGGCGACGTGAAGGGCAAGAACGCCATCATCCTGGACGACATGATCGACACCGCCGGCACCCTGACCCATGCTGCCCAGGCTCTGAAAGATCACGGCGCCGCCAACGTCTACGCCTGCGCCACCCACGGTGTTCTCTCCGGGCCGGCGATCGAGAGGATCAACAACTCCGTCATCGAGAAGGTGGTCATCACCGACACCGTTCCGCTGGGCGAGAAGGCAGAACAAACCGACAAGCTCAGGGTGCTTTCCGTAGCAGACCTCCTGGCCGAGGCGATCCGCCGCATCCACGAGGACGAATCCGTCAGCTCCCTTTTCGTGTAGTACTAAAATAAAACTGTCATTGGAAGATCAAATACCAAGATTGACATCGGAGGATGTATGAGTAAGCAGGTGCTGAATGTTGAACTGAGGGAAAAAACCGGTAAGGGTATCTGCCGTCGTCTGCGTGCCGCCAGCCGCGTTCCGGCCGTCGTGTACGGCAAGGGGATGGAGCCGATCTGCATCTCGCTCGGCCTGAAGGACCTTACCGAAGCTATCGCCGGCGAAGGCGGCCGCAACCACATCCTGACCCTGCAGGGCGTGCCGGCACTGGAAGGCGCTAACGTCATCGTGGCCGACCTGCTGCGCGACTCCCTTAAGAACCACGCACGTCACGTTGACCTGCACAAGATCAACCTCGCCGACAAGGTGAAGGTACAGGTCAAGCTGAACCTGGTCGGCACCCCGACTGGCGTCAAGGCAGGCGGCTTCCTCGATTTCGCCATGCACACCGTCGAGGTCGAGTGCCTCCCGGTTCACATTCCGGCGCACATCAACGTCGACGTCGTCGAACTCGCCATCGGCCACTCCATCCACGTGGGCGACATCAGCGCCCCGATCGGCACCGCCATCCTGAGCGACCCGAAGGCTCCGGTGGTCAGCATCCTCGGCCGCAAGGCTGCTACCGAGGAAGAGGCCGCCGCCTAGTCCAGGATCGTTATGGCAGCAAAATTGATCGTAGGGCTCGGCAACCCCGGGCCCAAGTACACATGGACCCGCCACAACGCGGGTTTCATGGTTTTAGACCGCTTGGCCAGCCAGTCCAACATCGCCGTCACCAGGAAGGCCTTTTCCGGCCTTGCCGGTGACGGCAACTGGGCGGGCGAGCGGGTCTATCTCCTCAAACCGCAGACCTTCATGAACCTGTCCGGCCGCTCGGTGGCCGAGGCGCTCCGCTTCTACAAGCTGTCCCTGTCTGATCTCATCGTGATCCACGACGATCTGGATATCCCGTTCGGCAAGGTGCGACTCAAGGAAGGTGGCGGTCACGGAGGCCACAACGGCCTGCGCTCGCTGGGGCAGGAGCTCGGCTCCAACGCCTTCGCCCGGGTGCGCGTCGGCATCGGCCGTCCCCTGCACGGCGACGTGGTGAACTTCGTCCTCACCAACTTCGCCAAAGAGGAGATGAACGAGCTGCTGGAAGTCCTGGATACCTCCCTGGACGCCATGGAAATGGCGATCAAGGAGGGGATGCCCAAGGCGATGAGCATCTTCAACGCGAAGTAACGACCAAAAGGAAATAGCATGGGTTTCAACTGCGGCATTGTCGGTCTCCCCAATGTGGGAAAGTCCACCATCTTCAACGCGCTCACCTCGGCCGGTGCCGAGTCCGCCAACTACCCCTTCTGCACCATCGATCCCAACGTCGGCATCGTGTCGGTACCCGATCCGCGCATGGACCAGTTGGCCGAGATCGTGCACCCGGAGCGGATGCAGCCGACCACCATCGAGTTCCTCGATATCGCGGGCCTCGTCAAGGGCGCGAGCCAGGGGGAGGGGCTTGGTAACAAGTTCCTGGGGCATATCCGCTCGGTCGATGCGATCCTGCACGTGGTGCGCTGCTTCGACAACGAGAACGTGGTCCACGTAAGCGGCAGCGTGTCGCCGGTGCGCGATATCGAGGTGATCCAGACCGAGTTGGCCCTCGCCGACCTCGACACCGTCGAGAAGCGGATCCTGCGCACCGAGAAACAGGCGAGAAGCGGCGACAAGAAGGCGAAGGAAGACGTGGAGTTCTGCCAGAAGGTGAAGTCGACGCTGGAGAAGGGGCTTTCGCCGCGCGACCTGGCCGAGACCGATGACGAGAAGCTGATCCTGCGCGACATGCACCTCATGACCGCCAAGCCGGTGCTGTACGTCGCCAATGTGGCCGAGGACGACCTCGATGGGAAACACCCCTACGTCGAGGAAGTGCGCCAGTTGGCTGCCAAGGAAGGCAACGGCGTGGTCTTTATCTGCGGCTCCATCGAGGCTGAGATTTCCGAGCTCGCGGGCGAGGAGAAGCAGGCATTCCTGGAGGAGATGGGGCTCGCCGAATCCGGCCTGGACCGCCTGATCCGCTCCGGATACGAACTGCTCGGGCTCATCACCTATTTCACCGCGGGCGTCAAGGAAGTGCGCGCCTGGACCATCACCAAGGGGACCAAGGCTCCCGGCGCAGCAGGCGTGATCCACTCGGACTTCGAGAAGGGCTTCATCCGCGCCGAAGTGATCGCTTACAACGACTACATCGCCTCCGGCGGCGAGTCCGGCGCCAAGGAAAAGGGGCTGATGCGCTTGGAAGGGAAAGAGTACGTGGTGCAGGACGGCGACGTCATGCATTTCCGCTTCAACGTCTAGTGTCGATGGGGTAGGGCGAATGATTATTCGCCCCTACAACGGCAGCGGTATCCAACCGGACTGTCACAGAGCATCTTTCCACTGTAGGGGCGAATAAATATTCGCCCGACTCTGGAACTTTTGCTTGTCAAATTTTCATAAGTATAGTAAGAAGTAGCGTTCACCAGAACGGCCCTAGGGCCGTATCTCCTTGCTCCGGGTTGGACCGGGGCTAAATTAACCGTGAGGAGGCTTAACAATGAGCAGGATGTACGAGACGATTTACATCGTCCAGCCGGACCTCGGTGATGAAGAGATCAAAGCTCTTTCCACCAAGGTGCAGGACGTAATCGCCAGCATGAACGGCGATTTCAAGAGACTTGAAGACTGGGGCACCAGGAAACTGGCTTACCCGATCAACAAGAACCCCCGTGGCCGTTACTTTTACCTCCGTTTCGACGCAGATGCCCCGCTGATCGCTGAGCTGGAGCGTCGTCTGCGCCTTGACGACAAGGTGATCAGGTACCAGAGCGTGAAGCTCGAGCAGGAAGTGGTTGCACCGGCAGCCGCTCCGGCCAAAAGTGCCGAGGAAGGGACCGAGGAAGTAGCTGTCGCTGCTACCGAGGCTCCGGCCGAAACGACTACTACGGTGGAGGAATAAAAGATGGCAGACGAAAGAGCACCCCAGAGAACCAGCAGCGGGCCGAGGAAGAAGCGTCCGTTCCAGCGTCGTAAAGTCTGCCGTTTCTGCGCAGACAAGCAGGTATCTATCGACTACAAAGATCCCCGTACCCTCCGTTACTTCGTATCGGAGCGCGGCAAGATCATCCCGCGCCGCATTTCCGGCAACTGCTCCAAGCACCAGAGGGAAATCACCGAGGCGATCAAGCGCGCCAGGAACATCGCGCTGCTTCCGATTGCCGGCAGCCACGCAACCGCCTAGGTGCCGCTGACGGTGAACCCGTTGCAGGGGAAGATTTTCGATGTGATCAAGGGGAGCGTCGCCACGGTGACGCTCTTCCTTGCTTTCGTCTATCTCCCCGTGGTCGGCACCATCCCCGGGCTGTTCGCTTCGGCCCCGGCCGCGTTCTACGCGGTGAAGCGGGGGAGGGGAATCGGGCTGGCGGTAGTCCTTGCCAGTTGCGCTATTCTTCTCGGTATCGGTGACCCCGCCGCGACGGCCATTTATCTACTACAGGCCGGTGTGCTTTCCCTGGCGCTTGCCGAGTTCCTGCTCAGGAACAAGGGGGGAGCACGCTCCGTCATCTACTCGGTGGCGGTGACTATAACGGTCCTGTTGGTGGCTGCGGTCGTGTACGGCATGGCCACCGGGGCCGACCTGCACGCGAAGATCAGCAAAGGCGTGCAGACGAGCATCACCCAGACCGCACAGATCTACCAGAAGGCGGGCGTCAAGGGCGATGAGCTCAAGGCGCTGCAGGACTCGATGCACCAGGCCGGACAAGTGGTGATCACCATTTATCCCGCGCTGGTCACCGTGGCCTACGGCATGATCGCCTGCATGAACCTGATGCTCCTCGCCGGGCTGGCGGCGCGCCTGCGCATGCCGGTGTACGTCGGGGATTTCAAGCAGTACAAGAACCCGGAGCCGCTGGTCTGGCTCTTGATCGCAGCCGGTTTCGGCACCCTGGTGCCGGAAACCATCATGCACCTCGCTTCCCTGAACGTGCTGATCGTTCTGGGCGCCGTCTACGCGGCGCAGGGGTTCGCGATCACCAGCTTTTTCTTTAAAAAGCTCCAGGTTCCGGTCTTTATCAGACTTTTGGCAAGCCTGCTCCTGATCTTTCAGCCCATGATGGTGCTGGCGGTGGCGGCGCTGGGCGTATTTGATCTCTGGGCGGACTTCAGGTCCCCCAATAAACAGGAAAACCTGTAACTAACCAGGCTAGGAGGCATCACATGAAGGTCATTCTCAAAGAAAACGTAGAGCATCTCGGCAACATCGGTGACATCGTGAAAGTAGCACCGGGCTACGCAAGGAACTTCCTGCTCCCGAAAGGCTTCGCCATCGAGGCCACCGAGAAGAACGCCAAGGCTCTCGAGCACGCCAAGCGTCACCTCGAGTACAAGAAAAACAAGGTCCTCGAAGCTGCCAAGCTGGTCGCAGCCAAGATCGAAGGGCTTACCCTTGCCATCGCCCACCAGGCGGGTGCTGACGACAAGCTCTTCGGCGCTGTCACCAACATCGAACTGGCCGAGCAGCTCAAAGCCAACGGCGTGGAAGTCGACCGCAAGCGCATCGTCCTTGCCGAGCCGATCAAGCACCTGGGCGAGTTCGCCGCTGCCGTGAAGCTTCACCCGGAAGTGGTCGCTACCCTCAAAGTCGTGATCACCAAGGCCTAAGCTTTGCTGCAAAGCTGCCAGGTTTTGTAATAATAAAGGGCCGCGCTCCCCAGGGAGCGCGGCCCTTTTACGTTTGGCGGGTGATCGCTGCCCGGGGGGAACCGTGAACATCGAGAAACATCACAAGCAGGAGATCGCCACGCGACAAGTGGAGACGGCGCTCCTACTGTACTTCGCGCAGAAGGATCTTTTCAGCGTCATCACCCTTGCCGGCGCCGCCGAGGAGATATTCGGACAGTTGCTTCGGCTGCGCGAGCCCGGCGAGAAGCAAAGCCCCTTCAGGTCGGTTCAGGAGCTGCTGCGGCCCGGCAAGTCGCGGGCGCGCGAGGAGGTGTCCGCCGGGCACGAGACCGACCTGTACGTGCACATGGATCTGCGGCACGAGGCGGAGTTCCTGCTGGGGCGCGCGATAGACGACTACTTCGCGCTGACGGGCAAGTTGAGCGGCAACATGAGGAAGTTCAACGAGGACGTTAGGAGTAGGAGAGGGTAGTGATGGCGGCTTCCCCCACCCCCTGACCCCCTCACCCCTTCGCGAACCAGCGCTACGGGGCGCTGGCCCGCAAGGGGAGGGGACCACGAGATGGATGGCAAGCCTCTTACTTTTTGAACTTGGCGTCCTGAACCAGAACGTTGTAGCGGTAGCCGGATCCGAAGTCGAGGTTGTTGTAGAGGGTACCGGAAACAGTTACCACATCGCCTTCGTTGGGAAGGTCCTTCGAAGTAATCACCAGGTCGTTGGTCTTCTTCGCGCTCGATCCGGTGCCGTCCGCCAGATGGATCCAGTTCCTCTTCATGATTTTCTGCGACACCCTCACCACGCGACCGCGCACCACCACCGGCTTTTTCTCAAGCTTTTTGCTCTTGGCATAGATCTCCGCGATAGTGTAGGAGTTGGGCCCCTTGGCCCTGGTCACCTTCTGGTTTTTGGCGGCAGGTGCGGGAGCCGGCTTCGCCGTCGCCGCGGCTGCGGCCGGTGCGGCCTTGGCCGCCGGTGCTCCCTGCTGCGGCGGGACTCCCTGGTGCACCGCCTTGATGGCCGACGGACTCATTTCTATCTTCTCCGCGTTGGCAAGGCCGCCCGAGAAGATCACCTTGTCGAATTTGCGGTTCAGCCCCTTGCTGGTGAAGTTCTTCATCTCGAAGCCCGGCATAAGCGCCAACTGCTGCCCGACCTTTACCTTCGTGAGCGGGATGGCAACCCACACTTTCTCTGATCCGTTCTGCAGGTTCACATAGGTATATCCGCCGCCGTCCATGGTTTCCAGCACCTTGCCGGAAAGAGGTATGGCCTTGGGCTTGGTGTCTGCCGCGCCGGCGTACGGGGCGGTCAGTACGGCGAAGACCATCAACAGAGAGAAAAGAGTTACAAGACGTTTCATTTAATGACTCCTTGAAGGGATCGTTTTGCTCCCGGCAGACTACTTTTTTCCCGTACGAATGACAAGGGATTTTTAGAAAACGCCGGCCCCTATCCTCCTCACGCCCGGGCAGGGTTGCAGCCCAAGATAATCCCGTTATATTTGTGAGATCACATTAAAGGTGTTTGGCTGTACGACCGCGGCGGTCGGTCCCGCAGGGGCGAAAGCAACGGCGGCGCGGCGTTACGTGGGGCGCACGATCCAATGGGCGGGCGCGAAAGGGGGCGTACATGAACAAGAAAGTGGGTGTGCTGCTTGTGCATGGTATGGGGACTTTGGCGGATGACTTCGCGCACGACATGGTCTATGAGCTCCGTGAAAGGATCTCGGGGCGCGGCCTGAACCGGGACGAGATTGCCTGGCAGGGGGTGTACTGGGCTCCGCTGCTGTCCGCCCGGGAGCACCAGATCTGGGTCGATCTGGCGGCGAACAACGATCTCAACTGGGCCAAGCTGCGTAAGTTCTTCCTGAACGCCTTCGGCACCATGAGTTCCTACCATTCGTCGGGCAACCGTCCCGACAGTCTCTATCACAGGATCCACGGCGTGGTGCACCAGGGGCTTCAGCAGTTACGTACCAAGCTCGGCGATCAGGACAAGCCTCTCATCATCGTGGCGCATTCGGTGGGCTCGGTGTTCATGTCCAACTACATATGGGACCGGCAAAAGGGGTACGACCAGGAACGCTACGGGAGCACGCCCTTCGAGCGCATGGAGACCGTGACCGGCCTGGTCACGCTGGGGAGCAACATCCCTTTGTTTTGCGTGGACAAGGAAAACCTCTCCTGTATCGAGTTCCCCCCTCCGACCCTTGCGGAGCCGCTCAGGAAGAAGGCTAAGTGGCTGAACCTCTACGATAGCGACGACGTGCTCGGCTGGCCCTTAAAACCGCTCAGTCCCAGCTACTCGGCCACGGTGTCAGAGGATATCGAAGTCAGCGTCGGCAACATCCTGACCTCCTGGAATCCGGCCAACCATTCCGCCTATTGGAGCGACGAGAACGTTATCAAGCCCTTGGTTTATCTCTTAAGCACCATCCTGGACGCGACCCATGCGCCGCCTGCCGTGACCCCCGAGGCGCAGTCGGTTACTGTTGGGCAATAACAGGCAAGAAGCAAATCCCCCTGTCCCCCCTTCGCAAAGGGGGGGGACGCTTCAGCGGATGCAGCGCTTCGTGGCATATGCACCTCTGGATCCTAGGTTTCGCATAACATCATAAGATGCACAAAAAAAGGCGCTCGTTTGAGCGCCTTTTGCTTTCTGCCTTTTTCTTCAGAAGTATTACACGATCTTCTGCATCCCTTTCATCGCGGCGCGGAGTTCGGCGCCTACTTCCTCGACTAGGTGGTTGCGGATCTCGGCGTTGACGGCGACCAGCAGCTGGTTGTCGACACTGTTGTCCTTGACGTCGAGCCCTTTGCCGATCACGTCGGTGCCGACCTTGCTCATGAAGTCGCCCAGCAGGGGCACGCAGGCGTGGGAGAAGAGGTAGCAGCCATACTCGGCGGTGTCGGAGATGACGCGGTTCATCTCGTACAGCTTTTTCCTGGCGATGGTGTTGGCGATGAGCGGGGTCTCGTGCAGCGACTCGTAGTAGGCGCTCTCCGGTTCGATGCCGGTCTGGACCATGGTCTCGAAGGCAAGCTCGACGCCGGCCTTCACCATGGCGACCATGAGGATCGCCTTGTCGAAGTACTCCTGCTCGGAGATGTCGCCGGCCGCCTCGGTCTTCTCGAAAGGGGTCTGGCCGGTCTGCTCGCGCCAGGTGAGGAGCTTCACGTCGTCGTTGGCCCAGTCCTCCATCATGGTGCGGGAGAACTCTCCGCTCATGATGTCGTCCATGTGCTTCTGGAACAGCGGACGCATGATGTCCTTCAGTTCCGAGGCCAGCTTGAAGGCGACCAGCTTGGCCGGGTTGGAGAGACGATCCATCATGTTGGTGATGCCGCCGTGCTTGAGGGCCTCGGTGATGGTCTCCCAGCCGTACTGGATCAGCTTCACCGCGTAGGGGGCGGCGATGCCGTTCTGGGTCATCTTGTCGAAACAGAGGAGCGCGCCCGCCTGCAGCATGCCGCAGAGGATGGTCTGCTCGCCCATCAGGTCGGATTTTACCTCGGCGACGAAGGAGGATTCGAGCACACCGGCGCGGTCGCCGCCCTGAGCGGAGGCGATCGCCTTGGCGATCTCAAGGCCGTCGCCATTGGGATCGTTCTCGCCGTGAACGGCGATCAGGGTCGGCACGCCGAAACCGCGCTTGTACTCGGCGCGTACTTCGGAGCCCGGGCATTTCGGAGCGATCATGACGACGGTCAGGTCCTTGCGGATCTGGGTGCCTTCCTCGACGATGTTGAAGCCGTGAGCGTAGCTGAATACGGCACCCTGCTTCATGAACGGGATGACGGTCGCCACGACATTGCTGTGCTGCTTGTCCGGGGCGAGGTTCATGACGATGTCGGCGGTGGGAAGCAGCTCCTCGTAGGAGCCGACCTTGAAGCCGTTGTCCACGGCGTTCTGGTAGGACTGGCGCTTCTGCTCGATGGCTTCTTTGCGGAGGGTGTAGGAAACGTCGAGACCACTGTCACGCATGTTGAGGCCCTGGTTGAGCCCCTGTGCGCCGCAGCCCACGATGACGATCTTCTTGCCTTTTACGTACTCGCAGCCGTTGGCGAACTCGGAAGCGTCCATGAAGCGGCAGGTGCCCAGTTCCTGAAGCTGGCGACGCAGCGGCAGGGTGTTGAAGTAGTTCTGTCCCATCGTTTCCTCCTGAAATATATAGTGTGGTGTGGTTGGTGGCGATTGGTGTGAAAGTCTGGCGAATGTATACCAAATTTCACATTGCGTAAATTGATTTGTTGTGCATATTGTGTTGCGTGTGGCGCAATGTGATCCCTCCACGCAGTTCGGAAGAGGGCGGTCCTGGGCCGGGTGAAGGGCTATGGCCTGGGGGCAGCCTGACTATTGCGGGGGTATCCTTGGCGCGGTAATGGGGGGCGAATGATTATTCGCCCAGCTCCGGTGGCCCTGCGGCTTCTAGTGCCTCATCTATATGACGAAAGGACTTACTGCATGGACCTGCGGGAATTGGAAATATTTCTTACTGTGGCGGAACTGAAACATTTCGGGCGGGCGAGCCAGGCGTGCAACCTGAGCCCTTCGGCACTTACCCGCACCATCCAGCGCATGGAAGAAGAGCTGGAGCAGCCGCTTTTCCTGCGTGACAACCGGACGGTGACCCTGTCGCCGGCGGGTGAACGGCTGAAGGCCTACGCACGCCTTTGCCTGAACGAATGGCAGGGACTGCGCTCCTCGATGAAAAACGAACAGACCGTCGCCGGGTCCCTATCTATATATGCGTCGATCACGGCGGTCTACAGCCTTCTTCCGCAACTGCTGGAGTCGTACCGGGAGAAGTACCCGGAGGTGCAACTTGAGCTGAGAACCGGCGCGGCGGAACAGGCGGTGGCGCAGGTGCAAAGCGGCGAGATCGATCTTGCCGTGGCCGCCTTTCCGGACGGGCCGCGCTCGAACATCCAGTTCCTTCCCATTGTCACCATCCCGCTTATCTTCATAGCGCCGCGCCAATCTGGCGCCGTGGAGCTTCCGGTCAAGGGGGAGCGTCTGGACCTTTCCCGCGCGCCGCTCGTGCTGCCGCAGACGGGGCTTTCGCGCAGGCGGCTGGACCAGTGGCTCAAGGAGCACCGCATCACCCCCAACATCACCTCCGAGGTTTCCGGTAACGAGGCGATCATCGCCATGGTGCGACTGGGGTGCGGCATCGGCATCGTGCCGCAGTTAGTTCTTGAGCGCAGCCCGTTTCGGGACGAGGTGGTCGTGGTGGAGAACGCTCCCGATCTGAAGCCCTACGAGGTCGGCCTTTGCACCAGCAAGAGAAACCTGCAGCGGCCGAGCGTCAAGGCGTTCTGGCAACTGGCAGAGCAAGAACAAAAAACAGTTAACAGGGATGGAGGGGATGAAAGGGAGAAAAGAAAAGGCAGTCGTTCGTGACTGTGAGAGTGTCGTTTTGGGGTTATCTCTTTTATCCGTTTTTATCCCTGTTAGAGCTGTTGGCTTTGCGTCTTTGCGCCTTTGCGTGAGGCAGTTTTCGCCCTTGCCTTCGTTTCTCCCCTGTGCTATATAAGTTTGCTGTTTAAAATTCGCACGCCATTGCAGTCCTTGCCGGTGGTGCCCGCCCAGCGGGTTCCGGTATCGATGGATGGCGGAGGGAAAACCAAAAGGAGAAGCAAAAATGTCGAACATCACCATGAAAGAACTGCTGGAAGCCGGCGTCCACTTCGGACACCAGACCAAGAGATGGAACCCGAAAATGAAGCCGTACATCTTCGGCGCTCGTAACGGGATCTACATCATCGACCTGCAGAAGACCGTAAGGCTCTTCAAAAACGCCTACAGCTTCGTCACCGACGCGGCCCAGTCTGGCGAGACCATCCTCTTCGTCGGCACCAAGAAGCAGGCTCAGGACTCCGTGGCTGAAGAGGCACTGCGTTGCGGGCAGTTCTTCGTCAACGACCGTTGGCTGGGCGGCATGCTCACCAACTTCTCTACCGTCAAGCAGAGCATCGACCGTCTCAAGCGTCTCGACGCCATGATCGCTGACGGCACCATCGAGGCTTACACCAAGAAAGAGCAGCTCAAGCTTGCCAAGGAGCGCGAGAAGCTCGAGAAGACCCTGGGCGGCATCAAAGGCATGGGCAAGGTCCCGGGCGTGCTGTTCGTGGTTGACCCGAAAAACGAAGAGATCGCCGTCAGCGAAGCCAAGAAACTCGGCATCCCGGTCGTCGCTATCGTCGACACCAACTGCGACCCGGATGACATCAACTACGTCATCCCGGGCAACGACGACGCTATCCGCGCTATTCGCCTCTTGACCAGCAAGATGGCTGACGCGGTTCTCGAGGGTGCTCAGGCTCGCAACGCCCGTCTCCAGACCGGCGCTGAGGAAGAGTTCTCCACCGAGGGCGAGGAAGTGGCTGAAGAGGTTACCGCAGAGGCCTAAGCCTCCCCATCCGCGGCAACCGCAACACCTTTCATAAAAACAAGACTAAGAAGCCCGCGCCGCCAAGGCGCGGGTGACTGTGGAGGATAACGTGAGCATTACAGCTGCACAGGTAAACGAACTCAGGAAAGTAACCGGCGCCGGCCTCATGGACTGCAAGAAGGCCCTGACCGAAACCAACGGCGATCACGAGAAGGCGATCGACTACCTGCGTACCAAGGGTCTGGCTGCCGCCTCCAAGAAGGCTGGCCGCGCCGCCACCGAGGGCCTGGTCGGCTCCTACATCCACGCCGGCGGCAAGATCGGCGTCCTGGTAGAAGTCAACTGCGAGACCGACTTCGTCGCCAAGAACGAGAACTTCCAGGCTTTCGTAAAGGACATCGCGATGCACATCGCCGCAGCCTCCCCGCTGTATGTCCGCCGCGAAGAAGTACCGGAAGAGCTCATCGAGCGCGAGAAGGCAATCTACCGCGAGAAGGCCAAAGAGAGCGGCAAGCCGGCGGCCATCATCGAGAAGATCCTCGACGGCCAGATCAACAAGTTCTTCGCCGACATCTGCCTCATGGAGCAGGCCTACGTTAAGGACCCGGACAAGACCATCCAGACCTTCCTCAACGAGACCATCTCTTCCATCGGCGAGAACATGAGCATCCGCCGCTTCGCCAAGTTCGTGCTGGGCGAAGGGCTCGCCAAGAAGGAGAACGATTTCGCGGCAGAGGTCGCCGCGGCGGCCGGCGTGTAACACGTTCCAAACGGAGCCGGCCATGAAAATGGGCGGCTCTTTTTTTATCTGCAGCAAGGCAAAAGGCGCTGCGCGGGAGGTTCTCGCCCCGGCGGGCGCACCGCACGCGGTACACCGCTGCGGAACCTGTTCTGCGTAAGGGCTTTTTGCCGTCAAGAAAAGGCAAGGTGACTACGATGGCAGAACCGTATTACAAAAGAGTACTTCTCAAGCTTTCCGGCGAGGCCCTGGGGGGCGAGCAGGGGTACGGCATCGACCCCAACACCATCACCGCCATCGCCCGCGAGGTGAAGCAGGTGGTGGAACTCGGCGTCGAGCTGTGCCTCGTCATCGGCGGCGGCAACATCTTCCGCGGCGTCGCAGCCTCCTCAAAGGGGATGGACCGCGCCAGCGCCGACTACATGGGGATGCTCGCCACCATGATCAACTCCCTAGCCATGCAGGACGCCCTGGAGAAGGTCGGTGTCGATACCCGCGTCCAGTCCGCGATTGGCATGGCCGAGGTCGCCGAGCCCTACATCCGCCGGCGTGCCATCAGGCATCTGGAGAAGGGGAGAGTTGTTATCTTCGGTGCCGGCACCGGCAACCCCTACTTCACCACCGACACTGCGGCGAGCCTGCGCGCCATGGAGATCGGCGCGGACGTGATCCTCAAGGGGACCAAGGTGGACGGCGTCTACTCCGCCGACCCCAACAAGGACAAGAGCGCCACCAAGTACGACACGCTCAGCTATCTGGAGGTCCTCAGGAAGGGGCTCCAGGTGATGGACGCTACGGCGATCTCGCTGTGCATGGACAACAGCCTTCCGATCATCGTGTTCGACGTGACGACTGACGGCAATGTCGTGCGGGTCGTCAACGGCGAGCCGATCGGCACCCTCGTCAAAGAAGGAGAATAGCATGATCAAGGATGTCATCGCCGATATGAACGTCCACATGGACAAGACCATAGACTCCCTCAGGAAGGAGTACCAGAAGGTCCGCACCGGTCGCGCCAGCACCGCGCTTCTGGACGATATCAAGGTGGATTCCTACGGTACACTTTCGCCGCTGAACCAGGTGGCCTCCCTCGCGATTCCCGAGGCGCGCACCATAACCATCCAGCCCTGGGACAGCAAGATGATCGGCCCCATCGAGAAGGCGATCCTGAACGCCAACCTGGGACTCACCCCGGCCAACGACGGCAAGTTGATCCGCCTGGTCCTCCCGCCGCTCACCGAGGAGCGCAGGAAGGACATCGCCAAGCAGTTGAAGCGCGACGCCGAGGAGTCCAAGGTGGCCCTGAGGAACATCCGCCGCGACGCCATCGACAAGCTGAAGAAGCTCGAGAAGGACAAGCAGATCTCGGAGGATGAGCTGAAGCGCGCCGAGAAGGACGTCCAGGACTCCACCAACAAGTACGTCGCCAAATGCGACGAGGTGCTGGCCCACAAGGAAAAAGAGGTAATGGAGGTCTGACGGACCGACAGGTCAGGGGGGAGCTTGCGCTCCCCCTTGAGCGTCCCCGTTCGTCCGCCAACGCTCCCTCAAGTGAAACCCCCGATCCAAAGGGGATTTTTTGTTTTCAGGATGCTCATGGACCACAGCTTAGACCCGAAGAAACTCCCGAAGCACCTCGCCGTCATCATGGACGGCAACGGCCGCTGGGCCAAGCAGCGCATGCTGCGCAGGATCGTTGGGCATCAAAAAGGTGTTGAGACCGTTCGGGTCATCGTCGAGGAGTGTTCGCGCCTGGGGATCGGCTACCTGACCCTGTTCGCCTTCTCCGCCGAGAATTGGCTGCGGCCGAAGACCGAGGTCAAGGCGCTCATGGCGCTGTTGAAGCAGTACATCCGCAGCGAGACCGTCCGGATGATGCAGAACAACATCCGCTTCAACGTCATCGGTAACCGCGGCGACCTCCCCGAGGACGTGAACCGGGAGATCCAGGCCACCATCGACAAAACCGCCGGCAACAGCGGCATGCTGCTCACCCTGGCGCTCTCCTACGGCAGCCGTCAGGAGATCGTGGCGGCAGCGCAGAGGTTGGCCAGCGAGGTTGCGGCAGGAAGGCTCGCTCCCGAAGAGATCGACGAGAGCTCCTTCACCGGGTCCCTCTTTACCGCCGGCATTCCGGACCCGGACCTCCTGATCAGGACCAGCGGGGAGATGCGCATCAGCAACTTCCTGCTCTGGCAGCTTGCCTACGCCGAGCTTTACTTCACCGAGGTCAACTGGCCCGATTTCGACAAGCACGAGCTGGCGCGGGCCTTCCGCGACTACCAGTCCAGAGAGCGCAGGTTCGGCATGACCAGCGAGCAACTGGTAGAGACGCCGTCCTAGTCCATTTCCGGGGCCTGCCCCGAAGGAGTCCGCCATCAAACGACTAGCCACCGCAGCGGTCCTGCTGCCCCTCGTGATTCTTTTCATCCTGAAGGCCTCGGTGTTCCAGTTCTCCCTGCTGGTGTCCCTGCTTGCCCTTCTGGGGCTGGACGAGTTCTACCGCATGGCGCTGCCGCAACGTCGCGGCGAGGGGAGGGCAGCCACGGTTGCCGGCGCCGGCGCCGTCTTTGCCGTCTTCTCCGCGAACCCCGCGTTGCCGCTGTTCACCCTGACCGCCCTCGTGCTCGGCTTCACCCTGGTCGCCCTGTTCCGGCTCAAGGACGTGAAAAAGGCCGCGCCCGACGTGGCCCTCGTGCTGATGGGCTTTCTTTACGTGCCGCTGCTATTGGCGCACCTGGTGCTGGTGAGAACTCTCCCCAACGGCGTCTCTTGGCTGTTCCTGATCATGGTGATCGTGATGGCGGGCGACAGCGCCGCCTACTACGTCGGCTCCGCGCTCGGCAAGCATCGCCTTTACCCTGCGGTGAGCCCCAAGAAGAGCGTCGAGGGGGCGCTCGGGGGGCTGTGCGGGAGCGTCATCGGCGCGGTGATCGCCAAGTTCACCTTCTTCCCGGAACTCTCCCTGGGCGACTGCTTCGCCGCGGCGCTCCTTCTCGGTGTGCTGGGGCAATTGGGCGACCTGTTCGAATCGCTTATCAAGAGAAGCTGCGGCGTGAAGGACTCCGGCTCCATCATCCCCGGCCACGGCGGCGTCCTGGACCGGCTCGATTCGATTTTGTTCGCGGCTCCGGCAGCTTACTACTACGCTTTTTTCCTATTTTAGGGGCGGGCGCCGCGCCTGCCGTTGCCACAGACCGCGCTGGAGCGGGCAGCACGACAAAAATATCCGCTAGTTAGCCTGTCGCACCACTTGACTTGAGACATCTGCGAGGGAAAATGAAAAACCTTACAATTTTGGGCTCGACAGGATCGATCGGGGTAAGCACCCTTGAGGTCGTCGCCGCGCACCCGGACAAGTTCCGCGTGGTGGCGCTCACCGCGGGGTCCAACCTGGAACTTCTGAAGCAGCAGATCGAAACCTTCAAGCCCGACCTCGTCTCGGTGCTGACCGCCGACAAGGCCAAGGCGCTGAGCCGCTCCCTGAGCGGTAAAAAACCCCAGATCATGCACGGCGTGGAAGGACTCATCGCGGCCGCCACGGCAGCCGACACCACCATGGTGGTCGCGGCCATCGTGGGCGCCGCAGGGCTCGTTCCGACCGCGGCGGCCATCATGGCCGGCAAGGACGTGGCGCTGGCCAACAAGGAGACCCTGGTCACGGCGGGGCACCTGATCATGAAGATGGTGCGCGAGAAGGATGTGCGACTGTATCCGGTCGATTCCGAGCATTGCGCCGTCTTTCAGTCCATGGCAGGCCATCGCATCGAGGACATCGCCCGGGTCATCCTCACCGCCTCCGGGGGACCCTTCCTCAACTGGGGCAAGGAGAAACTCGCCGGCGCTACCGTGGCCGACGCGTTGAACCACCCCAACTGGAGCATGGGGAAGAAGATCACGGTGGACTCCGCCAGCATGATGAACAAAGGGCTCGAGGTGATCGAGGCGCGCTGGCTTTTCGACATCCCGGTGGAGCGGATCGCGGTGAACATCCATCCGCAGAGCATCGTCCACTCTATGGTTGAGTACATAGACGGCAGCGTCATGGCGCAACTCGGCGTACCCGACATGAAGGGACCCATCGCCTACGCGCTCACCTATCCCGGGCGCGTCGCCTCCGGGGTAAAACCGCTTGATCTCACGGCGCTGTCGGGGCTCACCTTCTTTAAACCCGACACCGACCGTTTCCCGGCGCTGAAACTCGCCTACGACGCGGTGCGGGCGGGCGAGAGCATGCCCGCGGTGATGAACGCGGCTAACGAGATCGCCGTCGACAGCTTCTTGAGCGGCAGGATCGGCTTCATGGCCATCGCCGACACCATCGCCAGGGTGATGGACCTGCATACCCCCCGGTCCCTGCACTCGATCGAAGAGGTGCTGGAAGCCGACCGCTGGGGGAGAAGGACCGCCAAAGAAGTACTCGGCTGCACCGATTAACCTTTTACCGCCTCGTCCGTCACCTTTAGCCATTGGGCCGCGGCGCGGGGCGTACCCGACCACACCGACAGAGGGACCATATGAGCATATTCTGGGCCATCATCGCCCTCGGGGCGCTGATCTTCATACATGAGCTGGGGCACTTCCTGTTCGCCAAGACCTTCAAGGTCGGAGTCGAGAAATTCTCCCTGGGCTTTGGCCCTAAACTGCTCAGCAAGCAGGTGGGGGAGACCGAGTACCTCCTCTCCGCGCTTCCCCTGGGCGGCTACGTCAAGATGGTGGGGGAGGGGGAGGACGTGGAGGTCTCCGAGGAGGACCGCAAGCGCTCCTTCGCCGACAAGCCGGTGCTGCAGCGCATCGTCATCGTCGCCGCCGGGCCGATCTTCAACCTGCTCTTCGCCTACGTCATCTTCATCGTCATCTACCTGTTCCTCGGGGTTCCCTCCGTTACCACCAAGGTGGGCGAGGTGCTCCCGGACAAGCCGGCGGCCCGGGCCGGGATCAAGACCGGCGACGCTATCAAGAGCGTGAACGGCAGGCCCGTCGCCCGCTGGGACGAGTTCGCCAAGATCATCTTCGACGGCAAGGCGGTACCGGTGCAGCTCGAGGTGCAACGCGGCAGCTCGCTGCTTAAGTTCACCATGGTCCCCGAGACCACCACCAGCAAGAACCTCCTGGGCGAGATGGTGACCCGGCCGGTGATCGGCGTGGTCGCCGCCGGCGAGACCGTCACCGACCATTTCCCCCCCGGCGAAGCCGTCGTCAAGGGGAGCGCCCAGTGCTGGAACGTGATCGAGTTGACCGTGCTTTCCCTGGTGCGCCTGGTGGAACGCGCCATTCCGCTGGACAACATCGGCGGGCCGATCATGATCGTCAAGATGGCCGGCGAGCAGGCCGCGGCGGGAGGGGTGAGCTTCCTCGCTTTCGTGGCGCTGTTGTCGGTGAACCTGGGTGTGCTAAACCTTTTGCCGGTGCCAATCCTGGACGGGGGGCACCTGGCCTTCTTCGTCATCGAGCTGGTGACCGGTAAGCCGCTCAGCAAAAGAACCCGCGAGATTGCACAGCAGGTCGGGCTCGTGCTCCTGATCAGCCTGATGATGCTGGCCTTCTACAACGACATCGCGCGCATGATCGCGAGCAAGGCGTAAACCACGTGAAGATCCTCACCGTCGATACCTCCAGCAGCTGCTCCTCGGTCTCCTTGAGCGACGGGGCGACCCTTTTGGGCGAATGCCTTTTGGGCGAAGACCGCAGCAACTCGGGGCGCCTGATGGACTCCATCTCGAGCCTGCTCTCTGCCGCCCGGCTCACCCCCGACGGCCTGGACTGCTTCGCCGTTTCCTTGGGACCCGGTTCCTTCACCGGGGTTCGGGTCGGCATCGCCACGGTGAAAGGGCTCGCCCTCGCCACCGGCAAGCCGGTGGTCGGTTTCTCCTCGCTCGCCATGCTGGCCATGAATCTCCCCTACAGCTCCGAGCAGGTCGCCCCGATGTTCGACGCCCGGAAAGGTGAGGTGTACGGCGCGCTCTACCGTTGCGGCGCCCTTCCTGACGCGGTGATTCCTGACACGGTGCTCTCTCCCCGGGACTTTCTCGCCCTGGTGACCCATCCCACCATCTTCGTCGGCGACGGCGCCGTCCGATACCGCGAGTTGATCCAGGAGGCCCTGGGTAACCTCGCCATCTTCCCCCCCTGGCACGCCAACCTGCCGCGCGCCTGCGCCGGCGCGGTGATAGCCCGCGAAGCCGCCCGTGAGGGAAAATTCACCCCGCTCGCCGACCTGAACCCCACCTACCTGCGCGCCTCCGAGGCCGAGATCGCCAAGCGAAAGCGCGAGTCTCTTTAACGCCGTTTTAGTGAGTTGACAGCTTGGTTTTAATGTATTATCGTGTCCCTTCCTACCGTTTCCGGTAACTGCTCTCAACTACTAAGCTTTTGGTAAGACCAACAGCCGGTTTCGCGATCCTGAACAAGGTTCCCGCCGGCGCAGGGAGAACTGCATGCGTAGCGACATGATTACACAAGGGCTGGAGCGCACCCCGCACCGCGCGCTTTTAAAAGGAACCGGCCTGCCGCAGAGCGAGATGGGGAAACCCTTCATCGGCATCGCCACCAGCTTCACCGACCTGATCCCGGGCCACGTGGGAATGCGCGACCTCGAGCGTTTCATCGAGAAAGGGGTCCACACCGGCGGCGGCTATTCCTTCTTCTTCGGCATTCCCGGCGTCTGCGACGGCATCTCCATGGGGCACAAGGGGATGCACTACTCGCTCCCCACCCGCGAGCTGATCGCGGACATGGTCGAGTCCGTGGCTGAGGCGCACCGCCTGGACGGCCTCGTGCTTTTGACCAACTGCGACAAGATCACCCCGGGCATGCTCATGGCGGCAGCCCGCCTGGACATCCCCTGCATCGTGGTCACCGCAGGCCCCATGATGAGCGGCCGCGGCGACGCGGGCAGGAAATACTCCTTCGTCACCGACACCTTCGAGGCGATGGCCCGCTACAAGGCCGGCGTGATCGACGACCAGGAACTCGCCCGCTGCGAGGAGAACGCCTGCCCGGGCATGGGCTCCTGCCAGGGGCTCTTCACCGCCAACACCATGGCCATCCTCACCGAGACCATGGGGATGAGCCTGCCGCGCTGCGGCACCGCGCTCGCCGTCTCCGCGCTCAAGCGCCGCATCGCCTTCGCCTCCGGCGAGCGCATCGTGGACCTGGTGCGCGAGAACGTCACCCCGCGCTCCATCATGACCCGCGAGGCCTTCGAGAACGCGATCCGCGTCGACCTGGCGCTGGGCGGCTCCTCCAACACCGTGCTGCACCTGCTCGCCATCGCCCACGAGGCCGGCGTGGAGCTGCCGCTTGAGACCTTCGACATCCTCTCCAAGACCACTCCGCAGATCGCGTCCATGAACCCGGCGGGCGAGCACTTCATGGAGGACCTCGATGCCGCAGGCGGCGTGGCCGGCGTCATGAAGCAGCTGGGCGACAAGATCCACGACTGCCCGACCCTGATGGGCCTTTCCACCAAGGAGATCGCGGCGAGCCTGAAAGCTGTCGACGACAGCGTGATCCACCCGGTGGATGCGCCGGTCAAGAAGGAGGGGGGCATCGCCGTCCTCTTCGGCAACATCGCCCCTGAGGGCGCCGTGGTCAAGCAGTCCGGCGTGGGCGAGAAGATGATGCAGTTCACCGGTACCGCGCGCTGCTTCGATTCCGAGGACATCGCCATGGCGGCTATCATGAACGGCCAGATCAAGAGCGGCGACATGGTGGTGATCCGCTACGAGGGCCCCAAGGGCGGCCCCGGCATGAGGGAGATGCTGGCGCCCACCGCGGCCATCATGGGCCTGGGCCTGGGCGACTCGGTGGCGCTCATCACCGACGGCCGCTTCTCCGGCGGCACCCGCGGCCCCTGCATCGGCCACATCTCGCCCGAGGCGGCCGTGGGCGGTCCCATCGCCCTGGTTGAAGACGGCGACAAGATCGAACTCGACATTCCGTCCCGTTCCCTGAAGCTCCTCGTGAGCGACGAGGAACTGGCCAATCGGCGCGCCCGTTGGGTGGCGCCCGAGCCCAAGATCAAGAAGGGTTGGCTCGCCCGCTATGCGAAGGTGGTCACTTCCGCCCACACCGGCGCCATTACCACCGCTGAATAAAACCCCGACCCCCTTTACCAAGGGGCAGAGGGAGGCCCTCCTTTCACCGGGGAGGGTCGGCCTCAGGGGAACTTCATTACTAGGGATTCGGCGCTTACCAAGCGCGGGATCGATCAATAGCGGCAGGGTTCTGCCGCAGCATGGGGGTACAACATGAAGATGAACGGAGCACGCATCCTGCTGGAGTGTCTCAAACGGGAGGGGATCGACACGATCTTCGGCTATCCCGGTGGGACGGTCATCAACCTCTACGACGAGCTTTTCTCCTTCAAGGAGATCAGGCACATCCTGCCCAGGCACGAGCAGGCGGGCGTCCACGCCGCCGACGGCTACGCCCGCGCCACCGGCAAGGTAGGCGTCGCCATCGCCACCTCGGGGCCCGGCGCCACCAACACCATCACCGGCATCGCCACCGCCTACATGGACTCCATCCCGATGGTGATCATCACCGGGCAGGTCCCCACCGCGCTGATCGGCAACGACGCCTTCCAGGAAGCCGACATCATCGGCATCACCCGTCCCTGCACCAAGCACAACTTCCTGGTCAAAGACGTCAAAGACCTCGCCACCATCATGAAGAAGGCGTTCTACATCGCCCGCACCGGCCGCCCCGGCCCGGTCGTGGTCGATCTCCCCAAGGACGTCCAGATCGCCCAGACCGAGTTCGAGTATCCCGAAACCGTGGAAATCCGCGGCTACAAGCCGACCGTGGAAGGGCACCCGAAGCAGATCGAGAAGGCGGTCGCCATGATCATGCAGGCGAAGAAGCCGGTGATCTACGTGGGGGGAGGCGTCATCCTCGCCAACGCCGCCGGCGAACTGGTCGCGGTCGCCAAACGCCTGGGCATCCCGGTCACCACGACCCTCATGGGGCTGGGCGCCTACCCGGAGAACGACTCCCATTCCCTGGGGCTTCTCGGCATGCACGGCACCTACTACGCCAACATGGCGGTGTCGCACTGCGACATGCTGATCGCCATCGGCGCCAGGTTCGATGACCGCGTCACCGGCAAGATCGCCTCCTTCGCACCCCACGCGAAGATCGTTCACGTCGACGTCGACCCGACCTCCATCAAGAAGAACGTCCGCGTCGACCTCCCCATCGTGGGCGACGTGCGCGACGTGCTCCAGAAGATGCTCAAGGTCGCGGATGAGATCGGCCAGGACGCCAATGCCTGCCAGGCGACGCTCGCCCCCTGGATCGCCGAGATCGACGAGTGGAAGCAGAAGCATCCGATGACCTACAAGCAGTCCACCTCGGTGATCAAACCGCAGTACGTGATCCAGAGGCTGCGCGCCCTTTCCGACCCGGACGCCATTGTGGCCACCGACGTCGGCCAGCACCAGATGTGGACCGCGCAGTTCTTCGGCTTCACCGCCCCGAGGACGCTCCTCTCCTCCGGCGGCTTGGGCACCATGGGCTTCGGCCTTCCCGCCGCCATGGGTGCGCAGGCCGGCTTCCCCGATCGCCAGGTGATCGTGGTCTGCGGCGACGGCGGCTTCCAGATGAACATGCAGGAACTCGCCACCATCGTGCAGAACCGGCTCAACGTAAAGATCGTCATTCTCAACAACAACTTCCTGGGTATGGTACGCCAGTGGCAGGAACTCTTCTTCGACAAGCGCTACTCCTCGACCTGCATGGAACTTCCCATCGACTTCATCAAGCTCGCCGAGGCCTTCGGCGCCACCGGCCTGCAGGCCACCAAGGTGGAAGAGGTCGACGAGGTCATCAAGAAAGGGTTCGCCACCGACGGCCCCGTACTGATGGAGTTCAAGGTCGCACGCGAGGAAAAGGTGCTGCCGATGGTCCCGGCCGGCGCTTCGCTGACCGAGATGGTTCTTGCCAGCTAATTTGCCAATGCCTTAGGAGGGTAATATGAGACATACCATTGCAGTTCTGGTCGAGAACGAGTTCGGCGTTCTCTCCCGCGTGGTCGGACTTTTTTCCGGGCGCGGCTTCAACATAGATTCGCTTACCGTGGCACCCACCAACGACGAGGCCCTTTCCCGCATCACGCTGGTGACCCGCGGCGACGAGCAGATCATCGAGCAGATCACCAAGCAGCTCAACAAGCTGATCGACGTGATCAAGGTGATCGACTTCGAGCCGGAGCACGCGATCGAGCGCGAGATGGTGCTGGTCAAGGTCTCCGCCGAGGATCAAAGCCGTGCTGAAGTGCTCAGGATCGCGGACATTTTCCGCGCCAAGGTCATCGACGTGACCCCGAAGTCCTACACCCTGGAGGCCACCGGCGCTCCGGCCAAGGTGAGCGCCATGGTCGAACTGCTGCGCCCCCTGGGACTTAAGGAGCTGGTCAGCACCGGCCCGGTCGTAATCGGGCGCGGCGCCAAGGCTTGGAAGGGGTAGCAGCTTCTTTTCATTGCAAGAAAGGCCGTTTTCGGGCATACTCCCGCTTTGGTGCGCAGGGGTCCGGAAACGGCCTTTTTCCGTCCCGGTCCCGCGAGGAGCCCCACCGGCTCCGCTTCTTTCGCACGACTACTTTACAAGAGGTACTAGATGCGCAACACAAATACCCCCGTCGCAGTCGAGGGGTACCCGTTCATCGCCGGTTTCGCCGCAGTCGCGGCCCTGCTGGCGCTGCTTGGCCAGTTCCTGCATTTCGGCTTTTTCATCCCCGCGGCGCTTTTCCTGCTGCTCGCCCTGTTCTCCATCTTCTTCTTCAGAAACCCGGAGCGCACCACCCCCGCTGGTGAAAACGTAGTGGTGGCTCCCGCCGACGGCGAGGTGATCTTCCTCGGCAAGGTGACCGAGCCGCATACCGGCGCCGAGATGGAGAAGATCAGCATCTTCATGTCCGTCTTCAGCGTGCACATCAACCGCGCTCCCCTGACCAGCAAGGTGGTCGACTCCTTCTACAACAAGGGGAAGTTTTACGACGTGCGCGACGAGCGCGCGACCTTCGAGAACGAGCAGCAGGGGCTGGTGCTGGAATCCGCGACCGGTTTAAGGATGGTGGTGGTGCAGGTTGCCGGGTTGATCGCGCGCCGCATCATCTGCTACGCCAAGGTGGGGGATCAGCTGACCCGCGGGCGCCGCTACGGACTGATCCGGTTCGGCTCCCGCTTGGACGTGTACTTGCCGCTGGGGACGCGGATCGACGTGGCCATGAACCAGATGACCGTTGCCGGTGAAACCGTATTGGGGATGCTGCCGTGAACGAAGAGAAACCGAAAGTAGAAAGGGAAGGGATGCGCAAGGGGATCTACATCCTCCCCAACCTGTTCACCGCCGGGAGCCTGTTCGCCGGCTTTTACTGCATGGTGTCCACCGTCAACGGTGACTATCGGACCGCCGCGCTCTGGATCCTGGCCTCCTCCATCTTCGACGGTCTCGACGGCAAGGTAGCGCGCCTGACCGGTACCGCGAGCAAGTTCGGCGTCGAGTTCGACTCGCTGGCGGACGTGGTTTCCTTCGGGGCGGCGCCGGGGCTACTCATGTACTGCTGGGCCTTGAGGCCCTTCGGGCGCCTGGGGTGGCTGGCCGGTTTCCTGTTCCTGGCCTGCGCGGCGCTCAGGCTTGCGCGCTTCAACGTCCAGGTGGAGACAGTGGAGAGCAAGCGCTTCGTCGGTCTCCCCACGCCCGCCGCGGCCAGCATGGTCTCGGCTATGATCCTTTTCTTCTACCATATGGGATGGCCCGCTTCGTACAACAAGGTCGCAATACTGGTACTGATCTACTTCCTGGCCCTGCTCATGGTGTCCAACGTCAAGTACTACTCCTTCAAGGACCCGAGCCTGATCAAGCGGCAGCCCTTTGCCCTCCTGGTGCTGGCGGTGCTGCTTTTGATCGTAATTGCCGCCGAACCGGTGATCATGCTCTTCACCATCTTCATCTGCTACATCCTCTCCGGCCCCATCGGCTTCGTGGTCACCTACCCGCGCCGGCGCCGCCTGGAGCGCGCCATGCACCGCGGCCACGAGGGGATGAAGAAGAACCAGTAAAGCAGGTTCTACGTTCTGGGTTCTACGCTCTACGTTTCAGCCGGACTTCGTGCCGGGACATCAAATAGCGGTTTCGTGGGCTCAAAAGATGACGGCGTTGCCATAGCGGCAACGCCGTTTTAGTAGCGACTGCACGAAAATAAAACAAAAAGCGCTTGACAGAGGTCGGCGCCTTTTCTATTATCACCCGAAACTAAAGGCAGTGATGAGGAGTAGTAGCCTTACCCTTCCCCTACAGAGAGCCGGTGGTTGGTGCAAACCGGTGAGGAAGCAGGTGAACTCGCCTTGGAGCCGTCGCGGTGAAGACCGTCGTTCTATTTTTCCGATAGGGGGCGACTGGTGTAGCTGCGGACGTTGACCCGCGTAAAGGGCGCAAGAGGTCCGTCTTGAGACGGATGAATGAGGGTGGTACCGCGGAAGCTTTCAGAAGCCTTCGCCCCTTACTGGGGCGGAGGCTTTTTTTATTTCGGCCTGCTGGTTATTGCCACCCCGTCTGTTTTAATTAGCAGGCGGGGTAGGGCAGGCTAACGAGGCAGCATAACCACACAAGGGGGAAGCGCAAGTGAACAACATGGAACCGAAGACCATCAAGATCTTTGACACCACACTCAGAGACGGGGAGCAGTCCCCGGGCGCCAGCATGAACATCGAGGAGAAACTCCGCCTTGCCAAGCAGCTCCAGAAACTGAACGTGGACGTCATCGAGGCGGGTTTCCCGATCGCCTCCGAAGGGGATTTTGAGGCGGTGAAAAAGGTGGCCCAGACCATCAAGGGGCCGGAGATCGCCGGCCTTTGCCGCGCCGGTTTCAAGGACATCGATCGCGCCTGGGAGGCCCTGAAGTACGCCGAGGACAAGGGGCGCATCCATACCTTCATCGCCACCTCCGACATCCACATGAAGTACAAGCTGCAGATGACCCCGGCCCAGGTGCTGGAGGCGGCGGTGAAAGGGGTGAAGCGTGCCCGCTCCTACACCGGCAACGTCGAGTTCTCCTGCGAGGACGCCGTCCGCACCGATCTCAAATTCCTGGCCGAAGTGGTGGGCGCCGTCATCGACGCGGGCGCCACCGTGGTCAACATCCCTGACACCGTGGGCTACACCATCCCCTTCGAGTACTTCAACATCATCAAGTACCTGAAGGACAACGTGAAGAACATCGAAGACGCCGTCATCTCGGTACACTGCCACAACGACCTCGGGCTTTCGGTGGCCAACTCCATCGCCGCCGTCCAGGCGGGCGCCGGACAGGTCGAGTGCACCATCAACGGCATCGGCGAGCGCGCCGGCAACTGCTCGCTGGAAGAGTTCGTCATGGCCATCAGGACCCGCGGCGACATCCTCCCCTTTAAGACCAACGTGGTCACCGAGCAGCTCACCCCGGCCAGCCGCCTGTTGACCCAGGTGACCGGCATCGCCGTGCAACAGAACAAGGCCATCGTCGGCGCCAACGCCTTCGCCCACGAGGCGGGTATCCACCAGCACGGCATGCTGATGGACAAGTCGACCTACGAGATCATGACGCCGGAGTCGGTGGGGCTTAAGGCGAGCGCCCTGGTGCTCGGCAAGCACTCCGGCCGCCACGCCTTCAAGAAGAGGCTGGAAGAGTTGGGTCACGAACTGGACGAGGACGCGCTGAACAAGGCCTTCACCCGCTTCAAGGCCCTCGCCGACCTGAAGAAGGAGGTTTACGACGAGGACCTGGACGCCATCGTCGCCGACCAGACCAAGAAGATCGACGAGAAGTACAAGCTCGCCCACATCACCGTGACCTGCGGTTCCTTCGCCGTTGCCACCGCGACCGTGCAGATGGAGATCGACGGCATGCAGGTGCGGACGGCTGAGCTCGGCGACGGCCCGGTCGACGCGACCCTGAAGGCGATCAGGAAACTCGCCAAGCGCGACGCGCAGCTTCTGCAGTACAACGTGGGCTCCATCACCGGCGGCACCGACGCCCTCGGTGAGGTAACCGTGCGCATCACCGAAGGGGAGCGCACCCCCGTCATTGGCCGCGGTTCCTCCACCGACATCATCGAGGCGTCCGCCAAGGCCTACATCGACGCCCTGAACCGGCTCTACTTCGCCACCGACCGCGACGTAGAATCACTTTAAAATCTGAAACCCGGAACACAGAGGACACTGAGGAACACAGAGGACACAGAGGGAACAGCTTGAGGGATTGAAACCCGCCTTCGGTTTTTCTCTGTGTACTCTGTGGACCTCCGGGGCCTCTGTGGTAAGGCTTTTGCCCCGCACTTGCAGTTGACACTGTGAGGGCGGGGCTTTTTTCTTACGCCCTGCGGCATTGGTTATGCCTGCCCTTCGTTTCCCTTTACATTTTTTTACTGTAATTGTTCTTATGACTGTGTAATCTTAAGACTCACTCCTCCCTAAACCTTTAACGACTCCATCCACTCAATAACAGGTGACTACCATGTCCAGTGGCCTCCGGTTCTGCCTTGTCGCTCTGACCTTAGCTATGACCTGTCTGGCAGCCCATGCCTTCGCGAAGAAGCCTTTAGATCTGTGGGCCTTCTTTCATTTCAATGGCACTGCCTTCGTCGCTGGAAAGCCGGCGCCGTTGTCACCCTTTGTCGCGGTGAGGGACGGTTTCATGCCGGTGGTTGAAACCAATGAAGAGCGGGTCATGGAGGTACAGCTGCCCGAGGGAAGCGGCGCGCTGGTCGGTATCTGCTACGTGCAATCGTACGGCGGCAAGTTGAAGCCCGCAGGAGGGTTCCACGCGGTCCCGATGTTGGAGGTCCCGGTCACCTCGGCTGCAGGCAAACCTGTGACGCCGGTGCAGACTGACACTTCCGGGTATTTCATGATTGCCCTTCCTGCTGGGAGCTACCTGGTCGGTAATCAGCGGGTCGAGGTGAAGGTAGAAAACGGCAAAACAAGCTTCATCCCCCTGCGTGTGGGGAAAAGGATGGTTGACTAGTGGCTAAGTTTATTTCTTTGTGTGCGCTTTGCGTCTCGCTGCTCATTCCTGCAATTGCCTCTGCAGCCGCTTTAGATGATTATTATCTGTCCAGGTTCGGCGAAAAACGGACATATGCCTCGGCGGTCGCGGTGCTGGCTGCACCGCAGACTCCTCAAGTTGAACGTTGTCGTACCGAGCTCATACGCAGTCTCAAACGGGATTTCACGCACCTTGAAGCAGCAACCCAAAAGGTTCTCGCACCGTACGTTAGCAGGCCGGTCCTCTCCGGACAGTTATCATCTGCAGCCGCGCCCACATATAAATTGCCGAACGGGCACTTCACTGTCCACTACACTACTACTGGGGCCGATGCCCCGGACCTGACGGATCTTGATGGGGACCAAGTGCCTGATTGGGTTGAAAAGGTCGCTTCCGTCTTCGAGGACGTTTACTCTAAAGAAGTTGTCGAAATGGGGTACAAAGCTCCGCCTGTATCAACGTATGATGTTTATCTTCGGGACCTCATTACTCGAGACGATTTAGGTAATATAACCAATGCAGTCTACGGTTACACGACACATGATGTTGAACCAATTCTTCCGAATGTGTCGGTATCAAGCTACATAGAAATAGATAAAGCATTCTCAGATCCAATTCTGACCCAATCGGGTATGTTTCAGCCCGATCAGATGCTGATGGTCACGGCTGCGCATGAGTATCAGCATGCTATTCAATACGGATATAATTTGTACTTTGAATTTTGGTACGCAGAAATTACCTCGACTTGGATGGAAGATGAAGTGTTTGATTCCGTTAACCAACTGTACGGATACTTGGGCAGCTATTTATACTACGATAAGACTTCCGTTGCCCTTAATGCTGTTAGGGACGGCGCGAGTGAGTATGGCAGGTGGATATTCAACCGCTCTCTGGCTGAGGAGCATAACACGCCAGTCCTCATCCGCCGCATCTGGGAGAGATTGGCTGGTGTTACACCGGTGAATGCTTCTACCGATATCAACATGGTTTCGATGATCGAGGCTACCCTTCATGATTCGTATAACAGTTCGTTTTCTGCCGAGTTCTCGGCATTCCTGAAAAAGCTATACAAGCGTGAGTGGCCGACACGCCCAGCTGATTTGGCACGTATTGTTCTACCCACGATGTTGGATCCATTGGCGTCACAGATTGTCACGTTGCCTCGGTACAGTTTTGCCTTCTACCGCTTCGTGCCGTCCAACCAGGCCTTGGCCATCACATTGAAAAAGACGAGCGGGGTTGAAACGACGCTGTTCAAAAAAATAAACGGTGTCGTGACCGAAATCCCCCTTGATGCAGGAGCCAGCAGCTATACTGTGAGCGACTTCGCCGCCATGAACCCTTTAACGGACGAAGTGGTGCTGTTGGTTGCCAACACGACTGTTCTGGATGGTCACCAGGTCAGTTTCAGTACTGACGGCAGCACCTTGGCAGTTACCGAGCCCAAGGTGGCTGCCGCGGCTGGAGGTGGCGGAGGGTGCTTCATCGCTACCGCCGCTTACGGGAGCTACCTGCACCCGAAGGTCGCTGAACTCCGGGCCTTCCGCGACCAGTACCTCTTGACCAATGCGCCGGGCCGGCTGTTCGTGTCGGCTTATTACCGCCTGAGCCCGCCGATTGCCGACGTGATTGCGCGGCACGAGTGGATGAAGAGCGGGGTGCGCGGCCTGCTGCTGCCGCTCATCTTTGCGGTGGAACACCCGATGGCGGCGTTGGGGCTGCTGCTGGTGGTGGTGGGGGCATCCCTGCGCTGGGGCATGCTGGTGCTCAAGGGGAGAGGGCGGGAGGCGGCTGCCGCTTAGGGGGATCCCTCACCCCTGCCCCTCTCCCATAGGGCGAGGGGAGAACAACGGGGGGCGCTTTTGAAGAGGCGGGCGAATGTTTATTCGCCCCTACAGGTCTTGCCTGACAAGAAGTGTGAGTTTAAAGAGTGTCGGGTTTAACGACAAAAAAAGGCCCCGCCGGGATTCCGGCGGGGCCTTTTTGACGCTTGAGGCTAACTATTAGCCTATCTTTTTGACGTTCGCAGCCTGCAGACCTTTCGGCCCGTTGGTCACGTCAAAGGAGACCGATTCCCCTTCAGCCAGGGACTTGAAGCCTTCCCCGGTGATTGCGGAGAAGTGCACGAACACGTCCTCGCCGTTCTCCTGCTCGATGAAGCCGAATCCTTTCGCGTCGTTGAACCATTTAACCTTGCCCTGTGCCATTGTCCTGCCTCCTTTTTCTAACCTCCGGGACTCTGCCGGATCTACGTTTGATGCTGCAATTTCCGGAAGGTTCTTTGGCTGGAAATGGCTCAAAGTGGTGGGAACCCTTTGGCTTTTCGGCGCGGCAAACTTCCAGAACTAGCTGCTGCAATAAAAATTAACATCGTGTAATAACCTTGTCAAGAAAATATTTACAAAACGTTTTTTTCAAAGAGCCTCTACTAAAAGGTGTTTAACCTCCTAATGAAGGCAATGAGCAGCCCGTAGTGCTGGTGGTGGAACCGAAGCGAGATGCGCGGCAGATCAAGCAGATCCGGTTCGTCTGCCTCCTCCGGGCGGGCACTAATGAGTTCGATGCGGCTTCCTTCTAATCTCAATTCCGGGAATTCGTTTTCCAGCATTTCGATCTGTTCGGGCGTGAGAACCTTGGTGAGCCGGATGATCAGGTCGCCATTGACGAAACGAATAGAATGATAGTTGGTGTAGAAGTCGTCGATGACCTGGACGGCTTCTTCGTAGCTTTTGGTGATGGTGAAGATGGAGAAGTCTTCGGCGGAAATGAAGCCCATAACCAGCAGCCTTTCCTTGATAAAGCGGAAGAAGTGTTCCCAGTATCCTTCCTCGTCGTCGACCAGAACCAGCGGTTTGGGGCTGGTCTTGCCGGTTTGGACCAGGGTGAACACCTCCATGGCTTCGTCCAGCGTCCCGAAGCCTCCCGGGAACACGGCGATGGCGTCGGATTCCTTTACGAAGGCCACCTTGCGGTTGAAGAAGTACTTGTAGGTGATGAGCCTCGGGTTCTTCAGCATGATCGGGTTGGCGCTCTGCTCGAAGGGGAGCTTGATGTTGGCGGCAAAGGATGCCTCGCTCCCGGCCCCTTCGTTGCCCGCCTGCATGATGCCGCCGCCACCGCCGGTGATGATCATGTACCCCTTGTCCGCCAGCAGCCGGCTGAACTTGATGCACTTTTGGTACATCTCTTCCTCGGGGCTGGTGCGCGCCGAGCCGAAGATGGTGACCTTCTTCTTGTTGCGGTAGGGCGCGAAGACCGTGGTGGTGTAGCGCATCTCCTTCATGGTGTTGCTTAAAAGCTTCAGGTCCGCCAGGTAACTCGTGTCCTGTCCCGCCTTGAGAGCTGCGATAATCATCTCGCGCGTCTGTTCGGGGTGGTGCACCCCTCCGGCCTTCTGCATCAGATCATCAATCATCTGGTCGATTTCACTGTTTGTTCTGTTGAAACGAAGTTGCATAAGGGACTCCCTGTTGGATTGAGGGGGCCATTATAGCACGGGTGTATCTACAGGCAAATGTTTAATAACATTGAACAATTATTAGTTTGATTTGTTGTCGTTATTTTATTATCTTGGCTGCTGTGAAAAACCATTCCAACCTTTATAAGGAAGCGCAATTTATGGGTATGACTACGGCTCAAAAGATATTCGCGGCCCATCTGGTTGATGAGCCTTTTGCAGGAACCAAGGTGCTCGGCATCGACGTGGTGATGTGCCACGAGATCACCACCCCCATCGCCATCGCCGACCTCATGGCACGCGGCAAGGACCGGGTCTTTGACACCACCAAGATCAAAGCCGTTATCGACCACGTCACCCCGAGCAAGGACTCCAAGACGGCCACCCAGGCCAAGATGCTCAGGGACTGGGCGCGCCGCCACGATATCAAGGACTTCTTCGACATCGGCGCCAACGGCGTCTGCCACGCGCTGTTCCCGGAGAAGGGGTTCATCCGCCCCGGCAACACCGTGATCATGGGTGACTCCCACACCTGCACCCACGGCGCTTTCGGCGCCTTTGCAGCCGGCGTCGGCACCACCGACCTGGAGGTGGGGATACTGAAGGGAGTCTGCGCCTTCCGCGAGCCGAAGACCATCAGGATCAACCTGAACGGCACCCTCCCCAAAGGGGTGTACGCGAAGGACGCCATCCTGCGCGTCATCGGCGAGCTGACCGTGAACGGCGCCACCGACCGGGTCATCGAGTTCGGCGGCCCCATCGTTGACGGCATGACCATGGAGTCCAGGATGACCCTGTGCAACATGGCCATCGAGGCGGGCGGCACCTCCGGCATCTGCGCCCCGGACCGCGTCACCGTGGAGTACCTCTGGCCCTTCATCTCCGACTCCTTCGCTTCCAAGGAAGCGGCGGTCGCCGAGTACAGCAAGTGGGTCTCCGACGCCGACGCCGAGTATGACAAGGTGATCGATCTCGACCTCTCCAACCTGACCCCGCTCTGCACTTTCGGCTACAAGCCGGACCAGGTGAAGAGCATCGACGAAATGGCCGGCCAGCCGGTGGACCAGGTCTACCTCGGTTCTTGCACCAACGGCCGCCTCGAGGACCTGAGGGTCGCGGCCCAAATCCTCAAGGGAAAGAAGATCGCGCCGAATGTGCGCGCCATCCTGTCGCCGGCAACCCCGCAGATCTACAAGGATGCTGTGGCCGAGGGGCTGATCCAGATCTTCATGGACGCCGGCTTCTGCGTCACCAACCCGACCTGCGGCGCCTGCCTCGGCATGAGCAACGGCGTCCTGGCCGAGGGCGAGGTCTGCGCCTCCACCACCAACCGCAACTTCATGGGCAGGATGGGCAAGGGGGGCATGGTGCACCTGCTCTCGCCGGCGACCGCCGCCGCCTCCGCCATCGAAGGCAAGCTTGCCGACCCGCGCAAGTACTTGTAAGCAAATGACAGTGGTAATTGACAATTGACAACGACGCGTGTCATTGCCATTGAACAGCGACCATTGCAAACTGACAACGAAAATGCGGGAGCTCCCGCTAGACTAGGAGATCACATATGAAAACATTTGGTGGCCCGGCCCTTTTTCTGGACCGTAGCGACATAAACACCGACGAGATCATCCCGGCCAAGTACCTGACCGAAATCACCAAGGAGGACCTCAAGCCGTACCTCCTGGAGGACCTCAAACTCCCGGGCTTCGACCCCAAGAGCGACAAAACCTTCGGCGCCGGCGCCGTGGTGACCCGCGCCAACTTCGGCTGCGGCTCCTCCCGTGAGCACGCCCCCTGGGTCTTCGAGGTGAACGGCATCAACGTGGTCATCGCCCAGTCCTTCGCCAGGATCTTCCGCCAGAACATGTTCAACTGCGGCATGGCGGCCATCGAGCTCTCCCCGGAGAAGATCGACCAGCTCTTCAGCTACGCCGGCGCGGCCGACGTGGCCATCGAAGTGGACGTGGCTAACACCACCCTCACCATCAAGGGGGGAGGACGGGAAGAGTCGATGCAGTTTGAAATCTCTCCGTTTGACAAGGCGCTGGTTCTTGCCGGCGGCTGGGTTGACTACGCGGATAGCAAGTACTGATCGGTAACGCAGTCACAGTACATCATCATATAGCGAGGCAGGAGACAAACGTTTCCTGCCTCGCTGTTTTTCGTTTCAATGCTGGACATTTGCCGAAGAAGTGGCATAACTTTCGCGTGGCGTTTTTGATTGAGGCTGCAGGAGCCCAAATTGTCTAGAAGCTCCTGCTCAAGATTCATTGCTGTCTGCCATCCAGACTATATTTTGATTGACTATGTCTGTTTGCAGCAGTTACTATCCGAAATCCAACACAATAAGTAAGTTTGTAAGAGGTACATGACACGTTCCACGCTGTCCATAACTGCGTCGTCGGCTCTGCTATTCCTGGCAACGGTGGCCTGCGCCGAGCCCCAGCCGGTGCCAAAGCCTGAATCACCGGCTGAGCAGAAGGCTGAGCAGAAGGCTGAGCAGAAGGCTGAGCAGAAGGCTGAGCCGGCGCCTGAGCAGAAAGGGACCATCTTCACCCTGTGGCCCCTGATCGACTACCGCGAGAGCCCGAAGGAGCGCTTCAGCAACCTCGCCATCCTCGGGCCGCTGTTCAAGTACCAGAAAAACGGCGACGACAGGGACATCGCCCTGCGTCCCCTGTTCTACACGACCAGTCACGCCAAGGAGCAGGCCTCCTCTTCCTATTACCTCTATCCGGTGGCAACCCAGGAAAAGACCCCCGAGGCGGACAACTTCGAGGTGCTGCAGCTCTTCAGGACCTCCAGTTACCGGAAGCAGGAAACGGAGCCGGAACGGGAAAAGTCGACCATGCTCTTTCCGTTCTACATCTCCGGCGACTCGCAGCGCCACGGCCACTACCGCGCCTTTTTCCCGGTCTACGGTAATATCTACGACCGGTTCTGGCGCGACGAGTACCACTTCGTGATGTTCCCGCTTTACGGCAGCACGGTGAAGAAGGGGACTACCACCAGGCACTACCTCTGGCCCTTCTTCGCCACCACCTCGGGTGAGAACGAATCGGGCTTCGACGTCTTCCCGCTCTACGGAGAGTCGCACAAGACCGGCGTCTACGAAAAGCGTTTCGTGCTCTGGCCCTTCTACACCTCGGAGAGCACCGGACTCAACACAGAGAACCCGACGCGGAGGAAGTTCATCTTCCCGCTCTACGCCTCCACCGACTCGCCCAAAAAGACCTCGCGCAGCTACCTCTGGCCTTTCTTCGGCTACACCGAGGACCGCGGCAAGAAGCAGGAGGAGGTGGACTACTTCTGGCCTTTCTTCACCAAGGTGCGCGGCGAAAAGAAAAACAGCGACAGCTTCCTCCCGTTCTACTCCCACGAGACCTTCGCCGGCGGCGAGAAGAGCTGGTACCTGTGGCCGCTGTACAGGCACGAGGAGCTGAAGTCGGAAAACTTCACGCAGGACCAGGACCGGATACTGTTCTTCCTGTACCGCGATAACCACGAGCTCTGGCCCAAAGAGGGCAACGAGCGGCGCCGCACCGCCATGTGGCCGTTGTTTTTGTATCGGCAATCCCCCGAGGGGGTCTCTTCCTTCTCCTTCCCCGCGCCGGTCGAGCCGATCCTCGACAAGGAAGGGATCGAGAAGGATTGGGCGCCCTTGTGGCGCATCTACCAGAGACGCTGGGACCAAGGGGGCAACTCGACGTCCACCCTGCTCTGGAACCTGTTCTGGCATGAACGGCGCGGCAACGACCTCGCCTACGAGTTCTTCCCGTTCATCTCCTACCGCGACGCGGCCAAGGAGAGGGAACTGAAATTCCTGAAGGGGCTGGTAAGCCTGAAGCGCGATGGCGGGCAAGAGGAGTTGAGCCTCTTCTGGCTCCCCTTCGGACTGAAATGGGGGGATAAGTGAGCCAAGTTTTTGAACCGCTAGGCAAGAGGGTGCTCTACTTCTACCAGGTGCTGGGGGAGATGACCATCCTCATGGGCAAGGTCGTGTATTTCATACGCGAGGCGCCCCGCAATATCCCCAGCATCCTGACCCAGATGGCCGTCATCGGCTGGGACACACTGCCGGTCGCCTCGGTAATGGCCTTTTTCGTAGGGATGGTGCTCGCCCTGCAGACCGGTGTGGAGCTGCAGAAGTACGGCGGGCAGAACATCATCGGCGCCATCGTCGGCCACTCCATGGTGCGCGAACTGGGGCCGGTCATGACCAGCTTTCTCGTTGCCGGGCGCTGCGGTTCCGCTATGGCGGCCGAGCTGGGGGTTATGACCGTGTACGAGGAAATCGACGCGCTGAAAACGCTCGACATCGACCCGGTCCGTTATCTCGCCATGCCGCGCTTCATCGCCTGCATCATCTGCGTGCCGGCCCTGGTGCTCTACTCGGACCTGATCGGCATCATCGGCGGCGCGTTGATCAGTAACCTGCACCCGCAGATCTTCGTTTCTTACGCGACCTACTACGACAGCCTCACCGCCGCCCTGAAGATGAAGGAGATCGGCATCGGTCTCACCAAGTCCATGTGCTTTGGGGGCATCATCGCCCTGGTCTGCTGCTACGTCGGCTTCGCCACTTCCGGCGGCGCCAGGGGGATCGGTCAGTCCACCACCAGGTCCGTCGTGCTCTCGTTCATGCTTATCCTGGTCGCCGATTACATCCTGACCAGGCTGCTCATGTAGCACTTTTACGTTTTCCGTTTCCGGAGGAAGAGATATATGGCTCTGTCAGTTGAGAAAAAAGTCGGCATGTTCTTCGTGTTCGGCCTCATCATCCTGGGCGTGCTGCTCGAGGTCGGGGAGAAGTGGAACCCCTTCGAAAAGAAGATCATGTACAAGACCTACCTCACCAGCATCACCGGCCTTAAGGTGGGCGACCCGGTCCGCCTGGCGGGTGTCGATGTCGGTCGCATCACCAAGATCATCGTCTTGAACGACAAGATCGAGATCGACTTCGAGGTGAAACCGGATACCCGCATCAAGGTGGATACGGTTGCGGGCCTGAGGCTCACCAACCTTTTGGGCGGGCAGTTCCTGGGTCTTTCCTTCGGCTCGCCCAACGCGGCGTTGCTCCCCGAGGGGGGGACGGTCAAGGGCAAGGATGTCGCCAATATCGATATCATCGTGGATAACCTCTCCGACGTGGTGAAGGACACCAAGGTTCTGATCAACAACCTGAACAAGAACCAGGAGGATGTGCTGAAGAAGGTTTCGGGCATGCTGGATGAGAACCGCGGCAACCTGAGGGACGCCCTCTCCAACATCAGCAGCATCACCGGCAAGATGGACCGCGGTGAAGGCTCGCTGGCCATGCTCCTGAATGACCGCAAGCTCTACGACGATGCCTCAAGCGCGGTGAACAGCCTCAAGGTGGTCTCTACCAAGATCGAGAAGGGGGAGGGGACGCTCGGCAAGCTGGTCAACGACGAAACCGTCTATAACGACGCTTCCGCACTGATCAAGGACCTCCGCAGCGGCGTGAAGGACCTGAACGCCGGCATGAAGGACGTGAAGGACATCACCGCCAAGATCAACAAGGGTGAGGGGACCCTGGGCAAGCTGGTGTACGACGAAAGTCTCTATACCGAGCTGCGCGACGCCTCCAAGAACGTGAAGGAGATCACCCAGAAGATCAACTCCGGCCAGGGTACCATAGGCAAGCTTGTCAACGAGGACCAGCTCTACCGCGACACCACGGCGACCCTCAAGAAGGCGGAGCGCGCCATGGAGGGGCTGGGGGACACCGGCCCGATTTCGGTGCTCGGCTCCATCGTCGGGACCCTGTTTTAAGAAGACAACCAAACGTGCTGGCGGCGTGGGGGCGGAACAATTCGCCCCCACGTTTGCGTGGCGCCCCCTTTTATCAAGGAGCTCTCCGGCATGACCCACATCCTCGATATCGCCGTGGGGACCTTCACCATGCGTCCCTACGTCTTCGCCTTTTTCGCCGTGTATCTGGTGGCGGCGGTACTGCACCTCGGGTGGAAGAAGACCATCTTGTTCACGGTGTGCGGCTACCTCATCGCCTTCGCTTCAGAGTTCTCCTCCATCAACAACGGCTTTCCCTACGGCTGGTACTACTACGTGGAAGCGACCCGCGACCGCGAACTCTGGATCGCCGGCGTCCCCTTCTTCGACTCGCTCTCCTACGTTTTTTTGACTTACTGCAGCTACGCCACCGCCCTGTTGGTGCTGGCCCCGGCCAAGCGGGTCAAGGGGGACCTGGTGCTCCTGGAGACCAGCCGCATCAGGCGCTCCTTCGCCGTTTTGCTGCTCGGTTCGTTGTTCCAGGTGTTCCTCGACATCGTCACCGACCCCGTGGCGTTGCAGGGGAGCCGCTGGTTCCTGGGCCGGATCTACGGCTACCGGGAAGTCGGCACCCATTTCGGCATCCCGATGTCCAACTACTTCGGGTGGTGGCTGGTGAGCGCACTCCTGATCCTTGCGCTGCAGTTGATCGACCGCTTCGGCTCCGGGGAAGATCGCCCGGCCGGGGTGGGCGCGGCGCCGTACCGCTCTTTGTACGGACCCTTTCTCTACCTCTGCGTGATCGCCTTCAACCTGGGGGTCACCTTCTACATCGGGGAAAACCTGATGGGGCTTACCGGGATTTTCATCTTTACGCTGCCGGTGGTGATGACACTGGTGCTTTTCCGGCAGAAGCTGGACCGCTACCACAAGGACGAACTCGCCGCCCATCTCGCCGATTACCCCTGGTCTCCGGCGGCCTCGGGGCATAACGGCCGTATCTAATGCTGATGAAAAATATCCAATGCTGCTTTGAAGGAGATGCCGCCCTATGGTATCCCTGTAGGGGCGAATAATCATTCGCCCATCCTTCCGCGCAACGACCGACCACTATTCATATGGAGGCATGACATGAAAAAAGTAATTTCCATCCTCACCCTCGCTACCCTCTTCGGTGCCGTCGGCGCAGCCTGCGCCGCCGAACAGGGCAAGCTCCCCAGAAACTACGAGAACTGGGACAAGAGCAAGGCCCGCGTCATCACCGACAAGAAATCTATGTTTTACGGCATCCACTACATCTACGTGAACAAGAAGGCCATGCCCACCTACAAGACCGGCGGCGCAAACTACCCAGAGGGGAGCCGCTTCATCGCGGTCAACTACACCATCAAGGACGAGGGTGGCAAGCAGGTGCCGGGCAAGAAAAGCATGATCGTCATGATGCAGCGGGACAAGAAGGCCCAGGAGACCGGCGGCTGGCATTTCGTCGGCTTCACCCCCGACGGCAAGCCCTCCGGCCTGGACGGCAAGCGCGACTGCTTCAGCTGCCATGAAAAGGACGCCAAGGATCGCGGCTTCGTCCTCTCCCGTTACGCCGATTTCAAGTAACACTCAGTTTTCCCTTTGCCTCAAAACGCGCCTGCCGGGTCACCGACAGGCGTATTTTTTCACTGACTGTTTTCCTTAAGGCGCCGTGTTATAATTCCTGACATTCAAACCGAAACGATTCCACTGCTTTAAGGAGCTTATATGTTCACTTCGTCGACTCCCCCCAAGCTTCGCCTCACTACGCTCCCCAACGGGGTGCGGGTAGTCAGCCAGCAGATCCCGGGTATGCAGAGCGCCGCCATCGGCATCCGCATCGACAGCAGTACCCGGAACGAGGAACCCGATACCGGCGGTGCCTCCCACTTCATCGAGCATCTCCTGTTCAAGGGGACCCCGACCCGTACCGCCGACCAGATCACCGACGAGTTCAACAGCATCGGTGCCCGGGCCAACGCCTACACGAGCCAGGAGGAGGTATTCTACTACGCCGTCTCCCTAGCTTCCATCATCCCGGCCACCTTCGACATCCTGGCCGACATGTTCGTCCACTCCTCCCTGCCTGAAGATGAGGTGGAGAAGGAGCGCGGCGTGGTGCTGCAGGAAATACTGATGAACCAGGACAACCCGGGCCGGTTCATCTACAACCAGTTCCACCAGGGCTTCTGGCAGGGACACCCGCTGGGGAGCCCGATCCTCGGGACCGCGGAAACCATCGGCGCGATCTCCCGGGAGCGCCTGTTGGAGCACAAACGGGCCAACTACCTGACCGGCGCCACCATCGTCTCGGTGGCCGGCAACGTGGACCACGACCAGATCGCGGACCAGGCGGCCCGCCTCCTAGGGGAACTTCCGACCGGGCAGCCGCAAGGGAAAAAGGCCGCTGCCGACTACCAGGTCTCCGTGGGACAGCACGTGCACTACACGCGCCCCATGGAACAAACCCACTTCTACATGGGCTATCCGCTTCCGCCCGCGGGCAACGAGCACCGGCACAAGCTCGCCGTTTTTAACCAGATCCTGGGTAGCGGCATGAACTCGCGCCTGTTCCGCGAGGTGCGCGAACGCAGAAGCCTCGCCTACACGGTCTACTCCATGATGTCCTCCTACACCGATTCCGCCGGCCTCATGATCTACGCCGGAACCGGCCCGGAGCGCGCCCAGGAGGCGGTAGACGTCTGCCACGCCGAGGTGCTGAGGTTCTGCGAGGAAAAGGTGACCGATGATGTCTTGGTGGCCGCCAAGGAGCAGATCCGTTGCGCGCGGCTCATGGCCCTGGACGACTGCGAGACCCAGGTGCGCAGGATTTCCAACACCACCTCCCTTCTGGGGGCGCCGGAGCCGATCGAGTCGTCGTTGGAGGGAATCGCCGCGGTCAGCGTCGACGAGGTGCGGGAAGTGGCACAGTTGCTCTTTACAAATGTGATGCCGCGGGTCGAATCGGTGGGGCCGGGCGAGGGTCCGGGACTGCCCCGCTAGAGAAACACAGTGGCACTACAGAAATGACCGGGCCTGCTCCGCTAGGGGCAGCAGCTGACACCGTAGAAATGGAAAGGGGCGAGATGACTCGCCCCTTTTTTTTGCGTCTGCCTGAAACCGGATGGTTAACTCATCTCGTCGCTGTCCCCGCTCAGGTGCGGGAAGTGCTCGTGGTGTATCTCGTGTTTCAGCCCCTCGATGGTACCGCAGGTGGCACAGAGGTATTTTTCGCTTTTATCGCTGTACACATTACGTTCACAGGACGAACTCCAAACCCTGACGCCGCAGGAATGATCATCCGTCTCGACTCCCGTCTCTTTCCTTTCGTCTGTCATGTCGGTCGCCTCCTTTCCGTTTCTTAAAGCCCGATGATCATCTGGCTTAATTTAAATATACCCCTTGCGAAGGAACCAAGCTCTGATTTTGTGAGGCTCTCGAAGATAAGCTCGTTGCCGACGGGGTGCTCCGGGTCGACCACCCGCTGGATCGGCTCCAGGACGTCGGGCAGGTCGCTGTTCTCGAAGGTGGTGTCCGGCTGGTAGCGGCAAAGGCGCGCGTCGTGGTCGTCGGCTAGGCATTCCAGGTGCCGGGTCAGGTTCTCCACGTTCTCGAAGCGCCAGTCCTCGCCGCATCCCAACAGACCCGCGTGCTCGGCGAGGAGCGAAGCGCGCAAGGCCCGGATCGCCGCGGTCATTTCCTCCTCGCGCCTTCCCGGTTCCGTTTCCCAGGCCACGTTCAGTTCCGTGTCGAGCCCCATGCTGCGGTTGGTGGCGTTGGCCGAGCCAATGGTGAGGAAGCGGTCGTCGATCAGGAGCAGCTTACTGTGGATGAAGGTCATCTTGCGGTTGCCGTGGTCCATCTCCGCGGAGGAGTAGACGCTCAGGGTGTGGCCGGTTTTTTCCGCGACCTGCTGCAGGGTGCGGATCATGCGCATTTGGGGGAGCCCCAGGAACAGCTCCTCGGTGAGCGGCAGCCGGTCCGGGAGTATCATGATGATCTGCAGGGGAGGGCGGTCCGCCATGCTCATCCGGGCGACCAGCGACCAGAACACTACTTGGGAACTGAAGTACTGGTTTTCCAGGTAGATGAGGTGCTGCGCGGACATAATGGCGTCGACGAAGAGGTGCCGTATTTCATGGACCTCGCGCTGTTCGGTGAGCGGCGTGCGCGCCGCGGTGCGGCAGACTGCCACCCGGGAGGTGGGGAGGGGAAAGGCCCCGGCCGGGAGGGTAGGCGTCAAAGCCCCCGCATGCGGCAGCTTCAGCTCGCCGCCGCCCGAGTCGCGCCAGCGCTGCCGGAACAGCTCGAGCAGGATCCCGACCACGGCTCCGGTGTGGTAGGTCTGAATGTCGTGGTAAGAGCCGTACTTGGTGCCGTCGACGTCGACCCGGTCCGGGTTGTCCTTCATGTGGAGTCGGTCGTCCCAGCGCGAGGAGCAGATGTCCATCCCCCCGAGGTAGGCGATGGCGCCGTCGGCTATGACGAATTTCTGGTGGTGGGTGGCGCCGGTCGCGTGGACGCTGTCGAAACGGAACTGCACCCGCTTGTTGGTGGTCCAGTTGAAGATGATGTCCTGGAACCACTCACGCTCCAGGGAGAACACCGCGCTGAAGTCCCAGGCGAGGATGTAAATGTGCAGGCGCGGGTTCACCTGACAGAGACGCTCCAGGAACTTCAGGAACCTGGTGTCTCCCCCCGAGACGTGTTCGTCGTCGCCACGCAGCAGACGCACCTCCGAGTCGAATTGCCAGCCGGCGAGGAGGAGGTAGCTCCGGGCCGCCAGGGCGGTGTGGTAGAAGGCGCGATAGTAATCCTCCGCGTCGACCAGCACCCCGGTTTCATCGACCTGGTAGATGCCCATGCAATTGGTGCGGGGCTTCAGAATGTTCATGGCAACTCCAGCGTGACGACCAGCGGCAGGTGGTCCGAGGCGACCCGGGTGAGCGGGGTACGCGGCACCCAGACCTGGCGCACCTTGAGCTCGCGCGAGACGAACATGTGGTCGATGCGCATGAACGGAAGCTGGGCGGGCCAAGTGCCGCGGGGGAGACGCCCCTTGAGGCCCCGCTGCACATCGTGCAGTTGCCGGGTCAACAGCCGGTACACCTGTGAGCCCGCCATGGCGTTGAAGTCGCCGCACAGCACTACCGGATGGCTGCATTCCGGATGCTCCAGCCATTCATGGCCCGTCATCGCCCGGGCCTGCTGCACCCGTTCGCCCCGATTGAGCCCGAAATGGGTCACGAGCACCTGGATCAGGTGGCCGCGCAGCGTCACCTCCGCCCAGACTGCGCCGCGACGCTCGAAAGAGGGGCGCAGGGGATCGATGGGTACCGCTCCCGCCTTGATCAGCCGCACATCGCCGCGGCTGAGGATTGCGTTGCCGTAGCCCCCTTCCTTCATGTGGATGGAGGAGTGGAAATGAAACGACATCTCAAGGGTCATGGCGATGAGGTGGGCCTGGTCGATCATCTGGGTGCGCGGCAGCCCGGCGTCGAGTTCCTGCAGCGCCACGATATCCGGGTTGCACCGATCGATGACCTCGGCGATGCGCAGGGGAGACAGCTTACGATCGGTTCCGATGCAACTGTGGACGTTGTAGGTCATCACGGAGAATGTCTTGGGCATGGGGGGCTCCCTGGCCCGGTTTATTAAAAAACTTTTATAGATTAGCGGGCACGCGGGGGATGTCAATGAGGCGGGCAGGCTGAAGCTGGGGGGAGAGGCTAGTGGCTAGTGGTGAGGCGGTGAGGCGGTGAGGCGGGGCGACGTGATCCCCCTCCCACTACGGGAGGGGGAAGGATAGGCGGTTACCGCGCCTGCAGGAACTCAAGTAGCAGGCGGACGCCGACGCCGGTGGCGCCCTTGGGACCGTAGGGACGGGCCTTGTCGTTCCAGGCTGTGCCGGCAATGTCCAGGTGGGCCCAGCGGGTATCGCCCACGAACTGCTTCAGGAACCACCCGGCGCTGATGGCGCCACCATCCCTGCTTCCGGCATTCTTCAGGTCGGCGACGTCGCTCTTCATGACCTCACCGTACTCCTCCCAAAGGGGCAGCGGCCAGGCCCGCTCGCCGGTCTCGTCGCCGGCCCGCTTCAGGGCGTCCACCAGGCGCTGGTCGTTCCCCATCAGGCCGCTCGCCTCGTGTCCCAGGGCAACCACGCAGGCGCCGGTGAGGGTGGCCAAGTCGATCATGGCGGCGGGCTTGAACTGCTCGCGGGCGAAGTGGAGCGCGTCGCACAGGATCAGACGCCCCTCAGCGTCGGTGTTGGTGATTTCGATGGTGGTCCCGGACAAGGATGTCAGGATGTCGCCCGGCTTGAAGGCGTTGCCGTCGGGCATGTTCTCGGCGGTCGGAATGATTCCAACCAGGTTCACCGGAAGTTTCAACCGCGCCGCCGCTTCCAGGGTTCCGAGCACCGCCGCGCTTCCGGCCATGTCGGTTTTCATCGCCTCCATGCCGGCACCGGGCTTGATCGAGATGCCGCCGGAGTCGAAGGTGATCCCCTTGCCGACCAAGGCCACCGGGCGACCCTTGCCGCCGCGGTACTGCAGCACGATCAGGCGCGGCGTCACGGCCGCCCCTTTGCCGACGCCTATTAGGGCGTTCATCCCCATCTGCTCCAACTCAGCCAGTTCGTAGACCCGGCACTCCAGCCCGTTGCGCTGAGCTAACTCCAGGGCGGCCTCGGCGAGGTAGGCGGGGGTCACCACGTTGCCGGGATGGGACACCAGGTCGCGTGCCAGCATTACGCCGTCGCAGGCGATCTGCGCCCGTTCCAGCGCCTGGCGCCCAACCTGTTCCTGCTCGGCGGGGAGCAGCACGGTCATGGTGTCGAAGCGGAAGCGCTCGTCCTTATCCTTGGTCTTGTATTGCTCGAAGCGGTAACTGCCGAGGAGCATGCCCACGGCGGTGCTCTCGACTGCGTCGGGCCGGGCGTCCGCGAGGTGCAGCGCGCTGCTGAAGGAGGAAACTCGGGCGCCGCGCAGTGCGGAGATGGCGTTGCCGGCTCCCTGGCGCAGCCGCTCGGCGCTCAGGTCCTTTTTCTTCCCCAGCCCCACAAGCACCAGGCGTTCGGCGGGGAGTTTCCCCAGCGTATGCAGAAGCCGGGCGGACCCGTTTTTCCCGGTGAATTCACGGCTCTCGGCCAGGCGCCCCAGCAGGCCGCCGAGGGCTGTGTCGCAGTCGTGGTACAACTGGTCCTTGTCGTCCTCGAAACAGCCAAGGACCAGGGCGGAAGTGGCGTGCCGCAGCGGATGGACAGAGCTGATTTCGACGTTCATGGCAAACCTCGTTTGGGTTAGGTTACTTGCACGGGTGCAGCATCTCGGCCAGTTCGAAGGCGAGCTCCACGCTTTGCTCCGCGTTCAGGCGCGGATCGCAGTTGGTCTGGTAGTTCTGGTGCAGGTGCTTGTCCAAAAGCTGCCGGCTCCCGCCGGTGCACTCGGTGACATGATCGCCGGTCAGCTCCAGGTGCACCCCGCCCGCCACGGTCCCCTCGGCCTTGTGGATCTCCCAGAAGGTCTTGATCTCGCGCAGGACATCTTCGAATTTCCTCGACTTTTGGCCGAATTCGTTCTGGTAGGTGTTGCCGTGCATGGGATCGCAGCTCCAGACTACCCGGTACCCCTCGCGGCTAATCTCGCGCAGCAGCTTGGGCAGGTAGTTAGCCACCTTGTCGGCGCCGAAGCGGGTGATCAGCGTGAGGCGCCCCGCCTCGTTGTCCGGGTTGAGCCGCTCCACGATGGCCTTGATGTTGTCGAGGTCGTAATTGGGGCCGATCTTCATCCCCAGCGGGTTCTTCACGCCGCGCAGGAACTCGATGTGGGCCCCTTCCAGCTGGCGGGTGCGATCGCCGATCCAGAGCATGTGGCCGCTGCAGTCATACCATCCTCCGGTGGTGGAATCCATCCGGGTGAGGGCCTCCTCGTAGTCGAGCAGCAGCGCCTCGTGCGAGGTGTACAGGGTCACCTGGTTCAACTGCGGCGTGTGCTGCGGGTCCAGGCCGATGGCGGTCATGAAGTTGATGGTTTTCCAGATCTGGCGCACCAGGTCCTCGTACTTCTGCCCGGCGGGAAGTGCGTCCAGAGAGGCGCGGTGCCAGGCCTGCACCCGGTCCAGCGCCGCGTAGCCGCCGAGGGTGAAGGAGCGCACCAGGTTCAGCGTTGCGGCGGCCCGGTAGTACCCCTCCAGCATGCGGCGCGGGTCCGGCGTCCTCGCCTCCAGGGTCGGTTCCGGGCTGTTCACCATATCGCCGCGGTAGCTGGGCATTTCAACCCCGTTCACGAGCTCGGTGTCGGAGGAGCGCGGCTTGGCATACTGCCCGGCCATGCGCCCGATCTTGATGACCCGCTTCTCGCCGGCGTAGGCAACTACCACCGACATCTGCAGGATTACCTTCAGCAATTCCCGGATGTCAGGACCGGTGCAGCGCGAGAAATCCTCGGCGCAGTCGCCGCACTGCAGTACGAAGGCGTTACCCACAACGGCTTCAGCAAGCTGTGATTTCAGTGTCTGGCACTCGCCGGCGAAGACCAGCGGCGGCAGCTGCGACAGCGTTTTCAGGGACTCGTCGAGAGCGGGACCGGCCGGCCACACCGGCTGCTGCAGGGCGGGAAAAGAGCGCCAGCTCGATTTGCTCCATTTAGTGGTAGGCATGCTGAAACCTCGTTCATGGTGAGAATAGGGGATCCGGTGGGCAAGCATGCACGCGAGCCGCCGAACGCGTTGCAATGGTAGCAGGATTAAGGCGATTGAAAAACTAAAAAGTTAATAAAATCAATGAAGGCCATGTTAAACACTCTTCCAAACCGGCGCTGTCGTGGTATGATGCACGACCATGAGTGAGGAACGCACCACCGACATGACACCGGACCGCCCCATCGAACCACCTGCCGAAGCTGTGCCCGACCCCGCTTCCGGAAGAGAGGAGTGCATCGCCGAACCTGGCTCCCCCCGCGAGCCGCTGACGGTGAAAAGCGCCCTGGCGCGCCTCGGCGCTGAGCTCTATGGCGGCCTGCGTGGCGCGCTCTTTCTGCGCTCGGGCTTTGAAAGGCTCGACTCGACCCCGGCCAACCTGGTGCTGCTGGTCTGCGCCGACATGGTTTTCAACCTGCTGGTTTCCTTGCTGCTGGTCGGGCGCGGCGGAAGTCTCTCCTACTCCTCGTTGCCCTATTTTCTTTTTTACCTCCCCCTGTTCCTGCTCTTCGGACTGGCGGCCCGGCGCATGCTGCAACGGCCATCAGCCCTCGCCGGCGTCACCTGCGCCCTGGTCGCCATCAGCATCCCCATCGAGGTCAGCCATGGGATCCTGGAGTGGCTCGCCCAGTGGCGCCCTTTCGAATGGTTCTCGGACCACCTAGCGGCGCCGCACTATTACCGTTTCTTCGGCTGGTGGGTGGCGGCGGCGGTCGTATTCCTGCTCCGTCTGGATGGCCACCGTGGCTGGAGACGTTGCCTCGGGCTCGCCTTGCTGTTCCTGGTGCTGCTGGTGCCGCCGCTCTATTTCTACCAGCGCGGCGACCTGTGGGTAAGCAATGAAGGGGGCAACGAGAGCGGGGAACTCTCCCTCACCGACCAGGTGCTCGCGGCCCAGAACCATCTCCTTGATGACCAACTGGGCGCCCTCCTCCCCGGACGACACGGCCGCAGCGACCTCTACTTCATCGGCTTTGCCGGCGATGCCTCCCAGGACGTCTTCCTCAAGGAACTCAGCGTGACCCGACAGCTCTTCGATACCCGCTTCGGGACGGCGGGCCGGTCCGTGCTGTTGGCCAACAACCCGCAGAGCGCCACCACGCTTCCCTTCGCCACCGTCGGCAACCTGGAGCGCGCCCTGGTGCGGGTGGGAGAGGTGATGAACCGCGACGAGGACGTGCTCTTTCTCTATCTCAGTTCACACGGGTCGCGGGATCAGGAACTGGAGGTGAGCAACGCTCCCCTGGAACTTAAGCAGGTGACGCCGGAATCCCTGCGGCGCATGATGCAGAAATCCGGGATCAAGTACAAGGTCGTGGTGGTTTCCGCGTGCTTCTCGGGAGGGTTCATTCAGCCTCTGCAGGATAACGACAGCCTGCTGATAACGGCGGCGGATGCGACCCACGAGTCCTTCGGCTGTGGCTTCGGGGAGAACTACACCTGGTTCGGCGAGGCCTTCGTCGGCGACGCGCTCAGAGGCACCTTCAGTTTCACTGACGCCTTCGAGAAGAGCCGCGACACCATCAGGAAATGGGAAGAAGAGCGGGGCGAGACCCCCTCCAACCCGCAGATTTGGGCGGGAAAGGAGATCTGGCCGGTGCTGAAGAGGCTGCAAAAGGAATTGGAACAGTGGCAAGCAAAGTAGGGGGAGTGGGGCGGATCAGTGGGGCTGTTCCCTCGCCCTCCGGGAGAGGGTGCCCGCAGGGCGGGTGAGGGACGGTTGCTCCCAATCTCCTCACCCTGACCCTCTCCCAAGGGGAGTGGGGATGTAACCTCAGTGGCCGAGGATCAACCCTCGGCCTCTTTTATTATCGTGCGCCGCCGACGGTGATGGCGGGGATGAGGAGCGTCGGCTGGGCGTCGGAGACCGGCACCCCTTGGCCGTCCTTGCCGCAGGTGCCGATGCCGAAACCCAAGTCGCTACCCACCATGGCAATCTGCCTAAGTACCTCGGGGCCGTTCCCCGCCAGGGTCGCCCCCCGGACCGGCTCCGCGATGGCGCCGTTCTCGATCAGGTATCCCTCGGTAACCTCGAAGACGAAGTCCCCGTTCACCGTGTTGACCTGTCCCCCTCCCATGCGCTTGACGAAGAGGCCGTTAGGCACGCTCCTCAGGATTTCACCGGGATCGCTTACGCCCGGCGCGATCAAGGTGTTGGTCATTCGCACGATGGGGCGGTTACGGTAGGACTCGCGCCGGCCGTTGCCGGTGGAGGCGCCCCCCGCCTTCAGGGCCGAGAGCCGGTCGTACAGGTATCCCTTGAGGATGCCGTTTTCCACCAGCACGGTCTTCTGGGCCGGCGTCCCCTCGCTGTCGAAGCCGAAGGAGCCGCGCGCGTAGGGGATGGTGGCGTCGTCGATGACCGTGATCAGTTCCGAGGCGACCTGCTCGCCGATCCTCCCCCGGTACACCGAACTCCCCGCCTGCACCAGGTCCGCCTCCAAACCGTGGCCGATCGCCTCGTGCACCATGGTTCCCCCCGCCTCGCTGGAGAGCACCACCGGGAACTGCCCAGCCGGAGACTTGCGCGCCCCGAGCATCATCACCCCGCGCTGCGCCGCTTTCAGAGCCAACTCCTCGGGCGGGAACTCGTCGAAGAGCTCGAAGCCCCGGGCGGCCCCCACCGGCTCGTAACCGGTTTGGGTCACCTTACCGTCCTGTGCCACGACCTGGGTCATGAAGACGGTGGAGCAGGAATTCTCCTCGTGGAACTCCCCCAGGGAGTTGACGTTCTGGGTCTTGACCCGGGTATCGCGGTAGACCGCCAGCACCTGACGGATGCGGGGATCGAAGCCGCGCGCGGCCCGGTCGGCACGCCCCACCAGCGCGACCTTCTGCGCCAGTTCCACCTGGTCGGGCGGGATCGCCACCGCGTACCCCTGAGCCGATTTGCGGACACAGAGGTTGAAATCGGGGTGGGGGACACCGCTGCGCACACCGCGGCTCACCGTCTCGGCGAGCTCCAGCAGGGAGTCCTGGCTTAGCTGGTTGGTGTAGGCGTAGGCGGTCGAGAAGCCGGAAATGACGCGGATCCCGATGCCGCGGTCCGTCGCCGACAGCACCCGTTCCACCTTGCCGTCCTCGCAAGTGACCGAGGTGTAAGCGCCGTCCTCGTAGTAAATGTCGGCGAACTCGCCCCCAGAGGCGAGGGCCCGTTTCAGGATGGCCGCGGCATCTACGCTTTCGAGCACGGCTCACCTGCCTCTGTCACCTCGGTGATCTGTATTTCCTGCCCCAGCGCCCGCATCATCGAGTCCACCTCGGCGGCGAAACATACCTGGTAGTTGACCCGCACGATGCCCCGCTTGCCGTCGATGGTGCTCATCATGGTGAGCCCCTCGTGGGCCTCCAGGATATATTTCATGTACACGATGTCGCGGTTGGCGAGCTGATAATAGCGATTGGCGGTTTCCATCATTCCTCCCTCGGGACCCTTCGGTCCAGGTTTCCGTACATACCATTTGACAGGGGAAAAGACAAATTTTCTTTCCCGCTGTTGCCTATGCGCCGCCGTCTGATATTTTCTAAGACATGATATTAGCTTGTTTTAATAAATTTCCTATACCACCTAAGACCCCGATCCGACAACTTGCGCAGCTTTGCTGCGTTTTGTTTTTCCTGTTCCTCATGGGAAACGAGGCCTTCGCGGCGTGCCGTCCCGACCTCATGGTCCGGCTGGCTAGCGAAACCGACGCCGCATATCTGGGACAGGGAATCTACGAGTCCACGGCGGTGGTGCAGACCCGGTCACAACCCGCCTACCCGGGGCTTCCGGCCCAGTTCCGGGTGCTCGTGAAGAACGCCGGAGACCAACCCGACCGCTTTCTGCTTACCGGCACGGGGAGCGGGGGCGGGGTCACGGTTAGCTACCTCGATGATGCCGGTGCGGAACAGTCCGCGGCCCTCTCGGGAGCAGGGTATCTGAGCGCGACGCTGGTGCCGGGAGAGTCGCTCACGCTGCTGGTGCGGGTGAGCCCGACTTCCTTCACCTTGGGGGCGAGCTACCGCGTTGCGATCACGGCGGTCTCCATCGGGGATCCTTTGGCCCTCGACCAGGCGAAGACGGAGACGGTGGCCTGTGTGCAGACCCCTGCGGTGACCGTCTCGGCCCCATCCGATGGCTCCGGCGCCCCCGGTACCGTGGTGAATTATCCCTACACGGTCACCAACGTCGGCAATGGCGACAACGCCTTCGCCCTCTCCGTCGCCATGGGGAGCGGCTGGAGCGGAGAGCTGTTCGCCGACGATGGTGCCGGAGGTGGGATTGCCGGCGACGGGTTACGCCAGCCCGGCGAAAGCAACGGCTGCCTGGGAACGGGATCCCTGGTGCCGGGATCATCGTACCGGTTTTTCCTGGCGGTCACTGTGCCGGAAGCGGGCAGCGACGGCGCGCGCGGCGAGTCGCTCCTTTCGGTGTCGGGGAGCGGGGCAAGTGGGACGGACCAGGTCAATACCACTGCGGTAGCCCCGGTCGTACTGCTCAGCGAGGGGGTGCGCAACCTCACCAAGGGAGGGATCTTCGCGGCTAGCGCCGATGCGGTGCCCGGGGACCTGCTGCAGTACCGAATGGCGGTCACCAACGGCGGCTCGGCCCCGGCCACCTCCGTTACCATAGACAGCCCCATCCCCTCGGGACTCTCGGTCGTGCCCGACTCGCTCTTGTTGTCCCTGGCCTCGACCGGCGAAGGGGCCCCCTGCGTGGCGGCGGAATGCGGCCTGGTCAGGATCGCGAACGGAACCGTGACCGCTCAACTGGGAGGCGGGGCCACCGTCACCGCCGGCGGTTCCGTGCCACCGGGCAAGACCATCTACCTGTTCTTCAAGGCGCAAGTTCAATAATGCATTGATCGGGGAAACTGATGACGGTCCCGGGATGGCGCAAGATGGGAGGGAAACTGGTCCGGGCATGCCTCCTTGGGGTGGCGTTTGCGCTCGCCTTCCCCGGTGCTGTCCTCTCCCTCACCCCCTCGGGTACCGTGATCAGCCACGACTTCTCCGCCCGCTTCGCCATGCCCGCCTTGCGCCAGGCCCGCTCCAACCAGACCCAGATCACCATCAAGGACTTGGCGGATCCCGCGCTGGCTCCCCCTCGTACCGCAACCGCCAAGGTGGGGGTGCCGGTCCATTTCCAGCATGTACTCAGCAACAGGGGCAACTCGCCGGACAGTTTCCAGTTGAAGGCGATGGTGTCGCAGGGGGTGACCGACACCGGCCCCGCACCCACCTTGCGTTTCTATCTGGCCGACGGCGTGACCCCCGTGTCCACCAACACCGAGGGGGTGCAGGTCATAGGACCGGTCCCCGCTGGGGGATCGGTGGACCTGGTGCTTCGGGCGGTTCCCCCGGCCGGGAGCGAGGGGAGGGTGGCGACCATCGTGGTATCGGCGACGTCGGTGCTGGTCCCGGCCCGAAGCAGCAGTATCAACGACCAGTTGCTGGTTCCCATTCCCGGGAGCGTCGCGGTCCTGAAGACGGTGAGCCCCGGGGGGGCGGTGCTGCCGGGTGCTGTTCTCTCCTACGGATTGGCTCTGATGAACGGCGAATCCTCCCCGGTGTCGGGCGTGCTGGTGGTGGATCCGTTGGATGAACTTCTCGAGTACCAGCAGGGGAGCGCGGCACTCCCGGAGGGCCTCTCCGGCACGGTAAGCTACGATGCGGGCAGCAGGTCCCTGCGCTTCGACATCCCGGTCCTTCCCGCCGGTTTCAGTGGAGAGGCGACCTTTCGTGCCGCGGTGCGCAGGGATGCCCCCGGCAATGCCCCCATCGTCAACACCGCCGGCGTCACCAGCAGCCTCAACAGTGCGCCTGTTCTCAGCAACAGCACCTTCAATACCGTGCTGGGGCGTGCGCTCCTGGTGACCAAACAGGCTGGCAGTGCCGCTGCCGAGGCCGGGGACATCGTGGCCTACACCGTGCGGGTGGAAAACGTCGGGGCGTCGCCCTTGGAGCATGTCACGGTGGAGGACCGCATCCCCAGGGGCTTTAGGTACCTGAAGGGATCGAGCCACCTGGACGGCTTCGCAATCGCCGACCCCCAGGGGGCTTCGCAGCAACTGAGTTGGGATGTGGGGAGCATGGCGCCCGGCGGGGTGAAGATGCTCTCCTACCGGCTGGTCCTTTCCGCCGAGGTCCCGGTAGGAACCAGCGTCAACTGGGCTCGGGCCTCCGGGCTCACCGATAGCGGGAGCAGCAGTATCTCCCCTCCGGCCAGTGCAGCGGTCAAGGTGCGTCCCTCCATTCTTGGAGACAAGGCGGTCATCATGGGCAGGATCTTCCGGGACGATAACGGCAATGGGGTCCCGGACCCCGGCGAGCCGGGCGAGCCCGGAGTAAGGATCTATCTGGAGGACGGTTCCTTCGTGTTCAGCGACAGCGAGGGTAAATACAGTTTCACCGGCGTTGCTTCCGGCGACCACGTGCTGAAGATAGACCGCAGCACGTTGAACCCTGCCCTGCGCTCGCTGCCGTACAACACCGCCTTTGCCGGGGTGGGGTGGTCGCAGTTTGTTACCGTCCCCTTTGGCGGCCCGGCGCGCGGCGACTTTGCACTGGTGCCCAAGGCGGAAGGGGCGGGGGCGGCAGGCATGGGAACTATGGGAAGCATGGGAAGCATGGGAAGCATGGGAAACACTGCTAGTCTCAGCGGCCTGACAGCGTCTACTGTGCCGCCAGGGACGACAGTGCCGACAGTGCCGACAGTGCTTGCAGGGACGACAGCGCTGGCAGCGTTGGCCGGCCCTGGTCCGGCCGGCCCGGTCGCGGCGCTGCGCCTTACCCCGGAGCGGGTCGACCTCCCCGCCGACAACAAGACCACCGTCCCCTTCACCGTGGAATTGCTGGACCGTGCGGGCAAACGCGTGGCCGGCACCGGCATGGTCACCGTCTCCATCACCAGGGGCGAACTGGTGGAGCTAGACCTCGACGCCAAGCTCCCGGGCCACCAAGTCCCGGTGCGGGAAGGCCTTGCCGTGTTCCGTGTGCGCGCCACCCGCAGCACCGGCCCGGGCCAGATCCTGGCCCTCGACGACCAGGGCAACCGCGCCGCCGCCGACCTCTATTTCACCCCGGAACTGCGCGACTGGATCCTGGTCGGTCTCGGCAGCGTCACGGTGGGCGCCAAATCGGTCAGCGGCCATCTGGAAAAGATCGATCGCGACGACCGCTTCGACGAAGGCATCTTCCACGAGGAGCGGCTCGCCTTCTTCACCCGCGGCAAGATCCTCGGCAAGTACCTCCTCACCGCCGCCTACGACTCGCACAAGGAGCGCCGCGACGGCGTGTTCCAGACCATTGACCCCGAGAAGTACTACCCGGTCTACGGCGACGCCACCGACATCGGCTACGACGCCGAGTCAAGGGGCAAACTCTATCTGAAGGTGGAATCCGGCCGTTCCTACCTGATGGCAGGCGACTACCGCACCGACCTCTCCGAGAACGAGTTCTCCCGCTATGACCGGGCACTGAACGGGGTGAAGGTGGAAGTGAACCGGGACAACCTCACTGTGAAGGGCTTCGAAAGCCGCACCGAGGAAGCGATCACCCGCGACGAGATCCCCGGCAACGGCACCTCCGGCCATTACCTGTTGTCGCGCCGGCCCGTGTTCGAGAACAGCGAGCGGGTCCGCATCGAGGTGCGCGATCGCTACCACTCCGAGCGGGTCCTGTCGATTAGCGAGAAAGTGCGCTACGCCGACTACTCCATCGATTACTTGGCCGGCACCATCCTGTTCAAGGAACCGGTCCCCTCGCTGGACCAGTTCCTGAACCCGGTCACCATCGTGGTCACCTACCAGGCCCAGGGAGGGGGTGAGAAGCGCTACGTCTACGGCGGGCGCGCCCAATACCGCACCGATCAGGGCTCATACCTTGGGGGCACCGCGGTGGTGGAGGAACACGGCGGCAAGGATACCTCGCTCTACGGTCTCGATGCCGGCGGGCACCTCGGCAAGTGGCTCACGGTCAAGGGGGAGGGGGCAGTCAGCGAGAGCCTGGAAAAAGGAAGGGGGAGCGCCTGGAAGACGGACCTCACCCTGCGTCCGCTGGAGCCGGTCGCCCTGGGGCTCTACTACCGCAAGGTGGACGCCGATTTCTTCAACCCCTCGATGAGCGGCAGCGAGACCGGCACTCAGAAGTACGGCGGCCGGCTCGATTACCGGGCTCCTGGCAACACCCTCATCTTCGCCGAGAGTTTCGTGCAGCGCAATGACATCGCCGACCGGAGGCTGGTTGGCAACCAACTGGGGGTGGCGCGGAAATTTTCCCTGCTCGACGCGGAGGCCGGTGTGAAACTGGTGAGCCAGGAGCAGGAGGGAAAGAGCGGCGACTCCGATCTCATCTATGGCGGCGTGAAAGGGAGCCTCACACCTAAGCTCGACGCCACGCTGCGGCGCGAGCAGCTGCTTTCCTCATCCAGCATCGCCGAATACCAGTCCAAGACCTTCCTGAAGCTCGATTACCGCCTGAGCGACCGGACCAAGGCCTTCATCACCGAGGAATACCAGGAGGGCTCCCCGCTCATCCGGCACGCAACCCTCTTCGGGCTGGAGAGCAGGCTTTCCGAGCGCATGCGGCTCACCACGGGGTATTCCCTTTCCAGCGGCGTCCTCGGCAGCACCGAGCAGAGCAACATCGACCTGCACACGAAGCTAATGGAGCAGGACGGCTTCAGCCTGGCCTCCCGCACCGGTTACCAGTTGGGAAATTCGCTCACTGGGGAGCGCGGTCAGGCGGTGCTGGGACTGAACAGCCGCTATCGCGTGGCGCAGGGGCTCTTCCTCAACTCCAGCTTCGAGCGGGTGCAGGCTGTGCAGGGCGACGGCGGTACCCGCACCGCCTTTACCCTCGCTTCCGAATACCTGCGCGCTAAGGACCTGAAACTCACCGGACGCTACGAGATCAGGACCGGTCCCGGAGAGACCGCCTCGCTCTACGGCGCCCACGCCGCATACCGGCTGAGTCCCTCGCTGACCCTCCTGGGCAAGGCATCCTTCTGGGACCGTGACACCGATGCCGGCAACGACATCACCGTGGACAGCTACGTGGGCGGGGCCTTCCGTCCGCTGGCGGGAAATCCGCTCCAACTCCTTTCCCTGGTGCGCTACAAGGTGGAGAAGCGGGGGACGCTGACCGGGGCCCCGGACAACCGCAGCGTGATCATGTCGGCGGAGCCCACCTACCGGTTGGTGAGCCGCTGGACGGCCCAAGGGAAATACGCAGGAAAATTGAGCTGGTCCGAAGGGGTAGGGGGGCGCTTCAACAGCTACACCGATCTCTTCCTGGCTGGCCTGTCCTACGACCTTGCCGAGCGCTGGGAACTCTCCGCCTACCTGAAACTGTTGAACCAGTACGATGCCGGCATGCACTCGCTGGGCGCCGTGGGAAGCGCCGGATTCCGTGTTTACCGCAACGTGGTGCTCTCCGCCGGGTACAACTACGCCCGACTCGACGACCGCGATCTGACCGGCGAGACCTACCAGGGGCAGGGCCCCTTCGTCGGCATCAAGGTGAAATTCGACGAGGATATGTTCGAATCGGCCGATGCCAGGGTGCTGCCGCTGCCGGCTCCACCCCCGGCACCAGCCGCGGCGGCCCCGCCGGAGCCGGATCCGGAACCGGTCCCGGCCGTGCTGGTGACCCTGGAGCGGGTCGACGAGCCGCTGCTTCTTTCCGGCAGCGCCGAACTCTTCACTCTGCTCGTGAATGGGGAGACCGCCCGGCTCCCGTCCACGGCGGTCACCCTGTCTCGGGAGCGGCTCGCCTCGCTTGACCTGAAGGGAGGGCGCTTCGCCGTACCACTAAGGCTGTTGACCAGCGTCGAAGAGCCGGCCCAGATCCGCTCCTGGAACCTGGTGTTCTTGAACCGCTCCGGCGAGGAGATCCGCACCATCGGCGGCAACGGCGCCCCCCCGAAGCGGATCGCCTGGGAAGGGAAGACCGACCGGAGCAGGGTCGAACAGGGTGAAATCTATCAGTGCCAACTCCAGGTCACCTACCTGGACGGTTCCGTCTTCCGGACCGGGCGCGAACTCTTCGGCGTCAACCGGCGCGAGGCGGTGCTTTTGACCCTGGCGGGCGGCGCTTTCGTCTTCGACAAGTCCGCCCTGACCACCGAGGCGAAGCGCCTCTTAAGCGGCGCGGCCCGAGTGCTCAGAGAGCATCCGGACGAACAGGTGATTGTCGAGGGGCACACCGACGGCATCGGCAGCACGGAGTACAACATGGCCCTTTCTAAGAAGCGCTGCGACGCGGCCGCGGATTACCTGGTGCGGGCTGAGGGTATCGCCGCCGGGCGTCTGGTGCGGCGCTGGTTCGGCAAGTCCAGGCCGGTCGCGGACAACGTCACCACCCCGGGGCGGAGGCTGAACCGCCGTGTCGAACTGAAGGGGGATTACCAGCAGGTGCGGCCGACCGGCCCCGACGACAGGTACCGCACCCGTCACTTCGTGATAATCAACGGGCGTGACATACCGGTGGACGACCTTGGGCGCTACGAGACCTCGCTCCCGGGCGAAACCGGGCGGCTCAAGGTGGAGATGGGAGATTCTCGCGGGAGGTTCCTCGCTGCCGAACTGCCGCTCCCGGAGCTGACCGTGGCGCAGCCGGCCGGTTCCGTCGTGGTCCGCTACGGCGCCGCCGCTTCCGGCGTCAGCGTCTCCGCCGATGGCGGCATCGTCTGCCGGCTCTCCGGCTCCACCGGCGAAGGGGAGCGGCTGGAGCTGGACGGCCGCGAAGTACCGCTCACCCTGGGTTCCTTCGCCGTCGAATTCCCGCTCGGCAGCGGCGACCGGGTGCTGGGGATGGTGGTCAGAAACGGCGTCGGCTGCTCGAAGCTCCTGAACTTGCGGCTGCGCTCCGAAAAGCAGCTGGTCTCGCCGGTCGCGGTGCAGCCATGACCGCCCGCGAGCATATGAAAAAAGCGGCCGGGTTGGCCGCCGAAACAGCAGTCGCGCTGCTCCTCGTCCTGGTGCTCTTCTGGCTTTTCATCCTGTTCCTGTTCGCCGTGTTCCCCTCGGGGACGCCGTTGAAGGAACTGGTCTCCGATTCGGGCGAGCCGTCGCCCTTGGCGCGCAACGGCGTGAAGCGCCCCGAAGCCGCGCTGCAGTCCCTGGTGCGGGACGTTCGCTGCCGGCGCGGCGATTCCGTCGCCTGGGGAGACGCCAGCGAGGGGATGCTCCTGTACAACCGCGACGCCATCCAGACTTTCGACCGCTCCGGCGCCACCATCTCCTTTGCCCCCGGCGATGCCCTCGCCATGGGGAGCAATTCCATGATGGTGGTGACCCGCCTCAACGAGACCCTAGAGGGGGGACCGAGGTCGTACCGGGTACACGTGGAGGGCGAACTGCGCGGGCACTTTTCCGGCGCCAAAAGGGTGCGCCTGGAGGTCGCCACCGCCGGTCACCTGGCCCGGGTGGTGCCGGGAGCCTCACGATTCACCTTCACCCCCCTCGGGGACAACGCCTCCAGTCTCGTCGTACATTCCGGCGAAGTGCGGGTCCAGGGAGAGGACGGTGTGGTCAGGGTTCCCGCCCGCTTCGGGATTACGCTCCGGCGCGGGGTGCCGCTTGGGCCTGCGCAGCGCCTGCCGGGGTCGCCCCGGTTGAAGAACGACAACCTGCTCTACCGTTACCGCCAGCTTCCCCCCAGGGTCCGCTTCAACTGGACCGGCGGCGAAGGGGTCTACCACTTCCAGCTCTCGTCGGAGCCGCGTTTCGGCAAGGTGCTGCTGGACAGCCGCGTCACCGGGACCGAGTTCAACGCGGGGCTCCTTGACGCCGGAAACTACTACTGGCGGGTGAGCCGCATCGAGGAGGGGAGGGAAGGCCCCTTCAGCAGGACCGGCCGCTGCCGGCTGCAGCAGTTGTTGGACCCGCCTCAGCTCCGGGTCGATTTTCCGCCCTCCACGGTCGGCGTGGGGGGCTTCCGTCTCACCGGCAGGTGCCAGCCCGGTTCAGCGGTGTACGTGAACGGGACGGCGGGGGCCATGGCCGAGGACGGCAGCTTCAGTTACGAGATCGAGCTCAGATCCGGAGTCAATCTGATCCGGGTCGAGGCGGTCGACCAAGCCGGCAATGCCAGCTACACCTCGCGGGTGGTGTACGGCAAAGAATAGGGGAGGCCATCCATGCAAAGCAGACTGAAGTTCCCGCTCAGGTTCAAGATGCTCCTCTCCCAGTTGCTGGTGGTCTCGGTGGTGCTGAGCCTGATCACCTTCACCATGGCGAACCTGTTCCAGACCGACAAGACCGCCTACATCCACGACCTCACCTCGACCATGGTGCTGCACACGGCTGAGGAGGCGAACACCCTGGTGGCGGGGTACACCGAGAAGCTGAGGCTTTTTTCCCGGCTCATGGGGGACGAGGAGATGGCCGGACGCGAGCAGGCGCTGCAGGGGCTTTTCGAGGAATTCGGCGAGTTTATCATGGTGAGCCGCAGCGGCGCCGACGGAGAGCAGAACGTCTACGACCAGGGGGCGCTGGCGGGCGCCGGGGTGACTGCGGAGCAGCTGTTGTCCTACCGCGAGAGTCACCCACTCCCCCCACCCACGCCCGGGGCGGGGCCACGGCTGCAACTCTCCACCATCGCCCCCGGGCTTCCCACCTTGACCCTCACCATCGCCGAGCCCGCCGCGCACGGGGAGGAACCGGTGGTGGCCTCCGGCGTCATCCGCCTGGACCGGCTGCAGCGGCTGGCGAGCCGCTCGCGGGTCTTCGACACCTACCTGATCGACGCCTCCGGCAAGTACCTCGCCCACGCCGACCGCCGTAAAATCGGCCAGTCGCCGCAGACCGGGTGGTGGGGCAAGGTGCGCAGCACCCCGCGGCTGAGCGGCTTGACCCTGGAATACCAGGAGCGCGACCGGGCCATGGTGGGCGGCTTCTCCCGCACCGAAGCGGGGGGGATCACCGTGGGGGTGCAGATCCCGAAAAGTACCGCTTTCCTCACCTCGAGGGCGCTCCTGGCGGATCTGCTCATCCTCTCCCTGGTGCTGTTGGGTGGCGCGGCACTCTTGAGCCAGTTCTGGTCGCGCCGGCTCACCCGCCCCATCGAGAAGCTGTCCGAGGCCACCAGGATGGTCGCCCAGGGGCGCTTCGAAATCGAGGTGCCTGCGGTATCGAGCGACGAGATCGGCGCACTGGCCGGCTCCTTCAACCGCATGGCGGTGGAACTGAAGCAGCGCGAGCAGGCACTGAAGGACCTGTATGGCCAGCTGGTGCAGTCGGAGAAGATGGCGGCCTTCGGGGCGCTCGGTGCGGGGATCGCCCACGAGGTGAAGAATCCGCTGGCCGGCATCCTCGGCATCACCCAGCTCTCGCTGCGCGGCGTGGAAAGCGGCAATCCGCTCGAGAAGAACCTGCACATCATCGAGAAGGAGACCAAGCGCTGCAAGACCATTATCGAGAACCTCCTGAAGTTCGCCCGGCAGGAACAGGTCGAGTTCGGCGAGGTGGACCTGGCCCAGGTGGTGGCGGACGCGCTCGCCATCGTGGACCACCAGCTGGGGATCAACAGCGTCAAGGTGGAACACGAGGTGGAGCCGGGGCTTCCCGTCTGCCGCGGCAACGCGAACCAGCTGCAACAGGTGCTCATGAACCTGATGATCAACGCCCAGCAGGCCATGGGGGGGGCCTCGGGGCTGGTGCGCCTCTCGGCCAGGAAGCTGGAGCAGGGGGCGCTGGAATTGCGTGTCTCCGACAACGGACCCGGCATCCCCAAGGAGATCCAGGCCAAGATCTTCGATCCCTTCTTCACCACGAAGCCGGCGGGGCAGGGGACCGGGCTGGGGCTATCGGTAAGCTACGGCATCGTGAAGGAACACGGCGGCGAGATCCGCCTGGAGAGCGAGGAAGGGGTGGGGACCACGTTCATCATCACCCTTCCCCCACCTGCCGCCGCCAATGCGGCCTAGAGGAGGACGGACATGGAACTTTTAGTTGTCGACGACGAGGAGACCTTGAGAAGCGTGGTGTCGCAGGTGCTGACCGCGGACGGGTTCACCGTCTCCGAGGCGGCCAGCGGCGAAGAGGCCCTGGAGGCGTTTCGGGCCGGGTCGCACCAGTTGGTGATCACCGACATCAGGATGGGCGGCATGAGCGGTATCGAACTCTTGAGCGAGATCAAGAGCCACAACCCGGACACCCAGGTGGTGATCATGACCAGCCATGCCTCGCTGGACAGCGCGCTGACGGCGCTTCGGGCCGGCGCCTACGACTACCTGGTCAAACCGTTCGAGAGTCTTGACCTGATCTCGGCGGTGGCGGGGAGGGCGGCGGAGAAGGCGCGGCTGGTGGCGCAGAACCGTGAGCTCCTGGAGCAGTTGACCCGGGCCAACCAGGAGCTCCATGAGGCGTACCAGGCGCTCAAGGAGGTGGCTGTGCGCGACGGCCTCACCTCGCTCTACAACCACCGCTACTTCCAAGAGGCCTTCGCGCAGGAGGTGGCGCGTTCCAAGCGCTTCGACAAGCGCTGCAGCCTGATCTTCTTCGACGTGGACAACTTCAAGCACTACAACGACACCCACGGGCACCCCGAGGGGGACCGGCTCCTGAAGGGGCTGGCCCAGATCGTGATGACCCACTCGAGGGCCTGCGATGTCGCGGCGCGCTACGGGGGGGAGGAATTCGTGGTGCTCCTGACGGAGACGGGGAAAGAGGGTGCGGTGAAGGCGGCCGAGGAGATGCGGGCGCGGGTGGCGGAGCACCCCTTCGCGGGGAGGGAGACCCAGCCCCTGGGACGGGTCACGGTGAGCGTCGGGGTCGCCTCGTTCCCCGAGGACGGGGAGGAGGCCCAGGCGCTCCTGGAATGCGCGGACCAGCTGTTGTACCGGGCCAAGAACAGCGGCAAGAACCGGGTGGTGGCGGCCGGGGTTACCCCGTCTTCTCCCGCCTGATCAGGTCGAACTCGCCGGCGCCCTGCACCCCGGTCAGGATCACGTGCTGGTTGGGATGGGCCACGGTGAGCGGGACCCCGTCCAGGTCGGTCATGCCGGCCTGGGTGAAGCGGGTGAAGTGGGCCCCCTGGCCGATCACTTCCAGGATGTCGCCCGCCTGGAGCCGGTTGCGCACCACGACCTGGACCCCTCCCTCAACCTCCTTTTCCACCAGCGCCACGAACTCGAAATTGCGCACGTAAGAGGAGAGGTACTCGTGGTCCACGTCGCGCGGCTTGCCCAGGAGGAACCCGGTGGTGTAGCCGCGGTGGCTCACCTTGGCGAGCTCCTCGAGCCACTCCGGCTTGAGCCGGTAACCCTGCGGGTCCTCCCAGTAGCGGTCCAGCGCCTCGCGGTAGATCCGGATCACGCTCGCAGCGTAGTAGATCCCCTTCATGCGCCCCTCGATCTTCAGCGAGTCCACGCCGCATTCGACCAGGGCGGGGAGCTGCTCGATCAGGCAGAGGTCCTTGGAGTTGAAGATGAAGGTGCCGCTTTCGTCCTCGTGGATGGGGAAGTACTCGCCGGGGCGGGTCTCCTCGACGATGGAGTAGTTCCAGCGGCAGGGCTGGGTGCACTCCCCCTTGTTGGCGTCACGCCCGGTCATGGCGGAGGAGAGCAGGCAGCGCCCGGAGTAGGAGATGCACATGGCGCCGTGGATGAAGACCTCGAGTTCCATGTCGCAGCGCTGCGCCGTCTCCCGGATCGCATCCAGGGACATCTCGCGGGCCAGGTTCACCCGCTTCACCCCCTGTGCCTGCCAGAAGCGGGCGGCGCGCCAGTTGGTGGTGTTGGCCTGGGTGGAGAGGTGGATGTCGCGCCCCGGGCAGCGCTCGGCGATCAGGGCCACCACGCCGGGATCGGCGGCAATGAAGGCGTCGATGGGGATGTCGGCCACCTCGGCCAGGTATTTTTCCAGGGCCGGGATGTCGTCGTTGTCGGCGAAGGCGTTCACGGTGAGGTAAACCTTCACCCCGTGCGCGTGCGCGTAGGCCACCGCCTCGTCAAGCTCGACCCGGGTGAAGTTGCCGGCCAGGTTCCTGAGTCCGAATGCCTTTCCCCCCAGGTAGACCGCGTCCGCGCCGTAGCGGATCGCGACTTTCAACTTCTCCATGTTGCCGGCCGGCGCCAGCAGCTCCGGTTTCACCCGCGGGCGTGCCACCCGCTCCCTCTGTGTCTCGGCCATCTGCAACTTCTCCAGCTCCTTCGCGTTACCGGTCAAACCGTACTCCTTGTCCGTGCTTACCTGCCGGCATGCGTTCCCGCTCATGCGGCGCACCCGGACACGGGACAACCTAACATACACCGGGCGGCTAAGGGAACCCCCCAAAGGCGCTTTCCCCTTGACATTGATAGGCAAAAGGCTTTAATTATGTTAAATTTTTTCGGTACCAACGGTTGCCGGGTCAAAAAGAGGGTCCGCTAAACTCGCGGTTTCAGAGGCTTATCCGGCACCTCTTTCAGGCTTTACCCGCAAAACGGGTTCCGAAAACTAATGAAGGCTGGCCGTTGATCTGGTTACCAATGTCATGAGCGCTGTATCACTTTGTTCACCTCGCCGTAGGGTATGGGCGAGGAGGAGGGTGGGGCGACTGGTGCCCCTAAAGGAGCCTATGAAAAAACACCTCTGTCTGGCACTGCTCTTCCTGGGTCTGACTGCCACCGCACCTTTTGCTGCGGCACAGGAACAGCCCACCATCTACACCATCGTTCCCGGCGACACCCTGTGGGGGCTGTCGCAGCGCTTCCTGAAGGACCCCTATTACTGGCCCAACGTCTGGGCCAACAACCAGGCCGTCGGCAATCCCCATTTCATCTACCCGGGTCAGAAGGTGCGCATCTATTCTGACCGTATCGAGATCGAGCAGACCCAGGCTGCCTCCCCGGCGCAGGCACCCCAGGCGCCCGCCTCCCAGGAACTGCGCGAAGAGCAGCAAGCGGTCACCTTCTCCGTCAACGGCAGCCAAGGGTTCCTGATCGAAAACGGCATGCAGCCCGCCGGGACCGTGATCTCCCTGCACCAGAACCGCGAGATGGCTGGCACCGACGACATCGTCTACACCGACATCGGGCGCGCCCAGGGCGCCAACCCCGGCGACCGCTACCAAGTATTCAAGAAGATCGGCCCGGTGAGCCACCCGGTCACCAACGTGATTCTCGGACAGCAGGTGATGCCGCTGGGTGAGCTGCAGCTCTCCGAACTCGAGGAGAAGGCTTCCAAGGCGATCGTCACCAAGTCCTTCCTGGAAATCAGCGCCGGTTCCTTCCTGCTCCCCTTCCAGGAGCGCAAGCTGACTATTCCGCTCAAGTCCGCCGATCGCGACCTCACCGGCTACATCGTGCAGACCCAGACCGGCAACCAGGCCCTGGCGGTGAACGACGTGGTCTTCCTCGATCTGGGCAAGGCCCAGGGGGCGCAGCCGGGCAACCTGCTCTACATCGTGCGCGATGTGGTGCCCGACCAACGCTACGCCAACGCCAAGGTCGAGAAGCTCCCGGTGGAGGTGGTCGGCGCGCTAGTGGTGGTTTCCACCGGCATGAACAGCTCTACCGCCGTCATCGTGAAGAGCGTGGACACCGTGTACCGCGGCGACCGCGTCGAGATGAAAAAGAGCAGGTGACGCCAAAGGGGGTAACCCCATGGATCACTATTACTGGTTCGCGCTGAAGTCCGTGCCGCAGGTGGGCAACGTTACCTTCCTTCGGCTTTTGGCGCACTTCGGCTCGCCCGAAAAGGCGCTCAACGCCTCGCCCGAGGAGCTTGCCTCGGTGAAGGGGGTGAGTGCCGCTGCCGCCCGTTCCATGGCGGAGCACGACTACCGGGCCGGGGCCGAGGCCGAATGCGCGCGGCTGCGGGATAGCGGCGCGCAGGTAGTGGATATCCTCTCGGAGCGCTACCCGCGCCTTCTGATGCAGATAGCCGACCCGCCCCCCTACCTCTACCTGATGGGGACGATGGAAGGGAACGAGAGCGCCGTCGCCATGGTCGGCTCCCGGCACGCCTCGCAGTACGGGCTGTGCACCGCCACCCGCCTCGGCAAGGAGTTGGCCGAGCAAGGTGTCACCGTGGTCTCGGGCATGGCGCGCGGCATCGACACGGCCAGCCACTGGGGCTGCCTCAAGGCCGGAGGGCGCAGCATCGCCGTCCTTGGCTGCGGGGTCGATGTCATCTATCCCCCCGAGAACGACACCCTGTACCGCACCCTGTGCGAGCGGGGCGCGCTGATCAGCGAGTTCCCCATGGGGACCTCGCCGCTGCCCGAGAACTTCCCCAGACGCAACCGCATCATCAGCGCCCTTGCCAGGGGCGTGCTGGTGGTCGAGGCCGGGGAGGGGAGCGGGTCGCTGATCACCGCGCAGTGCGCGTTGGAGCAGGGACGTGAGGTCTTCGCCGTCCCGGGCAACGTCACCACGACCGGAAGCCGCGGCGTCAACGGCCTCATCAAGCAGGGCGCCAAACTGGTGGAGCGGGTGGAGGACGTCCTCGAGGAGCTGGGCATCGAGCCCCTGGCGACCCATCCCTTGGAAAAGCCCCCATCCTTCCCGCTCACCCCGCAGGAAGCAGAACTGTACGCCCTGCTCTGCCAGGGCGTGCTGCAGATCGACGATATCATCGTAGAGAGCGCGTTGACAGCCGGCGAGGTTTCCGCTACCTTACTTCGTTTGGAAATGAAAGGGATCATCATCCAGCTTCCCGGCAAGCGCTTTGCGGTCGTCTGAACCAACTCCGTAACCAGGTGGATACATGTCTCAGAATCTCGTCATAGTCGAGTCTCCCGCCAAGGCGAAGACCATAGAAAAATTTCTCGGCCCCGATTACAAGGTGCTGGCGTCGTTCGGCCACGTGCGCGCGCTCCCCAGCAAGCAGGGGTCCGTGGACGTGGAGCACGATTTCGAGCCCAAGTACGCGGTGCTCCCCGAGAGCAAGAAGCACATCGATGCCATCAAGAAAGAGATGAAGGGGATCTCCTCGCTGCTCCTCGCGACAGACCCCGACCGCGAGGGGGAGGCCATCTCTTGGCACCTTTTAGCGGCGCTCGGTCTGGACGGCAAGAAGAAGATTCCCTTCGACATCAAGCGGGTGGTGTTCCACGAGATCACCAAGGACGCCATCGTGCACGCGGTGCAGAACCCGCGCGACATCTCCGGGCATCTGGTGGACGCGCAGCAGGCGCGCTCGATCCTCGACTACCTGGTCGGCTTCACGCTCTCCCCCTTTCTGTGGAAGAAGATCCGCTACGGCCTTTCCGCCGGCCGGGTGCAGTCGGTCGCGCTGCGGCTCATCTGCGAGCGCGAGAAAGAGATCCAGGCTTTCAAGGAGCAGGAATACTGGACCATCGGCGCCAAGCTTGAGACCGTGAAAAAGCAGGGCCTGACCGCCGCGCTGGTCGAGGCGGCAGGGAAGAAGCTCGGCAAATTCGACATCCCCAACCGCGAGACGGCTTTCGGGCTCTACGAGAAACTGGGCGGCACCGGCGAGTTCCCGAAACAGGACGGTGACGACGGCGCGACGCCGCTCGTGGTGCGGACCCCGGCCAGCCCCGAATACCGCGTCGACAAGGTCACCAAGAGCGAGAGAAAGCGCTCCCCGTCGCCGCCGTTCACCACCTCCACCTTGCAGCAGGAAGCGGCCAGGAAGCTCGGCTTCTCCGCCAAGAAGACCATGTCTACTGCGCAGAGGCTGTATGAGGGCATCGACGTCGGCGAGGGCGCGGTCGGTCTCATCACCTACATGCGTACCGACTCCGTGGCGCTCTCCAACCTGGCCCTCGAGGATGCACGGCAGCTGATCACCTCGCTCTACGGCAAGGATTACGCCCTGGAGAAGCCCCGCTTCTTCAAGAACAAGTCGAAAAACGCGCAGGAAGCCCACGAGGCGGTCCGTCCGACCTACATCTCCAAGACCCCCGCGGAGGTGAAGAAGTTCCTCACCTCGGACCAGTTCAAGCTCTACGACCTGATCTGGAAGAGGACCGTCGCCTGCCAGATGGCCGAGGCGCTCCTGGACCAGACCTCCGTCGAGATCACCGCCGGCGAGGGGTACCGTTTCCGCGTGGCCGGCACCGTGATCCGCTTCGCCGGCTTCATGAAGCTCTACATCGAGGGCGTGGACGACGAGGAGGAGGGCAAAGAGAAGGAAGGGACGCTCCCGCCGCTTGCCGAGGGGGACGTCCTCAAGCTGCAGCAGCTGCTTCCCGAGCGCCACTTCACCCAGCCGCCGCCGCGCTACACCGAGGCGACCCTGGTGAAGACCCTCGAAGAGTACGGCATCGGGCGCCCGTCCACCTACGCCTCGATCATGAACACCATCATCGAGCGCAAGTACGCGCGCCTGGACAAGAAGCGTTTCTTCCCCGAGGACGTGGGCATGGTGGTCTCCGACCTTCTGACCAACCATTTCAACCAGTACGTCGACTACAACTTCACCGCCAACCTCGAGGAACAGCTCGACATGGTCTCCCGGGGCGAGAAGCAGTGGCGGCCGCTCTTGCACGAGTTCTGGGGGCCGTTCATCAACCTTCTGAAGTTGAAGGAAGGGGAAGTGAGCAAGTCCGACCTGACCACCGAGGCGACCGACGAGGTCTGCCCCGAGTGCGGCAAGCCGTTGGTGGTGAAGCTCGGCAAGTTCGGCAAGTTTTTCGCCTGCACCGGCTATCCCGAGTGCCGCTACATCCGTCCCCTGGACAAGGAGACCGGCGAGGTGGTCGAGCCCGTGGTTTCCGAGGAAGTCTGCGACAAGTGCGGCAGCCACATGCTGATCAAGGAAGGGCGTTTCGGCAAGTACCTGGCCTGCTCCGCGTACCCCAACTGCAAGAACATCCAGCCCTTGGTGAAGCCCAAGGGGACCGGCATCACCTGCACCGCCTGCGGCAAGGGAGAGTTGATCGAGAAGAAGTCCCGTTTCGGCAAGCTTTTCTACTCCTGCAACCGGTATCCCGAGTGCAAGTTCGCCTTGTGGGATCTCCCCGTGCAGAAGCCCTGTCCCAAGTGCGGTTTCCCGCTTTTGGTGAAGAAGGTCTACAAGCGCGAGGGCGAGTTCCTCAAGTGTCCCAAGGAAGGGTGTGACTACCAGAGCAACAAAGAGTAGGTGCGAGGGGACTGGCTCCGCAGGTGCCGGTCCCCTTTCACGCAGTTAATAGTGACGTGCGCGGGGTCTTCGGACCCCGCTTTGATTTTGAAGACACCGCAAAAAGCTTCAACGCAAAGGCGCCAAGCCGCGAAGGCGCAAAGGGAAAAGCGGGTTCCAGACAAAGGCTTTTTCAACGCAAAGCCGCAAGGGCGCAAAGGAAAAAGGACGTTGGGTTTCCCCTCTAAAGGTTTTCCTGGTTTCTTTGCGCCTCTGCGTCTTTGCGTTAAATTAAAGTTTTGGTTTTAGTTTCGTAGTCTCTTTGCGCCTCAGCGGCTTTGCGTCTTTGCGTTGAAGCTTTAGCTTAAAGATTTAGGAGAATAGATGACCCAGCAGATCACGGTAATAGGCGGCGGACTGGCCGGATGCGAGGCAGCCTGGCAGGCGGCCAAACGCGGCGTGAAGGTTCGCCTGTACGAAATGAAGCCGCAGAAATACTCCGAGGCACACGAGCTCCCGGGCCTCTCCGAACTGGTCTGCTCCAACTCGCTGCGCGGCGACTCCCTGGAGAACGCCGTCGGTCTTTTGAAGGAAGAACTGCGCCGCCTGGACTCGCTCTTCATGGAAGGCGCCGAGGCTACCAAGGTCCCCGCCGGCGGCGCGCTGGCCGTGGACCGCGAACTCTTTTCCACCTACATCACCGAGAAGATCGAGCAGCACCCCAACATCGAGGTGGTGCGCGAAGAGCTGACCAGCATCCCCGAGGAGGGGATCGTGGTGGTCGCCTCCGGTCCTCTCACCAGCGGCCCCTTGGCCGAAGAGATCGGCCGCCTGGCCGGCAGCTACCTCTACTTCTACGACGCCATTGCCCCCATCGTCGCCGCCGACTCCATCGACTACGACAAGGCATTCCGCGCCTCCCGCTACGGCAAGGGTGACGGCGACGACTACCTGAACTGCCCCATGGACGAGGAGCAGTACCGCAGTTTCGTCAGCGAACTCCTGGCCGCCGAGAAGGTGGAGCCCAAGAGCTTCGAGAAGGTGGTCCACTTCGAGGGGTGCATGCCCATCGAGGAGATGGCGAGCCGCGGCGTCGAGACGCTCCGCTTCGGCCCGATGAAGCCGGTGGGGCTTGCCGATCCCCGGGTCGGCGTGGAGCCGTACGCCGTGATCCAGCTGCGCCAGGAGAACCGCGAGGCCACCATGTTCAACCTGGTCGGTTTCCAGACCAAGCTCACCTGGCCCGAGCAGAAAAGGATCTTCCGCATGATTCCCGGCCTGGAGCAGGCCCAGTTCCTGCGTCTTGGCTCCATGCACCGCAACACGTTCATCAACGCGCCGCAGCTCCTCTCGGCCACCTGCCAGTTGAAGAGCGATTCCCGGATCCTCTTCGCCGGCCAGATCACCGGCGTGGAAGGGTACGTGGAATCCGCTTCCAGCGGTTTCGTTGCCGGGGTCAACGCGGCGCGCCTGGCCAAGGGGGAGGACCTGATCGTCCCTCCCGCCGAAACCGCCATCGGCGCGTTGGCGCGCCATATAACTAACACCGAAGCGGCGCACTTCCAGCCTATGAACGTGAACTACGGGCTCTTCCCGCCACTGGGCGGGCGCATCAAGAAAAAGGAAAAACGCGGTCTCTTGGCGCAACGGGGCCTTGAGGCGCTGCAAACGTGGTTGCCCGAGGTCGCCGGGTAGCCGCTCCGCGTCCCAGACGGGGCGTGCCGAGGAGGTTGCTATGACGGGGAACAAGGAACGGCAGGAAATAAGCGTCGTCGGGCGGCTGCTTTCGCTGGAGGCCCTGGTCTTCGTGATGGGGGTCGCTTCACTGGTGTATGGCCTTGCCACCGGCAGCCACCGGAAGACCGTCCTCGGCGCCGTCGTGGTGCTCGCGCTGCTCCTTATCTTCCGTTTCTGCCGCCGTTGTCGCGGCAAATAATCAAGGAGAAATCATGTCAGTAGCACCCATCGTACTAGCCTCCGCTTCCCCGAGGCGGAGCGAACTGCTGGAATCCGCCGGGATCAGCTTCCGCGTCCTGCCCGCCGACATCTGCGAGGACCAGCTCCCCAACGAGGAGCCGGTCGACCACGTGCTGCGCCTGGCGGAAGGCAAGGCCCGCGCCGCGGCGGAAAAGACCGAGGGGCGCTACTTCCTCGGCGCCGACACCATCGTCCTTTGCGACGGCGAGATCATGGGTAAACCCAAGGACCACGCCGACGCGCAGCGCATGCTGAGGAAGCTTTCCGGCGTGCCGCACGAAGTGGTGACCGGCTTCGCCATCTACGACCGCGAGCGCGACGATGCCCTGGTGGAGGCGGTGCGCACCAAGGTCTTTTTCAAACCGCTGCGCGACGAGGAGATCGATGCCTACATCGCCACCGGATGTCCCTTCGACAAAGCCGGCGGCTACGCCATCCAGGGTGGCGCGGCGCACATGGTACAGAAGATCGACGGCTCCTACACCAACGTGGTGGGGCTGCCGCTGTGCGAAGTGGTCGAGAAACTGAGGGTCTTGGGCGCACTGTAGGACAAGGGGGACGCAATGGGTGAGATTGCCGAACATCTCAAGGAGATTCGCGAGCGCATGGCGCAGGCCGCTGCCAGGGCAGGGCGTGAACCGGGGGCGGTACGACTGGTCGCCGTTTCCAAGACCAAGCCCGCCGCTGCCATAGCCGCCGCCTTCGCCTGCGGCCAGACCATCTTCGGAGAAAACTACGTCCAGGAGCTGGTGGCGAAGCAGCCCGAGCTCCCCGGGGAGATCTCCTGGCATTTCATCGGCAGCCTGCAAAGCAACAAGGTACGTCAGATCGCCGGCAAGGTGGACCTGATCCACTCCGTGGACCGCCTGAGCCTGGCTCGCGAAATCGACCGGCAGTGGGGCGCCCTGGGCAAGGTGTGCGACATACTGGTGCAGGTGAACATCTCCCGCGAAGAAACCAAGGGGGGGGCCAGCAGCGAGGAGCTCCTGGGGCTGGTGCGCGAGGTGGCGCAACTGCCGAACCTCAAGGTCAAGGGGCTGATGACCATGCCCCCGTTCTTCGATGATCCTGAGGGGGCGCGCCCCTACTTCCGCAAATTGCGTGAGCTGGCCGAAGAGGTGCGTCAGGCTGCCATCCCCGGCGTGGAGATGCGCGAGCTGAGCATGGGAATGTCCGGCGATTTCGAAGCCGCCATCGAGGAAGGCGCCACCCTGGTGCGGGTCGGCTCCGCCCTGTTCGGCGAGCGCCAGTACCACTGAGGCAGGGGAGGTCATGGTGCCAGGAGAGCAAAAGCAGGTATCAAAGCTGCGGCGCCCCTTTGTGGTAGCGGGCGCCGTAGTGGGAGCATCGTTAAGTGGTTGGTATCTTTATCACAACTTCGGCAGGAGCGGCGTCGCCGCAGCCGATCCCATCTGGACCCGCTTCGTCAATGTCGCCCTCATCATGTTCGTGTCCATCTATCTGGCCAACCTGCTGCGGCGCGGGGTTGAATCCTTCAGGAAACGCTAGTCTTCGTCCGCGATCTTGGCCGGTGCCGGCACCAGTGCCAGGAAGCCGGAAACCCGCTGGGCGATGAGCGATTCCATCACCGCGAAGACCAGGGATATGGTGGCGTAAAAGGCCAGCGCCGCCTCCATGGAAGACGGTATGGAAAGGTCGTGCTGGGAGTGGCGCACCATCCAGAGCATGGCGACTGCCACCGCACCGCAACCGAACTGCCGCCACACCCAGTTGTTCTGTTCGACGAGGAGCTCCATCAGTTGCTTGATCTCACCTTCCAGGAAGTGGCGTTCGGCCACGAGCCAGGACATGTAGATGCGAGGCAGCATGACAGCGGTCATGGTCATGGTGACGGTCATCATCATTGCGCCGAACATGTTCATAATTTTCCCCCCGTTACCAGTTCTGATTCCGTTTCCCTCCCTGTAGCACAAACAACGCCCAAAACCCCTCCCTGTGACATTATCTCTCATTAAGACCAAAATCATGTCATTCCGTGAAGTTGTAGAATAGGCGAGGGTAGTCAAGCGTCAGGTGGGGTGGCAGAGGTGGTCCCTGTTGTACGGCATTTGAACAGGTGCTGTTCGGTTATTACGCGAAATCCCCCAAGACCATTAGCCACGGAGAACATCTGAGTAAATCTGAGCAAACCGACCCAAAGAGTTTAGGTTTTCTCCAGCCGTTGTTTTTCCTCAGACGTCCTCAGATTTTCTCCCTGTGAATGGTTTGTCTTTCCCTTTCAGGTTTTCTCCGAAGTTCCCATCCTTTACAAAAAATTAAGTTGTCACTAGTGCCTCTTCGTGCTAACGCTGGAAAGTTGCGAATTCAGCACAGGGAGAAAGCATGATCCATCTGTCCAACATAACGAAACAGCACGGCTCGCAGGTCCTTTTCCGCGACGCCAGCTTCCAGATACTGCCCAGTTCCCGTTCCGGCCTGGTGGGCCCCAACGGTGCGGGCAAGACCTCGCTCTTCAGGATCATCACCGGCGAGGAAGAGGTCGACGCGGGTGAAATCACCGTCGCCAAGAAAACGAGCATCGGCTACTTCTCGCAAAACATCGGCGAAATGGCGGGACGCTCCGCCCTGGAAGAGGTGATGGCGGTCTCCGCGGAGACGGTGCGCCTTGCCGCGGAACTGAAGCAGATGGAGGAGCAGATGGGGCTCCCCATGTCCGACGACGACATGACGGCTCTCCTGGAGCGTTACGGCTCCGCCATGGAGGAATTCGAGCACCGCGGCGGCTACGATCTCGACTCGCGCGCCAAGGAGGTCCTGACCGGCCTCGGCATCGGCCCGGACCGCTTCCATAACCCGGTGGAATCCTTCAGCGGCGGTTGGCGCATGCGCGTGGCCCTGGCCGGGATCCTCACCCTGCAGCCCGACGTGCTGCTTCTGGACGAGCCGACCAACCACTTGGACGTCGAATCGATCATCTGGCTGGAAGAGTGGATCGCCAACGAGTACAAGGGCGCGCTCCTCATGACCAGCCACGACCGTGACTTCATGAATCGCGTGGTGAACCGCGTGGTCGAGGTAGCCAACAAGACCGTGACCACCTACGGCGGCAACTACGACTTCTACGAGAGGGAGCGTGACATCCGCCGCGAACAGCTTCTGGCGAGCCACAAGCGCCAGCAGGATATGCTCGCCAAGGAGGAGGAGTTCATCGCCCGCTTCGCCGCCCGCGCCTCGCACGCGGCGCAGGTGCAGTCCCGGGTGAAGAAGATCGAGAAGATCGAGCGCATCGAGATCCCCGCCGAGGAGCGGGTGGTCAAGTTCGAGTTCGCCACCCCGCCCAGAAGCGGCGACGACGTGGTGATCATGGACAACCTGGGCAAGAGCTGGTCCAACCCGGACGGCAGCGTGCATCCCATCTTCTCCGGTGTGACCGGGGTCATCAAGCGCACCAGCAAGATCGCCGTGGTCGGTGTGAACGGCGCCGGCAAATCGACCTTCCTCAAAACCATCGCCGGCCAGACCGACGCCAGCGAGGGGATGGTAAACCTGGGCGCCAACGTCGAACTGGGCTACTTCAGCCAGCACGCCATGGAGATCCTCGATCCCAAGAAGACCATCTTCGAGACGGTGCAGGACGTTATCCCGATGGCCACCATCGGCGTGATTCGGAACCTGCTGGGGGCCTTCCTGTTCCAGGGGGACGACGTCGACAAGCGGATCGAGAACCTTTCCGGCGGCGAGAAGAGCCGCGTGGTGCTGGCTACGCTCCTGGCGCGCCCGGTCAACTTCCTGGTGCTGGACGAGCCCACCAACCACCTGGACATCCGCTCCCGCGAGATTCTCCTCGACGCCCTGGAGAACTTCCAGGGGACCGTGATCCTGGTGAGCCACGACCGTCACTTCCTGCGCAAGCTCGTGGACCGGGTCATCGAGGTCGATCACGGCGAGATGCGGCTGTACGAAGGGAACTACGACTACTACCTCTCCAAGACGGCGCATGCCTGATCCGGTGCGGTCGGCGGTGGCATCGGGCAAGATTAATGCGGCTTACATTCTGTGTTTGCCTTGAGTGGTCGCTCCGTGTTATAAGAGCCAACTGTAATTCAATGTCATCGAACAAAGGAGATTGCAATGTCGAAAAAACAGAATGAAATGACCTTTAAATACATCTTCACCTACGATTACAACCCGGTCTATGTCAACGGCGCGCACGGCGGGATCTCCCCGCGCGGCGAACTGGTGATCAACTTCTACCTCGAGCGCCAGCCGCTCCCGAACTCCATCAGCCACGAGATCACCCAGGCAGGCACCATCGGTCCCGAGACCGAGGTGGAGCCGTCGGATCTCGGCCGCAGCCTGGTGCGCCAGGTCATCAACGGCGTCGTGGTGAACCACCAGACCGCGCGCGAGCTGCACTTCTGGCTGGGCGAGAAGCTCAAGGAACTCGACGCGCTGGAGCAGGCGCGCCAGGCCATGGCTGCCGAGCAGGCCGGCCAGGTAACCCACTAACAGCAGCGCTGGCAGCACAGTAACAGGGGCGGCATCCCGTACGGGATCGCCGCCCCTTCTTTTGATAGTCGCGGTTGCCAAGCCCCTCCCCCAGGAGGGGGGAGGCCGGGAGGGGGGGAGCAGCGTCATTGCCCCCACCCTGTCCCTCCCCCTCCGGGGGAGGGGACGTTAGCTGCGTGTTCATCAGATAGAGTAGAGGATGCGGGAAGGAGTCACATGTCCAAACAGTACGTGGTAGGAAACGAGTCGGTGCGCATGATTGAACTTGGGCACCCTTGGATCATCGCCGATGCCTATACCAGGAAATGGCCCGCCGGCGAGGCGGGGGACCTGGTGGAGCTGGTGGACGGGTCCGGGCGCTTTCTCGCCTCGGCCCTGCTGGACCCCAAGGACCGCATCGTGGCCCGCATCCTGTCGCGCGAGCGGATGCGCCTGGACCGGGGGTGGGTGCAGGGACGCCTGGAGCGGGCGGTGGCGCTCAGGAAAAACCACGCGCAGCTGGACGACTCGGACGCGTACCGGCTGGTCAACGGCGAGGGGGACGGCCTCCCCGGGCTCACCGTGGACCGCTACGGCGACTACCTCATGGTGCAGGTCTACTGCTCTGGGTGGCGCAGGCATCTGAAACTGGTGACCCAGGCGCTGGAAGAGCTCCTGTCGCCGGCGGGGATCTACGAGAAGGGACGCCCCCAGAACACCCGGGAACTGGAGGCGGAGAGCGACACCAAGAAGTACGGGCGACTGCTGGCGGGGAAGCCTGCCACGGAGCCACTCTTGGTACGGGAAAACGGGCTCACCTACCGAGTCAGCCTGGAGCTCGGCCTGAACACCGGGCTCTTCCTCGACATGCGCAAGAACCGGCGCGACGTCATGGCGCGGGTGCAGGGCAAGCGTTTCCTGAACCTCTTCTCCTACACCGGCGCCTTCTCGGTCGCCGCCGCCGCAGCCGGGGCCAGCCTGGTCACCAGCGTCGACGCTTCGCCCGGCTACATGGCCCAGGCGAAGGAGAACTTCGCCCTGAACCGGTTGAACCCCAAGCGGCACGAGTTCCTGGTCGGGGACTGCTTCACGGTACTGGACGACCTGGCCCGGCAGAAGAAGGTCTACGACGTGATCCTGATGGATCCTCCCTCCTTCTCCACCACGGCCAAGAGCCGCTTCACCACGCGCGGCGGCACCTCGGACCTGGTGGCCGCGGCGCTCAAACTGCTTAAGACCGGGGGGCTGCTGATTACCTCATCCAACCACCAGAAGGTGGACCTGGCGGACTACCTCAAGGAACTGCGTCGCGGCGCGCTGCAGGGTGGGGACCAGTTGCAGGTGGTTTCCTTCGGCGGTCAGCCCGAGGATTTTCCCTACCCGGTGACCTTCCCCGAAGGGCGCTACCTCAAGTACGTCATCGCCGTCAAGGGGTGACGGGGCGGGATCAGCTCACCCCGCAATCGTGCAGGAACTTGGCGTAGCGCTTATCGGTGAGTTCGATGTGGTTGAGCACCCAGCTGGACAGGAAGTTCAACAGTTCCAGTGCCAGCCCGGGGCGCTTTGAGCTCAGCCGCTCCTTGAAGGCGAACGCCTTGGCGATGAAGCGCTGGTGCTCCAGTTCGTGCAGGGCCATCTCGGGGTACCTGTGGGTGCGAAACAGCTCTTCCTCTACGGCGAAGTGGGCCTGCGCATAGTTGAACAGGTTGGTGAGCACGTCCTCCACCACGTCGGCGCTCTCGTTGTTCCTGATTGCCTGGTCCAACTCGTCCATCAGCTGGATCAACATTTTGTGCTGCTCGTCTACCTTTACGATCCCCACGCTCAAACTTTCCGACCACTCGATTATGTCCATGAACCTCTCCCTGTACAGGGTGTTGAAACTGTCTCTATGCGTGCTCCGTAGCCAACCGGGCCAACTCTGTGCTATCTTTTCCCTTCAGCGCCAATTTTGCCGTAGCGACCGGAGCCTTCATGGCCGAACCCTCACCGCATGAACTGGAAATCTCCTGCCAGCAGATCCTGCTGCCCGACTCGTCGGTCTACTCCGTGCAGTGGATCGATCTCCCCCTCGAGGCGGCGCTGCGGGCCAACCCGGCTTTCCTGCTGCAGCACTACTTCAAGGTGGTGCGTCGCTGCACCTTGGGGCTGATCACACCGGTCCTGGAGCCGTACGGTGTCGAGTTCCGTGTCACCGGGACCCGCCGCGCCCTGCTCGCCTTCAGCGCGGCCCGCTTCGAGGATGACCAGGGGATGCAGGCTGTGCACCTGTGCATCAGCGGCGGCATTCTGGTGCAGCCCGGGGAGTGCGACAGCGGCATGTTTTCCCTGCTCACCACCATCGGGGCCGACCATGGACGGGTCACGGTGCAGCTCTCCGACTACTGCCCACTCCTGTTGGGGAGCAGGAACCCTTCCCGGCTGCGCAAGCTCTGCTACGGGATGACGCAGTCCTTCTTCCACAAGGTGGTCACCATCAGGTACCTGGCCTCCCTGTTCCGCGAACTGTGCGGCGTGAAGGCGCGGGTGGCGGTCAGAAACGTGGTGGTGCGCCAGGGGACCGATATCTGACCCAAGCTACTATTCGGATAGAGGTGGGACTACTTGAGGGATTTGAAGGGGGATACTGAAACAGGGGGGCGTTAGGCGGGCTTCTTCTGGTTCAGAGATTCGTAAAGCGCGATCTGCTCGGCGCTGGAGAGCTTTTTCTTGGGGCTCTGCTTGCCCAGGCACATTCTGCACCTGTCGTCGGAACACCATTGGCAGAAGCTGCAGTCAGGACAGGGGTGCTTCTTGCAGTCGTGAGCGCACTCTTTCTTTTCTTCCATATGACCATTCACCAGGGCTGTGACTGAAAAAGCGGCGCCGGCACCATTGCCGTGCGCCGCTTTTCTTGTGCCGTCTAGTACACCAGGTTCCTCTTGGGGGCGGTCCCCTCGACGATGCGGGCGAAGGCTTTGCCCTGGTCCGAGTTGATCAGCAGGTAGCGCGGCAGCTTCATGGCCACGTCATTGGGGCCGGCGTGGTGCGCCTCGATGGTGAAGGTCGCCACGTATCCCGCGTCCGCCGCCTTCTTCAGCAGGTAGTCGTCGTAGATCCCGAACGGCCACGCCAGGAGATCCACCTTGGTGCCGAGCTTCTCTTCCAGCTTCGCCTTGGACTTCTTGAGCTGGGTCTGCACCGACTTCTCGAACTCGGCCGGAGCCATCTTCTTCTTGTCGTGCCTGAAGTTGGGATGCCAGAAGGTGTGCGACTGGATGTCGAAGCCGTTCTTCTGCAGGGTTTTCAGCTGTTCCCAGGTCATGGCGTACTTGGCGTTGGAGATGGCCGAGGGGTACACGAACACGGTCACCGGGACGTTGTACTTCTTGGCCAAGGGCAGCATGTCGCTGTACACGGACTTGTGCGCGTCGTCCTCGACGATGACCACCGATTTCGGTGCGGGGGCGGGACCCTTCTTCAGGTAGTAGTCCACCAGCTTCCTGAGCGGGATCACGGTATAGCCGTTGTCCCTTAAGTATTTCAGGTGTTCCTCGAAGACCGAGGTCTTGATGGTCATGCCATCGGCCACGGTGGGGCCGAAGCGGTGGTACAGGAGTATGGGGACGTGGACCCCCTGGTTGGCGGCGGGCTGTGCCGGCTTGGCGGCGGGGGTGACGGCCTGCGCGCCCGGTACGGCCAAAAGGGCGACGACGAGGAGCAGGAGCAGGATACGATACTTCATCGGTGTAAAACCTCCGGTTGATTTTTCAAACATCACAACATACCAGAAAGCGCGAAAATGTGAAACGCAGAATGCGCCGTCAAAACAAAAGGGACGCGATGGATGTTCGGCGGGATGGTAGACTTCACCAGTTGAAATTACGCGTAAAAGGAGGAAGTCATGACATCTTTCCAGCTCAAGTGTCCCGGCTGCGGCGCCGTGAACCGCATCCCCGCCGACAAGGAGGGGGTGTCCGGGGTGTGCGGCAACTGCCGCGCCAAACTCCCGCCTCTCTACAGCACCCCCCGGGTGCTCAACGACGCCAACTTCGACGCCTTCATCGCCGCCTATCCCGGCCCCGTGCTGGCGGAATTCTGGGCTCCCTGGTGACCGCACTGCGTGTCATTCGCACCGGCGGTGCGAAAAGTGGCGGCACTTCTGGCCGGGGAGGCCGCAGTGGTCCAGGTCGACACCGATCAGAACCCGGCGCTGTCCGGGCGCTTCGGGGTGCGCGGCATCCCGGTGCTGCACCTGCTGCGCAAGGGCAAGTCGGTCGACCAGCTCTCCGGGGCACAGCCGGCGGAGACGGTGGCGGCCTGGTTCAGGCGCCTGCAGCCGGTTAGATGACCTTTACTGGCATAGACTCTTCGCCGTACTCATTGACAGCGACTCAGTGTTTGGCAGAATTGGTGTCTAGCCTCATAATGAGAACCGGGAGGTGGCAATGACGACGGACCAACTGCAGATCCTTGAGAATCAACTGGTGGCCAACTGTCAGTACAAGGGAATCCAGACCACCTTGCACAAGTTACTGGAGAGTCTCTACGAGGGGAAAACCCTCGATGCCATACTCGCCGAAATGCTGGAGTGAAATGAGCCAGGCCCGGAATCACAGACCCACGATCCGTCAGCAGTTGTCCATCCTGGTCGCCGCCTGCGTCTTGCCGGTGTGGCTGATCGCCGCCCTTATGGCGCGTCACGCCTACGTCACCAAGCTGGACCAGGTGAGCCGCGACCTGCTCGAAAACGCACGCGCCATGACCATGGCCGTTGACCGGGAACTGGCCAACGTGGAGGCGTCCTTGAGCGCGCTAGGCAGCTCCCCGTCCTTCAGGGGGCGCGACTTCATTACCCTGCACCAGCAGAGCAAGGAAATCCTCAAGAACTACCCCGGTGCCGACATCATCATCGCGGACCGCACCGGGCAGCAGTTGGTGAACACCTACCGCCCCCTGGGGAGCAAGCTCCCCAAGCGCAGCAACCTGGATGTGGTGCGTCGGATCTTCGAGGAAGGCAAACCCATCGTCAGCAACCTCTTTCGGGGCGCGGTCACCAAGCGCCCCGTGATCGCCATCGACGTGCCGGTGGTCATCGACGGTGTGGTCGCCTATGACCTTTCCATGTCCTTTCCCTCGCAGGTGCTTTCCTCGGTGCTGCAAAGCCAGAACGTCTTCAAGGAGTGGTACGCGACGGTGGTGGACCGCAACGGCGTGATCACCGCCCGCACCAGGGACCTGGAGCAATTCGTGGGCAAGGAGCTGACCGGGGACCTGCGCCCCGCCCTGTCCCGATCCAGCGAGGGGACGCTGCTGGTCAAGAGCGCCAACGGTGCTGCCACCTTTTCCGCCTTCTGCAAATCCTCCTTCTCGGGGTGGACCGTGGCCGTCGAGGTCCCCACCGATATGGCGCTGGCCAACATCTATAGCTGGATGCGCTGGGCGGTTGGCGTGGGCGTCGCCATCTCGCTGCTCGGTATCCTGCTCGCATCCTGGCTCGCCAACCGGATCGCGAAGGACATCCAGGCGCTGGTGCAGCCGGCCCTCGCCATCGGCAGCGGCACGGTGGCGCCGGCGGTCGCCACCGATTCCAAGGAAACCTCGGAACTGGCGGAGGCCCTGGTGCAGGCCTCGCAACTGCTGCAGCGCCGGGCCGCGGAAAGGGATGAGGCGGAACGTCAGCTCTCCCTGACCATCGAGGACCTCCGGCACGAGACCGGCGAGCGGATCCGGGCCATGGAGGAGGTGCGCCGGCAGGAACAGCTTCTCACCCAGCAAAGCCGGCAGGCAGCCCTCGGGGAAATGGTGGGCAACATCGCCCACCAGTGGCGCCAGCCGCTCAACGCGCTGGGGCTCTTGGTGCAGCAGCCCCTTTTGTTCCACGAACTGGGGCAACTGGACCGGGAGTTCCTGCAGGAGCATGTCGCCAAGTCGATGGCCATCGTGAAGCACATGTCGCAGACCATCGACGACTTCAGGAACTTCTTTCGGCCCGACAAGGAGAAGCTCCGCTTCAAGGTGGCCGATGAAGTCGCCAAGGTGCTGTCGCTGGTCGACGGCAGCCTGCAGGCGCTGGGGATCTCCCTCAAGGTGCTTCAAGAGGGCGATCCCGTCGTCGAGGGGTACCCCAACGAGTTTGCCCAGGTCCTGCTCAACATCCTGGTGAACGCGCGCGACGCCATCGCCGAACGCGCGGTGGCAGTCCCGTCGGTAGAGGTCCGCATCGCGGAGCAGGGGGGGAGGGCGGTGCTTACCATAACCGACAACGCCGGCGGCATACCCGAAGAAATAATGGAACGGATCTTCGATCCCTACTTCACCACCAAAGGGCCCCAGACCGGGACCGGGGTCGGGCTGTTCATGTCCAAGACCATCATCGAGAAGAACATGGGAGGGGCGCTCACCGCGTGCAACGTGGACCAGGGCGCCCAGTTCCGGATAGAGGTTTGAAAATGGCAACGACCATGATGCTTGTGGAAGACGATCGCGACACCCTGGAAATCCTCTCCGTCGTGCTGCGCCGAAAATACGGCGACCTGCAGCTTTGCACGGCGGAGAACGGCAGACAAGGGGTGGAACTTTTCAAGGAGCGGGATGCGGACATCGTCATCACCGACGTCAACATGCCGGAGATGGGTGGCGTGGCCATGGTGCAGGCCATCCGGGGCATCAAGCCGCAGGTGCAGTTCATCTTCATCACCGCCCATGCCGGGCGAGCGACCCTGGAACACTCGGTGGGGTCGGGATTTCAACTCGACCATTACATAGAGAAGCCGGTCGATTACCGTGATCTCTTCTCAGCCATAGAGGAGTCGCTGGCAAAGGTGAGGGCTATGTCGTTGGCAGCGCCCGCCGGTACTGAAGTTAAGCCGCGTCCGCATGCGCTATAAAGCGAATTGAATAACGAATTGTGTACAAGCGCTTCTGCAGGTTGTATACTAGCCGCGTTTGCCTTGACGCTGTCGTACTGCTATGAGAGAGACTCGCCACACACAAGGAGGACGTCCATGAAAAAACACCTGCTCCCTATCCTCGTTCTGACTTCGCTTGCTCTTCCCGCCGCCGCCATGGCGACGCCCCCCCGTCCGGGCCCGTACGTCTCCGGCTTTATCGGAGTGACCGTACCCGAGTCCGTCAACGCCACCAGCTTCGACGGGGTCACCACCTTCAACGACCGCATCAAGTTCGATCCCGGCCTCAACGTCGGGGGCACCCTGGGCTTCGACTTCGGGCTCATGCGTCTGGAAGGGGAGATCTCCTACAAGGACCTGCAGTTGAACCGGGTCACCGACCGGGACAGCGGCCAGCGTTTCAGGATCGCGGACGGCAACGTCGATACCACCGCCTTCATGGCCAACGTCTTCTTCGACATGCACAACGACACCCCCATCACTCCCTACCTGGGCGGCGGCGTAGGCTTCGCCGCGCTGCACCTGAACGACGTCTACAGCACCGCCAACGATTTCCTTTATGACGCCGACGACCAGGTGGTGCTCGCCTATCAGGCGGGCGGCGGTCTGGAAGTCGCCCTGAACCGGCAGCTTTCTCTTGACCTCGCTTACCGCTACTTCGGCACCTCCCAGGCCTCCTTCATAAATACGGAGTTCGAGGTCCGTACACACAACGCGACGATGGGCCTCAGACTGAAGTTCTGAGAGGGGACAGCCACGGGAAAGCCATGAACGACCTGAGTGCTCAGAACCAGGAACTGGAACGGCAAAACCAGCAGCTCCTCGACGCCTATGCGCAATTGGACCAGGTCCTGGCCCAGTACGCGGAACTCTACGACTGCGCGCCGGTAGGCTACCTCACCATAGGGGAGGGGCGGCGCATCGAAAAGGTCAACCTCACCTGCTGCACACTGCTGCAGAGGGACCGCGTGGTCCTGCTGGGGAAGGATTTCGTGGAGCTGGTGGCCAAGGAGGACCGTGCGGCCCTGCTCGACTACCTGGACCGTCTTTTCTGCCACAGGGACGGCGAGTGCGAGGTCAGGCTGTACAACGGCACGCCGGTTCTGCTGGAGTCCGCCGTATCGCAAGAACACCGCGAGTGCCGCATCGTCATGCTGGATGTGAGCCGGCAAAAGCAGGTCGAGGGGGCCTTGCGGGAAAGCGAGAAACGTTTCAAGGCACTGGTGGAGGTCACCTCCGACCTGGTCTGGGAGGTGGACGGCAGGGGCGTATACACCTACGTCAGCCCCAAGGTGTTCGACCTCCTTGGCTACACGCCCGAGGAGGTGGTGGGTAAGACCCCCTTCGACTTCATGCCGCGGCACGAGGCCGACCGGCTGCTCGTGATCTTCGCCGGGCTCGCGGCTCGCCAGGAACCGTTTCACAACCTCGAGAACGTCAATACCCGCAAAGATGGCAACGAGGTGTTGCTCGAGACCAGCGGCGTTCCCATCTTCGATGGCGGCGGCGTCTTTTGCGGTTTCCGGGGCATCGACCGGGACATTACCTTCCGCCCCTCTCCCAGGCGGGAGGGGTAGCACGCTTGCCAATCCATTGCAATCAACGTAAAAAGGCCGGGTCTCGATGTCCCGGCCTTTTTACATGGGGCAGCCAACGGCACGGCGTGGGCGTCGGCTGGATTATCTCTTTGTAATCAACCGATTTTGTGATATTTTGGCCGCTCTTCAAGAGCCGCTCACTCGGTGGGGCGACAGCTATGGCAGCAGGCGCAGTCGGAGGCGCTGCCAGGCACCGACGGCACGCAGACCGGCAGGTCGTGGTACCGCCGGGGCACACGGTGGCGCTCCCCGGTCGTAATGGTGGTTCATTATGTACAGGTTTGGCAACATAGCCGCGCCGCTGCTCGCGAGCTTCGCGACACTGATAGCGACCCTTTACTGGGCCGACACTCACGTGGTCCTGGAGCCGACCGCGCTCCTTCCCCTCCTGAACACCGTTTTCCTTGCCCTGATCCCGTGCATCATCGTGTTTGTCTCCACGAGGCTCTTCCTGGCCGTCGGCCACCTGCCCATGCTCATGCTCGGTTGCGGCATGCTGGCGCTGGGTGGAGCCGGGGCGGTGTCGGGGTGGTTCATCGGCCAGGCCGACGGCCCCAACATCACCGTCACCATCTACAATAGCGGTGCCTTGCTGAGCGGGCTGTTGCTCGTGGTCAGCCCCGTCATTCCGCTGCTTGAGTTCAAGGAGACCCCGCCGCGGCTTCGGCTTCCCCTGGTCCTGATCTGCTACCTCGCGGTCGCCCTCGTTTCCGGCAGTATCGTCGCTGCCGCGGTTACCGGTCTTGCCGGCCCCTTCATCGTGCAGGGGGAGGGGGCCACCTCGACAGGGAGTGCGGTGCTGGCCGCCGCCATCGCATGTTACGCCGCCACCGCCGCGTTGTCCCTGGGACGGTACCTGCAGACCCGGCTGGAACAGTTGCGCTGGTACGCCACCGGGCTGGCGCTGTTCGCCACCGGGTTGACCGGCGTGATGCTGCAGAAGTCGGTGGGCAGCCCCATCGGGTGGGCCGGGAGAACGGCCCAGTACACGGGCGGGATCTGCATCCTGGTCGGGGTGTTGATCTTTTGGAGGTCCATCCTCAACACCGGCCGCCCCATTGCCGAGGCCTACGGCGAGGCTTCCCGCAGGCGCATCAGCGAACTGGAGCAGATGAACGCCCAACTGCAGCGGGTCGTTGCCGAACAGCAGGTGACGCAGAAGGCGCTGCAGGAAAACCGCATGCTGTTGGTCAACATCATCAGCGGCACCTCCGACGCCATCTTCGCCAAGGACCTGCTCGGGCGCTACACGCTGTTCAACGCCGCGGCCGAACGGTTCGTGGGCAAGGGGGCGGCCGAGGTACTGGGCCAGGATGACGGCTTTCTCTTCTCGCCGGAAGAGTCCGCAGCGGTGATGGCCTACGATCGCAAGGTGATCGACTCCGGGGTGGTCAATACCTACCAGGAGGTCGTAGCCGACGTGTCAGGTCGGACCGTCACCTTCCTTTCCACCAAGGGCCCCCTCTTCGATGCCACCGGGGCACCCTCCGGCCTGTTCGGCATATCGCGCGACATCTCCCAACTGAAGAAGGCTCATGATGAGCTCGACCGGGTGTTGCAGGAGCAGAGCATCATCCTGGAGAATGCCCCCATCGCCATCTTCAAGATCGTGGACAGAAAGCAGGTGTGGATCAACCGCAAGGCGGAAGAGCTGTTCCAGTATACGAAGAAGGAGATGGAACTGCAGACCACGCGCAAGCTCTACCCCTCGGATGAGGCGTATGAAAAACTGGGGCGGGAAGCCTACCCTGTCCTGGCGCAGGGCTTGCCCTTTGAAACGGAGCAGGAACTGATCAGAAAGGACGGCGCGCGGCTGCGGGTCAGGTACGTCGGCAAGGCCATCAACCCCGCGGACATGTCCCAGGGGATCCTGTGGCTCCTGGAGGATGTGACCGAGCGCAGGCTGATGGAAGAGGCACTGCGTGAGGGGGAAAGGCTGTACCGCACCCTCCTGGAGAACGTGCCGGCGATCATTTACAACTACTCCACCAAGCGGGGCGGGCTTTTCTATTCTCCCCATGTGGCGAGGGTATTCGGTTACCCGCTGCAGGAGTTTTACGACGACCCGATGCTCTGGAAGAACTCTTTGCATCCGGATGACGTCGGCAAGATCGAAGCGATCCTCGCGGGGATACGGGACCAGGGGCAGGGGGAGCAGCACGTCGAGTACCGTGTGCGCAACAGTAACGGTGCCTGGATTTGGCTGCACGACGCCTTGATCAAGTCTGAGATCGCCGGAGATGACGCCGTCATCTTCGGTATTGCGCAGGACATAACCGAGCGCAAGAACCTTCAACTGAAGCTTGCCGAGAGCGAGCTCAAGTTCCGCCACCTGGTCATGAACGCCCCGTTCCTGGTTACCAACGTCGACCGTGCCGGCAACATCGAGTTCATCAACAGGTGTTCGGAGGGGTTCGATCCTGAAACGGTCATCGGGACCAGCTCCTACGGCTACCTGGCCGGCGAAAGCAAGGAGATCTACCGCGTCGCGCTGGAGCGGACCTTCGAGCAGCAGGCTCCGCAAAGGATCATCGTGTCGGGACTTGGCGACAACGGCACTGTGCGCTGGTTCGAGACCGTGCTGGGGCCGCTGGTCACCGACGGCAAGATGGCTTCGGCCATCCAGGTCACCATCGACATCACCGAGCGCAAGCTGGCGGAAATGGCACTGCAGGACGCCCGCGACGAGCTGGAGCGCCAGGTCGCTGCGCGCACGGAGTCCCTTACCGCGGCCAACACCCGGCTGCGCGCCGAGGTCGAGGAGCGCATGCGCGCCGAGGACCAGATCCTCGAGCATCAGAAGAAAATGGAGGCATTGACCCAGGAACTCTCCCTCACCGAGGAGCGCGAGCGCGAGCGCATCGCCGGGGAACTGCACGACCAGGTCGGGCAGCACCTCATCCTGGTGAAGCTGAAGCTGCAGTGGCTGGCCAACGAGCTCTCCTCCGGGAAGGAACTTGCGGTAGCCGAGGAGATCGACAAGCTCCTGTCCCAGTCGATCCAGGACATCCGTTCCCTTACCTTCCAGTTGAGGCCCCCGATCCTCGCCAACGCCGGGCTCGGTCCGGCGATCAACTGGCTGGCGGAAGAACTGCGGGAAAACTACGGGCTCAACTTCGAGATCTCCGGCGATCAGGCCCCGCTTTCCCTCAGGTACGAGGTCCGCTCCTCCATTTTCCAGGCGGTGCGCGAGATCCTGTTGAACGTGGTCAAGCACTCGCACTGCACCCTGGCCCGTATCAGCCTGGGCAGCAATGCCGGATGTGTCCGGATCGAGATTTCCGACAACGGCACCGGCTTCGACCCGGACGAGGCGGCCAGGAAAAAGTGCCGCACCGGCGGCTTCGGCCTGTTCAACCTGCGCAAGAAGATCGAGTACCTGGGTGGGGAGTTCCGGATCGAGACCGAGCTTGGGGCGGGGACGCGGGTTCTCATCACAGTGCCCCAGGATGCGGTGGGTGCAAGCGATGGGACAGCCACCGAGTCGATGGGCGCTGCCGGGTAGGTTGAGCGGCACGCGATCAGCCGCTGTCGGAACCAGTAGAAAAAGAAAAGGCCAAGTCATTCGACTTGGCCTTTGTTGTTAGCATGGTGGCGATACTGGGTTCGAACCAGTGCCCCCTGCCGTTGACCGGTAGGATACCTCACTAAAACTAATGACTCCCATGTTTTCAGTAGTTTAAGCGCTAGCCTCTACCTGGGGCACAGCCGTCGGCATCCAGTTAACCCACCATCGGCATGTTGAGACCCACCTCAAAATCTGTAAAGGCTCAACATTTCATAGGGGGGCCTCCGTTGGACGCCGATACTGGTTTGAAATTCGCAGCCAATCCACAGTTAAGATGTATTTGCTGGGTTAAAAGTCATTTTGATACTGATTGCGACGCTATTCTTTTGCAAGTTGTAGAGTTTTCGCCACCTGCGAAAGTCGAGTTGTTTATTTAGTGATCATTTTGCTGCGTCACATGCTCCGTACGCTGTCATAGACCTAATGGTTGACAGTTTATTGCGGTTTTGATATACAGTGAAAATCTTAAACATTATTTATAAATTTTCACTCAACGTAGTAAGCAAAGGACGGGGACATGAAAACTGTTTTACCTGCAATGGTGCTCCTGATCGCAATAGCGGCGACAGCCAACGCACAGGTGCCGATCGCCGGGAAGGGAGACACGATGCGCCTCGACGCGGCGCGGCTTCCGCAACCGATGAAGGCGAACTACGAAAGGATGAGAGAGAAGTGCACCAAGTGCCATTCCCTGGAAAGGGTGCTCCTCCCCTTCCAGACGGGAATCACCCCGATCACCATGCAGCCTTTCGACATGGACACCGTCAAGTCGATTACCTTCAACATGGTCCGCAAGTCGAACGGCAAGAACTATCCGATCAGCAAGGACGAGGCGAAGAGCCTCTCGGCCCTGCTCAAATACCTGCTGGACGAGTCAGTCAGATAATCCGGAGACGCCGGGAGGGGATACCATGAAAATGCTGATGAGGAAGATGATGATACTGGCGCTGCCGGCACTGCTGGCCGCACCCGCTAATGCGGAGGAAATCAGGCTTTCCGGCGGTGCGGCAGCGATAACCGCCGTGTTTTCGCCGATCAAGGAAAGCTTCGAGAAGAGCACCGGGAACACGCTCAAAATTCACCTGACTGACCCCACCAGGGCCATGATAGCGCTGGAAAAGGGAGAAGCCGACTTCACCACGCTGAACGAGCTCGCAATCGACCTGGCCATCAATAATGCGAAGAGCAAGGGAGTTGAGATCGACCCCAAAAGCCTGACCCGGACGCTGATCGCGCAGACCAGCCTGGTCGTTTTTCTGGACCGGGGCAACAAGGTCGGCAAACTCTCCAAGGAGCAGTTGAAGCGGATCTTCACCGGGAAGGTTACGAACTGGAAGGAGCTTGGCGGCGCGGACCAGCCAATCGTGGTCCTTTGGGGCGAGGAGACACCCTTTCTTAACTCGCTCTTTAGCAAACGGGTGATGGACGGCGAGCCGGTGACCAAGGAGGCGAAGCTGGTAGGAGACCATTTCGAGCTGCGCAACCTGGTGATCGGCACCCCCGGCGCCATCTGCCTCGGCACCACCGGTCTCATGACGCCGAAGCTCAAGGTCCCGGAGGTGCCGAGCATCGCCCTGCCGATCCTGGTCATCACCAAGGGGAAGCCGTCGCCCAAGGTACAGAAGTTGATGCAGTTCTATCAGGAGGAGTTCGGGTTCATGGACTAGTCCCGTACCCTTTCGTGCCGCATGGAAAAGGCCGGATGCCAAGCGCGTCCGGCCTTTTTGTATTAACGTCCCATCTCACAGCCAACCATCAGGCGCCGCACGGGATCAGGGGGGACATGTCTGCAGGCGATCCATAAACCCGAAGATGGCCGGATCCTGCCTGCGCTCCTGCCTCACGATCGCGGAGCGCCAGCGCAGTTGGTCGAACCCGGTACGCGGTGTTCCGGCAAAAGCTCGGCCTTGAGCTCCTTGTCCACCAGGCTGCACGAGACAAAGGCGCCCGCCCACGCCCCCCGCTACGGTATCCACGGTAAGACGCAAATCCTCCAGCACGATCAGACTCTTGAAATCCTTCAACTGGTATCCCTGGCGGGAGAGGTTCAGCTAGAGGGGGGGGAAGTGCACCCGGGTTTGCGGGTGATCAGGCAGTGACCGAAAAGCGTTTCCAGCACGAACTCCGTCCTCCAACTGCATCCCCTCGCCGCTGATGGAGATCAGTTCGTCCATGGGGAACACCACCAGATCGAAACCGGTAGAAGCAGGGGGGGCGCAAATAAGATTATAAGATTCTCAGGAAGTGGGTGTGCCTATAGTTGAACCCTGAAGTGCGGGTGTCGCACAGGATGGTCACAAATGACTGTTTGAGTGGGGAATAAGACTTGTTGCAAGAGATCGCTGGGGGGTGTATGGCTGGCAGCTTTGTGTAACCATCTGAAAGTACACGCGAAAAAAAGGCCAGGTCTTTAGAGACCTGGCCTGAGATCTTGCATGGTGGGCGATACTGGGTTCGAACCAGTGACCCCTGCCGTGTGAAGGCAGTGCTCTCCCGCTGAGCTAATCGCCCATGCGTTCTGTCTATTTAGCAGATGGCTTTTTCGATGTCAAGGCTTGTTTGTGGCGGCGTTCGCTGACTCAGGGCCGTTCTTGCCGTAACTATATAAAGTACCGCGCACTGTCATTGCCAAAGCACGAGTCGAAAAAAAGTCTAAAGGTTCGTATCAACGCAAAGCCGCAAAGCCGCAAAGAAACCTTTTAGGTGTTTGACGCACTGGTTTTCTGCTCAGCGTCTGGGCGCCTAGGCAGCCCTGCTTGGAGATTTGAACTTCTGAGTTTTTTGCCGTACGCCTTACATTGCGTCTCTGCGGCTTTGCGTTAAAAATGCAGTTATGGTCCACCTGTGCAGGTGATCGATCCCTCAGTCTGTCCACGAAGCCCAGCACGAGCCCTCACGTCCTCCCCTTTGCGAAGGGGAGACAGAGGGGATTTGCCTCGCCTAGACCCGCTCCCATCCAACATTCTGATGGCTAACGTTGTTTTAGATATCGCCTCTTTGGCCTTGACACCTTCCTTGGCCAATTGCTATAGTGCTGCCTCGCCGTGGAGCTTCCGTTAGCGTCAGCGCAAACGGCCGACGGCGTCTACGGCCACACCACCACCGGGGGATGACTTGAAACTGGAACGCGGTCTTATTCAGGTGTATACCGGCAACGGCAAGGGGAAAACCACGGCTTCGCTGGGGCTCGCCCTGCGCGCCACCGGCCGCGAGCTGAAGGTCTGCATGATCCAGTTCATGAAGGGGGGAGGGCCCTACGGCGAGCAGATGGCCGCCGAGAAGCTGGCTCCCTTTCTGACCATCATTCAGACCGGGCGGCCGGGCTGGGTCAACAAGGATAACCCCGCCCAGGCCGACAAGGACCTCGCCGCCGAGGCGCTCGCGCTGGCTTCTGAGAAGGTGTGCGGGGGCGAGTACGACCTCGTCATCCTGGACGAGGTGAACGGAGCGGTCTCCATGGGGCTTCTCCCGGTGGAGCGTTTGCTGGAGTTGATGGCGGCCAAGCCGCAACACGTGGAACTGGTCCTGACCGGCCGCAACGCCCACGAGAAGGTCATCGAGGCGGCGGACCTGGTCACCGAGATGCGCGAGATCAAGCACTATTACAAAGCAGGCGTCGACGCGCGCGTCGGCATCGAAAAATAATTTACATTGAATTTACTGATATCGGAGGTTTGCCATGGCTGAAAGAAGAATTCGTGTGCTGGTGGGAAAGCCTGGTCTTGACGGCCACGACAGGGGTGCCAAGATCATCGCCCGCGCCTTTCGCGATGCAGGTTTCGAGGTAATCTACACCGGTCTGCACCAGACCCCGGAGCAGATCGTCTCCGCCGCCATCCAGGAGGATGTGGACCTGGTCGCCCTTTCCATCCTCTCCGGCGCCCACAACACCCTGCTTCCCGCGGTTAAGGAGATCATGAAGGAGAAGGGTGCTGCCGACATCGTGCTCATGGCGGGCGGCGTCATCCCCGAGGACGATATCCCGGGTCTCAAGGCCGCCGGCATCGCCGAGGTATTCACCCCCGGCACCTCCACCGAGGCCATCGTCGGCTGGGTCCGCGACAACATCACGCCCCACGCCTAAAACCGCAACGGACGTTCTACGTTCTGTGTTCTAGGTTCTACGTTACAACCTCACGAAACATGTGCGCCGCGCAGTTGCCCATCAGAGCAGCCCGCGGCGTATCACTTAGTGCCGGGCCGTTGTCTTTCTAACCTAGAACGTAGAACATAGAACGAAGAACGGATTCTGGAGTTTCCCATGACTTTGGCCGAACGCGTGCTCGACGGCGACATACGCGCCGCCGCGCGCCTCATGCGCGATATCGATGACCGCTTCAAGAGCGCCATCGAGGAACTGAAGACCCTCTACCCCCACACCGGCAACGCCTACATAATCGGCATTACCGGCCCCCCGGGTGCGGGGAAATCGACCCTGGTGGACCAGATCGTTGCCGCCTACCGTAAGAAGGACCTGCTGGTCGGCGTGATCGCCATCGACCCCACCAGCCCCTTCTCGGGCGGCGCCATCCTCGGCGACCGCATCAGGATGAACCGCCATGCCGACGATGCCGGCGTCTTTATCCGCAGCCTCGCGACCCGCGGCGCGCTGGGTGGGCTCTCCCGCTCGACCACCGACGTGGTCAACGTCATGGACGCCATGGGGATGGACGTCATCGTCATCGAGACGGTCGGGGTAGGGCAGGATGAGGTCGATATCGTGAGCACCGCGCACACCACCGTGGTGGTCATGGTCCCGGGCCTGGGCGACGACATTCAGGCCATCAAGGCCGGCATCCTCGAAATCGGCGACGTCTTCGTGGTCAACAAGGCCGACCGCGACGGGGCCGAGCGCACCGCCCGCGAACTCACCACCATGCTGGAGATGAAACACCCGGACCCGGCCGGATGGGCGCCGCGCGTGCTGCTGACCGAAGGTGCCCGCGGCGTCGGCATCGAGGAACTGGTGCAGGAGTTCGACGCGCACCACATCTACCTGAAGGAGTCGGGCGCCCTGCAGCGCCTCATCGAGGAAAGAAACGCCAAGCTCTTCGCCGACTCGCTCCGGGAGGAACTCTTCGAGACCGTCTTCGGTGCCATCAAGGGGAACGGCAAGTACGACGAGATCGTGGCCGGCATGCGCGACAAGAGCATCGACCCCTACAGCGCGGTCCAGGAAGTCATGGCGGGACGCGCTTTTTCTTGACCGAGCGTGGCAAAGGTGTTAATTAAGAACGAAATGGGGCGTAGGCCCCATTAGTCGTTTCTCGGTTGGGAGCAGGCAAGATGTTACGTAAGATTTTGATGTTCGTTGTCCTCGCGGTCCTTTTTTCCATCGTGGTTTACCACCCCGCCGCCACTTCCGAACCTGGTCCGAATCCGCAGGATCCGGCCAAGGAAGACCTCTCCCGGGTAGAGTACCCGAGCCTCACCAAGGTCCCCTGGCGCGCCCATTTCATGGAGCCGCAGGAAACTCTGGAATCTCTCTTCGGCGCCGACTGGGTCACCGTGGCCCGCTTCAACCGTATCGACCGGCGCCACGTCTATCCCGGCATGACCATCAAGGTCCCCGTCGACCTCGTCGCTGCCCGCAGCTACACCCCCATGCCCGCCGAATACCCCGAGGCGAAGCGCTACGGCAAGTACATCCTGATCGACATGACCGAGCAGTGGATGGGGGCCTACGAAAACGGCAAGCTCAAGTTTTCCGCGCCCGCAGCTACCGGCGCCCCCGGCCACGAGACCCCGGTCGGTGTCTTCCATATCGACGCCCGCCACCGCAACCACACCTCCTCGCTCTACAAGACCGAGGATGAGAGCGGCCAGTACCCGATGGACAACGCCATGCGCTTCCACATCGGTCCCGACAACGTCTCCTACTGGATCCACGCCCGCGACCTTCCCGGCAAGCCTGCCTCGCACGGTTGCGTCGGCCTCTACGACGAAGGGATGCAGAACCGGGTGTACGGTATCCCCGACAAGCCGCAGTTGATCGACTCGCAGAAGTTCTACGCCTGGGCCGTCGGCGAGAACGAATACGACGAGGACACCGGGGACCTTGAAGAGCTTGAGGACGCACCGGCCGTCGAGGTGAGGGGCACCAACCCCGTTTACCGGAAATAATAAAGCGCTATACTCTCCAGATGTGTCCGCCACTGAATGTGAGGCGATCCCACTGTCACAGCTGGAGCTTTTGTGCAGGAACTATTCAAGGAATACCTGCAGACGCACGGATACTGGGTGCTCTTCCTGGGGACTTTCCTGGAAGGGGAGGCCATCCTCATCTTTGCGGGATTCCTCGCCTTCCAGGGCTACCTCAACCTGTACCTGGTCATGCTCGCCGCCCTTGTCGGTTCCTTCCTGGGCGACCAGTTCTACTTCTACATCGGCCGCATCAAGGGGCCGCAGTTGTTGCGGCTCTTCACCAACTTTGCCAGGAAGTTCAGGAAGGCGTTGCGGCTCATCGAGCGTTACGGCACCCTAGTCGCCTTCGTGTCCCGGTACACCTACGGCTTCCGCATCGTGCTGCCGGTCATCCTCGGCATGACCACCTTCCCCTCGCACCGCTTCCTCTATCTGAACCTTCTCTCCGCCCTGGCCTGGTCCGTCCTGTTCTCTCTGGCCGGCTATCTCTTTGGCAAGACCGCCTCTTTGTTCATCGAGGACCTGCAAAGCTACGAGCCCTACCTGATGTTGGTGCTGGGTGGGATCATCGTCTGTCTGTGGTCTAGTCATTTCGTGGTGCAAAGGTGGCGCAAGCGTCACGCCCGTGCCCGTCTCAAGCGCATCCAGTCCCGCCCCCGCCGTCCCAAAACCCATCACCGGTAGAAGCACAGTCAAAGCAGTCACGCAAAGATGCGAAGTAGTCGCAAAGCACGCCAAGAAAAGGCTTTTGGGCTTAACCCCAAAGTCTTTCTTAGCGTTCTTCGCGGATACCCTGCGCTCTTTGCGTAACAGCTTTTCTGCCCTTTCAGGTCAAAAGCAGTTACGCAAAGTAACGAAGTAGTCGCAAAGCACGCGAAAGTAAAACTTTTAGGTTACCCACCCAAAGCTCTCTTTGCGTCCATCGCGCATACTCTGCGTTCTTTGCGTAACAGCTTTTCTGTCCTTTTAAGTCAAAAGCAGTTACGCAAAGAAAACGAAGTAGTCGCAAAGCACGCGAAGGTAAAGCTTTTAGGTTACCCCACAAAAGCTCTCTTTGCGTCCATCGCGCATACTCTGCGTTCTTTGCGTAACAGCTTTTCTCCCCTTTTAAGTCAAAAGCAGTTACGCAAAGAAAACGAAGTAGTCGCAAAGCACGCGAAGGTAAATCTTTTAGGTTACCCACTAAGGCTCTCTTTGCGTCCATCGCGCATACTCAGCGTTCTTTGCGTAACGGCTTTTCTGCCTTTCAAGTCAAGAGCGGTTACGCAAAGGAACGAAGTAGTCGCAAAGCACGCGAAGGAACGGCTTTTGGGTTTACCCCCTAAGGCTCTCTTTGCGTCCATCGCGCATACTCTGCGTTCTTTGCGTAACAGCTTTTCTGCCTTTTTAAGTCAAAAGCAGTTACGCAAAGAAAACGAAGTAGTCGCAAAGCACGCCAAGGAAAGGCTTTTTGGGTTTACCCCAAAATCTTCTCTTTGCGTCCTTCGCGGATTCTTGGCGTTCTTTGCGAAACCGCTTTTCTGCCGTCTTGTCAATTGCCTTAGGTTGTGGTGTAATGCCGCCCGCGCCCCAGACTGGGGCAGCACATTTCGCAGTCACCAGAGAAGGGCATTGCATGGATTTGAAGCAAAGAGTTTCCATAGTCTTGGTCGGGACCCAGAGTCCCGGCAACATAGGGATGGTCTGCCGGGCCATGAAGAACATGGGGCTGCGCGACCTGCGCCTGGTCAACCCCTGCCAGGTGGACCACCTGGACGCGATCAAGTTCGCCGTCTCCGCGCGCGACCTCCTGGAAAGCGCCCGCATCTTCACCTCGCTCGAAGACGCCATCGCCGACAGCGAGTACTCGGTGGCGACCACGAGGCGCCACGGCAAGTACCGCGCGGAGATCTCCACCCCGCCCGAGATCGTGGAGCGCTTCGCCGCTTGTGCGCCCAACAGCCGCCTCGCCCTGGTCTTCGGGCGCGAGGACAGCGGGCTCACCACCGACGAGGTGGCGCTTTGCCGCTGGCAATCCACCATCGAGACCGCCGACGAGTTCGGCTCGCTGAACCTGTCCCAGGCGGTGCTCATCTTCTGCTACGAGTTCCTGAAGGGCGCTGCCCCGGTGCCGGTCAAGACCGCACGCGAGCTGGCCGGGTCGGCCTCGCTGGAGCCGATGTACGGCCATATGGAGAAGACCTTCCTGCGCATCGGCTATCTGAACCCACAGAACCCGGACCACATGATGCGCACCATGCGGCGCATCTTCTCGCGCGCGGAACTGGACGAGCGCGAGGTGGCCGCGCTGCGCGGGCTGTTGTCCCAGATGGATTGGGCCTGCGCCGAGTTCAAGGGGAAGAAGGGCGCCTGATTCCATATATCGTTAAAACGTGTTAAAGTTTCCTTCCGCGCCGCCGAAGCGTTAGGGGTGAGGCGGAAGCTGCATCTGGACCTGTTCTGCTGTACTTGACTGCGAGGGCCCTACCGTGAAGATTCTCCTTACCAACGACGACGGTGTGCATTCCCCCGGCCTGGCCGCCCTGATCGAACGGGTGTCCCAGGTGGCGGAGGTGGTCGTCGTGGCGCCGGACCGCGAGCAGAGCGCGGTCTCCCATGCGCTCACGCTGCACCATCCCCTGCGCGCCGCGCGCATCGCCGACAACATCTACGCGGTCGAGGGGACACCCACCGACTGCGTCAACCTCGGCATCCACAGCCTCCTTTCCTTCCGACCCGACCTGGTCATCTCCGGGGTGAACCGCGGCGCCAACCTAGGCGATGACGTCACCTATTCCGGCACGGTGGCGGCGGCCCTGGAGGCGACCCTGATGGGGATCCCCGCCATCGCCGTTTCCCTGGTCACCCGCAGCGGCGGGGAGAACTTCGCCGCGGCCGCCGCCTTCGCGGCACAACTGGCTCAAAGCGTCCAGCGCCGGGGGCTCCCCCGCGACACCTATCTCAACGTGAACGTGCCCGACCTCCCCGCCGACAAACTCCTCCCCGCGCAGATCACCTGCCAAGGCAAGAGGAGCTACGAGGGGACCATCGTGGACAAGGTCGATCCCCGCGGCAGGAACTACTACTGGATCGGCACCGCTGACCTCAGCTTCAAAGATGTTCCCGGCACCGATTACCACGCCGTTTCGCGCGGCCACGTCTCCATTTCGCCCCTGCATATCGACCTCACCAACCACGCGGCGATCGGCGAGTTGCAGGCGTGGGAACTGCCGTGATGCTGGACTTTTAGCACGCCATTTGTTATATTTCCCCGCTGCCGAAGATCGGGGGGGGAATGAATTCAGTTGTAGCACGCAAGAGGATGGTCGCCGAACTGGTGAAACGCGGTATCACGGACCAGCGGGTGATCAACACCATGCTCGAGTTGCCCAGGCACATATTCGTTGAAGAGGCCATGTCCGGGCAGGCCTACAGCGACGGATCGCTCCCCATCGGAGAGAAACAGACCATATCGCAGCCCTACATCGTGGCGCGCATGACCGAGCTGCTGGCCCTCACAGGGCGCGAGAAGGTGCTGGAGCTCGGCACCGGTTCCGGGTACCAGGCCGCTGTTTTGGCCTCCCTGGCCGACCGCGTCTGCACCGTGGAAAGGATCCGCCCGCTGGCCATGAAGGCGCGCAAGGCGCTGGACAGCCTGAGGCTTTTGAACGTGAACCTGAAGATCGGCGACGGCACCGAAGGGTGGCCCGAGGAGGCGCCTTTCGACGCCATCCTGGTTACCGCCGGGGCCCCCGGACTCCCCGAATGCCTGGTCGAGCAGTTGGCTCCCGGTGGGCGGCTGGTCATCCCGGTCGGCGACCGCGTGGACCAGAAACTGTTGGTGATAAGGAAGGCCTTGGACGGCAGCGTCACCCGCGAGGAAGCGGACGACTGCCGCTTCGTGCGGCTGATCGGCAAGAACGGCTGGAACGACGAGTAGCAGCACAGGTTGCGCCACATCACTCTAGCTTTGGCAAAGGAGTCTGGCATGGAAAACGACGAGCTTTTGGAGGAGAAGGATCCTCTCTTTCTTGATGGCGAGCATGAACCGGACCCCGATTCCGTCGAACTCGAAGAAGTAGAAGAGGCCGAAGAGGCGGAAGAGGTCGAAGAAGAAGAGATCAAGGCCGCCGTAGTGGAGCACTTCGACGACGCCATCAAGCTCTATCTGCGCGAGATCCAGAAGACCAAGCTTTTGACCGCGGACGAGGAGAAGGAACTCGCGGCGCGCATCGACCTTGGCGACAAGGCCGCGCGCGACCGGATGATCGTCTCCAACCTGCGTCTCGTGGTAAAGATCGCCAAGCGCTACATAAACCGCGGCCTTCCCTTCCTCGACCTGATCGAAGAGGGGAACATGGGGCTCATCAAGGCGGTCGAGCGCTTCAAGCTCTCCAAGGAGTGCCGCTTCTCCACCTACGCCACCTGGTGGATCAGGCAGTCCATCGAGCGCGCCCTGGTGAACCAGTCGCGCACCATCCGCCTGCCCGTGCATGTCTCCGACGACATCAACAAGATGCTCAGGGTGACCCGCGAGCTGGTGCAGAAGATGAACCGCGAGCCGAGCGTCAAGGAAGTCGCCGACGCGCTCGAGGTGAACGTCACCTACGTGCGCCGGCTCATGGTGCTTCTGAAGAAGACCTACTCCATCGAGCGCCCCATGGGTGAGAACAACGACTACTTCCTCATCGACACCATCGAGGACACCTCGACCATCTCGCCCGCGGTGCTCCTTGAGGACCTGAACAAGTACGAGCTGGTCTCCAAGTGGTTCGAGACCCTCTCCGACGCGGAGAAAAAGATACTGACGCTCCGTTTCGGTCTGGACGACAAGGACCCGCAGACGTTGGACACCATCGGGCGCAGCTTCGGCGTGACGCGTGAGCGGATCCGCCAGATCGAGGCGAAGTCGCTTGAGAAACTGAGAAAGATAGTGGAAGCCACCGACATAATGGGGCGCAGTGCAACTACTGGTAATTAAAGGAGCGGCCGTTGGACATGGAAGATCTTAAAAGCATCATCAGGAACATCCCCGATTTCCCCAAGAAGGGGATCCTCTTCAAAGACATCACCACGCTTTTAGGGGACGCCAAGTCGTTTCAGCGCATGGTTGACCTGCTGTCGCACCGCTATGTCGGGCAGAAGATCGACAAGGTCGTGGGCGTCGAGGCGCGCGGTTTCATCATCGGCGCCGCCCTGGCGTACAAGCTGGGCGCCGGCATCGTGCTGGTGAGAAAGCCCGGCAAGCTTCCCTCCAAAACCGTCAAGAAGACCTACGATCTCGAGTACGGCACCGACACCCTGGAGATCCACACCGATGCCTTCAATAAAGGCGACCGCGTGCTGATCGCCGACGACCTGCTGGCCACCGGCGGCACCATGGCAGCCGTCGTCGACATGATCAGCAGCATGGACGTCGAGCTGGTCGAGTGCTGCTTCATGGCCGAGCTCGAGTTCCTGGAAGGCGCCAAGAAGCTGCCCGAAGGCAAGGTGTTCTCCTTGTTGAAGTTTTAATAAAAAATCTTGCCAAACAGGCGGCGGTATTGTATAAAGTCCGTCTGACTTGTCCCCGTAGCTCAGCCGGATAGAGCACTTCCCTCCTAAGGAAGGGGTCGGACGTTCGAATCGTCTCGGGGACGCCAATAAATTCAAAGGGTTACAGCTTTAGTGCTGTAACCCTTTTTTGTTGTGCCGTAGCTGGTGCCGTAATAAAACCGTGATTCCCGAATCACAGTCAACCGCCACTCGAAATTCCAAAGGACCTGGGGGGGGCGACTTTTGCTAGCCCCCCCTATTCTGTATTGACCCTGTGATACAGAGCCCACGGATCTAGAGAGTAAAGTTCTTGACGCACTGTGCTCCGCCACGACCTCCTGTCATGGCTCCTTAACTGGCTGGTTCCTTAGTAGCCTAGCTTTGTTTTTCTATCGATTCTGTCTAGCTTGTCTTGCATCTCCCTATGCCGCCGATCTAATCTCTGCTCCATTTGAAGAGACTTCATGTTTTGATTGTTTTCTACAGCACGAAGTTTCCTCTCCTGTTTTTCTGCATTTAATTCGGAAAGGATCGTATCAGCCTCAGGCGATTGCCCGTCTCTTTCCTTCAGTGCAAGTGCCAACTGCCGTAGCTTGAAATCCCGATCTCTGATGACATTTGCGTTATGTTGAGCTGCCTTTATGGCTGCTGCGTTGTCCTTAGCTGAATTACTCCCATCACCTCCAAAATCCGCACTGGTGCGTAAGGCCGGGATGCTGGCCACGGCTTCTCTGGCTCTTTCCACTGCGTCTTCTTTGCTTTGCCTTCTATCTCTGTTTTCAGAAGTTTTCCAACTGCTAGCCGCTTGGTGTGACTCCTCAAGGGGGATAGCTACATCACCACGCGCCTCTGCGGCGGCCTGCTTGCGGTACTTTTTGGGTACAGAATTCAGATTGTCGGTGAAATGTACTCCGTTACTGTCTTCCCATTTGTAGGTCTCGGCAAGTGCGGGAACGGCGGCGAGCATGCAAAGAACAAATGACGTCAAAACAGATAATTTCATTGAAACCTCCTGTTGGATAAGGAACATTATAATGGATAACCTGTGGTGGTGTGATAATAACGTTTATGATAATAAACCTTTTAGTTGTTTTGAAAACTCTGGGTAGTAACCAGGTGATATCCAGTATGTTTTACCATCGTCATAAATCTTACGGTAGTCCACTAAAGGCATGAAGACATTTACAAGCTCCTCAGTCCAGTCAAATTGCCTCATGAGTTGATCGCTACTGACCACCTTTGCTTCTGAAGAGATGCAAAAACTGATAAAATTTGTGCGCATCGCATTAAGTTTATTTGCGATCATGACAAACCTCCTGTTTAAAAATGAGGGCAGACTAACACTAAGTGCGATTATTTTCAATGCTTAACGCCTCCCCACATGAGGGGGGAACCCATACGCGGCAAAATGGTTTTCCCGATTTCCAAGAGCGGCGGCGCGTCCACCCGTTCTGATAAAGGGCTAGCCCTATTATTGAAGGTGCATGACCGAAGGTACTTTGAAAAAAATCCATGTGATAGCATGGCAGCCTTTGCACATCGGGGATAGTGGCCCACCAGTTCCTTATTTCCTCGACCAATGTCGGCGGGCGGCTCTGTTTAGCTAATTTTTGGCTTCGTAGCTTTCTAAGTCCTTCGATGTAACTGTTGATGTTCATTGATAGCCCTCCTTTTCGCAGTGGTGGTGGCATTGACTAAAGTACTAACTGTCACTTTTGGCAGTTTCGGCAGTGCCTCGCCGTAAGAACTAGCCAGCCTTTATTAACGGATTGATCCTGATAATTTCGGATGGCCGGCCACCGTGTTCACTGGTACATGACTTCTCGACAGCCAACCAATCGTATTGGCATAGGACATCCAAACCTGCTTTTACTTGATCGGAGGTTGTTAGCCTTGACCATTGCGGTCGCCAGATCTCCCTTATCTTTGCACCATCTTTGATTGCGCCACGTTTGATATGTTTCACGATCTCCCGTGCTGCGTCCATCCCTGGGGGAGTTGCTGCACCATAAATTCGCATAGCGTGACTTTCAAGATACTCGCACCAGCGAACCGCCAAAACTGCCGAAACCTCAGAAACAGGCCCTTGCATTTCTCCATCTGCTACGGCCACAAGGTGGAATATCAAGGCCAGAGACGGCATGAGCTTTCGGTATTTAGCCAAGTGGCTCTCCATCGCTGGATGCAAGCCATGATCGCCCCTCAGCCGAGTTTCAAGTGCTAGTCGCCACTTGTCGAATACCTCCTGTCCGCCTGGGGAGAAATGTAAACTCGGTATGCTTCCCTCCTCTTTAGTATCTATGCCCGGTATCCCTCTAGCCAACCGCTTGAATATCTCCCGAGCACGGTCCTTTTCCTTGGTGTCGGGAAAACGATCAACGTTCTTCCAAGCGCTAGGCGCGTCAGGCCATACGAACACCTGAAACCGCTGCAATAAGCCATCATCCCCCATGCCTCCACGATTTGCCTGGTAGACATAATCTGATAACGGCCCTGGAGTGATTGCGCCAAAAACGGATACGCAAAGCGCCGGAATGTCCAGAGTGCCGCGCCCGATCCGGTCATATGTAAACGGGCGGTTGCCGTTCCATGCTTCCAGATAAAAAGACCGGTCTCCTTCTCTGCCGTTTTTGTCCAGAGAGCGGAACCAGCCTATAAGCTCATCCCGGTTTACTAGGAGTCCGTTCGGGTTTTCGTTCAACAGTTCCCCGATTTTTTCTGTTGTTCCGTCCTGGGTCTGGTAGCGCCGCCGTTTGGGTACTTGTGATTCTAAGGCTGCGAGTTTCTGCCGCGCTGCCTCAATCGCGTCATTACTCTTCGCTTTGACTGCCTTCTTGATTTCTTCCATTATGGTGTTGCGTGTAATTTTAATGATTTCGGATTGGATCTCGAAGGAGCGCGCTGCGTCTTGGTATGTTTCCCGTGCTTCCGCTTCCAACCGGACAAGGTGCCGTTGTGCCTCAGATATTGCCGGTGTTTTCATCAGGGAAGGACGGCCCACGACTGCTCCCCATATGTTTGGAACTACGAGCCAATCATCATGACGTTTCGGCTGGATACCGCAACCGCGACCGATGATTGAGCCAAGAGCAACCACTGCCGCCGCCGCAGAGAAATCCGGAGGGATCTGCATTCTATCAGCAATATCCACCAGCCAACCTTGCAATGGAACAGGTATATTCGCGGGATCTAACGCTTTTACCGGTGGTAGCCCGTCAGGAAGAGGCGAAGGAGGTTCATTCCATGTGATTGGCTCTCTTATGGCCGTTCGCTCTCCGTTATTTCTGATATGCGCTGCATAAATGCTTTTCACGGTGATGGTTACTTCATCTTCGGTCAGAGGCGGTTTGCAACTGGTGGTATTCCAGGTTAAGCAGAAGCGAATGGCCTCAGCGAGGTTATAACCTTTTGAAATTACACTTCCTGCAACGCGTGTAACAGCATTATTGCGCCCTCCTTCGGAGACGCCCTTAAGCAAGTCCGTTATGGCAGCTTTGTCCGCTGGTTTAGAGGCGTATATCCAGCCAGGTAAATCAGCAAGGGGAAGGTCCCCAATGGAGCGGTTTGGGACCCATGTGTAAACCGCACCGCTAGCATGGATACTGGGTGGGGCTACTACAAACCCACCATCTCCTCGAAGGTCAATGCCAGGTAAGTCATCGCGTTTCTGGAAGTTACGTACTCCCTCACGGTAACGGCAATAAGCATGATAGCCCCTACCTGTTTTTACAAGTGCCGTCTTAGGGAAATTTTTAATTTTTGCCATTTCGATGGCTTCGTTTGTGTCAAAATCAACTACGACGAGACCGCTGATCTTGCCGGTAACTATACCTATGTTGTTTCTGCCGTCTGCGAACCAATGGGTTAACTCTTCTTGGGTTGCAAGCCGGCTTTGGAAATCTGTCCATCTGATGCGGGGTTTCTTGCCACGCGGTTCAAGCGGGATTATCGAAATCCCGCGTTTTACCAATTCTTGTGCAGTTCGAAGAGTCCTGCTCATGGTGGTTGACAATGTATGGTCAGGTTTTTGAGAGAAGGAGGCTATTCCTGCGATGAAATCGTCAATACTAAAGAGTTCGGGCCTCTGGCTCTTAAGCTGGATGATATGCGGCGGGAGGGTGATTGGCAGCGGAGTGCACGTGTTCATGCTTTGTCCTTGTTATCTGCTTTCTTGAGATTGTTCATCCAGTCCATTACCTCAGACAAGAGATACGCAGTCATGCCAGATGTAATTTTGCGACGGCGTGGAAAATTGCCCTCCCGTTCACGTCTCCAGATTGTGGCGGTTGACATTCCCGTTATCTCTTTCAGTTCTTTGGTGCGGACCAGACGGTCAGTGACCTGTGTTTTCATGGTTGGTTCCCTCCTTGGTAGGTAATCTTGAACCCGATATACTACCACCTGAATGGAATTGCAATGGGGATTAGTGTTTGTAAATAACTTTACAACTGCTTGAAAGTACTGCATTTTTTGTAAAGTTCTTTACAGACTGAAGGTAACTATTCTATTTCATTTTGGTCTGGCATAAAAAAAGTGCCGCTAACCTTGGAAGGCAGCGGCACAATGTTTGGGAATTATAATTTCTGTTGTCACCTTGCTCGGAGAATCGGTATCACTTTTCCGGCTGACTTCTCGGTGATGATGGACTTTAATTTTCGGTCCCAAGCCTCAAGAGCCTGCTGCTTTTCCGCATCGTACTTGTGGCGGTTATATGTGCTAATGATTCCATGTTTCTTATGGTTTAGCACGGCGTCGATGATCTCATCCATAAAGCCCATCGAGGCAATAAAGGTTGCGGCGGTTCGTCTGAGGTCATGCGGGGTAAACTGATCTATCCCCAGCCGATTTTCTTTGGCCTGGTTTCCATCCTTATCAAAGAGCGGCGAACCTTTTGGGCCATGTACAGGCCACTCAAGGTTTCGGCGGACGGCGACGGGGAGGGCGTGCGAGTCTATCGGCTGGATTTTCTTCTTGTGGGGGCAGGGGAAGATATACCCTTTTGGTACCTCCTCGCCGGTTTCCTCGTCAACTGAGGTGAGGGGGGCAATGAGTTCAAGGGCTGTCGCCGCCAGAAAAACACGGTGCTCCCGGCCGTTCTTGGCCCGTCCTGCAGGGATGGTCCACCATTGACCGTCTATCTCGGCGGTGTGCATCCCAGCCACTTCCCCTGGTCTCTGGCCGGTTACCAGCACCAATTTAAGAGCTCGCCTGATTTCGTCGCTGATGGCTGCTGAGTCGAGGGATCCCCATAGGGTTCTGATTTCAGCCTCTGAAAGCGTCCGCTCGCGGCTGTTGTTTGGTGCCAGGGCCTTCACGCTAGCAAACGGAGAGTGTGGTAGGATGTCGCGCTCTACAGCAAAGTTGAACATCTTCCTGGTGATCTTTAAGACTTGGTTGCTCATGGCCGGAGCACCGCGCTCTACGATGCTCTCAAGTAACAGGACAACGTCCCGCTTCCTAATGTCTTCAGCTTTGCGCTTTCCCCATATCGGGATAACTTCCACATCGAGTAAGCGCTTATCGGCTGCGCCGGATCTCTTGTGTACAGCGTGCTTCTCCAGGTACTCCTTAACGAGGTCAGAGACCGTCAGAGCCGTGCGGCGTGCGTGTACCGCTGCTTCTTTCTCGGCCAAAGGATCGTTGCCGTTTTTGACCTTCCGCTTTGCCGCTTCGAATTTTAGCCTTGCTGTTTCGAGGGGTACATAGGGGTACCCGCCAAGGTTCATTTCACGGCGCTTGCCATCAATGCTATAAACGTAGAGCCAAGTTTTCACACCTGAGGGCATCACTCGGATTGTGAAGCCATTCCCTTCCCCTCTGATGTACTTCTTGTCTTCGGGTTTTAATTTCCGGATCATCGTGTCCGTGAAAGTCGTGACCTTCATTGCGCCCTCCAGTTGTAGGCGTTTTTTACGATGGCATATGTCGGTGCCGTAGTAGTGCCGTAGTAGAATGCTGAGTTTGAATGGTGGTGGGTGAAAATATTTGATATGGGTTATATCTGTAATACCTTGTTTTGTCAATAATTTTACTGGATTTTGTTGTTGGGTGTGGCAACGGTTGAAACGGGTTGGAAGGGTTATGCCTTTTTACTCCTAAGGAAGGGGTCGGACGTTCGAATCGTCTCGGGGACGCCAAAAATGAATAGGGTTACGGCATAAGCCGTAACCCTTTTTTGATTTCAGTGTTGAAGTAGTATTATATCTCTGGCATGAAAGGAGGAATTCGTGCTTCCAGACGAAAAACACATCTGTCATAAATGTATCGGCGACGAACACGTTTCCAGACACATAAAAAAAAATCATTCCTCACATAAATGTTCCTATTGCCATAAACATCGAAAAGCAATGCCATTTGAGGATCTAGCCGAATGGGTTGATGATATTTATCGCACGTATTATAAGCCAGGCGAATTGACACCAGTTTGGAGTCTTGAGTCTGATACACCAGACTTCGTGATAGAAGGTGAACCTCCTGAGCAGATCATTTCAGAAATGCTCCAAGTGGACAGTGAAGTTGCAGAGGATTTAGCTAATTATTTGTCTGATGCAGAGAAGTATAAAGTTCACAAAGATGGCAACCTTCCATTTTTCGAAGCCTCATCATGTTATGAGCCTATCGATGTCTATGATGAGCATTCCGCTATTTGGGATGATTTTTGTTGGCGTGTGAAACACAAATCTCGTTTTTATTGTGAAGAGGCCGCTCAGATTTTGAAGGAGTTGTTTTCGACGATCTCCAAATATGGTTTTCACGGTGGTGCGGCACCTATTCGAAAGATTGGCGGCTCTTCAGCCCCTGTTACTATTTACCGAGCTCGTCGAGCAAATACGACAGCCGAGCGAATAAAGATTTATCAGAATCCTGAAATAGAAATGGGACCACCACCAAGGAAATTAGCCAAGGCTGGTAGATTGAATCCTATAGGCATACCAGTTTTGTATGGAGCTTTTGAATACAATACCTGCCTCGCAGAAATACGGTTAGCTGTTGGGGAACAAGCGGTGACATGTGGTTTTGACATAGTTACACCTTTAACCGTACTAGACCTAACTGCTTTTGGCAACGTATATGAAGTTTTGAGTATGTTCGATACGACATTCGCGAATAAGGCCAGCCATCTATCTTTTCTCCGAAGATTTGAAGATGAGGTGAGCAAGCCATTCATTTCCTCTGAAGAAGAATTAGAGTATATCCCCACTCAGGCTTTAGTCGAGTATCTCACAAACTTTCACGAACCCAAAATTGACGCTGTAATATACTCGTCCCCTCAGACAAACAAGCAGGGGAAGAATATAGCCATTCTCAACCATGCAATCATTATCGAAATGGCTGTCGATAAAGAAAAAATTGCCAACAGCAGTAGCATTTCAGAGTATTATTCAGAGGAATCAGTTTTCATCCTCAAGGATAATGAGGAAAAGCCACAACTAGATTTATGGGATTTAAATGCCTTTAATGTTAGCGAAAAAGAGTATACCTTGAAATACAAAGGCGGGTCTTTGCAACTGCACATAGCAAAAGCGGTTAATTATCAACTTGAGACCCGCAATGTCCACATTTACACAGATCCCGGCGTTGACTCTCTATAGAGGCTCAATAAGTAAAGAGGTGCAAGGCGTTGGAGTAGAGTGGATACTAAAACATGGAATATTCATCCACGGCCTGGACCTTTGTAGATTTGAAAGCAGGCTTGCTCCGGGTAGTACAGGAACAATGGCTTGAATTTGGAGTAGAGAGGACGCTTGTAGCTTTTTAACGTACTCAAGAACTTGTTGATGCTATGAAAGTAATGATGTCATGCGAGGGGATCCTCCTTTCGGGCCTAGAAACTGTGGGAGCTGGTTGCATATAGGCTTCTATCTCCTATATCTAGTCCGCGTTGAGCGGTGCAAGGGCGGGCGGTAGCGAATCATCTTGAAGCACGTTACAAGGCACTTGCAGGGTTTCCTGCGGGTGCTTTTTATTTTTTGGCAGTGGGGAGTTGATGAAATCGTACAACAGGAAAGAGAGCGGCTGGATAGGGTGCATGAGGCGATCGAGCGGTACGCGGTCGACCGGCTGCAGATTTTGGGAGGCGTAGCCAGGTACGTGATATGCCGATTAGCTTCAGTGGTGGTACGTTAGAACTGGCTGCTATGGCCTTTACCTTGAGTGGAGCGCTGGTTTGTGCTCACGGTGTGCCGTTTAGCCAGGATTGAGAGCCGGTTGTCTTAAGTGCACGCTGTTTAACCAAGATGAAGCACCGGCAGCGTTAGGTGGTGTGTCATGTAGCCGGAGGCGAGGACCGTTAAGGTTGTGTGGCACGCCGTTTATCCAACATGGAGCATTGGTTAGGAGAAGTGGTGTGTCATGTAGCCGGAAGTGAGCACGATTAAGGTGGCGTGGTATGCAGCTTACCCAACATGAAGCGTTGGTTTGGAGAAATGGCGCGTCATGTAGCCGGAGGTGAGCACGATTAAGGTGGTGTGGCGTACCCCTTATCAAGATGGAGTATTGGTTTGGGTAAGTGGTCTGCTGTTTAGCCACGACAGGCTACAGGGAAAGGGGCGAGGGTCTCATTTTTAGGTAAGATTCTGCATTGAGCTGGTAAGTTGTTGCTGTGCAGCCCCAGAACCGCCTGCCATTAAGGCCGAGAGGCTACCGTTTAGCTAAAATACTGTGTTAGTTCGATAAGTCATGATCTGGGTAGCCCGACTGGAGCCCGATGATGGTCGAGTTGCATGCTGTTTAGGCAAGATGGCATGCCGTTTGGGTCAGGCCGCATACCCTCGCGCGTGGCAAGAATAGCGTGACAGTACGGAAGAGGGAGATAGGACAACAGAACGATCCCTCGAACCATTGCTGCTTTTCGGTTCGAGGGATCGTTCTGCGGTTGGGGAGGTGCAGCTAACTTGTTGCCGGTGATGGAGCTTTTTTACGCCTCATGACCGGAGGTGCGACTATGATACCGGCCTGTGCCAGTTCCGGAATGTGCGCTTCCGTCGCAACAAGTTGGAGGTATGCTTCGATTCTCTTGAACATATCAATCAGTTCTTTGAACGCGTTGTTGCGCAGGAGGATCTGCACCCGATCAAAATTTACAGCGTCCTGGTACTTCTGGTCTGCTAGGTCCAGCACCTCCTTTAGCTTCGCCAGCGATATTGCTTGGTCTGGCGGGTTTCGATACAACGACAGTCCGCTCAAGCCGTTGTAGTACCGCTTGCAGTTGCTGATAAAAACTGCAGGTTTGCCGGATAAGTCGAACTTTAGATGAAGCATGGTCACCTCCGTCTTAAGGTTAGATCCTACCAACCTGGCCAGCGTGACCACTATAGCCAACCCTCCCTTTTCCGCAACCCACCTGAGAATTAATCTGAACCGCGCTCTCTTATCATGGGACCGGTGCAGCAGGGGGGGCGGGATAGGGATGTCGTCATGGCGGACGCGAATAGGCGCTGGCGGAAAGCTGGAATAAATAGCTCGAAAGTAGGCTTGAATCTGGGTATATCTAGTCCGCATTGAGTGGGCGAGAGTGGGCGTTAGCGAATCATCTTGAAGAACGTTACAAGGCACTTGCGGGGTTTCCTGCGGGCGCCTTTTTATTTTTGGCTGTGGGGAGTTGATGGGAAACGTATATTAGGAATGCGTGTGGGTGGACAGGGGGCACGCCCTACCAATTGGGATGAGGGCCGCGCGGGAATTCTGGCGCCTGTTATGTCCAAAATTCCTGTTTGCTTTTCTCGCTGACAGGCAGATAATTACTCTTACCTGCTATGAAGATAATCGTACCGAAAGGATGCCAACCACATCTGTCGAATGCGAAAACCTTCAGAACCAGGTAAAGGCTCCCGCTCCACCAGCCCTCGGTCCTGAAAAAACCGACCGCTGAGCGTAGACATTGCCAGCATTAAAAACGCTGCTCTGCCGCCGGGAGCCACCAACGAAACTGCTTTGGTCAGAGACCGCAATTGAGGCTTGCTAAAAACAAGTCCAAGTACAGCGGCAACCTCCCAAAGCAGTTTCTTTTTTTGTGCCCACCATCAGTTCATACGTGGCTCTGGTTCGCTTGTCACTCTTTGTCAATCGATAGTAGTATCCGCTCCACATCGGCCCTTTCCAGTACCTCTTCTTGCAGCAGCGCCGCTGCCAGGGCATCGAGGGTATCCCTCCTGTCTCCCAGTACCCTGGTCGCGGTTGCCTCCGCTTCCCTTATGATCTGCTGGATCTCCTGGTCCATGACCCAAGCCATTTCCTCGCTGTAGCGTTTGGGCAGGGAAAGTTCCCTGCCGAGGAAGGGATGCTCTTCGCCGCGGCCGAGGTTCATCGGGCCCACCTTGTCACTCATCCCCCACTGTGCCACCATCTTCTCGGCCAGCGCGGTGGCGTCTTTGAGATCATTCTGTGCTCCGCTGCTGAACTCGGCATACACCATCTTTTCCGCGACCCTGCCCGCAAGGCTGATGCTCAGCCGGTTCATCAGGTAGGAGCGGGGATAATAGTGTCGATCTTCCCCCGGTAGGAGCTGGGTCACCCCCATCGCCATGCCACGGGGGATGATGCTGACCTTGTAGATCGGATCTGCGCCCGGCAGTTCCCAGGCGACGAGGGTGTGGCCGGCCTCATGGTAAGCGGTTATCCGCTTTTCCTCGTCACTGATGGTCAGTTCCTTGACCGACCCCATCAGGATGATGTCCTTGGCCTCGCTGAAATCATGCGCGTCCACCAGCTCTTTGCCCTGCCTCAAGGCCACCAGCGCCGCTTCGTTGGCAAGGTTCTCCAGGTCTGCGCCGGTCATCCCCGGCGTCCCCTTGGCCAGACTTTCCAGATCAACATCCGCCGCCAGCTTCTTGGCGCGCACGTGGATTTGCAGGATCGCCTTTCGTTCCTTCCAACCGGGCCGGTCAATCACGATATGTCGGTCGAACCTTCCCGGCCTGAGCAGCGCAGGGTCCAGCACGTCAGGCCGGTTGGTCGCTGCCATAACGATGACCTCCTCGTGGGGGTCGAATCCGTCCATTTCGCTCAGCAGCTGGTTCAAAGTCTGCTCCCGCTCGTCATGCCCGCCGCCAAGCCCTGTGCCCCGGGTCCGGCCGACCGCGTCGATCTCGTCGATGAAGATGATGCTCGGATGGGTGCTTTTGGCCTTCTTGAACATATCCCTGACGCGGGAGGCGCCGACCCCCACGAACATCTCGACAAACTCTGAGGCGCTGATGCTGTAAAAGGGAACGGCCGCCTCGCCTGCGGTAGCGCGGGCGATCAGAGTCTTGCCGGTACCCGGCGGGCCGACCAGCAGCACCCCCTTGGGAACCTTCGCCCCGATCCGTTCAAAGCGGGAGGGGTCCGTCAGGAACTCGATGGTCTCCCTCAGTTCCAGCTTGACGTTGTCCATGCCGGCAACGTCATTGAAGGTCACGCTCGGCTTGTTGACATCATAGAGCCTGGCTTTGCTTGCGCCGAAGGTAAAGAGCCCCCCCGGGCCGCCCTGTATCTGCTGGTTCCTTCTCAGGATCACTACCCAGACACCGATGATGAGGAGCCAGGGGAGCAAAGCCAGCACCGTCTGCCACACCGCACCGCGTTCGGCGGATACGATGCTGATGGTCACCTTTTTTTCCTGCAACAGGGTGAGCAACCCCTCCCCCTGGAAGGTGGGAAGTGTGGTCTGGAAATATTTCACCTGCGCGGGCTTCCCCCCTTCCTGCAGCGGGAGGCTCGCCTCGTTGCGCAATTCGCCCCTAAGGGCTTCCTTCCTGATGGTCACCGATTTGATATTGCCCGCGTCAAGCTGCTCCACGAACTGGCTGTAGTTGATCGTATGGCGCAGGGGGGCATTGAGGTTGGGCGTGCTGCTCCATAACGACACTAGCAGAACAAGGAGCAGGAACGGTGCGACCTTCCAGAAATTCGGGATGTCGGGGGGGAGACTTTGCTTGGTGTCATTCATGAGCCACTCGTGTCCGAGGCGCACCTGTTGGATGCGGCCCCCTTGAAATTGTCATTTTCCCATCACGCCTCTGAATTTCTCAGCGCTTGTAACCGATACGGCGCAGCAGGTCGCGCCGCTCCTGCCGGTCCTCGTCCGTCTCAACCCCTTTGGGCGGCAGCCCGTCGATGACCCCGAGGATCCCCCACCCCTGGAGCGTCGAGGCAACGATTACCTGGAGCGGATTTGCGGTGGCGCAGTAAATATGGCACACCTCAGGGCAGTTCTTGATTTGGTTGAGGACGTTTATGGGGTAGGCGTCGCGCAGCAGAACGCAGAAGACATGACCGGCGCCGATGGCATTGAGTACCTGCACACATCCCTGGACCAACTCCTCGTCATTCCCCTCGGTCCTGATCAGGCACGGGCCGGATGCCTCGGTAAAGGCGACTCCGAAGCGGGCCTGCGGTACCGTCGTGGCGATGACTTCGTACAGGTCTTCGGCCGTCTTGATGAAGTGTGTCTGGCCTATGATGATGTTGCATCCCTCGGGGTACTCGATTTGTACGTCGTGTATTTCCACGTTCATGGGTTTCTCCCTTTGAATGGCAAGGTGCCACGGGCGCCATCGGCTATGTGACAGCGGAAGCGGCAAAGGTTGCAGCGCACCGTGTTCCCTGCTCCCCGCTCGAAAAACAGGGCCTCTTTCATGGCTCCCCCTGCGTTTCCCGTGTCAAGTTTCGGGATTCTTTCGCTTCGTCGTCTTTGCCCTTAGCTAGTGAATGTGGATCCGGTTCACGTCAGGCGCGGAGATCTGGTAGGCTCCGTCTCCCGCGTCTCCGTGGAAGACGGCACCCGTCCGTATATTGAGTTGGAGGCGACGCCCGGATTTGAGCAGCAGATCGGCCGGCACCGTATCGCCACTGACAGGACCAAGGTCGATTTCTTTCAGGTCGTGGAAGAAGACGCTCATGTCTCCCGCCCCTCGTTTTCCCTCAAGAAAGACCTTGCCGTTCATGGAAAACCTGGTTAATTCGATTTTCATTCCGGAGCGGTCGGTAAGCTGCACCTTGATGTTCTCATCCGTTTTGGGCACCTCTCCCTCCGGTGCGCCCCCCAGGCTACCCATGCCCATCAACACGGCGGTTGTTAAAAGGACCAGCGCGGCTGTCATAAGGTTTCTCATACCGTCTCTCCTTTCCATCGTCAGATTGGATGCAGCTAGCACCGGACGGTGCTATGTAAAAGGATCTCTCTTTTGCGGCTAATCGTTTGGCAACCCCTCGTGCAACAACTGGCGGACGAACATCGACCCGTTGCCTTGCTTTGAAAAATGAGTTTAGGCAACTTCTTGGAAAGCCTTATGGTTCAAATCGAGCGAGGTGAGAAAGGCACCGCCAACGTGCACAGCCTCACATCCGACATCCGACATTGCTTTTGTTTCGGCAAGCACGGTAATCGTCTAATGCTGACAAAGGATGCGGTTGGTTTCGGCAAACAGAGGGGTGCCATACAGTGCGAGGGTTACCAGTATTAACCCGGCCTTAATTTTCCCCTCCGTCATGAAATCCCTACGCAGGAAACGCCTGGCTGTAACTGTGGCTTCAATGCATTGACAGTATATCACTTTGCGGTGGCCACGTGCCTTGAGGTGAACAAGGGGTGATGGATGACACAGGTTTGCCCCGAGCGGAATCGGCATGCTCAGTTTTTCATATTACAGACGTTACAAGGCACTTGCGGGGTTTCCTGCGGGTGCTTTTTTTATGCTGCTTAGGGATGTGAATGAGGATCGGAGGGCGGCCTTTCGAATCTGATGCTTGACCTTTTCTATTCACGGGCATCCCAAGTACTGTGCTTAGATATTGATAAAACATAAGAACTCTGCTAGAAATGTATTCGTGAATCTATTCACCAATCCATTCATATTACAAGGCATTCCGTGTCCCGCACCCTGTCCGATAACGAAACGAGACTTCTGGCGTACCTCGCTACCGGCGTTCGTACCTCAGAAGATATACAAGAGCGGCTCAAGCTAAGTCAGCCTTCTGTCTCGCGACTCATCTCGCGGGTGTCCGACAAGATCGTAATTATCGGCAATGCACGCACAAGGCGCTATACCCTCAGAAGGGATCTCAGAGGGGTCGGGGGGGATTTCCCTGTCTTTCGTGTTGACCAAGACGGTAATGCTTCTTCCATTGGTGTGTTAAGTGCGATAGGACATGATGAGTATCTGTGGCAGCCAAAGGGTGAGGGGGCTGTTCAGTACAAAAGCCTCCCATGGTTTCTCTCGGATCTCCGCCCCGACGGTTTCACCGGGCGCGCTTTTGTCAGGCGCCTGTCGGAAGCTCTTTCTCTTCCGTCTCGCATTTTCGATTGGACCGATGACCACGTGCTCGTGGCCCTTGCCTGCCGGGGCGAGGACGTGATGGGAAACCTGATTATCGGTCGCGAATCTCTGGACCGGTATTTCAGCTTATCGCATGAGAAGTTTGCCCTGCTTACCCAGGACCAGCTACTAACCGCCTACCCAGAGATGGCGAAGGACGCTATGGAGGGGCAACCTGTCGGGTCTTCCGCAGGGGGGGAGCAGCCGAAATTTACCGTTATGGTGGATAGAAACGGGGAGATCGAGCACCTCCTGGTGAAGTTTTCCCCTCCTGTTCATTCCGTTGAAGGACGTCGCTGGGCCGATCTTCTCATCTGCGAGCACCTTGCCCTGGACCTTGTCAACGAACTTGGGATACCTGCGGTGAAGACCGCTTTGATTGAAGCTGGAGACAGAGTGTTTCTAGAGGTTGCCCGTTTTGACAGGGTAGGGCGATCCGGCCGGCTGCCCATGATTTCTCTTCGAGCTATCGATAACGAATTCTACGGCAGGCAAGATAACTGGGTTGCGGCGGCAGACAGGATGGAGGCTGACAAGAGGCTGAGCCCGGAGGAGGCGAGGAACCTCAGATGGTTGTGGGTATTCGGTGACCTGATAGCGAATACTGATAAGCATTTTGGTAACGTGTCTCTCGTTGCCATGTCTGCCGGCCGCTTTACGCTCAGGCCTGCGTATGACATGCTCCCGATGTTCTACCGCCCCATGGATGGGGCAGCACCAGAGCGCATCTTTAAGCCCCCCGTCTTCTCGACCCTCGCCGCCGACCAATGGAGCTCCGCCCTGGCAGCGGCCGTCGCGTTCTGGGAGAGGGCCTCGGTCGACGAGAGGATCTCGGATAGGTTCAGGCAAATCTGTGCGGACAATCTCGGGAAGGTCCAAAGCCTCGAAAACGGGCCGCGCCTGATTCCTTAGGGGGCAGCACAGATATCGGCGAAGAAAGGCTTGAAAAGTACCTGAATCTAAGTGTATTGTCGGCAGTATTAAACTGGGTGATATAGAATCATCTGGAAGGATCAAGTTAAAGGGCACTTGCGGCTTTTCCTGCGGGTGCTTTTTTATGTTTTGGCTGTGGGGAGTTGATGGAAATCGTACAACAGGAAATAGAGCGGCTGGACAGGGTTCATGAGGCGATCGAGCGGTACGCGGTGGACCGGCTGCAGACGATCGGGAGACACGAGGCGTACACGAAGGAGCTGGAACAGCAGCGCCTTAACTCGGTGGATTGGCGCGAGAAGAACGATATCGCGGAAAAACTGATCGAGCACGGGCACCACTCGCCGCGCAAATACCTGCACGAGTTTGCCCAGCAGGCCTCTCCCTACTTCGGCATCCTCGGCATCCACGATAACGACCGCCGTATCGGCAAGAAGGAATACCTGATCGGCAACCAGACGCTCATGGACGGCCAGCGGGTGGTCATCATCGACTGGAGAAAGGCGGAGATCACCGGCCCCTTCTACGAGGGGTATGACATCGGCGAGGAGTACGAGCTCACCATCCGAGGCATCGAGAGGGAAGGGGTGATCACCCGCCGGGACAAGGTGACCATCGGCAGGAAGATGCTGACCCGCATCGAGACCCCCTCAGAGACCTACGAACTGCGGGGTGGTGAGTGGCATAAGAACGGCGGCGCCGTCGAGTCGACCGCCGACACCAAGGAGCGGACCGAGGATCACCGCATGGTGGATTCCATCGCCGCCCTGATCTCCCCGGAACAGTTCCGGGCCATCACTAAGCTCAGGGACGGCGTTGTCGTTATTAACGGCGCGGCCGGAGCGGGCAAGACCACGGTGGCGCTGCACCGACTCTCGTTTCTCATGTACGACGCACCAGAGAAGTACCGCCCGGAGCGGTGCATCGTGCTCATGTTCAACCGCGTCCTGCGTGATTACGTCAAGCAAAGTAGCGACACCCTGCTGGGCCCGGTCCGCGTCGACACCTACAGCGCCTGGTCCCTGACGGCGCTCGCGGCCCTTGGCGTCCACTCGCTGAAGACGGTCTTCGACGATCCCTTCGGGGCGCAGAAAAAGAGCAGCAGGGTGCCGGCTCTTCTGGCGAAGTACGTGAAGGAGACCACGAAGATCGAGCCGGTCACCGACCTGTGGCGCTTTCTCATGCAGGACTATGTCGTCGCCGCCCTCTGCACGGACTCCGGCGCGGAGTTCCAGCAGGTGGCCCAGAGGAAGTTCGCGGCGAAGGAGCGGACGGTCTCGTTTTCCGACGCCAGCATCCTGCTCCGCCTGGCTCAACTGCGGCGGCCGGCCGGTGCTGTCGTCCTCGGTGCGCTCAACGCCTACGACCACATCGTGGTCGACGAGGCCCAGGATCTCTCCTCGCTTGAGCTGCGCACCATCGTGGCCGCCACTTCCGTGGCGCGCAGCCTAACCATCTGCGCCGACGAAAAGCAGCAGATTCTTAGTTTCCTCGACTCCCAAGGCTTCTCCAGCGTAATAGCCCAGCTACAGTCGCAGGGGCTCGAAAAGGAGAACCTGACCGTGTCCTATCGCTGCCCCAAGGAGATCGTCGATCTGGCCGCACGAGTAAGCGGCCGCAGTGCCGACACCACCAAGGCCCATTCCGGTGCGCTCGGCTTTCATCCGACGAAGAACCCGGTTGAGTCGATGGCGAAGATCCGGGAACTCGTGGAGGCGCTGGTGCAGGCTGCCCCCACATCGCTGACCGGCGTGATCTGCAAGAAGAAGGCGGATGTCAAAGCCCTGCACGCGGCGCTCGCCGGTGTTCCCGGTCTGCACGCGGAAGGTGAGGTTTCCTTCCTGCCCGGCGTCCAGGTGATCCATGCGCACGCCATCAAAGGCGTCGAGTTCTCCAACGTCATCCTCTACAACCCCAGTTCCTACGACTACCGCCAGACCGACCCGGACCGGAACCTCCTGTACGTCGCCATCACCCGCGCCTGCAAGACCCTGCACATCGTCCATCACCAACCGCTGGCGCAAGGGCTCCGCGACACTGCCAGCAACCGATAAACAGTTTTGCAACGCAAAGCCGCAGAGACGCAAAGGAAACAAAATCGGGATGAAACTCTTGGGGGCCTGAAAAAGGTTTTCTTAGCGACTCTGCGTCTTTGCGTTAAATAACGCTTTTGCCTTGTCGCCTTTTTACCGTGCTCAGCTAAGAGCAAGACCGAAAAACCATTTTGTAACGCAAAGCCGCAGAGACGCAAAGGAAACCAAATCGGGGTTGAAACGCTTCAGGGGCCTGGAAAAGGTTCTTAGCTCTTGGCGTCTTTGCGTGAGATACGCTTGTTTTGAAACGAAAAAAGAAGGCGGGGAATTCCCCGCCTCCTTTTTGTTGTTTGCTGCTGATTTCACCTACTTCGCGAGCTTCACGCTGAAGGGGCCGATTTTCTGGCCGGGAAGGCCGCTCAGGATGTAGACGTTGTACAAACCGTCGCCGTAACCGGTGGTCTTCCAGTTGAACTGCCAGGTGTTGGTCAGGCTGTCGTACTGGAGCCCGCTGAAGCCGGCATCGTCCAGGGTGACCACGTCGCTTGACACTACGCCATTATTCACCTGCTGAATGATGACGCTGGGCTTGGCCGCTACGCTGGCGAGAACGGTACCGCTGCTGTTGGTGAACTGCCACTTAAGCGGAATGGCGCTCTTGATCTTGTAGCTCTTGTTGGCATCGTAGGGAGCGAGCAGGCCGTTGAAGCCGTACTGCACGTTGACGTCGAACTTTGCGCTGGAGGTGTTACCGTGAGCGTCTTTGGCGCTGCAGGTGACGGTGGAGGTGCCGAGGGGTAAGCTGCTGCCGGAGGCCGGGGTGCAGGCGACCGGGACGCTGCCGTCGACGAGGTCGGTAGCGGTCGGCTCATAGGTCGCGGCCTGCCCGATGATCAGGGTGAACCCGTTGGGGACGCCCTCAAGTTTCGGCGCGGTGGTGTCCTTCACGGTGACGGACTGAGTGGCGGTACCGGTGTTGCCGGCCGCATCCTTGGCGGTCCAGGTCACTACGGTGGTTCCGACCGGGAAAGAGGCCGGCGCATCGCTGGTCAGGCTGGTGACGCCAACGGCGTCGCTGGCAGTTGCGGTCCCGAAAGCGCCGCTGGCAGTTGCGGTCCCGGAGGGGGCGGTGCCAGTTGCGGATCCAAAGGCGAGGTTGGTGCTGGGGCCGGTCGCTTCAAGGGTGACCGTCGTGGGAGGATTCACTACCGGCGCGGTGGTGTCCTTCACCGTTATCGACTGCGTTGCGGTGCTGCTATTGCCTGCTGCGTCGCGCGCGGTCCAGGTGACCACGGTGGTCCCTACCGGGTACGCGGCGGGTGCATCGCTGGTGATCTCCTTGACCCCGACGGCGTCGGTCGCGGTGGCGGTGCCGATGGTGACCGGGGAGGACGGCGCGGTCGCCTCGGCCACGACCCCCGCGGGAGCGGTCACCGCCGGGGCGGTGGTGTCCTGCACCTTGATGGTGAAGTTGCCGCTGACGCCGTTCTTGGCGGCGTCGGAAACGCTGCAGGTGACGGTGGAGGTCCCCAGCGGGAAGGTGGCGCCGGAGGCGGGGGCGCACACAACGGTCAAGTCGCCGTCGACGTTGTCCTTGGCGCTCGGAAGGGTGAAGCCCACTTCGGCGCCGGCTGCGGAGGCCGCCTCGGCCGTCATATCCGCCGGGACGTTGGCAAGTACCGGTGCGGTGATGTCGAGCACCTTCACGGAACATTGCTTGCTGTTGGTGAGGGTGCCGGCGTCGGTGACCAACAGCTTGAAGGTCATGGTGTCGTTGACGGAGTCGAGGTACGGAGCGGCGAAGCTCAGGGTGCTGGCGGTGGCCGCGTCGTAGAGCGGCAGGGTGGCGTTGGGCGTGCCGAGGCTCTGGGTCCAGTTGTAGCTGGCGATGCCGTTGTCGCTGTCGCTGGAGCCGGAGCCGTTCAGAGTTAGCTGCGCCCCCTCGTTCACCGTCTCGGGACAGGAGAGTGCCGCCTTGGGCGCATCGTTGACCCACAGCACATTGACGATCTGCTCGGTACTGCTGGCAAGGGTGCCATCAGAAACGGTCAGCTGGAAGCTGAGCGATGTGCCGTCGGGGAAGGGAACATCTGTTGGAGCGGTAAAGGTCGCCTTGGCGCCGTCGGCGGTCAGGGTGACCGCGGAGCCGGTCAGCTGCGTCCACTGATAAGTCAAGGTATTGCCGTCGGGATCGGAGGAGTTGCCGCCGTCGAGGGTGACCAGGGTTCCTTCGTACACCGCGCTCGGGGCAAACGTCGCCGAAGCCACGGGTGGGCGGTTGGTGACTACGTTGGACAAGGTTACGTTGGTGGTGATGCTCTTACTCTGCAGCGGAGAACAACCGCTGACAGTGAGCCTGAAGGTAAGGGTGGCCCCTGCAGACTCGACCTCGGGGGCGGAGAAGGACGGTTGGGCAGCGGTGGGGTTGCTGAGCGTGACGGTCGGGCCCGCTGTTTGCTCCCAGAAGTAGCCAGTGGTGTCCTTCGATGGCTGTCCGTTCAGTTTCACCAGGGTGGGAATGCCGCTGAGATCCTTCTCGGGGACGCGTTGGTTGGCCGGGGAAATCTGCGGGTCGACATTGCACGCCATTACGGGCGCCGCTATCAGCAGGGAAGCAAATGCTGAAAGTAATTCTCTTTTCATCTCCAGGTCCTCCTTCTTTTTAGAAATCACATCACATGTTGAAAAAAGTCACTCCGATCAGCTGTGGCCGGCGGCATCTTCCGCCGCGTCTACCAGGTGCTTGTTTATGGCGACGGCGACGCCGAGTCGGTCGGCTGCCGTTTCTATCCGCACCACGTCTGCCTGGCAGCGCAGCCTCACCTTCTGCGTCTGGTTCTGATGCTCCAGCATCATTACCAGTTCCAGGCGCTCGCCCAGCATGACCTCTTGGTCGGTGAAAAAGTACAGGCCGCAAGCGCTGAAGTCGCGGGTAATCCCGGTTCCCTGCTTGACTTCCAGCGGGATCTCCCCTTTGAAGCGGACCGAGTTTCTCTCAGCGAAAGCTTTCATATAGTCACGTCCGACACCCGTAGGCGTAATCGCTGGTAGTAGATGGTCTACTGATACACTTTACGTGCAAAGAATTGAATATACTGGGGGGCATAATTATCTATACCTTTGGATATAGGCGGGCTATTTCTGCGGAGGCCAAAAAATACTGTCAGAGTGATATCTTCGTATCGCAGCTGTACTTTCGTCCGCCGATGCCGATAAGGGGAAACAACCAATTCTCTTTTAAAGGCGAACCGTTGAGTCACTGGAGGGAGATGTAGAGGAATGGCTGTCGGTCAGATAGTAGCGCCTTCATGTAAACGGTGCAATTCGTGGGGGTAATTGTCTACAGCATTTTATATGAAAACTTGTTATAAAAGCTTCCCATGTGGAGGATGATTAATGACTATTGAAGTAGCTTTCGGCATTGTGATCCGCAGATTGAGACGGGAGCGCAACCTGTCCCAGGACAAGCTGTCCATGGCCAGTTGCCTGGACCGTAAGTTCATCTCGAATATCGAAGGGGGGAAGCAGCAGCCGAGCCTGGTCTCCATCTTCGCCCTCGCCAGTGCCCTCAATACCTCCGCTTCCAGCATCATCTACGAGACGGAATTTATTTTGAAGATCAACACGCCTGACCGGCTGAGGATCGAGGGATCCAAGATAGACTGGATCAGTAGCATGGAGATCATGATGAACAAGATCAACAACAGTTACCAGGGGACGGAGACCATCCTGATCGTCGATGACGAAAGGCAGCTGCGCGAGATGCTGTCCGACTTTCTGGTCAGCTACGGGTATAAGGTCATCACTGCCGAGGACGGTCAGGATGCCCTGGAGAAATACACGGAGAACGGCCCGATTCACCTGGTGGTCCTGGACGTCGTCATGCCGCGCAAGGACGGCATCAGCTGCTTCAAGGAAATCAAGAAGGTGAACCCGAAGGCGAAGGCGGTCTTTATGAGCGGCTACCGGCCGGACCACCTGCAGGCGAAGGAGGATTTCCACCTGATCCAGAAACCGTTTTCCCCGGTCGAGATGATCAAGGCGATCAGGAGTGCGCTGGAGTCGGAAGCGGATCAGCCCTTCGAGCCGTAAACCGAAGGCAGCGACAACGAGGGATAGGGAAAGTCAAGGGGAAGGGGAGCTCATGGAGCTCCCCTTTCTGCGTTTAAGGGTGCTGGTAGATAAGGCTCAGGAGCCACGCCGTGGCCAGCGTCGAGGAGAACCAGATCAGCGCCCGCGGCGTGATGTCCTTGGGAATATCGAGGTAGGGGCGCTCCCCGCGCAGCGACTGGATCTTGTATTCGATGGTCTGCTTGCCGTGGACGAAGACCGCGATGGACACCGGGAACCAGATCGCCCCGGTCAGGGTGAGCACTGCGCTGAGCGGGCCGGTGAGATGCTCCCCGGTCGAGAGCATCAGCGCCAGGGTCATACCGGAGAGGAGCGAGGTGGTCTTGGTGGCGTAGGGTATCTTCATGGCCTGCCCCCCTGCAAGTGGGAGTGGGTGCCGACGAAGAGAGGAAAACACACCAGGCCACATTAGCAAGTTAAAGAGCGTTTTGGTGCGGCCGGTGGTTGACAGGCAAGGAGGGTTTGTGGTAGCAAGGTGTAGCAGCGGTGAAGGGCTAAACCTCTGATTTATAGGAGTTTATGTGAAAGATAAAATGTTGTGTCGCAGGATGTTCCTGAAGTCCTCGGCATTTTTCGCAGCCACGGTATTGGGCGCAAAATCGGCGCTGGCCAGATTCGTGGACGGAAGCGGGGCGCCCGAGGGGAAGCTCTCCCTGTACAACGTCAACTGCAAGGAAAAGCTCACCGTCACCTACCGCAACAGCCTGGGGGAGTACTGCGACGAGGCCATCCAGGCCCTCAACTGGATCTTCCGCTGCCACCAGACCAACCAGACCACCGCCATGGACCTGCGCGTGCTGGAGTACCTGAACCGGCTCGATAACAGCCTGGGGGGGGACAACGAGATCCACATCATCTCCGGTTACCGCTCGCCCGAGTACAACGCCCGCCTGCGCAGCAGGTCGGCGGGCGTGGCCAAGGACAGCCTGCACATGAAGGGAATGGCCATCGACCTCGTCATCCCTAACGTCGGGCTGGACCGGATCAGGCGCACCGCCATCGCCCTCGCCGCCGGAGGGGTCGGCTACTACCCGCAATCCGGCTTCGTCCACATCGACTCCGGGCTGTTCAGGACCTGGTAGGATCGCATACCTTCGGGGCGCCTCGCTCGAGGAAGCAGCTTTTGTAAAGGGGGGTCAGCCGAAGAGCCTCGTCTGCAGCAGATAAACCGCGACACCGCCGAAGTAGCCCAGCAGGGCCAATCCGCTGATCCGCTTCATGTACCAGAAGAAATGCACCTTCTCCAGTCCCATGGCCGCCACTCCAGCGGCCGAGCCGATCACCAGGATGGAACCTCCGGTTCCGGCGCAGTAGGCCATGAACTCCCAGAGGAAGCTGTCCGCCGGGTGCTGCGCCAGGTTGTACATCCCCATGCTCGCCGCGACCAGCGGTACGTTGTCCACTATTGCACTCACCAGCCCGATCAGCGTCACGATCAGGTCAAGGCGACCGACCGCCCGGTCCAGCCAGGAGGCGATTCCCGCCAGGATGTGGGTGTGCTCCAGGGTGGCCACGGCGAGCAGTATGCCGATGAAGAAGACGATGGAACTCATGTCGATCTTCTCCAGGGCATGGGCGAGGGTGAAGTGCCGCTTGTCGATCTCCTCCTTGTTTCTGTGCACCAAGTCGCCGGCCAGCCAAAGTATTCCCAAGCCCAGCAGGATGCCCATGAAAGGGGGGAGGTGGGTGACCGTCTTGAAGACCGGCACGCTGACCAGGATGCCGATGCCGAGAAAGAACATGAGGTTGCGCTCGAACAGGGTGGACTGGGGCAGGTCGCCGTTTTCGACCCGCACCGGAGCCACCACCTCGCGCCCCTTGAGCTGGTAGGCAACCACGGCCAGCGGCAACAGGAGGTTCACCAGGGAGGGGGCGAACACGCCCTTCATGATCTGCAGCGTGGTGATCTGCCCGCCGATCCAGAGCATGGTGGTGGTCACGTCGCCGATAGGGGTCCAGGCGCCGCCGGCATTGGCGGCGATGACGATGAGACCGGCGAAGAAGAGGCGGTCTTCCTGGCGGTCCAGGAGTTTTTTCATCAGCGAGATCATCACGATGGTGGTGGTGAGGTTGTCGAGGACGGAGCTCAGGAAGAAGGTGACGAAGCCCACCAGCCACATCAGGGACGACAGTTTGCTGGTCTTGATGTGCGCGGTGATCACTTCGAAGCCGTTGTGGGCGTCGATCACCTCCACGATGGTCATGGCGCCGATCAAAAAGAAGACGATCTGCGCCGTCGACGCCAGCGACTCGTTCAACTGCTGCACGACCAGGTGGCTTTCCGGGCCGAGCAGGGCGTATACCGACCAAAGCAGGCCGGCACCTAATAGGGCAGAGGACGACTTGTTGATCCTGATCGGATGCTCCAGGGCGATGGCGGCGTAGGCGACCAGGAATATTGCTACCAGCAGGGGTATCATGGGTGTGTCTTCCTCGCAGTGGCGTTAAGGAGCTTGGCATTGATAGCGCAACTCCGGCGCGTCGTAAAGGTTTTTCGGGCCTGCGTCAGGCGGGGGTAAGAAAAGGGCCTGTCCGATGGACAGGCCCTTCTTGTTGCTGCACCTGCTAAAGGATGTTCCTAATAGCCGAGCGCACGCGGCAGCCAGAGCGAGATGATCGGCACGTAGGTTATCAGCAGCATGAAGCCGATCATGGCCATGAGCCAGGGCCAGACCGCGACGGTGAGTTCCGATATCCCCATCTTGGTGATGCCGCTGGCGACGTAGAGGTTTAAGCCCACCGGGGGGTGGCACATGCCGACCTCCATGTTCACCGTGATCAGGACGCCGAAGTGCACCGGGTCGATGCCGAGCTTCATCGCCACCGGGTACAGGATCGGGGCGAGGATCAGTATGATGGAGGAGGGCTCCATGACGTTGCCGGCCAGAAGCAGCAGCACGTTGGTGACCAAAAGGAAGGAGACCACGCCCAGGTTGTGCCCGAGGATCCAGTCCGCCATGAGCTGCGGGATGTTTTCGTGCGTCATCAGGAAGGAGAAGAGCACGGCGTTGGTGATGATGTACAAAAGCATCGCCGACATGCTCGCCGAATCGAGCAGCACCTTGGGGACCTTCTTGAAGGGGACGTCGCGGTAGACGAAGACGGCGATGACGAAGGCGTAGACCGCGCTCATGGCAGCGGCCTCGGTCGGGGTGAACATGCCGGAGTAGATGCCGCCCAAGACGATGAAGATCAGGAACAAGCCCCAGATGCTTTCGCGCAGGGCCTTGGCGCGCTCGCCCCAGGTCGCCTTCTTCATGCGGGGCATGTTGCCCTGCTTCGCCCGCCACCAGGCCACCAGTCCGAGCAGCGAGGCGAGCATGAGCCCCGGGATGACGCCGCCCATGAAGAGCGCGCCGACCGAGGAGTTGGTGGCGACGCAGTAGACCACCATGGGGATGGAGGGGGGGATCAGGATCCCCAGCGATCCCGAGGTAGTGATGACGCCGGCGCCGAAGCGCTTGGGGTAGCCGGCGCGCACCATGGCCGGCATCATGATGGAGCCGATGGCGACCACCGTCGCCGGGCTCGACCCGGAGACCGCGGCGAAGAGGGCGCAGGCCATGACGCCGGCGAGGGCCAGGCCGCCGTGCCAGTGCCCCACCATGGAGGTCGCGAAGTTGATCATCCGCTTGGCCACGCCGCCGTGGGTCAGGAAGTTACCCGCCAGGATGAAGAACGGGATCGCCATGATCTCGAACTTTTCGATGCCGGTGAAGAGCTTCATGGCCACGGCTTCGGTCGGAACCTCCGAGAAGAAGAACAGGAAGGTGAGGACGGTGAGCCCCAGGGCGATGGAGATGGGCATGCCGGTCAGCATGAGCGCCAGCAAGAGCGCGAAGACGACGCCGGTGCTGCCGAGGGTGGCTATCGCTCCAAGGATGACGGCGATGGCCAGAAGCCAGGTGGCCGCCTTTTTCTTGGAAAACTGTTCCCAGCCAGCTACTGCAGTACTCATTTCACACCCCCCTGCGCGTCCTTATGGTTGAACTTGTGCTGCTCGTACTCTTCCAGGGCCTCGGTCGAGTCCAGCGCGCCGATCTCGTCGATGCCGTCGACATGGGCGTGGTCGTGGTGCGGCAGTTCGCCGGTGCGCAGGAAGGCGAGGCCGACCTGGAGGAAGCGGAAGCACATGAGGTACGAGCCGAGCGGCACGGCCGAGTAGATGATCCAGGTCGGCCACTCGAGGTCGGGTGTGATCGGACCTTCGATCAGTTCGGTCACGTTCATGCCCAGCTTGTTGAAGACGGCGTAGTGCATGCCGTTCTCCCAGACGAACCTGGCGCCCAGGGTGCCGATCAGGCCGGTGAAGAGCGCGCCTCCCAGGATGGCGATGACGACGGTCACCTTGCGCCAGGAATCGGGCATGCGGGTGACCAGTACGTCGACGCCGACGTGGATGCCGCTTCTGACGCCGTAGGCGGCGCCGAATTTCGCCATCCAGACGAACATGTAGATGCAGAGCTCCTGCGCCCAACTCATGTTAATGGTCAGCAACCAGTCCTGCAGTGCCGGGATGGGCAGGCCGGACAGATAGCGATGGCCGACGGCCACGGCGATGATCACCGTGGCGGCGGCGATGAGGAAGGTGATGATGATTTCCTCAAGATGGTCAAGATACTTCATCATGATGGGCTTCTCCTGAAACTCGTTGGAACGGCCGCCGCGCGGTCGCGGCGGCCGTGACGTACGGGTCTGTCGAGGCTAGTTGGCGTTGTATCCGGTGGCCGCGTAGACCTCCTTGACGATGTCCGCGCCGATGCGGCCCATGTTGTCCTTGTGGGCCTTGTCCATCGTCTTCTTCCAGGCGGCGCGGTCCTGCGGGGTCAGGGCGATGAGCTGGCTGCGTCCGGACTTCTTGACGGCGGCAAGGGCCTCGTCGTTGTCCTTCTTGGCCACGTCGTTGGCGTACTTGGTGGCGTCCTTCATGCACCCTTCCAGGGTGGTGCGGATATCGGCCGGCAGCCCCTGCCAGAACTTCTTGTTGACGATGACCGCGTAGCCCAGGTAGCCGTGGTCGGAGAGGGTGACGTACTTCTGCACCTCGTGCATCTTCTGGGTGTAGAGGTTGGAGGGGGGATTCTCGGTGCCGTCGACGACGCCGGTCTGCAGCGCCTGGTATACCTCGGAGAAGGCGAGTACCTGCGGGATGGCGCCTGCCGAGCGCATCTCGGAGTCGAGCACCTTGGAGGATTGGATGCGCATTTTCTGGCCGCGTAAGTCGGCCACGCTCTTGATGGGCTTGTTGGCGCTCATCACCTTGAAGCCGTTATCCCAGTAGGCGAGACCGAGGATCCCCTTGGGCTCCAGTTTCTTCAAGAGCTTGGCGCCTACCGGCCCCTGGGTCACCTTGTGCAGTTCCTGGTAGTTGTCGAAGATGAAGGGGAGGTCGAACACCTCGAATTCTTTCACGCCGAGCGGTGCGAACTTGGCCAGCGACGGCGCCAGCATCTGCACGGCGCCCAACTGCAGTGCTTCCATCTCTTCCTTGTCCTTGTAGAGCTGGCTGTTCGGGTAGACCTCGACCTTGACGCGCCCCTTGGTGCGCTCCTCAGCGAGCTTCTTGAAGTAGTCGGCGGCCTGTCCTTTCGGGGTGTGCTGTGCCACGACGTGGCTGAACTTGATCACGATCGGGGCGGGTGCAGCGAACGCGGTCATGGGCAGGGCCATTGCGGCCACCATCGCCAGGCTTTTCAAACAGGCTTTCAGGTTCATGGGGTACTCCTCCTTGAGTAGTGTGTTGCTGGTATTAGTGCTGGTTTATTAGCGCTAAGCACCAGGTTTCCGGTGCCGCTTGCGGTCATGCGTATACGATACATAGTTTTATTGCAACAGCGGTGCCACGAACCTGATGCCGTAACATGCTGATATTCGAGCCTGCCCGTCGGCAGAATATCGGTTGTGAGTTGCGGTGGTGGCTGAAATCCGCCAGCGCGGTGGCGGATAGTTGCCAGGGCAAGGGGGGGCGCTGGCATTAGAATGAGGTTGTCTGGCGTAGCGGGCGGGTGAAAGACGGTTGGGTGGCTCTAATGCAGCCATCGGTGGGAGTGATGGAGTGATGGAGTGATGGAGTGATGGAGTGATGGAGTGATGGGCGAGGGCGAGGGCGAGGGCGGACTGCCGCCGACGTGCGGCGACGGTCGCAACCAACGGACGGTTAGAGGCCGTACTTGTCCATCTTGTAGCGCAGGGTGCCGCGCGGGATCTTCAGGTTGGCCGCGGTCTGCAGCACGTTGCCGCCGGTCTTTTGCAACGCCTGCTCGATGAGCGACTTCTCGATGGTGCCGATCGCCTCCTCGAGCCCCATGCCGTCCGGCACGGCGATGGGGTTGCCGCTCCCGGCAACGGGTTCGGCCTCATGGCCGTTCCTGATTTCCAGAGGCAGGTGCTCGGCCAGAAGGGTCGGGCCGCTGCGCATGATGCAGATGCGTTCGATGACGTTTCTGAGTTCCCTTACGTTCCCCGGCCAGGCGTAGCCGGCCATGAGCCGCTCGGCTTCGGGCGAGACGTCGCGGAACTGGCGCCCGAAGGAGCGGCTGAAGCTGTCCAGGAAGTAGGCCGCCAGCGCGGCGATGTCGGCGCTGCGCTCCCTCAGGGGAGGAATGTGGATCGGGAACACGTTCAGGCGGTAGAAGAGGTCCTCCCGGAAGCTCTTCTCTGCGATGCGCTGCATCAGGTCGCGGTTGGTGGCGGCGACCACCCGGACATCGATGTCGATGTCCTTCACCGCCCCGACCCGCCGAATGCTCTTCTCCTGCAGCACCCTCAAAAGCTTGGCCTGCATCGCCATGTCCATTTCCCCGATCTCGTCCAGGAAGATGGTGCCGTGGTGCGCTTCCTCGAAGAGCCCCTTCTTTCTTGCCCCCGCCCCGGTGAAGGATCCTTTTTCGTGCCCGAACAGTTCGCTTTCCAGCAGTGTCGCCGGAATCGAGGCACAGTTGATGGCGACGAACGAGGCGTCCTTGCGGTCGGAGAGATCGTGGACGGCACGGGCCACCAGCTCCTTGCCGGTGCCGGATTCGCCGGTGATCAGCACCGTGGAGGGGAGCCGGGCGATCTCGCGTACCTGGGCCACCACCTCGTTGAAGGCCGCGCTCTTGCCGATGATCGGGGAGGCGCCCGGGAGGGCACCATCGCCGCGCCGCAGTTTTCTGACCTCGCGTTTCAGGGTCTGCGTCTTCAGGGCGAGCTTCACGATCAGCCGGAGCGCGTCCGCCTTGAACGGCTTTTTCATGTAGTGGAAGGCGCCGAGCTTCAGGGATTCCACAGCGCTCTCCACCGAGCCGTAACCGGTGATGATGATGACCAGCAGTTCCGGGTCGATCTCCTTCAGGTTTTTGAGTACGTCGATGCCGTCCTCGGTGCCGAGGTTCAGATCCAGGAGGGCAAGGTCGATCTCCTCGGAGGCGATCAGGTCGCGGGCCTCCTGCCCCGAGGCGGCGGCCAGCACCTCGAACCCCTCGCTGGAGAGGATGCGCTGTACGTTTTCGCAGATGAAGGCTTCGTCGTCTATGATCAGTATCTTTTCCATGGCTTCCTTGTTTATGCTGACTTTACGCGGGTAAAGGTCCCCTTTGGCAAGAGGCAAATCCCCCCTGTCCCCCCTTCGCAAAGGGGGAGACGCGGGGCTTGTGCAGCGCTTCGTAGGTTACATTCTCTACACTCACCGCACTACATTCTCCGCACTCACCGAGCTACATTCTCCGCATTCCCCGGGCTACATTCTCGGCACTACTCGGAACCAAGCTGCTGATTTTCTATGGCCCGCCCAAGGGCAGTTCCACGGTGAAACGGGTGCCCGCTCCCGGCGCGCTCTCCACCTGGACCCGCCCCTGGTGCTCCTCGATGATGCGCTGGGTGATGGAGAGGCCGAGCCCGGTGCCGGCACCCTTTCTGGTGAAGAAGGGCTCGAAGATCAGCGGCAGATCCTCCGCGGAGATGCCGGGGCCGTCGTCGCTGATGTCGATCACGGCATGCTCCTCCCGCAGCGAGGTGGCGATCCTGATGTGCCCGCCGCCGGGGAGCGCCTGCTGGGCGTTCTTGATGATGTTGAGCACCGCCTGCTTGATCTTCTCCGGGTCGAACCGGAAGGGGGGGAGCTCCCCTTCCTCCACGGTGAGCTGCACACGCTGCTTCTCGCAGGGGCGCCGCAAGAGGAGCACCGTGTCGTGCACCAGCCGGTTCAGGTCGCACTCGCGGAACTCGGCACGTACCGGCGAGGAGTAGTTCAAAAGCGCGCTGACCAGCTTTTCCACCCGCTCGATCTCGGCCAGGGCCTTCTTGATCAGTTCCTTGTCCGCGCTGTTGGTGGCGGCCTGGTCGTGCAGGTCGTCCAAGAGGAGCGAGATGCCGGTGAGCGGGTTGCGCACCTCGTGGGCGATCCCCGCCGAGAGTTTCCCCAGGGAGGCGAGCCGGTCCAGGCGCATCATCTCCTCGTGCAGGTTCTCGCGCTCGGTCTCGTTTCTGAGCGTGATGGTGAGCCCGTGCTCAGAGTCGTGCCCGATGGGGAAGAAGCCGACGTCGAAGTGGGTCCGGCCCGGTTCATGGTCGAAGCGGAAGGTCTCCCTGCCGTAGCCCGCGTTGCTCGCGAATACGGCGGCGATGCGGTCGCTCAACCCCTCCCAGTCCCGGAACACCTCGCGGTAGTGCGTCCCCTCGCTCACCTCCTCACCGAGGAAGAGCCTCCCGGTGCGGTTGATGGAGGTGAGAAAGCCGTGTGGCGAGAAGGTGACGATGCCGCTGGAGATACTCTCCAATACGCTCGCCTTGAAGTTGCGCTCGTCCATGATCTCCAGCCGCGACTGCTTGAGCTCCTCCAGGGTGGCGAGCAGGCTCTGCTTGCGGCGGTCCAGTTCGTCGGCCATGTTGTTGAAGGTCTGGGCCAGGACCCCGATCTCGTCGGCGGAGTTGACGGCGACCCGGTCCACGAAGTCGTCGGCGGCGAGCTTCCCGGCGTTTTCGGTCAACTGGCGCAGCGGTACGCTGATGCCGCGGGAGAGGAGCCAGGCGGAGAGGGCGGAGAAGAGCGCGGTCAGGAAAATGATGACGGCGCTGGTGCGGCGGTGTTCCCCGAGCTGCCGGGCGATGAGCCGCCCTCCCTTGCGCGAGGCCTCGTGGAAGCGGTCCACCTGGAACCCGATGGTGACCCCGCCGAAGACGCCGTGCCTGGCATAGTCGCCGGTGTCATAGAAGATGGGGGCGAAGGCCATGATCTTCTTGGCGCCGCCCACGTTGGTGATGTCGACGTACCCCTCCTGCTTCGCGCGCACCGCGGCGGCGACCTTGGGGTAGCCGGGGTGGATGAAGCCGGCGTCATCCAGGTTAAAGGGGATGCGGCCGCTTTCTATTTCGGCCTTGCCGGAGCGGGCGGTGTAGGGGGGCACCAGCCTCCCCGAGGGGTCGACCCCGCGGATGTCCCAGAACTTGGGGTGGGTGATGATCCACCCTTCGTCGTCGAAGAGGAAGGCGTAGTTGCCGCTTTGGTAGGAAGGAAAGAGCGAGGAGGCGTTCTTGCCGGGATCGATGTGCTGGGTGAACTCCATCAGGTGCCGGTGGTCCAGGGACAGGAGCACCATGCCGTTGAAGGCACCTTTGGCGTCGAACAGGGGCGCACCGAAGCGGACCACCCCCTGGTACATCTTGCCGTCGTAGGCGCTCTCCGGGTCCGGGGCCCCCGCCAGCTGCTCCTGCTTGCCGATGTGGAAACCGGTCAGGTGGGAGACGTAGATCTCGCCCGGCTTCAGGGCGCGCACTCGCCTAAAGTAGTCCTCGCTCTTGAACTCGGTGTTGGCCGGATCGGAGACGTCGGCGAGCTGCCCCTCGGGGACGAAGCGGCCGTTGCGGATCACCACGCGTTCCCTGCCGTTTCTGTCAATGAGGGCGATGGAGCGGTAGATGGGAAGGAATTCGTGGGTCCCCTGCGCGGCCGTGGAACCGGCGCCCCGCTGCCACACCTCGGCGAGCCGTGTCTGGTAGAAGTCGAGGAGCGCGGAGCGGGAGAGCGGGGAGCGGGAGAGAAAGACCAGGTCGCTCTCGCACTGGTGCAGGAAGTCCTTGATGTTTTCAGCGAGGTCCCGCGCCTTCATCTGCAGCGATTCCACGGCCTGGCGGTCGTCGGAGTCGCTGATCTCGTTGGAAAGCCGGGCGCTGGTCGACTGCAGGTTGGCGAGCAGCACCGCGGAGGAAACCAGCAGCGGCAGCAGGGAAAGGAGCAGCGTGATGACCAGGATCTTTTTGAAGATGGTGAAACGTGGCAAGAGGCTCCCCCGCATAGTAGTCAGGTCCGCAGGTTAGCACAAAACGCCGGTGCGTAACAGCGTTCCTTTGCGCCGCCGCCGGCGGGGGGCTTTTGTGTTGACTTGGCTGCGGGGGTGCATTAAAAGTAATGCGGTAATCAGGCACACCGTGGCGGAGGATTTGTTGGGATATAAAGACCTTGCATCTTGTGTGGCCGACCTGGAGCGCTCAGGCGCCCTGGTGCGGATCGACTGTGAAGTTAGCGCCGATCTGGAGATCGGCTCGATCCAGCGCCGGGTGTACCAGGCGGGAGGGCCGGCACTGCTGTTCACCAGGGTCAAGGGGAGCTCCTTCCCCATGCTGGGCAACCTGTTCGGCACCCTGGACCGTACCAGGTATATCTTCAGGGACACCCTGAAAGCGGTGGAGCGGCTGGTAAAGCTCAAAGTCGATCCGCGCTGCGCGCTGCGCGAGCCCATGATGACCCTTGTGGGCGCCGTACCCGCCGCCTGGCACCTCATCCCCAAGAACGTCAGCGACGGCCCCATCCTGGCCCACCGCACCACCATCGACCAGCTCCCCCAGTTGAAGTCATGGCCCGACGACGGCGGCGCCTTCATCACGCTGCCCCAGGTCTACTCCGAGAGCGCGCTGCAGCCCGGCCTGCGCCATTCCAACCTGGGCATGTACCGCGTGCAGCTCTCCGGGGGGGAGTACCGCAACAACGAGGAAATCGGGGTGCACTACCAGATCCACCGCGGCATCGGCTTCCACCATGCGGAGGCGATCGCGAAAGGGGAGCCGTTCCGGGTCAACATCTTCGTGGGGGGCGCCCCCTCCATGACCGTGGCCGCCGTGATGCCGCTTCCCGAGGGGATGCCCGAACTCTCCTTCGCCGGCCTCCTGGCCGGGCACCGCATCGAGATGGTGCGGCGCGAGGGGAGGCTCCCCATGCCGGCACAGGCCGACTTCTGCATCACCGGCGTCATCGACCCTGCCAGGACCCTTCCCGAGGGGCCCTTCGGGGACCACTTCGGCTACTACAGCCTGGCGCACCATTTCCCGGTACTCAAGGTGGAGGAGGTCTGGCACCGCGACGGCGCCATCTGGCCCTTCACCACGGTAGGGCGCCCGCCCCAGGAGGACACCTCCTTCGGCGCCTTCATTCACGAACTGACCGGGCCGCTGATCCCGACCGTGATCCCGGGGGTGAAGGCGGTACACGCCGTGGACGCCGCCGGGGTGCATCCGCTTTTGTTCGCCATGGGGAGCGAGCGCTACGTCCCGTACGGCGAGCGGCGTACCCCGCAGGAACTCTTGACCATCGCCAACGCGGTGCTCGGGCAGGGGCAACTTTCCCTGGCCAAGTACCTGATGATCGCCGCCCACGAGGACGCGCCGAGGCTCGACATCCACGACATCCCCGCGTTCCTGGGGCACGTCCTGGAGCGCATCGACCCGCGCCGCGACCTCCATTTCCAGACCGCCACCACCATGGACACCCTGGACTACTCGGGATCCGGGCTGAACAGCGGCTCCAAGGTGGTGTTTGCGGCCATCGGGGAGAAGCGGCGCACGCTGGGGACCGAGCTCCCTGCTGGGCTCACGCTCGCGCCCGGTTTCTCGGCGCCCGCGCTTTGTCTCCCCGGCGTCATCGCCGTGCAGGGCCCCGCGTGCCGTACCCCGAAGGGGGAGGCGGACGCGCAGATGGATGCCTTGTGCCAGGTGCTTGAGGGGGTGGCGGGGCTGGAAGGATTCCCGCTCATCGTCGTCTGCGACGACAGCCGCTTCACCGCGGCGGAGCTGAACAATTTCCTCTGGGTCACCTTCACCCGCTCCGATCCCGCGGCCGACATCTACGGCGTCGGGGCGAGCACGGTCTGCAAGCAGTGGGGCTGCACCGGCCCCCTGGTCATCGACGCCAGGGTGAAGCCGCACCACGCGCCCCCCTTGATCGAGGACCCGGCCGTGGAGCGCAGGGTGGACGAGCTGGCCGCGCCGGGCGGGCCGCTGCATGGGTTGTATTAAAGGCGGACTCACGCCAAGACGCAAAGGCGCGAAGAAAGAAACGATAATTGGAACAAAAGCTTTAACGATACGGCTTGGCTTGGCGCCTTTGCGGCTTTGCGTGACATGGCTTTTGAATTTGGAGTAACGGTGGCGAAGGAAAGACTGGACAAACTGGTCATGGAACGGGGGCTCGCCCCCTCGCGGGAGAGGGCCAAGGCGCTCATCATGGCGGGACAGGTGGTGGTGGACGATCACCTGGCCGACAAGGCGGGACTCATGGTGCCGCTGGAGGCCGAGATCCGCCTGAAGGGGGAACCGCTCCCCTACGTGAGCCGCGGCGGCCTGAAACTCGCCCAGGGGCTGGACCGCTTCGCGATCTCCGTCGCGGGGCTCGTCGCCGTCGACGTGGGCGCCTCCACCGGCGGGTTCACCGATTGCCTCTTGCAGCGCGGCGCCCAAAAGGTCTACGCTGTCGACGTCGGCTACGGCCAGCTCGCCTGGAAACTGCGCGAGGACCCGCGCGTGGTGAACCTGGAAAAGACCAACATCCGGCACCTGGAATCGCTGCCGGAGTGCCCCGACCTCGCCGTCATCGACGCGTCCTTCATCTCGCTGGACAAGGTGCTCCCCCCGACGCTGCGCCTCCTCAAGGAGGACGCCGCCATTGTCGCCCTGATCAAGCCGCAGTTCGAGGTGGGACGCGGCCAGGTGGGGAAGGGGGGCGTGGTCAGAGACGAGAAGAAACACCAGGAGGTCGTGAAGAACGTGACCGAACTGGCCCAGGGGCTGGGGCTGTCGGTGCTGGGGGTGTGCGAGTCTCCCATCCTGGGCCCGAAAGGGAACAAGGAATTCCTGATCCACCTGCGAAAAGGTGGCACGGCAGAGCCGGCAGCGTCCTTGCCGGAAGCTTAACCAAAACTCGAAGGTCTTGGTTTCAACTGGAGGAAAACATGAGTGATTGTCTGTTCTGCAAGATGGCCGATGGGAGCATCCCGGTAAAGAAGGTCTACGAGGACGACCTCCTCTTCGCTATCGAGGATATCAACCCGGCGGCGCCGCAGCACATGCTCATCATCCCGAAAAAACACATGGTGAACACCCTGGATCTGACTCCTGCGGACGATCAGTTGATCGGCGCGGTGCACCGGGTCGCGGCGTCCCTGGCCCGGGCGCGCGGCTTCGACCAGGAGGGGTTCCGCCTGGTGAACAACAACAACGCCGGCGCCGGCCAGTCGGTCTGGCACATCCACTTCCACCTGCTGGCGGGGCGCAAGCTTGGGTGGCCTCCGGGCTAGCCGGAGCCCGACGACCTGCGCGAGGTGCCGATACCACGAGGTACGGCTAAAGGAGGATCTAAAATGAAGAGATTGCTCGTGTTGCTGCTCCTGCTCTACCCGCTGACCGCGGTGGCGGAGATGTACCAGTGGACCGATGAAAGGGGTACGGTGAACTTCGCCGACGACCTGGGGCAGGTCCCCAAGAAATTCCGCAAGAAGGCGCGGAGGCTCGGGGCGGAGGACGCGTCCCCCAAGGTGATCGAAAAAGGGACGGCCGAGCCCGCCAAGGTGAAGTCCGAGGATGCCCAGGGGGCGAAGAAGCTCTACGGCGGCAAGGACGAGGCCGCTTGGCGCAGGGAATTCCTGCAGGCCGATTTCAACCTGAAGAACGCGCAGTCGGACCTGGCCACCCTGAAAGGGAGGCTCTCCGATACCTCGCGCATGAGCCGTACCGACTACCTCTCCATCCAGAACAGCATCAAGTACGCCGAGGACCGGGTCCAGGCGCAGCAGAAAAAGCTCGACCAACTGCGGGAATCCGCGGACCGTCTCAACGTCCCATCGGAATTCAGGAAGTAGCTCAATGGGGACTGGCTCCGCCAGGTGCCGGTCCCCTTACCGCTTGGGCAGGTGTTTGAGCTGAAAGGAACGTTCCGCCAAAGGGACAGGCACCTGACGGAGCCAGTCCCTTCTGCCTTGGGCCCGAGTCGGGCACAATGACTACCATCACGTTGGAGAATGCAGCATGATCTTCCCGAACATCGACCCGGTCTTCCTGCGCCTCGGGCCGCTGGAATTCCGCTGGTACGGTCTCATGTACATCTGCGGCTTCGTCGCCGCCTACTTCATCATCCTCTCCGGGGTGAAGCGAAAGGGGCTCCCCCTGAACCGGGACCAGGTCGCCGACCTCATCTTCACCGTCGCGGTGGGGGTGATCCTGGGCGGGCGCCTGGGCTACATCCTGTTCTACAACTTCGCCTTCTACCTCGCCCACCCGCTCAAGCTGTTCGCGGTATGGGAGGGGGGGATGTCCTTCCACGGCGGACTGATCGGCGCCCTTTTGGCGAGCATTTATTTCGTGCGCAAGTTCAAAGTGGGCTTTTACCCGCTGGCCGACTTGGGGTTCCTGGCGGCTCCGGTGGGGCTTGGCTTCGGCCGCATCGGCAACTTCATCAACGGCGAACTCTACGGCCGGGTCACCGACGTCCCCTGGGGCATCGTTTTCCCGACCGGAGGGCCGCTGCCGCGCCATCCGTCGCAGCTTTACGAGGCCTTCCTGGAAGGACCGCTCATGTTCCTGGTCTTGTACCAGGTTTCCAAGAGGGTGCGCCATGACGGCGTGGTGGTCTGGTCCTTCATCGCGCTGTACGGCTTGTTCCGCTTCCTGGTAGAGTTCGTCAGGCAGCCCGACGAGCAGCTCGGATTCGTCCTGGGGGGATTGTCGATGGGGCAGATGCTGAGCTTGCCGATGTTCCTGCTGGGCGTGGCGATGGTGTGCTATCGCTGCAGGCGGGGGTGATCAGGAGAGCTTTTTCTTCATTTCCAGCATGTTTTCCTTGCAGTTTTTCCGGTAGGCCACGGAGTCCATCAACGTGCGGATCAGGAAGATCCCCCGGCCCCGGTCCTCCAACTCTTCGAAGTTGGGGGCCGGGATGGTGTTGATGTCGAACCCCTGGCCGTCGTCGTAGACCCTGATGGTCAGGTCGTCATGGTGCAGCGTGATCACGATGCGCACCAGTTTTTCAGGCTCCTTGGGGCCGGCGTGCTTGATGGCGTTCACCATCGCCTCGGTAAGGACCAGGTTCAGATGGTAGGCCAATACCTCCTTGTCGCCGCTGTAGCGTTCCAGCTCCCGGGCGATATCTTCCCCGATCTTCCCGATTAGACTCAGGTACCTGGTCTTGTTGGGAACCTTTATGTCGACCTCGATCGTGTTTCCCATCTGATGCCTCGCTTTGCCGGCGCCTGACCCGCTAGGACTGAAAGTTCTCCACCGCCTCCACAGTGGAAGGGAAGATCTCGAAAACCCGGTGCAGGCGGGTCAGCTCGAACATCGACTTGACCTGGGACTGCAGCGAGGAAAGTTTCAGGTTGCCCTGGTGCGAGATGGCGTTCTTGAACCCCGAGACCAGCGCGCCCAACCCGGAACTGTCGATAAAACGTACATCTTTCAAGTCCACCAGAACGTTCTTCTTGCCGTCCTCGAAAAGCTTTTGTACCGCGCTTTTCAGTTCGGTGGAGTTGTGCGCGTCCAGCCTTTCCTCCTTGACGTATATGATTACAACGTCGTTCCTCGTCTCGCTCGCTAGGTTCATAACCATCTCCTTGTTGTGAGGTCCGTACGGTATACCGCCAGATTTATTGTGCAATAAGTGCCGACATTTAGCAAGTGGCGCCACTGTCGGTTCAGGCAACTTTCATGACTACCATGGATATGTCGTCCTGTAAAGGATTGGGCCAGGCGTAGGCGGATACCTCCGAGAGCACCTTCTCGATCACCACCTCCGGTTCCAGCTCCAGCATGGCGCCGAGCAGCGCGCAGAGTCTCGGGATGCCGAAGAGTTCTCCCTCCCCGTTCTCGGCCTCGATGATGCCGTCGGTGTAAATAAAGAGCAGATCTCCCGACTGCAGCGCGATGCGCTGCTCCTCGAAGACCACGCCCCGCTCCACGCCGAGGATGAGCCCCTCCGCGTCCAGCTCCGTCGGAGCACCGGCACGGAACAAAAGGGGGCGGGTGTGCCCGGCGTTGGCGTATCTGAGCATCCCGGTGGAGCTATCGTACCTGGCGCAGAACATGGTGATGAAAAGCTCGGCGCCGGTCAGGTCGTCGTAGAGGAGCTCGTTCAACAGTTTCAGGAGGTCGCTGGCCGAGCCCGGCTCCGTGATCTGTGCCCTCAGCACGCTGCGGGTTTCCACCATGATCAGGGCGGCACCCACACTGTGGCCGGAGACGTCCGCCATGACCAGGTCCAGCACCTCTTCGCCGCGCTGGAAGAAGTCGTAGTAGTCCCCCCCCACGTGGGCGGCGGGGACGCAGCGGCTGGCGATGCGCACCCCGGGCAGGGTGGGGGGGTGTTCCGGGAGTAGCGAAAGCTGGATCTGCTTGGCGAGCTCCAGATCGCGGGTGACCCGGGCGTTCTCCAAGAGAGCCGCCTCCTTCTGGCGCCGCTCCCGTTCCCGCGCCTCGCGCTCCTCGACGATGCGCACGGCCTGCGCCAGTTGGCCGGCGAGGCTCTCCAGCAGCTCCACGAACTGCTCGGTGAAAAGTCCGACGATGGAGCGGGAAAAGACCGAGAGGATGCCGACCGGTTGGGACCCTTCGCTGGCGATGGGGATGTGGGCGAAGGACTTGATCCCTTCCCGGCGGAAGATCTCCTTGGCGATCGGCTTGGTGATGAAGGCGGTGTCGTTGAAGAACTCGGTGCGGCACCCGAGGAAGGCCTCTCCGACGTGGGTGTCGATCTCCAGGATGCGGTCCTCCGCGGTGAGCCGCTCTCCCCCGACGCCGCGGTAGCAGCGCACCTGCAGCACGGATTCCTCGTTCAAAAGGCGGATCACGGCGAGGTCGAGCTTGAACTCGCGCAGCAACAGCTCCAGCAGGTCCCCCATGATGATGTCCAGCTCCAGCGAGCGGTTCATGATCTCCGAGGCGCGCAGCCTGACGAAGAGGGCCTCGCGGCTCTGGTCCCGCGAGGTGCGCACCGTGGAAAAGATGTCGTAGACCGGCTCCATGCGCGAACCGATGTCGGAGAGGAAACTCTCGACCACAGCACCCGCCGCGGCGCCGCCGAGCGAGCCGGCCAGGGTCTTCTCCACGAAGCGCTTCAGGTTGGGGAGTTCGAACTCGGAAACTCCCCCCTTGCTGTCGATCTCGCGGTCGCCCAGGTAGTCGGTGATGGCGGCGGCGGCCTGCTGCTCGCCGATGAACTTGGTCATGAGGTTCACGAACTGCACGATGGTGACCGGCTTGGAAAGGCGCTTGGTCTCCCAGTGGGGGGTGGCGCTCTCGGGGGTGAAGACCCGGACGAAGCGGTTCACCTGCTCGCGCTCCTTTTCCCCTTGGCCCAGGAGGATGGACAGGGAGAGGTAGGCGCCGATGTTCAGGAACATGCTCCAGAACAGGGTATGGGTGTACGGGTCCAGCCCGCTCAGCCCGAAGAGCTCCTGGGGACGCAACAGGGCGATGCCGAAGGGGCCGTTGAGCAGGAAGTCCCCCTGCCAGCCGCCGGCGCGCAGCAGCGAGGGCATCAGCAGCGTGTAGAACCAGACCGCGAAGCCGGCCAAGAGCCCCACGATGGCGCCCGCCTTGTTGCCGCGGGGCCAGTAGAGGCCGCCGATCAGCGCCGGTGCGAACTGGATCGCCGCCGAGAAGGAGATGAGCCCCATGTTGGCCAGCATGTAGCTTTCGCCCACCACGCTCTGGTACAGGTAGCCCAAGAGGATGACCAGCACGATGCCGAAGCGTTTCAGGTTGATGAGCAGCAGTGGGAACCAGGCGCGTGGCTTGAGCCTGATCACCACCGGCAGCAGCACATGGTTCAAGAGCATGGTGGAGACGGCGATCGATTCCACCATGACCATCCCGGCCGAGGCGGAGAAGCCGCCCAGGAAGGCGACCAGCGCCAGCCAGGGGTAGCCTAGCTGCATGGGGAGGGTGAGCACGAAGTAGTCGGCGCCGACGTTGTTGCCGTTCAGGAGCACACCGGCCAGGGCGATGGGCATCACGAACAGGTTCATCAGGAACATGTAGGCGGGGAAGCGCCAAGAGGCCGAGTTCAGGTGCGACTCGTGCGCGTTCTCCAGCACCATGATCTGGAACTGGCGCGGCAGGAGCATGACGGCACCCATGGAAAGGGTCAGAATGCTGAACATGGAGGCGTAGGAGTTGTCGCCGCGGTCACCCAGGGTGGTGAGCCGCGCCAGCAGCTGCGGATCCTTCTGATGCACGCGCTGGAAGATGTCACCCATGCCGTTGAAGGCGAAATAGGTGATGCACAGGCCCACGGTGAGCATGGCGAACAGTTTCACCACCGATTCCAGCGCGATGGCGGCCACCAGGCCGTCGTGGCGCTCAGTGGAGATGAGGTGCCTCGCCCCGAACAGGACGCTGAACACCGCCAGGAATACCGCGGTGAAGAGCCCCGGGTGGGGGGAGGGGATGTAGATTCGGTCCATGAGGCCCACGTGGAAGTCGTGGTAGCCGGTGATGATGGTGAACGAGGTGGAGATCGCCTTCAGTTGCAGGGCGATGTAGGGCATCACCCCCATCAGGGTGATCACGGTGATGATCCCGCCCAGCCACTGGGAGGAGCCGTAGCGGGAGCTGATGAAGTCGGCGATGGAGGTGATGTTGTTCTCTTTGGAGATGCGCACCATCTTCTTGAGCAGGAACCACCAGCTGAAGGCGGTGAGGGTGGGGCCCAGGTAGACCGGGAGGAAGTCGATGCCGGTGGTGGCGGCCTTCCCCACCGAGCCGTAGAAGGTCCAGGAGGTGGCGTAGACCGCGATGGAGAGGGCATAGACCCAGGCGTTGGCGGTGATGCTGCGACCGGCCTTCTGGCGCTGGTCGGCGTAGTAGGCGACCAGGAACAGAAAGGCTATGTAGAGCAGGGCCGTGCCCCAGACCCAGTTGACGTCCAGCATTACATGTGCCCCTTGGTGTCGGTGTCCTTGCTGGCCGCCCGGCTGAACAGGTAAACGATGAAGATGGAAAAGACCCAGCCGATCAGCAGGTACAGGTAGAGGAGCGGAATGCCGAAGGGGAGGCTGGACTTGTTGAAGATGCTGATGAAGGGGTAATTCATCATCACCAAGCCGAGCACGAAGCAGATCACCCAGGTGTCCTTCAGCTTGAGCCGGTGCAGCACGATTTGTCTTACGTTCGTTTTCATGCCGATAACCCCATTGCGGCGAGCACGCGTTCCGCCTCGTCCCAGACCGGGAGGGTGCTGTCGAGGAGGACACTTTCCCCCGGCTGCGGCGCGTCGAACTCGGCCCGCTGCCGCTGGTACTGCTCCCAGCGGGCGTCGGACACCTCGGCGGGATCGTGGCGTCGCCGCTCCAGGCGCTCGCGGGCGACCGCTTCCGGGCAGCGGGTCTCCAGGACCAGGCAGGAAGCGCCGAGCCTCGCGGCGAGCTGCCGGAACCGCTCCCGGTCCGAGCGCCGCTGGAAGGTCGCGTCCACGATGATGCCATTGCCGCCGGTAAGGGAGAGTTCCGCCTGTGCCAGGAGGGCGCCGTAGGTGGCGCGATCCATCTCCTCGCTGTAGATCCCGGCCCGGTAGGAGGCGTCAGGCTCTACCCCTGACGCGCGGACGCCGGCCAGCGCCTTGCGGACCAGGTCGGAGCGGATCAGGTCGAAACCGAGTTCGCGGCCCAGTTCGCCGGCCAGGCTGCTCTTGCCGCTGCCGCTCAAGCCGCAGGTGAGTACGAGTGTCGGGGTGAGCCGGTCCCTCAGGGTGTAGCCGCGTGCCAGGCGGAAGTAACGCCGGGCCGCGTCCCGCACCGCCGCGGACTCCTCCGGGCTCATGCCCGGCTGACCCAGGCGCAGGCTGGTCACCTTGCCGCGCACGAAGGCGCGCTGCGCCTTGTAGAAGTCGAGCAGCGGCGCCATGCCCAGGTCCCCGCTCGCCTCGCCATAGGCGGCCAGCAGCTCCCGGGACAGGTCGGGGCGCCCGGCGTACTCCAGGTCCATGAGCAGGAACGCGAGGTCGGCGGCGGTATCTATGTAACGGAAGCGCTCGTTGAACTCGATGCAGTCGAAGATGCAGACCGGGTCGGTGAGACAGATGTTGCCGGAGTGCAGGTCGCCGTCGCAGTCTCTGATGAAACCGCCGGTGACACGGGACTGGAACAGCGTCTCGCCGGCGGCCAGGAAGGAGTGCACCCATTGGCGGATTTCTGCCAGTTCCCTGCCCTGCAGCGTGGTGCCGACGAAAGGTGCGCTCTGGCGGAAGTTCTGCTCCCAGTTCTCGCCGATCACGCCGGGAGCGCCGCAGTCCGCGATCTGCGGGCCCTGGTCCGCGCCGGCGTGGAAAGAGGCCACGGCGGCCGCGATGCGGGCCATGTCGGCCGCGCAGGCGGCACCGTCCTTGAGGAGTTGATCCAGCATGCGCTCCTGGGGCAGGCGCTTCATCTTGACCGCGTAGTCGATGACCTTGCCGCTGCCGGCGAAAGCGGCGCCGTCACCGCTTTGGCGCAGTTCCACGACCCCCAGGTAGACGTCGGGGCACAGGCGCCGGTTCAGGCGCACCTCTTCGCCGCAGTAAAAGCGACGCCGGTCGAGCGTGGTGAAGTCTAAAAAGCCGTAATCAACGGCCTTTTTTACCTTGTATACGAAGTGGTCGGTGATGAAGATGTAGGAGACGTGGGTCTCGACCAGGCGCACCGCTGCCGTCGGCTCGGGGTAGGCTGGTGCTTCAAGTAGCGATTTTATAAGCTTTTGATCCATTGTTTTGCCGGTAAGCCAATGATTTCACTTAAGAATAGTACCATACCGCATTTGGGGTGCAACAGCTTAAAATGCATCTAAATGTTGTTTGACGCTGTTACCTATTTATGCTAGCTTTCATGTTGTTAACCGCGCCACCCCGGATACTGTATCCCACCGGGGTGCCGCGTTTTTTAGATTTTGCCCGAAATCTACCGAAGCCACAGGTAACCCATGACCAAGAAGTGTCTAGCGCTCCTTTTTCTGCCCTTGCTGATCAACGCCTGCGCCACCGAGCAAGCTTCGGTCTCGTCACCGCTCAACGATCTGGGCGCGGTCATCGCGCCGACCCCTACCCCCGGAGCAGGGAGGAACCTGTCCCTGTACGCCATGGCCAGGCTGCGTGCCTCCGAAGGGGACCAGGAGGGGGCGCTGATCTTATTGCGCGAGGCGATTGCCGCCGATCCCAACTCCGCTTTCCTGCACAACGCAGCCGCACAGATCTACCTGCAGCAGAACCGTCCCGAGGACGCGCTGGCCGAGTGCCAGGCCGCCATCGCCATCGATCCCGCTTCGCTGCAGGCCGAGCAGTTGTGCGGCAACATCCTGATGACCCTGCAGCGCGAGAAGGAGGCGATCCAGCATTACAAGAAGGTGATCGAACTCGACCCGACCAAGGAAGAGGTCTACCTGCACATCGCCATCTACTACCTGAAGAGCTTCGAGTACGAGCAGGCGGTTGATACCCTGAAGGCGCTGGTGAAGGCCTCGCCGGACTCGGCCCTCGGGTATTACTACCTCGCCAAGACCTACGAGCAGATGCGACTCCCCAAGGAGGCGCTCGCCTACTACAAGAAGGCGGTCGACATCAAGCCCGATTTCGAACAGGCCCTGATCGAGATGGGGATCTCCCAGGAGACCCAGGGGCTGATTCCCGACGCCATCGACAGCTATAAGGATCTCCTGGAGATCAACCCCAACAACGCCAACGTCATCCAGCACCTGGCGCAGCTCTATATCCAGCAGAAGCGCCTCGAGGAAGCCCTCGCCCTGCTGCAGCAAAAGGGGGGGAAATCGCTGGAGACCTCGCGCAAGATCGGCCTGCTGCTGCTCGAGCTGGAGCGCTACGACGAGGCGATCAAGACCTTCCAGGATATCCTCGTGGCCGAGCCCAGCGCGCAGCAGGTCCGCTTCTACCTCGCCTCCGCCTACGAGGAGAAGGAGGACGTGGACCAGGCGATCGCCGAGTTTAAGCTGATCTCCCGGGAGTCGCCGTACTACCTCGATGCTCTGGGGCACCTGGCCTACCTGTACAAGGAGAAGGGGCAGCCGGAGAAGGGGATCGCCCTGCTCCAAAAGGAGATCGGAGAACAGCCCTCCAAGGTCGAGCCCTACCTGCACCTAGCCGGGTTCTACGAATCGATGGAGCAGTACCAGCTCGGTATCGACGCGTTGAAATCGATGGACCTGAAGCTGCAGTCCGATCCGCGGGTGCTGTTCCGGCTGGGCATCCTCTACGACAAGATGGGGCAGAAGGAACTCTCTGTCACCATGATGAAGAGGGTGCTGGAAGTGACTCCCGACGATCCGCAGGCGCTCAACTACCTGGGGTACACCTACGCCGAGATGGAGGTGAACCTGGAGGAGGCGCTGACCTACCTGAAAAAGGCGGTGAGCCTGAGGCCGGACGACGGTTTCATCCTGGACAGCCTGGGGTGGACCTATTTCAAGCTCAAGCGTTATAACGACGCCATCGCGCAACTGGAGCGGGCTGTGGAGCTGTCCGGCGGGGATGCCACCGTGATTGGTCACCTGGCCGACGTCTACTGCGCCATCCACGCCTATAAAAAGGCGCTGCCGCTCTACAAGAAGCTGCAGAAGATGGAGCCCGAGCAGGGCGCCGAGCTTGCCGAGAAGATCAAACACTGCCGCCAGGAAGCCGGTGAGAAATGAGCCTGGCCCGCGCCGTCTGCTTCCTGCTCTTCCTTTTTTTAGCTGCCTGCGGGAAGGATGCGCCTTGGAATAAGGCGCAGTCGCAGGGGGGAGCGCAGTTCGTCACCGGCAGCATCGGCGAACCCTCCAACCTGATCCCGATCCTCGCTTCGGACAGCTCTTCCAGCGACATCTCCGGGCTCGTTTATAACGGGCTGGTGCGCTACGACAAGAACCTGAAGCTGGAAGGGGACCTGGCCGAGTCGTGGGAGGTTTCCCCGGACGGGCTGCAGATCACCTTCCACCTGCGGCGCGGGGTGAAGTGGCACGACGGCCACGACTTCACCTCCCGCGACGTGCTTTACACCTACCGCGTTACCGTCGATCCCAAGACCCCGACCGCCTACGCCGAGGATTTCAAGCAGGTGCAAAGCGCCCAAGCCCCGGACACGTACACCTTCCGGGTCACCTATGCCAAACCCTTCGCCCCGGCGCTCGCCTCCTGGGGCATGCCGATCCTGCCGGCACACCTTTTGGAAGGGAAGGACATCACCAAGAGTCCGCTCTCGCGCAACCCGGTCGGCACCGGCCCCTACATCTTCAAGGAGTGGGTCCCCGGGCAGCGGCTTGTGCTGGAGGCAAACCCGAAGTATTGGGAGGGGGCACCGCACCTGGCCCGCTACGTCTACCGCATCATCCCCGACAACTCCACCATGTACATGGAACTCAAGGCGGGCGGGGTGGACATGATGGGGCTCTCCCCGGTGCAGTACCAGCGTCAGACCACCGGCAAGGAGTTCCTGGAGCGCTTCAATAAGTACCGCTACCCCGCGTCGGCCTATACCTACCTGGGCTACAACCTGCGCCTCCCCTTGTTCCAAGACGTCAGGGTGCGCCGGGCCATCACCTGCGCCATCAACAAGGAAGAGATCATCCAGGGCGTGCTACTGGGCATGGGGCAGATCGCGCACGGGCCCTACAAGCCCGGCACTTGGGCCTACAAGGCCAAGGTGGACAACGACCCGGCTTACGATCCGGCGCGCGCCCAGGCGCTTTTGCAGGAGGCGGGGTACCGGATGGGTGCGGGGGGGATCCTCGAGAAGGACGGCAAGCCGCTCAGCTTCACCATCATGACCAACCAGGGCAACGACCAGCGTCTGAAGTGCGCCCAGATCATCCAGATGCGCCTGAAGAAGGTGGGCATCGACGTGAAGATCCGGGTCATGGAGTGGGCGTCGTTTTTGACCAACTTCATCGACAAGGGGAAGTTCGAGGTGGTGCTCATGGGGTGGACCATTTCCCAGGACCCCGACCTGTACGACGTCTGGCACTCCTCGAAGACCGGGCCCAAGGAGCTGAACTTCATCCATTACCTGAACCCGGAACTGGACCGGCTCATCGTGGAAGGGCGCGGCACCTTCGACATGGCCAAGCGGCGCGACTGCTACTACCAGATCCAGGAGATCCTGGCCAAGGATCAGCCCTACACCTTCCTCTACGTCCCCGACGCGCTGCCGGTGGTGACCTCCAGGATCAAGGGGATCGAGCCGGCGCCCGCAGGGATCATGCACAACTTCATCAAGTGGTACGTGGACTAAGAGTGCCAGGGTGAGCGAGAAACTACTGCAGCTGCTACTTTAGAGAACTATGGCCAACTACCTGATCAAAAGGATACTGATGCTGATCCCGCTGCTCCTGGGGATCACGCTGATCACCTTCACGGTGATTCATCTCGCGCCGGGGGAACCGGTGGAGATGCAGACCGCCATGAGCCCCAAGGCTTCGGCCGCGTCGCGGGCCCGGCTGCGCGAGTTCTACGGGCTTGATAAGCCGCTGCCCGTGCAGTACGGCATGTGGCTCTCCAACCTCTCGCGGCTCGATTTCGGCCGCTCCTTCGCGCCGGACAACCGGCCGGTCCTGGACAAGATCAAGGAACGGATCCCGATCACCATCTCGCTCAACGTGATCGCCCTGATCCTCGAGTTCGGCCTGGCGCTCCCGATCGGCATCATGGCCGCCGTGCACCGGGACACGCTCCTGGACCGGGCCATCTCCGTGTTCGTGTTCGTCGGGTTCGCCGTGCCGACCTTCTGGCTAGCGCTTTTGTGCATGTACCTCTTCGGGGTGAAACTCGCTTGGCTTCCCATCTCCGGTATCCATTCGCTCGGCAGCGACCAGTGGTCTTTCTTCTGGCGCAGCGCGGACCTGGCCCGGCACCTGGTGCTCCCCATCGCCATCGCCACCTTCGGCAGTCTGGCCGGGCTTTCCCGCTACATGCGCTCCACCATGATCGAGGTGTTGTCGCAGGATTACATCACCACCGCCCGGGCCAAAGGGGTGCGGGAGCGGGTAGTCATCTACCGCCACGCCCTGAAGAATGCGCTCTTGCCCGTGATCACGCTGCTCGGCTTCTCGCTTCCCGCGTTGATCGGCGGCAGCGTCATCTTCGAGACCATCTTCTCAATCCCCGGGATGGGCCAGCTTTTCTACCAGGGGGTGATGGCGCGCGACTACCCGCTGGTTATGGGCATCCTGGTCATCGGCGCCTGCCTGACCCTGATCGGCAACCTGCTGGCGGACCTCTGCTACGCCCTGGCGGATCCCCGCATCAGGCACGGGAGGGGATGATGAGGCAGATTAAGACAAAGATTAAGAGTGAGAACTGCCGGGGGCTGTATGCGTGACCAGGTGAGCAGCCCGTACCGGGAGTTCTGGCAGCGCTTCACCAGCAACCGCTTCGCGACGGCGGGACTGGTGGTGATCGTGGTCCTGTTCCTGCTGTCCCTGGCGGCGGCCCTGGTGACCCCGTACAGCCCCGATACCATAGACGCATGGCACGTGCTGCTGCCGCCATCGGCCAGCCACTGGTTCGGCACCGACGAACTCGGGCGCGACGTCTTTACCCGCGTCGTGTACGGCGCCCGCGTGTCGCTGAAGGTAGGGTTCGTGGCGGTCGGCATCGCGGTGGTCATCGGGACCGTGATCGGGCTCTTCGCGGGCTTTTACGGTGGCTGGATCGATTCCGTGCTGATGCGGCTGGTCGACATCATGCTCTGCTTTCCGACCTTCTTCCTGATCCTTGCCGTGATCGCCATGCTGGAGCCTTCCATCTGGTACATCATGGTGATCATCGGGCTTACCGGCTGGATGGGGGTGGCGCGGCTGGTGCGCGCCGAGGTGCTCTCGCTCAAGAGCCGCGACTTCATCCTGGCGGCGCGGGTGCTGGGGGCGTCGGACCTGCGCATCATCTTCCGGCACATTTTGCCCAACGCCCTGTCGCCGGTGCTCGTTTCCGCGACACTGGGTGTGGCGGGCGCCATCCTGACCGAGTCGGCGCTCTCCTTCCTGGGGATCGGTGTGCAACCGCCGACGCCGAGTTGGGGCAACATCCTCACCTCCGGCAAGGATTACATCGAGTTCGCCTGGTGGCTGTCGCTGTTTCCCGGCGTCGCCATCCTGGTCACGGTGCTCTCCTACAACCTGGTAGGGGAGGGGATCCGGGACGCGCTGGACCCGAGAAGGCAGTAAGAGGCAGAAACCGTTCAAGGTTCAACGTTCGACGTTCGAGTTACGGATCGGCTGGTGGCACTGGCATATTGACGGCTAGCGAGACGCTCATGGCTGGGAAGGAACAAACGCACCTCTCTGCTCGGATCGCATGGGTGAGGTCGCGGGTATGGACGAACAGCGCGAACGTTGAACATTGAACGTTGAACATCTTTTGAAACAAGAGGATTCCATGGCTGAACTTTGCGAAGAGGCATTCGATGTGTTGAAGGTTGATAAAAGGGATTACGTGCCGACGACCCTCGAGGACGAGGTGCGGGTGGATAAGCTGGTCAGCGATTTGCTGCACCGCTTCTACGAGGAGATCCAACAGACCGGCATGACGCCGGAAGAGGCGACGGCTCTCGCGGGCGCCGCGGATTACTTCACCCGCGATTTCGTGGTCTCCATCAAGGGACGCAGCATCTTCGACGAGCGCCCGGGTATCGTGCGGCAGTTCGCCGGCAACTGGTACATCGTCAATACCATGGAACCGCTGGCGACCGAGATCGAGGGATACCTGGCCGGGACTCGCGAGTTCTACCGCTTCCTGTACGGGCACCAGCTCATCTCGCTCAAGTTCCTCCAAGCCATCGAGGCGGAGTGCGCGGACCTGGACTACTACGCCGGGCGCATCGAGTCGTTCTGGGATATCGTGGGGGATGGGTACAACGCCTGGGAGAGGGAGTGCACGCTTAAGGACTAGAACACGTTCTAGGTTCTACGTTCTAGGTTCTACGTTCTACGTTCTACGTTCTACGTTCTACGTTCAGGCGGGGCTGTGGTTTGACATATTTCTAGGCCCGGGAGTGGCGGTGACGGTATGGGCCGCTTGGGCTGGGCGAATGATTATTCGCCCCTACAATACCGCCTCTGGTTCTATAAAATGTCGCCATTGTAAGGTCGAATTGATTCCTCCTCCGCATTTGTCCCGGCAAGGTATTGACGCCTATAGGGGCGAATAATCATTCGCCCTTACGCTCCCCGCCCATTGACCGCACTCGCAATATTCATCGTACGAACGGCAGCGCCGCACTGCACTTCCCCGCACTTGCCGCCTCTACACAGGAGCACGCACCTTTGAAAGACCTCGTCGCCATCGTCCGGAACCAACACCTCTTTGCTCCGGGCGAGACCGTGGTGGTCGCGGTCTCGGGGGGCGCAGATTCGGTGGCTTTGCTGGATATCCTGACCCGGCTCGAGGACGAAGGCCTGCACCTCGTGGTCGCACACCTGAACCACTGTCTGCGCGGCGCCGAATCCGACGCTGACGAGAAATTCGTCTCTGACCTCGCCACCCGCCACCACCTCCCTTTCCTCGCCATCCGCGTCGATGTCGCCTCCTTCGCCGCCGCCGAAGGGTTTTCCCTCGAAGACGCCGGACGACAGGCGCGCTACGCCTTCTTCCACGAGGTGGCCAAACGACGCGGCGCTACCAGCATCGCGGTGGCACACCATCTCGACGACCAGGCGGAAACGGTCCTGATCCGTCTGCTGCGGGGAGCCGGCGGCACCGGCCTGAGCGCCATGTCGGCCAGCGGCGACAGCTTGATCAAGCGGCCGCTGTTGCAGGTGAGCCGCGCGGAGCTTGAGCTCTACTTGAACAGCCGCGAGCTAACCTGGCGCACCGACTCGACTAACTCCGACACCACCATTCTGCGCAACAGCATCCGACACGAACTCATTCCCACCCTCAGAAAGTACAACCCGAGGATCAGCGAGCGGCTCGCCGCCACGGCCGAGATCCTCGCCGCGGACGAGGAACTCCTGGAACACCTGACCTGTAGCGCCTTCGAGCGGCTTGCTTCGCAGGACGACGACGCCGTCGTCTTCGGAGTTGCAGCACTGCTCAGGGAGCACCGGGGGCTCCGCCTGCGCTTGTACCGCCACGGGCTGCACGAGCTGCGCGGCGACCTGATGCGCATCGCGCTCACTCACCTTGAGGCGATCGACCACTTGGCCTCCACCGGTCGCCCCAACGCGAGCCTCAAGCTTCCGGGGTCACTCCGGGTCGAACGCTGCTATGACCGGCTCAGCTTCACCTGCGCCGCGCCGCCTACCGTGCAACGCTGGGAACAGCTGGTGCCGGGGGAGGGATGTTACCGACTGGAAAACGGGATGATGCTCACGGTAGGGCTTGTGCAGCGCCCGGACGACCTCGCCACCGGATCGAGAAATATCGTTTACCTTTCGGCGGATAACACGCCATTTCCCTGGCTCGTGCGCCCGTTCGCCCCCGGCGACCGTTTCACGCCGCTCGGCATGAAGGGCTCCCAGAAAGTGAAGGAGCTTTTCATCAACCAAAAACTGCCACTTCATGAGCGCAGCCGGGTGCCGCTCGTTTTCAGCGAGGGGGAGATCATCTGGGTGGCCGGTATGAGAGTCGGGGAGAAGGGACGGGTAACTTCCGCGACTGGCGCGGTTTTACGGGTGGAAATTCTTGAAATTACACCTTAAAGCTCTTGTCAACCAGCACCCTTTATGGTAATCCTTTTTACTCATTTGAACGCTTTTTTCTTCATTCTCATAAGGAAGCCGGCAATGGCGACCGTTCAACTTAGCAGCGCGCTTTCTGTGTCATGACAAAACCATTGCAGATTGAGTGTTTGCAGCATACCGATTGATCGGGAGGAAACTTGAATCAATTCTATAAGAACCTGGCGCTCTGGCTTGTTATCAGCTTGATGATGATCCTGTTGTTCAACCTGTTCAACAAGCCCAAGCCGACCCAGGAAAAACTGGACTACAGCGACTTCATCGAGGCGGTGGAAACCGGCAAGGTGAAGAACGTGAACCGCCCGGTGGCCTCGGTGGTCATCCAGGGCAACGAGATCCTCGGCAAGTTCACCGACGGCAAGGAGTTCAGGACCTTCAAGCCGGCCGACGCCAACCTGACCGACAAGCTGATCGAGAAGAAGATCGTTGTGTCGGCCCGCCCGGAGGAGGAGCGCTTCTCCTGGTTCTCGCTGCTGGTCTCCTGGTTCCCGATCATCTTCCTGGTCGCCGTGTGGATCTTCTTCATGCGCCAGATGCAGGGCGGCGGCGGCAAGGCGATGGCGTTCGGCAAGAGCCGCGCCAAGCTCCTCACCGAGGCGCAGGGCCGCATCACCTTCGAGGACGTGGCCGGCATCGAGGAAGCCAAGGACGAGCTGGAGGAGATCATCAACTTCCTGAAGGATCCCAAGAAGTTCACCAAGTTGGGCGGCCGCATCCCGAAAGGGGTCCTGCTCATGGGCCCTCCGGGCACCGGTAAGACCCTCCTGGCCCGCGCCATCGCGGGTGAGGCCGGCGTTCCCTTCTTCTCCATCTCCGGTTCCGACTTCGTCGAGATGTTCGTCGGCGTGGGCGCCTCCCGGGTCCGTGACCTGTTCGTGCAGGGCAAGAAGAGCGCACCGTGCATCATCTTCATCGACGAGATCGACGCCGTCGGTCGTCACCGCGGCGCAGGCCTGGGCGGCGGTCACGACGAGCGCGAGCAGACCCTGAACCAGCTCCTGGTTGAGATGGACGGTTTCGAGTCCAACGAGGGTGTTATCCTGATCGCGGCGACCAACCGCCCCGACGTCCTCGACCCGGCGCTGCTCCGCCCGGGCCGCTTCGACCGCCAGGTCGTGGTGCCCCGCCCGGACGTGAAGGGCCGCGAGATGATCCTCAAGGTGCACACGAAGAAAACCCCGCTCGCCCCGGACGTCGATCTCGGCGTCATCGCCCGCGGCACACCGGGCTTCTCCGGCGCGGACCTCTCCAACGTGGTCAACGAGGCCGCTCTCCTCGCCGCCCGCAAGGAAAAGAGCATGGTCGAGATGATCGACTTCGACGACGCCAAGGACAAGGTCCTTATGGGTGTTGAGCGCCGCTCCATGGTCATCTCCGACGAGGAGAAGAAGAACACCGCGTACCACGAGGCGGGTCACACCCTGATCGCGAAACTGATCCCGGGCGCCGACCCGGTGCACAAGGTCTCCATCATCCCGCGCGGTCGCGCCCTCGGCGTCACCATGCAGCTCCCGATCGAGGACAAGCACAGCTACTCCCGCGAGTCGCTTTTGGACCGCATCGCCGTGCTTTTAGGCGGTCGCGTCGCCGAGGAGATCATCTTCAACTCGATGACCACCGGCGCCGGCAACGACATCGAGCGCGCCACCGACATCGCCCGCAAGATGGTCTGCGAGTGGGGCATGAGCGAGAAGCTGGGTCCGGTCTCCTTCGGCAAGAAGGACGAGCAGATCTTCCTGGGGCGTGACATGGCGCACCAGAAAAACTACTCCGAGGCGACCGCCATCGAGATCGATCACGAGATCAGGCTCATCGTCGAGCAGAACTACGCCCGGGTGCAGGAACTGCTGAAGGGGAACCTGGAATCCCTGCACCGCATCTCCCACGCGCTCATCGAGAAGGAAAACCTAACCGGCGAAGAGGTGGATCGCATCATCGAGGGCAAAGAGCTTCCTTCGGAACCCGTCGCAGCCGAGTGATGATCAAGGCACAGACGTGGGAACTTTCCCGCCGCTCCCTGTCCCTGGAGCGTCCGCAGATCATGGGTATTTTGAACGTGACTCCGGACTCCTTCTCGGACGGGGGGCGCTTCTTCTCTGTCGAGGCCGCCGTGGAGCGGGCCCGTGAGATGGAGCGGGAAGGCGCCGACATCATCGATATCGGAGGCGAAAGCACCCGGCCCAACGCTCCCGCCGTCACCCTGCAGGAGGAACTGGACCGGGTGCTTCCCGTTATAGAGGCGCTCAAGGGGCGCATCGCCGTTCCCATCTCCATCGATACCTACAAGGCGGGGGTGGCGCGCGCCGCCTGTGCCGCCGGGGCGGAGATCGTCAACGACGTCACCGGACTGATGTTCGACCCGGAAATGGCCGCCGCGGTGGCCGAGGCCGACGCCGGCGTGGTTGTGATGCACACCCGCGGCATGCCCGATACCATGCAGAAGGACACCGGCTACGACGACCTGATCGCGGACGTGACGAACTACCTGGCCGGTTGCATCGAGCTGGCGAGGAACGCGGGGCTCCCCGAGGAGCGCATAGCGATCGACCCGGGGCTCGGCTTTGGCAAGAGCGTGCAGGGTAACCTGGAACTGATCAAGCGGCTTGAGGCATTCCTGCCGCTCGGCCGCCCGATACTGGTAGGACCTTCCCGGAAGTCCTTCATCGGCGCCATCACCGGCAAGGACGGGCGAGAAAGGGTGTACGGCACCGCCGCCGCGGTCGCAATGTCGATCGTCCACGGGGCCACCATACTACGGGTGCACGACGTGGCAGCCATGAGGGACGTCGCGTTGATGACGCGGGCGCTCATCTAGGGCCGCGGAAACAAAACCGGAAGCGCAGCTTCCCGACCGGTGCGGATGAATACTTTCCTGCAAAACATAGGCATACTGCGGGACCTCCTGGACCTGTCGCTTGCGATACTGATCGTCTCCAGGCTGGCGCGACTGCTCAAGGGAGTGCTCGCGCTGCGCATCCTTGCCGTCCTCTCGGGCCTCGTCGCCCTGCACCTCCTGGCGCGTTTCTTCTCCCTGCAGGCCGTCCGGATCATCGTCGACCTCATCCTGACCTCGTCCGTAGTTGGGCTCGCGGTCATTTTCCAGACCGACATCCGCAAGGCGTTCGCGACGCTCACCAGGAGCCGCACCGAGAAGGATGTCGAGATGTCCGATGTGATCGACGAACTGGTGTTCGCCGTCGCCGGGTTGGCCCAGAAGAAAATAGGCGCCCTGATCGTTATCGAGCGGGCCATTTCGGTGGACAGCTACCTCGCGGTCGGCACCGACATCGACGCCAAGGTGACCAGCGAGCTGATCTCGTCGATTTTCCTGCCGTATTCCCCCATCCATGACGGGGCGGTGATCATCCAGCACGGCAAGCTGACCAAGGCGGGGTGTTTCCTGCCGCTCACCCAGAACCTTGAAGTAAGCAAGAGCCTGGGCACCCGGCACCGCGCGGCGATCGGCCTTACCGAATTGGTGGACGCGGTGGTCGTGGTCGTTTCGGAGGAGACCGGCACCGCCTCTGTCATCGTGGGGGGCAAGAAGACCGACGTGGTCGACATGCCCTCGCTGGGCAAGACACTCAGAAGGCTGGTGGAGCCGAGGTGGCTTAAATGACGACGCATGTCAAGGGACACGAATGGCTCAAGGGGGTGAAGATCCTCTCGGTGCTCCTGGCAGTGCTGATCTGGCTCAGCGTGATCCTGGAGCGCCCGGGCGAGATGCTGCTCGTGTTGCCGGTCAACCTGCACCGGATGCCGGCAGGGCTCAAGTTGGACGGGGGGGCGCCCGCCGAGGTCGAGGTGGTGGTGAGCGGACCGCGCATCCTGCTGTTTTTGCTTCCCTATCGCCAGACGCGTTGCGACATAGACCTGGCCGGCGCGCAGCCGGGGCTGCAGCAGGTGTCGATGAAAGAGTCGGAGTTCAACCTGGATCCGGAGATCAAGGTGATGCACGTGGCGCCCGCCACGGCGAGCTTCGTGCTGGCCGTTAAATAGTCAGTTGCTTCTCTGTCCAGATCTCCCTCGCCTTACGGGAGAGGGCTGGGGTGAGGGGCTTTTGTTTCGGGCCGCCATGCTGATGAGGAGAACCCTCACCCGGCCTTCGGCCACCCTCTCCCAAGGGGAGAGGGGATGATGCGCAGACGGCAAAATAACTAAATTAGAGGTGAACCAGATGAAGAAACTTTTCGGTACCGACGGGGTCCGCGGAGTGGCCAACGTCTACCCGATGACGGCGGAGATGGCCATGCAGATCGGGCGCGCCGCCGCCTACATATTCAAAAACGGCAAGAAGCGCCACCGCATCGTGATCGGCAAGGATACCCGTCTTTCCGGCTACATGCTGGAAAGCGCCCTCATGGCGGGCATCTGTTCCATGGGGGTGGACGTGCTCCTGGTCGGCCCGCTGCCGACCCCGGGTATCGCCAACATCACCTCCTCGATGCGGGCCGACGCCGGCGTGGTCATCTCGGCATCGCACAACCCCTTCGAAGATAACGGCATCAAGTTCTTCTCGCGCGACGGATTCAAGCTCCCGGACGAGACCGAGCTGATGATTGAGGAACTGATCTTCTCCAAGCGCATCGACTCGCTGCGCCCGACCGCGAAGGAAGTGGGCAAGGCCTACCGCATCGACGACGCCCAGGGGCGTTTCGTCGTCTTCTTGAAGAGCACATTCCCCAAGGACCTCGACCTTTCCGGGCTGAAGATCGTGCTCGACTGCGCCAACGGCGCCGCCTACAAGGTTGCGCCCGCGGTCTTCGAGGAACTGGGCGCGGAGGTGATCACCCTGGGCGTCAAACCTAACGGCACCAACATCAACGCCGACTGCGGTTCGCTGCACCCCGAGGTGATGAGCGAGGCGGTGAAGCAGCACGGCGCCGACCTGGGCATCGCCCTCGACGGTGACGCCGACCGGGTCATCTTCGTAGACGAGTACGGCAACGTGGTCGACGGCGACAAGATCATGGCCATCTGCGCTACCGACATGCTGAAGATGGGGACCCTGAAGCACAACACCCTGGTGGCCACCGTAATGAGCAACATGGGCCTGGACATCGCCATGAAGCGTGCCGGCGGCGAAGTGATCAAGACCGCCGTGGGCGACCGCTACGTGGTCGAAGAGATGCTCAAGGGGGGCTACAACTTGGGCGGCGAGCAGTCCGGCCACATGATCTTCCTGGACCACAACACAACCGGGGACGGCATCCTCTCCGCGCTGCAGGTGCTCGCCATCATGCAGCGGCGCCAGAAGCGTCTCTCCGAACTCGCCCTGGTGATGCACTCCCTGCCCCAGGTCCTCGTGAATGTGCGCCTGCCGCAGAAAACCGACGTCATGCAGGTCCCCGAGATCGCTAAAGTGATCAACGAGGTCGAGGAGAAGCTCAAAGGGGAGGGGAGGGTGCTGATCCGCTGGTCCGGCACCGAACCGCTCCTGCGCATCATGCTGGAAGGCAACGACGAGACGACAATCCGCAATTGGGCCGACGAGATCGCGCAGACCGCGTCCGCCGTCCTGGGAGGTGATAACAATGGCTAGACTGGGAGTCAACATCGACCATGTGGCCACTTTGCGCAACGCGCGCGGCGGGGCCGAGCCGGATCCGGTGGCGGCTGCCGCCATCGCCGAATTGGCCGGCGCGGACCAGATCACCATCCACCTGCGCGAGGACAGAAGACACATCCAGGACCGCGACCTGAAGATCCTGCGCCAGACCGTGAATACCCGGCTGAACCTGGAGATGGCCGCGACCGACGAGATGGTCGCCATCGCGCTTAAGGTCAAACCGGAATGCTGCACCCTGGTCCCCGAGAAGAGGGCGGAGCTCACCACCGAGGGAGGGCTCGACGTCAGGATCCACCAGGAGGCGCTCAAGGTCGCCATCGAGAAGCTGCAGGCAGGTGGCATTATCGTCAGCCTGTTCATCGATCCGGACCCGGACCAGATCAAGGCGGCCAACAAGATCGGTACCGACTACATCGAGATCCATACCGGTTCCTTCGCCGACGCCCCCACCTGGAGGGAAGAGAACCTGGAGCTGATCAAGATCGAGAACGCGGTTAAGCTGGCCAGGAAACTCGAAATCGGGGTCAACGCCGGGCACGGCCTGAACTACACCAACGTGAAGAAGGTGGCGGCTATTGGCGGCATAGAGGAGTTCAACATCGGCCACTCCATCATGTCGCGCGCCATCCTGGTAGGTTTGGACCGCGCGGTGCGGGATATGTCGGAGTTGGTGCGGTACGCATAAAGAAAAGGACGAAAGGCAAAGGGGTCAGGCACCTTCGGAGCCAGACCCCGAGCCAGACCCCAAACATTAAAGGAGATAGAAATGGCAAGAGCTGCAGCAAGTCATATATTGGTGGCAACCGAGGCGGAATGCGTCGCACTGAAGAACCAGATCGAGGCAGGTGCCGACTTCAGTGAAGTGGCGCGCGCCAATTCACTTTGCCCTTCCGGCAATCAGGGCGGGCGCCTGGGCGAGTTCGGTCCGGGACAGATGGTCCGGGAATTCGACGAGGTCGTCTTCAGCGGCGAAGTGGGGAAGGTGCTCGGCCCCGTGAAGACCCAGTTCGGCTACCACCTGATCCTGATCACCAGCCGCACTGCGTAAAGATTTCCCCCTCCCTAACCCTCCCCCTCCGGGGGCGGGAAACGCAGGGCTCCTCCCCCAGGAGGGGGGAGGTTGGGAGGGGGGCGTCGTTCAACGGCGTACACGGCCTGCTAGAAAAAAGGGGAAGCAATGGCAGATAACAACGAAAAGCAATCCCTGGTGAGCCTTATCTTCAGCGCACCGTTCCTGCTCGGCCTGGTCGGCGTGGGGTGCATGATCTACGGCGTGGCCGAAGGGTTCAAGGTCATGCAGTTCTTCTTCGGTGTCTGCATCGTGCTGGGGAGCGTCGGCCTGTACTTCATCCGCAAGAAGGACTGGGACGCGCATTGGGCCGAGATGGATCAGGCCCGGCAGGCCCACGAGAAGCGGATGGCGGAAGAGGCGGAAAAGAAGAAATAGCAGCCGGAAATGACATCTAGAATAGGAAAAGGCGGGGGATAGATCCTCCGCCTTTTTTTATACCCAAAGACTTCAACGCAAAGGCGCCAAGGCGCTAAGACGCAAGGGAAAGCTTTCTGTTTTTAAACCCTTTGGTTCTCTTCGCGCCTCTGCGGCTTTGCGCCTTTGCGTTAAAGCTTCTCGGTTTGCCTGCGCAGGCGTCAGTGCGCCGCGCCGGGCGGGAGGTGCTTCTGCGGCTTCTTGAGCAGCAAGAGGAGCGGGATGATCACCAGGAAGGCGATGCCGACGATGAAGAAGATCCGGTTGTAGGAGAGCATGTAGGCCTGCCTGACTACCTTGCCGTAGATAATGGCGTACGCCCCCTGCTCGGCCGCGACGGGACCCAGTCCCCGATTCAGCATGGCTCCCTTGAGTATGGCGATCTGTGACTGCGCCTGCGGGTTGTACGGGTTCACGTGGGCGACCAGGCTGGTCTGGTAGAACTGCGAGTAGCGCGCCAAAAGCGTCGCTGAGATGGCGATGCCGACGCTGCCGCCGATGTTCCTAAGCAGGCTGAAAATACCGGTCGCGTTGCCCATCTCTTCCTTGGAAATGGTGGCTAGGGTCACCGTGGTGAGCGGCACGAAGATCATGGCTAGGCCGACGCCGAGCACCACGCGGGGCCAGACGAAATCGCGGTAGGCGGCCTCCAGGGTGAAGCCCTGCATGATGTGCATGGAGTAGGCGGCGATGAGCAATCCGACGAAGACAACCTTTCTGCCGTCGTAGCGCTGGATGATTGCACCGACGAAGGGCATGCAGATCAGGGTGGCGAGCCCGCCGGGGGCGAGCACCATCCCGGCCATGGTGGCGTTGTACCCCATGAGCGTCTGCAGGAAGAGCGGTATCAGCATGATCGAGCTGTACAGGCAAAAGCCGACCGCGAACATGACCAGGTTGCCGGCGGAGAAAGAGACGTTCTTGAACAGGCGCAGGTTCACGATCGGATGCGGGTGGGTGAGCTCCACATAGACCAGCGCCGCCAGCGAGACGGCGGTGAGGACGGAGCAGGCGACGATGAAGCCGGAGTTGAACCAATCGTCCTGCTGACCCTTGTCGAGTACGATCTGCAGAGCACCCAGCCCCACGGTGAGAAGGGTGAGTCCCCAGTAGTCGATGCTGGTCCTGGCCCGTTTCAGGTAGCTCGGGTCGTAGATGAAGAAGGTCGCCATGACCACCGCGATGATGCCGATCGGGATGTTGATGTAGAAGATCCAGCGCCAGTTCATGTTGTCGGTGATCCATCCCCCAAGCGCCGGGCCGATGATGGGGCCGAACATGGCGCCGACGCCGAAGATCGCCATCGCCATCCCCTGCTGGTACGGAGGGAAGGTTTCCATCATGATGGCCTGGCTCATCGGGATCAGCGCGCCGCCCGCCGCCCCCTGGAGTACCCGGAAGAAGATGAGCAGACCCAGCGACGGCGCGGCGCCGCACATGAGGGAGGCGAGGGTGAAGAGGGTGATGCAGGTGATCAGGAAGCGTTTGCGGCCGAACATGCGCGCGAGCCACCCGGTCATGGGAAGCACCACGGCGTTACTCACCAGGTAGGAGGTGAGCACCCAGGTGATCTCGTCGGTGCCGGCGTTGAGGCTTCCCTGCATGTGCGGGAGCGCCACGTTGGCGACGGAGGTGTCGACGATCTCCATGATGGCGGGGAGCATCACTGTGATGGTGATCAGCCACTTGTTGACGTTTTTTTCTTCAGCGCTCTTTTTCATCAAACCGCCAGGGAGATTAACGACCTCGATAACGTACTCTCCCCAGGAGGGGGAGGGCAGGGAGGGGGCTTGCCTTCTGTGTCAGGCTAAGCCCCCCCTCCCAACCTCCCCCCTCCGGGGGGAGGCGTTCCTAGTGCCCGAACCCGACCACCTGCCCGAAGGTCTGGCCGGTGAGGATGGTCGGGACGACGCTCATGCCGACCCGCAGCAGATGGTCGGGATCGCTCTTCCTGTCGATGGCGATGCGCACCGGAATCCTCTGGGTCACCTTGACGTAGTTGCCGGTGGCGTTCTCCGGGGGGAGCAGCGAGAAGGCCGCGCCGGTGCCGGCCATGATGCTCTCAACCTTGCCGGTAAAGTGCCGGCCGGGATAGCCGTCCACGGTGAAGTCGACCGCCTGTCCCGGATGCACGTTGGGGAGCTGGCTTTCCTTGTAGTTCGCGGTGATCCAGGCGTCTTCCAGGGGGACGATCGCCATGAGCGCCTGCCCGGGCTGCACGTAGTTGCCCGCCTCGACCCCTTTCCGGGTCACAAAGCCGTCGCTGGGTGCGACGATCTGGGTGTAGGAGACGTTCAGCTTGGCGGCCTCCAGGTCCCCCTGCTTCTGGGCGACCCTGGCGTCCTTGGAGCCGCTGCCGGACATGCCGATCATGGCCTTGGCGCGGTTCTCCGCTTCCTGCGCCTCCCTGACCTGGGCCTGGGCCACCTTTTGCGCCGTCCGGGCGCGGTCCAACTGCTCACGGGGAATCACTTCCTTGGCGTAGAGTGCCTCGGCCCGCTTCAGGTCGAGGTTGGCCTGGTCCAGCCGGGCCGCGGCAAGGCCTACGTTGGCGCGCGCGCTCTGCACTTCGGCATAGTCCCCGGAGGTTTCGTTCTTGGCCATTTCCAGCGCAGCTGCAGCGGTTTTCAGGCGTGCCTGGTAGTCCGCCGGGTCCAATTCGACCAAGAGGTCGCCCTTGTGCACGAACTGGTTGTCCACCACGGCGACCCGCTGCACGAGGGCCGGGATGCGGCTGGCGACCGAGTGGACATGGGCCTCGATGAAGGCGTTGTCGGTCTCGATGTGGGTCTTGCTGCGCACCCACTGGCGCACGCCGAACAAGGTGCCGACCAGGATGATGATCAAAAGGACGATGCCGCCGCGCTGTTTCTTGCTCAGGCCGCCCTTTGCGGGAGCCGTGGTCGGTTCGGTTGTTTCATCTGCCATGTGCGTATCTCCGGTATCGGGTGCGGCCAGTCCGGTCGCTCCCCGTAGATGGTGTTGGCGGGACTACAGTTCGCCCGTCGCCCTCTTGACCCGCGCCGCGGCGACCTGGAGGTCGAAGACGCTGCGATAGTAGTCGGTCCTGGTTTTGGTGAGCAGCGTCTGGGCGTCGACGACCTCGGTCGCGGTGCCGACGTGCTCCTGGTAACGGTCCTTGGTGATGCGCAGGTTCTCTACGCCTTGGGTGATCGCCTTTTCGGCGATCCGGATCCGGGCGTCGGCCACCTTTAGGTCGTTCGCGGCCATGTTGTATTCCAGCCGGGTCCGTTCCTCGAGATCCCTCAGCCTCTCCTCGTCGCGGGACCGGGTCTGGACCGCCTGCCTCACCCTGGCAGCGGAAGCCGGGCCGTCGAAGAGGTTCACCTTGAAGCCCACCGTCAGAGCGGTGATGGCCTGTTCGCGCACCTTGCTGTTGGAGAGATAGTCGACGCCGAACTTGGCGAAGAACTCCGGGTAGTGACTGGTCTTGGCTTCCTCCACCGCGAACTCGTCGGCACCAACCAAGGCCTTCAGCGCGGAGATCTCGCCACGCTTGCCGAGATCGGGAGTGCCTGAGGACGGCGGGAGCTGCGCCTCGTCTTTCAGTTCCGCGCGGAAATCCGGTGCGGCACCGGTCAGGTAGTTCAGGAGCAGCCACCCGTTCTCCACTTGGTTCTGGGCGCTCAGAACGCTCTGCCGGCTGGAGGCAACCCGCACCTCCGCCTGCAGCAGGTCGTTTCGGGTGACGACCCCCTCGTCGAAGAGCGCCTGGGCGGTTCTCTGATGCGATTCCATCTGTACCACCTCGTCCGCGGCGGCCTGCACCAGCTTCTGGGCGGTCAGGATGCCGTAGTACGCCTGCACGACCTGCAGAAAGAGGTCCTGTTGGTTCGCGGAATAGGAGTATTGGGCAGCCTCGCCGCGCAGCCGCGCCATCCCCTCGTTGTCCCTGGTGCGGCCGAAGTCGTACAGGGTCTGGTAGACGCTGAAGTTGAAGAAGGGGTAGCGTGGGTCCTGGGTCTCCTGGGACGCCGTGCCGAACTTGAAGGCCTGGGCCTTGGCCTGGGCGACGTATCCGCCCTGCAGGTCGATGCGCGGCAGCTTGGTGGAACGGGCCACGTTCACCTGCTCGCGGGCGATCTCCACCTCGCGCGAGGCTGATTTCAGCCCTTGGCTGGTGGTCGCCGCACGCTCCAGGGCCTCTCCGAGGGTGAGCGACTCGGCGCTTGCCGTGCCGGCGAATCCGCAGCAGAGCAGGGTGAGCAGCAGTATGACTAAATGCATGAAAGCTCCAGAATCATGTGCGGATCTTCTCCAACAGGGATTTCAAGGTTTCCACTTCCTGGGGGGCGAGCTTGGCGATGAACACCTCCTGGGCCTGCAAGGCGAGGGGGGCCAGGACCGACTCCAATGCCTTCCCCTTGTCGGTGAGGCAGATGCGGTAGGCGCGGCGGTCGACCGGATCGGTCTTGCGAACCACCAGCCCCTCTTTTTCGAGACGATCGATGAGCCCGCCCATGGTGGTGCGGTCGATCTGGCTCTTCGCCGAAAGCAGCGACTGGCTGAGGCCATCCTCGCGCCAGAGGAAACCAAGCAGGCCGAACTGCTGAGGAGTTAGGTCGTGTTCTTCGAAGTGTTCTTTGAAGATCAGGCAAGCGCGCTGATAGGCTTTGGCCAACAGGAACCCGACTGTTTTCTCGATATCGATGGGAGGAGATGTCTTTATTGGGTCCATAGATGTTCCAGTGCCAACGGTTGCAACGTGAGATTTTTTAATGGGAGCAAAGTGAAGCTGCAGCAGGGTGATCATTATGCATATAATCAGTATGCTGTCAATCATCCGTAAGACGGCGCCTTTACTGCCAAATCCCGGGCCTCACAGGCGGTCGCATCCGCACCACCAGGGAACTGTTGGGGGGCTTTAAAAGTAGCTCTTCCGGTTGTACCCGCCGCGCCCGTGAGATACCTTGTTCTCATGTGTGGCAAAGATTGGTGATCTTTACTTTTATGCCGCCGATGCTATCTTGTAACGGGCTGACATGGGGAGCTTTCCCCCTGCTCAGGAGGTGTGCATGCGGATACTGATAGCCGAAGACGATCCTACCATACGCCAGATGATGGTCACCCTGCTGGGGCGATTGGGCCACGATTGCCAAGGAGTCGACAACGGGCGAAAGGTGGTGGAAATATGGGAGCAGGAACGGCTGGATTTCATCTTCATGGATGTTCAGATGCCTATCATGGACGGCCTGAGCGCCACCAGGATCATTAGGGAGAAAGAAATGGCAAGGGGAGGGCACGTGCCGATCATCGCCCTTACCGCACATGCAATGGAGGAAGACAAGCTGCAATGCCTTGATGCAGGGATGGACGCCTACCTTTCCAAGCCGATCGACCTCGATGTACTCCTTTCACTGCTGGAGCAGGACTACCCGCAGCACTGACGGTGACCAAGCACCGCTTTTTGAACCACCTCCCTCAAAGACTGCCCGGCTGTAGCCTTCCCTCATAAACCAATCAGTCCCTTGCTTCCTTACCTCATGCTGTGAGAAGTGTCTTCGCGTCCCGTTCCTTACATGTATATAAGATTATGGTATCTTAATGTGGTTCGGCGCCTTGCCTGGATTAACCTGCGCCGAGGGAGCCCACATGAGTAAGTACGGGTGGAACGAGGAAGCGGGCAGCATGCCAAACTACCAGCGGTTTCAGGGACAGATATTTGCCGAGCAGGTGGATCAACTGTTCCGGCTTGCCCCGTACGGGATGTTTGCTGCGGTCGTGAACGCACTACTGGTATTTCTGGTGCTTAAGAACGTGATGCGGCTCAGCTATCTGACAGCCTGGTTGGCGCTGGTCATCCTGTTAACGGGGCTGCGCTTGTTGCTCACGTTCAGCTACTTGAAAAGCAGTCGCCATCCGGCAGAGGCCAAGCGGTGGGCCAACCGGTTCCTGGCAGGACTGGTCGTGGCCGGTCTGTGCTGGGGGGGCATCGGGGTGCTCCCGTTTGACGACGGGGTGCTGGCATACGAGGTGTTCATCGCGTTCGTACTGGGGGGGATGGCCGCTGGGGCGTCCACCACCTTTGCCACCGTGAAGCATGCCTATCCCGCTTTTGCATTGCCGACCCTGTTGCCGCTTACCGTGCACTTCATCGCGATCAACGACACCTTCCACCTGGTGATGGCCACCATGGTACTGGTCTTCTGTCTCCTGCTGTGGCGCATCTCCCTGCATAACTACGCCCTCAATACCTCGTCTCTACTCCTGAAGTACGAGAACCGCGAGGTGATAGAGACCCTGGAGCAGTCCAAGGTGCGGGTGGAGCACCTGAACACGCAGCTTGTCGCCGAGATTCAAGCCAGGAGGGATGCCGAGGAGGAACTCCGGGCTCAGCAGGAACTGCTCGAACACGAGGTGGCGGAGCGGACCGCGGCGCTGCGCCAAAGCAACGAGCTATTGCTGAGCGAGATAGAGGAGCGCAAGCAGTATGAAGTCGCCCTTTTGGAGACCGGGAAGCATCTGGCCATCGCCCAGAGTAATGCGGAGGCCGCCAACCGGGCTAAGACGGAATTCCTGGCCAACATGAGCCACGAGATGCGGACGCCGTTGGCCGGTGCGCTGGGGATGATGAAGCTGGTGCTGGACATGGATATAGGTGCGGAGGAGCGAACCCTGCTGGATATGGCGAAGCGCTCAGCCGATTCCCTGGTCAGGATCATTTCCGACGTGCTCGACTTCGCCCGTTTGGAAGCCGGCATGATGACCTTCGAGCAGAAACCGTTTTCGCTGCAGGGGGTGGTGAAATCGGCGCTGGAAGTTGTCTGCCTGGTGGCCGAGGAAAAGAGGCTGAAGCTTACCTGGGACGTCGACGGGAGCCTTCCCGACGCGATGGTCGGGGATCAGGGCCGGTTGCGGCAGGTGCTGGTGAATCTGCTGGGGAACGCCTTGAAGTTCACCGAGCAGGGTGCGATAGAGCTGAAGGTGATGCCGGCGGATCCGAAGGATGAGGAAGGGATGATCCTGTTTTCGGTGCGCGATACCGGTATCGGCATTCCGTCAGACCAGTTGGAGAGAATCTTCGGCAGGTTCACCCAGGTCGATTCCTCCCTGACCCGGCAGCACGGCGGCACCGGGTTGGGGCTCGCGCTCACCCGCCAGATCGTCGAGAAGCTGGGCGGAAGGATCTGGGCGGAGAGTCGCGAAGGTGCGGGGAGCACCTTCTATTTCACCATTCCTTGGTACCGGGGAGCCGACGGCCGATCAGCCCACGACATCACCCCATCCTGACTGCTTTCGCAAGCAGGTTTTCCTTAAGGCGGTCACCTTGCGCCGCGCCGATCGGGCATGGTGCAAATCCATCCAGCCCCTAGCGCATGGCGAACTTTTGCTGCGCGCCCGCCTGATTTCCCTTAGGGGCCACCTTCTGCTGGTCCTGTTTGAAAGGGGGAAGGCGGTACAGTTTCTGGTACATCTGCATGCCGCTCACCACTTTCTTCACGTATTCCCGCGTTTCCCTGAAGGGGATGCTCTCCACGAACTCGTCCTGGGGCAAGTCGCCATAGGCCTTCTGCCAGCGTTTCACGTTGCCCGACCCGGCGTTGTAGGCGGCGACGGCCAGGGTGAGGTTCCTGTCGTACAACTCCAGCAGGTCCTTCAGGTGCCGGGCGCCCAGCTTGATGTTCAGGTCGGGGTTGGTGAGCCGTTTGGAATCACCCTTGGACATCGCCTCGGCGGTGGAGGGCATGATCTGCATGAGGCCTACCGCGCCGACCGGCGAAAGGGCTGCCGGAAAATAGTTGCTCTCGGTGCGCATCACCGCGTACACCAGGCTCTCGGGAACGGCGCTGGCAGCGGCGTTCTTGGCGACGTCGTCGCGAAAGGCGAGCGGATAGGTTACGCCGAGGATGGTGGTGTTGTCCTTGTCGCCGCGCCTGGGCTTCTCGTTGGCCATGGTGTTGTAGGCGCCGTTGTAGTTGCCCATCTCCAGGTACAGTCTCGCGATTCCCGCCGGGTTTTTCCCCTTCTTGGAAAGAGAAAGTTCGCGCGCGGCCTCTTCGAAGAGCCCGAGGGTGATGAGCGCCTTCTCGCGCTCGAAGCCAGCCGGCATGGGGAGCACTTCTGCCATGTTCTTCGGGGGCTGCGGCAGCGCGTCTCCGCCCTGGAACTGGTTGCTGATCAGCGCATAGTAGCCGAGCGGGAATTCGGCGGCCAGGGTGGCTAAGACCGACTGGGCGCCCTGGTCGTCACCAGTGAGGGTGAGGGTCCGGGCCAGCCAGTAGAGCGCTTTGTCCCGCAGGTCCTCGCGTTCGGCGAGTTTCCTGAACTGCGCGGCGGCCTCCTGGTAGTCATGGGCCTGGTAGCTGCACCAGGCTGCTTCCCAGAGCACGTTGCCGTTTTTCTGGCTGGGCACCATGGCCAGGTACTTCTTGAACAGCGGCACAGCTTGGCTCCATTGTCTCTGGAAGCGCTTCAGGTAGGCCGCCTCCAACATCGCTTCCTGGGCCACGGTGCCACTCTTGGCGTCCTGGCCGAGCTTCAGGAAGAGTTGGAGCGCCTCGTCTCCCTTGCCCGCCTTGTCCAGGGTGCGCGCCAGCCAGAGATCGGCCTCGGTGTTGGCCGGCAGTGAGCTGAAGGTGCTTTGCGCCTGCTGGTAACGCTTCGATTTGTACAGGGCCTGCCCCTTCTTGAACTTCACCTTGCGCGCGAACTCCTCGCTCTCGCCGGCGAGCGGGATCTCGGCGTAGGCCTCCGCCGCCTTCAGATTGCGGCCGAGGTCGTACAGGGTGCCGGCGCGCTTATAGAGTTCCGCGCTGGTGTAGGGATCTACCTTGATCCCCTGTGCGGCGAGCCCCTGCAGTTCGACTGCCGCTTTGTCCGCAAAAGGGGAGGCCGGGTAGACCATATAGATGTTGCGCAGGACGGCCGCGGCCGCCGCTGCATCGCCTGTTTTGATTTTGCAGAGCGCGGAACCGAAGAGCGCGGAGATGGAGTCGGTGCCGGAGGGGTAGCGTTCCACGAAGGTGGCGTAGCTTTGCTGCGCCTCTTTGGGGTAACCCGCGGCGGCCAGGGTGTCGGCGTAGAGGATCAGGGTCTGGCGCGCCAGGCGGCTGCCGGGGTGGTCCTTGAGCAGCTTGTACAGGGGAGGGAGAGCCTGGTCGTGGCGCTGCAGTTTGGAAAGGGCGAGCCCCTGGTAGTAGAGGGCGTAGTCGGCCAGGAGCGGGTATCCCTCGGCAGCGGCGGGGAGCTGGGTTGCGGCCTCGTCCCACTGTTCCATCTTGGCGGCGGCGATGCCGGCCATGAAGGAGCGCAGGGCCGGGTCGTTGATGCCCAGAGCGGCCTCGCGGGCGCCGCGGAAATCCTTGACCTGCATGCGCTGGGCGGCTGCGCTGAGCGACGTGTCGGGTTTGTTGAGGTTGACGGCGGAGGCGGGAAGGGTGGCGTACAACACGAACGCTGCTGCTGCAATGGTACGGCAAAACATGGCTACTCCCTGTCGTTACAAAAGCTAACCCGTATTTGTACCCAACCCACGGCGAAAAGGCAATCCAAAAGCACCCAAGATTTATGCAGGATCTTCCACCGCATGCATCAACATCCCTCTCCCCCCGGGAGAGGGCTAGGGTGAGGGGGGGGCAGGGACAAAATGACCGCTGCCGGCAGGGCCCTCACCCGCCCTTCGGGCACCCTCTCCCGGAGGGAGAGGGGTGGACACACGTTGATCGCTTTTACGGACGCAATCGATAACTGCCTTCCCGCCTCTTCTTGACTTTCCTTTAGGGGTTCTGCATTATCCAACGGTACTGATTTCAATAATTTCCCGAAGGGGTTCTGTAATGCGTAAAGGCAAAGACGCGATCATGAGGCTGCTCGGCAAGGGGGAGCCGGTACCGTACCGGCAGATGCTGAAGGCGCTCAACGTATCCCGGCACGAGCGGGGACGCCTGGACGACATGCTCGATTACCTGGTGGAGACCGGCGAGATCGCCAAGCTGCCGGGGCGGATCTACACGGTGGCCGGGGCGGGTGACACCCTGCGCGGCAAGCTTTCCACCCACCGGGACGGATACGGCTTCGTGATGCCCGAAGACGGCGGCGAGGACCTGTTCGTTCCGGCGCGCTACCTTACGGAATACATGAACGGCGATACCGTGGAGGCCCAGGTGGTCTCCACCAGGCGCGACGGCAAAAGGGAAGGGCGCATCCTGGCCCTGGTGCAGCGCGGCGTCACCGAGATCGTAGGGCGCTTCGAGGCGGTCGGCAAGGGGGGACGGGTCATCCCGGACGACCCCAAGCTCGGCCGCGACCTGTTCGTGACGCCGGGACCCGCGGGCGGCGCCTTGAAGGCCAAGGACGGCCAGATCGTCTTGGCGGCGATCACCTCGTACCCGGTGGGCGCACGCCCCCTGGAGGGACGCATCATAGAGGTGCTGGGTGAGGCGAACGACCCGGAAGTCGAAGTGCTCACCGTGATCAAGAAGTACGAGCTGCCCCACGTCTTCGACGAAAAGGTGATGGCCGAGGCGGAACAGCAGCCGCAGCAGGTCACCGAGGAGGCGATCCAGGGGCGGGTCGACCTGCGCCAGAGGCAGACCGTCACCATCGACGGCGAGACCGCCCGCGATTTCGACGACGCGGTTTCCGTCGCCCGCGAAGGGGACAAGATCCGGCTCTGGGTCTCCATCGCCGACGTCTCGCACTACGTCGCCGAAGGGTCCCGCCTCGATACCGAGGCCTACCTGCGCGGCACCTCGGTCTACTTCCCGGACCGCTGCATCCCCATGCTCCCCGAACAGCTTTCCAACGGCATCTGCTCCTTGAACCCGCAGGTGGACCGCCTCACCATGACCGCCGAGATGCTCTTCGACTCGGACGGGGCGCGGGTGGACCAGAAGTTCTATACCAGCGTGATCAAGAGCGCGGCCCGGCTCACCTACACCACGGTCAAGAAGGTCCTGGTGGACCAGGACGCCGAGGCGATCGAGACGAACCGGCACCTGGTCGCCGACCTGAAGGTGATGGAGGAACTCTCCCTCAGGCTGAACGCGGTGCGCAAGGGGAGGGGGAGCATCGACTTCGACCTTCCCGAGCCGCAGATCATCCTGGACCTGCAGGGTGAGACCACGGCCATCGTGCGCGCCGAGAGAAACCTCGCCCACCGCATCATCGAGGAATTCATGCTGGCGGCGAACGAGGCGGTGGCCCATTTCCTGGAGACGACCCCGGTGCCGTCCCTGTACCGCATCCACGAGAACCCGGACCCGGCCAAGCTGCAGGACCTCTCCGAGTTCGTCTTTGGTTTCGGCTATATCATGAAGGTAGTGGACGAGAAGGTGAGCCCGGTTGCCCTGCAAAAGCTCCTGGCCGAGGTGATCGGCAAACCAGAGGAGCGGCTCATCAACGAGGTGCTCTTGCGCTGCATGAAGCAGGCGCGCTACAGCGCCGAGAACCTGGGGCACTTCGGCCTGGCCGCCTCGTCCTATACCCATTTCACCTCGCCCATCCGTCGCTATCCGGACCTCGTGGTGCATCGTATCCTGAAAAGGGTGCTTTCCGGCAAGATGAAGCAGGCGGACAAGGACCGGCTGGAGGCGCGGCTTCCGGAAACGGGGCTGCACACCAGCAAGCGCGAGCGGGTCGCCATGGAGGCGGAGCGCGAGATGGTCGACTTGAAGAAGATGCAGTTCATGCGCGACAAGATCGGCGAGGAGTACGACGGCTACATCACCGGCGTCGCCCCCTTCGGCCTCTTCGTGGAACTGGTCGATCTCTTTGTGGAGGGGATGGTCCCGGTGGCGACCCTCCCGCAGGACTATTACGTGCACCTGGAGAAGAGCCACGCCCTGGTGGGGGAGAGAAGCCGCGCCATGTACCGCATCGCCGACAAGATCCGGGTCAAGGTGGCGGCGGTGAACGAGCCGCGCAAGCAGGTGGAGTTCGCCCTGATCGGTACCCTGGAGAAGCGCCCCATCGAGCCCGTGGCCGACGTGCGCAACGCCTATCAGCGCATCCCCATCAAGGGGAAGCGACCCAAGCCAAAGCGCCGTTGAAAGCTGTTGCGCTGGCTTTCCGCGCTGTGGTATAGAATTAGTTTGAGCTCTGCGCGGTATTAATTAGGAGATACACGTTTTATGGCTGAAGAAAAGGTACTGCCGTTCATGGAGCACCTGGTAGAACTCCGCAAACGGCTCATCGTCTGCGTTTTCGCCATCATCATCGGCATGGGGGTCGCCTGGAACTTTTCCACCGACCTCTTGAAGTTCGTAGAGCAGCCGCTGACCGGCAAGACCTACCTGTCCGAGATAAAGAAATCCCTGTACGAGAAGGTGAAGCAGAGCTACCCGGAAGCGTACCAGCGCATGAAGCTGGGCGAGGAACACGCGGTCGCGGAAAAGCCGCGCATGCTGAACTACAGCGCGCCGCTCGAGCCGTTCTTCGTGCAGTGCAAGATCTCCATGCTGGCCGGCCTGGTCATCGTGCTCCCGGTCCTGTTCCACCAGTTCTGGCTCTTCGTGGCGCCGGGGCTGACGCGCAAGGAGCGGCGCATGGTGGTCCCCTTCGTGACCACGGCGTCGCTCGCCTTTTGCACCGGGGCCATGTTCTTTTTGATCATCATCTGGCCGGTGATCATCAACTTCTCGCTCTCCTACGAGGCGAGCGGGCTGCAGAGCTGGTACAACATCTCGTCCTACATCAACTTCTGCCTGCGCCTGATCCTCATGTTCGGCCTCATCTTCGAGCTCCCGATCCTGGCGCTCCTTTTGGCCCGTTTCGGCATCGTCAACTACCGGATGCTGGCGACCCGCAGGAAATACGCGCTCCTGGCGAGCGCCATAGTCGCCGCCTTTCACGCGGACCTGGTGACCATGTTCGTCATCATGATCCCGCTCTATCTCATGTACGAGATCAGCATCTGGGTCGCGCTTTTGTTCGGGAAGAAGAAACTCCCCCCTGCGCCCGTCGAACCGGCCGAGGCCTGAGGATCCGTTCCCTTCATGGTGATATTTCGTAGCGTTTCCGACATAAGGGAAAAATTGCGCCGCCCGGTGGTCACTATCGGCAACTTCGACGGCGTCCATCTCGGGCACCGCGAGATCTTCCGCAGGGTGAGGGAGCTGGCCCGCGAGATCGGCGGGGTTTCCGTGGTGATCACCTTCGCGCCGCACCCCCTGAAGGTGGTCGCGGCGCACCAAGAGGTGCGGCTGATCACTACCTGCCGCGAGAAGCAGGCCCTCATCGAGGGGTCCGGCATCGACTATCTCCTCGAGATCCCTTTCGACCGCACCTTTGCCGCCATGCCCGCCACCGAATTCGTGCAGCGGGTGCTGGTGGACGCGATCGGCCTGGAGCGGCTGGTTATCGGCTACGACTACGCCTTCGGGCGCGGGCGGGAAGGGGACGTGAAGCTCTTGCGTGAGCTCGGCACGCGCTTTGGCTACAGCGTCGAGGAGCTGCAGCCCATCTCCGACGGCGCCACCGTCTACAGTTCCACCGCGGTACGCCGGTTGGTGAGCGCAGGTGACGTCGCCGCCGCCTCGCGGCTTCTGGGACGGCACTTCTCCATCACCGGCAAGGTCGTGCACGGCCACGAGCGGGGCCGGGGGCTCGGCTTTCCCACCGCCAACATCGATACCGAGAAAGACCTGATCCCGTCGGTCGGCGTCTACGCGGTCAAGGTCTGCCTGGGGGACCGGCTCCTGGACGGTGCCTGCAACGTCGGCCCCAACCCGACCTTCGGCAACGGCCACCTCTCCATCGAGGTGTTCCTGCTCGATTTCGAGGAGGACCTGTACGACCGCGAGATCACCCTCTTCTTTATCGAGCGGCTGCGCGGCGAGAAGAGGTTCGCGAGCATCGACGAACTGAAGATTGCCATCGCGGCCGACGTGGAGCGCTGCCGCGAGATCCTCCGCGAGGTTCGGCCCGTCGCCTCGGAAAGCGGCGGCGACTGGGACTGCATGACGGCGCCGGCCAAGGACACCCACTGATCATCCAGCAAAGGGGTCAGGCACCTGGCGCCAAGAAGGGGGACCGGCACCTGGCGGAGCCAGTCCCCGCGCGGGCTCCCCGCGCTGACTAGAGCAGAACCGAAGACAGGAGCCTGATTGTTCACACGAAAACTCGATAAAAAGCTCTTGGTCGGCCTTGTCATCAGCGCCCTCTGCCTGATCCTGCTCTTCCGGAAAATCGACTTCCACAAGATGGCCGATGCCTTCGCGGGGCTGGACTACCGCTACCTGGCGCCGGCGCTGCTCCTTACCTTCGTCAGCTACTACCTGCGCGCCGTGCGCTGGAAGTTCCTGCTGCTCCCCATTAAGAAGACCAGCCTCGGCAAGCTGTTCCCTTCCACCCTGATCGGCTACATGGCCAACAACCTGCTGCCGGCGCGGCTTGGTGAACTGGTGCGCGCCTACTCCCTGGGAAACAAGGAAGGGATCGGCACCAGCGCCGTATTCGCCTCGCTGGTCTTAGATCGGCTCTGCGACGGCTTCACCGTGCTCCTAGTGCTGGTGATCACCTTCTTCACCATCAAGCTTCCAGCCGGGATGGAAGGGGTCCAACGCGCGCTGGTCACCGGCGGCTACATTACCTTCGGGCTCTACCTTGCCGTGCTCACCTTTCTCTTCCTGCTCAGGCGGCACACCGAGTTCACCCTCGGCGTGGTGACGCGCCTGGTGCGCCCGGTCGCCCCGCACCTGGCCCAGAAGATCGACGGCGTGCTGCGCTCTTTCATCTCCGGCATCCGCTTCCCCGGCAGCGCCGGCTCCGTGCTGGGTATTCTGGTCAGCTCGCTTTTGATCTGGGCCACCGCGATCTGGCCCGTGGACCTGATGCTGCGCGCCTTCGGCGTGGTACTGCCGCCGACGGCTGCCATGTTCATCATGGTCTTCCTGGTCTTCGCGGTCATGGTGCCGGCCTCCCCCGGCTTCATCGGGACCCACCACCTGGCCTGCGTCACCGCCCTGTCCGCCTTCCTGATCGGCAGCGAGCGCGCCCTGAGCATCGCCATCGTTATTCACGCCATGGGTTTTTTCCCGGTCACCGTCGCCGGCCTTTGCTGTCTGTGGCGCGACAAGCTTTCCATCAGGAACATCAGCGAAAATACCTCTCAGGAGCAATTGCGTGAACAATAACGGCATCCTCGGCAGGCTGGACCACTGCGCCATCCTGGCCTTTTGCATCCCCTTGTTCATCTATCTTTTGACACTGGCCCCCACGGTGACCTTTTTCGACAGCGGCGAGTTCCTGACCGCCATCGCGTCACTGGGCGTCGCGCACTCCCCCGGGTACCCGCTGTTCATCAACTACGCCAAGCCGTTCACCTTCCTCCCCATCGGCAGCATCGCCTTCAGGGTCAACTTCGCCACCGCGGTCTCAGCGGGCCTTGCCTGCTACGGCGTGTACCTCTTAACGGTGAAGTTCCTGGAAGGGGAGGAGACCCTGTGGCAGGGGAGGTTCGCCGGACTGCCGGTGAAGCTCGCAGCCCTGGCCGCCTCCGTCACTTTCGCCTGCAGCGCGAGGCTCTGGTTGCAGTCCAACCACGACAAGCCCTATCCCCTGTTGGCCTTCATCTGCGCGGTGGTCTTCTACCTGATGCTGTTGTGGAGGGAGAGCTTCCTGGACGGTGACGAGCGCCCCGCCTACGTCTACCTGGGGGCCTTTCTCTGCGGCCTGGGCGCGGGCGCGCACCAGATCATGGTGCTGATGATCCCCACCTACGCCTTTTTGCTCTGGTCCGCCGACCGTCGCGTCATCCTGCGCTTCAAGGAGTTCTTCATCGCCTTCGCCTTCGGGGTGCTCGGTTTCGGCATACACCTGCACCTGGTGGTGCGGGCCTTCCGGAACCCGGTGCTCAACTGGGGGGACTCGAAGAACCTGGAGCAGTTTCTCTGGAACATCCTGCGCAAGGGGTATCCGACCGAGAAGCCGGTCCGCGACCTGAACCTGCTCTGGGCGCAGCTGAATGCCTTCAACGTCCCCTACGAATTCACCGCGGTCGGCATGGCGCTCCTCATCATCGGCCTGGTCTTTTTCTTTTACAAAAAGCGCGAACTGGTGCTGGGCTACCTGATCGCCCTCGGCTCCTTCCTGGCGGTGATCGTCGGCTACTTCAATACGCCGGGTGAGCTCGTCTTTCTGACCGAGGAATTCTTCACCCCGCTGTACCTCCTTACCGCCGTCTTCATCGGGATCGGGCTCTTCGCACTGTTCAAGGAGGCGAGCCAGCGTCTGCCCGACTCCGCGCCGCTGCGCCTGGGGCTCATCGCGCTGCTCTTCATGCTCCCGCTCACCATCTTCGCCCGCAACTTCGTGGAGAACGACCAGCACGAGAACTACATCGCCTTCGACTACGCCACCAACACGCTCCGGTCGCTGCCCCAGGACGCGGTGATGTACACCTGGGGCGACTCCGGCGCCTTTCCGCTTTGGTACCTGCAGGGGGTGGAGCGGATGCGCGAGGACCTCGACCTGCCGCACACTCCGCACCTGGTGTTCGACTGGTATCTGGACAGCATGCCCCGCATGTTCAAAGGGAGCCAGCTGTACAAGCTGCCGATGGATTACCGTTCACCGGACAACACGCTGCTCACCTCGGTCATGGAGCAGTACAGTCGTCGCCCCGTCTTCGTTGACTTCTCCACCAAGTACTCGATCAACTTCAGCAATTTCGTGCTGCATCAGCGCGGCATCACCTTTCGGCTGGACAACCCCAGCGTGCCTCAGTTTCCGCCCGACCTGGACAGCTGGCCCATCTACTCGCTGCGCGGCGTCCTCGGGGATCACGACATGTTCTTCCGCGACCTCGATACCGGCAAGGCGATCCTGATCTACGCCGCCGCCCTGATCGAGTCCGGACAGACCCGGCTGCGCATGGGGCAGAAGGAGGCGGCGGTCCGCGACCTCAAGATCGCGGCGGCCATCTCGCCGGAGAACAAGCCGCAGATCGACGCTATCCTGAAGGCGAGCGGGGCGCAGTGATGACCATTACGGGCAAGACCACGGTAACCGGGATCATCGGCTGGCCGGTGTCCCATTCACTTTCGCCGGTGCTGCACAACGCCGCCTTCCAGGCCCTCGGCATGGACTGGGTCTACGTTCCCTTCCCGGTGCCCCCGGAGCGGCTGGCCGAAGGGATCGCCGGGCTCAAGTCGGTGGGCGTGGCGGGTTTCAGCGTCACCATCCCGCACAAGGTGGCCATCATCCCCCTGCTGGACCAGGTGACTCCGGAGGCCGAGCTGATCGGCGCGGTCAACACCGTGGTTGCGCGGGAAGGAAAGCTGACCGGGCACAACACCGACGGCATCGGCCTCATCGCCGCCCTGCGCGAAAAGCTCTGCTTCGACCCGGCCGGTAAGAACGTCCTGGTGCTCGGTGCGGGGGGGGCTGCCCGCAGCGCCGTGGTCTCGCTGGCATTGGCCGGGGCCGCCGGGGTTACCATCGCCAACCGCTCCCTCGATACGGCCGCGGCGCTGGCGCAACTGGTCGCTGCACGCCTGACGCAGACCGCTTTCACGACCCGCGGGCTCGACTCCCTCTCCGATGCCGGGTTCACGGGCTCTTTCGACCTGGTGGTCAACACCACCTCGGTGGGGATGGCCGGCGACTCCTTTGCCGGGTTCGCCCTCTCCTCGCTCAAGTCGGGGGCGTGTCTGTACGATATGGTCTATGCGCCCCCGGTTACTCCGCTCTTGGCGCAGGCCGGGGCGCTGGGCATTCCCTGCGCCAACGGCTTCGCGATGCTGGTGGCGCAGGGGGAAGCTGCCTTCCGGATCTGGACCGGGGCCACGGCTCCCAAGGGGTGCATGGAAGGGGCGCTGGCCGCGCTCCTGTAGGTTTGAGCAATTTCTTGACATTAAGGCGATTACAAAATACCATTCACCAGTTATTTAACCCCCTGAGGTAGCTATGCATGTAAGCAGACTGGGTGAACTGCTGGTCACAAACAACCTGATCACCAAGGAACAGCTGAAGCAGGCGCTCGCGGAACAAAAGGCTGCGGGCGGCCAACTGCGTCTGGGCTCGATTCTGGTCAAGGAAGGGCTGATCAACGAAGCAGATCTCACCTCCTTTCTCTCCAAACAGTACGGCGTTCCGACCATCAACCTGGCTGACTACGAAGTCGATGCCAGTGTCGTCAAGATCATCCCTGTCGATATTGCCCACAAGTACCAGATCGTACCGGTGAACCGCGCAGGTTCAACGCTCATCATCGCCATGAGCGACCCGAGTAACATCTTTGCCATCGACGACATCAAGTTTATGACCGGCTACAATGTCGAAGTCGTCGTCGTGGCAGAGAGTTCCATCAAGGCTGCCATCGATAAGTTCTACGACCAGAGCGCCTCCTTGGCCGACGTGATGAACGACCTGGAGATGGAGGACCTGGAGGTAGTCGGCGACGAAGAGGACATCGACGTCGGCTCTCTGGAGCGCGCCACCGAGGATGCCCCGGTCGTCAAACTGGTGAACCTCATTCTCACCGACGCCATCAAGAAGAAGGCCTCCGATATCCATATCGAGCCCTACGAGAAGTACTTCCGGGTGCGCTACCGCATCGACGGCGTGCTCTACGAGGTGATGAAGCCTCCCCTGAAGCTTAAAAACGCCATCACCTCCCGCATCAAGATCATGAGCGAGCTGGACATCGCCGAGCGGCGTCTGCCGCAGGACGGCCGCATCAAGATCAAGCTCGGCGGCGGCAAGGACATGGACTTCCGTGTCTCGGTGCTGCCGACCCTGTTCGGCGAGAAGATCGTTCTGCGTCTTCTGGACAAGAGTAACCTGCAGCTGGACATGACCAAGCTGGGCTACGAGCCCGAGGCGCTGTCGCACTTCCAGCGTGAGATCCACAAGCCCTTCGGGATGGTCCTGGTCACCGGGCCTACCGGTAGCGGCAAGACCGTTTCGCTTTACTCCGCGCTCTCCGAGCTGAACAAGGTGACCGAGAACATCTCCACCGCCGAAGATCCGGTCGAGTTCAACTTCGCCGGCATCAACCAGGTGCAGATGCACGAGGACATCGGGCTCAACTTTGCGGCCGCCCTGCGTGCCTTCCTGCGCCAGGACCCTGACGTGATCATGATCGGCGAGATCCGTGACTTCGAAACTGCGGAGATCGGGGTCAAGGCGGCCTTGACCGGCCACATGGTGCTCTCGACCCTGCACACAAACGACGCCCCCTCCACCATCAACCGTCTGCTCAACATGGGCATCGAGCCGTTCCTGGTCGCCTCCGCGGTAAACCTGATCACGGCCCAGCGCCTGGCGCGCCGTGTCTGCGGGGAGTGCAAGGTGGTCGAGGAGGTGCCGGTGCAGGCCCTGATCGACGCCGGGATGGCGGCCGACCAGGCCCCGTCCGTGGTCTGCTACCGCGGCACCGGCTGTCCCAAGTGCAGCGGCACCGGCTACAAGGGGAGGGTGGGCTTCTACCAGGTCATGCCGATGCTGGAACCGATCCGCGAGCTGATCTTAAACGGCGCCAACACCGCCGAGATCAAGCGCGAGTCCATGCGTCTGGGGGTCAAGACCATGCGCCAGTCCGGACTTACCAAGCTCATGGAAGGGGTCACGTCATTCGAAGAAGTTCTCAGGGTTACCGTGGCCGATGACTGACGCCACCAAAGGATAATGGAGACGAGGTATTCATGATCAATTTTCATCAAATGCTCAAGGAACTGGTGGAGAGGGGCGGCTCCGACCTCCACATCACCACCAATACCTCGCCGCAGATACGCATCGACGGTAGGCTGACCCCGATGGACGTCCCGCCTTTGACCCCCATCGAGACCAAACAGCTCTGCTACAGCATCCTCACCGACGCGCAGAAACACCGGTTCGAGGAGGACAACGAACTGGACCTCTCCTTCGGCGTCAAGGGGCTGTCGCGCTTCAGGGGTAACATCTTCGTGCAGCGCGGCGCCGTCGCCGGCGTCTTCAGGGTGATCCCGTACAAGATCCTCACTTTCGAGGAGCTGGGGCTCCCCCCCGTGGTCACGGCCCTGTGCGACAAGCCGCGCGGCCTGATCCTGGTCACCGGTCCTACCGGTTCCGGTAAGTCGACCACACTCGCCTCGATGATCGACCACATCAACCTGAACCGGCACGACCACATCGTGACCGTCGAGGACCCGATCGAGTACCTGCACCCGCACAAGGGTTGCATCGTGAACCAGCGCGAGGTGGGCGCCGACACCAAGAGCTTCAAGCACGCCCTGAAGTACGTCTTGCGCCAGGACCCCGACGTGGTCCTGATCGGCGAGTTGCGCGATCTGGAGACCATCGAGGCTGCGCTGACCCTGGCGGAAACCGGCCACCTCTGCTTCGCCACGCTGCACACCAACTCCTGCGCCCAGACCATGAACAGGATCATCGACGTGTTCCCGCCCTACCAGCAGACCCAGGTGAGGACCCAGCTCTCCTTCGTGCTGGAAGGGGTCATGTCCCAGACACTGATCCCCAGGGCCTCCGGACCGGGACGCGCGCTGGCGCTCGAGGTGATGGTCCCCAACCCGGCGATCCGCAACCTGATCCGCGAGGACAAGGTGCACCAGATCTACTCGCAGATGCAGGTGGGCCAGGAAAAATTCGGCATGCAGACCATGAACCAGTGTCTGATGAACCTTTTGTCGCGTCGCGTTATCACGGTGGACGACGCACTGGGTCGTTCTTCCGAACCCGACGAGTTGAAGCAGATGCTCGCGCCGGGTGGCGGGGGGGCGGGGCAGATGAGACGTCCGCCGCAACGATAGCAGGAGCCAGTCCCGGCCCGCGCCGGGAGAGGAGTAACAAATGACAAAGTACGATTGGGAAGCAAAGAGCAAGGCGGGTGGCACCCAAAAGGGGGTCATGGAGGCCGCCAGTGCCGCCATGGTGGAGGCGCAGCTCAAGAGATACGGTTTCTCCAGCATCACCGTCAAGGAGCACGGCAAGGGGCTCTCCATGGAGCTCAAGATTCCGGGCTTCGGCGGCCCCAAGAAGATCGAGACCAAGGACCTGGTCGTCTTCACCCGTCAGTTCGCCACCATGATCGATTCGGGCCTGCCGCTGGTGCAGTGTCTGGACATCCTCGCCAGCCAGCAGGAGAACCCGACCTTCAAGGACATCCTGGTGAAGGTCAAGGAGAGCGTCGAGAGCGGCTCCACCTTCGCCGATGCCCTCGCCAGGCACCCCAAAGCCTTCGACCAGCTCTACGTCAACCTGGTCGCGGCAGGCGAGGTGGGCGGTATCCTCGACACCATTCTGGCCAGGCTCGCAGCCTACATAGAAAAGGCGATGAAGCTCAAGAAACAGGTCAAGGGCGCCATGGTCTACCCGATCACCATCATGTCCATCGCGGTCATCGTCGTGGGCGTCATCCTGGTCTTCGTTATCCCGACCTTCGCCAAGATGTTTGCCGACTTCGGTGGTGAACTGCCCATGCCGACCAAGTTGGTCATCGCGCTCTCCAACTTCCTGGTCAAGTACATCGTGGTCATCATTGCCGCCGCCTTCGGGATCAAGTGGGCCATCGGCAAGTACTACTCCACCGCCAATGGCAGGAAGGTGATGGACGCCATGGCGCTTAAGGCGCCCATTGTCGGACCGCTGGTCCGCAAGGTTTCCGTGGCCAAGTTCACCCGCACCCTCGGGACCATGATCAGCTCCGGCGTCCCGATCATGGACGGACTGGAGATCGTTGCCAAGACGGCGGGGAACAAGATCGTCGAGGAGGCGATCTACAACGTGCGCACCTCCATCTCGGAAGGAAAGACCATCGCCGAGCCTCTGGCCGAATGTGGCGTGTTCCCGCCCATGGTGGTGCAGATGATTTCCGTGGGCGAGGCGACCGGTGCCATGGATGCCATGCTCAACAAGATCGCGGATTTCTACGACGACGAGGTCGACGACGCCGTCGGCGCCCTCACCTCCATGATGGAACCGTTGCTCATGGTGTTTCTCGGCACGACCGTCGGCGGACTGGTCATCGCCATGTATCTCCCGATCTTCAAGTTGGCCGGTGCGGTTGGCGGTTAAGCTGGATGATCGAAAAGAAAAAAGTCTTCTGGTTCATACTTCTGAGACTCTTGGTGGTATCGGTCTTCCTCGTTACCACCCTTTATCTAGACGTACACACCTATGATGTAAGTGGCGAGGTAGCCGGCAGAGTGCTGGTCCGGTTGCTCGGCGCCACTTACCTTTTTTCGCTTCTTTCACTGGTGGTGCTGAGCAAGGCATCTGACAGGACCACCCGTACTCTGACCCATCTCCAGATCGTCTGGGACCTCATCCTGGTTACCGTCCTGATCCTGGTTTCCGGTGGCGTCACCTCCCACTACGCATTTCTCTATTTTCTGTCCATCATCAGCGCCAGTGTGCTCCTGGCCCGCTCCCAGGCCTACTATACCGCGTCACTTTGCGTCATCCTCTACGGCGCGATTCTCGACTTCCAGTACTACGGCAAGTTGGCGCCCCTGGGGCTTTCCCCTTACCCGGCGCAGCAGTGGGGCGCCGAGTACCTGTTTTACCTGATCTTTCTCCACTGCGCCTCCTTTTTCCTGACCGCCTTGCTGGCCGGACACCTGGCCGAGCGCGCGCGGGTTTCCGAAAGCGCGCTGCAGGAGAAGGCGATCGACTACGAGGAACTGGAACGTCTGAACTCCTGCATCGTCTCGACCATCGACAGCGGACTTTTGACCATCAATGCCGGCGGCAGGATCCGGGTCTTCAACCGCTACGCCGAAATACTGACCGGGGTCTCCCAGCAGGATGCCTACGACCGCCCCCTCACCGATGTCCTGCCCGGCTGTGCACGTTTCCAGTCGACCTTCTTCGAGCCGGGGCAGGGGGAGTTCCAACACAAGGGGCCGGACGGCAACGAGCTGCTGTTGTCGTTCAAATCTGTTCCGCTACTGGACAAGAACGGAGACCCGGCGGGGGCGATCTTAGACCTGCATGACCTGACCGAGCTGAAGCGGATGGCCTCCGAGTTGAAGCGGGCTGACCGCCTCGCCGCGCTCGGCGAACTTTCCGCCCGGATGGCCCACGAGATACGCAATCCGCTGGCAGCCATCAGCGGCTCGGTGCAACTGGTCGCGTTGCGGCCCTGGGTGGACAGCAAAGACGAGCGTCTTTTCTCGATCATCCTGAGGGAGACTGACCGCCTGGACGGCCTGTTGCGCGATTTCCTCTCTTACGCCAAGCCGAACCAGCCTGACAAGGTCGCGCTCAACCTGCACCGGGTGATCGCCGACCTCTGCGCGCTGCTCGCCACCGATCCCAGGCTGGACGGGGTCGAGGTCGACAACCTGATCCCTGCCGATCTGGTGGTGCAATTCGACAAGGACCAGTGCACCCAGGTGTTCTGGAATCTGCTGGTCAACGCCGCGGAAGCGATCGCGGGGGAGGGGCGCATCCGCATCGACGGCGCCCTGGTCCAGGAGAGCGGTGGGGGGCGCGAAGCGCGCATCATCATCCGGGACAGCGGCTCTGGGATGAGCCAGGACGACGTGAAGCGGGTCTTTGAACCCTTTTTCACCACCAAGAAGGGGGGCACGGGGTTGGGCCTGGCCACGGTGTACCGGATCGTGGAGACCAACGGTGGCAGAATGGCCATAAACAGCTCCGAAGGGAAGGGGACCACGGTCACGCTGCACCTTCCCGCTTAAGGGAACCGGTTCGGCCTGTGGTCATGACAGATGTGGTGGCGCGGCTGTCGCGTCTACAGCAACTTGAAGCGAGGTTTTACATGCGTGCCAGGATTTTGGTTGTCGATGATGAGCTGAGCATGCGGGAGTTTCTCGCCATCTTGCTCGATGGTGAGGGGTACCTGGTGGATCAGGCCGAAAGCGCGGAGGACGCCCTGTCCCGTATCGGAGGGCAGTCGTACGAGATGGTTATCTCCGACGTCAGCATGCCGGGGCTAGGTGGAATAGAGCTCTTGTCCCGCATCAAGTCGCAATGTCCGGACACCGCAGTCTTGATGATCACCGCTTTCACCACGGCGGAACAGGCGGTGGAGGCGATGAAGCTTGGCGCCTACGACTACATCGGCAAGCCCTTCAAGGTGGAAGAGGTGAAGGTGCTGGTGCGAAAGGCGCTGGAAAAGCGGCGGCTTGTGCAGGAGAACATCCGGCTCAAGGCAGAAGTGCAGGAGCGTTTCAGCTTCTCGGGTCTCATCGGCAAGAGCAAGCAGATGCGCGAGGTCTACGACCTCATCGCCAAGGTCGCCGACAGCACCGCCAACGTCCTCATCACCGGAGAGAGCGGCACCGGCAAAGAACTGGCGGCCAGAGCGATCCACTACAATTCCCCGCGCAAGGATGCCCCCTTCGTGGCGGTCAACTGCGGCGCCATCCCAGAAACCCTCATCGAGAGCGAGCTCTTCGGCCACACCAAGGGCGCCTTCACCGGCGCCATCGCCGACCGCCCCGGCCTGTTCGAACAGGCCGAAGGGGGCACCCTGTTTCTTGACGAGATCGGCGAGGTCCCTTTGCTGTTGCAGGCGAAGCTCTTGCGCGTGCTGCAGGAGAGGGAGTTCCGCCGGGTAGGGGGCGCCGTTTCCCTCAAGGCCGACGTGCGCATCGTGGCGGCATCGAACCGCAACCTTGAGGAGCAGGTGCGCGAAGGAAGCTTTCGCGAAGACCTCTTTTACCGCCTGAATGTGGTGCAGATCCGCATGCCCTCTCTCAAGGAGAGGAGCGAGGACATCCCCGCGCTGGTCGAACATTTTTACAAGAAGTACTCCCTCTGGTCCGGCAGCGGCGACATCATCACCCCCGATGCCATGCGCGTCCTTTACAACTACCCTTTCCCGGGCAACGTGCGCGAGCTCGAGAATCTGGTCGAGCGCTGCGTGGTGCTCGGCAGCAGGGTGATCGCGCTGGACTGCCTCCCCCCCGCGGTACGCGAGCAGCGCGCCGTCTCCTCCGCCCCGGACGGCATCGGCATTCCCGAGGAGGGGATGGACCTGCAGGCCTACCTGGACAACCTGGAGCAGAAGCTCCTGGTGCAGGCACTGGATCAATGCGGCGGGGTGAAGAAACGGGCGGCGGCACTGCTCGGCATGACCTTCCGCTCCTTCAGGTACCGCCTGGCGAAGTTCGGTATGGATGAAGACTGACTGACAAAAAACGTCACCATATTGTTGCCAAAATTGTCGCTGTGACGTTTTGGGGCGGCTGTGTCAGTGCGTGCGATTGAGACAAAGTCGTGTTATTTACTCTGCTTATAACTGTTTCTTGATTTTGGCCCACATGTTGCTCTACAGAACATGTCTTGCGGTACCGATGATCTAACCAGATCTTCCAATCGGCAATCCACCAACGAAAAGGAGAAACAGATGTTAAACAAAATCAGAAGCAACAAAGGCTTTACCCTGATCGAGCTCTTGATCGTCGTCGCGATCATCGGCATCCTGGCCGCCATCGCAATCCCGCAGTTCTCCGCTTACCGCGAGAAGGCCTTCAACGCCGCTGCCAACTCCGACCTGAAGAACTGGAAGACCGGCCAGGAAGCGTACTACGCCGACGTGCAGACCTACCCGTCGCACTACGAGTGGAACTAAGACCAATAACCGAATCTGCTAATTTTGGAGGATAAAATGAAAAAAGTTCTTGCCTTAACGCTGCTCTCGCTTTCTTTCGCCTCGTCGTACGCTTTTGCCGGCGCCGGTGTGGCCGGTACCGCTATGGCTACCGGTGCCGTATCCAACCCCGCCGTCTCGATTTACGGTGGCAACTCTCAGCAAAATGCTCAGGACGCTAAAAGCCCGCTGATCAAGCTGTCTTCCAAAGTAAGCGCTACCATCAACTATGACGAGACTGGCAAAGCCGTCGGTACCAGCTCCGCCTATGCCATCGGCACCAAGCATGTAGACGGCTCCAAGATTTTCGGTACCGCCTGGAACTCGACCACCATCTTCTTCAAGCAGAACGCCAGCGGGACCGCTTTGACCAATGCCAATTTTGGCTCCGCTAATGACAACACCAACTTCGGTGTCGCCGGTTGGACTGCGTACTAGGTTAAGCTGGTACCCATCGGATTCACGGAGAACGGGATGTTTCGGCATCCCGTTTTCTATGGTGCCTCGGAATTTTACTGCCAGGTTAGGGTTCACCTTTCTTTCTTACATGAGGAGCGCGGATAAGAGGTATGCTCAATACAGTTGCTGTTAACCTTCGGGCGATCTTTCGGGACAGGGTTTTTCACGGGATTGTAGTCGTTGCCTTGTTGTTTCTGCTGATCCCCTCGGTCAGCTCACTTTCCATGCGGCAAGTGACTGAGCTCTCGATTACTCTAGCGCTTTCCTTGCTTTCCTTGATTCTCCTGCTGCTGTCGATTTCCCTGGGCGCCACTTCGCTCTGGAAGGATATCGAGCGCCGTTACACCTACAGCGTACTCAGCCTCCCGCTCAGTCGCAGTGCCTACCTGGTAGGCAAGTTCGTCGCGGTCGCCCTGTTCCTGCTCTTGGCGACGCTGGTGCTTGGCGCGGTCGCCTGCTGCATGATCTGGCTCGCTTCTGGGATTTACCCTGCGGATCGGCCCATCGTCTGGATGAATCTGGTCCTGTGTATTGCGGCCGATCTGCTGAAGTACGTCATGCTGGTCGCCTACGCCTTTTTGTTTTCCACGGTCAGTACCTCGTTTTTTCTCCCTATTTTCGGCACCATATCCGTGTTCCTTGCTGGAAACGCCTCGCAGCAGGCCTACGATTATGTCCACTCCCCGCTTGCTACGACGCTTTCTCCGGTGGTCAAACAGGCAGCCTCGGTTCTCTACTACCTGTTGCCTAACTTCAGCGCCTTCAATCTCAGGATCAATGCCATTTACGGGATCCCCCTGTCCATGAAAGCCGTGGTGCTGCCCTTAATGTATTTCTGCATCTACACGACCCTCCTGGTGATTTTGGCAACCGTCATTTTTACCAGACGTGAGATGAAATGATGCCAAAGACGGTGCGGAAACTTTTTCTGGTTCTCCCCATGCTCTTGGCGGGCTATCTGGTGGTCGTTTTCGCCCTCGCCGATTACATGAGAAGCAAGCCATTCGTGGAAAAGCTCGGCTATATACCGAGCGTCAACACCATGAAGGCCATGTCGGCCGATCACAGGGAAACGGTCGGCGCCTTATTGATGCTGAAGGTCCTGATGTATTACGGTGGGCTGGTGGATAAGGCGAGCAACGAGCTGGATATGCCGGTTGATTACCCCGCCATGTCGCGCACCATCGATGCCAGCCTGAAGCTGGACCCCTACAACATGGATGGCTACTATTTCGCCCAGGCCGTTCTCACCTGGAACGTCGGGCAGGTGGCCCTCGCCAACACGTTCTTGGAACGCGGCATGCAGTATCGCGACTGGGATTGGCAGCTTCCCTACTTTGTCGGATTCAACAACGCCTATTTCCTCAAGGACTACGGACGTGCCGCCAAATACTACCGTCGCGCTGCTGAGCTCAGCGGCAATAACATGTTCATCAATCTGGCGGGGCGTTACATGCAGCGTTCCGGCAGTACCGAAATGGCCATTGTTTACCTCGGCAACATGGCCAGGAACTCGCGCGACCAGGCCGTGAAAAAATCGCTCCTCATCCGCCAGGCCGCCTTTATCAGGGTGTTCGCGCTGGAAAAGGCACGCGATGCTTTCGTGAAGCAGCGCGGGAAACTTCCCGGGTCACTGGAAGACCTGGTGCGGGCGGGTTTGCTGCGCGGGATCCCCAGGGATCCGTACGGCGGGAAATTCATCTTGCAAAGTGACGGCAGCATCAGCTCTACGAGCGGTTTCTCTTTCTCCGGGGTGAAAAAATAAGGCGAGGTCCGAGGCGCAAATGCACGCGATAGAATTCGACAAATTAAGCAAGGTATTCCAGGGCAAAAAGAAGGTCACCGTCAACGCCTTGAACTCCCTGTCACTGCAGGTTGACCAGGGAGAGGTGTTTGGTTTTCTCGGTCCCAATGGCGCCGGCAAAAGCACTTCCATCAAGATTTTGCTGGGCCTTATCGGCAGCACTGCTGGAACCGCTCGCATCATGGGGGTCGACGTCACCGAAAAAACTGCCCGTTCCCAGGTCGGCTTTCTTCCGGAGAATCCCTCTTTTTATGATTTTCTTACCGGCGAGGAGTACCTGCGCTTTGTCGGCAAGAGCTTCAACATGTCAGCGGCCGACATCTCCGTCAGAGGCAGCGAAGTTCTGAACCGTCTCGACCTTTGGGAGGCCCGCAAGCGCCCGATCCGTGGCTACAGCAAAGGGATGGTGCAACGTCTGGGACTTGCCCAGACGCTGATACATGATCCCGCTGTGTATGTTCTCGACGAGCCTATGAGCGGCCTCGACCCGATTGGCCGGGCCCTGGTGAAGGACATCATCCGCGAGCTCAAGGAGCGCGGCAAGACGGTATTCTTCAGCACCCATATCACTGCTGACGTGGAAGCCGTGTGTGACCGGGTTGGCGTCATCAACAAAGGCGTCCTGCTCGCCGTCGATACCGTCTCCGGCGTCCTCGAGCGTGGCGTCGAGGGGTACACCGTGCGACTTTTCAAGCCCGACGGAGCTTCCGAGGAGTGCGTTGTGGCCAAAGCCGATCTGCAGGACTTCATCGAGAAGTCGATAGCGCAGCGGTGCTCCATCGAAAGGGTCGAGCCCAAAAGAAAGGATATGGAAGCATTCTTCCTGGAAATGGTGTCGCCAAAGCAGACGTCGTGATGAAACTCCAAACCCGCTATCAGATTTTGATTCTGGCGGCTATCGTCCTTTGCGTCTATTACCCGGCACTCTCCGCCGGTACATGTTCTGTAGACGACCCCCGCATCATCGCAGCCTATGACGCCGGCGCAGGCAAGACACTGATTGGTTTATTCCGCCCCAACGGAACCTACTATTACCGGCCGCTTGTAGAACTGTCCTATTACCTGGACAACCTTCTCTGGAGCATGCACCCTCGGTTCATGCACCTGGAGAACGTACTGTTCCATGCCCTCAACACCATGCTCTTGTTCCTGATTGGAAGGCAGCTGGCAGCGGCCTGGTCCATAAAAGCACCCTGGTTTCCGCTGGCGGGCGCCCTCCTTTTCGCCGTTCATCCCATCAACACCGAACCGGTAACCTGGATCGCCGGCCGTACCGACCCCTTGGCGGCAGTTTTCGTTTTCGCTGCCCTCTGGTGTCTGCTGCAGTGCCTCAGCAGAGACCGGCTACTCTTTCTTTGCCCCGCCTTGCTGCTGTTCGTTATGGGGGTGCTCACCAAGGAGATCGCGGTCTGTTTCCTGCCGGCTGCGCTGCTGCTGACTGCCTGTTGGCCGTCCCCTGTCCGATCCCGGCGCACCGTTCTTCTCGTTTTGGCAGGCGTTGCCGCTTGCAGCGTGTTGTTGCTGTTAATTCTCGCCGCGCTCAGCCCGACGCTCAGCGTTAGCAACCTTTTGAGCAACCAGGTCGGGGGACCGCTGGCAGCATTGCAAACCGTTCTGTCCGCACTGGGCTTCTATCTGAAAAAACTGGTTCTGCCGCTTCCGCTCAATTTCGCCATCGATGCCGTTTCAGCGCTCTACTTGGTTCCCGCGATCCTTTTGTTGCTGCTGTTGCCGTTCTGGCTTAAGAAGCGCAGCATGGCAGCCGTGCTTGTCGCAGCTGGCGTCGTCTTTTTGCTCCCTGCGCTCGTGGTCTCGCTGGGCCATGTGGCCTGGACTCCGTTTGCCGAGCGCTACCTTTATCTCCCTTCCGCGTTCCTCTGCTTGGGGGTTGCCAGCCAGGCCTCCGTTATGCTGGAGAGGGCCAATTGGCAGCAGTTCTTGCTTCCCGCGGCCGTTGCCATCGCTGTTGTTGCGGGGTCTCTGACCATGCAGCGCACCTTTGTTTGGCAAAATAACCTCGCCCTTTTCGGTGATACGGTGCGTAAGTCCCCGGGCTTTGCTGCGGCACACCTCGAGCTTGGCGTTGCCCTTCTCCTAAAGGGAGAACTGCAGCAGGGCCGCAGCGAAATCGAGACGGCCGAACGGCTGAACGATCGGCCATCGATCAGGAGCCTCATCAAACAAAACTTGATGGCGGTGCGGCTTCAGGGGGGAGATGGTCAGGGGGCACGGGAATATTTTTTCCGCAACTTTGCCAGCAAGGAGCAAGCCGGCCCTGAATTCCTGCAGATGCTGACCAAGGCCGATGAGGGACTAGCCCGCCAGGCCGCCAATGCAGCTGTCAGGGATGGCATGTACCGCGACATCATCGCCACCTACCGGTTGCTGTACCTAAAGACCCGTGACCCCTTCAACCTCTACCAGAGCGGAAAGATGGCGCAAACACTTGGCGATCGTGACGCGGCCATGTCCTATTTTCGTCAAGCGGTGCGGGAAGCCCCTGCCGATACCCACTACCGCGCGGCGGCAGTGAAAATGTTGCAAAGGTTGGAGGACGGACAGTGATGACAGCTTATATCGCCTTGCTGCGTCCCGCCCAGTGGCTGAAAAACCTGATGCTGTTCTTTCCCCCGTTCCTGGGAGGGCAACTCCTGGTGCCGGGGCAACTAGCGCGCGGCATTACGCCGCTGCTCGCCTTCTGCTTCGTCTCCAGTTCCGGCTATGTGCTGAACGACTTGCTCGACCGCGAGCGCGACCAGAGCCATCCCAAGAAAAAACTGCGCCCCATCCCGTCCGGGAGGGCCAGTGTCACCGGGTCCGTTGTTCTTTGCCTCCTGCTGCTGGCTGCGGGACTCGCCCTCGGAAGCAGTTGCTCAATGCTGTTTCTGGCCTTTCTCCTTTGCTACCTGGGCGTCACGCTGTCTTACTCCTTCGCGCTCAAGAGCTATCCCATCGTGGACCTGTTTTGTATCTCCGCTGGGTTCCTGCTCCGTCTTCAGGCTGGCGGGGAAGTTTTTCACATCGAGATTTCCCCCTGGCTCTTTATGAGCGTATTTCTTCTTTCAATCTTCCTCAGCACGGGGAAAAGGCTGTGTGAGTATTCCCTGCTGGGAGAGAAGGCGGTTGAACACAGGGAAAACCTCGTCCATTACCCGCAGGGATACCTTGAGGGAATCATGTACCTGTCCGGTGGCGCGGTGCTGGTGACCTACGCTATGTACACCACCATCAACCGGACCACGCTGATCTACTCGGTGCCGCTTTGCTGCTTTGGCCTCTTCCGTTACATCCTGAGGGTACAGTCCGGCAAAAGCGGCGACCCGACCGAATCGCTTCTCAAAGACCGCGTCCTGCTGGCCGTCGGTATCGTGTGGGTGGCGATGGTGGCGTGGAGCATCTACTGGTGAGCCGGGTCTACGTCGTTGTCGTCAACTGGAACGGTTGGCGGGACACCGTGGAGTGCCTGGAAAGCCTGCGCGCCCTCAACTACTCCCCCCTGAGCGTCATCGTCTGTGACAACGGCTCGACGGACGATTCGCTGCATCGCCTTCGCGACTGGGTCGATGACCACGGCGTTGACTGCGCCGAGTACAGCGCCGCGGAGGCGGAATCCGGCGGTATTGCCGGACTGGACCCCTGGCTTGTCCTGGTGCGCAACGGCGGCAATCTGGGCTTCGCCGGCGGCAACAATGTTGCGTTGCGCTACACCCTGTCCCGGGACGATTTCTCCTACGCCTGGCTGCTCAACAACGACACTGTCGTCGATCGCGATGCACTTTCACACCTGGTGCGGCGCATGGAGGAACACCCCTCCATCGGCATGTGCGGGTCGACCATCCGCTACTATGCGGACCGGGACAAGGTGCAGGCACTAGGTGGGGGGCATTACTGCCGCTTCGTCGGCCTTCCCTGGCACTACGGCCGGTTCCTCGGAGGGCGCACCGAGCGCAGCAGGGCCGAGAGGTGGATGAACTACGTGGAAGGTGCGTCGCTCATGGTCTCCAGTCGCTTTCTCAGGGAGGTAGGGCTCATGTCCGAGGACTACTTCCTCTATTTCGAGGAGGCGGACTGGGCGGAGCGGGCGAAGGGACGCTTCGAACTCGGATATGCGCCGCAGAGCCTCGTCTACCACAAGGTGGGCCGCAGCATCGGCACCAGCAGCAACCCGCGCCGCAAGAGCTACACCTGCGACTTTTACAATGTGCGCAACCGCATCCTGTTCACCCGACGCTACTATCCCCACGCCCTGCCAACCGTCTACCTGGTGCTGTTGGGCGGACTGCTGCTGCGCATACTGCTGGGGCGCTTCGACCACGCCGCCATGGTGCTGCGGCTCCTCCTGGGAAGGGGCAAGCGATGAGCAGGGAACCGCGCTTTTCCATCGTAACCGTGGTGCGTAACGCCGCGAGCGACCTCGAAGAGACCATCCTCAGCGTGCTGGAGCAAAAGCGCACCAAAGCCATAGACTACCTGATCATCGATGGCGGCTCCACGGATGGCACGCGGCAGGTCATAGAGAGGTACGCAGACCGGTTGCACTACTGGGTGAGCGAACCGGACCGCGGCACATACGACGCCATGAACAAGGGGTGGCGCGCGGCAGACCCCGAAAGCTCCATCCTCTTTCTCGGTGCCGGGGATCGGGTGATCTCCCTGCCGGACCGACTCGACAACTATGCCCCCCGCGACGTTCTCTACGGTACGGTGCAGATGGGGCCGGGGCGGGTCTTTCACCCGAGAGCCGACTGGCACTTGCGGCTCTACAACACCCTGCATCACCAGGCGCTTTTGGTGCCCAAGCGGCTGCACCCCGAGCCTCCCTTTGACTGCCGTTACCCGGTGTACGCCGACTTCGATTTCAATCAGAGGATGAAAAAAGACGGGGTCAATTTTGTCTTCTGTCCGCAGTTGATCGGCTATGCCCGCCCGGGCGGGGTGAGCGACACCCCCCGCTTCACGGAAACTTTGCGGATTGTTAGGGCAAATTTCGGTTTTTACTGGGCGGCGCTGGCCGTTTCGGGTTATTATGCCATGACGATTTTGCCGCTCATGAAGAAGCTGCGCCCCATACGCGACGTCTGATACCACCAAAAGGGCCATGGCCATAGAAGAAAGCCTACAACCTGAACTGTTACTCATCGAGCCTGACGCTCCGGCCCTGCATTATTGGCGCGACCTCTGGAGGTACCGGGAACTGCTCTGGTTCCTGGTCTGGCGCGACGTGCTGGTCCGCTACAAGCAGACCGCGATCGGGGTGCTTTGGAGCTTGCTGCGTCCCTTGCTCGCCATGATCGCTTTCACCCTGGTCTTTGGCCTGTTCGCCAAGATGCCCTCCGGCGAGGCGCCTTACCCGTTGCTGGTCTTTGCCGCCATGCTTCCCTGGAATTTCTTCGCCAATGCCTTATCCGAAAGTTCCGGTGCGCTGATCGGTAACGCCAACCTGCTCACCAAGGTTTATTTCCCGCGCATGATTATCCCCTTGAGCAGCGTCATCGCCAGCCTGCTGGACTTCGCCATCTCCCTCGCGGTCATGGCGGTCATCATGCTCTGGTACGGGGTTTTCCCGACCTGGCGGGTGCTTGCCCTTCCTCTGTTCCTGCTCTTGGCCTGCGTGGCCGCCACTGGGGCCGGGCTGTGGTTCTCCGCGCTCAACGTGAAGTACCGCGACTTCCGCTATGTGGTTCCGTTCCTGCTGCAGTTTGGCCTCTACGTCTCGCCGGTGGGGTTCGCAAGCGCCGTGGTCCCCGAAAAATGGCGTCTTTTCTACGCGCTGAATCCGATGGTCGGGGTGATCGACGGCTTCAGATGGGCGCTGCTCGGGCTGAAGGTCGAGGTCTTCTGGCCCGGCATCATCCTGTCAACCTTCCTGTCGCTTTTGCTGCTGGCGGGTGGCCTCCGGTTCTTCCGCGGCACCGAGAAGACCATGGCGGATGTGATATGAGCGCGCCGGCCGTCAGCGTACGCAACCTGGGCAAGAAATATCTTCTCTCGCATCAGCCGCGCGAGCAGTACACCGCCCTGCGCGACGTACTAAGCGACGGTGTCGCCTCTTTTGCCAGAAGGCTTTGCCGTCCTTTCGCAAAGGATGAGCGCGCCGATAGCGTGGAGGAGTTCTGGGCGCTGCAGGATGTCTCCTTTGAGATCAAGCAAGGGGAGCGGGTCGGCATCATCGGCCGCAACGGCGCGGGAAAGTCGACCCTCTTGAAGATCCTGAGCCGCATCACCGAGCCCAGCACCGGCAGCATCCGGATCAGAGGGAAGGTGGCGAGCCTGCTGGAGGTCGGCACCGGATTCCACCCGGAACTGACCGGTCGCGAGAACATCTACCTGAACGGGGCAATCCTCGGCATGCGGCGCGAGGAGATCAGGCGCAAGTTCGACGAGATCGTGCAGTTCGCCGAGATCGAGAAGTTCCTGGACACCCCGGTCAAACGTTACTCGTCCGGGATGTACGTACGCCTGGCCTTCGCCGTAGCCGCCCACCTCGAGCCCGAGATACTGGTCGTGGACGAGGTGCTGGCAGTCGGTGATGCGCAGTTTCAAAACAAATGCCTGGGGAAGATGGAGGAGGTGGGCAGGGAGGGACGCACCGTACTTTTTGTCAGCCACAATATGGGTGCGATCCACAAGCTGTGCGACCGCGCCATCTGGCTGGAGAGCGGACAACTGCTGGAATCGAGCGACACGGATACGGTCGTTCAGAAGTACCTTTCTTCCGCTTTTCCCGGCCAGTCGACCAGGCAATTCCCGGTGAGAAGCGACAAGGCCGCTCAGGTCCTGCAGGTGAGGCTTCTCAATGGTGAGCATCAAGAGAGTACGGAATTCGGTTTAGGAGAGGAGCCGTGCGTCGAGGTTCGCTATCTGCTGAACCGTGAACTGACCGGGATACACGTGGCCTGCATAGTGACCACCGTGCAGGGAGTGCATGCCTTCTCGACCGCGGATACCGACACCAACGCGCAGTTGTTTGAGGCGCGCCCCGCTGGCGAATATGTATCCTGGGTGCGGCTCCCCATGAAGGACTTCAACTCGGGGATCTACCACGTTGCCATCGGCATCGGAATCCCGGGGGTGCAGATCCTTGACCGCCAGGAAGCGCTTTCCTTCACCGTGCATGACACCGGCGGCTTTGGGACGCTCAAGGAGGGGGCCCGGAGGGCGGGTTTGCTCGTTTTCGAGGTGCCATGGCACCTCCGGGAGAAGACCTGATGTTTTTCGGCAGCTACCCCAAGCGTTTTTATAGCCTGGAGGCCCCCTCTGTAGAGTTGTCCGGGCGGCAGGCTGCCGCGCTTAAGCGGTTCAGGACGGGGGTGAAAGAGGGGGGCTACGAGCTGGAGCCTGCCCCATGCATCTGCGGCAGTGATGACGGGATGCTGCTGGCGAGACGGGACCGCTTCGCACTGGAGGTGGATACCTATCTTTGCCGGCACTGCGGCGTGCTCAGGACCTCGCCCCGGCTCACCCCGGAGAGCCTGTCACGCTTTTATGACAGCGACTACCGGGAACTGTATGTTGGTGAGGAGGCTGCCTCGGAAGCCTTTTTTGCGGAGCAGTCGGCTCATGGCCGCTTGATCCTTGACTCGGTGCTGCAAAACATCCCGGGGGAGTTGGCCGGCACGGTAGTCTTCGACGTAGGCTGCGGTGCAGGCGGTGTCCTGGTCCCTTTCCGGGAGTCCGGCTGCCTGGTGTATGGCTGCGATCACGGCGGCAGGTATCTCGAGTACGGCCGCTCTCAGGGGCTGCAACTGGAGCACGGCGGAGCAGCAGAGCTTGGCCGGCACGGGAAGGCGAAGGTCGTCATCTTAAGCCATGTGCTCGAGCATTTTCCCGACCCGAGGGCCGAGTTAGCATTGCTGTCGTCGCTTCTGGAGGATGACGGCTACCTGTACATCGAGCTCCCTGGCGTATTCAACATTCACAACGTGTATCGGGACTTTCTGCTTTATCTGCAGAACGCGCACCTGTACCACTTCACCCTGAGCACCTTGTCGTCGCTTTTGGCGGATGCCGGCTTCGAACTGGTCTTCGGCTATGAAAACGTGGTCGCGCTTTTCAAAAAGGGAAGTGGGAGACCGGCGCAGGCTGGCAAGAGTGAGTACGTCAAAGTGTTGTGCTACCTGTACAGCGTCGAGCTGAGCAGGCTGGCAATTTTCAGGAAACTTCCCCAGCAGGTAGCCCGCATCATCGGGTGGACCCACAAAAGGGCATGGTGAGATATGGACGTTAAGGCAATCGCGGAAATAGGATGCAATCACATGGGGAAGATGGACATCGCCCATGAGATGATCAAGATGGCGGCGCAGTTTTGCAAGGTCGACATCATCAAGTTTCAGAAACGGACCAACAGGGAACTGCTTACTCCCGAGGAGTACCAGGCACCGCACCCCAATCCCGCCAATTCCTACGGCGCCACCTACGGCGAACACCGCGACTACCTCGAGTTCGATGTGGACCAGCACCGCCAGCTTAAGGCGTGGTGCGAGGAGTGGGGCTGCGAGTACAGCACCTCGGTCTGGGACCTGACCGCCGCCAAGGAGATCGCGCAACTCAAGCCGCGCATTCTAAAGATCCCCTCTGCCTGCAACCTCGATTTCGAACTTTTGGAGTGGCTGGCGACGAACTACGGCGGTGAACTGCATGTATCGCTCGGGATGACCACACCCGCCGAGGAACAACGCATCGTGTCGTTCTTTGAAGACAAGGGACGCAGCCAGGACCTCGTCCTGTACGCCTGCACCTCAGGCTACCCCGTCCCGTTCGAGGATATCTGCCTGTATCAGATCAAGCACCTGGTCGAGAACTTTGGCCACCGGGTCCGCGGCATCGGTTTTTCCGGGCACCATCTCGGGATCGCCGCGGATATCGCGGCGCTGGCGCTGGGAGCCAGGTACTTCGAGCGCCACTTCACCTTGGACCGCACCTGGAAGGGGACCGATCACGCGGCCAGCCTCGAGCCGGACGGCATGAGACGCCTGGCGCGCGACCTGCGCAACGTTTCGAAGTCGCTTTCCTACAAGAGCCAGGATGTGCTCCCCATCGAAGCGGTCCAGCGCAGGAAGCTCAAGAGGAAGGTCAATGACTGACATGGTGGCCCTGGTTCCGTTGCGTGGCGGTTCCAAAAGCATTCCGGACAAGAACATCCGCATGATCGGCGGCAAACCACTGTGCGCCTGGGTCCTGGAGGCAGCGTGCCAATCCGGGATTTTCTCCCGGGTGGTAGTATCCACGGATTCCGCCAAGATAGCGCAGACGGTGGCGGGGCTCGGACTCCCCGTGGAGGTACTTGATCGTCCCGCCGAATTGGCAACGGACACTGCCTCCACCGAGGCGGTCATGCTCCATGCCGCCCGTTGCATCGATTTTGAAGTAGTGGTCACCATTCAGGCGACCTCCCCGCTGGTCACCCCCGAAGATTTTCGTCGCGCCGCTGCCTTGTTCCGGGCCGGCGGCTACGACTCGCTCGTTACCGGGGTCAGGACCAAGAGGTTTTTCTGGAACGGCGACGGCTCGCCGCTCAATTACGACCCGCGCTCCCGGCCGCGCAGGCAGGAGTTCGCCGGGACGTTCATGGAGAACGGGGCCTTCTATTTCACCAGGCGCAAACTCTTGGAGGAGTCGCAATGCCGCCTGGGCGGGCGGATCGCCGTGTACGAAATGGCCCCGGATACAGCCGTCGAAATCGACGAGCCTGCCGATTGGGAGGTGGTGGAACGCGCCCTGAGGCTAAAAGCTGTGAGCACGGCAACCGGCTCCCTGGGCGACATCAGGCTTTTGGCGGTGGACGTGGACGGCACGCTCACCGACGCCGGCATGTACTGGTCGGCAGAGGGGGACCGGCTTAAAAAGTTCAACACCCGCGATGCCAAAGGACTCCAACTGGTGCGCGAAGCTGGTGTGGAAGTGGCGGTGTTGACCTCGGAGAACTCTCCCATCGTGACCGCCCGCATGGCGAAGCTGGGCATCACGCGCTGCTACATCGGCGTTGAGGACAAGCAGGGCTGTCTGCTGGAGTTGGTACGCGACCTGGGTATCGAGCTTGGCCAGACCGCCTACATCGGCGATGACGTCAATGACCTCGCCTGTCTCAAGCTCTCCGGGTTCTCGGCCTGTCCCGGCGACGCGGTGGATGCGGTTCGGGCAGTGGTGCACCACGTTTCCAGGCACAAGGGGGGGATGGGTGCAGTCCGGGAACTGTGCCAGATGATTCTGGAGGCTCAGGGATGCTAGTGAGGACCCAGCAGTTACTGCCACCGGTGCTCTTTCGAAGGCTGGAACAACTGCTCGACACCTGGTCCTTCCGGGGCTGCCCCGATCGGGTCGCCGTCGCAAAAAACGTGTCGCTCAAGGGGGCGGCCCGGGGGAAAAGGGCTTTTCTGCTGGCCACCGGGCCGAGTATCAGGCAGGAGGATTTGCAACTGCTGAAAGGGGAGGATTGCTTCAGCTTGAGCAACTTCTTTCTGCACCAGCACATCAAGGACATCTGCCCGCGGTTCCACTTCTTTGCGCCGTACCACCCGCCTTTGGTCCTGGAGAACTACGTCGAATGGCTGCAGCTTGCGGACCGCACGCTGCCGCAAAGCACCGCGATCTTTCTGGGGCATGCCACGAAGCCCATGGTGGAGCGGTACCACCTCTTTGCCGGGCGCGAGGTCTTCTACCTTTACCTGTCTGAGCACCCCAGTACTCAACAGGTCGATATCACCAGGCAGGTTCTCTCCCCACAGAGCGGCCCGCTCATGATCCTCCCCGTTTTGCTGTACATGGGATACCGGGAGGTCTACCTTGTCGGTTGCGATCATAGTAACCTCAGGGACTACAAAAAACCGATGGAGCACTTCTACCCGAAGGAGCAGGACGTCCGCAAAAACGCCTCCGACGAGAACGCCTGGGACGATGTCACCAGCACCATGTGGCAGGCTTACAACCTTTTCAGCCAGTACGAGTTCTACAAGGAGCTGTACCGCAAATCGGGAGCGACCATAGTGAACCTCTCCACTGATAGCTGGCTCGACATGTTCGAACAGGGAAGGCTCGGCGACGTGATTTCGCACGCGGCCGCGAGGCCCGAATGATCCGCTCGCTCTTGTCCAGACTCAGGCGCGCCTGGCGCCCACCGCAATGGCGTGAGATAGAGCATTTTGACGAGCAGTGGAAGCGGCGCATAAAGGGGCTTGCCTACCTGCTCGATCAGGAAAAGAGCGTTCTCGATCTTGGCTGTGGCAGGATGTGGCTCCGGGAGTTTCTTCCGGACGGCACCCGGTACTTTTGCTGCGACTACGTGGCCAGGAGCCCGGAAACGATAGTGTGCGACTTCAACCGCAACGAGTTTCCCGATCTGCGTGTCGATGTCTGCTTTGTCAGCGGCTGCCTGGAGTACGTGGAGGACGTGGACTGGTTCTTGGGACGAATCGCCCAGGCGTCCGACCGGCTGATCCTCTCCTATTGCAGCACGGAACTCGTCCCCGGCCTTCCCGGCAGGAAGAGCCTCGCCTGGAAGAGCCATCTCAGCCATGATGCCTTGCTTGCCAAGGCTGAGGCCGCCGGATTTCAACTGTGCGCACGGGGCGAGGACATAGACGGCAACGAGATGCTGAAGTTCGAGAAACCATCCAGGCAAAATCCAACCGGGAGCCAGGCCAGCAAGTGAACACCATATCGATATTCGACACCTCCATCAGCGATTACAATCTCGGCAATGAGATCATCATGGAGTCGGTCTACGGCCACATGCGTGAGGTGTTCCCGGAGGCCTTCTTCTTCAAGCTCCCCTACATGGAGATAACCCGCCACACCCGCAGTTGCATCCAGCAAAGCGACCTCCTCGTCTTCGGTGGTACCAACTCCCTAAGCAGCAGGATGGAGCAGTACAAGCAATGGGACGTGAACCTGCGCAAGTCAGCCTACGTGAAAAACGTGGTCCTAATGGGGCTTGGCTGGTGGCAGTACCAGGAGAAAGAGAGCCTCTACACCAAGGTGCTCCTGAAGAGAGTGTTGAGCGGAAAATGGCTGCACTCGGTCAGGGACTCATATACCGAGGAAAAGTTGCGCGGCCTTGGTTTTGACAACGTGGTGAACACGGGGTGCCCCACGCTTTGGCAACTGACGCCGGAGCACTGCCGGGAGATCAGGACAGAGATCGGCGATACCGTTGTCAGCACCCTGACGGACTACAGCCAGGACCCGGAAGCGGACCGCAGGATGCTGGAGGTGCTGTCGCAGTGCTACCGGCGTGTCCTGGTCTGGTTGCAAGGCGTCGGGGACAGGGACTACCTGGCCGCGCTTGGCGTAGCCGGTGTCGAGGTAATTCCCCCTTATCTGCAGGCCTTTGACGGCGCATTGGCTGATCCGGCCGTCGACTACGTCGGCACCAGGCTGCACGCGGGGATCAGGTCACTGCAAAAAGGGAGAAGAAGCCTCATCATCGGGGTAGACAACCGCGCTGCCGAGATGCGTAAGGATTTCGACCTTCCGGTCCTGGAGCGCTCTGCCCTTGACCAACTGGAGAGCCGGATCAGGACCCCTGGGGTGACGCGGATCCGCCTGCCGAAGGAAAACATTAACCGTTGGAAAGGGCAGTTTTCCAGTTCGACCGGCGTGAAACCGTATTAACCGTCGTGGCACGGGGCCGCAAGGAGAGGTTTTCATGGGGATCATCAATCTGCTGGCCGGCATTGCCCGGCACACCGTTAAACGGGTGCGCCTCGCCTTGCTGCACAGGAAGTGCTGGCAGCAAAGGTCGGGAGCGGTCCTGCGTATGCAGGGGCTGGAAATGGCGGTCACCGACGGAGCGAATTTCTACATGCAGTACAAGGACGAGTTCGTCAACCGCATCTACCACTTCGACGCGGTGCGGCCGGACCCGTTAATCATCGACGGCGGCAGCAACATGGGCATGTCCATCCTGCAGTTCAAAAAGGTCCACCCCGGAGCCAGGGTCCTCGCCTTCGAACCCGATCCGGAGCTGTTCAAGATCCTTTCCGGCAACCTTTCACGCAACAACATCACCGACGTGAGCCTGGTCAACGCGGGACTTGCCGCAGAGGAGGGCGAGACCAGCTTCCTGGCGGACGGAAAGGCCGGCGGACAGATCGCTGAACAGGGTTCGGTCCGGGTGCGCATGGTGCGTTTGTCGAGTTACCTGGACCAACCGGTGGATTTCCTCAAACTGAACATTGAAGGAGAGGAACTCGCCGTGCTCACCGAGGCCGCCCAGGCTGGAAAGCTGCGTCAGATTCGCGAGCTGGTTCTGGAGTACCATGGCTGGGCCGGGCAGCGCCAACTGCTGGGAGACCTCCTGAATCTGCTCGATCGGGAGGGGTACCGCTACCTGGTTCACGATTTCGATGCCGAGACCTGTTTCGCCTCGAAGCCCCCGTTCCGGCTGGGACCTGATACCACCTGGTTCTGCTTGGTGTACGCCAAGCGCAACGATCTCCTTGCTGAGGGGAAGTGAAACGATGACCTTTTTCCGGCACATATGGAGGAGCATCCGGCTGGGGCGGCTGCAGCCGGTCAGCAGGAGTTTCGGGTTCGACCGCGGCCAGCCCATCGACCGCTATTACATCGAAAGGTTCCTGAGCGACAACAGCCTGGACATCAAGGGGAGGGTGCTCGAGGTGGGCGACGGCGAGTATACCCGTGTTTTCGGCGCTGAGCGGGTGACGAAGTCCGATGTCTTGCACGCCCAGCCTGGCAACCCCGAGGCGACCCTGGTCGGCAACCTCGCCACGGGCGAAGGGATCCCCGACCTCTCCTTTGACTGCATGATCCTGACGCAGACGTTCCCTTTCATCTACGACCTGCAGGCGGCGGTTGCCAGCACCTACCTGAAGCTGAAGGAGGGAGGAGTGCTCCTGGCCACCTTTGCCGGCATCAGCCAGATCAGCCGGTATGACATGGACCGCTGGGGCGACTTTTGGCGGCTTAGTGACGTCGCCGCCCGCCGTCTGTTCGGCGACGTGTTCGGCGACCAGAACGTGGTCGTTCAAAGCCACGGAAACGTTCTCGTTGCCTGCAGCTTCCTGCATGGACTTGCCAGCCGTGAACTCACCCGAGCCGAGCTCGAATACCGGGACGAGGATTACCAGGTGCTGATCACCGTGCGAGCGGTGAAGCGGGCCCGGAGCTGACCGATGTACGGAGAATCGATGCTCAGGAAGTTGGCGCAGCGCACGGTCCCTCAAGCGGCGATCCTGCTCTACCATCGGGTCGCCGATACTGCCAGGGATCCGCAGTTGCTCTGCGTATCACCGGAGAATTTCGCCGGTCACATGGAAGTGCTTCGGTCCCGATATCTCCCTTCGCCCCTCTCCGCCAGGGAAAGCTGGCAGCCCGGCAGCGTGGTGGTTACCTTCGACGACGGCTATGCTGACAACCTCATAAACGCCGTCCCGCTGCTACGGCGGTACCTGATCCCTGCCACAATCTTTGTGACCACTGGGTTTGTGGGGGATGCCAAGCGTCCTTACTGGGACGAACTGGCAGACCTTTTCCTGTGGTCCGCCGTACTGCCCAAACGGCTGCAGCTGCCGTTAAACGGCCAGACCAAGGCGTGGGAGTTTGGCTTGGAAGGCCCGGTTGATCCTTCTTGGAACCTGCTTGACGGTACGAGCTGTGCACGGCAGGATGCCTACCTGGTGCTGTGCGATCATCTGCGTCTCTCCGCCACTGCCGAGCGTGTCGAGACGATGGCTCTGCTCAGGGAGTGGGCCGGCAGGGGCTGCGCCAATTCAGGTGAGCGCAGGTTTCTCACCGAACAGGAACTGCGCCGTCTCGCGGAGGAGGAAGACATCGAGATCGGGGCGCACACGCAAAACCATGCCAACCTTGCCCTTCTTTCCGCTGCCGAGCAGCGTAGCGAGATCGTCGAGGGGAGACAGCGGCTGCAGGATATCTGCGGGCAGCCGGTTCGCTGCTTCGCGTATCCTTACGGCACCAGACTAAGTTATGCCCGTCTTACCCAGCGGATACTGCAGAAAGAGGGGTTTGACTGCGCCTGTTCCAACTTCGGCGGCGTCGTCTTCCCGGTTGTGTCCCGTTACCAGCTGCCCCGGTTCCTGGTGCGCGACTGGTCCGCCGATGAGTTCGCCTCAAGACTGGCCGAGTATCTACAATGACCGATGCCAAACTTCAGATCGTACAGCTGAACACGCTGGACACAGTCGGCGGCGCCGCGGGCGTTACCGGTACGCTGCACGAATACTTCAGGAGCCGGGGGCACTTTTCGCTGCGGGTCGTTGGGCGCAAGCTCGGTCAGGACCCTGATACGGTAGAGCTGCGCTCGGCCGTCAGACCATCACTGCTGGGAAGAGTGGGGCAGTTCGGCCGCACCGTGCGCCGCCGCGCCGGACTCTTCGCCGGCCTCGAGGATCCGGGCGATCCCGCAAGCCGGCACCTGGAGAGCATTCTGCCCACGGGGAACGAGATCATCGTCTGCCACAACCTGCATGGCGGTTACTTCGATCTTGCCGGTCTGGCCGACCTGTCCCTGCGTCACCCGGTGGTACTTGTGCTGCACGACGCCTGGCTTCTGGCCGGCCACTGCGCGCATTCCTTCGACTGCGACAAATGGCGCAGCGGTTGCGGCGGGTGTCCCTACCTGGAGGTGCAGTACTCCCTGACGCGCGACACTTCCCATGAAAACTGGGAGAGGAAGAGGGACATCTACCGTCGCTGCCGGCTGCACGTGATAACGCCTTCCCAATGGCTCATGGACAAAGTTGAAGATTCCATCCTGAAACCGGCTGTGATACAGTCGCGGGTCATCAATAACGGGGTCGATTCCAGCATCTTCTGTCCCGGTGCCAGGGGGGGCGCCCGCCAGCAGCTCGGAATCAGTGGCGACGAGCATGTGGTCATGTTCGCCGCCCACGGCATCCGCGAAAGCATCTGGAAGGATTACGCCACCATGCGCTCCGCGGTCGCTAAAGCAGCGCAGGCTTTGCCGTATCAGCGCCTGCGTTTTTTGGCGGTTGGCGAGAGCGCGCCAGACGAGCACCTGGGCGCGGCGACCGTAACCTTTGTTCCCCACCAGGCCCCCTCGGAGCTGGCCGCGTTTTACCGTGCCGCCGACCTGTACATCCATGCTGCGCGGGCGGAGAACTTCCCCAATACGGTGCTGGAGGCCCTTTCCTGCGGCACCCCCGTCGTGGCTACCGCCGTAGGCGGCATACCGGAACAGGTCAAGGGGCTGCGCCTCGACGGCGATGCCAGCGGGCTCAACCTCTACGGGCCGGGGGAGGCGACCGGCGTGTTGACGCCGGCGGGGGACGCGGAAGGTCTAGGTTTCGCCCTTTGTCATTTGCTGGGCAACAAATCGCTGCTCGAACAGCTCTCGGTCTCAGCTGCTAAAGATGCCAAGGAGCGCTTCAGCATCAACCGTACCGGTGCGCAGTATCTCGACTTCTTCGACGAGGTAGCCGCTGGCTTCGGCAGGAAACGGAGGGACGACTGATGTCGGAGGAATACGACAGCAAGATTGTGGCGGAGCACTGGTCGATGGCCGACTGCTCCGCTTCGGACCGGAACTTCTACTGCTTCCCCGCCATCCGCAACCGCTCCTGTCGGCTCATCTTCGGGGAGACCGACGCGAGCCGCAAGGATTGGTGCGAGTACTGGACCATCGAGAAGTACCTGAAACCGCTGGTCCCTGTGGGCAGGTGCCTGAGCATCTGTTGCGGGTTCGGCGAGGTGGAGCGCACGCTGGCGCGGCTGGGGGCGGCAGAGCGGATCACCGGGATCGATATCGCCCCGGGCGCTATCGAGCAGGCCCGCGTGCGCGCTGACCGCGAAGGCTTCCACAACATCGAGTACAGGGTCTGCGACGTCAATAAGGAGGAACTCCCCGAGGCCGAGTACGATCTCATCTGGGCCAACGGCGCGCTGCATCACATCCGCGACATCGAACTGGTGGTGGGGCGTCTCTCTCGTGCGCTCAAGCCGGGCGGGCTCCTCGTTTCCAACGAGTACGTCGGACCGGACTACCAGCAGCTCTCGGTGCGGCAGCAGGAGATCATCAACGCGGTAAAACACCTGCTCCCCCGTGAGCTCCGCACCCCGCTGACCGGCCCTCCCGATGCGCCCGGCCCGTCGCTGGGGGCGAAGGTCAAGGACCTCCTCGGCCGGGTGGTCAACTCGTACAAGCTGCGGGACGACGTGGTGTACGAGAAGCTCTGGGACATGCCGTCGGTGGCGTGGTTCAGGAAAACCGATCCCTCCGAGTGCGTCCGGTCAAGCGCCATCGTCCCTGTCCTAAAGGAGCATTTTGCCGAGGTGGACGTGAGGTACTTCAACGGGTCGATCATCTTCTACGCCCTGGACCAAGCTTTCTACCAGAACTACGATCCGGGCAGCGCGGCTCACCGCCGGCTGCTGGAAATGATTTTCGCGCTCGAGGAGCACTACGTGGCCTGCGGTGAGTTTCAGCAGGACAACGCCCATATCATCTGCCGGAAGGTTCAATGACGACAGAGGCAAAGACAGCGGCTGCCAAGAAGGTGGTGTCGGTTGTGATCGGCTCTTACAACCGCCGCACGTTCCTGAAGCTGACCATAGAGAGCGTCAGGCGGGAACTGGACCGTTGCGCCCTCGCGTCCGAGATCATCGTTGTCGATGGAGGCTCCGGCGACGGCACGCTGCCGTGGCTTATGAAGCAAAAGGACATCATCACCATCGTGCAGCACAACCGCGGCGAGTGGCGCGGCAAGAGGATCGAACGCCGCTCCTGGGGCTATTTCATGAACCTCGGCTTCAAGTGCGCCCAAGGGAAGTACGTCTGCATGTTGAGCGACGACTCGCTGGTTGTGCCTGGCGCGATACGAAACGGGGTGCGGCTCTTTGAGGATCGACTTCAGGCAGGCGACCAAATCGGCGCCGTTGCTTTTTACTGGCGCAATTGGCCGGAGCAGACCAACTACAGCGTCGGTTTGACGCTTGGCGACAAGATGTTCGTCAACCACGGCTTGTACCTGAAGGATGCGCTCGCTGAGGTGGGATATGTGGATGAGGAGAGCTTTCATTTCTACCACGCGGACGGTGACCTCTGTCTGAAAATGTGGCAAAACGGGTATGCCTGCATAGACTCACCCGACTCGTATGTCGAGCACTACTACCACGCTACAGCTGACGTCAGGAAGAGCAACCTGGAAACCCAGAAGAAGGATCATTGCGCCTACCTTGAGAAGTGGGAGGGGATCTTTTACGATCCCGTTGCCGTGAACATGGGAGGCTGGATAGAGAAGGAGTTTAGCGACAATTTGAAAACCGCCGACCTGTTCAAGAGGGCCGCTCCCTTCAACTGTCACGTGAAACGCAACGCCCTGAAAATGGTTGGACCTTTTCTGGACAAGCACAGGGGCAAGAAATGAAGGGTGCGTCATGTTAATGGGCGAGAGCGCCGCCAAGGTGCCAGGTCCGCTCCGCGTGCTGGCCGGGAAACTGCTTTGCTTACCCGGCGAACTGAGGGCGTACCGCGTCTTCAGGCAGGAATTCAAAAAGTTTTCGGAACTTCCCGGTGCGGCTGACCGTTTCCAGCTTGAATGGCGCGACAGATATCCCTGTCTGCACGACAAGACCGCAATCACCGGCTTCGACCGTCACTACGTGTTTCACACGGCATGGGGCGCGCGGAAAGTGGCCCAGATAAAGCCGCAGTCGCACGTCGACATCTCGTCTTCCCTGCACTTTTGTACCTTGGTGTCCGCGTTCGTGCCCGTGAGGTTCTACGATTACCGCCCGGTGGACCTGTGTCTTTCCGACCTCTCCTGCGCGTCCGCCGACCTGCTGAACTTGCCTTTTGACGATGAGAGCATCGCGTCCCTCTCCTGCATGCATGTGGTGGAGCATGTGGGGCTGGGGCGCTATGGCGACCCACTTGATCCTGAAGGGGATCTGAAGGCGGTTGCCGAATTGAAGAGGGTGCTCGCCCCTGGGGGCTCGCTGCTGTTCGTGGTTCCGGTGAGCGGCAGGCCCTGTTGCATGTTCAACGCACACCGGATCTATTCCTACAGCCAGGTCCTCGAGCTGTTTTATGGACTGGACCTCGTTGAATTCTCTCTGGTTCCTGATGATCCAGTGGATGGAGGTTTGGTTGTCGACGCCGGCAAGGCGTTGGCCGATGCACAAAAGTACGGGTGCGGGTGCTTCTGGTTCAGAAAACCGGTGACATGAACGTGGTAGGCATAGGTAGGCCCGACTCTTGGTGCTAGAAACGACCAAGGCCTACGTAGGGGTGACATGACCAGACATCAGAAATACTTCAACCAGAGAAGATGCGATATCGGTGAGCTTCCCGATACCATTTTGGTTGAGTCGTACATGGGCTGCAACCTGCGTTGCGAGATGTGTCCTGTTCCCGATTCACGAAAGAACATGAATGGCAGAAGCTATTCCTGCATGTCCCTCGAAACCTATAAAGTCATCATCGATCAGGTTTCTGAGAGGCATCGAAGCATCACACTTAATCAGCTCGGCGAGCCGTTACTGAACCCTGAGATCGTGAATTTTGTAGCCTATGCTGCATCCAGGGGACATCATGTCGGATTGACTACCAACGCTACCAAGCTGGATGCAGATCTTGCAGAGAGACTGATATTGGCCGGTCTTGCGGAGATCATATTCTCCTTTGACGGTTGTGCAAAAGAGACCTATGAGAAGATACGTGTCGGAGCCAATTACGATCAGGTTCTTGCCAATATCCTCGAGTTTTCCCGTTTGAACAAGGTTCTCAATGGCAGATGCAATGTAAGGGTCGACTGTATTGTGTCGGATCTGACCTTTCCCGATCTGGAGCAGATCGAGTCATTCTGGAGCCAGAGGAATATCCCGGTGAGTTTTATCCCCATCGACGACTGGGCCGGGAAATTACCGCTGCCTGAACGGTTTGGCATACGGAGAAGCCTGACGGGTTCAAAGTCCCACAGATATCCATGCCACTTCTTATGGACAGCGCTGGTGCTATCAGCTGAAGGCAATGTCGTTTTCTGCTGCCATGATTACCAGTTGCTATCAAAACTCCCATCTGTCCACGAAAAGCCGTTGCGGGAGATCTGGAATGCGCAGGTTAGGAATATGAGAGAACAGCACGCTCAACGGGCTATTACCGGAGAACCATGCCGGTCCTGCGATGCATGGATGACAATGCCCGAATTTTACCCAACCCGGTTCGACCGTCTCAAGGCCAAAATGAGATCATTAATAGGAAGAAAATGACAGTCGGGACCACCAACCTGCATACGCGCGAAAAATGGCTTGAGGCCGCTTTGTCAGCGATACCTGCCGGGTCGAGGATTCTTGACGCCGGTGCGGGCGAACAGGGGTACAGGAGATTCTGCAGCCACCTGGACTACGTCGCCCAGGACTTCGCCCAGTACGACGGCAAGGGAGACGCCAAGGGGCTGCAGACGGTCGTCTGGGACCAGAGCAGGCTCGATATCGTCAGCGACATCACCTCCATTCCCGAACCCGACGCATCGTTTGACGCCATCATGTGTGTCGAGGTGTTCGAACACCTCCCCGACCCGTTGGCCGCGCTGAGGGAGTTCAGCCGCCTGCTAAAAAAAGGGGGAACCCTGATCCTGACCGCCCCCTTTTGCAGCCTGACCCATTTCGCGCCCTATCACTTTTACAGTGGCTTCAGCCGCTATTTCTACCGGACCCACCTTGACGCCTGCGGCTTCGAAATAGTCGAACTGGTCGAGAACGGCAACTACTTCGAATACCTCGCCCAGGAGGTGCGCCGCATCCCCACCGTGGCGGACCTGTACGTCGGCAAGCGCCCACGGCTTTGGGAACTGCTGTCCGTGCGCGTGGTGCTGCACATGCTGGCGCGCTTTTGCCGCGACGACCGCGGCTCCTCGGAACTGCTGCACTACGGCTGCCACGTGCGGGGCGTTAAAAGGTGAGCAGGCGACCGCTATGATCATCGTCTACCTGCAGGGCGGCATGGGGAACCAGATGTTTCAGTACGCGGCTGGACGCCGGCTCGCTTTCCGCCTTGGCGTCTCCCTGAAACTGGACCTCTCGCGCCTGTCCAATACGGAGCCGGGCATAACACCGCGCGCCTACGCGCTCGCGCCTTTTCCCATCAAGGCCGCCCTGGCCACCCCGGAGGAAAGCCGGAGACTGTGGCAAAAGTCGGGGTGGTGGGGCGGCCGTCTGTGGCAAACCATCAAGCCGGGCTACCGGCAGACCCACATCCGGGAGCGCGGTTTCCGCTTTGACCCTGCCATCCTGGAACTGGGCGACGACGTCTGCCTGGACGGCTACTGGCAAAGCGAAAAGTACTTTGTCGACGCTGTTTCCGTGCTGCGTCGCGATTTCACGCTTCCTTCGCCGCCTGCCGGCAGTAACGGCGAGGTGCTGCGGCAGATAACCGGGTGCCAGTCGGTTTCGCTGCATATCAGGCGCGGCGACTACCTGACCAACCGCAGGATAGCGGCCAAGCACGGGTCCTGCAGCGAGCGCTACTACCAAGAAGCGGTCGCGATGATAGCCGCGCGGGTGTCTCAGCCGCACTTCTTCGTCTTTTCGGACGATCCGGGCTGGGTGCGCGACCATTTCGCCATTCCGCACCCCATGACAGTGGTCGAGCATAACAGCCCGGACCAGCCCCACGAGGATCTCAGGCTCATGAGCAGCTGTCAGCACCACATCACGGCTAACAGCTCTTTCAGCTGGTGGGGAGCCTGGCTCGGTGAGCATCCCGGCAAGGTCGTGATCGCCCCGGCGCGGTGGTTCAACGACCCCTCCATCGACACGGCGGACCTGCTGCCGGCTTCCTGGCTGAAGGTGGAGAGCTGATGGAGCCGCGCGTAACGGTACTGATGCCTGTCTTCAACGGTGCGGGATTTGTCGCCGAGGCGGTGCAGAGCATCCTGGGGCAGTCCTGCCAGGATTTCGAGCTGCTCGTAATCGATGACGGCTCGACGGACAAGAGCGCGGAACTCGTCCTTTCCTATGATGACCCGCGCATCCGCCTGGTAAAAAACGAGCACAACCTGGGACTGGTCGCCTCGCTCAATCGCGGGCTCGACCTGGCCCGCGGGGAATACGTGGCCCGCATGGACGCCGACGACATCAGCCGGCCCAAGCGTCTGGCACGCCAAGTGGCCTTCCTGGACTCCCACCCCGAGGTCGGTGTCTGCGGCAGTTGGGTCCGCTTTTTCCCGGACGGCTACGTCTGGAAACTTCCCCCCACCTCGGAGGAGATCCGGTGCCGCCAGTTCAACATGGTCGGCGTCGCGCATCCCTCGGTGATGCTGCGCCGCGGTCTCTTTCGCGAACACGGGCTTTACTACGACCCTGCGTACCTGCACCTGGAGGATTTTGAACTCTGGGGACGAGCCCTGGCGTACATGCAGTTCGCCAACATCCAGGAGGTACTGCTCGATTACCGCATCACTGCGGCCCAGGTCAGCTCCAGGCACCGCGGCGAGCAGCTTGCGGCGGTGGCGCCGCTGCGGCTTAAGAAGGTACAGGAACTCGGGGTGCAACCGAGCGCGGCGGAGCAGGAACTCCACGAGCAGGTGGTGAACGGCACCCTCCCGGTCGATCCGCGGCAGTTGGACCGGGCCGAGCGCTGGCTCCTGAAACTGCAGGCGGCAAACCGTGCCGCCGGGATCTACGAGCACGGTTATTTTTCGCAGTGGCTGCTGCATATCTGGTTTTCCGAATGCCGAAGGCTGGGCAGCCTGGGGGCGTGCTCCTGGCGCAGGTGCCTGGGGTCGCGGCTTTGGAGCGCCGGCAACGCTTCGCCCTGGCGCCGCCTCCAGGCGGCAGGAGCCTGGACCCTGCAGGGACTAAGACATGTCTGAGCGTATCGACTACAACAGCAGGATCCATAACCTGATCGCGCCGGTCTACGAAGCCCGCCACGCCGAGATCTTCAACGAGAGCGAGCAGGCGAGGATTCGCGCACAGCTTGGCTTCGCCCTGGAGTCGATCGGCGCCGCTCCGGCTCATGCGCGGGTGCTCGACTTCGGCGCCGGTACCGGCAACCTGACCCGTCACCTGCTTGAACTGGGCGCCCGCGTGGTCGCTTCCGACGTTTCCAGCGGCTGCCTCAAGGAAGTGAAGGCCATGGCCGGGAGCTCCGCCCACCTGGAACTGTCCCTGTTAAATGGCCAGGATCTGTCCCAGTTCGCCGACGGCTCTTTCGACATGGTCGCCGTTTATTCCGTGCTGCACCACGTCCCCGACTACCTTGGCATCATCGGGGAGTTCGTGAGGGTCTTGAAGCCGGGCGGGGTGATCTATCTTGACCACGAGGCCTGCCCGAACTACTGGGGCGCTTCTCCCGATTACCAGGCGTACGAGGTAGAACTGGGGGATCGTTTGCTGGGGGAGCGGCAGTGGCTCGGGCGATACCTCCTCGGCATCCTCAGGCGCAGGAACCGTTGGCGCTACCTGGCCGCCGCCCTGTACCTGCGCTGGCAGAAGTTTGACGACGACGAGGGAGATATTCACACCCACCCCGACGATCACATCGAGTGGGACAAGATCCGGATGCTTTTGGAGCCCCGCTGCGAGGTGCTGCGCGAGCTGGACTACCTGGTTTGCCGGGAACGCAGCGTACCCGCCGTGGTCTGGGAGAAATGGCACCCACGCTGCGCCGACATGCGTCTTTTGATCGCGCGCAAACGCTGAGGCCGCATGAGAGTACTCGTCGTCCTTACCGAGACCGGCAGTTACGGGGGAACCTTCCGGTTCCTGGAAAGGCTTTTCGAGGTGCACCGGCGCCGCGGCATCGATACCGTGCTGCTGGTGCCGGCGGGGGAACCTCCCGGGGCGCTGACAGAGCTGGCTTCGCGCTATCGGGTCGATCTGCGCCAGGCTGCCAACCGCAACCGTCCGGGGACCTTTCCGCTGGCGACCCCGCTCTTCGACCTCGCTTTCTGCTGGCGGACGATCCGGTCCTGCCGCCCCGACCTGGTGCTGGTTTCCACGGCAGACCCCGGCAGGATGTCGGTCGCGCTCTACCTTCCGGTCCCGGTGCTGTACCTGCTGCACAGCGTCCCCGAACACCGCTTCCGGATCCTGCCCCGCTGGTACCTCGGGCTCGGGGCACGGCTTGGCAACATCATCGCCACCGTTTCCGGCGGCGCAGCCGATCTGATTGCGCAGCGGATGGGGATACCGAGGGGGAGGATCTCGGTACTCCACAACAGCTGCCCGTGCAGTGCGGCGACCAAGGAACTGGACCGCGAGCCGCTCATTCTCACGGCGGGCCATGTCGTCGGCTACAAAAACCCCCAGCTTTGGCTGGAGACTGCACGGCTGGTCCTCAAAGAGCACCCGCAGGCGCGCTTTGTCTGGCTTGGCGACGGCCCCCTGCTGGACGACATGCGCCGGCAGGTCCGGGACCTCTCGCTGCAGGAACAGGTCCTCTTTACCGGGTACGTCGCCGACACCAGCTCCTGGTATCGCCGTGCCGAGGTGTATCTGCAGCCCAGCCAGATGGAAAGCCACGGCATCGCCGTCCTCGAGGCGATGGCGCACCGTCTTCCCTGTGTGGTCTCCAACGTCGGCGGTCTGCCCGACTCGGTGCTCGACGGGGAGACCGGCTATCTCTGCCCGCCCGGCGACGCCGCCTGCTTCGCCCGGCGCATACTGGAACTGCTCGCCGACCCCAGTCTTAGGGAGCGGCTGGGACGGGCCGGGGTGGGGCGGGTAGTGACTGAGTTTTCACCGGAGAGCCAGGAGCGCGGACTGATGGACTTGTACCGGCGACTGCTCTCCTCGACAGGGGAGCCATGAGCGCATCTTTCACCTTGACCACCCCGGTGGTGCTCCTCGTGTTCAACCGCCCGGAGACCACCGCCCGGGTCTTCGCAGCCATCCGACAGGCCCGCCCGCCCCGTTTGCTGATCGTAGCCGACGCTGCGCGCCCCGGCAGAGCTGACGAGGCTGAGCGCTGCGCCGAGGTGCGCCGCATCGTAGCAGCGGTGGACTGGCCCTGCGAGGTGCTGCGCGACTACGCGGACGTGAACCTGGGCTGCCGCCGGCGCGTGGCAAGCGGACTTGATTGGGTCTTCGACCAGGTTGAGCAGGCCATCATCCTGGAGGACGACTGTCTCCCCGATCCCTCCTTCTTCCGGTTTTGCCAGGAATTGCTGGAACGCTACCGTGAGGACCGGCAGGTGGGGATGATCAGCGGCGACAACTTCCAGTTCGGCCGCTGCTTTGGCGGTGACAGTTATTACTTCTCGCGCTACTTCCACATCTGGGGCTGGGCGACCTGGCGCGACCGCTGGAAGGACAACTATGACGTTGACCTTGCCAAGTGGCCCCAGGCCAGGGAGCAGGGGCTGCTGGCAGAGATCCTGGAGGCGCGCGCTGAGCGGAGGGAATGGACCAAGGCCTTGGAGAGCTCCTGGCGCGGCAGGATCGATACCTGGGACTACCAGTGGGTCTTCGCCAACTGGGTGGCGCGTCGGCTGTGCATCCTTCCCGCGGCGAACCTGGTCTCCAACATCGGGTTCGGCGCCATGGCCACACACACCAAGGTGGCGGGCGAGTTGGCCGACATCCCAAGTCGCGCCATATCCTTTCCGCTCGTCCACCCTGCAAAAACGGCCCGCAACCGGGAGGCCGACCGTGCCAGCAGGCACAGATCATCCCGGCGGTCCCTCTGGGATGCGCTGCGCGATTTCCTGGGCGGACGAGGATAGACCTATGGGAGCAGCAACAATGACATGCGCGATATGCTCCGGGGCCATGGAGCCGAAGTTCTCGGCACTGGTGTTGGGCAAACACCTGGCGCAGTACTTTTACTGCCGCAGTTGCGGGTTCCTGGCTGTGCGCGACCCCCACTGGCTGGAGGAAGCCTACAGTCGCGCCATCGCCAACGCCGACACCGGTCTTGTGCTGCGCAACCTGGACTTGGCGCCGAAGGTCGCCTCGACCCTTTTCTGGCTTGCCGGCGAACGGGGAGATGGCCGGTTTGTCGATCTGGCTGGAGGGTACGGTCTGCTGACCCGGATGATGCGGGACCTGGGATTCGACTTCTACTGGCAGGACAAGTACTGCGAGAACATTCTCGCTGCCGGCTTCGAGTACCGGCCGGAGCACGGCCCTTGCCGCGCCGTCACCGCCTTCGAGGTGCTGGAACACCTGGCCGACCCGCTTCCTTTCGTCGAGGAGGCGCTGACGACCTACCGGCCGGACCACTTCCTTTTCAGCACGGAACTGTACGAGGGGGAGCCGCCCGCGCCCGAGCGCTGGAACTACTATGCCTTCGCCACCGGTCAGCACGTCGCCTTTTTCCAGCGTCGCACCCTACAGAAACTGGCCGACCGCCTCGGCCTTCATTTCGCCAGTGCCAACCGGCTACATCTCTTTTCCCGGCAACCGGTGGACGAGTACCTGTTGCGCATGGTCACCGGCCTGCTAGCTTCGCCGTTGTCCCTGTACATCCGCTTTCGCCTGGGCTCGAGGACGGTGCGGGACCAGGAGCTGATGCTGGGGATTTCCCGCGATGGTGATCTGAAACCGTGAAGATAGCCTACGACGCCCAGATATTCTACGAGCAGGCCTATGGCGGCGTCTCGCGCTACATCTGCGAGTTGGCCGCTCGCATCGCCGCCCTGGACGGGATGGAAGTCTCCATCACCGCTCCCATGCACATCAACGCCTACTTGGAGCACCAGCAGCACCTGGTTTCCGGTTTCAGGCTCCCCGGCGTGAAGCGGATGCCGCTTTCCCTTCGGGGTGCGGGGATGCTGATGTGCGACCTGATGATGCGCGCCCAGGCTCCGGACCTGATCCACGAGACCTACTATTTTCCATACCGTATGGGACCGACTCGGGCCCGCAGGGTGCTCACCGTTCATGACATGATCCATGAGAGGTTCCCGGGCTACTTCGACCCAACGGACCGGACACCGCGCTTCAAACTCATGGCCGTGCAGAGGGCAGATCATGTCATCTGCGTTTCCGAACGGACCCGGCAGGACCTGGTCGACGTTCACGGCATCTCACCCGACAAGATCAGCGTCGTGCATCACGGTTTTGGACTGCTCCCCCCGAAAAACGATGACCATGCAGACCAGGCGCCTTTGGTCCAGGAATCCTTCCTTCTCTACGTCGGTCCGCGCGGTGGTTACAAAAATTTTGCAGGGCTGCTCCAGGCCTATGCGGCATCGCGCGAGTTGCATGAGCGTTGTGTGCTGGTTTGTTTTGGAGGCGGCGGGTTGACCCCGCAGGAGCGTGAGACGGTCAGGGGGCTCGGACTGCGCGAAGACCGCGTGGTGCAATTGGGGGGAGGGGACCAGGTGCTGGCTGGCCTTTACCGCCAGGCGCTTGCTTTCGTCTACCCCTCGCTCTACGAGGGATTCGGCATCCCGCCACTGGAGGCGATGTCGTTGGGCTGCCCCGTCATCTGCAGCAACGGGGGCTCCATCCCCGAGGTGGTGGGGGATGCCGGAGCCTATTTCGCGGCTGGCGATGTTGAGTCGATGCGACTGGCGCTGCAGCAAGTGGCGTCATCGGAGAACACACGTCGCGAACTGGTTGCCAGGGGGATGGAGCGCCTCAAGCTCTATTCCTGGGACCGCTGCGCGCGAGAGACCGCCGCGGTGTACCGGAAGCTGCTCTAAATGCCTGGACGCCTGTTCACCTAAGCGGTGACCGGAGAGTGGAAGGGGCATCAAATCCAGGAGGAGATCACGTGCAGTTTGAACTGTTCATCAAGAAATTGGCGAGGCGCTTCGGGGTGGACCTGCGCGCGTATCGTCCGGCGCGCTCCGAGGCGGCGCGGCTTGCCCGCATGCTGGAGCAGCACCGGATCGACACGGTGCTGGACGTTGGCGCCAACACCGGTCAGTTCGCACGGCACCTCCGCTCCATCGGCTACCGTGGCAGGATCATCTGCTTCGATCCCTTGCAAGAGGCCCACGCCGCCCTCGTCAAGCTCGCCCGCACGGACCCGGCCCTGACCGTAGCCCCGCGCCAGGCGCTTGGGGAGAGCTCGGGGGAGGTCGAGATCAACGTGTCCGCCAACCTGGAAAGCAGTTCGCTGCTCTCCGTTTCCGAGGCGCACCTGCAGGCGGAGCCCCGCGTCAGGACCGTGGCCACTGAGAAGGTCCCGATGCGCCGGCTCGATGAGGCTGTGCTGTCATACCTCTCACCCGGCGACAGGGTCTTCCTCAAGATCGACGTGCAGGGGTACGAACTCCCCGTGCTGCGCGGCGCAGAAAGGGTGCTGGGGCAGGTAATCGGCGTGCAGCTCGAACTCTCATTGCAGCCGCTGTACCAGGGAGAGCCTCTTTTTCGGGAGGTGATCGATGCGGTGGAAGCCCTGGGCTTTGCCCTTTACGACGCTAACCCCTGCTTTTCCGATGACGCCACCGGGAGGACCTACCAGGTGGATGGCGTATTCTTCCGCAACGAGGCTTCCTGATTGCATCAAACCCTCAGACCACCGGGACCTGTAAGAGGACGAAGGATGCCGATTTCAGATTCGAAGAAGACTATGGCGGCACTGCTTTTGACGCTGTTGATACTTCCATTTGTCGTTAACTGCTTCTTTGCTTATCCTCAAACCGATGATTTCGTTTACTCCGTTGCCGCTCGGGACTTAGGATTTTTTCAAGGGCAGCATGACTGGTATATCAAGTGGTCGGGACGTTTCACGTCGACCGCGCTGCTCAGCATTAATCCGCTTGTCTATGACAGTCTTGCCGGGTACAGACTCTTTTTTGCCATCCTCATCACCGCCCAGCTAGGTTCGCTGTACCTTCTGATACATGCACTGACAAAACGGACTCTCGCGTGGCAGGAAAAGTTGGTATTCTCGCTCGCCTTGCTCTTCGCCTGTCTGGACCAGGTGGATGACCTGAGGTCTTGGCTTTACTGGATGGCGGGAGTGGCCACTTACCAGGTCGCTGCAACGATGATGATCCTGTGGCTTTCGTTGGTACTTCTGGTGGAACAGGACCGGAAATATGACAACCAATGGAACAAGGGAGCAGTCCTTGCGTTGTCCCTCCTTCTGAGTGGCACCAACGAGATCGTGTTGTCTCTGACATTCCTTCTCAGCTTGACGTGGATCGCCTATCAGTATGTGTCGAAAAAGACGCTGGCACCATTTCACATCGCGACATTCGTGGCGGTCGCAACGGGTAGCTGTATCGGAGTTTTCGCCCCCGGCAATTTCGCACGCATGAAGAGTGACTACGATACTCACAGGAACATATGGGCCATAGCCTGGAATGCTTTCAAAGCTTCTCTTGCTTCCATGGAAGTATGGATGACCTATCCTGTGACATTGATCCTTGTGACGGCGGTTTTCTGTACCGTCATCAGCAGACCTCAACTGAGGGCCATCTACGGCAGCATCAGGATCCTGTACTCGATGGGCATGTTGTTACTTCTCGTCATGGTGGCCTTCTTCATACCGTACTGGGCCACGGGGATGAACCCGCAAAACCGCGTACTCAACATCATTTACTTCTTCTTCATGATCGGCTTGATGGTAAACGTAGCTGTCATCTCTTCCAAACTCGGAGACCCGGCGTTGGCCTTCTTGAAGAACATCCCGTCCAAACGGTACGGGTTCGTCGTCGTCGCGTTCCTGGCGGTTTTGTTCTGCCTGCAGAGGTCCAATTTTGTGACAGTGACCAAGGATCTTTTAAGTGGCGATTCACTTCGTTACAGCAGGGAGATGCAGCAAAAACAATCGCAAGTCATTCACTGCGCTGCCAGCCACTGGACTACTGACGACGTTACAACCCGCCCTGCCAGCCTCTACTTTTACTTCATCTCTTCTGACTCTAAGGATTGGGTCAACAGTGCCTACGCAGCCTATTTCGGTAAGAAAAGCGTCTCCCTGGTGAAAAAGCGGCTTTAGCGGTCCTACCTTTTCTGCTCCTCTCTCGCATATTTCATTTGCTTGACCTGCGTCAACCCTCTTGCCTCCTCGCCGGCCTATACTTCAAATCAGGCTGATCAAGCGAATGATCAAAAAAAGCAGTAGGAGAGGTGACAGATGGCAAGGTTGATAGATGAGCTGAAACGGGATCACGTGGCAATCGAGGATATGCTCAACCGCGTCAAGGATACCAGCATCACCAACAAGGAGGCGCACAGGCTCCTTTTGGCGGCGCAGTCGACGCTGCTCGCGCATCTGCGCAAGGAGGACGCGCAACTCTACCCGGTGCTGAACAAGGCCGCGCAGGCGGACCAGGCTTTGAAACGTACCGTTGATTTTTACGCCAAGGACATGGACGAGATATCCGGCAACGCCGTGGCCTTCTTCAAAAAGTACGCCGCCGACGATGCGGTGATCGATATAGAGTTCGCCAAGGCCCTGGGAAGGCTCTTCGCCACCATCTCCAGGCGGTTGCGCAGCGAGGAGAACACCCTCTACGCCGCCTACGACAAGCTGCAGCACTAACCGTTTTCCCACGCCTGGAACCACGGGCGCCCCAGTGGTTCCAGGTCCTTTCCCGCTTCGCCCGCTAACCCGTCGGCAAAGACTGCAGGACGCTTGTTCCCTTTACAACGCCGGCTGCATCGGGTATCTTACCTCGCTTAAATCAGTGCAATAAGAGGAGCTATCCGTGGGTATATTCGAGGCGATAGTACTGGGCATCGTGGAGGGGTTGAGCGAGTTCCTTCCCGTTTCATCCACCGGGCATCTCATCCTGGCTTCAACCCTTTTGAAGCTGCAGCAGTCTGAGGCGCACAAGGTTTTCGAGGTGGTCATTCAGTTAGGGGCCATGCTCGCCGTGGTCGAGGTGTACCGCAAGCAGCTCCTCGCGCGTCCGGACCTGATCAAGAAAGTCTGCTTCGCCTTTCTTCCCACCGGCACCATCGGCTTTCTGCTCTACAAGCTGGTCAAGTCGTTCTTCCAGCCGTCGCTGGTGAGTTACATGCTCATCGCCGGCGGCGTCGCCTTCATCGTCATCGAGCTCTGGATGAAGGACCGGCCCGCCACCACCCACACCCTCGACGAGATCAGCTACAAGCAGGCCTTCTCCATCGGTCTGGTGCAGTGTCTCTCCATGGTCCCGGGCGTTTCCCGTTCCGGCGCCACCATCATGGGCGGTCTGATCTGCGGCTTGGACCGCAAGGACGCCACGGAATTTTCCTTCCTGCTGGCGCTCCCCACCATGCTCGCCGCCACCTGTTACGACGTCTATAAGAACTACACGGTCTTCCACGCGGCGGACTGGCAGAACATCGCCGTCGGTTTCGTCACCTCGTTCATCTTCGGCGTCATCGGCATCAAGGCCCTGCTGAAATTCGTCACCAGCCACACCTTCATCCCCTTCGGCATCTACCGCATCATCGTCGGGGTGCTTTTCCTGGTTTTTCTTTTTTAGAGGGTCTCTCAGCCGGGGACGGACAGCGCCAGTTGCATCGCCGTCCCCCGGCCCTCTCCCGGGGGGAGAGGGAGAATGGGGGTGGCTTTCCAACTGCCGGAACCCTCCGACGGAACTGCACATCCACCCCCTCGCCCTCTGGGAGAGGGCAGGAGTGAGGGCCTACTCTCGCTCCGCCCTTTTCGCCAACTCCAAGTAGATCTTTTCCAGTACCCCTTCCGTGTCCCTCAGCACTTCGTGATCCCAAAACCTGATTACGCAGATCCCAAGGGTGGCAAGCTTCTCTGTCCGATGCTTATCTCTTGCTGCTGCTGCATAGCTGTTATGCTGCCCTCCATCGAGCTCGATGCAAAGTCCCGCCTCGTGGCAGAAAAAGTCCAAGATGTATCCAGCTATTGGGTGCTGTCTGCGAAACTTGAAGCCTAGCTGGCGATTCCTAAGAAGCAGCCAAAGCAGGTTTTCTGCATCGGTCTGGTTGCCCCTAAGAGAGCGGGCGAAGTCCCGCAGATTTTCAGGCAATTTCGAATGCGTCGCATATGGCATCGCCCTCACCCCGACCCTCTCCCGAAGGGAGAGGGAGATTTTGATGTCGAGCTAGTAGCTGATTTGTCACTTTAGCTGATGATTCTCGGTCTCCGATACCTGTCTGCCCACCCCTCGCCCTTTGGGAGAGGGGCAGGGGTGAGGGCCTTGCAAGGGGATGACATGGTGTCATCTGGCACCACCCCTCACCCGGCCTCCGGCCACCCTCTCCCAGAGGGAGAGGATACCCCGGCAGATCTTAGACTAACAGCAGCTTGAATCCGGCGATGGCGAGGACGAGCGAGAGCACTCGCATGATGGTGGGGACGGGGAGGTGGCGGCTTCCCAGCAGCGAACCGACCACACCACCGAGCAGCGCGCTCCCGGCCATGAGCGGCGCATAGCTCGGTATTGCCTGCACCCCGCTCAAGTGCCCCAAGAGTCCCGCTCCTGAATTTACCAGGATGAAGAGCGCGGCCACCGCCGAGACCTCCCTCGGCTCACCCCATTTGCATAGCAGAAGCAGCGGACTGAGGAAGATGCCGCCCCCCACGCCGGTGAGACCGGACAGAAGCCCAAGGGCTGCCCCGATGGCCATGGCGGTCGGGGTGGCTGGGGGAGAGGTGCGTACCGAACTCTGATTTTTTTGCAGCAGCAGGCGCGATGCAGAGAGGAGCAATATCACGCCGACCAGCGGACGGTAGATGTGGGAGGGGAGGGTGAGGTAGCCGCCCAGGAAACTGAATGGGATCGAGGTCGCAGCGAAGGGCCAGAACAGGCGCCACGAGAAGTGCCCGGCGCGGGCGAAAGAGAAGGTGGCGATCCCCGCCACCAGGAGGTTCAGGGTGAGCGCGGTCGGCTTGAACACCTCCGGCGCCACGCTGAAAAGCGCCAGCACCGCGATGTAACCCGAGGCACCGCCGTGTCCCACGCACGAGTAGAGGACCGCGACCAGCAGGGTGCACAACAACATTGGTATCAGAAGTTCCAGGATCATGTAACCCTCTGGCGGTCCAGCGGCGCGACACCGCCGCAAACCTTGAGTGTTGTCGCTAACCTGCCCGTTCGGGCACCGGGAGAAGATACCACACTTTCCCGGTGCTGTCGTACGTTCCTCTTTAGCAGGGCATCTCCGCATTTTTACGCGAATACCAGTACCAGGTGAGGACGATACAGCTCAGGTAGAAAACGAGGAAACCGTAGAGCGCCGCCTGAGGTCCGCCTGTATGGGTGATCGAGCTTCCGAAGGCCTTGGGGATGAAGAAGGCACCGTAGGCTGCGAACGCGGAGCAAAAGCCGAGGACGGCGGCGGCTTCCTTTCCCGCTTCTGTCGCGGCCCTGGCCTGCGCCTCGCGCCTTAGGTCGCCCGCCGCACGTTGCCGCTCGGTGAGGAAGATGACCGGGATCATCCTGAAGGTCGACCCGTTGCCGATACCTGTGGTGACGAACAACAGGATGAACATGGCGAGAAAACCCCAGAAGTCGCCTGGGTTCCCCTGGCTCGGGAGGTAGTGCAGCACCCCGAAGCCGGCGGCGGTCATGGCGACGAAGTTCCAGAAGGTGACCCGGGCGCCACCGAGTTTATCGGCGATCCATCCCCCGGCCGGCCGAAACAGCGCGCCGACCAGGGGACCCAGGAAGGCGTACTGCATAGGGTTGATGGTGGGGAACTGCGATTTGATCAACAGCGGCAGTCCGGCCGAGTAGCCGATGAACGAACCGAAGGTGCCGAGGTAGAGCCAGCACATGATCCAGTTGTGCTTGCGCTTGAAGATGACCGATTGTTCCTTGAAGGACGCCTTGGCGTCGGCGATGTCGTTCATGCCGAACCAGGCGGCCAGGGTGGCGAGGATGATAAAAGGGACCCAGACGAAGCCCGCGTTTTGCATCCAGACCGTGGTGGAGACCCCCTTGGTGACGCAGACCTGCGGATCGCCACAGAGGGCGCCGAACGTGCCGGTGGTGATGACCAGCGGCACCAGGAACTGCATCGCGCTCACGCCCAGGTTGCCCAGGCCCGCGTTAAGCCCGAGAGCGGTACCCTTGAGCGCCTTGGGGAAGAAGAAACTGATGTTGGACATGCTGGAGGCGAAGTTGCCGCCGCCGAGGCCGCACAAAAACGCCAGCAGTAGCATGGTGCTGTAGCTCGTGTTTGGATCCCGCACCGCGAACCCGATGCCGACTGCCGGGATCAGGAGCGACGCGGTGCTGATGGTGGTCCAGGTCCTGCCGCCGAAGATGGGAACCATGAAGGAATAGAAGATGCGCAGCGTCGCGCCGGAGAGGCCTGGCAGCGCCGCCAGCCAGAATAGCTTGTCCGCATCGAAGGCGAAGCCGATCGTCTGCAGGTTCACCACGACCACGCTCCAGACCATCCATACCGCGAAGGAGAGGAAAAGCGCCGGGATCGAGATCCACAAATTCCGGTAGGCGACGTCCTTGCCCTGCTCCTCCCAGAACTGCGCATCCTCCGGGCTCCATACTGCCAGTACTCGTGACGACATCATCCCTCCTGAGATTTTCAAATGCCCCCAAAATCCTAAATCAACAAACGCTGCATTCACAAATGCTGCATTCACAACTGTCCCTGCCGTCTGGTTCCCTCCCCTGGAGGGGGAGGGACAGGGAGGGGGAAGACCTTGCTGCTGTCACCGGAGTTCCCCCCTCCAACCTCCCCCCTCCTGGGGGAGGCTTTGTGCCATACGACCTGGCATCGCGTCTCCGCCCCCGGAGGGGGAGGGACAGGGAGGGGGAAGTCTTTACTTCAGCCGCGACCTTTATTTCGACCGCCACCGGTACAACAGCGGCGGATCCTTCAGGAAATCGAACGGCAGGTAGAGCATGTGCACCAGCTTGGTGAACGGCAGCACCGCCACGATCAGGAAGGCACAGGCGGCGTGCAGCTTGAACACCAGCGGGAGGTCGGCGACGTAGTCGATCTGAGGCTGGAACGACACGATGGACCACAGGTACGGCACCGCCGTGTGCAGGTACCACTGCGACCCCCAGCGCATGAAATAGCCGATGTAGATCCCGGTGCCGGCCTGGAACAGCAGCAGGTACAGGATCAGCCAGTCCGAGCTGAAGGTGACGCGCTTCAGCATCCCCGAGTTGACGCGGCGCAGCAGAAGGAGCAGCACCCCCAGTACCGCGAAGATCCCCAGCCCGAGCAAGACGCTTTCCACCCCGAGCAGTGTTTCCGGGTTGCCGAGGAAGGGCTTGAAGATGCCCGGGAAGGCGAAGCCGAGGATGTGCGCCAGCAGGATGGGCAGGATGCCGTAGTGCCACGGGTTGATGCCCCAGTAGAGGACCTTGCGCTCCAGGAATTGGGTCGAATAGGCGGTCCAGGTGAGCCGGTTGCTCAAAAAACGGTACGGAGTGACCAGGAGCAGTAGCGCCAAGGCAGCGTAGGGGAGGGCGATGAAGATCAAAGAGTTCAGCATGTTGCCTCCTCGCGGCAGTCCGCGCTGCACAATAGTTCAGCCGCCTCGATCAAGGTAAGCCAGGGGGATGCGTCGCGCTCGACCGAAGACCCAAGCAGCTTGTTGATCCCGGGCAGGACCAGTTTCTCGATGAACTCGCGGCGGGTCGCGTCCTCGCCGCGGCTGGCGAGGTGTGCCAGGAACGCGAGCACCACGCCCAGGTGGTCCGGCAGTTCCTCAGCCGGTGCCTCGAAGTCGTGCCTGCCATACTCCTGTTTCACCTGGATCATGTAGCCGCCCTTCTTCTGGTTGTCGCCGTACAGGTGGTGCCCCAGGTAGGGAGCCGCCGCGGGGTTGAAGTCGAAGCGGGCCACGTAATCCTCTTGCAGTTCAGATAAAGTGGAGCCGCTCAGCATTTCGCCGAAGAGATGGACGCTCGACGCGATGTCGCTCCGTCTCAGGTAGGCGGCCAGGGCGTCATAGGAAATCTCCAGCTCCTCCCGCTCTTGCGGGTACTCCAAAAGTCGCGACAGGGCGTGGTAACTCTGCTGCATGCTCATTTGCCGCCTCCCCTGGTCTTTTTGAGGATGCCGAAGCCGGCCTCCTGCTTGCGCCGCTGCGGATCCTGCTCCTCGCGCTGTTGGGGCGGGATCACGTTGCGCTCGTTGTAGCCCGCCACCGTGAAGAGCCGGTACAGCCTCTTAGCCGCTGCCTCGTCCAGCCCCGCATCTGCGAGCAGCGCCGGGTCCGCCGGCAGCCCCAGGTTCTCCGCCCGCATCTGGACCCGGATGGCGATCAGTTTCTTCAAGGTTTCCTCGATGACCTCCTCGTTGCCGGCTGAGAGCAGGCTTGCCAGGTAGCCGATGGGGACGCGCAGGGTCTCAAGTGCCGGGATCATGCCGTGCTCCAGGAGCTTATGGGTGTCGCCCCAGGTAGAGAGAACCGGCGACAGGGAAGGGATGTAGTACGCCATGGGGACGGTCCTGAACTCCGGGTGCAGCGGGAGCGCGATCCGGAACTCCTTGACCAGCGCGTAGACCGGCGAGGCGACCGCAGCTTCCAGCCAGTTGTCAGAGATCCCGTTTTCCTTGGCCAGCCGGCAGACTTCAGGGTCGCGCGGGTCGAGGATCACGTCGCGGTGCGCCTCGACGAGTTCGGTATCCCCCTTTAGGGCCGCCCCTTCCACCGCGTCCGCGTCGTAGAGCAGGACGCCCACGTAGCGGATGCGTCCGACGCAGCTGTGGGCGCAGGCGTTGCACTGCCCGGTCTCCACCCGCGGGTAGCAGAAGATGCACTTTTCCGCCTTGCCGGTGTTCCAGTTGAAATAGACCTTCTTATACGGACAGGCGCTGGTACAGAAGCGCCACCCCTTGCAGACCTCCTGGTCGACCAGCACGATGCCGTCCTCGCCCCGTTTGTAGAGAGCGCGGGAGGGGCAGGAGGCAACGCAGGCCGGGTTCAGGCAGTGGTTGCAGATGCGCGGCAGGTACTGCATGAACATCGAATCGTAGGACTCGATCACTTTTTTGTCCTTGAGGTTCAGGTCCTTGGCGGCGTAGATTTGGGAGCCGGAGAGGTCGTCGTCCCAGTTCGGTCCCCCCTGGATCTCCTCGATCTTCTTTCCCGAGATCTGGGAAAATGCCTCGGCGACCGGCTGATCTTTCGCCTCCTTGGCGCCGGCGAGGTTGCCGTAGTCGAAGTCGAAGGGCTCGTAGTAGTCCTCGATCTTCGGCATGTTGGGCTGGAAGAACATGTTGGCAAGGGTAGGGCCTTTGCCCATCGCCTTCAGCTTCAGCTTCTTGCCGTCGACCACCCAGCCACCCTTGAAGCGCTCCTGGTCTTCCCACTGCCTGGGGTAGCCGACGCCGGGTTTGGTCTCGACGTTGTTCCACCACATGTACTCGGCGCCCTTGCGGTCGGTCCAGATGTTCTTGCAGGAGATCGAACAGGTGTGACAGCCGATACACTTGTCCAGGTTGAAGACCATCACTATTTGAGCTCTTACATCCATATATGGCTCCTTGAGCGCTGCATTGTCCGCTCCCTCCAAGGGGGCGTTTGCCACGGCGCTCGTCGTTTAACTGTAGGGGCGAATAATCATTCGCCCGTCCACTCTCCCCCTCGGGAAGGTGACGATGTCAGCTGGTGCGAGGCGGTGTGGGCGAATGATTATTCGCCCCTACAGGTCCACCGCACGGTCCCTTACTTCAGCTTCCTGACCACCACGTAACTGTCGCGGTTCACGCCGGTTGGGCCCCAGTAGTTGAAGTAATAGCTAAACTGCGCGTACCCCCCCGAGCATCAGGGTCGGCTTCAGCCGGATCCGCGAAAGGCTGTTGTGCACGCCGCCGCGCTTGCCGCTCTTCTTGGACTTCTTGATGTTCAGGGTCCGCTCCGGCGCGTGGTACATAACGGCCGCACCGCGGGGGATCCTAGAGGATACGATGGAGCGGCAGACCACCACGCCGTTGGCGTTGTAGACCTCGATCTGCTCGTTGTCCTCGATGCCGGCACCGGCCGCATCCAGGTGGTTCAGCCAGACCGCCTGCCCGCCACGCGACAGGGTGAGCATCCTCAGGTTGTCGCTGTAGGTGGAGTGGATGCCCCATTTCCCGTGCGGCGTCAGGAAGTTCAACACCAGCCCGGTTTCCCCCTCGGTCTCGTCCAGAAGGGCCGGGTTCAGTTTCCCCTTGAAGGTCGGGAGACCCTCGTGGAACTCGCGGTAGTACGGGTGGTCCAGGTAGAGCGACTGCCTCCCCGTTAGGGTGCGCCAGGGCACCAGGTGCTCCACGTTCAGCGTGTAGGGGGAGTAGGGGCGCCCGCCGTTCACCAGGCCGCTCCAGATCGGGGAGTTAATGATCCGGCGCGGTTTCTGGGTCACGTCCTCCCACTTGACGCGTATTTCGCGCGCGCCTGCGGCGAGCTGGGCGAGGGGCTTGCCGACCCGTTTTTCCAGGTTCTGGTAGGCGCGGTGCGCCAACTCTCCGTTGGTCTCGGGTGCCAACGACAGGATCGCGTCCGCCACCACCTTCTCGTCCGCCAGGTCGACGTAGCTCTTGCCGTTCCAGGTCCTGTTGGGAAGCTCCCTCAACAGCTTCTCGTGCTCGTCGTCGGCGTCGTAGTAGTTGCCGTGCGACCCCAGGTGCCCGATGTTGGGGCCGAGCGAGAGGAAGCGGTTGTAGAGGTTCACGTAGTCGCGCTCGACGATAGCCAGGTTGGGCATGGTCTTGCCCGGCACCGGCTCGCATTCCCCGAGTTTCCAATCTTTGACCGACCGTTGGGCGATCTCTCCCGGCGTGTCGTGCAGAAGCGGCGCGGCGATGACGTCCTTCACCGGCTCCGGTAGGTGGATCGCCGCCAGCTCGCTCACCTTCTTGGCGATCTTGCTGAAGATCTTCCAGTCCGACTTGGACTCCCATGACGGCGGCACGGCGGCGTCCATGCAGTTCACGAAGGAGTGCATGTCGGTGGTGTTGAGGTCGCTCTTCTCGTACCAGGTGGCCGCGGGGAGCACGATGTCGGAGTAGAGGGTTGAGGTATCCATCCTGAAGTTCAGGTCGATCACGAGATCCACCTTCGCCTCGGGCGCCTTTTCGTGCCAGACGATGTCCTTCACCTGCCCCTTGGCGACTTCCTTGGCGCTGGCGCTGGAGTTGGGGGCGCCCAGCACGTGCTTCAGGAAGAACTCGTGCCCCTTGGCGCTGGCCGAGATGGCGTTGCCGCGCCAGATGAACCACACCTTGGGCGAGTTGCCGGCGGCGTCCGGGTCCTCGATGGCGAAGCGGGTCTTGCCGCTCTTGATCCGGTCTACCAGCCAGGACCGGGTCGCTTCGTCATCACCGCATCCGTCCTTTTTCGCGTCTTTCATCAGCTCCAAGGGATTCGCGTTGAAGTGCGGCGCGAAGGGAAGCCACCCCAGGCGCACCGCCTTGGCGTTGAAATCCGCCGCGTGCATCGGCATCTTGTCGCCGGTCTCCGGCTTGAAGTAATCCACGAAGTTGCGGTCGTAGCGCCACTGGTCCGAGTGCATGTACCAGAAGCTCGGCGTGTTCTGCAGCCGGCTCCCCTTGACCCAGTCCTGTGCCATGGCGATGGAGGTCCAGGGGGAGAGCGGCGCCACCTTCTCCTGGCCTACGTAGTGGGCGAGCCCCGCCCCGTTTCTGCCCACGCTCCCGGTGAGGATGAGCGCGGTGATGGCGGCGCGGTAGATGAGGTCGTTGTGGTACCAGTGGTTCACCCCGGCGCCGATGATGACCATGTTGCGACCGCGGCTCTGCTCGCCGTTCTGGCCCCATTCACGGGCGATCTTGATCAGCGTTTCGGCATCGATGCCGGTGTGCTTCTCCTGCCACTTCGGGGTGAAGGGGAGGTCGGAATCGTAGCCGTGCGGGTAGTCGCCGGAGAGCCCGCGGGAAACGCCGAACTGCGCCATGAGGAGATCGAAGACCGTGGTGACCACGATCTCGCCGTCTGCGGTTTGCACCCGGCGCACCGGCACCTCACGCACCGCATCCTTTTCGCCCTCGAAGCGGAACAGCACCTTCCGTGTCTCCTGTCCCAGGAAGGTGAGGGCGGGATCGATCTCCGCGCCGTCGACCACGTCCTTCATGTCCAGGTTCCACTGCCCCTCCTGCTTGCTCCAGCGCGAGCCGAGGCTGCCGTTGGGCACGCGCACCTCGCCGCTCTTGTCGGCGACGCACAGGCACCACTCCGCGTGCTCCAGCGAGGCGGAGCGCTCGAAGCGGGCGGCGCGCACCAGTTCCCCCTGGCGCCACACGGGGACTGGCTCCGCAGGTGCCTGTCCCCCTTCCGGCGTCAACTCCACCAGGAACGGGAAATCGGTGTACTTGGTGACGTATTCCTCGAAGAAGGGAACCTGCCGCTCGGCGTAGAACTCCTTTAGGATCACGTGGTTCAGCGCCATCCAGAACGCGCCGTCGTGCCCCTGCTCAACCGGGAGCCAGGCGTCGGCGAACTTGCTTGCCATGGAGTAGTCCGGCGACATCACCACCACTTTGGTCCCGCGGTAGCGCGCCTCGGTGAGGTAGTGGGCGTCCGGGGTGCGGGTCATCGGGACGTTGGAGCCGCACAGCACGATGTAGGAGGCGTTGTACCAGTCCGCCGACTCGTTCACGTCGGTCTGCTCGCCCCAGACCTGCGGGGATGCAGGCGGGAGGTCGCAGTACCAGTCGTAGAAGCTCATGGCGACGCCGCCGAAAAGCTGCAGGAAGCGGCTCCCCGCCGCGTAGCTGATCATGGACATGGCGGGAATCGGGGAGAAGCCGACCACCCGGTCCGGTCCGTGCTTCTTGGCGGTGTAGATGCTGGAGGCGGCGATGATTTCGGTGACGGTGTCCCAGTCGCCGCGCCTAAAGCCCCCCATGCCGCGCTGCCCGGTGTAGGAGGCGCGCGCATCCGGATTCTCCACGATGCTGGCCCAGGCCTCGACCGGGTCGGTGTGGACCTTCTTCGCCTCGTTCCAGCGGTCCAGCAGGGCGCCGCGCAGGTACGGGTGCTTCACGCGCAGCGGACTGTAGAGGTACCAGGAGAAGCTGATGCCGCGGGTGCAGCCGCGCGGTTCGTGATTGGGGATGCTGCCGTCGAACTGCGGGTAGTCGTTCGCCTGCAGCTCCCAGCCCACGATGCCGTCCTTCACGTGCACCATCCAGCTGCAGCCACCGGTACAGTTGACGCCGTGGGTGGAGCGCACCACCTTGTCGTACTGGGCCCGGTTCCGGTACAGCTCCTCCCACTGGCGGTTGTGCGCCGAGCAGTCGTCCTTGATCCTGTTATGTGACATTACTTGGTTCTCCTCTTGAACAGCAGGACGGCGATGAGGCAGATGGCGAAGAAACCGAGGCCGGCGGCGGGATACGGATCGCTCGCGGCGTGCTTCCTGGCGGCGGCGTCCTTGAACAGGGCGGTCAGCGCGGTGGATTCTTCATCGGTCAGGGGGCGCTCCGCGTAGATCTTCTTCATGATGGGGAAGCTGAGGCTTTTCAGCACGCCGCGCACGCCGTTCTCGCCCATCTTGCCGTAAAGGTTGGTAAGGTCCGCGGCGAGCGCGCCGCCGTAGATGCCGGGGTACTCAAAGCGATGACAGGAGACGCAGGGCGCGCCCCCTTTGGCGAAGCGCTGCTTTCCGGTGAACAGGTCGCGGCCGGTGGCAAGGAGCTCCTTGGTCACCACAACTTCGGCGGGCTGTTGCGGCGCCTCCGCCTGGGCCGGTTGAGCCGCGGCGGGAGCGGCTTTATCCGCGCTGGCACCGGCGCCAGCGGGCGCGTTGCCACCTCCCAGGAACGCGACGATCTTTTCCGCGTCGCCTCGGCTCACTCCCACGTTGGGCATCTCGAAGCCGAATTTCTTCACGAGTTCCGCCTGGGCGGGATCCTTCTCGGCGGTCAACTTGCCGGGATCGGTGATGATCTTCACCAGCCACTCAGCCGGGTGCTTGGCGCCGATCCCTTTCAGGTCGGGGCCGCCGCCGTCGCCGCCGCCGATAGTGTGGCAGGAGGCACAGTGCTTGTCGAAGAGCTCCTTTCCTCCGTCGGCCCGGGCGGTCCCGGCGACGGCTGCTGCCAGCATGAGTGCGACGATAAAACGGATCGGCGTCAACGGCGAATGGGACATGAATGACTCTCCTTCAGCTTCTGGGGTGTCGATGCGCCCGGCAGCCGCGTCAGCGGTACACTGGGCGATGTTGTAAACACTTCGGATACAGGAGACTCTAGAACAGTAGTTTGTTAAGGTTCTTGACCTAAATCAAAAAAATGGAGATGGAATGTTCGCTAATGAGGTGAAGGCGGCGACGGAACTCATTATAGCAGTATAGTTTGATTTTGCAGGGGGAGAGGCAAGTAAGTGGGGGGCGGTCGTCGAGCCCGACCCGCCGCGCTGGGCGGCGGGCAGGGTTTGGCTAGGGCGACGAGGGGTCAGTCTTTCTGCGGGGTCATCTCGAAATTGCGGTCCAGCAGTACGACATCAACCATGTCGCCTGCGGCGTAAGAGGATTCCGGTGCCAGCTTCATCAGGCCGTTGCCGAGGATGAGTGAGGAGAGGCGGCCCGAACTCTGGTTTCCCGTGGTGGAGACCAGGTAGCTGCCGTTTCCCTGGGACACGATGCCGCGCACGAGGTGGGGGCGGTCCCCCTTGTTGGCGGTAGCCTCCTGTAATTCGGCCCGGACCACCGGGCGGAACACCCGGGCGTGCCCCATCGCCTTAAGCAGGGTAGGGCGCACGAAGAGTTCGAAGGAGACCATGGCGGCGACCGGGTTGCCGGGGAGGGCGAAGATCGGTTTGCCCTGCAGCGTCGCGAAGGCCAGCGGCTTGCCGGGTTTCATGTTCACCTTCCAGAAGCTCACGCTCCCGCCGAGTTCCTCGATGGCAGCCTTGACGAAATCGCGGTCGCCCACCGAGACGCCGCCGGTGATAACCAGGAAATCGGCGTTGAGCCCAGCCCGGATCTTGTCGCAGGTGGCCTCCAGCGTGTCGCGGGCGATCCCCAAAAGTATCGGGTCCCCACCCGCATCGAGCACCTGGGCCGCGAGGCTGTAACTGTTGCTGTTGATTAGTTTGCCCGGCTCCGGCGTCGAGCCAGGTTCCAGCAACTCGTCCCCGGTGGCGAGGATGGCGACACGTGCGCGTCGGTGCACGGCGAGCGAGGTGCTTCCCATCGCGGAAAGCATGCCGATCTCCTGCGGTCGCAACAGCGATCCGGCTGGAACCACGACGTCGCCTCGGGTTATATCCTCACCGTGCTGCCGCACGTGGTCGCCCGTCTTGACCTTGCCGCGCAGGACGATGAATGCGCCATCCTCCTCGACGTCCTCAATGGGAACCACGGTATCGCATCCCGGTGGCAGAGGCGCGCCGGTCATGATCCTCACCGCTTCGCCCGGGGGAACCGGTTCGTCGCGCACCTCTCCAGCCGGGAGAAAGCCGCACACCCTGAGCCGGTTCTCCTGTACCCCCGCGAAGAGAAAGGCGAATCCGTCCATCGCGGAATTGTCCGCGGCGGGAATGTCCCAAGGGGCGATATAGTCCTGCGGGGTGATCCGGTTCAGGGCGTGAAAGACGGTAACCTTTTCCGTCTCGAGAGGGCCGATTTGGCTCAGGATGATCCGTTGCGCTTCTTCGATGCTGATCATGGCGTCGCTGCCTCCCTCACAGGTTATTACGATCCGCTGCGGCGGTGCATTGGAACAGGGCGGTTGTATCAAAATGGCGGCCATTACCGCAACAGATTTCCGCAACTTGACACTTGTTGCGCTCATTGTACATTTGGTCCGGACATATTTACCGTTTTGCCAAGGGAGCGCAAGTCACAGTGGATAAGATCAAAGTGTGCGTGAACGACATGATGCAGCAGGGGTACGTCTACTACCGTACCGAGCCGGTGGGGAAGAACTTTCATCCCGAGTTCAAGCCGGACCTGACTCCGAAAGAGATGCTGGAGATGGGTGTCTTCGGCGGCAGGTACATGACCGACTGCCAGGAGGAGTTTCCCCGGGAGTGGTTCGAGAACGCGCGGCTTTGTCACGAGCGGCATGTGCCGGAGTACAACTTCTTCGGCGTCAACGCCTCCAAGCCGCTCTCTTACTGGCGCGAGAAGGGGTGGATCTACAGCGACGACCCGCGCGGCTGGTTCCAATGGTACTGCCGCTACTACATGGGGCGCCGCTGCCCCGACGACGCGCGCCAGATCAAGCGTTGGAAGGCGATGACCCGGCACATCGCCCAGATCAGGCGCAATTGCCCCGAGGGGGTGCTCACCTGCCGCAGGAGGCAGCGCCAGGCGCTGTTGCATTGGGCCTACGATAGCCGGAATTTTTAAAACCTTGGGCGAATGATTATTCGCCCCTACAGGGCACGCACCCGCTCCCGTCCACTGTAGGGGCGAAAAATCTTTCGCCCGCCTTTCATCTCCCAGGTGTCCCCCCGTCCACTCCCTATACGACCTTCCCCTCCTTCACATACTCCCTCAAAATCGCCGCCTCCAGCCGTTTCAGTTCCAGCCGCCGCGTCTGGTCAGCCAGCACCTCCAGTGCACAATACTGCGTCACGTTCATGATCCCTGCGCCGGGCAACTCGTACCGCGCCGCTATCTGGCGCCAGTCGATCTCCGGGGCGATCTCCACCTGGGACGGAAACGCGTTGCACCAAAGCCGATGCCTCTCCTCCGGCCGAGGCATAGGGAAGTGGATGATGCTCTGGAAGCGCCGCGCGAAGGCGGGATCGAGGTGGCTGCGCTGGTTGGTGGCCAGGATCACTAGGCCGTGGTACTGCTCGATGCGCTGCAGCAGGTAGGAGACCTCCTGGTTCGCATACCGGTCGTGGGCGTCGCGCACGTCGGTCCTCTTGCCGAACAGCGCGTCCGCCTCGTCGAAGAACAGGATCCAGTCCTTGAACTCCGCCTTCTCGAAAAGTAGCGCCAGGTTCTTCTCGGTCTCCCCGATGTACTTGGAGATCACCCGCGACAGGTCGATGCGGAAGACATCCTTACCGGTGTACTTCCCCAACAGGGTGGCGGTCAGCGTCTTGCCGGTGCCAGGAGGGCCGTGGAAGAGGGCGCGATAGCCGCGTTGTAGTTTGCGCCCCATGCCCCATTCCTCGATGAGGGTCCGGTTGTGGGCGATCCAGTTCTCGATCTCCCGGATCTGGCGCAGGGTGTCGGGATGGAGCACAAGGTCATCCCACTCCAGTTCCGTCTCTATGGCCTGGGCGGGAAAGTCGGGGCCGAAACGCGGCCTTCCGACCGTCCCGAGGGTGACCCACTCCACCAGTTCCGGGTCGATGCAAAGCCGCCCGCTCATGACCGGATCTCCGGGACGCACCTGGTCCAGCCAGAGGATCCGCTTCTTCGCGAACCAGTGCTCGCTGCCGAAGAAGCGCTGCACCTCGATTCTTTTCCTTACGTCATGCCCGGCCAGGATGAACTGCGCCGTTTCCCCGGTGGGGAGGACGGAGCGCTGGTCCGCTCCGGTCACGCCGCCGAATTCGGGAAGCTCGCCTCCTTCCGGCAAGAGCCTCCCCAGGATCTTGTTGAAGAACCCCGGGCGCAGATGGGGCGCCAGGGCGATCATGATCACGGCGAACTCGTCCCTGGTCGGATCCTGGCTCTTGATGAACATCTCGATGGGGGAGTCCTCGCTGTAAAACTCAAGCGGTGGCGGCAGATACTCCTCCGCCTGCTCCAGCCGCACCCGAAGATATCCGGTCACGAGTTGGGCGAGCCAGTCCAGGGCCAGTTCCAGGTTGACCACCTCGTCGCTTTGGTGTGGGGGAGGGCTATGCCGGGGCATGGATCGCGGCACCCGACGCCTGCAGGAAGGAGAGCACCAGCTCCGGGTACCCTCCGCGGAAAAATTTCTCATCCCCTGAACCAAGCGCTGCGCGCAGATGGAATTCCCCGTTGTTGACCCGTACCACCTGCACCACGGGGTCTGGCGCCGGCACCTCTTTTCTTGCCGCCGTCAGGTCCTTGTCGCCGATCACCCTGCGGGCGGTCTCCTTGGCCTTGTTTTCGGAATCGAAAACCCCTACCGCCAGGCACGAAAAGGGCTCGAACTTGTAGCTCTCCACCTCGGGCGAATAGTCGTCGATTTCGTCCATGCCCAGATAGCCCAGCTTGAGCGGCTTGATGGCGACCTGCACCCGGAAATGGATGGTGACCCGCCAGACGAAATCCCACTTGGAATCCCATCCTTCCTCGTCCCAGTATTCGCTGTAATAGTTGCAGCGGTAAGGCTTGATGCCCCACTTCAAGGGCTCCGCGCCGATGTCGAGCGCGCCGATCAGGGCGCCCACGAACCTCTCGGAGCCTCCTCCCACCTGGTCGGAGTCGCCCCGGGTCAGGATGAAATCAACCACCGTGCCGTCTGCGCTAACCGAAGGGTGCCACAGGTATAACATGCTCATTTTCTTCCCTCTCCTGGTCCGCGGAAGTTGATCGTCACCGTCTTCTTGTAACTGCCGGGGAGTTTGGCGCCCATGGAGCTGTTCTGGCTGTAGGGCACAACCGCGAGCCCCTTGATCTTGTAGAAATAATCTTTGCGGTCGGAGATGGTTCACCTCCTCCAGCGTCGGCGAATAGATGTCGAAGATCAGCTTGAAGGTATGCAACTGGTCCAGGGGATTGATGGGGACACTCGACGTCGTGATGGAGGCCGGGTCGACCGTAGTCTCGGTGAAGACGTTTTTGAACTGGAAGAAGCGGATGACGTTGGAGAGCACGGACAGAGCATTAATATAGTCGCTATGGGTTGCGGTCATCAGGATCAGGAAGTTCAGGAACACCGGTGGGTTCTGGTAGCTTGCCTTCAAGGCCGCTTCGTCGCGCACGTAGTTGGGAGGTTCTTCAGCGTCTTCTCTTCCTTTACGTTGACTGCCGAGAGGTACAGCTTTTCGCGCGAGATAGTGCCGCTGCCGGTGGCGAAGATGTCGGAAACGTTGCCCAGGCTTACCGCGTCCGGAGCGGTGTAGACATCATTAAGATGCTTGCTCAGCTCGTTCATTACAATGGTCAGTGCGTGGGAGATCATGGTCCTCTCGTAGGTGCCCCTCGGGGTGGAAGACAGTGAAAGCAGGCTGATATGCGCGGCTGGCACCCGCAGGGCCCTCGGCGGCAACCGACACGAAAAGCTGGCTGTGCGCGTTGGGTAGTAATGAAAGATAAAATGTTATTGTTGTAATTAGGATAATATAATCTAACGTGGTTTGTTGAGGTGTCAACAATAGCGACAAAAAAAGGCGCCGAAAGTAGTGGACACAGCGCGCTGCCGTTGCCCAAGCGTTCCTCCCTTTGCAAAGGGAGGACAGGAGGGATTTGCCTTGGTCGGATCAAAGGGAAAAGCGGAAGGCTGTGGACACAAAGCACTGCACGTGCCCAAGCGTTCCTCCCTTTGCAAAGGGAGGACAGGAGGGATTTGCCTGTGTCAGATCAAAAGGAAAAGTGGAAAGAGTGGTCAGCCAAAATGAAGTTGGTCGGAGAAGAGATTGTCAGGCAGGGGTAAAACGGGTACAAAACCATCCCCTGGTATCTGCCGCTGTGGCAGTACCATATTGGCAAGGTTGCGAAAGAGGCCATACAGATCGGCGGCTCTCGGTCGCTTACGCCGCCTTCAGCACGCGCCTGCGGTCGTACCCCTGGTACGGTCCGCCGGCACCTCTGACCCGGTCATGGCCGAGTCGGACGTAGCCGTCGGAGCGGAAGAACCCCAGGATCTTACCCTGCATGATCAGGGTGTCGAGCTGGTAGTCATGCACCTTGGCGCTCTGGAACTCATCGTACACCACGCGTATCAGCATCGTCCTCTCCCCCGCGGGTGGCATCCTCTCATACAAAAATGCATGGCATGGACAACCGGACAGGTGTGAATGACAATGGACGCCAACTGCTGTGTTACGAATCCCTCCGGTTATGTTTGATATTTCCATCGCAGCGCGGCTTGCAGTCAGACGGGTAGGTGAAGCGGTCCGCGTCATGTCTCCATTTTAACAAAATAATTCGAACATGCCATCTCAATACTTTCCTTTGTCAGTAAGGCCCGCTGGTTGTTGTACCGGGACTCCACAATGATCTGCTCTATGAGATCGCGCGGGTGACAAGCGTTCGGTATCGCGCCGTACTGCTTGTAGCAGTAGTTAATCAGGTAGTCATACGCCTCCTGGCTGAACTGCACGTCGTTGGCCTCGCAGACCAGCTTGAAGATCCTTTGGTACTCGTGCTCAGTGGGGCGGTCTATCTCCACCTTGTACCTGATTCTGCGCAGGAACGCCTCGTCCAGCAACTGGGTCGGGTCGAGGTTGGTGGCGAAGAGGACCAGCATGTCGAAGGGGACCGCGAACTTCATGCCGGTGTGCAGGGTCATGAAGTCGATGTGCCGGTCCAGGGGGACGATCCAGCGGTTCAGGATGTCGCGCGGCTCTATCTGCTGCCTGCCGAAGTCGTCCAGGATGAAGATGCCGTTGTTGGCCTTTAGCTGCAGCGAGGCCTCGTAATACTTGGATATCCGGTTGAAATCGAGGTCGAGCATGCGCATGGTGAGTTCGCCCCCCACCATGACCACCGGCCTGCGTACCAGCACCCAGCGCTGGTCCACGCTCTCGGGCAGCTGGGTCGGCGGCACGGGGATGTGGTTTACCGGGTCGAACACGCTGATGATCTGGCCGCCGACGTCGATGGCATAGGGGACGTAGACGAAGTCGGTGGGGACCCGTCCCACCGCCTCGGCAATCGCCGTCTTGCCGTTGCCGGGAGGGCCATAGATGAAGACGGTCTGCCCGGAGGTGATCGCCGGCCCCAGGCGCCGGAACAGGTCCTCCCGGCAGACCAGGTGGGAAAAGGCCTCGCGCAAGGTCTGGTCGCTGATGGTAACGCACTTCACCGTCTGCAGTTCCACCATGGTCTGGTACTCGTCGAGGGTGACCGGCGCCGGACCCGCGTAGCGGCAAAGATCCATCAGCTCCAGGCTCCGCTTCTGGCCCGCCTCGGTGACCTTGAAGGTGTAGGTGGCCGAGGCGTAGCTCGTGGCACCCTTGATCTCGACGAACTTCTCCCTCTTCAACACTTCCAGCGCGCGGTTCACGATGGTGATGGGGAGCTTGATCCGGTCCACCACGTCCCCCATGCGGAACTCCCCCATGAAGACGATGTGCTTCAGGACCAGGTCCGTGATGAAGGAGAGGTCGAGCCCGGTGTCCTCGACGCACTTTGCCGGTGGGGGATTTCGTTGGTACTGCTTCTTAATGTCCTGCTCGGTAACGTGGCCCAGGGCAACCAGGTTCTGCCCGAGCCGCCCCCCCAGCCGGCGCTGCCGCTCCAGGGCTTGGTCAAGTTGCGTCTGGGTAATGATATTTTCCTTAACAAGCTTCTCGCCGAGAATGAACATTGTGTCCCCCATGACTGTCATATGCGATGCTTCGTGGTAAGATTTACCTCAAAACTTCGGCATGTAAAGAACCTGGTATTTCTCCGTGTCAGAAAGTAAGCCCTTGTTTTAGATTTCCGGCCCGGCTATAGTATTGTCATATTTTAACTAAAGAGTCCAGCACCGACGTTCAGTCTTTTGGGAGGCAGCATGGGTAGGCTTGATGTCAGAGTCCGAACACATCTTGACTCCACTGTTTGCTATATCGCAAGGGAGGACAGGCCGGAGGAGCAGGTGACCATCAGCGAACTGAGCCTCAGCGGCGCCCTGGTCAACGGTCTTTCCACCCAGCTAGGCGAACTCTTCGCCATCAGGCCGACCATCCCCGGCAGGGGAAAGGTGGAACTGCTGGCCAGGCTGGTTCGACAGGCTGAAAACGGTGCGGCGATCCGGCTGTTCTACTCCGACCAGGACACCATGCAGGCCCTGTGGGAGCACATCAAGGGGAACCTGCTCCAGACCGACACCTGCCCCTACTGCGACCACCCCGATGACTCGAGGGACGGGTCCTGTGACAAGTGCAACCTCTATCTCAACTTTTCCAACAAGAACTACCTCGAACGGCATATCGAGAACACCTTCGCCCAGCGTCTCAACATCCGCCTGAGCCGGCTCAACCTGGAACACATCCAGAAGATCATCCACTTCGTAGACTCAAAACTCTTGAAGATACAGCACCGCTCCCCGGACAAGGAGTTCGTCGGCACCTCGCCATGCATGCTTTCTGTTTTCTCCATGATCCGCAAGGTCGCTCCCACCGAGATGAGCGTGCTCCTTCTGGGGGAGAGCGGGACCGGCAAGGAGGTGACCGCCCGCTCGCTGCACAACCTGAGCACACGCCGCGAGGGGCCCTTCGTGGCGGTCAACTGCGCCGCGATCCCCGAGACGCTGCTGGAGGCGGAGCTCTTCGGCTACGAAAAGGGGGCCTTCACCGGGGCCTACGCCTCCAGAAAGGGGAAATTCGAGTCCGCCGACGGAGGCACCTTGTTCCTCGACGAGATCGGGGACCTCCCTGCCCCCCTGCAGGCGAAACTTTTGCGCTTTCTCGAGGACCGGCTGGTTCAGCCGGTGGGGTCGGCGCTCTCCAGGAAGATCGACGTGCGGATCGTGGCCGCCACCAACTGCGACCTGCAGGGGGCGATGGCGCAGGGGCGCTTCCGCACCGACCTCTTTTACCGGCTCAACTCCTTCACCATCAAGCTTCCCCCCCTGCGCGAGCGTGGCGAGGACAGGGTCCGCCTGGCCCGGTACTTTCTGGAAAAGTTCTCCCACAGCGAAAACAAGTTCCTCGATTTCAGCGACGAGGCGCTGGAGGCCATCGGCGCTCACTCCTGGCCTGGCAACGTCAGGGAATTGGAGAACAAGGTGAGGCGTGGTTTCCTGATGGCGCAGGGGAGGGTCATAGACCCGGAGTGCATGGAGCTGGAATTGGGGCGGCCGGTTGCCCCTGCGGAGGCCGGCTCTGCGTCGAGGGGGTCACAGAAGGAGTACGTCGTCAGGGTGCTGGAACAAAACGACTATGTAATCGCGAAGGCAGCCCGGCAGCTGAACATCAGCCGGCCGAGCATGTACGCCCTCATCAAGAAGCACGGCATCAGCAGGGACAACGTGAAATAGCCTCTGCTTCGCCCTCTCCTCACCTTACACATTCCTTTACAGTCAACTTTACACTTCCTTTACACTTTGGCCGCGCGAAGCGGTCACTCCACATAAAATCCACTCCGTACCTCCCTCTCTAAGAAATAGTAATCACACATAAAAATCGTTAATACTGTCATAGGCCGGTATGCGGCATAGATTATGCTCATGATTGACTGGCATTGAACAAAATGGGATGCCGTGCAATACGATTATAGTTTTTTAATATATGGCATAAGGTTAAAAAATAAAAATGTTTATTGTGGTTAGTTGTGGTATTGACTATATTTAATAATCGATTATAAACGTACTGTGGTTTTTTGCTCGTAGTACAGCCAGTCGATTGTGGTGCCTATGTCCATATCCAGGAAAGCATTGACCCGTCTGTTTTTGCCTCTGTTCAATGGTAGAGGACAGGGGCTTGTTGAGTACGCGTTGTTGCTGGTTTTGATAACCATGGTGATCTTCGCTATGCTCGTCGCATTCGGTCAGCATCTCAAGAACAACTATGAGGTAATCAATTCCAGTGTGCAAAAGGCTGGCAAGTGAGCCAAACCTATTTTTCTGCAGCACGCGCCGTATAGTGGCGCATATCATACAAAAAGGAGCCATGACATGACTGACTTGATCAAAATGCTGTACATCCGTTTGCTCACCGGGGTATCCACTCTCAAAAATCAAAAAGGCCAAGGTTTGGTCGAGTATGCCCTTATCCTCGTGTTGATTGCCGTGGTGGTCATTGCCATTATGACCTCTCTGGGTGAGAAGACGAACAATGTATTCTGTGCGGTTGATAGCGCAATGACCAAATAGGACTTACGCTTCTGTATTGTGCTAGTCCTCAGCTGAGAATAAAGGCCTGTGAGAGTAAGCTAATCTTTCATGGGCTTTTATTCTTTTTTTATGTTAGTTTTCTTGACAATGTCCAAATTTTGTATAAATGATTACCAATGCTATGACAGTGAGAGAGATGTCTATTGGGGAAACATAATGAATAATCAAAGAGGGCAGGCGATAGTTGAAACTGCGATAATACTCCCACTTCTGATTTTGTTGATTATGGGGCTCTTTGAATTTGGAAGATATCTCTATCTTAAAAACACCCTTAACAATGCCGCAAGGGCAGCTGTAAGAACCGCTGTTGTCACGCCTAAGTATGACGCAACGACCCATAAAGACGGAATGGCGGCATCTGACATCACCCACACGCTGGCCTGCACCGATGCCGAGTTTATAGCCTCACCAGGAAACGGGGCGGTGTACAAAGCAATCTGCAACTCCATCTTCAATGGCATCCCTAAAAATGAAGTGATGGTTAAGGTCACCTATACTGAACTGGCCGCTCCTGCAGTGCTAAGCGCCGGGGATGGTGTCACCATTCAGCTTACCTGGGACAAATACCAGCCGATCCTTCCAAACCTGATCTCAATCACCAACATCATCACCGGGGAAGCCGCAATGCGTTATGAATAGTTTGCTTATCTTCAGGAGGTGCTATGACACGCCCCAAGGCAGTTATCGTTGTAGCGATTCTTGCGCTTCTATTCGCAGGAATTGCAGCCTGGCTCACGTTGAATTATTTGCAAAAGGAGACCAACAAGAGCAAGGCAGTACAACCGCAGAGCATCGTCGTTGCGGCTACTGACATTTCTATCGGCAGCGCCATCAGCGAACCTCAACTGAAAGTCACTTCCTGGCCAAAGGACAGTATTCCCGCTGGAAGTTCGGCAGATCCTAAACTGCTCGTAGGTCGTGTCGCTGTACGCCCTATCTCGAACGGTGACGCGGTAACCGAACAGAAGCTCAAACCAAAGGCAGGTGTGCCCGGCTCAGGATTTATGACGTACATTATCCCTCTCGGCCATCGCGCTGTGACGGTCGCCGTGAACGAGGTTGCAGGGGTGGCTGGTTTCATCACCCCCAACGACCGTGTCGATGTCGTCCTCACCACCCCGATTCCGAACGTCCAAAACGAGAAAATCAGCAAGATCATCCTGCAGAACATACCCGTCTTAGCCACAGGTCAAATTACCGAGCAAAAAGAAGGCAAGCCGGTTGTCGTTCCCACTGTCACTCTTGACCTCACCCCGGATGACTCGGAGAAGCTCGTCCTTGGCGCCAGCAGAGGCTCTTTGCAACTGTTGCTTAGGAACATTGCCGATACCGGGCCGACCGATGCGAGGGGCGCGACTATCGCCAAGGTGCTTGCCGGTTCTGCTCCGCCGCCAGCAACGGTAGCGACACCCGCATCGGCACCGGCACCCAAGGCGGTCAAGGCCGCTACGAAGCGTCCGCCCGCCAAAAAAACGCGCGTTGCGACGCCCGCTCAGGTGCAAGCGCCGCGCACCGGACACACGGTGACGCTGATAGACGGCGGCGTGCGCACCACCAAGGAATTCGTTCTTCAATAGTTCGGCTGACCCATAGCTCACGAATGAGGTGCTTTGATGATAATCGTCCTTAAAAAACAACTGCAGTTGCTGGTCTGGGCGTTGTTGGTGATCTGTGCGTACGCGACAGTGGCGAACGCCGGCGTGACTCTAGAGGTGGGGCTTTATAAGAGTATCCTGGTGGACTTCAAGAGCCAGAACAAGAAGATAGTGCTGGTGACATTGGCCAACACCAAAAAGGAGGCCAAAGAAAAGGACGTCGATGAGACTGTCGCCGTGCCGAGGCCTGGCACCGCCGACGCATCCAACGTGGTACCGGCCAGTGCGGTGAGAAAGAGAACCTCGGAGACAGACACTGGAAACACCAACAAGTTTGTGGTGCCCGAGGTGCTCTCCGAGTACGTGCTGAAACTCGACGGCATCAACATCGGCAGCACCAGCATGATCATCTGGACCAAAGGGGAGGGGGAGGAGCGCCCCGTGCCCACCTTCTTCGACCTCAGGGTCGTCGGCGACCGCGAGACCATCCTAAGCCAGATCAAGGATATGGCGCCCAAGGACACCATTGACGTCCAGTACGCCAACGACACGGTGTTGCTTTCGGGCAACGTTGCCAACGACCAGACCAGGACCAAGGCCCAGGAGCTCGCCAAGGCCTATTCAACCAAGGTCATCAACAACATAACGGTCAACGAGCCGCAGCAGGTGCTTCTGCAGGTGAAGGTCGCCCAGGTGGACAAGACCTCCCTCAAGAAGCTGGGCATAAGCTTCCTGGTCAAAGGCAATACCGCCGAGGGGTTCTCCAACTTAGTGGCCGGACCCGACGGCAAGGCCACCGGAGTCGGGACGGGCATCGGCAACTTCGCCTCCCTCGATACCTTCCAGGCCGGCGTATCCTACTTTCCCGCTGGAATCTCCGCCGTGCTGCAGGCGCTGAGTTCGAAGGGCCTGGCCAAGGTCCTCGCCGAACCCAACCTTTTGGTGAAGAGCTCCCAGGAAGGAAACTTCCTCGCCGGCAGCAAGGTCCCGATCGCCATCATCGAGAGCGCCAACGGGCAGGCCACCACCAGCATCAAGTACGAGCCCATCGGCATCAAACTGAAGTTCAAGCCCGAGGTGCTGGAAAACGGCATGATCTCGCTTAAGATCAACCCGGCCGAGGTGAGCAGCATCCAGGGGTTTTTGCCAGTCAACGGTTATCCCATCATCGACACCAGGACCGTCGACACCAGCGTGGAGTTGAGGGATGGCGAGAGCCTGATCCTGGCGGGACTGCTGCAGGAGGAGGAGGTCAAGAACATGTCCAAGATTCCCCTGTTGGGAGACATCCCAATCCTGGGGGCTTTGTTCCGTTCCAGCAGCAAAGACATTAAAGAGAAGGAGCTTGTTTTCTTCATCACTCCCAAGCTTGTGAAGCCAACGGCGCAGGGAGTAAAGACCGAACTGCCGACTGATAAGAAGCTTACGCCGGAGCAGGAGAGGGAACTGTCATGGATGCCTTTAGGAGAATGAGGAAACGCGACCAGAAAGGGTTTGCGCTGGTATACATAGCTCTTATGATTGTAGTCCTTGTCGGATTCGTAAGCCTGGCTGTGGATATCGGCTATATCTATGTGGCCAAGGGACAATTGCAAAACGCCGCAGATGCAGCTGCGCTCGCAGGTGCATCAATGAATCTTGCAGATTCTTCAACGGTTAAGGCTAAGGCAAAACAGTTTGCGGCCATAAATAAAGCGGCTGGTGATCCTGTTGCAATCACTGATAGTGACATTACCATCGGCCATTGGAACGCCACCACTTCCAGTTTTACGACGTCCTCTCCCATCAATGCAGTTAAGGTGGTAGCACGCAGAACCGAGGTCGGAGCTAGTGCGGCTGAACAGGGAAAGGTTCATACTTTTTTCGGTAAGATTTTTTCGCTGCTGCCTAGTGGTGGTGAAGGGTGGGCTGAAATGTCTGCGGCAGCTTCAGCTATTGCCGCCCGTCCGCCTAGACCGACCATCCCTATCGCACTCTGTCAGACAGCTTGTTCTAAAACCATTCCTCCCGAACTTAAATTCTATTTCAAGGAAAATGATCCGGGTAAAACTCCGCCTCCTCCTGAACTTACGTTGGGGTGGACGGACTTTTCTTTCAGCTCTCAGGCTACTGACCTTGGGCCAAAAAGCGACATTGCAAAGTATATTCACGGGGAATTACATCCACCTGACGTCTGCAATCAAGCGATTTATACCAACAATGGTATAGGAGAAGCGGTCCAAGAGTTGATGCAGGAGTTCAATGCCAAGAAAAATTCTGACGGTTACTGGGAGGTGATTGTCCCCATAGTTTCCGATGGGACCGATAAAGATGGCAAAACTGTCGCAGCGTGCCCACCCGGCGACCAGCCAATACCTTATCCGCTCTCAAGCTTTGCAATTGCTTGGATCTCCGATGTTGTTAAAGGGGCCTCACCTGGTGTCACGTTCAGTAAACTTGAATGTCTGCCTTGCAATGATCCTCGGCTGGTTGGTGGTACACCTACCTTGGTCAAATAAGATAGCCCATAAGGACTTTTCACTCTATGCCTCCACGTATCAGTTTAGCCATCATCGATAGCGAAGTGTCCGCCCGCGAATCCATCGAGGCGACGCTGAAACCGTTTGCCGAGACGATCAGCATAGTCGGCTCGGTGGACAGTTTCAGCGCCGGACTGAGGGTCATCGAGAAGAACTCGCCCAACGTCGTGATCCTCGAGGTTACTGACATTCAGCGCGGTATGCAGGAGGTTCAGCACATTACCTCCAAGTTCCCCCGGACCTCTGTCATCGTCAGTTCCTCGGAAAAGAGTTCCGACTGGATCCTCTCCCTTATGCGCGCCGGCGCGGTGGAATACATGCTGCGCCCCCTGACCCAGGACGAGTTGAAAATTGCCTTGCAGAAGGTGGGGCGCTTCATTTTTTCCAAAACCGATGACGCACCCCGCGCCAGGATCATCTCCGTCTACTACCCTACTGGTGGGATGGGTACCACCACAGTTGCGGTAAACCTGGCTGCAAGTCTCGCCTCTGAAGGCGTCAAGGTGGCCCTAGTGGACCTCAACCTCTACTCGGGGGACATCAGCACCTTCCTCGACGTCAATCCGACCTACACCCTTAGCAGCGTCACCAGCAACATTGAGCGCCTCGACGCCAACTTCCTCATGACGGTCATGACCAGGCACGCATCCGGCCCGTTTGTGCTGACCGAGCCCAACGAGGTCGACGATGCCATCTCCATTACCCCAGAACAGGTGCACCGCATCCTTTCCTTCCTGCGGGGGGTGTTCACCTACGTGGTGGTTGACTGTGGCGGTCCTCTGGTTGGCTGCAACATGGCCATCTTCGAGTCTTCTGACCTGATCCTGTTCACCACAGCCCTAAGTCTTCCAGCCCTCAAGAACAGCAAGCGCTACCTCACCGCTATGGAGAGGAGGGGGCTGCGCAAGGACCGGCTGAAACTGGTCGTGAACCGCTACCTGCCCAAGGCCGACATCCAGGTCAAGGACGCCGAGAAGGTGCTGGGACACACGGTTTTCCAGACCATACCCAATGACTACCTCGACGTGGTCAATTCCATCAATAAGGGGATGCCGGTCGTGAAGTATTCCCCGGGATCCGCGGTCAGCAAGGCGATTCTGAAACTGGCCGAACTGGTGGCAAAACCCTAATCCCTGCGAGACGCCCGCCGGTCAACACCTGGCCACTGGAGCGGACAACCCGGCTGTAATAGCCGCTTCGCTCGCCGTTAAAGAGGTCTGATCTATGCCGAACAACCCATTTCAGATGCCTGGGATCATCAATGATCAGGAGTTTTTCCAGGACCTTAAAAGCCGTATCCATCGGCGGCTGATCGAGCGCCTCGACCTGGCCAAGCTCGATCTTCTGGGCGCCAACGAACTTAACCGTGAGATCGGTTTCGTCATCGAGAATCTGATCATCGAGGAAGGGGTGCCCTTAAATCAGTTCGAGCGTGACCGCCTCGTCGTGGAGATCCAGCACGAGACCTTCGGCCTGGGACCTTTGGAGCCCCTGCTGGCTGACCCGCACATCTCGGACATCCTGGTGAACAAATGCTCCCAGGTTTACGTGGAGCGATTCGGCAAGTTGGTCAAGAGCGACGTCTGCTTCAAGGACAACGCGCACCTTTTGCAGATTATTGAAAGGATCGTCTCCAAGGTGGGGAGGCGCATCGACGAGTCCTCCCCCTACGTCGACGCGAGGCTTCCCGACGGCTCCCGTGTCAACGCCATCATCCCGCCGCTTGCCCTGGACGGGCCGGTGCTCTCCATCCGGCGCTTCGGGCAGGACCCGCTCAAAATGGCCGACCTGATCAACCTGGGCACCCTTGATCCCCGCATGGAAAAACTCCTGGAAGGGGCGGTGCGGACCAGGCTCAATATCCTCGTCTCCGGCGGTACCGGCACCGGAAAGACTACGATGCTGAACGTGCTCTCCGAGTACATACCGCATGACGAGCGCGTGGTCACCATCGAGGATTCGGCCGAGTTGCACCTAAAGCAGGAACACGTGGTCCGCCTGGAGACCCGTCCCCCGAACATCGAAGGTAGGGGGGAAGTGACCCAGCGCGACCTAGTGCGCAACGCCCTCAGGATGCGCCCCGACCGGATCATCTTGGGCGAGATCCGCGGCGGCGAGGCGCTGGACATGCTCCAGGCCATGAACACTGGTCACGACGGTTCCATCTCCACCGTTCACGCCAACACTACCCGTGACGCGCTGGCGCGTATCGAAACCATGGTGCTTATGGCTGGCATGGACTTGCCTGAGCGCGCCATACGAGAGCAGGTGGCTTCGGCTCTGAATGTCGTTGTTCAACTGGTCAGATTCTCGGACGGTACGAGGAAGGTGGTCAAACTCTCGGAAATAACCGGCATGGAAGGTAACACAGTCGTCATGCACGATGTATTCGTGTTCGATCAAAAAGGCATCGACAAGGAAGGAAGGGTCGTCGGCAACTACCGGGCAACCGGGGTGAGGCCGATGTTTGCCGAGCGCTTCAGGGTCTACGGATTCGAGCTTCCCCAAGGGATCTTTGAGAACTAGGAGGTAGGGAACTTGTTATCCATAGTTGTCATAACCTTCGTAGCCGTGTTTTTTCTGCTCTTTGCGCTTTACCTCGGCGTGTCCGCAGTCAGGACTTCTCCCAAGTACGAATTGAAAAGGCGCCTGCAGCGCCTGGCGAAAGATTCCAGTGCCCAGGGGATGCCGGAAGACCTGCGTGCGGAGATTATTAGGGAGATCCCTCCGCTGGACAAGCTCCTCGGGTCGCTCCCGCTCACGCGTGATCTGGACAAGAAGCTTGATCATGCAGGTCTGGAAATTACCGCCTCCCGGTTTCTCATCCTCGCCGCATTGGCCACTGGATCAGTTTTCGTTCTAACCCTGGTCCTGGTGAAGTCTTTTTGGATTGCGCTATTGGGATGCATCATCGTCTCTCTGCTCCCTTTCGCCTTTCTTCATTTCAAAATACAGCAACGCCTGGAGAAGTTCACTGAGGTGTTTCCCGACGCCCTGACAATGATCTCGCGGTCGCTGCGTGCCGGCCATTCCTTTACCAGCGGAATTCAGCTGGTTGGCGAGGAAATCCAGGATCCCGTTGGCGAACTGTTCAGGACCGCCTATGAACAGCAGCTTCTCGGACTGAGGATCACCGAGTCCTTAAGCAACCTAAACGAGAGGATAGACAGTCTCGATCTCAGGTTCTTCACGACCGCTATCGCCATCAACAACGACGTAGGTGGCAATCTTTCCGATATTCTTGAAAATCTCGCTACGACCATCCGTGAGAGGCTGAAGATCAGGCGGCAGGTTCGCGTCTATACCGCGCAGGGACGGATGACCGGGTACGTTCTGGGAGCGCTGCCTATCTTCACCTTTGTGATTTTTAACATCTTGAACCCAAAGTACGAGTCCCTCCTTTACAAGGAGACCAAGGGGCTGTACGTGTTGGGACTTGCCGTGGTTTTGCAACTGGTTGGTTTCTTCGTGATTAGGAAGATAATCAAGATAAGGATTTAGGAGGGGGACGGTGGTCTACGCAATAACTGCAATCGTGTTTATGGCCATAGCCCTCTTGACTGCTGCCGTCGCATACCCCTATCTGTCGCGGCGCAGTGTGGTGCAAAGCCGACTGGAGAAGTTCGAAGTGCAGGAGGTGAGTAAGGTCGAATTGGTACAGGAAGCACCAAAATGGTACGACCAATTGGGACAATTGGGGCGGTCCCTGAAATTATCCACCAAGGAGCAGGGAAAGTACACCCAGATGCTGGTTGCGGCCGGGTACAAGCGGGAGAGTGTTTACGTTTTCTTTGGGTGCAAGATCCTGCTCACCATACTTCTTCCAGGTGTCTTCGTACTCTTTTACGTCATGGCCAGGGGACTGGAGCTGAACCGACTGATGCTTCTCACGACAATAATCTTGGCCATCGTCGGGTATCTGGCACCCAGTTATTGGTTGGTGCACCAGTGCAACGAGCGGAAGCTGAAGATCTTCCACACCCTTCCTGACATTCTCGACCTGCTCACCGTTTGCGTGGATGCCGGGCTCAGTATGGACGCCGCACTGATAAAGACCACCGAAGTACCTCAGTTCGCCAATGACCCTCTTGCTAAGGAGATTAAGGTGGCGACCATGGAGACCAGGGCTGGTAAGCCTCGCATTGAAGCGCTCAAGGACATGGCTGCGCGCACCATGGTCGACGATGTGAAATCCTTCGTGACGATGCTGGCTCAGACCGAACGCTTCGGCACCAGCTTGAGCCAGGCCCTCACAGTTCATTCCGAATCACTGCGCACCAAGAGGAAGCAGATTGCAGAAGAAGCTGCGGCCAAGACCACCATTAAGATGATTTTCCCGCTGGTCATGTTCGTTTTCCCTGCGCTTCTAGTTGTCATTCTCGGACCGGCATATATTCAAATTAGCAAAACTCTTTTTAAATAACCCGCACGACCAAAAAAGGAGACAAGGCCATGCACTTTGATTTCAACAGCGCTATCTTAATGATTATCGCAGTCGAACTGGCTCTCATTTATTCGAGGCTCTGCAAAAAGTAAAGCCCATTACCCTCTGGGGAACTGATGCTGTTGCTTGTCAACATGAGGAGGAGGCATGCATTATTTTCACAAGGTGGTACTGATACTTCTGCCTGTTGTAGTGCTGGCGCTGGGCGGTTGCGGCGGTAGTTCCAGCGGCAGTACCGATCCATTCACCCCCGGCACGGGCAATCCCACCATCCCAAGCGGTACCGGGACAGTCGTTTCCTATAACATGACCCTGAGCGTGACGCCCACCTCCGGCACCGGAACCACTGTCGGTGCAAACAGCATCGTCATCGCCACCGCCACCCTGACCGATTCCACGGGCAACCCGATAGACAGTCAGCCGGTCAAGTTCGAGTCGGTGGTCGGACCAGTTACCATCGACCCGGCCATAATATCGACGGTCTCCGATGGCAAGGCAATCAACTTCCTAAGGGCTGGGGCCCCCGACGCCGGGAGTTCGGCCGTTGATGTCATCCTGAAGGCATCCACAAGCGTTAAGGGGCAGTTGGTGACCGCCGTCGCTATTTTCAAGATCCTGCGCAGTGAGACGAACGTCATCAAATTCATAACCTCAAAAGGACCAACCGATCCTGATGGTACCCTTAACACCCTCAAGGTAAGTCTCGATGCCGTCGCGCTCCCTTCTCCACCGAGGACCATCCTGCAGTTGGTCCCGTTTGAGATCCTGGACAACAACGGCGTGCCCAGGACGCGCGTGCCGGTGACGGTCAGTATCTACAGCCGGATCGGGAATTGCCCTGTCTTCATCGATTCACCTGAAACGACCGACCAAACCGTCACCACTGATGACACGGGACGGGGTATCTTCAATGCCGGCGTCACGCTGGACGTCCCGCAGATGGGGAGTGAAAACTCCTGCTCGGTGATCTACAAGGCGGAAGCGCCTGACATAAACAACTCGGCGGCTACAATATTTTCCTACGGCGGCTTTATGGCCACACTGGAGAATCTACAACCCAACTGACGCTGACTTTGCAACATCTTCGTTATTTTCAAGGAGGTCTGATGCGCGTCATCTCGTTCACACTGGTTCTGCTGCTCCTGCTTTTCTCCAACGCCCTGGCCGAAGGCATCCAGGGGCGGATCGGCCTCAACGGCAAGGTCGGCTTCTTGATGCCCATCCAGGATGACTTCATCACCGGTGTCGATGAAACCAACACCGGGCTCGCCGCCGGTGGTGGCGTCATCTATGGTCTCAGCCAACACCTTGCCGCCGAGTTCGATATCATGCACGCCCCGAACCTCAATGTTCAAGCGGCCGGCGCGAAGGTGGGTGAGGCGTCGCTGACCGACATTTCCCTGGGGCTGCAATACCGCTTCACTCCGGACAGCCACCTGGTTCCCTACCTTGGCGCCGGCGTCGATCTAATCAAGGGGAAATTCACCAACGGGGCCGACCGCAAGTACGGCCTGGAGTGGACCACCGGCGGGCATGTCAGCGTCGGTGTCGATTATTTTGCCACCCCGGGCATCGCGCTGACCGCCGAGTTGAAAGGGGTCTTCGCCCCGACCGGCAACATCAAGTCCACGCCGCAGGAGTACAACCCCAACAGTTTAGTCGGGACGGTCGGTATCCGCCTGCTCCTGCCGGAACACATCTTCGACTAGATGAAGGCGATCGACGTCACATCGGGAAGGGAGTTGGCCCGGGCCGTGTCGGTTGCGGATACCTTTGTGACCAGGCTCAAGGGGCTGCTGGGCAAAAATGAGCTGCCGCAGGGGCAGGGGCTGTGGATCAAGCCGTGCAGCAGCGTCCATACCTTCGGCATGAAATTCTCCATCGACGTGGCCTTTCTGGACGGGGAGCAGCGGGTAGTGGCGGTTGCCACCACGCTCAGCCCCAACCGGCTTTCTGGTTTCCACCTGAAGGCGTCCAGCGTGCTCGAGCTTCCGGCCGGCACGCTGGACGCTTCCGTAACTGTCGTCGGCAACAGGATCGAAATTACCTGATCATTGATGTGCTTGCGCCACCATGGCGGTGAATATTGATCTCTACGAATGGTTCCAGTGCCTCTCGCGGCGGCAACCGCCGTCACCTTTTGTTGTTTCTGCTCTCCCTGGTCGGCATCTGCGCTGCAGCGGCTTACACCGGCGCCGTTCCCACCCGGAAGTTCGGACACGACATGTTTTTCTTGCTCGACAACGGATGGCGGGTGGTCACGGGGCAGCGCCCCCACCTTGACTACACCAGCCCCTGGGGCCCGCTTTCCTTCCTGGTGGTGGCAGCCGGACTGGCGATCTCGCGCTTCTCCGTCGACGCCATCGGGTACGGCAACGCGATGTTCGCCTTCGCCGTGGGCATATGGGGCTACCGTCTTTGCCGCGACACGGTGCCGGCTTGGCCGCGGGTGCTGCTTTGCCTCTACCTGGCGCTGCTGGTGGTCTCCCCGTACTCCCTGGGGTGGGGGGCTTTCAACTCGAGCCACGCCATGTTCTACAACCGCTACGGCTACGCGCTGCTCGGCGTGCTGATGATCGAGGCTTTCCCGCGGGGCGGCGACGTGCCGGAAGGTGACCGGCTGCTTGGAGGAGTTTCCATCGGCGCTGTCGCCGCTTTGTGTCTTTTCTTGAAGGCAAACTACTTCGCCGCCGCGATTCTTCTCAGCGGCGCCTCTTTGTTGTGGAGGCCTTGCGGCAAGCGGCGCCTGGCCGTGATCGCCGCTGGATTCTGCCTGGTGAGCCTCGCCTTTCTGGCGTACCTCCAGTTCGATGCCGGCGCGATTTTGCGGGACCTCGACATCGCTGCCGGAGCACGGTCCAAGAGCTTCAGTTACGCCGAGGTGTACCGGAAGTTCACCCTCAACGCGCTCTCCCTTCTGTTTGTGCTCCTGTTAACGCTTATGAGTGCCCGTGCGAAGGGCGAGGGGAGGGGAACTTTCAGTCTGGCTGGCGCCCTGCTGGGCTGCTTCGTTTTCGCGGTCGACATGCTGCTTTTATGCAGCAACCAGCAGTACTCGGAACTGCCGCTTACCACGATCTACTCATTGTGGGTGGTCATCGACCTCGGCGCCTGGAGCCGGAATAACCCTGGGAAGGCAAGGCCGACCTCTGTCGGCGTCAAAGGTACCGTCCTCATCGGAACGGCTTTCTTCCTTGTTTCCTTCTGCAGCCAAGCAACCGGACTTGCCTATGGCGTCATGCAGAAGGCGCACCCCTCAGGGCTAGCATCGGTGACACGATTCACCGAGCCGCGCCTGAAGGGGATGCTGCTTTACGACGACGAGGCCGAGCCGGACAGCAATGGCCGACCGTACGTCGAGTCGGTCAACGATGGCATCCTTTTGCTGCGGCAGAGTTCCGCTCCGTCGGACAAGGTCCTGACCATGGACATGATGAATCCTTTTCCCTTCGCCTTGGCGCGGCCCGCTCCCAAGGGAGGCATGGCCGCCGTCGCTTATAATTACACCTTCAGCGACAGGCACCGCCCCTCCGAGGCGAGGTTTTTGGGCGATACCGACATCGTCATGGTGCCGAAACGGCCCGCCGCGCCGGGACGGATGCACGATGGGTTGATGAGGATCTACACGCCTGCGCTGCAAGCCGGTTTCCGACTAGCGGCCGAGACCAACAAGTGGTACCTCTACAGGCGCAAATGACAGAGATCAGCTCCTACACCACAGTCTCCCCAGCGGTCTCCAGGTTCCCAGCCTTCCTCTATGGCCTTCTTATCGCAGGCGTCGGGCTCTGCGTCTACCTGACCGGTGTGCTGCTCGGCTTCTTCAGACTGCTGCTGCAGGCGGACGGCCAGTGGCTCTGGATGGCGGACAGGGTCGTCTGGTACAGCGGCGTGCCGGTCGTCGCCGGGCTGGTCCTCATCCTGTGCGACCTCTTCGTTTTGCTCCCCTACAAGCGCGGCAACCGGTCCGTGCGCTGGGCCCCCTCCAGGGAGCGGAGCCTTACGGTGGTGCTGACGGCGTTCAACGACGAGCTGAGCATAGGACGCGCCGTGGAGGACTTCGCAGCGCACCCCCTGGTGCGGCGCGTCGTTGTGGTGGACAACAACAGCGCCGACCGCACCACCGAGGTCGCCCGCGCCGCCGGCGCGTTGGTCATACGCGAACCGGTACCGGGGTACGGCAGTTGCGTCTATCGCGCCCTGCGCGAGGGACTCCGTTTCACCGATACCGATCTTACCCTCCTGTGCGAAGGGGACATGACCTTCAGGGCCTACGACATCGACAAGTTCCTGGCCTACCTGCCGCACGCGGACCTGGTCAACGGAACGCGCATCAGCGAGCAGTTGCGCGAACAGCGCACCCAGTTGAGCACCTTCATGTACTACGGCAATTTCTTCGCGGGAAAGCTGCTCGAGGTGAAACACCTGGGGCGGGGCACCTTCACCGATGTCGGTACCACCTATAAACTGTGCCGGAACCGGCCGCTGGAGCGCCTTTTGCCCCACCTGAATCCAGGCATTAACCTCGAATTCAACGCCCACCTGCTGGACACCGCACTGGCGCAGGGGCTGGCCGTGGTGGAGTGCCCGATCACTTTCCACAACCGGGTCGGTTTCAGCAAGGGGGGGAATTCCAGCAACTGGAAGGCCCTAAAAGTCGGCAGCCGGATGATACTGGGTATCGTCCTTGGATGGAGAAAACGGCGGTGACCATGAAAAACTACCACGAGGTACGCCTCCCCTACGATGAGCGCAGGGACCTGCTCTGGAAAACGTTGTGCGATGCGTACTTCCAACCCCTGATCCACGAGGGAGCCTGCGTGCTGGAACTGGGGGCAGGATACTGTCATTTCATCAACCACATCCGTTGCGCACGTCGCATCGCCCTCGACCTCTGGGAAGGGATGCCGGCGCACGCCGCTCCCGGCGTGGAGCCCATAATCGCCAGCACCACCAACCTGGGGGCTGTGCCGGATCACTGCGTCGACTTCGCCTTCGCCAGCAACCTCTTCGAGCACCTGACCCAGGACGAATTGTCACAAACGCTGGCGCAACTACGCGCCAAGCTCGCTCCCGGTGGTAGCCTCAATATCCTGCAGCCCAACTACCGGTTCGCCTACCGAGAATACTTCGACGATTTAAACCACAGGACCGTGTACTCCGACCGTAGCCTGAGCGACTTCCTCTCCTGTCACGGCTTGAAGGTCATCTACTGCGCGCCGCGGTTTCTCCCCCTGACCATCAAGTCTGCGTTGCCCGTATCGCCGCTGCTGATTCGTCTCTACCTCAGGCTTCCTTTCAAGCCGTTGGGGAAACAGATGCTGATCCGGGCTGTGGTCGCGTAGTGTTACTGGTCCGATCCTTGTATTCATTACTGTTAAAGGTGGTATTAATTGGGCAAACCTGACGACAAAAAAACATTCCTGATTCCCTCCGTCGGCGATTTTCTCTTCATAGCCATTTTTCTCCTGATCGCGCTCTATTTGGGGCAGAAGCTGCTCACCGACGGCGATACCGGCTATCACATCCGAGCTGGTGAATACATGCTGCGCACCCACAGCATCCCGCACCAAGACATGTTTTCCTTCCTCTCCCCACCGCTCCCTTGGACTGCCCATGAATGGCTCTCCGAGATCATTATGGCGCTGGTTCACCAAACATCCGGGCTCACCGGAGTCGTCATCTTCTTCGCATTTTTCCTGGCGCTCTCCTGTTTCCTGCTCTTTAAGATGATTTATACAGTTGACAGCGACATCCTGGTTTCGCTCTTTGTTGTTCTTTTGGTCGCCGGGGCCGCGCAGATTCACTGGCTGGCCCGTCCGCACGTCTTTTCGCTGGTCATCATGGTTGCCTGGTACTATATCCTGGACCAATACCAATACCACGGGAAGAATCATCTCTACCTCCTGCCGTTGATCATGGTCCCATGGTCGAACCTCCACGGCGGGTTTATGGGCGGCTTCATCCTGCTCGGTGCTTATTGTCTCGGTAACTCGCTGGAAGCCGTCTTTAAGCGCGGGGAGGGGCGGTGGAAGAGCCTATACAGGCTGCGTGGTTTAGGCCTCGCCACACTCGCATGCATCGCGGCAAGCACTGTCAATCCTTATGGTTTTCATCTCCTGATGTTTCCTTTTCAACTAACCTCGTCCAAGGATCTTATGGACGGCGTCACCGAGTTCCTGTCGCCTAATTTCCACGAGTACTACATTAAATACTTCGAACTGCTCATCTTCGTGCTCCTGACCACGGTGGGGCTGTCGAAGTATAAACTGAACCCGGTGGAGACGATTCTGATCCTACTCTTTACCCACATGTCACTTTTCTCGGCCCGATACATTCCTCTCTTCGGTATTATCGTCGCCCCCATCATCTCCAAGCGGTTGACCCTGGTACTCCACGACTCCGACTCCGGTTTCGCCCGGTTCCTCAAGCAGAGGTCGCAGAACATCGCTGATATCGACTCCTGTACCAGGGGGTACCTGTGGCCTCTGGTGGCGGTCGTGGCGGTGGTGATCATGGCCGACTCAGGCCGGATCCTGTTTCAGTTCGACCCCAAAATTAAGCCGATGGCCGCCATTGATTTTCTGAAAAAAGAGAGGATATCAGGCAACATGTTCAACAACGACGAATTCGGTGATTGCCTGATCTACGAAGCTGCACCGACATACAAGGTTTTCATCGACGGCAGGCTTGATATGTACGGCGCCGATAGAGTGAAGGAATACTCTAAGGTGACCACCTTTAAACCAGGATGGGAAAATGTACTGGAAAAATACCGGATATCGTGGATCATTTTCCCGGCGGACACGCCGCTCGCGCGATACTTGCTGATCGACGCGAACTGGAAGCTGATCTACGCGGACAAGGTCACCAACATATTCGTGAGGAATACGGCCCAATACCAGTACCTCGTGAAGAAGTATCCGGACGTGCGGCCGGTGGTACAGGATGACAAGAAAGACAAGAGCTGAGCGGAACTGCAGGCGTCACCATTACGGGCCCGAACACCGCTGCCAGTAAGGCGCGGCCATCAGGTGGAGTAGACGGATCCTATGGACGATTACGTGTGGTTGAACAGAAAAGTGGACCGGCTCGGAATCATCTGGGCCAGCTTGGGCTCGGTGGTGGTCCATGCCCTGCTGCTTTTCGTGCTCTCCTCGACCGCGCTCTACTACCCGCAAACCGGCGTCGCAGCGAAGTTCGACATCCTATGGGTCACCCCTTCGTCCGTCCCCATGGCCGTCAGCGCCACCCCGGACCAGGTCAGCGCAGCACCGCCGGCTGCACCCGCCGCTGCACTCTCCACCGGTGCCCCAACTGCAACTCCTCCCGCACCCGCTGTTTCCCAGCCGGAAAACATCCCCGAGGAACCTGTCGCCCAAGCGGCCGACCACGAGCCTGCCATGCAGATGGTCGCCACCAAAGTGGCTGCCGCCCAGCCGAGAAAACCGGTGCCTCCTCCGAGGAAGACCCCGGTATTGGCGCCAAAGTCCAAGGCCGACCAGGAAGAGGATGAGGAGGTCGAGGTGGAGGAGCCGGAGACTCCCCCTCAACCCGACCCGGCCGAGGAGGCCAGGGGCCGCGAGGAGGCCGAGCGCAAGCGTCTCGCTGTAGCTCAGGCTGAAATGGAGCGCCAGGCTGAGGCAGAGGCACAGCGACAACGCAAGGCGGCGGAAAGAAAAGAGGCCGAGCGTAAGGCGACCGAGAGAAAAGAGGCCGAACGCAAGGCCGCCGAAGCCGCCAAGGTGAAAGCGGAGCAGGAGAAGGTTGCCCGCGAGCAGGCAGTGCTGGAGCGTAAGGCCGCCGAGGCGGCGCGGCAGGAAAAACTAGCCCTCGAGCGGGAACGGGCCGCAGCCGAGAAAGCGGAGCAGGGGCGGCGGGCCGCCGAGGCGAAACGGGCCGCAAAGGAATTACAGGAGAAAAAGCAGGCGGAACTCCAGCAACGCGCGGCCGAACGGGCGCGGCAGGAACGGCAGGTCCGGGAACGGGAGCGAGCCGCCGCCGAGAAGGCGGAACAGGAACGCCGCGTGGCCGTCGCCAAGGCCCAAGCGGAAGAGCAGGAACAGCGGGAAGCCGAAAGGGAACGGGTAGCGGCGGAGCGCGCTCGAGTCGAAGAGCTCGCCCGCGAGCGGGATCAACTTGCGGCGGAAAAGGCCCGGCAGGAGCGCGAAGCTGCGGCCGAGCGAAAGCGGCTTGCCGAGCTGGCGTTACAGGAAAAACGTAAGGCCGAACAGGAGCGCAAGGCCGCCCAGCGTGCCGAGTCGCAAAGGAAGGCGCAGGAGCGGGCGCAACAGGAAGCGGAACAGGCCGAACAACGGCGTGAGGCCGCTGCGGAGAAAAAACGTCTTGCCGAGCAGGCGTTGCAGGAAAAGCGCAAGGCTGACCGAGAGCGTAAGACCGCAGACCGCGCCGAGGCCGAGCGGCAGGCGCGCGAGCGCGAGCAACTGGAAGCCGAGAAGGCTGAACAGCGGCGTCAGGCTGCGGCAGAGAAAAAGCGGCTGGCCGAGCAGGCCATGCAGGAAAAGCGCAAGGCCGAGCGGGAGCGCAAGGCCGCACAGCGTGCCGAAGCGGAGCGGCAGGCGCGCGAGCGCGAGCAACTGGAAGCCAGGAGGGCGGATCAGCGGCGCTTGGCCGCTGCGGAGAAGCAGCGTCTGGCGGAGGAAAAGAAAAAGACCGAGCAGGAGCGTAAGGCTGCTCAGCGCGCCGAGGCGGAGCGGCAGGCGCGGGAGCGTCAACGTTTGGCAGCCGAGAAGGCGGAACAGCAACGCCAGGCGGCCGCGGAGAAAAAGAGGCTCGCCGAACAGGTATCGCAGGATAAGAAAAAGGCGGAGCAGGAGCGGTTGGCCGCCCTGAGGGCACAGCAGGAAAAGCTGGCGCAGGAGAAGGCGCAGGCTGTGGCCCAGAGGGCGGAACTGGCACGTCTGGCGGCAGCCGAGAAGAAGAGGCAGGATCAGGAACTGCTGGAGCGCAAGAGGGGCGAGGCGGAGCGCCTGGCGGCGCTGCGGGCCCAGGCGGAACAGATGGCGCGGGAGCGTCTGGCCGCCGAAAAGGCGGAGCAGGGCCGTCGCGCTGCCGCCATGGCCGCCGCCCAGTTGTCGGCACCGGTAAAGCCCGCCGAGCCGGTGAAAAAAGAAACGGTGGGGCCGAAGCCTTCCGAGAAGCCGCCGGAGGAGAAGGGCATCGTCATTCCCTCCATGCACGGCGACTTGAAACTCATTGTCGCCGGAACTGGCGACGTCAAGGTGAACGTAACCTTCAAGGAGTACCCGAAATCCAGAAGGGGAAGGGCGATGACCCGCAGCGAGGCCAGGCGCGAGCAGAAGATGTCGCCAGTCGTTGTCAAAACCCAGGAGAAGACCAAGGAAGCGGTAATCGAGAAGACGGGGGAGGGGATCTACACCTTCACCGCCGAAAATGAAGGTAAAGAGCCGGCGGCGATGAAGTTCACGCTTAAGATCTTCGAGTTGAACAAGGGGGGCAAGACCAAGCAGCTCGGGGCCAAGACCGTAGCCGGCAAGGCTGTGGTGGCCCGGGTGCTCATGCCGGACGGCATCCTTTGGGAGGAAGACGAGGCCTTTACCGGCAGCATGCAGGACAGCGAAGGCATCACGAAGTTCAACGCCGAAACGGGCTTTGTCTGGAAAGAGTACTCGCAGTAAATGAGTCGTTTCTCCATTGCCAGGGCAGGTGGATTTGCCCAAGGGTTCCCCCCTTTGCGAAGGGGGGACGGGGGGGATTTGCTTCTTGTTCAAAACCGCCGCCCCTAAACGCCCCCCTTCCTCTTAACAATGAAGAAGGCAGAAAATTCCGCCACCTTAGTCTCGCCGTTGAAGATCTCCGCCTCACCCACGATCTTGCGTTCATCCTTGGGTATGGCGCGCGCCACCGCGCGCACCGTCCCCTCGCGCACCGCGGCGAAGAACTTCAGGTGCAGATCCACGGTGACGAAGTCGGATCCCTCAGGGAGAATGCTCTTGATCGCCATCGCCACCGCGGTGTCCGCGAGAGAGGTGATCGCTCCCCCGTGCATCAGGCCCACCCCCTGCGCCAGTTTCAGTTTAAAGGGCATGCTGAGTACCGCGCGCCCCGCCTCGGCCTCCTCGATCACCATCCCCAGGTACTCCTCGAAGGGAGCGCAGGCGATCCAGCCGGGGAGCTGGAAGGGGGAGGTGAAACCGGTCATTTGCTCGTCGTAGTTGTACATGTGGTGTCCTCGTTAATAGCCTAAGCCCTGTATCCCTTGTTGTTATGGAGAGCGGCGGGGTGAGGGAATCCAAAGTGAAGGAGTGGAGCATGACCCCAAAAAGAATCAGCGTGAACTGCAAACGGAACTCTTTTACCGCGGCGGCCATCTGTCTCGCTTTTAGCGGGACGGCGCTAGCCGACACCCTCGTCATCAGGTACGCCTCCGGCGAGGTGCAGAACGTCGCGCTGTCCGGACCAGCCAAGGATATCCGGGACATCGCGGTAGGGGAGACCTCCGTTCCGCTTTCCGAAAAAGTGAAGCAGTTGCTGCTGGGGAAACAGCCAATTGCTGATCGAGTACCCCAGGAGGAGCCACAGTCCGGCACAGGAAAATCCAAACCGAAGCTGCAGTGGGCTCCTCCTCTGGCGGAATAGCGGTGCCATATTGGCAAGAAGTGCGAACGATTTCAAGAACTAATGCCACTGTTCCAGACATCACGCGTCACCTTCTTCACCTCCGCATGAAGGCATGCACCTGCGCCCGCAGCTTGACATCTGCATTGGTGCTTTATATTCTTTAGCCTGTTAGCGCAGTCTAATTTTTCGCGTGTAACCAACGCACCTGGGCAAAGGAGGCAACAATGGGCAAGCTGCAGCGCAGGATAAAGCGGGACTTTCGACGAGGTGGCCCGAAAGATTTCCTTTCATTCAACCTGAACGTGAGGCACTCCCTAACGAACAACCTGAACTACCCTGATTCCGCCTGGGGGGCGAGCCTTGCCCTGCGGCAACAGCATGCTGAAAAGGTGACGGCACTGGAAACCGCCTACCGCCTGGCCAGCAATGGCGACAGGATTCTGATCAGGGAACGGGACAAACTTATGGAGGAACTTATCTTGATCCTCGACGAGATGGCCTCCTTCCTGGAAGCATTGTCGACACGCAATCCCGATGCCCTGTACACCACTGGATTCAGCATCGCCCAGGAACGCAGAAATCACCGCAGGACCAGGTTGCCCTTGACCTCGCCACTGGATTTCATGGTGACCAACACTGGGGAACCGAGAAAAGCGGTGGCCAGCGCGAGTTCGGCGCCGGGTGCCTACAACCACGAGATTCACATCAACACGAAAGACCCAGCTGTAGAAACGGACTGGTTCCACAAGTCGATGTTCCCGGATGCCAAGAACATGGTCCTGGAGAACCTGAACACTGGCAACACCTTCTTCCGGATGAGGCACCATGGTCCTGACGGCCCCGGTCCTTGGTCCTCGATCACCAGCGTCCTGATTACCTGATCCCGCCTTTCCCGGGAGGGTGCCGCATGGCACCCTCCCGTTCCTTCCCACCTGCTGTACCGCTCATCTTAATTTCATCATTTGCGCTGCAAAAAAAGAACGGGAAGCTACATGCCTCCCGCACCTTATTCCTTGTACCCGCATCCAATAATTATCCGTCCGCCCGGGACCGGAAAATGCGTTGCGACGTTCACCACGGATGCACCCGCGACCGCTAACGATGCACCCGCGACCGCTAACGATGCACCCGCGACCGCTAACGATGCACCCGCGACTACTAACGATGCACCCGCGACCCCTAACTATGCACCCGCGACTACTAACTATGCACCCGCGACTACTAACGATGTACCCGCGACCCCTAACTATGCACCCGCGACTACTAACGATGTACCCGCGACTGCTAACTAAGGACCCGCGACTGCTAACTAAGCACCCGCGACTGCTAACGATGCACCCGCGACTGCTAACGATGCACCCGCGACCGCTAACTAAGGACCCGCGACTGCTAACTAAGGACCCGCGACCGCTAACTAAGGACCCGCGACTGCTAACGATGTACCCGCGACTCCTAACGATGCACCCGTTAACCCCCCCCCTTTTTCAAAGGTTTTGTAGTCAGCGGCTGGGGCCTGTAAAATCCTTTGTGTAAATGGCCATTACCGGTTAGATCCCATTTTCTGGAGGCTCCCGTTTGCAATTTTCGTACTGCCTGGAGCCTTCTAGCTTAATTAATAGTCCGTCGCTTAAGGTTGAGGCAACAGAAAAAGGTTCAATCCGCTCTGGCTAGACTCTACGACGAATGCTGGATCCGTAAACGAGTTGTAGCCGCTTTTGCTGACAGTCAGGGGGTAGCTTCCCGCCAGAATCCCGGTTACCGCGAAGGTCCCTTTCTTTCCAGTAATACTGGACTTGCCGGCTATGGATACCGTTGCTCCCGCCAGAACGGGGCCGGTCGCACTTCCAGCCCTGACGGTGCCGCTAATTGAGTAAGTTGGTATCGGCGTGAGGTAGAAGATCAGGCTTCGTTGATCGGAACCGACATTGAACGAGCTATCGGTGTAACTATAAAATCCAGTCTTGCTGATGGAAAGGGGGTATGTGCCGACCTGAACCCCGGTGATCAAAAACTTTCCCTTTCGGTCGGTGGACGTAATCTTCTCGCCAATGGCAACTTCAGCTCCAGCAATCGGCGTACCTCTTTCACTTCCATACTTCACAGTCCCACTCACTGCGTAGGTGGGAGATGGGGTGATCGTTAAGATAATGGATGCATCATGCGTTAACGCGCCACTGCCTCCCGTTACCTTCAGCGTGTAAGTTCCCACCGGTGCTGTTTGCCCGATGGTGATTGCAAGCGCTGCAGTGCCCGCCCCGGCTGTAATAGTCTCTTTATCCAACAGAGCGGTTACTCCTTCGGGGACACCCGACACGGAGAGGGCAACGTCAGAACTAAATCCCCCGTTCGCAATAACGGTGATGCTTGTGGAAGCACCCTCACCCTGTGACGCCGTCAGCACATTTGGCGTAGCGGTTATCACAAAATCCTTGGAGCTGACGACCCCGATGTTGAAGGTCATGGTCGTTCCTGGTGCACCAAAGCTACTCAGTTTCATCCCCGACGTTGAACCGTCCCACCAATTCGTATTGGGAGCGCTGAATTCATCAATGGTGTTGGTGTAAGCGGCTGCGCCGTTGCCAAGGTAATACAAATCGCGAGCGTCACCGGGGTTAACATAATTTTCGAAATGCCAAAGGTTGTCCGCCTGAACCAGGGTGAGTTCGTAATTATGATGGGACTGGTTCGGAGTAAGGCTTTGATTGTCACGTTCTCCTAGTTCATCCACATGCCAGACAGCGACACCTGCAGCGGGAAGTCCTGCGTCCCGCCCCACCTTTTGACGGTTTTCGAGCAGGAAATACTCAGTCGCTACCCCCGGCCGGCTGAAGCGGTAGAAACTATCGCTGCCAACGGTAGGGGCAGACAGAAGCGTTCCCACAAGGTTTGATGAACTATCCAAATTTGTTATCGTGGCCCACCCCGCTGCGGTTTTGAGGTAAGCGTCGACTTCAACAGGATTTTTACCGCTCCCGCCGTAACCCATCAGGCTGAAGTCGCCGGCACCGCCAACGGAATCATAGCCGTAGTCGTACAGGTCGGGGAACCCGCAGAGCATATGACCATTTTCGTGGCAGAACGTTCCAAGTTCCAAGGTTTCGCCCACGTTGGTTACCTGGTAACTGTAAACTGATTTCCCATTTCCCAACGGAATTCCGGTTGCCAGCACCCATGAGTGGGGCCAAAGCCCGTAACTCCACACACCGCTGTCTGAACCGGCAAAATAAACATTGAACGCTACAACGTCTCCTGCCCCGTCGGTCGTCAGGGTATTGAATGTTGGCAAGATGTCACTCGCGTAATCGCTTCTTGCCTTCAAGATTGCCAATGCGTCATTGATCAGAAGGCGCCCCTGAGCCCCGCAATCACGAGATGTATTGTCATAATAGGTTTTAGGCTTCGTCATTCGAACGTACATGGTTACCACATTGGAATAGTCAAGACGTCCTCCGGAAACATCACCAAAATACTGTCGAACGGAGCCGTTGTTTTCATAGCCGGCATATGAGGCGCCGTTGAGGAAACTGCTAATTTCCGTCGCGCCTATGGTAGCGGGCACATCCGGAAAATCGATTAGCAGAGTCAACCCAATTTTAGTACCTACGGTGCTGGTGGCTGGTGGCGATGTCTGGGCTCCAGATGTAGTAACGGAGGCGGCAGGATGTAAATTCTGGGACTTCAGCAATGCCCAGCGAGCGGACAGGCCGGTCTCTGTTTCCCACTGCCTGCGACGGGCTTGCGCGGCTGCAGAAGCAGCTTCCGGGTCGAGACGGATGTGGCGGACCAGGTTGGCAGGAGCCTGCTTGTGTGCGAGTACCCCGGTGGAAACGAGCTGTTTACCGTCTTCGGAGCGGGTCGCATAAAAATACGCGCCTTTTTTGTTGTCGAAAACCACGGCATAACCCTCGGTAGTTTCAAAGATCGCATGGAAATCATCACCTTCTCCCCAAAGGACTATTGTTTCATGATCAGGCTGGACGAAATTAAAGTACTTGGAGAAAGGAGCGCCCCACGAAGTAGCCGGTACAACAAAGAGAAGTACAGTCAAAAGCAATAGCGAAACTCTTCTCAAGCTTTTAGTGCACAAAGAAGTAACTAAGCTAGCCATACGCGCCCCCCTTGTTAGTGTTGACGATTCGATTCTTGTTGTAGGGATGTGCTGATGTTGCCTGTGTTGGCCTGTGGTTTTTTCAATGAGAGTCGTTGCTTGAAATTCTGTTTAAATAAGCAAATTCACTGCCATACATAAAACTAATACTTATTTCAGCCGTTTGGGGAAGATGGCCACGTTGGCGTTTTACTGAATGTAAAGGGATCCGACATGCGGAACGTGCTAATATCACGCTACTTTGTAGACTTTCGACAGAGCGCTTGCCGGCGAAATGTGGAAGTAGTTGCCTTGCAAGGAGTAATGTGGGCCTGAGAAATGGATGTAAAAGAAACCGACAGGGACTTTGAAGGGGGGCGACGCCAAGTTATGTAAGGGGGGGCAACCCGGTTCAGGGGACAGGTCGCCTCTCTTGCTGAGGCTTAATTGGAGGGTTGCGGCTCCGAACAATGGAGGCCGTAATTGTAAGGAAGACCTGGAGGCGGCACCCCCAATCAAGTCTCACGGCCTGATTGGTTTAGGCTCGATTGGATGGGCGGGCGTATCCAGCAGCAGTTGGTAGAGGGCGAGGTCTAGCCAGCGGCCGAACTTGAAGCCGACTTGGGGCAGGGTGCCGACGTGTTTGAAGCCGAGCTGCTCATGAAGGGCTATGCTTCCCGTGTTGGTCGCGTCAATGGCGCCGATCATAGCATGTACCTCATTCTCCCGTGCCGCCGCGATCAACTCCCGCATCACGGTCCGACCCAGGCCGCGACCGCGATGGTCCTTGTGCACGTAGACCGAGTGTTCCACCGTGTACTTGAAGGCGGGAAAGGCCCGGAAGGTGCCATAGCTGCCAAACGCCAGCAGCACCCCCTCGCCGTCCTCGACGCCGATCACCGGGAAGCCGCCGGCCCCTTTGGCCTCGAACCAATCCTGCATGATTTGTCGGGTCCTGGGTTGGTATTCGTAGAGAGCGGTGGAGTGCAGGATGGCATCGTTGAAAATCTCCAGTATGGCATCCCCATGCCGCTCAAAGTTACAGCGCACGATAGCTTCTGCAGTCTTCATGGACTCCTCTGTTCATAGGAAGGTTTCAGATCTAATCGGGAGGCTAACCTGCCGAAGGATAATCCGCAACCATTTTCAACCGCGAAAAGCAGCTTCGATAGCGGCGATGTCGATCTTTTTCATTTGCATCATCGCCTCGAAGGCGCGCTTGGCGGCCGCGGTATCGGGATCGGTTATCGCCTTGGTCAGGGCGATCGGCGTGATCTGCCAGGACAGCCCCCACTTGTCCTGGCACCAGCCGCACACATTCTCTTCCCCGCCGTTGCCGACGATGGCGTTCCAGTAGCGATCAGTCTCGGCTTGGTCCACAGTTGCTACCTGGAACGAGAAGGCCCAGTTGTGCTTCACCTCGGGACCGCCATTGAGCCCGAGACAGGGGATCCCCATGACGGTGAACTCGACAGTCAACACGTCACCCTTGCGACCAGAAGGGAAATCTCCCGGTGCGAAGTGCACCGCGTCCACGGAGGAATCGGGAAAGGTCGCGGCGTAAAAGCGTGCCGCCTCTTCGGCGTCGCCGTCGTACCATAGGCAGATCGTGTTCTTTGCAGGCATGTCATTTCTCCTTCAGCCCCGTTGCAGCATAATCTTGCCGCCACATTGACGTGCGCTAATTTTGTAGTAGTGTCTCCCCTTGCACAGCAATTATCACCTACCCAGAGGAGGGACGCAATGCGGCGACTATCAAAATCCTTGGTGATCAGCGGTTTGGGGCTCGGCGTTATTTTTGGGGTAACCAGTCAGGGGTTGGCTCTGCCAAAGCAGCAAACGTTCCATTGTGACTGCGATTGTTCATACAACGGGCAGGTAGACCATAGCGTCAATTTCAGCGCCCCCGACTGCGGCGTCGCGATGGGCATGGTCTGTCAGGTTGAAGTACCCCAGCAGGGAGTGTGGGTGATCAGGAACGGGGAGATCACCGGCTGTTTAGGTACGGCGGCTATAGGGACACGCGCGATCGGCACCGTCGGAGTGGGTATTCCTCCCGTGAGGCAAGGCGCCACTTCCCGCTAATCAACCTTTCGCGCGAACGGAGACAGTGGGGGACGTATATCAGTTTATAAAGAAGGGGACGGAGGGGAACGTTCTTGAATATCTCAGAACCGTGACCCGATGTCCCCGTCAGCCATGCGGCGCCGGGCTACTGCACTTCCCAGACGCCAGGCTTCTTCAACGGACAGGATCCTTGCTTCCGGGTGGCTGGATCGCCATTCATCGGCAGTCTCAGGCGAGCCCAGGAAATGGACCTGGCTGCAAAAAGCGTTGCGCACATTGCAGCAACCCACCTGGGCGGCAGGTATCACGAGGGAGACCACAGATGTGGCCGGAGTCAGGGCGGTAATCCCCGTTGGTGTAACCGTTAACCGAACCACAACTTTTGTAACCGGACACTGTGATTCCACCAGAGCCATCTGCTGCAGTGCCACGGGGTACATTAGGGCATCCAGTGCACACCATGTGAACAAATTGCGACCGTCAACGCTGAAGCGATGCGGCGTCGGGATCAGGGAAAGTCCGCAAGCCACGATGTTGCCATCACCGTCGTACACCGTGTCTTTAAAACCCATCACAGCCATATCTACGTCACTCAGGGCCATGTCGAGGGCGACAGCTATGCTGGCCTTAGTCACTGGTTTGCCTTTTGCCAGCGTGCGCAACAGGTGCAACCACAACCTCGGATGGCGACAATGCAATGCTGTCTGAAGACGCTCTTCCAAAAGCGGATCGATAGTCACATTACTCCTCTTCGACTATTCCTACTGATCGACTACTTCAATTGGGTTTTCTAAGATCTGTTCACCGTTGACGAGAAAGACGAATCTCCAGACCCCTGGCTTATCAACGGCCCTGTCAAAGTTGTGATAATACCAAGCGGACCATACCGACAACGTTGGAGAGCTGGGGGAGGAAATGTTCATCACTAGTTTTCCGTCCGCGTCATAGAACTTGCCTGTGAACTGGTAAGCCTTCTCGGGGGGGATCTCCATCTTGATATGGACGACTATTTTTTTTCCGTTGAAGGGAACTCTGGAGAGATCGTTCACCGGCAGGTTGGAGGCGTCCACATCCGAAGCAAAAACTACTTTATGTATCTTTATACCTAGGGAGTTAGCCAGGGTGTTCGGGGGGCTGGTAGGGTTAGGGGGCACAGTTTCGGCCGACGGATTGGTCGATGGCGCATTGGAGGCAAGGTTATCGGACGTTGCGGGGACCGATGGGCTGGACGTATCGTTTGTTGGGCGGGACGATGAAGGCCTGGTGCTTACCCGGTAAAATATGCTCCCAATAAAAACCATTACCAGTAAACAGACTATGAGCATAGCCATCTTTGGCGACCGCGAAGTTTCTCCTGCCGCATCGACCTCGCTGGATGTCGACAAGTTGGCCCTTTGCAGTTTTAATTTGAGATGCTTTTGTATGATTATTCCGCAGCTTGGACAGGTCGAGAATTCGATATCACCGTCGTAATTACAGGAAGGACATGTTTTCGCTGATTCGACTACTTCCTCGGCGGCGTCAGCAGTACCTGGATGCACAACCGGGGCTTGTTCAGGGGTAGCAGTTATGGATTGGTTTTCCATTTTGTGGTCCTTTTTACAGAATTGGGCAGCAGGGGGACGCCCATGAAATGAGCCGATTAGCGCTAATCTTCAGCAAGACGTAACCGCCGCTCTGTTCGTTTGCCGGTTCCAATCCGCTGATTTTGCACACCCACAGGGGTGGGCAATTGGGAGGATGAGCAGTTTTTTGCCCATCCTCCCACATCGATCCGGAAGCTAAGTTAGATCGGAATATATAAAAATATTTCATCACTGTAAAGGTGAAGCTTCGAGGGGCGTTTCCGCTAGAGACCTACGACAGGTGGTGAGGGCGGGAGAGGAAGAAGAAAGGCTACAAGGGCATGCCGAGGCGGCGCATCTTTTCCACCAATGTGGTGCGATTGATGCTGAGCATGGCAGCGGCACGGGCTTTGACCCCGCCCGATAACTGCAACGCCTCGCCGATCATACGCTTCTCGATCTCGCTGATGGCCTGCACCATGTCGATGCCGGCGGGGGTGACGCTGACAGAGTGGGTGCCTTCCTGGTAGTTTTTGGCGATGTTGGCGGGGAGGTCACGCAGGGTGATGACGTCGCCTTCGGTGAGGGCGACGATCCGCTCCATGATGTTCTCCAACTCGCGCACGTTGCCGTTCCAGGGGTACGCCTCCAACGCCTCCAGGGCATCCTTGTCGAGGTGCATGATGGGACGCTGCATGCTCCGGCAGTTCTTCTCCAGGAAATGGCGGGTGAGGGGGAGGATGTCCTCGATGCGCTCGCGCAGGGGAGGGATCAGCACCGGGATGACGTTGAGCCGGTAAAAGAGGTCTTCACGGAAGTTGCCGCGCGCGACTTCCTCCTCGAGGTTTACGTTGGTGGCGGAAACGACACGCACGTCGAGCTTGATCTGCTTGTTGGAGCCGACCCGCTCGACTTCCTGCTCCTGGAGCACGCGCAGGAGCTTGGTCTGCAGGTGCATGGGGAGGGTGCCGATCTCGTCCAGGAAGATGGTGCCGTTGTTGGCGGCCTCGAATTTGCCCACCTTTTCTTTGACCGCGCCGGTGAAGGCTCCCTTCACGTGCCCGAAAAGCTCGCTCTCCAAAAGGTTCTCGGGGATGGCGGAGCAGTTCACCGCGATGAAGGGCTTGTCCTTTCTGTTGCCGTTGAAGTGGATCGCCTTGGCGACCAGTTCCTTGCCGGTGCCGGACTCGCCCAGGATGAGCACAGTGGAGTCGGTCTTGATGATCCGCTTCATGCGCGAGAAGAGCTGCTGCATGGCCTGCGAGTTACCGATGATGTTGGCGAACTCGTACTTGTCCAGCAACTGCTTCTTGAGGTAGACGTTCTCGCTTAACAGCTGCCCCTTTTCCACGGCCTTGTCGATGATGATGCGCAGCTCTTCGATGTTGAGGGGCTTGGTGATGTAGTCGTAGGCGCCTTTCTTCATCGCCTGCACGGCGGTCTCTGCGGATCCGTGGCCGGTGACCAGGATGACCTCGGTGCGCGGGGAGTCCTGCTTCACCCGGGTCAGGATGTCGATGCCGTTCATGTCGGGCAGGAACAGGTCGCTGATGACGATGTCGAACGGCTCGCCCGCCAACTGGTCCAAGCCTTCCTTGCCGCTGGAGCATCCCTTGATCGCGAACCCGCTCGCCTTGAGCAGGATCAGCATCGCCTCGCGGCTGCCGTCGTCGTCTTCTATGAGCAGTATTTTTATGGTGGGTTTCATTAGGTAAGTTCCCAGTGTTAGAGATTTCTTCAATAGCATGGATGAACGCATTTGGCAATATGCATATTTGACGTAAAGCCTTGTTCCGATATACTTACGCGGGTTTTTCGTCTTATATTAAGGAGTCTCCGCGGAGGGAATCATGAATGTCGTGAACCTGTTTCCGGTCCTTATCGTCCTGTTTCTGATCGTCGCTTTTCTTGCCAACGCGATCCGCATACTGCCCGAGTACGAGCGCGGTGTGTTGTTCCGGCTGGGCCGGGTCAAGAAGGTGCGCGGACCCGGGCTCGTGCTGATCATCCCCGGCATCGACCGGTTGGTGCGGGTCTCGCTGCGCATCGTCGCCATGGACGTCCCCTCTCAGGACGTGATCACCCACGATAACGTGACGGTGAAGGTGTCCGCCGTGATCTACTTCCGCGTGGTGGACGCGGTACGGGCGGTGGTGGAGATGGAAAATTACCTCTACGCGACCAGCCAGCTTTCCCAGACCACGCTCCGGAGCGTGCTGGGGCAGGTCGATCTCGACGAGCTCCTCGCCAACCGGGAGAAGATTAACAAGGAGCTCCAGGAGATCCTGGACCGGCAGACGGAGCCTTGGGGGGTGAAGGTGTCCACGGTCGAGGTGAAGAACATCGACCTGCCGCAGGAGATGCAGCGCGCCATCGCCAGGCAGGCGGAGGCGGAGCGCGAGCGGCGCGCCAAGGTCATCCACGCCGAGGGCGAACTGCAGGCTTCCGAGAAGCTGGCTCAGGCGGCGCAGGTGATGGGGAATGAGCCGATGTCGCTGCAGCTTCGCTACCTGCAGACGCTGACGGAGATCGCGGCGGAGAAGAATTCGACCACCATCTTCCCGGTGCCTATTGATCTGATCAAGGTATTCATAGACAAAATCGGGAAATAGGGGCGACCTTAGGGCTGCTAATCAAATCCCCCCTGTCCCCCCTTCGCAAAAGGGGGGGACGCGGATTCACGTGGAGCGCTTCGTGGGCTGCATTCTCCGGGCTTCGGGGGGGGGTACTCTAGGGGAGGGGGCTTTAAGCGCAGCGTTGACTATGCACTGGCGATGTGAGACATTTGCGTCATTTTAAACAGTCCTGACAAAGGCATGGTGACGGCGGATGGACCTGAAAGAGGCACGGGCGGACAATCAGAACAGACATCCTTGGGAAACTTCCCGTGTGGATGCTTTGCAAGAGATTCTGTCCGACTTCGTGACTCCGGGAATGCGGGTCCTCGATATAGGGTGCGGCGACGGCTTTGTCGCCGAAACTCTTGGCAAGGAGATCCCGGGGCTGAAGATCACCGCTGTGGATACCAACCTTTCCGATCAACAGCTTGCCGAGTTCGCCGCCACCAAGAGGGGAATCTCCTTCAGGAAAGAGTTGCCCGATGAGGGGGACTTCAACGTGGTGCTGCTGCTGGACGTGATGGAGCATGTCCAGGATGATCTCTCCTTTCTTACCGGCATCGCCGAGCGGCACGTGGCGGGCAAAGGGCTGGTCCTGATTACGGTGCCGGCGTTTCAGGCCATCTTTAGCGGGCACGACTACTTCCTGGGGCACTACCGGCGCTATAGCCTGCCGCAGTTACTGCGGGTGGTCGAGGAGGCGGGGCTGACGTCCCGCCGATGCGGTTACCTTTTCTTCTCGTTGCTGCTGCCGAAATTGGTGCTGTTCAAGCTGCTCAAATGCGCGGGCTCTTCGGAAGGGGTGGGGCACTGGCGCAAAGGACCTCTGCTCACCTCCCTGATTCACCTTGCTCTTAAGCTGGACAACAAGATTCTCTTTGCCGCGGGGCGGTTCGGTTTCAAGATACCGGGCCTGACAGGATGGGTGCTGTGCGAAAAACAAGGATAGTCGTCCCCTGCTACAACGAATCCCAGCGCCTGCAACCGCAGTCTTTCCTCGCTGCCCTGCGCACCGATCCCTCCTTGTCCTTTCTCTTCGTGAACGACGGCAGCAGCGACGATACGTTGCGGGTTCTCAATGCCATCAGGGATGAAAATCCAGCCCAGGTGGACGTGCTCGACCTCGAGGTCAACTGCGGCAAGGCGGAGGCGGTCAGGCGCGGGATCCTGGAGGCAGCCGAGGGGCCTTTCGACTACGTGGGGTATTGGGACGCCGACCTAGCGACGCCGCTCGAGGTCATCCCCGAGTTCTGCGGGGTGCTGGAGCAGCGCCAGGTCGATGCCGTACTGGGGGCGCGCGTCCGGTTACTGGGTAGAAAGATCAAGCGCAGGGCGCTCAGGCACTACCTGGGCAGGATCTTCGCCACCTTCGCCTCCTTGTTGCTGGGCATCAATATCTACGACACACAGTGCGGCGCCAAGATCTTCCGCAATTCCACCGCGTTGAAAATCGTCTTCTCCAGTCCCTTCAAAGTCAGCTGGACCTTTGATGTCGAGCTGTTGGCCAGGTTTCCCCTGGTGCTGGAAGCCTCCAGCGCCGAGGTCTGCGCCAACTGGGTTGAGTTTCCGCTGCAGGAATGGCGTGACGTGAAGGGGTCCAAGGTCTGCATGGCGGATTACCTGAAGGCGCTGGTGGAGTTCGCCACTTTGTTCCTCTACCTGAGGACGCCGGCCCGGAAGGGATACAAGCACTACCTGACCGGCTCGGGCAGGCGGCCTGTTGTCTCGCGGGCCTGAGACAGTAACTGCCTCTGCGTATACCCTGCTTGCCAACGGCACAGCCTTGGGTAACATAGTACGTGCATGACAATGACAAGATATGCAGGACCACGTGCTATTTGATTACAAGGAGGAACACCTGATGCTGACCGACAAGCTGTGCGCCGCACTCAACAAACAACTGAACAACGAGCTTTACTCCGCCTATCTTTACCTCTCCATGTCTTCCTATGCCTCTTCCATCGGACTCAAGGGGAGCGCCAACTGGTTCATGGTCCAGTACCAGGAAGAGATGGTTCATGCCATGAAGTTTTACAACTACATCAACAGCCGCGGCGAGCACGTGAAGCTGCAGGCGATCGCCGCACCCCCGGCCGAGTTCAAGAACCTTTTGGACATGTTCGAGCAGACCCTGAAGCACGAACTCACCATCACGGCCTCCATCAACGAGCTCACCGACCTCGCCCTGTCCGAGAAGGACCACGCCACCAACATCTTCCTGCAGTGGTTCGTCACCGAGCAGATCGAGGAGGAGGAGAACGACAGGGATATCATCGGCAAGCTGAAGCTGATCGGGGACAACGGGCAGGGGCTTTTGATGCTGGACACCGAGCTGGCGGCCAGGGTGTTCGTGCCGCCGCCGACTACGGCGGCGTAGGGGAGGGGGAAGTCAAAAGCAAATCCCCCCTGTCCCCCCTTTCGCAAAGGGGGGGACGCCTGGGCGGGGGCTGCGCTTTGTGGGATCTAGTGCTTAGGGGCCTGAGGGCGGCTGAAACAGAGGCAAATCCCCTCTGTCTTCCCTTCACAAAGGGGAGGACGTGAGGTGACGTGCATCGAGAATGTTTGTTGGTTCCGGCAGTTTAACGAACGAAAAAAGGGCCCGTAGTTACGGGCCCTTTTTATATCTGGATTAAAGAATCTGGAACTAGTTCTTCTCGATCTTGGCGGTCTTCTTGAGCTGCTCCACCAGGGTGGTCACTTCCTGCTGCACTTTCTGACGCTTCAGGAAATCGGCAATCTTGTCCTTCACGTTCTCGAACTTCTCGGCACCGGCTTCCTGACGGTCGGTTACCTTGATGATATGGTAGCCGAACTCGGACTCGACCACGCCGCTTACATCGCCGGTCTTCATGGAAAAGGCGGCCTTCTCGAAGGCGGGAACCATCTCGCCGCGGCCAAAGGCACCGAGATCGCCACCCTGGCTGGCGGAGGGGCAGGAGGACTCGGCCTTGGCAACGGCTGCGAAATCTTCGCCGGCCTTGACCCGCTTGAGTAGCGCCTCTGCCTTCTCCTTGGCGCGCTTACGCTCCTCCGGCGTCGCTTTCTCGTCGACGCTCACCAGGATGTGGCTGGCGCGCACGGCTTCCGGCACCTTGAAGTATTGATCCTTGTTTTCTTCGTAGAATTTTTTGGATTCGGCGTCGGTTGCCGCCGCCTTGGCGGTGAACTTCTGCTCGATGAAGTTGTTGATGACGATGTCCTTGCGGGTGAAGTCCTGCATGTCCTGCATGGTCATGTCGACGCTCTTCAACGCGTCGATGAACTCCTGGTCGGTCTTGAACTTGGCCCGATTCTCGGACACCTTGTCGTTGATCTGCTTGTCCAGGTCGGGGATCTCGAGCTTGACGGCCTCCTGGTACAAAAGCTCCACCGAGGTGAGCTGGTCCAGCACGGCGGCTTCGGCCTCTTTCTGCGCATCGGCAGCCAGGGGCTGCTTCACCTGGCTTTGCGCCATCATGACCTTCAGGGCGCGGTCGAGATCGAGTTTGGTGATCACGGAACCGTTGACGTGGAGCACCGCGATGTTGGCCGGGTGCTGGGACTGCAGGGACTGCTCCTTCTGCTGCTGCTCTTTGGCCAGTTCCGAGGCCTCCTGAAGCGGATCCTTGCCTTGATCGACAGCCGGCGCATTGGCCGTTTCCTTGGCGGCTTCCGGGGCGGGCGCCTTGGCAGCTTCCTTTTGCTCCTGCGCGGCTGCCTTCGCTGCCGGCTTCGCGGCACTCTTTTCGGCAGGGGCGGCCGCCTTGGTAGCGGTCTTGGCCTTGACGGCGGGCTTGGCCCCCTTCTGGGCGTGTTTCTTGGCTTTCTTCGCTTTTGGGGCAGGCTTGGGCGCTGTCTTCGCGGCCGGCTCCGCCGCGGCGCTGCCGGCTGCTTCTTCGGCAAGTGCAGCTGCGGGGAGGGTAAGGGCCATCAGGAGGGCGGCAGCGGCAGGCACGGTCGATTTCTTGAAGGAAAACATGCACATCTCCTTTGCGGATTTTTTATCAACGGATAGTAGCATCTAATGCGACCCAATTCAAACCAGAAAACGTAGCGAAGGAAAAGCGTCATTATTTGCGGTTGGGGGTTTTATTGCGTTGCGGAATGTGATAAGAATGACTGCACATTTTTCTCCGGTTTCAACTTCCAGAACCAAAAGGAGCATACGACATGTCGAAGAAAAGCGAACAGGCCGCTCTGTTGGCCTTCCTGGCCGGAGCCGCGGTAGCTGCGGGTGCCGCTCTCCTCTTTACCCCGAAGACCGGCCGCGAGGTCCGCGAGAAGCTGGGCGAAGCGAAAGACGATGCGTTGGACAAGCTGAAAGGGTGCGTGAAAAACGCCAAGATGCGCTCCAGGAAAAACGGCTCCGATCAGATGAACTACGACGGCGGCGACTGCTGGATATAGCGTGAAAAAGGCCGGGTCCCGCCTGGGGCCCGGCCTTTGTTTTTACAGCCCCAGCTCCCGCTGGGCCGCTTCCAGGTATTCCCTTATCGACTGGGCGCTCTCCATGGCGAGCACCCGGTCGCCGATCTTTTGTGCCTGCCGCAGGGTGATGCGGCGCACCGCCTCCTTTACCCTCGGGAGGTTGGGCGCCGACAGGCTGAAGCAGCGCAATCCAAGCCCCATGAGCAGTACCGCGTTGATCGGCTCTCCCGCCATCTCGCCGCATAAGGACGCCGGTTTACCCGCGGCCGCTGCGGCATCCGCCACCTTCTTGATGGAATGCAGCACCGCCGGATGGTACGGGTCGTACCACTTCCTGACCCTGGGGTTGTTCCGGTCGCAGGCGAGCGTGTACTGGATCAGGTCGTTGGTGCCGATGCTGACGTAGTCGACCTCCCGGACCAGCATCTCGATCACCGTCACCGCCGCCGGCAGCTCCACCATGATCCCGAAACCGATCTCCGCGTCGAAGCTGCGCCCCTCCCGGACCAGCTCTTCCTTAACCTGCGCCAGGATCACCTTGATGCGCCGCACCTCGTCCACTCCCGAGATCATCGGGAACATCAGGTTGCACTCCCCGGAAGCGGAGGCGATCAGGATGGCGGCCAGCTGTTCCCTCAGGATGTCCTCCCGGTCCAGCGACAGGCGCATGGAGCGCCACCCCAGGAACGGGTTGTCCTCCTTGGGGTGCGGGAAGTAGGAGAGCCCCTTGTCGCCGCCGATGTCCAGGGTCCTGATGTGCACCGGCATACCGGGGAACCCTTCCAGCACCTTGCGGTACACCGAGGCCTGCACTTGGCGCGAGGGGAGGGAGGCGCGGGTCATGAAGGGGAACTCGGTGCGGTACAGGCCGACCCCCTGGGCCCCGTGCAGGTGCGCTACCTTGAGGTCGCTCAAAAGCCCGATGTTGGCCAAAAGGGAGACGGTGCAGCCGTCGGGGGTGCGGGCGGGGAGGTCGCGGATTTCCTCCAGGGCGCGCTGCCTCTGGTCGAATTCACCCTGCAGGCGTACGTATTCCTGCTTCACGGCCTGGTCCGGGTTCACGTAGACGCAGCCGGAATTGCCGTCCACCACGACCTCGCTCCTGACGCCGACCCGCTGCAGGAGCCCCTCGACGCCGAAGACGGCGGGGATGCCCAGGGCGCGGGCCATGATGGCGGAGTGGGCGTTCTGGTTCCCCTTCTCGGTGGCGATGCCGATCACCTTGCCGTGGTCCATGATGGCGAGGTCGGAGGGGAGCAGTTCGCGCGCCACGATGATGCGTTCCTCGCGCAGCCGCTCGCGGTGCTTGCTGTGGCCGTTCAGGGCGTCGCAGATCCGGCGGCCGATGTCCTCCATGTCCGCGGAGCGCTCGCGCAGGTAGGGGTCCTCCATGCGGGCGAAGGCGGAGACGTAGGCCTCGACCACCTGGTTCACGGCGCGGTGCGCGCCGAGCCCCTCCTCGATGAGGGCGGTGATCTTGGCAATGAAGCCGCGGTCCTCCAGGATCATCAGGTGGCTGTGGAAGATGGCCGCGTCCGCCTCGGAGAGGATTTCTCCCATCCGCTTTTCCATGTAGATGGTCTGGATGCGGGCTTTCTCCAGGGCCTGCTGGAACAGGTTCAGCTCTTCGGCGCGCGGGCGGACCCGTTCCAGGACCGCCTCTTCGCTGGGGCCCCTGTGGTGCAGGATGGAGACCTTGCCGAGGGCGAAGCCGGGGGAGATGCCGATGCCGGTCAGGGCGGCGGAGGAGGGGGACTTGCGGGCAGGGCGCCCCCCTTCCTTCAGGACGCCGCTCTTTTTGAGGCGGTCTACCTCGGCGGCGAAGAAGGCGCGTTCCTCCTCTTTCTTGCGCACGGAGTCGAGCAGTTTGGCGTTGGAGACGATGCTGGAGATCTGCCAGGCGATGGTGGAGACCGCGCTGATCTCTTGGGGGGTGAAGGTCCGGGCCTCGCGGTTCTGGATGACCAGGACGCCGATCGGGGTGTCGCGCTCGAAGAAGGGGACGCCCAGGAAGGAGAGTACCTTCTCCTCCTTGGTCTTCCTGAAGTATTTATAGCGGGGGTGGCGGGGGGCGTTGTCGGTGGCGACCACGCCGCGCTGCTCCATGACCAGGCCGGTTAAGCCCTCGGATATCTTCATGGTGATACCGACCGAGAGCCTGGAAAGGCCGCGGGTGGCATGCAGGCGCAGAGTCTCGCCGTCAGGCTCCAAAAGGTAAATGGAGCAGACGTCGGAGGACATCCTCTTAGCGACCAGGTTAACGATGTTGTCCAGAGTCTCCTGCAGATCGTGGGATTGGAGAATCAGCGCGCTGATATCCTCCAATGTCCTCAGTCCCAGTTGCTCACCAGCCTCCTCTGGCATTGCCTTCCCCTTTGCGTGTGATGGTCGCAGTATAAATGAGAAAAATGAGATGTGAAAGGTTTTAATGCTTTTTTAGCAGCTCTTAAGTTGGCAAAAGGGGGGCTTCTCTGTTATAGTGTGCGCCAATGAAATCCGATTGGAGTCGTGGAGGTGGCAATGGCAACAACTTTTGAGGAAAAGCTGGCAAGTGGCATAGCGCAGATGGAGTCCGGCGAATACGCACAGGCCATCGAGGCTTTCAAGGGTTGCACCGAGCTGGAGCCCCAGAATGCGGAGGGTTATTTCTACCTCGGCGAGGCACACTCCGAGGCGGGACACAACGACGACGCCATCGCCGCCCTCAAGAAGGGGCTGGAGCTGGCCCCGCAGGACCTGGACGGTCTCACCGCCCTGGGCGACGTCTACTTCGAGTCGGGCAAGCACAAGGACGCGCTGGCTTGCTACCGCAAGGTTACCGAACTGCAGCCCAAGGAGTGCGACGGCTACGTCAGCATGGGGCTGGTCTACAACGCCATGGAGCGCGCCGACGACGCGCTGAAGGCTTTCGAGAGGGCGCTGGAGCTCGATCCGCGCAACGTATTCGCGCTCAACGCCATGGGGGACCTCTACTACGGTCTGGGCGACAACGAGAAGGCGATCGCGGCTTACCACCGCGGCATCGAGATCGACCCCACCGACGCCACCGCCCGCTTCAACCTGGGCGAGCTCTACTACGACATGGACGATTTGGAGGCGGCCGAGCGCGAGACCTTGGAAGCGATCCGGCTCGACCCGGATTTCACCATGAGCTACCTGACCCTGGGCAACATCTGCATCGACGAGGACCGCACCGCGGAGGCGATCAAGCACTTCGAGAACTACCTGAAGAGGGAGCACTCGCCGCAGGCCAGGGAGATGATCGCCGAGGTCAGGGCGGTGATCGAGGGGCTTAAGGAAGAGATGAAGTAGACTGCGGGGCTGAGGGCTAGGGGCTAGTACTGGCTAAATATAAATAGAATTGAAAAGGGGAGCCTGGCTGGGGCTCCCCTTTTTTTGTGGGGCTTGGCTTGCTACTGGCTGGAATCAAAGGCAAATCCCCCCTGTCCCCCCTTCGCAAAAGGGGGGGACGTCGGGGCGACTACTCATATGATGGCAACGGCACCGTTGATCCAGAGGGGCGCCTGCTTAGGTGGTGGGAACGGTAATGGTGGTTTACTTCTTCATCTTCTTGAGCATGGCCTCGATGACGTGGTGGGCGTCGTTGACGGCGGTGTAGATCAGGTTCGGGTGGCGTTCTTCATGGATGGCTCCCTTGCTGATGCGCATGTAGGACGGGGAGATGGCACCGCCGATCACGTAGACCCCTTTGCGCGTCGACTCGAAATCGGCGGTCAAAAGCAGCAAACGATCCCCTTCCTTGGCCACCTGGCATACGCCCTCGGCACAGGCGATGGTCTGCACGCCGATCTTGTCGTAGATGGAGGTCGGACCCTGGCTGCCGATGCAGGCGATCACGTTTTTCATCGGGAAGCTCATGGCGTGATAGCGCTCGATGCCGCCCGCCATCTTGTCCTCGCTGACCCTTATCACCAAACGGTCCACGCCTTCGTCGTCGACTTCGCCGATCCTCGGGGTGGCGCCGGGCAAAAGCCTGATGTTGCCGCCCAGTAGGATCTCCTCGCCCAGGCGCTGCGCGGTCTCCTTGTTGACGTCGAAGGTCTCCGCGACGTGCGCCCAGTACACCGGCTCCTTGTCGTTGGCGTTTCTCTTCTCTTTCAAGATGGAGATGATGACGTCGGCCGCGGAGTTGCCCCCGCCGATCACCAGGGTGCGCACGCCGATGTACTTCTTGGGATCGTCGAGCCCCTTGGCGACCATCTTGGCGTCGCCGTACACGGAGAGTTCCTTAGGAATGGAACTACCGAAGGCGAGCAGCACCTTCTTCGCCTGGAAGGTGCCTCTCGAGGTGTGCACCTTCAAGTAGTCGCGACCTTCCTCGATGTTCTCGAACTGGGTGTCGGTGAGCACGTTGAGCCCTTCGTGCTGGACGAAGTGCTGCACGTACTGGATGTATTTCTCTACGGTGACCGGTTTATCGGGCGGACGCAGTTCTTCGACCAGGAACGGTTCCGGGTTCTCCTTGGGCTTGGAGGGATACACGTTCTTCCCTTCGGGGTAGGTGTTGGCAATGCCCTGGAAGATTGACTTGCCTCCCTCGATCAGAACGTGGCTTAGGCCGTTTTTATGACACAGGTAGGCGGCGGCCACACCACCGGGGCCTCCGCCGACAATAAGTACATCGTATTTTTGATCCATGGTGCTCCTCGCGGGTCTCTCTCTGGGTGTTCTATAACGGTACAACTATACACGCTTCGCCTAGTGCTTCCTAGCAATAATGAGAAGCGCGCTTGGCAAAGAGACGGCATCGGGTAGTATAGGGAGGCAGTGCGAAAAAAACAACGCGGCGAAGGAGGAGGGGCTATGGCCGAAAGAGACAACAAGGTGATGCTTGGGGCAATGCTGCTCCTGGCCGGAGGGATTATCGGGGCAGGGGTCGCGCTTATGTATGCGCCGCAAAGCGGCGAGAAAACCCGCAAGGAGCTCGGCCGCTACGCCAAGAAGGCGCGCCGCAAAGGCGAGGAGGCCCTGGAGGCGGTGGAGGAATTCACCGACCAGGTGGGCGAGATGGCCGAGGAGGTGGGCGAGCGGGCCTCGGAGATCCTGGACCGCGGCAAGGACATGGCCTACAGCGCCAAGAAGGGGCTTCTCAAGGCCCTGGAGGAGGGCGAGGCGCGGCTGATGAAGGAGAGGTCACGGCTGGCCAAGCTGATAGGCTGAGGCAGAGACTAAGATTAAGACTGAGAGTAAGACTAAGAAAACCAGTACAACAAAAGGCCCCGCATCTGACGACGCGGGGCCTTTTTATGACTCAACCTTTATCTTAATCTTTATCTTAATCTGCCTTACAGTCCCTTGCCGGTCAGCTTCACCAGCGCTTCCATGTACTTCTCGCCGGTCTTCTTGACGATTTCCTCGGGGAGGGGCGGAGCGGGAGCGGTCTTGCCCCAGTCCAGGGTCTCCAGGTAGTCCCTCAGGAACTGCTTGTCGAAGGAGGGCTGCGGGCCGCCCGGCTGGTAGCTGTCTTTCGGCCAGAAGCGGCTGGAGTCCGGGGTCATGCACTCGTCGATGATGATCAGCTCGCCCTCGTAGATGCCGTACTCGAACTTGGTGTCGGCGATGATGATCCCTTTCTGGTCGGCCAGGTCGCGCGCCTTCTCGTAGATCTTCAGCGTTACCTCGCGCACCTTCTCGGAGATCTCCTTGCCGCAGATCTCGCACATCTGCTCGAAGGAGATGTTCTCGTCGTGGGTGCCGAGCTCGGCCTTGGTGGAGGGGGTGAAGATCGGCTGCGGCAGGCGGTCGCTCTCCTTGAGCCCCTCGGGGAGCTTGATGCCGCAGATGGCGCCGGTCTGCTGGTAGTCCTTCCAGCCGGAGCCGGAGATGTAGCCGCGTACGATGCACTCGGCCGCCAGCGGCTGGGCCTTCTTCACCCACATGGAGCGGCCGGCCAGGACGTCGGCGTAGGGCTGGCACTCCGCGGGGAAATCGGCCACATCGGTGGAGATGATGTGGTTCTTGATGATGTCTTCCATTTGGCGAAACCAGTAGGCGGAGATCTGGGTCAGGACGTATCCCTTGTGGGGGATTCCTTCGTTCATGATGACGTCGAACGCGGAGATCCTGTCGGTGGTGACGATGAGCAGCGTCTCCCCGAGGTCGTAGATGTCTCGCACCTTCCCGCGTGCGGCAAGTTTGAGGCCGGGGAAGTCAGTGTTGAGTACCGGTGTTGTCATTGGTGCTTTCTCCTTTTATTCGCCCTAAGCGTGAAAAGTTAAAGGTGAAGAGTGCACCCACACCCTTCACCTCGCACTTGTAAGCTGTGTTCTATCCGGTTAGTCCTGGAGCACTGCCGGGTTGATGTCGATCTTTGCCTTGTCGCGCAGCCCCTTGACCCACTTGTCCAGGGCCTCCTGCTGCTTCTTGGGCAGCAGTGCCGCCTTGATGGAGCCGGAGTTCTTGGCGAGGTCGGTAAGCGGTGCCTCGGTGCGGGACTTGAGCACCACGGCGTACCAGCGGTCGCCGACCTTGACGGGCTGCTTGGCGGCCTGGTTGGGAGCGTTCAGGGTGAAGGCCGCTTCCATCAGCTCCGGGGAGGCGCCGATGGTGGGCACCGCGCCGGTCGGGGCATAGCCGAAGCTGCCGGTCTCCTTGGCGGCCGCGCCACCCTTGGCGAGCTGCTGCAGCGCTTCCTCGGCCTTCTTCTTGGCCAGGTCGGCGGCCTTGACCTCGACTGCCTTGGCCTCGACCGCTCCCCTGATCTGGGCCAGCGGCGGTACGGCGGCAGGCTTTCTGTCCAGCACCTTGATGAGGTAGATCCCCTTGGCGGTCTCGACCGGGCCACCCAACTCGCCTTGCTTCAGTGCCAGGGCGCGGGCGACCACCTCGGTCTCGCCGGCCAGCGCCGCTGCCGGCGCCTTGGCGGTGAACAGCGGGGTCTTCTCGACCTTGCCACCCAGGGAAGCGGCAGCTCCGTCCAGGTCGCCGTTGGCCTTGAACTTGTTAACCGCGGCGGCCGCCTTCTCGTAAGCTTCCTTGGCCGCTTTCTGCTTCTGGGCGTCGGCGGTGGCCTTGTCCTTCACCTCGGCGAAGGGAAGGATGCCCCCTTTGCCCTGGTAGCGGTCGATGTTCTTCTGGTAGAAGGTCTGCGCCTCTTCCGCGGTCACGCCGACGCCGCCGGCGGCCTGGGCCGGGTTGACCACGGTGTAGGCGACCGAAACCTGCTCGGGGGTCTTGAACTCGTTCTGGTGGTCCTGCAGGTACGAGGTAAGCTCCTGGTCGGTCAGCTTGATGCTCCCCTTGACGTCGGCGGGGGAGAAGGAGACGTAGGCGAGGTTCACCTTGTCGTTTTGCTTCTTATAGGCTTCCTTCACCTCGGCGTCGGTCACCGTGGCGGCGTCCTTGATCTTGTTGCGGGTCTTCTGCAGGAGTATCTCCTGCTCCTGGGACTCCTCGAAGTCCTTGGGGGTGATGCGGTTGGCCTTGAGGGTCTGCTGGTAGACGCCGAAGTCGAAGGCGCCGTTTTTCTGGAAGGCCGGGACCTTGGCGATTTCCGCGGCGACCTCGTCCTTCTTCACCTTGACCCCCATCTTCTTCGACTCGTCGAGGATGAGTACGTTGTCGATCAGGGTGTCGATGGTGAGTTTCTTGATCCCCATCTGCTTTTCCAGTTCCGGGGTGAGGGTGCGGCCGTAGATCTGCTCGTAGAGACCGCGGGTGCGGTAGTAGCTCTTCTGGAATTCATCCAGGGAAATCTTGGTGCCGTTTACCGTTGCCGCATAGCTCTTGCCACCCCGGCCGTCACTGCCGCCCTTGCCCCAGACCAGGAAGATGGTCCCTATGAAAGAGAGAACGATGACAACGAATACAACCTTGATGAGAATGGATTGCTTGTACTTCCTCATTACGCCTAGCATTCCGGTTCGGCTCCTTTACGCTCATAAGAATAGAGTCAATTAACATAATCAAGAGTGGCGAATGATAATATACTTTAATCGCAAAAGCAACGGTAGAATGATGCAGTATACCCTGCACTCGGTGGTCGGCGCCAGACATCGGGCGGGTTTTCTTTGTTGCAAGGGTGCGTACCATTTGCTATATTTCCACCTTTGAGCCGGGCAAGGGCCCGGTTATTGCGCAAATTCAAAGGAGTTCATGCATGATCAAGATTTTCGATGCCCTTTTCGGCATGTTTTCTAACGACCTGGCCATCGACCTCGGCACGGCCAATACCCTTGTCTACCTCAAGGGCAAGGGGATCGTGGTGCGCGAGCCGTCCGTGGTGGCGGTCCAGAAGATGCCAAACGGTCAGCAGAAGGTGCTCGCCGTCGGGATGGAGGCAAAGAAGATGCTCGGTCGTACTCCCGGGACCATCACGGCCATCCGCCCCATGAAAGACGGGGTCATCGCTGATTTCGACATCACCGAGGAGATGCTGCGCTACTTCATTCACAAGGTTCACAACAGAAAGACCCTGGTTCGTCCCAGGATCGTCATCTGCGTCCCCTCCGGGATCACCCAGGTCGAGAAACGCGCCGTCAAGGAAAGCGCCGAGTCCGCCGGTGCTCGCGAGGTGTACCTGATCGAGGAGCCGATGGCGGCCGCGATCGGTGCGGGGCTTCCCATCACCGAGGCCTCGGGCAACATGATCGTCGACATCGGCGGCGGCACCACCGAGGTCGCCGTGATCTCCCTGGCCGGTATCGTCTACACCAAGAGCGTCAGGGTGGGGGGCGACAAGATGGACGAGGCGATCGTCCAGTACATCAAACGCAAGTACAACCTCCTGATCGGCGACCGCATGGCCGAACTGATCAAGATCGAGATCGGCGAGGCGTACCCGGGCACCCAGCTCTTGCACATGGAGGTCAAGGGGCGCGATCTCGTTTCCGGGATCCCCAAGACCACCGAGATCGACTCCAACGAGATCCGCGAAGCGCTCTCCGAGCCGGTCACCGCCATCGTGGACGCGGTGCGCAACTGCCTGGAGCGCACCCCCCCGGAACTGGCGGCCGACCTGGTCGACAAGGGGATCGTGCTGGCCGGCGGCGGCGCCCTGCTCCGGAACCTCGACGTGCTCCTGCGCGAGGAAACCGGCCTCCCGGTGGTAACCGCGGAGGATCCGCTTTCCTGCGTCGTGCTCGGTTCCGGCAAGGTGCTCGACGAGCTCGCGCTGTTGCGCAACGTCGCGGTCAGCTCCTAGTTTCCCGTTCTCCCATTTGCCGTTTCTGCCCGAGGGATGCCCATGACCGACGCAATCATTGACGTCATCATACCCGTATGGAACCGGCCCGATGAGACTCGAAACTGCCTGGTCAACCTGATCAACCACACCCCGAACGCCCGACTCATCATCGTCGACTGCGGCTCCGAGCGCGACACCGAGAGGATGTTGCAGGAGTTCGCGGACGGGCTGGACGAGCGCGCCCTGTTGATGCGCGACGACAGCAATATCGGGTTCGTGCGTGCCGTGAACCGCGGTTTCGAGAGCTCAACGGCCCCCTTCCTGGCCCTGGTGCGTAACACCAGCATAGTATCCGCGCGCTGGCTCGACTCGCTGCTTACGTTCGCCGAGACCCATCCCGAAGCGGGGATCCTGCTCCCATGTCTCGATCCGGGCGACCCCTGCGAGGGGCCCTGCGAGGTGGAGAGTGGCTCCTTCGCCGCCATGGTGGTCCGCCGAGAACTCTACCGTGAGGTGGGGGGGCTCGACGAGTCCCTGGACGGCGGGGCGTGGTGCCTGAGGGACTTCACCCGGCGCGCCTGCGCCAAGGGGTACTTCACCTATCAGGTGCCGGGTCCCGTGGTGAGCCACCAGGAGGAGATACTGCTGGGGTCGGAACTGAGGCGCCGGGAGACCCTGCAGCGCAGCATGACCCTCTTCCGCGAGCGCTGGGGCGAGGGGGGGAGTTTCCTCCTGCACGTGCCCAAGGGGGTCGAAGTCGAACTGTTGCGCCAGAAGCTCGAGTGGCTGGTGCAGGGCGCGCGCCACGGCGACAGCTACACGGTGCTCCTGCCTCGCGCGCTGAGCGAGGCGGCCCGGCAGACCGGGCTTTCCTGTCTGCACGAGAACGTGAAGCTGGTGCCGCTCCCCATGCTTGGCTGGGACGGTATGAAGCGCCGCCTCTACGAGAAGCTGATCGCCCAGCGTCCCGGCACCATGCCGGTCACCGCGGTGGACGGGCTCCCCTTCCCCTGGAGCGAGCGCTACCTTTCGTTCTCCGAGCTCACCGAGCGGATCAAGGGGCGGGTATACTAGCATCGCCGCGGGGAGCCGCGGCACGCGGAGGGTTGATGAAAGAAAAGATCAAGGCCCAGCTCCAGGCCCACGCCCAAGTCATAGCGGCGCTCGAACGGGACCTCTGTCCGTCCCTGGAGAGCGCCGTTTCGCTTTTGGCGGCGGCGCTCAGGGAGGGGAAGAAGCTCCTGGTGTTCGGCAACGGCGGCTCCGCCGCCGACGCGCAGCATTTCGCGGCGGAGATCGTCGGCCGCTTCAAGCTGGAGCGGCGCGCGCTGCCGGCCATCGCTCTCAGCACCGACACCTCGATCCTCACCGCGGTGGGCAACGATTACGGCTTCGACCGCATCTTCTCGCGCCAGGTCGAGGCGCACGCGAACCCGGGGGACGTACTGGTGGGGATCTCCACCAGCGGCAACTCGCCCAACGTGCAGTTGGCCCTGGCAGCGGGGAAAAGCCTGGGGTGCCGCACCGTCGCGCTTTTGGGCCGGGACGGCGGGAGCATCAAGGGGGTGGCCGAGCTCTCCCTGGTGGTCCCCAGCGACGACACCCCCCGCATCCAGGAGGGGCACATCACCATGATCCACATCCTGTGCGACCTGGTGGAGCGGGAACTTTTTTCATGACGGCGCCGCGGGATTAGGGCAGCGGGAAAGGCCAGGTACACCATGGAGCAGCGGCGGGCGGTTTTTCTCGACCGGGACGGAACCATCAATGAAGAGGTGCAGTACCTGTGCAGGGTCGAGGAGTTCCGCCTCATTCCCGGGGTTCCCTACGCCTTGCAGCGGCTCAAAGACGCCGGCTTTCTCCTGATTGTGGTGACCAACCAGTCCGGGGTGGGACGGGGACTCTATGACGAGGCGGCGCTGCAGGCGATCCACGACCGCATGCACGAGGAACTGGGCGACTTCGGCATCACCATCGATGCCTGCTACTTCTGTCCGCACCACCCCGAGCACGGGATCGGCGATTACCGCCAGGAGTGTCGCTGCCGCAAGCCCTCACCGGGTATGCTGGAACAGGCGGCCCGCGACCTCGATATCGACCTCTCCCGCTCCTACATGATCGGCGACAAGCTGGGCGACGTCGAGGCGGGGCTGAACGCCGGGTGCACCGCGCTCATGGTGCGGACCGGCTACGGGGCAGCCGATTCGGCGCGCCTTCCGACGCGGGTGAAAGCCTACGACGACCTCCAGGCGGCGGTAGAGGCGATCATGGTCGCGGAAGGCAAGGGGAAGCGCAGGAAACGCTGAACCGGCATCGGCGCGGGTCCCCCGACTTCCCCGGCCTTGGCGGAATGGACACCCGATCTGTCCACTCCCCTGGCCGGAGGGGGGCAACCGCGGTTCCTTGCAGCAACGAAGTTTCGGCGGCCGCTACCGCACGGTGTTCGCACCGGCAGGAGCGGCCTTTTTCGCAGGAGTCGGCATGAAGCCGTACCACCAGATCTTTCCGAGTGCAGCCGGGGCCGCCATGACCCTGGAACTGCCGGCGCAAAGCGGACGGATCCCGAAGGGGAGCTACGCCTTCGTCGAGTGCTACTGCACCAGCCCTGGTTGCGACTGCCGCCGGGTCGCTCTCCTGGTGCTGGACCAGAAGCAGCGACAAAAGGCGATGATCTGCCTGGGCTTTGACGGCGACGGCCCCTTTTCCGGCCCCTACCTGGACGGCTCCAGCTACCAGGTCCCCTATGCCGAGGAGCTGCTCGACTTCTGCGTGCACACCCTCAACGCGCGGCCGGAATGGGTGGCACGCATGCAGCGGCGCTACGGGGAGGTGCGGGAGCTGATCGACGGCATCCCTTATCGCGGCACCCCTTTCCCCCCACCCGAGGACCTGTGTTACCGCGCCATGCCGGCGCCGGACCTGGAGACCATGCTGACCGAGTCGGTCCGGCACGGCTTCACCCCCGGCTGCCCCCAGCCCACCTGCGCTGGACAGGGGGAGCCGTCGGGCATCATGCGCCTGGTGGAACTGTACGCCCGGGCCGGGGTGAGCGCGCCCATCGCCATCCTGCTCACCCTGCAGGACGAACTGCACCGGCACCTGCTCGCCGACCCCCTGGCGGTTGAGGAGCTGGCAGCGCTCCTGGCCGCCTTGGGGCGCGCGCCCCGCGTGGATCACGACCGGGTTTCCGCGGCCCAGAGGATCCTCTCCCTTGTCCTTGAGTTCTACCAGGTGGAAACGGCGGGTGGGCGCCCGGGGGCGAGGCAGCAGCTGCAGAGACTTCAAAGCGCGCTGGCGCTGCGGGTGTATCGCGAGCGGAGCAGCATAGAGCTGCGCCTCTCGGTCACCGACATCCTGCTCCGCAGCCGCGTGAACCTGATCCCCGAACTGCAGGCGATCTGCCAGGCTGGGGAAGGCGACACCGAGGGGGGGCTTGAGGTGACTGCCGCCTCCAGCGAGGAGTTCGTTACCGGCGTGCTCAGGCATTTCGCCTCGATGGGGGTCACCTGTCCCTTTGCCGGTGCGCAGGAGATCCTCGAGCTGTTCTCGGTCAACGACCCGGAGTTGCGGCCGGGACTGACCTGGGAGCTTTTGACCGCTGACGCGCCCTTTCTGCGCGAGATCGCCGCGCTGCTCATCTTCGAGGCAGAGCCGGAACTCTCGCGCGAGGTGGCCCGCATGCTGGTTTCGGTGGCGGGGGCGACCTTGACCCCCAACACGCTGCGGCGCCTGATCATGGCGCGCAACTGGTTCGCCGAACCGACCCGAAGCATCGTGGACCAGACCATCAACAACGCCCGCCGGGCGCGCGTGCAGTGCGCCCACCTGGAGCAACCGGGCGAGGAGACGGTCTACGCGAGTACCCTGGACGGCAGCGGCGGCCAGGTCTTCTATATCATCGTCGCCGACCAGGCCGCCTATGCCGGCTGCACGGTGGCCCTGCAGGAAGGGGGCGGGATCGCCGACTGCACCGTGGTGCGCCTGGAGACCCGCCGGGATCGGGAGGACTTCATCCGCGCCGCCCGCAGCCAGCGCTGCTGCCTGGCATCGACCGGCGAGTACCTCGACCTGCGCCTGGGAATGGCGCTCGCCGCCGGGGCCGAAGCGGGGAGGGTGCCAGGGCACTGGCTGGTGCGGACTGCGGAACTGTTGGGGCGCGACCACTGGAAGGGGAGCCTCTTTGACGCGGCGGACACCCTGCGGCAGTTGTCGGAAGAGGTTAAAGGGGACTGGCACCTGCGGAGCCAGTCCCCGGGCGCCGGCCCGGACAGCCCCAGCGCGGAAGTTCTCTCCCTGGAAGAGTCCGGGCAGTGGCACCGCTACCGCGCCCTGTTCGGCAACTGGCGGGTGGAGGGGAGCGCCGTGGATCGCGTCATCGAGGCGGCCCGCGCCGGCAAGGCGGTCAGGGCGGCCACGGTGCTGGAGCGGCTGTGCGACCAGGTGCTCGAGCAGCAGCGACCGGTCCTTTTGGAGCGGCTGGTGCTGCAAACGCTCTGGCTGAAGGCGGCAGCGGGGGAGGCGCCCATCCCCTGGCAGCGGATGTACCACGTGGCGCAGGCAGTCGCCGACGAAACCATCGCATTGAAGGAGATTCCATTGGCAGTATCCATCGCACGCCAGAGCTACACGGCGTACCGCAAGCGCAACCAGAACGACAGGCAGGGGAGTGACACGTAGTTTATGGAGATTTCACCAGTTCTTTTTCCCATCCTGTTCCTTGCCGGCGCAGTCGCCGGCTGCATCGACGCCATCGCCGGCGGTGGCGGCCTGATCACCATCCCGGTACTGCTCGGCCTGGGGCTCCCGCCCCAAGCGGCGCTCGGCACCAACAAGCTCCAGGCCAGTTTCGGTTCCTGCTCCGCCATGACGCACTTCGTCAAGGCGGGCACGGTCAACCTGCGCGACGCGCTCCCCGGTGTCATCTGGACCGCCGTCGGCGCCATCCTTGGCTCCTACACGGTACAGCAGATCGACCCGGGCTTTTTGAAGAGGTGCATCCCGTTTCTGTTGCTCGCCATTCTCTGCTACACCATCTTCACGCCGCGGCTGGGCGCCGAGGAGGTGCACCCGCGCCTGCCGCGCCGGCTCTTCTACGGCGTGGCGGGACTGGGGCTCGGCTTCTACGACGGCTTCCTGGGACCGGGGACCGGCTCCTTCTGGGTGATCGCGATCATGCTGGGACTGGGCTTCGATATGCGCAAGGGGACCGGCTACACCAAGCTCTTCAACTTCGTGAGCAACATCGTGTCGCTGGTGGTGTTCGTGGCCGGGGGGCATGTGCTCTTCGGAGCGGGACTATTGATGGGGGCGGGGCAGGCGGTGGGCGCACGCATGGGGGCGAGGCTCGTGATCCACAAGGGGACCCGGTTCGTGAGGCCGGTCTTCATCTGCTCGGTGCTGGCGGTGACGGCGAAGCTGTTCTGGGATAGCTATCGGTAGGCGGCTGTGGACCGGGGCGGCGCAGCCGCCGCCCTGGCCGGTTGTGGCCGTCTCTCGACTAGATCTCGCGGAGGTTGCCGGCTTCGGTCTCGGCTCCCAGGTCGTGGGCGTTCAACTCCTGCTCCAGGTGGTTCAACATCTCGGTCACCTGCTGCACATACGCCTGCGGCACGCTCTCCAAAAGACGCAGGGCGTTGTCCAGTCGCTTGGCGGCGGAAACGGCGGCCTTCAACGGTACCAACGGGTTCGGCTCCTCCCGCAACGCGGCCACTTCCTTGAACTTCTTCAACACGGTCGGGTGACTCTTGTCGTCCTCCACGACGCGCTTTCTCAGATCGCCATACTCTTCGGCGGAAAATCCCTTCTCTTCCTTGGCCTGACGCAACAGATCGATCGACCTGAAGTCGGGGAGGGGACGCAGCTCTTCGCGCCGGTCCAACAACTGCGGCTCTTCCTTCTCCATGAACCGGTAGGCCATGGTGAGCTTCTCGGCGGTGCCGCGCTTGATGCGTATCTCCTGCACGCAGTACTCTTCAAAGGTGCCGTAACCCCATTCGCGGAACCGTCCACGCTTGCTGACGTCCAACAGCTTCTCGCCCAGTTCCACCCACGACGACTTGAACCGCTTCGCCTTGTCCAATACGTCGTAGCGGTCGCTCCCCGGCTCCAGGTGCTGCATGATGGACTCGATGTGACGCTCGCTGCTCGACTTCGGTGTTTCCTGCATCGCTACCTCCGTTGCCCGCACTTTTCGTGCTTCAAGCGTCAGCGAAATTATCAGAATCCGTCCGGTTTTTGAAGTTTTTTATCTTGGCTATCGTTTTGAATCGGGTTAAACTTTGCCTGCTTCACAACCGGCACCATAAGGAGTTCACTATGGAACAGCGTCTGACTGACATGGAGATGCTGATCATGCACCAGGGTCACATCATCGACCAACTAAACGAGGTGGTCACCGGGCACCAGACCCTCATCGATCAGCTCACCAAGGAAATGAAGATCATCAAGGAGCACCTGCAAGGCCTGGGCTCTTCAGACAACAGGCTCCCCTCCGAAGAAGAGCCTCCGCCGCATTACTAACGAAACAGGAATGACATGAAGAAAGTCGCCCTCGGCTGTACCGGTCTCAGCATCAATCCCCTCGTTTTCGGCACCCTTCCGCTTGGCCCCCTGCAGGCTTCGCTCTCCCCTGAACAGGGGGGACGTCTGATCCGCTACGCCCTGGAGCGCGGCGTGAACCTCTTGGACACCGCCGAACTGTACCAGACCTACCCGCATATCCGCGCCGCGCTGAAAGGCTTCAGCGGCGAGTGCCTGATCGCCTCCAAGACGCACGCCAATACGGCTGAGGCCGCGCGCGACCACGTGGAACGGGCGCTCACCGAACTGGGCGTGGAGCGGTTGGACATCGTGCACCTGCATGGCGCCCGGGTGGCCGACCCTTTCGTGGAGCGTCCCGAGGTGATCGAGACGCTTATCAGGATGAAGGAGGAGGGGAAGATCGCCCACGTGGGGCTCTCCTCGCACTTCGTCAGCGCGATGCTGAAGTCGGTGCGGCATCCCGAGATCGAGATCGTCCATCCGCTCATCAACCGGACCGGCATGGGGATCATCGACGGCACCCGGGAAGAGATGGCCGCCGCCATCGCGGCCTGCGCCGCGGCGGGGAAGGGGGTCTACGCCATGAAGGCCTTGGCCGGTGGGAACCTGATATCGACGGCCCGCGAGAGCCTGCGCTTCGTGCTGGGACTCGCCGGGGTGCACGGCATCGCCCTGGGCATGCTCTCCGAGGCGGAGGTCGACGGCAACCTGGCGCTCTTCCAGGAGGGGCGCGCCGACGAGGCGCTCTGGAATACCCTGGAGGGGAGGCGGCGCAAGCTCACCATCATGGAGGCCTTCTGCAAGGGGTGCGGCGCCTGCGTGCCGGCCTGCACCAACGACGCACTGGCCCTGGTGGACGGCAAGGCGCAGGTGGACGACGACGCCTGCATTCTGTGCGGCTACTGCGGGGCGGCCTGCCCGGAGTTCATGATCAGGGTGGTGTAGGCGGCAAGGGTGGCATTATGGGAATGATGGGAAGCATGGGAATGATGGGACATGAATAGCAGCGGCATCGTCTTTAACGTGCAAAGGTACTCGCTGCACGATGGGCCGGGGATCCGGACCACGGTGTTCCTCAAGGGGTGCCCGGCGCACTGCTGGTGGTGCCATAACCCGGAAAGCCAAAGCCCCACGCCGCAAACGGCCTGGTCCCAGAATCGCTGCATCTCCTGCGACGCCTGCCTCTTGGCCTGCCACGAGGGACTGCAGCCGCGCGAGGCCTGCCTGGTCTGCGGCGCCTGCGCGGAGGCCTGCCCCACCGGGGCGCGCGAACTGCTCGGCACTCAAACAACGGCCGACCAGGTGCTGCAGGACATCCTCAAGGACCGCATGTTCTTCGAGGACTCGGGCGGCGGGGTCACCTTCTCGGGAGGCGAACCGCTCTGCCAACCCGCCTTCCTGAAAGACCTCCTCACCGCCTGCCGCAGCCACGGCATCCATACCGCCGTCGATACCGCCGCGCTCTGCGCGCCGGAAACCCTGCTCGACATCGCCCCGCTGGTGGACCTCTTCCTCTTCGACCTGAAGTGCGCCGACGACGCGCTGCACTCAACGGGCACGGGCCTCGGCAACGGCCGCATCCTGGACAACCTGGCGCAACTGGGGCGGGTGCACCGCAACATCTGGATCAGGATCCCGGTGATCCCGGGTTTCAACGACAACGCAGGGGAAATGGAGGCGCTCGCGAATCTCGCCGCGCGGGCCGCCGGGGTGCGCCAGGTCTGGCTGCTCCCCTACCACGGCAGCTGGGCCGCCAAACCGTCACGGCTGGGACTGGCACCTTCTGCCGAGGCCCTGGCGACGACGACGCCGTCACCGCAGACCATGGAAGATTTCGCCCGGCTTTTCACCGCCCGGGGATTGGATACGCAGATAGGAGGGGGAGCCTAGATGACCGGAAGAACACAACGACTGCGCCAGGAAAGCCTTGCCGCCGAGCCCGCCATTTCCGCGGAACGCGCGCTGCTGCTCACCGAATTTTACCGCGACAACGAGGGGCGCTGGTCGGTCCCGGTCATGCGCGCCAAGTCCTTCCTCTACCTCTGCGAGAAGAAGAGCATCTACATCGGCGACGGCGAGTTGGTAGTAGGCGAGCGGGGGGCGGCGCCCAAGCTGGTTTCGACCTATCCGGAGTTGACCTGCCATTCGGTCGAGGACCTGCGCATCCTCAATTCGCGCGAACTGACTGCCTACCGCGTCGACGACGCCTGCCTCAAGGCCTACCAGGAGACGGTGATCCCGTACTGGGGGACTCGCAGCCTGCGCGACAAGATCTTCGCCGCGCTCCCCGAGGAGTGGCACGAGGCCTACCGCTACGGCATCTTCACGGAGTTCATGGAGCAGCGCGCCCCCGGCCACACGGTGCTGGACGACAAGATCTACCGCAAGGGGCTACTCGACTTCAAAAAGGAGATCGCGCAGGCCATCGATGCGCTCGACTTCGCCAGCGACGCCGACGCCTGGGCCCGCCGCGAACAGTTGGTCGCCATGGACATCTCCTGCGACGCCGTGATCCTATTCGCGGAGCGGCACGCGAAACTCGCCGAGAGCATGGCCGCGGCCTGCACCGATACCGTGCGCAAGCAGGAGCTGATGAAGATCGCCGCCAACTGCCGCTGGGTGCCGGCGCACGCTCCCACCGATTTCTGGGAGGCGCTGCAGTCCTACTGGTTCTGCCACCTGGCCGTGATCACCGAACTGAACGGCTGGGACGCCTTCAGCCCGGGGCACCTGGACCAGCACCTGATCCCGTTCTACCAGTCGGAACTGGCCACGGGGACCTTGACCAGGGAGAGCGCCCGCGAACTCTTGGAGTGCTTCTTCGTCAAGTTCAACAACCACCCCTCGCCGCCCAAGGTCGGCGTGACCGCGGCGGAAAGCGGCACCTACACCGACTTCGCCAACATCAACCTGGGGGGGCTCCTTCCCGACGGCTCGGACGGCTCCAACGAGGTCTCGCACCTGCTCCTGGACGTGATCGACGAGATGCACCTGTTGCAGCCTTCCAGCAACGTGCAGCTGTCGCGCAAGTCACCGGACGCCTTCTTGAAGCACACCCTGCAGGTGGTGCGCAGCGGCTACGGCTTCCCCTCCATCTTCAATGCCGACGCCGTGGTCGAGGAACAGCTGCGCCAGGGCAAGAGCCTCGTGGATGCGCGCGCCGGCGGCTGCAGCGGCTGCGTCGAGGTGGGCGCCTTCGGCAAGGAGGCTTACATCCTCACCGGCTACTTCAATCTGGTCAAGATGCTGGAGCTCGCCCTGCACGACGGCATGGACCCGCTGACAGGGGTGCAACTGGGACCTAAGACCGGCGCGCCCGAGAGCTTCGCGGATTTTGATCAAGTCTTCGAGGCCTTCCGCGCCCAGCTCGCCCACTTTCTGGACATCAAGATCCGGGGCAACCGTCTCATCGAGATGATTTACGCCGCGCAGATGCCGGCTCCCTTCCTGTCGGTTTTGACGGACGACTGCATCAGCCGGGGCGTCGACTACAACGCGGGGGGCGCGCGCTACAACAACAGCTTCATCCAGGGGGTGGGGATCGGGAGCATCACCGACGCACTCTCGGCCATCAAGGACCGGGTCTTCGAGCGCAAGACCCTGTCCCTGCCGGAACTGGTGGCGAAACTCGACGCCGATTTCGCCGGGGACGAGCCGTTCAGGCAGAGGCTTTGGAACAAGACCCGCAAGTACGGCAACGACGACGACTACGCCGACGACCTGATGCGCCTGGTCTTCGACGCATTTTTCAACGAGGTGGACGGCAGGCCCAACACCAAGAACGGCGTGTACCGCATCGAGATGCTCCCCACCACCTGCCACGTCTATTTCGGCTCGGTGACCGGCGCCACTGCCGACGGGCGCCGCCGCGGCACACCGCTTTCCGAGGGGATCTCGCCCGTGCAGGGCGCAGACCGGGGCGGCCCGACCGCCGTGATCCGCTCCGCCGGCAAGATGGACCATATCCGAAGCGGCGGCACGCTCTTGAACATGAAGTTCTCCCCGACACTCCTCTCCGACGCGAGCGGTCTGGACGGCGTGGCGAGCCTGGTGCGGAGCTACTTCCGCATGGACGGGCACCACGTCCAGTTCAACGTGGTCGATGTGGAAACCTTGAAAAAGGCGCAGGCGAACCCTTCGGAACACCGCGACCTTATCGTGCGCGTTGCCGGGTACAGCGATTATTTCTGCGACCTTTCCTCGGAGTTGCAGGACGAGATCATCACCAGGACCGAGCACGCCTCGTTCTAGGCGAACAGTGGAGGCACCATGACCGTCGCACCAGGACGTTACCGTCACTACAAAGGGAATTACTACGAGGTAATCGGCACGGCCAGGCACAGCGAGACCGACGAGAACATGGTCGTTTACCGTCCCCTTTACGGGGAAGGGGGGCTCTGGGTGCGTCCCGAGGGGATGTTCCTGGAAACGGTGCTGGTGGACGGCAAGCCGGTGCCGCGCTTCTCCCTTTGCCCCGAGGATTGATTGGGGCAGGGAGGATGCGCCGGCTTTGGCAGTGATGGCAGCTTCCCCCACCCCCCGACCCCCTCCCGCAAGGGGAGGGGGAGAGCAACTCTTCCTTTTAGTCCCTCTCCGGGACACTCACTGACCTTCCCTTGTTTCCTCATACTGTCATTGCCTGACAGCAATCTAAGTGTTTACAAATATAACGTTTTAGTGCTCTTTTGCCTAGTTGATTCTAATTGACTTTAGATAGTAAAAAGGTGTAATTGGAGTTTGCCTATTATAAGCCTCAAGTTCTCTGAGACAATGCCGACCAGTCCAATAAGGCATTTGAGGTTCAGTATTCTTCTGGAGGACCTGTTTGGGGGAGATGGTAGCCGAAATACTGGGGTTTCTCACCGATCATTTCGGCGAAGATTTCCAATCGTACTCCCGCTCCCTTGTCGAGAAACGGGTCGCTGAGCGGGTGCGGCAACTCCGCCTTCCCGGCCTGGCGGAGTACCGTCAGTTGCTGCAGTGCGACCCCGCCGAACCCTCTTACCTTTCCCGCATGTTGCGCATCAGGTTTAGCAGCTTCTTCCGCGACCCGCTCCAGTTCGAATTACTCAGATCACAGATTATGTCCAGCCTTCTTCCCGCACCGTCCCAAGGAGGATTCCTGCGCGCCTGGTCCGCCGCCTGCGCCGGTGGCGAGGAAGCCTGCTCGCTGGCGATCATCATCGACGAGACGCTGCAACTGCTGGACGTGCGACCCAAGGTGCAGATCTTCGCTACCGACGTAGCCGAGGATGCGCTGGAGGAGGGGCGTGCCGGGTACTATGGCGCGGGGAGCCTGGGAGGCGTCACCCTGCATCAACTTACCACCTACTTCACGGCGGACGGCAGCGGTTACCGCGTCGCGCCCGAATTGCTCTCCATGATCAGCTACTGCCGTCATGACCTCCTTGACCCCCATACCTTCGCCCCTCCGGAATCCCTTTTCGGCGGCTTCGATCTCATCTGCTGCCGAAATTTCCTGATGTACCTGGACCCGCAGGCGTACCTCAGGGTGTTTGACAACCTGTTCCGCGCCCTGAACCCGGGCGGGGTGCTGCTACTGGGCAAGGCCGAGGCCGTGCCCGAGCGCTACCACCAGCACCTGGCGCGGATTTACGACTGCGGCAACCTGTACCGCAAACAGCAGACGGGGAGGTGCTGATGGGTACCCTGGTGAGATGTCTGGCGGCGTTCTTGTTGATCCTCCTGTCCCTGTGCGCCTGTCAGGAGAGCGGGGGGACTCGCCCCAAGGAGACACCGCCGGCCGAGAGGTACGCGGGGTACCGCTTCGGCGGCGACGGGGTGATCGACCTGGGGGCGCAGCCTTTGACTCTGCCGGAAGGGGCGGTGGCGGAGCTGATGGCACGCGACGCCATTCTCACCTCCCGGCTCGCCGACAGCGGCGGCTCCTTGCGGGTGCATCCCTTCTTCAAGGGAAGGGATATCGCCGAGTTGCTCTCAACAGGGAAACTGCAAGCCGGGATCTTTGCCGACATGCCTGCCCTGACCGCCGCGGCCACCGGGGACTTCGTCTGCGTGGCGCTCATGAAGCAGGGCTTCGCCAGTGTCGTTGCCAAAAAAACCATGCTGACGCGCGACCTGAAGGGGAAGCGAGTGGCGACCGGCGTGGGATCGGCGGCCCATTTCGCCCTGCTGAACGCGCTGCAAAACGAGGGGCTGACCGAACGGGACATCACCTTGGTGCCGATGGAAGTAAGCGAGATGCCCAAGGCGCTGGCGGAGGGGAGCATCGACGCCTTCAGCGCCTGGGAACCGACGCCGGCCTTGGCCTTCGCCGCCCACCGCGAGTTCCACCTGGTGCACAAAGGGGTGAGCTACGGCTTCCTCTGTCTGCGCCGCGACTTCGTCCGCGCCCATCCCCGGGAGGCACGGGAACTGGCCGCCGCCGTGGCCAGGGCGTCTGCTTATATGCGCGTCCCGCAAGACCTGGAGCAGGCCGCCGGCTGGACCGCCGCCTCCGCGGCAAGACTTCAGGGGGCGCCCTGCCAGGTCACCACCCGCGCCATGACCACCATCATCCGCAACGACCTTCTCAACGTCCCCGGGGCGCCGCGCATCCCGGCGGCGCTTTTGAGCGAGGAGGGACTCCTCTACAAGAAGTTCACCTTCCTGAAGCAAATCGGCAAGATACCTGAGACCACCCCCTGGGCCCGGGTGCGGGACTCTTTTGACATTGAAATGATGCGGCAGGTCGCGGCCGAGGCGGAGCAGTTCGCCCTGCAACGATTCGACTACCGCGACTTTGAACATTCGGACGGTGCTAAATGAAGATGAGGATGCTGCCGACGCTGAAAGGGCGTCTGGCTTTCTGGTTCACCACCATCTGCCTGGTCCCTCTGGCGGTTCTCACCACGGCAATCTATTCGCAGCGGGTCCAGCTTGCCACTGCGCTGATGCTGGACAAGCTCTCCGCGGTCACCGCGCTTCGACAGGATCAGATCAACTCGGTCCTGGACAACCTGATCAGCGACGTCTCCACCCTTGGCTCAGGGAAGTCGGTGCAGCTCGCCGCGCAGACGCTCTCTGCCAACCCGGCGGCACGGTCGGGCGGCGCGGCGGACGACAGCCTGGCTCTTTTGCGCGGCTATCGGGACGAGTTCGAGCCGGTGGCCGACGTTTCCATCGTAGCGCCGGACGGCCATATCCTGCTCAGCACCGACCCGGCGAGGAGTGGGGCGCGCGTCGCCCAGCCCGAGATGGTGGCGAGTGCACTGAACGACTCCGTACCGGTGATCGGCGAGGCGTACCTGCTGGGTGGAGAGGGAAACGCGAGCCTTGACATCGCCGCACCGATCAAGAAGGGGGGAGCCGGGACCGGCAGGGCCGCCGTCGTCGTGCGTTACAACCTGCGTAAACTGCTGGCCACCACGCTGGAGAACAATACCGGCATGGGCAAGACCGGCGAGGTGGTGCTGGTCGACCGCAACGTGAGGCCCTTGATCGAACTGCGCGGCATCCCCAACGCGGTGCTGAAGGTGAAACTCACCGGGAAGCCCGCGCTGCTGGCTGCGGAAGGGCAAAGCGGCATCGCCGAGACCGTCGACTATCGCGGCACCTACGTCCTTTCCGCTTATTCGCACATCCCGCGCACCGGCTGGGGCCTGGTCTGCAAGCAGGATTCCTCCGAGATCTTTGCGCCGATCCGGCAGGCGCTCTACGTAACCTACGGCATCGCCGCGTTGATCACGCTGCTGGTGTGGGTGTTCGCCCTGCGGTTGGCGCGCAGTATCAGCGCACCGCTGGTCAAGCTATCCGAAGCGGCCACCGAACTCGGCGCCGGTCATTACGAGGCGCGCATCGAGCCGGCAGGGACCCTGGAGCAGATTTCCCTTGCTGGCTCCTTCAACGCCATGGCCGATACGCTGCAGCTCAAGATGGCCGCGCAGCACGGTTTGGCGCGGATCTCCGAGCACCTGGTCGACGTGATGGGGCTGGACGATTTCTTCAGGAAGCTGCTCCCGGTGTTCGTCGACGTGACCGGCGCCAGGATGGCGGCCGCCTTCGTACAGGACGACGACGGCGCTTACTTCGTCCCCGCCCACGCCATCGGGGCCGACTCCGGCCGGATGCGCCGCTACAGCCGCGCCCAGCTCGAGGGAGAACTGGGCATCCTGCTCACCTCGCGCAGGATCTCGCGCTTTGCGCCCGCCCCCGGGGGGGAGGGGCTCCGCTTCGTCACCCCGTTCGGGGAGATCACCCCCGCCGAGCTGGTCACCGTGCCGGTCGAGGCGGACGGCGAGCTGCGCGCGTTCGTCACGCTGGCGTGCGAGCACCCGTTCCCGCTCTGGGTGCACGACACGCTGGAGATGGTCCGGGTGCCGCTGGGCTCCGCCTTCTCCAGGGTGGTGGCGGCCGAGGATGTGCGCCGGCTCGCCTCCGAGCTCGCGATTAAGAACGCCGAGCTGGTGCAGCAGTCCGAGGAACTGGTGCAGCAGTCCACCGAGCTGGCGCAGCAGTCCGACGAGCTCGCCCGCCGCAACCAGGTGCTGGACCAGCAAAAGCAGCTCCTGGAGGAGGCGACCCGCCTGAAGAGCGAGTTTCTTTCCAACATGAGCCACGAGCTGCGTACCCCCTTGAACTCGGTGCTGGCGCTGTCCCGGGTGCTGGCGGTGCAGGGTGCCGAACGGCTCAGCGAAGAGGAGCGGGGCTATCTCGGCATCATCGAGCGAAACGGCAAGCACCTGCTCTCCCTGATCAACGACATCCTGGACCTGGCCAAGATCGAATCCGGGCGTCAGGACCTGTACATGGAGACGGTGGAGCCGGCCAAGGTGGCCGCCGAGGTGGTGGACAGCCTCGCCGTGCTGGCCCGGGAAAAGGGGATCGCCCTGGCACTGTCGGCGCCGGAGAGGCTGCCGCGGATGCGCATCGACGTCAAGAAGCTGCGCCAGATGCTGCAGAACCTGGTGGGCAACGCCGTCAAATTCACCGCGCAGGGGTCGGTCACGCTGGGCCTGGTCGCGCGGGGGGAAGAGATCTGCTTCGAGGTGAAGGACACCGGGATCGGCATCGCGCCGCAGTACCTGGAGACCATCTTCCATGAGTTCCGCCAGGCCGACGGCTCCACCTCCCGATCCTACGAGGGAACCGGCCTGGGTCTCGCCATCGTCAAGAAGAGCGCGATGCTCCTTGGCGGGGACGTCACCGTCGCGAGCGAACTGGGGCGGGGGTCGGTATTCACCCTGCGCCTGCCGCTCGACTGCGGCGGCGCCGCGGCGCAGATCGGGATCGGCGCAACGGTCGCGGCAGAGCAGGGATGGCGGCCGCCGCAGGCACCGGCCCGGTCGGTGCTGGTGGTCGACGACGACCCCGAGGCGGTTTCCCTGATCAGCAACCACCTGGCCCAGGCCGGCTACGGCACGCTGAGCGCCCTCAACGGTCGCGACGCCCTGCGTCTTGCCCGCGCCAACCGTCCCTTCGCCATCACCCTCGACATCATGATGCCGGAGATGGACGGCTGGGAGGTCATGAGGGAACTAAAGGAACATCCCGAAACGGCCGATATACCAATCATGATCATCTCTCTCTCCGAGGACCGCGCCACCGGCATTGCCCTGGGGGCGGTCGGGGTGATCAGCAAGCCGGTCGGTCAGGAGGAGCTCATGGAGGCCTTCGCCCGGCTCGCCGGCGCGGGGTGCCGGCTGGTGCTGGTGGTGGACGACAACGAGTACGACCGCTGCTTCCTGGCGTCGCTGTTCAAGGAGAAGGGGCTCGACGTGCTGCTGGCGGAAAGCGGCCCGGAGGCGCTGGAATTGGCCGCGTCCGACCATCCCGACCTGATCACCCTGGACCTCCTCATGCCCGGCATGGACGGCGCCGCTGTGCTGGACCGGCTCAGGTCGAACTCCTGCACCGCGGACATCCCGGTAGTGGTGATCACCTCCAAGGAACTCTCCCACGCGGAGCTGCAGCGGCTCTCCAGCGGGGTGAGCGCGATCATCTCCAAGAACGGTCTGGAGCGCCAGGCGGTGCTGCAGGACCTGGTGCGGAGTCTCGAGCGCCTGGGATGGCGGATCCCCCAGCGCGACGACAGCCACGGGGCAAGGATCCTGATCGTGGAGGACAGCGAGGCGGCGACCGTACAGTTGCGCTTCGCCCTCGAGTCCGCCGGCTACCAGGTCGACGCCGTTTCCGGCGGAAAGTACGCGCTCAGCTACTTAAAGTCCCACGTGCCCGACGGCATCGTGCTCGACCTGATGATGCCGGAGGTGGACGGCTTCCAGGTGCTGGAGGCGGTCCGTTCCAGCAGCCTCACCGCCGATGTGCCGGTCATGGTGATGACTGCGAAGACCCTTTCGCCCGGCGAACATGACCGGCTCAGGAGGCTCGGGGTGCACCAACTGGTACAGAAGGGAGATGTCGAACTCCAGGAGCTGCTGCAGCGGGTTTACGAGATGCTGGGGAGCGTGCGCCTGTTCCGGCCCGGTACCGGTGCCTCCTCCTCGGGCGCCGCCGGGGCTCTGGAGGCCCTCAGCTGGGACGGGGACGGCTCCGTGCTGGTAGTGGAGGACAACCCGGACAACCTGGTCACGCTGAAGGCGACGCTGGGTAACATGTACCGCATCGTCGAGGCGTGCGACGGCGCCGCGGGGCTCGAGGCGGCCAGAAATGGCCGTCCCTCGCTGATCCTTTTGGACCTGCACCTGCCGGTGCTGGACGGCTTTACCGTGCTGAAAAGGCTCAAGGAGGACCCGGCCACCGCAGCCATCCCGGTGGTGGCCCTGACGGCGAGCGCCATGGCGGGCGACCGCGAGAAGGTGCTGGCGGCGGGATGCTCGGCCTATCTCTCCAAACCCTATCAGCCCGAGGAATTGCAGGAGCTGGTGGCGACCTTCGTCGCCCCCCAGGGAGAGGCCCCCTTTTAGAGTGCGCAGCGGCTATCCGGAAAGGAACCATCGAGCATGAAGCTTCTTGCCATCGACGACAACCAGGACAACCTCCTCACCCTGAGCGCGCTGCTGAAGGCCTTCCTCCCGCAGGCGCAGCTGATCACCTCGCAGTCGGCGCAGGACGGCATACGCCGCGCGGGGATGGAGGCGCCCGACACCATCCTGCTCGACATCCAGATGCCGGGCATGGACGGTTTCGAGGCGACCCGGCGCTTGAAGGCCTCCCCGGCGACCCAGCACATCCCGGTCATTTTGGTCACTGCCCACAGAAGCGACTCCGCCTGCCGCGTCATGGGGCTTGAGTGCGGCGCCGACGCTTTTCTCTCCAAACCCTTTGACGAGGCGGAACTGGTGGCCCAGATCAAGGCCATGGTCAGGATCAAAAAGTCGGAGGACGCGCTGCGCCGGGAGCGCGATTCCCTTGAGGCGCTGGTGCAGCGACGGACCGCGCAGCTCTCGCAGGCGAACGTGGAGCTCAAGGAGAACCTGGAGCGGCTGGCTCAAAATGAGGCCCGCTATTCCCGCGCAGTACGCGGCACCAGCGACGGCCTGTGGGACTGGGACCTGGTCAGCAACGACTATTACTACTCTCCTCGCTGGAAGGAGCTCCTCGGGTTCGCCGACGACGAACTGGAGAACCGACCGGAATCCTTCTTTTCCCGGCTGCACCCGGACGATCTGGCTGTGGTCCAGGACTCCCTGTGCTCACACTTTCTGGGCCAGACCCCCTTCGACCTGGAACTCCGGCTGAGGACCAGGGGCGAGGAATACCTCAGGGTGCGCTGCCGCGGCCAGGCGGAGTGGGACGGGGCGGGGGAGCCGGTGCGGATGTCGGGCGTGATCACCGACATGACCGAACGGCAGCTGATGGAGGAACAGCTGCGCCAGGCGCAGAAGATGGAGGCGGTCGGTCAACTGGCCGGCGGGGTCGCCCACGATTTCAACAACGTCCTTACCGTCATCGCCGGCTATGCCAACATCCTCAAGATGGACTTGACCTCCGAGAGCGTGCATTACGGGCTTGTGGACCAGATAGCGGCTGCCGCCGAGCGCGCCGCCCAGTTGACCCGCGGGCTGCTCGCCTTCAGCCGCAAGCAGGCCATGAACCCGCAGCGTTGCGACCTGAGCGAGATCGTGCGCCACGTCGAACAGTTCTTAGGGCGCGTGATCGGCGAGGACATCCAGTTAAAAACCGAGATCCTGCCCGAGCCGCTGCCGGTCCAGGTCGACCTGGCCCAGATCGAGCAGGTGTTGGTCAATTTGGCCGCTAACGCGCGTGACGCCATGCCCGGGGGAGGCGTCTTCACCATCGCCACCGGCATGTGCGACGGCAGCGGTCTCGGCCACAGTGGACGGTCTGGACGGCATGCGGTGATCATCGTCTCTGACAGCGGCGAAGGGATGGACGACGAAACCAGCCGCAGGATCTTCGAGCCGTTCTTCACCACCAAGGGGGTGGGGAAGGGGACCGGGCTCGGCATGGCCATCGTGTACGGGATCGTGCAGCAGCACAAGGGGAACATCGCGGTGAGCAGCAACCCGGGGCAGGGGACGGTGTTCACCATCGAGATCCCTCTAGTCGAGGGGGGAGCGGCGCTGCAGCCGGTCCTTGCCCCACAGACATCGCCTCAGACCGGCACCGAGACCATACTGGTCGCCGAGGACGACCCCAACGTGCGCAGCCTGGTGGACATGGTGCTCAGCAGGCACGGCTACCAGGTGATCCTGGCCGAGGACGGCGAGGAGGTCGTGCACCGGTTCGCGGCGGAACAGGAAGGCATCGAACTGGTGCTGATGGATATCATCATGCCCCGCAAAAACGGTATCGAGGCCTATGCCGAGATAAAGAAGATCCAGCCCGATGCCAAGGTCCTGTTCACCTCCGGCTACACGGCCGACTTCATCCAGAGCCGTGGCATGAAGGAAGGCGTGGAACTGATCATGAAGCCGGTGCAGCCGATGGAGTTGCTGCGCAAGGTGAGGGAGGTGCTGGAGCGCTGACCTGCTCCGAACAGCCCTTTGCAACAGGAACGGCGCCGCTTAGGGCGCCTTTTTTTTGTTCCCGCCTGGCTAATACGGCACACTATGCTGCTTTTAATATCTCTGCCCCAACTGGGTTCTTTACCCCAACTAATCTGGGGGAATGTACGCAACTGGCTGGGGTGGTTTTATTAGTGGCAGTACGCTGCGTGGATTAATGTTTATTATAAGTGTCTCACGTGGTGTCATTAGTAACTCTTTTGTCGAAGGAGGACTGTATCGGTTATTGGCTGATATTACAAACTTTTGTCGGCGGCTTGCGTGCGGGTGGCGTAATGGATGCTGCAATCCCCGCCGGGTGTTCATGTTTGTTCCTCAATCGTGGCTGGCATACCGCTTGCTCAAGGGCCTAGGGTATTCACACTACTCAAGGAGGTACATGCATGAGAAGAATCGTCACAATGTTCTGTAGTATCACGATGTTGGTTGCGCTCACGGCAATGACGTGCTACGCGGCTCTGGACCGCAAGGCGCCCACCACAACGGCCTCGCCGACGGGGGGCACCTTCAGCGCGCCGGTGAACGTCACCCTGACCCCGAACGAGCCGGCCACCACCTACTACACCCTGAACGGCACCACGCCGACCACCAGCTCCGCGGTCTACGTGTCGCCCATCTACGTGTCGTCCACGACCACCCTCAAGTTCTTCTCCAAGGACGTGGCGGGCAACGTCGAGGTGGTGAAGTCGGTCACCTATACCATCAGCACCGCCAAGGTGCATGACCCGGCCAACACCTCCCTCACCTGGACTGGCTACGGCATGTGCAAGGACTGCCACAACGCGCAGGCCGCCGCCATGTACCAGTCGGTGCACTACCAGTGGAAAGGTTCCGCCGCCGAGATGACCACCGGCCCGACCGTCCAGGGCAAGATGGACGCCACAGACGGCTCCTCCGCGCTGAACGCCTACTGCATCAACATCGAAGGTTCCTGGGGCCCCTGCGGCGCCTGCCATGCAGGTACCGGCGCCAAACCGGTGGCCACCAACACCCCGGACGCCACCCAGCTGGGCAGCATCGATTGCCTGATGTGCCACAGAAGCCCCTCCATCGCCACCCCCTACACCCGCGTGCGTAACGCCACCACCACCATGTTCGAGCCGACCGCAGGCATCGACATGAACAACGTGGTCCGCACCGTGATCAAGCCGGTTCGCGCCAACTGCCTGCAGTGCCACGCCAAGGCGGGCGGCGGCGACGCCGTCAAGCGCGGCGACATCGCGCTGGCCTCGGCGACCACCAACGACGCAAACTACGACGTGCACATGGCTACCGGCCGCGGCAACCTCTCCTGCCAGAACTGCCACGTCTTCACCAACCACAAGGTTACCGGGCGCGGCACCGACCTGCGTCCCCAGGACAGCGCCAGCGGCATCGACTGCTCCACCAGCACCTGCCACCCGACCAAGAACAACGCCGCCGGCCATGTGACCGCCGCTGTCGGTGATCACCTGGGCCGCGTCGCCTGCCAGAGCTGCCACCTCGCCCGCTATGCCAAGGACGCCACCGACGTGGCGCCGACCTCCACCAACCCGATGGAGCAGACCGAGACCCACCGCACCTGGCAGACCGCCGAGTGGAACTCGACCCTGGGTCGCTACGAACCCGTGCCGACCAAGGCCGGCAACCTGATCCCGAAATACGCCTTCTGGAACGGCAAGAGCTGGGGCAACAACTCCTTCAACGCCGCCGTGCTCGACCCGGCCACCAACGCCTACAAGATCTCTCGTCCGGTGGGCGCCATCAACGACCCGGTCGGCACCAAGTTGTTCCCGTTCAAGTACAAGACCGCTTCCCAGGCCATTGCCAACGGTAAACTCGTTGCGCTGAAAACCGCTACCTTCTTCACCACCGGCATCTACGACCAGGCAGTTCAGGACGGTTTGGCCTACATGGGGATGACAGGCGCCGCTTACAGCACCGTTACCACCGACGAATACCAGCTGCTGAACCATCAGATTCCGGTCGCTTCCGGCAACGTGCTCGCCTGCGCGGCTTGCCACCCTAACGCCACCGCAACCCAGGTTAAGCTGATCACCAACATGGGTTACGCGCTGAAGAACAGCCAGAGCGTGGTCTGCGGCCAGTGTCATGTCGTGAAGACCTACTCCGGAGACTATGTCTCCTTCCACGGCCGTCACGTTGACACCCGCCGCAACGACTGCTCCTGGTGCCACAGCTTCTCCAGGCCGGAAAAAGGCCTGACCCTGCCCTAATGGCTTTGGCCACTGGCAACCTGCCGGGGCGCCCGTTCGGGCGCCCCGGTTTCTTCCGTTTCACTTCCTGCGGCTGCTGGGAACACCCGCACCGCTGTCATAATGAACCTTGGGGGGAACATGACCGCCATCTCAGCTCGTCTTTGCCTCATCCTGATCGTAGTCACAGTTCTCAACGTCATCCCGGCGCTGTCGTTGGCCCAGCCATTCGCTGTGGAGATCGCCGACGTCGGCAAGAGCAGGGACTTGGCCGCTGACCTGAAAATAAAAGGGTACGTCGCGGTAATACCGGAGAAGAACATGTGGGTCGTGGACCAGCAGAGCAACTGCGCGGTATGGATCGGCAAGAACGTGCCGCTGGAAATGCTACGCGTCGTCCTTCCCGAGGCGATGCGGTTCAACCCCCATTTGAAGTTTTACTACGTGGTCGGCGACCGGGGCGAGAAGCCGCCGCAGTCGGTGGACAATATGGTCCACGTGGGGGGAAGCATCGAGGCGGCGTTGGTGAAGAAGCTGAACGTGATCGACCAGCAGGAGATGCTCGCTGAATTGGGTAAGGCGGCCACCCTGGAGGAACTGCATGGCTACTTGCACGAGAAGAACAAGCCCAAGCCGGAACAAAAGCCTGCATCCTGAAACCTTGCTTCGCACAGCAGGAATGAAAACGGCCGCATCCCGTTCGGGAGCGGCCGCTTGATGTTACGGTGGGGCATGCGGAGCTATACGAAGTCCCTCGCGTTGATGACCACGCCGCTGCGCGTGCCGTGAATGCTGGACCAGTAGGCCTGGGCCACCTGCTGCGCGGGCATGCCGCCGGAGGGATCCATCCCCAGCGCCTCCAAGGTCTCCTTGACCCAAGGGGGGCTGACCACGTTGATCCTGATGCTGCGCGGCAATTCCAGCGCCGCGGCCCGCACGAAACCTTCCAGGCCCGCGTTGACCATGCTGATCGAGGCGCTCCCCGGCATGGGCTGGTGGCTCAACACCCCGCTGGTGAGGGTGAATGAGCCGTTGTCGTTGATGTAGTTCATCCCCACCCGGACCAGGTTGACCTGTCCCATCAGTTTCCCCAACAGGCCGGTCTGAAAGTCCTCGTCCGAAAGTTCCGCCAACGGGCCAAAGCGCGCCACCCCCGCCGCGCAGGCCAGGGCGTCGAACGGCCCCGCCTCCCGGAACATGTTCTCTATGGACTCCTTGTTGGACATATCGACCCGGTGATCGCCGCTTCTGAAGGCGATCTTGACCACCTCGTGTTCGGTTGCCAGAAGCTTGGCCACGGCCTTGCCGATGGTCCCCGTCGCTCCCACCACTATGATCTTCATAAGCCCTACCTCCCGTGTTGGCGCTGTGGCGTCCCCGGGCTCGACGGGCAAAGCCCAGCTAGAGGCCGAGGTACAGCGTGAAGTATATCTGATCTTCCCCGTCTTTGTTGAAGCCGTGGGCGAATCCGAGCGCCGGGGTCACCTTGACCCAGTACCCCAGCGTCACATCGGCGCGCAGCTCGACCCCGGCGCCCACACGTGTCTCGTTGCCATGGAAGGACCTCCGGTCGTCCCAAACCTGGCCCGCGTCCACGAACAACGCGCCATGCAGCTTCTCGGCGAAGGCGGGGATGGTGCCGATGCCGCGCAGCGGGTACATGATGGGAGCGCGGTACTCCAGCGTGCCGGTGGCGATGTACTTGCCGGCCATGGAGCGCACCGGGTAACCGCGCAGGGGGAACTTGTTCAGGTCGGAAGGAGCCCCCCCCAGTTGGAAGGCCTGCTGGCCGTACTGCAGATCGCCGTCGGCCAGGGCGCCGGCAAGGCGCAGGTAGAGCACCTGGTGCCGGGGCGACGCCAGGGGGAGGCGCAGGTACTCCTGGTAGATGGCGCTGTACTCGGAGAGATTGATGTCGCTGCCGAGGTCGCGCGAGTAGTAGCGGTACAGGAGGGAAATGCGCCTTCCTTCCTCGGAACTGACCGAGTAGGGGTACTTGAGTACGTCGTCGAAGTCGATCCCGGCGAAGACGTTGTCGCGCCGTCCCTGGAAGACCGGGACGCCGTAGAGGGTGCCGCCGGGCTGGAGGGTGCTGAGCGCCTTCTGGTCCACGATCTCGTAGCCGGCCAGAAGGCGGTACCGGGACTCGAGCCGGTTGATCGGGATGGATGCCTGCACGGAGACGCCCTGGTTCAACTCCCAATAGTCGTTGCCGTTTTGGTACAGGTCGGCGTACAGGAAGGGCTCGGCGTGCGCCTGCACGGTGAGGGTCGGGTAGAAGGAGTCGTTGTTGTAGAGCAGGGTGTAGTAGCCCCGCTTGCGCTCCCCGCTGTAGGCCGCGCTCAGGGCGTAGCTGTGGTAGCCGAGCACGTCGGCCCCGGCAGTAAAAGCGCCCACCACGGTCCCCTTGGAGCTGTCGGCGTAGAGGCGGGGGAGCCAGAAGCGCGGCAGGAGGGTGGGGAGGGGGGTGTAGCTGGCGCCATTAGGGGCAGCGGGGGAAGCTTCCGAAACCTGGGAGGTCCCCGAGGACTGGGGAACCTCATTGGGCGCAACCCCGGCCGGCTGCTCCGATGTGGGAAGGGCGCGGGTCAGGGGGAGGGAGGGGCCGCGCTGCTCGCTCCACTGGGTGCGGTCGATACGCATCTGGGCGATCTTGAAACCACGGGAGGTGTACTTGGCCAACAGCAGACGGCTCCCGTCGGGTGACGGTTCGGGCTGCAGCGCGCCGGTCAACAGGTGGCTTACCTGGTAGCTCTTCCCCTGGCGCAGGTCGTAGGCGAAGACGTTGAACACGCCGGTCTCGTCAGAGACGTAGTAGATGACGGAAGCGTCGGGAGCCCAGGCGGGATAGGCGACCGTGTTGCCTGCGCTGAACAGAGGACGGTCGGTCTTCTGGGCCAGGTCGTAGATCCTCAGGCTGCTGGTCCCGGCGTTGTCGGTGAGGACGTAGCAGATGGCGCGGCCATCAGGAGAGAAGCGCGGGCTCGAGACCCGCTCTTCGGAGTAGGCGGTGACGGGTACCGGGGCGACTGTGCTCCCCTGTGTGTCGGCGGTCAAGAGGACCAGGTTCTGGCTGCCGCGGCTGCTGGCAACGGCGGCGAAAAGCTTGCCGTCCGGCGCCACCTGGACCTCGCCCAGGCGCTGCCCCTCGGTAAGGCGGGTGGTGCGGTCGCGCTCCAGGTCGTGGACGTAGAGGTCCTGGTACAGGTTGAAGCCGCGGTTCACCTCGGTCTGGGTGAAATAGATGCGCCTGCCGTCGGGGGACCAGCTCAGGCTGCCGTCGGACAACTGGCGCCTGAAGCTCGTCACCTTATTTCCGGAGACGTCGGTGACGACGACGGTGGTGTGGTCGCGCGGGTCGCGCCTGGTGATGGCGATGCGGCTGCCGTCGGGGGAGAAGCGCGGAGCAGCAAGGTTCTCGCCCTCCTCGTAGACGTCGGTCAGCAGGGTGAAGGGCTGCCGGGACAGGACGGCGATGCGCCGGGTTTGCTCTTCCTGCATCGATTCGATCATGTCCCGGTACACCTGGCGGTAGGTTTTTCCCCCGAAGTTCTCCTTGGCCGGGCTACTGATGGTGTAGGGGAAGCGCCCGGCGTGGCCAAGCGCCAGCCTGCCGGCCACGTCGTTGCCGTAGGTCTCCGCGATGTAGCGCTGCAGCCGGTAGCCGTAGATGTAAGGGAGGTGCCCGGAAGGCCAGTCGGGCACGTCGCCGTTGATCTGGTCCACCGTGGGGAGGTTGTCCTCGGCGACGGCGCTCCGGAAGATCATGTCGTAGTAACTCCCCTTGCCGCGTCCCTGGCCGGTGTACTTGCTCTCCGCCCACGTCGCCATCCCTTCGTGCCACCAGCGCGGCATGAAGGTGTTGGGAGGGGCGGTGACCAGGAAGAGCACCACCGAAAGCGGGTCCATCCAGGGGAGCGGCTTACCGAAAACGGTGCGGGTTACCTTGGAGTAGCCGCGCGCCGGGTCCGAGGAGACGATGTGTGCGAATTCGTGGGTGAACATCGTCTTCAGCCAGTCGTCGTATTCGCCGAGCGTCGAGGAAAGGGCGGGGGGGACCACCTGGAGGTAGATCGTGTTGTAGGGGATGGTGATGGCCAGGCCGTTGGTGAAGTCGCTGTCGTCGATCAGCACCACCTGGGTCTTTTCGGCCGGCCGCCACTGGAACTCCCGGGTCAGCTTGTCATAGATATCCTCGGCCATCCCGGCGGCCTTCCCGGCCACCCCTTTCAGCCCCTGGTGGTAGTGGATGGCGAAATGCTCGGTTTCAATGGTCGAATACCGGAATGAAGTGTCGAATTTTGCGGCATGCGAAACGGATACGAGGCAGAGCAGCGCGACGACGGCAAGGCATAACGATCTCATGCAGTTCCTTTGCAAAAACAGTTGATGTAGAAGGGGGTACGCGAAGGACTACTCGAGCCCGACGAGCTCACGCCCCTTGGGGTATTCGAGCACCAGGTCGTAGGAAACCTTCTTCTTCTCGGACGGCGCGAGTTCCACCTTCCACACCAGGGTTCCGTCTTCCTTGGTCTCGGTCGGCTTCGGCGCGGCGTCTTCCACCGCGACCTTGATTTCCGCGTTACCGGGGAGCGGCTGCTGGTTCTTGAGGGACACGGTCACCGTGCGCTGCTTGAAGTTCTCCAACTCCATGGTCACGTGGTAGGTGACGCTGCTGTCGCCGATGATGCCGCCTTTCTTCTTGATCCGGGCCACTTCGCGCTTCACCTTCACTTGATCGTCACTACCGAAGTAAAGGTCGAACTCTTCGCCGGAAGCGACCGTCTTAAGATGACTTTTGCCGACGAAGGTCGCGTCGTTGAAGATGTTGGCCTCTCCCGCCAGAAGCGGGAAGGGAGTGCGGTTGACCACGGTGGATTTCAGGTAGACCCGGGGGGAGAGCTTGGGCACGGTCACGTATTCCGCGGCGACGGGAACGGTCTCGGACGCGATCACGCTGACCGCGCGGGTGCCGTCGGTGGGTACGTCCAGCGGCTGCGCCACCTGAAACTGGACCGAGGTCTGCCCCTGGGCGATCTCTGCCGGCACGAACCCCGCCGGTTCCATGCGGTCCTCGGCCGGCGCCCTCTCGAAGGTCGCCTCGGGAGGCGGGGGCGCTGCAGGTGCTGCGGCGCCCACCGACATCTTGCTGCGGGAGAGATACGGCATGGGGCGTGGCGGCTCGTAAAAGGAGACGCGCCACGGCGTGAGTTCGGGCGCGCCACCGCCGGAGGCCGGGCTCGCGGTGGAGAGGGTGGCTTTCACCTGGGGCCAGTTCTCGCCGGTCTTCTGCCACACCTGGGCGCGGTAGGTGAGGAGGGCGTTCTTGCCGTCCGGCGCGAGCCTGACGTCGTAGCTCGGTGCCCAGCTCGCCTGGGCCACCAGGTAGCTGAGGTCGAGGTCGAACTTCATGTCGCGCTCCGCCTCGATGGCCACCTGGACCGCGCGCACCTCTTTCTGGGGCTGCGCCCGGTACTGCTCCAGTTCCTTCCTGAGCGCGGCGATCTGCTCCAGGAGGGGCTTCTTGGCGGCCTCGGCGCCGTAGAGTTCTTCCTCTATCTTGCCGGTGTTGTCACCCACGAAACGGACCGCTTCGGCCAGTTCCGCCGAGGTCGGTTTGCCGGTGCTGAGTTCCTTGGAGATGCGCTCACCCCAGCCGACCCTGATGGAGTCCACGAAGGCCCGCTGGGCAGCCAGAGCCTTGCGCCGCGCCTCGATTGCTTCCACCTTGCGGTTCAGCTTGGCGATCTCGTCCTCGAGCTCGCGCACGCGCTGGTCCTTGCTGCGGTCCAGGAAAACGTTTTTCACCGAGATCCCGGCGATTCGCGCCCGTCCGGTCCCCTTGCCTTCGGCCCGAAGCGATTCCTCGGCCATGAGCTGGGGCAGGTTTTCCAGGGTCACCAGGTTGGTCCCCGCCTTCAGCGCCACACTCGCCTGGCGGGTGACCTGGGCCGTGTCGGAGTAGACGGTCACCGCGGTGATCCGAGACGGGGCGGTCAGGGTGGTGGTCTCGGCCGCAAGAGCGAGGGACGAGCTTAGGAGCAGCAACAGGGAGAGGGGCAGCATCCTCATTTTCATTGGGAACCTCGGCTGTTCGTTTGATTGAAGTCCCCCTTTGCGTAGGGGGATTTAGGGGGATTTGACTTGGTGGTGGAGAGGCAAATCCCCCCGTCCCCCCTTCGCAAAGGGGGGGCGCTTGGTTCATGTGCAGCGCTTGGTAGGCAGCAATTTCAACATATCCCGATATTGTCTGCAGCCAGTGCCCTAAGGGGAAGCACAAGGTTGACTCTTCAGGCTACTTTCTCTTGGAGGCGTAGCTGTAGTACTTCAGCTTGATGTTCTCCCACATCACCAGCCGCTCGCCCAGCATGGTCATGACCCGGACCTCCCCATCCTGGGAAACCACGAAGCCGAGACTGCCGGGGTTCTGGCAGCAGTAGCGCATCATCGACCGGTGCCGGGTGCCGAAGTGGTTATAGCTCACCGGGCGCTGCTTGGCCGCGCTCCCGAAACGGTCGGTGGCGATGAAGACCTGCTCCGGCTCCTGCCAGTTCTTGATCTCGACGCCGTAGCCGCGCACCACGAGGTTCGGGTCCATGACCACCAGCCCGTCCACCCGCGTCAATAGGGCGATGAACCAGATCACGCCGTCGATCTCGTTCTTGTTGGCGCGCAGTTCCTTCTCCAGGCGGCGCAGTTGCTGGAACTGGTCAGCGGAGAGTTCCTTGGGCTTCAGATCACCGGAACCCAACAGGTGCCGCTCCAGGTAATCCGACTTGATCTTGGTGACGGCGTTGGACTGCAGCGAGGTGGGGAGCCGGTCGTAGTTGATGCCGTACTTGACGTTGAGGTCGTCCGGGGCGATCTGCGGCGAGATCAGGATGGCACCGCCGTTCTGGATCTTTTGGATCCTGAGCAGGATCCGGCACAAAACCGATATCCACTGCTGGGCGTGCAACTCGTCTCCTGCCCCTTGCGCCTGGTATATGTCGTCCGGGATGTGGCTGCGCACCCCGGCAAGAAAACGTTCGATCCCCGGCGTCAGCAGTTCGCGTACCGGCCCCTCGCGGAACAGGTCAAGCGAGTGGCGGATCACCTCGTTCACCCGCAGTTCCGCCACCTTCTCGTAGCGCATGTAGACCGCGATGATGCCGATCCCCTCGACGCTGGCCTGGAACACGCCGGGACGCTCGACTTCGACCTCGGCGGAGCGGTTCAGGAACTTGTGAAAGCGGTTTTGCTGGTCCACCAGCCCCCAGATGTAGAGCTGGTCCAACTGGTCGGGCCAGATCACGAAGGATGAGGTGCGCAGGTCGGTGGACTTGGCGATCTTGACTACGTTGGAGACGGTAAAGGGGATCGGGTCCGCGAATGGGATGTAGCTCCAGCGGTCCCGGGCGGGGTTGCGCGGAGGCTTCGGGTCGGGCTGGCTCGGGTCCAGAAAGACCATGTGGAACAGTACCGGCTCCGACTCCTCGGTGCGGAGGCTGGAGTAGTACATGGTCTCCATCAGTTCGGTGATGACTTCATCGTCCGGCACGGCGGCCTTACGCTTGCGCAGTTCGGTGCAGACGAATTCGGCCAGGTGGCGCGGGGTCTTGTTCTTGATCGGCATGGCCGGCGGCAGCCCTCGTGGTTGGTTTGGTTACTGTTCCGGGTACTGGGCGAGTTCCAGCAGAATCCCTTCCGGCCCGTGAAAGTAGATCAGCTTCTTCCCGGTTTTCTGCCAGACCTGCACTTCGCCGATGAACTGCACGCCGTGGCCGCGCAGCCTCGCCACTTCGGCTTCTATGTCCGTCACGGCGAAGGCCAGGTGGCGCAGACCGATGCGGTTGGCGATGCCGATGCCGGCATCGGGGTCGCCACCGGCGTCGAACTGCAGCAGTTCGATGGACAGGTCGGACGCGGGGTGGTGCAGGGCGGTGAATTTGCCGCCGGCGCAGCGCACGCCAGTCAGCTTCTCCAGGAAGTCGGTATCGAGGCCGGAACTGATGCCGGGGGTGAAACCAAGCAGCGCGAAAAAGGCAGTGGCCGCTTCAAGGTCGCGTACCACGATGTTGAGATGATCGATGCGAGATATCATGAGAGCCTTGTCGACCGCCGCAGCTGCGGCAGCAGGGAAGTGAATTGTTAATGAGGATAACAATCTTTCGCCGTTACGCAACGCTGTATCTTTAACGGCTTACCGTCCGCTGTTGTATATTATGGAGGCTCACGTTCTATAACGCGTCCGTGACGGCAAGTCAATGAGAATGGATTCAGCTCTTTAGTTCACGCAAAATTATGACGATGCGTAGTTGCAACACGCGCGGATCAAGTAGCTTTTAGCAACGCAACTTGCTGTAATCAAACCGGCTTTGCAATACTCTAGTATGCTGATGGGTAATGTGAGTATTTTTGTTGACTGTTTTAGTTTATTTTCGTATGGTGGCTAAAATCGCACAGTGCCGTGATGAATGTTTTATGCCGGAGGGAGTCCAGCGCCGATGAGGATAGACCAGAAGAAAATACGGGAGCTTGTGGCGCGCACCTCGCCATTTTCCCCTGACGAACTGCGGCGGGAGGACAACGTCTTCTACGTGGGAGGCAATCTCCCGGAGCGGCAGACCATCGAGACGCTGTACGACAGCCACTACCAGAGCAACGCCGCACTCTTTCACCTCACCTTCGGCGACGAAGAGCGCCTCGCCGAAACGGAGAACCTCGCCCGGTTGATCAAGAAGAATTTCAACGTTTACCTCGTGGGAAGGGTGGATTTCTGCCCCTCACAAAAGATCGTCGAGCGTGCCTATGCAGCCGGCGTTGACATTCTCGACATCCCGCTGCATGCCTACGACCACGCTCGCTCCAGGGAACAGGGCTGGTATCTTGAGGAGCGCCTGCATTCGCTCGATTACGCCCGCGCCGTGTTCCCGCGCTGGTCCGTGGTGTCGTCCCTCGACGTCGGATGTGAGCCCCCGGGTTCCACGGTGGCCGGCATTGACGCCCTGCTGGAGCGGGAAGTCCTGCCGCTCGTGCAACTAGGCGTGGAAGCCGCGGCGCTGCCTGCAGAGCAACTCACCAAAGTATTCAACCACCTGCAGCGCGGCTGGCAGCAGAAAAAGGCGCTCATCAAGCCGCTATTGCCGCTCGTATTCCTGATCTCCCCCTTTGTGCCGGCGGCTCCCAAGGGGATGCTGCGCGGCTTCATCGACAGCATCGAGGACCGCAGGCTCTTGGCCAGTTCCGACCTCAGGAGGTTGCTGCGGGTGAAAGAAGTGGCAGAATCTTACGAATCCTCCGGGCTCTAATTAGGGAGCCGGTAATTGAAATCGAGCAAAGAGGGCACCCCCCGACTGATGGAATCAAAGCACTTCCTGGACAAACCGCTAAAAATCGACAACCGCCCCCTATGGCTCATCGTGCTGGACCGCACCGCGCGCTATCAGGTCATGGCCGCGGTCGCCCTGGTGATCGGGTTCCTGATCCGTCTGACGCCCCCCGAGGGGCTCTCCGTCGAAGGGTACCGCTCGCTGGTGCTGTTCGGCGCCACCGTGTTCTTCTGGATCTCGGGACTGCTGCCCATCGCGGTCACGGCGCTCCTCTCCATGGTGATGCTGCCGCTTTTGGGCATCATGGACGCCAAGAAAACCTACTCCATGTTCGGCAACGAGTCGGTGTTTTTCATCCTGGGCGCCTTCATCCTCGCCGCAGCCCTTACCGGCACCGGCATTTCCGCCCGAATCGCCCGCGCCATGCTGGCCAGGTTCGGTAGGACGCCGACCCGGCTCGCTTTCACCGTATTTTTGTTGTCCGCGCTCCTTTCCTTCGTCATGAGCGAACATGCCGTAGCGGCCATGCTTTTTCCGGTGGTGACCGAACTGGCCACGGCCCTGCGGTTGGAGAAGGGAAAGAGCAACTTCGGTCGCCTTTTGTTCATGTCCATGGCCTGGGGCTGCATCATCGGCGGCATCGCCACCTTCCTGGGCGGGGCCCGCGCACCGCTCGCCGCGGGGCTTCTCAAGGAGGCTACCGGGCTTCATTTCACCTTCATCGAGTGGTCCACCGCGGCCTGCATGATCGTCTTGCCGCTGCTGGTGCTGGGGTTCGCCATACTGCTCAAGTTCTTCCCGCCCGACCTGGACGACGTTGAAGTGGGACTTAAATTTCTCAACGGCAAACGGCTGGAAATGGGTAAGATCAGCTTCGACGAGATCCTCACCGCGCTGGTCATGGTCGCCACCGTTGTCTGCTGGATGTTCCTGGGAGAGAAGACCGGGCTCGCTGCCATCGCCATCCTGGGCGCGGCCGCGCTGTTCACTTTCAAGGTGATCTCCTGGCAGATGATCGAGGAATACGTCAACTGGGGCATCATCCTGATGTACGGCGGCACCATCGCGCTCGCCTCGGCCCTGGAGAAGACCGGTGCGGCGGTCTGGGTGGTGAAAAAAGGGATGGGCGATCACGCGCACGCGCCACTGGCGGTGATCGCTGTCATATCGCTGGTGGCCATCCTGGTCACCGAGTGCATCAGCCATGCGGCGGTGGTGGCGATCCTGATGCCGGTTGGGATGGGATTGTGCCAGACCACGGGGATGGACCCCAAGGTGATGACGCTCTCCATCGCGCTCCCGGCGGGGCTCGCCTACTGCCTTCCCATGGGGACCCCCGCTACCGCCATCGCCTACGCCTCGGGGTATCTGAAGAGCCGCGACATCATCGTGGCAGGCGCCGTGGTCATGGCCATCTCCTGGCTGCTGTTCATGGGATCGGTTGTGTTCATCTGGCCCGTGATCGGGCTGAAGATATAAGAGGAAAACATGATATCCAAGAAAACCAAATACGGCCTGAAGGCCTTGATTTATCTGGCGCAAAAGTACGACCAGGGGCCGATCCTCATCGCGGACCTGGCCCGCGACGAGCGCATCCCCAAGAAGTTCCTGGAGAACATCCTGCTCAACCTGAAGAACAGCGGCATCCTGCAGAGCCGCAAGGGGAGGGGAGGGGGATACTACCTGGGACGGCCGCCCCACAAGATCACCTTCGGGCAAGCGATCCGGATCATGGAAGGGCCACTGGCGCCGGTTCCCTGCGTCAGCGAGATGGCCTACGCCAGGTGCACCGAGTGCGGCAACGAGGCGACCTGCGGCATCAGGCTGGTCATGAAGGACGTGCGCGACGAGATGGCGCGCATCCTGGACGGCACCACGCTCGCCGACGTGATCAAGAAGATGGACGAGGCGGGGGCGCGCCAGGAGGATGTGCTGGATTTCTGCATATGAGATTGAGGCTGTAGCTGCTAAAATCCCCCCTGTCCCCCCTTTGCAAAGTGGGGGACGCGGGTTCGCGCGCAGCGCTTTGTGGGGCCCATACTCTACCAGTTCCCGTACTCTCAAGAGGGATATTCAGCAAAAGGCGGCACTATGAAATATGACGTGGTGGGGTTGGGCGTCTGCACCATGGACTTGCTCATGGTGGTGGATGAACTGCCTGGGGGAGAACTGGTGCAGCGGGCGCATGCCTCGGCGCTGGCGGGGGGAGGTCCGGTGGCCACCGCGCTGGTCGCGGCGGCTCGGCTGGGCGCGCGCACGGCGATGCTGGACCTGGTAGGGGACGACCTCATTGGCCGGATGATCCTCGCGGAACTGGAAACGGCAGGGGTGGATACGGCGGGCATGGTGATCGACGCCGGCAGCTCTTCTTCACAGGCGACCATCTTGGTCAGAAAACGCGACGGCGCCCGCGCCATCACCTTCGCGCCGGGGACCTCCGGCGAACTCACCCCTGACAAGCTGAACCATGACATGATCCGCGCTGCCAAGATCCTGCACCTGAACGGGCGGCACTGGCAGGCCTGCCTCCAGGCGGCTCGCGTGGCGCGGGAAGCGGGTGTGCTGGTCTCCTTTGACGGCGGATCGCACCGCTTCCGGCAGGAGCACCGCGAGCTGTTGCCGCTGGTTGATATCTGCATCGTCGCCGAGGAGTATGCTGCGAGCTGCACCGGGGCATCGTCGCCCGAACTGACCGCGCAGGCGCTTCTGCAGTACGGCCCCCAGGTGGTGGGTGTCACCAGCGGGACGCGGGGGAGCTTGCTGTTGTCCCGTGACGGCGAATCTTTCCATCAGCCGGCCTACCCGGTGCAGCAGGTAGTAGATACCACCGGCGCCGGCGACGCCTACCACGGCGGCTTTCTCTTCGGACTTGCGCGCGGGCTCTCGCTTCGAGAGTCGGCTCGCTACGCCTCGGCCGTCGGCGCCCTCAACACCTGCGCCTTGGGTGGTCGCGCCGCTTTGCCCACCCTGTCCCAACTTCAGGAATTCCTCGACCGTCGCGGCTAGCGCTTCCCCGGCGCCTGACGCTGCCCCGCCCAAATACTCCACAGCACCAACACCCCACCCACAATCTGTAAGGGCGTGAGGCTCTGCCCCAGTAACAGGAAACCGAGCGCCGTGGCCATGACCGGGCTCAACAGTCCCAGCAGGGAAACCGCCGACGGCTGCAATCGCTTGATCCCCCAGAAAAAGATCATGTAGGTGATGCCGGTGCCGAAGATACCCAGGTAGGCGTAACCGATCACGTTCTTAACGGTGACACCCGCGAGCGGCGCCTCGAAGAGCAGCGCCAGGGGGAGCAGGAACAGCCCGCCGAAAACCAGTTGCCATCCGGTGAAGGCGGCGATGGGAAGCGGCGCCGTCGACCAGCGTTTGGTGAGCACGGTGCCGAGGGCCATGCATCCTGCGCCGGCAAACGCCGCCGCGAGGCCGAAGGCGTCCAACCGTGCCGCCGGGGTGAGCACCAGGAGGGCCACGCCGACGACACCGGTACCTGCCGCGATCCAGGCGAGGCGCGTGGGGGTGCTGCCCAGGAGCGGTCGGGAGAGCACGATTACCCCCAAGGGCTGGGTCGCAATCACGGTGGCGGCCACCCCGCCAGGAAGCCGGTAGGCGGCGATAAAGAGCAGCGCCTGGAATACGCCGATGTTCAAAAGCCCCAGGAACAAGAGCCGCCCCCACCACTCTGCCAGGGGCGCGCGGCGCTGCAGGGCGATCATGATCAGACCGATGGGGAGCACGCGCAGGAGTGCCGCGGTGAGCGGGTGGTTGGGAGGGAGCAACTGCGTGGTCACGATGTAGGTGCTTCCCCAGATGCAGGGGGCAATCGCGGTGACGAGCGAGGTACGCAGCAGGTGCCGGTTCTGGTCGGTTGCCATGGTCACTCCACCCTTTCCCGAGGAGGCGGGAGGAGCAGCGCGCACACCAGGGCCACTGCGGTCAGAGCGCCGCTGATCAGGTAGGGCATGGTGAAGGCCCCGGAGGCCTTGGCGATGATGCCGGCTCCTGCCGGTCCGATCACCTGGCCCACGCCGAAGAAGATGGTGATGGTGGCGAAAGCGGAAGAGGCGCGGTTCAGCCCCAGGTACTCACCGACGGCAGCCGCCATGATGGCGGGGATGGCGAAGACGGTGGAGCCGTAGAGGATCAGCGACACGATCAGGCCGGCCGTGCCCACTTTCATTCCCGCCAGGAGGTAGGCGGCGCTCTGCACGGCGAAAACCAGGGCGAGGCCGCGCTTCCTGCCGATCTTGTCGGAGAGGGTGCCGAAGCCGATCCCGGAGAAGAAGCTGAAGAAGCCGACCCAGGACCAATACAGCCCCGCCTGCGCCTCTGTGAGGCCGTATTCCTTGACCATGGTGGTCACGATGAAGGTGCCGTACACCATGAAGGTGACGCCGAAGACCAGGTAGAGCATGCCGAGGTGGCAGAGCACCCTGCCGTCCCCTTTATGCTCGTGGTGCAGGAACTGCTCGGGAGAGGGCGCCACCTTGCGTCCCACCGGCTCCAGGTCGAGGTCGGAGGGGTGGTTGCGCAAGAGCAGCGCCGCGACACCGGCCACAATGAGGCAGATGGCCCCAAGCGCTATCCAACCGCTGCGCCAGCCCAGGGCGCCGTAGGTGCGGTTCAAAAAGGGGATAAGCAAACCTGCCAGGATGATGCCGATACCGTTGCCGGCGATGACCAGTCCCGCCGCCTTGCCGCGCTGTTCGCTACGGAACCAGTAAGTGACCAAGGCCATGAGCGGGATGTTGGTGAAGCCGCTCCCCATGCCCACCAGGGCGTAGAGGGGAATGATGGCGGCCAGGGAGGAGGAAGCGCCGATGGCGATCATGCCGGCCCCGATGATAAGGAGGCCGAGCGCGGCCATGCGGCGCGGCTTGAGGCGCTTCATCAGGCGGGGGGCGGCCAGCACCGAGAGGAGGTAGCCCACGAAATTGCCGGTGCCGATGAAGCCCATGCGGTCGTAGGTGAGCCCCAGTCCCGTCTGCATGCCGGGAAGCAGCACAGAATAGGCGTAGCGGGCCAGCCCGAAGCAGGAGAAAACCCCGAGCGCCGCCGTGGCCACGATGACCCAGCCGTAATGTATGCTTCGTGCCGGCTTGGTCAGATGAACTCCTCGAAGTAGTCCAGGTCCTTGTGGAAGGTCTCCTGCAGTCGCGACAGGGAGAAGAGCGCGATGACCAGGGTGAGCACGCCGACCACGATGGCGCCGGTTTCGATGCCGAGGCTCTTGCGGGCCACCTGGAACAGCATGGTGATGGGAATGGTCATGCCGCGTACGAAGTTGGGGACCGAGGTGGCGACGGTGGCACGCAGGTTGGTGCCGAACTGCTCGGCGGCGACGGTGACGAAGATGGCCCAGTAGCCGATGCCGAAGCCGAGCAGGCAGCAGATGGCGTAAAAGACGCCGGCGCTCACTCCTGCCGCGGCGAAATAGACCGCGACCGCGGCGACGGTGATGAGCAGGAACAGGAGCACCACCTTCTTGCGGCTTTTGAGTACTTGGCTCAGGACACCGCTGGCCAGGTCACCGGCGACCAGGCCGAGGTAGCAGTACATGACCGCGTTACCGGCGTTGACCGCCCCTTGCACGTTGAGCACCTTGGCGAACTCGGGGGAGAAGGTGATCAGCACCCCGACTACGAACCAGGAGGGGAGGCCGATTAATATCGAATGCAGGAAGCGGCCGAAACGATCCCTGGAAGTGAACAGGGCCAGGAAGTTCCCCTTGGACATCGATCTTGATTCCATCCCCTTGAACATGCCCGATTCGGCCACACTCAGCCTGAGCATCAGGAGCATGAGCCCGAGGATCCCGCCGATGATGAAGGCGGTACGCCAGTCGAACTGTTTGGCGACGAAGTTGGCGAGGATCGCACCGGAGACGCCGACCGTGGCAACGATCATGGTGCCGTAGCCCCGGATGGAGCGGTGCAGCACCTCGGAGACCAGCGTGATCCCCGCGCCTAGTTCGCCGGCCAGACCGACGCCGGCCAGCAAGCGGAGCAGGGCGTAGGCTTCGATGGAGTGTACGCTGGCGTTGGCGAGATTTGCCATCGAATAGATGAAGATCGAGCCGAACATGATCTTCAGGCGTCCCTTGCGGTCACCGAGGATACCCCAGAGGATGCCACCCAGCAGCATGCCGGCCATCTGCATGTTGAGCAGGAAGACGCCCTGGTCGATAAGCTCCTGTCCCGCGAGCCCGATCCCCTTAAGGCTCGGGACCCTGACGATGCTGAACAGCACCAGGTCATAGATGTCGACGAAATAGCCCAGGGCGGCCACGATCACCGGGAGACCCAGTACCTGCCGCAGCGTCGTCGCGGTGTTGTGGCTTGTTGATGTCATGCTCGTCTCCAGAGTTGTGATTAAGGCGCCTGGCAGGGAGTCTCGGCGGCGTCGGGGAGGGTGGCCAGCGGTTTCAGGCCAAGGGCGGCTGCGGACACCGCTTGTTGCGCCGGGATCTCGAAGATGGCGATGCGTCCGTCGGGTGCGCCGCAGACCATGGCGTGCATCCTGCCGTCCACGCCGCAGGCAGCACGGTTGACGGTGATGCCCGCCTTGCGTAGTTCATGTTCAATCTCAGCCACAGTCTTGCCGCCCCCGGTACATTGCAGCGAGCCGAGGGGGCGGTAGTAGGTGACTGCCGGGCCCGGATCATCCATCACCCGGTGCGGGCAGCCTGCCAGCAGCGTGCAGGCAGTGAGCAGCACCGCGGCGCGTACCCTCTGCTTAAAGTGGTGCTTGCGCATCGGATACCTCCCGTGAAGCGTGAGCGCCTACCGCTGAATCCGGGATGGTTGCCGACGGAGTTGCCAGGTTTAACCACGGCGGGACCGGACACCCCACGGCGTCGGCTATGCCGCGGAAAAGTTCGATTTCCTCTAGCTGCACGGCTTGGTCGTGCACGATGCATTCGAGCGCTGCGGCCAGGAGTTTTTTCTTGATCAACGGGCTGGTGCGTTCCAAGGCGGCAAAAGCCTGTTGCAGTGACGGCCCGGTGCACGCGGCCGCCGGGAGGAAGGCGAACTCCGCCTTCGGTTCCTCGAGAAGTTTCACCGCGGCAGCGAAGGCCGCGGCCGCAGCTGTTTCGGCGCGGCTGCCGACGCGCGCCAGGGTGGTCAGCACGCAGGAACAGTGGTCCTGCACGCCCCGTACGCCGTAGATTTCCACCGCCCGGTGGTGCGCCGGGGAGAAGGTCGGTTCCAAGTGGCGTAGCAGCAGGTGGCGCAGGGTGAGCTCGAAAACGCTCAGCTTACCGTCCGCTGCGGCCAGGGCCTCGGTGGCACGTTTGAAGCGGGCGAATTCTTGGGGGGTGAGTCGACGCAGCGCCGGGAGCGACAGGTCGACGAGCGGCAGGCGGACCTGCGGGGAGAGGTGGCTCAACGCGGGCAACAGCTGCTGTAGCGCCGCGGCGGCGTCCGCTCCGTCCATGCTTGCCACCAACTCAAACTGACGCGCCTTGATGTCGGGGGCGCCGTCGAGCAGGAGCCCGTAGGCGAGTGCACGGGCGGAGAGCGGCTCCCGGGCTGCCTGTACAACGTCGGGGGGAAGCTCGGCCAAAAGGGCGCGCGCGAGGTCCAGGTGCTGCTGCACCGGCTCGCCGATGCTGCTCAGAAGCGCCGCCACGGCCGCTCCGGTAAGCTGGGGCACGGGTGCCGGTGTCGCAGCCTTTGGCCGGCGCACGATCGGCGCCTTTTCTTCCTCTACATAGGGAAGGGGAGCCACCTTCGGGAACACCCCGTTAAAGCGAGGCTCCAGGCACCGGATCCGATCCTTCAGGGGAGGGTGGGAGTCCATCACCTCCAGCCACGCAGCAGGAAGGGCGCTGCCGAAGAACATGTGGCTCATCTCCATGGCGCGCGGATGGCTGATGCGGGACCCGATGGACAGCCCCCCGACCTTCTTCAGAGCACCGGCCAGTCCGTCGGGATGGCGGGTGAATTGGACGGCGGAGGCATCGGCGAGAAACTCCCTTTGCCGCGACACGGCGCTTTTGATGAGCTGGGCGAAGCAGTGCCCGAGGTAACCGATCAGGTACAGGGCACCGCCGATAGCGAGGAGGCCGGCGCTGCTGCGACTGCGGGTGTGCCTGGTCCCCGCCAGCAACATCTCCCCGGTCTGGGTCACGACCTGGATGCCGGCCAGCCAGCCGAGCATGCGGATGTTGAGCAGCACGTCGCCGTTCAGGATGTGGCTGAACTCGTGCGCCATCACTCCCTGCAATTCGTCGCGATTGAGGAGTTCCACTGCCCCGCGCGTCACACAGATCACCGCATCGCTGGGACCAAAACCCGCCGCGAAGGCATTGATGCCCCGTTCCCCCTCCAGGAGGTAGAGCTCCGGCACTGGCACCCCCGAAGCGATCGCCATCTCCTCCAGCACGTTGCGCAGCAGCCGTTCCTGCGGCTCCTTGGTGTGCGGGGGAATAGGGGTGCCGCCCAGCGCCATGGCTATGGCCGAGCCCCCTTCGCGCAGCTGGTTCATCTTCCAGATTGAGGTAAAGGTGATCAGGGTGAGCGTCGAGAGGCCGGTCCAGAGAAAGATCTGCGGCTGCCAAAGCCCGATCAACTGGCCGCGCTTCAGCGCTGCGAAGCCGACTATGCAGAGGGCCAGCAGGTAGACGGCGAGAACCACCCCGGCCACAGCCAGTACGAACAGCATAAGCAGCTGCCCGGTCTGGCGCCGTGCCGCTTCCTGCCTGGTAAAGAAATCCAGCATAGGGTGGGACCTTAGGAGAAGGCCACGCGAGGCGCCTGACGTTCAACCTCGGCGATCTCGAGGACGCTGGCCGGCGTGAAGCCGAAGGAACCGGCGATCAGGGAGGCGGGGAACACCTCGCGGGAGGTGTTGTACGAGGTGACCGCGTCGTTGTAGGCCTGGCGGGCGAAGGCGACCCGGTTCTCGGTCGAGGTGATCTCCTCGCTGAGCTGCATCATGTTCTGGTTGGCCTTGAGGTCCGGGTAGGACTCGACCAGCGCGAAAAGCCGCCCCAGTGCGCCGTTCAGGGTGTTCTCGGCGCCGGCCAGGGCGGTCATGGCCTGGGCAGCGCCGGGGTGCGCGGCTGCCTGCTTCACCGTGGCCGCTGCCTGGTTACGAGCCGTTATCACCGCCTCCAGTACTTCCCGCTCGTGTTTCATGTACCCTTTGGCAGTCTCGACCAGGTTGGGAATCAGATCATAGCGGCGCTTGAGTTGCACGTCGATCTGGGAGAAGGCGTTTTTGAAGAGGTTGCGCTGTTTGACGAGGCTGTTGTAGGTGGCGATGGCGAAGACAACTACCAACAAGGCGATCCCGAAGAAAACGGATACCACTGCGTCCATACCTATTCTCCTTTGTCTGGCCGCTGGTCGCGGCAACTGAGAAATACTTTGTGCCTCGCGCCCAGCAATCGTTCAGTGGCTGTTTATTAGAATTTTTATTCTAATACACCGGCTACTGTTACAAAGTCAATGACAATGGGTTCAGTGGCAGCTATCAATCTGATGAACAGCTCGCTATGACACGGTCGCGGCCTTTTTCCTTGGCCTCGTACAGTGCCTCGTCTGCGATGGCGAGCAATTGCTGAATGGTGTCACCGTCGGACGGGAACACGGAGATCCCTGCCGAAATGGTGACGTGACCCACGTGCTGTCTTCCTACGACCACTTGCAGCTCCTTTACCGAATTCCTGATGCGGTTGCAGATCTCAAGGGCGATGTCACAGTCCGCCTCGGGAAGGATCAAGGTGAATTCTTCCCCTCCGAAGCGGCAGGCGATGTCGCTGTCGCGCACGTTTTTCTGCAGCAGTTGGCCGACCTCCTTCAGGACATGGTCCCCTGCCTCGTGACCGAAGGCGTCGTTGAAGTTCTTAAAATGGTCCACGTCCAGCATCACCACGCTGAGCGGCTGCTTGGTCCTGGACGCGCGGCTGATCTCCCGCAGCAGCGACTCTTCCATGTGACGCCGGTTCAGCAGGCTGGTCAGCGGGTCGCGGATGGAAAGCTCGCGCAGCTGTTCGCGCATTTGCAGGCTCCGGACGGCGAGGGCGACCTGTTCCGCGAAAGCGGCGGACTTCAGTCGTATTTTTTCCACGAACTCCGGATCTCCGTTCCGCGCGAAGCTCAGGTGGAGCGTCCCCAGCGTTTCGTGGTGCGCGGCCAGCGGGATGCACAGATGCGCCGTCACGCTATCCATCTCGACATGCTGACATTTGACGTCGGAAGCGGCGGCACTGAGATGCGCCTGCCCGAGCCTCATGGCCCAGCACTGGTCCGGAGTGAACGGTTTTCGGTCGGCAGCCCCCCAAGTCGCCGCGTCCGTCATAAGTGTCCGGGAGGCGTTGATCAAATAGATCCCGCCCGAGGCCTTGGGAAAGAACTTTTCTCCGTAGCAGGAGAGGATGCCGCGTGCCTCCTCGAAGTTGGAACAGGATTGCAGCAATTGGGTCATGCTGCTCAGGTCGGAGATGTCCCGGTTAGCCGCCTGCAGGTCACCGGCGGCGATTAAATGACTGAGCGACTCGTGGCGGGCGATGTAGTAGCTGAGGCTCAACAGGATGATGGCGATTGCGATGCCGGAGAAGAACACCACGGTCATGATCAGGAGGGTGGTGCGTTCTTTGTTGCGCCGTTGGCCCAATAGCGCCTTTTCCTGGTTCTTTATCTCGTCGAGCCCCGTTCGTGTCGACGTCATCAGGGCTGTGCCTTCTTCGGTCAGTTGTGCCTGCAACGAAGCCCGAAATCCGATCTTGTCGTATTGAGCGATGGAGGTCTTGAAGATGGCGAGCTTCCTGGTGATCTGGTCCCCCAGCCTGGCCAATCGCCGTTGCTGGCCGGGGTTGTCGACGGTGAGCTCCTTCACTTCTTTTAGGTTTTCCATGGCTTGCTGAACGAAAAACTCACAGCGTGATTTCTGCTGCACATTGCCGGTGAGAATATATCCGCGCCTGCTGCTCTCCGCCTGCAACAGGGCGTTGCTGAGCGTGTCGACGGACATGATGACTTCATAGGTGTGATCGGTAAGCTGGTTCGACTCAGACAATTCGGCGCGAATGTAATAGGACAGGAACAGCATCACGGTCAGCAGCAAGATAGCTGCCGAGAAAGTGATGTCGATGGTTCTGATTCTGTTGTGAGCGTGGTTGAGGTAACTCAAGCTATAGCCTCGTGTTCAGTTGTTGAAGCACGTTATTATATGCGAAGACCGGAGAATGGGAAAGAGCTAAGAGCCTGAGCGCAGCAGCGCCAGGAGTTCCTCTACTGTCACCTTGCCGGAGAGGTCGCTCTCGTCGAGCAGGCTGTCGGCGAGGCCGCGTTTTTGCTGGTGCAGGCCGACGATCTTCTCTTCGATGGTCCCCTTGGCGACCAGGCGGTAGATGGTGACTGGGCGCTGCTGCCCGATGCGGTGGGCGCGGTCGGAGGCCTGGTCTTCGACCGCGGGGTTCCACCAAGGATCCATGTGGATGACGTAGTCGGCGGCGGTCAGGTTGAGCCCCACACCGCCGGCCTTGAGGCTGATCAAAAAGAGGTCGCCCGATCCGGACTGGAAGGCGTCGACCCGCTGTTTGCGCTCCGGCGCCGGGGTACCACCGTCCAGGTACTGGTAGGGAATGCCGGCACGATCGAGGTAGTTCCGGATGATAGCCAGGTGCCCCACGAACTGGCTGAAGACCAGCGCCTTGTGGCGGTTCTCCCTCAACTCATCGACGATCTCGGCGAAGGCGGCCAGCTTCGAGCTGGGAATGGCGCTGTCGGGAAGCACCAGGCGCGGATTACAGCAGGCGCGGCGCAACCTCATGATCTCCGCGAGAATCTTCAGGTGCAGTTCGGCTTTACCTTCCACCTTGTCGACGCCGGCCAGGTTGTCCAGGGCGCTCTTCCTGATCGCCTCGTAGAGCGCGGCCTCCTCCATCCCCAACTCCACGGGGATGGTGATTTCGGTCCGGGGCGGGAGCTCTTCGAGCACCTGGTTCTTGGTGCGGCGCAGGATGAAGGGCTGGATCAGACGCTTGAGCCGCTGGCGCGCCTTCTTGTCCTCGCTTTTCTCAATGGGGGACGCGTATCGTACGTTGAACTGCTTCAGCGAGCCGAGCAGCCCCGGGTTAATGAAGCGGAACACGTTCCACAGCTCACCGAGGTGGTTCTCGATGGGGGTGCCGGTGGCGACCATCTTGAATTTCCCCCGGAGCTTCATGGCTGCCTGGCTCCTCTTGGTCGCCATGTTCTTGATCGCCTGCGCCTCGTCCAGAACGATGGCCTGCCACGAGACCGCCTCCAAGAGCTCGGCGTCCTGCTGAAGAAGGCCGTAGCTGCAAATAACCAGGTCGAGCGGCTGCAGCCCCTGCAGCAGTTCAGATCGCTTCGGCCCGCCATAGACAATGCGGTTCAAGGTCGGCGCGAATCTCGCCACCTCGCTGTCCCAGTTTAGGCAGACCGAGGTGGGCGCAACCACCAGGGACGGGCCTTGCGGCGCCATGCTGAGAATCTGGGCCAGCGCCTGGACGGTCTTGCCCAGCCCCATGTCGTCGGCGAGGCAGGCGCCCACTCCCCAGTAGGCAAGGCGGTTCAACCAGTTGAAGCCCTCCACCTGGTAGCCGCGCAACTCCGCCTGCAACGTGGCCGGCAGCTGCGGCCGAAACGATTCCGCCTCGCGTAGCCGCTTCACCTGTTCGCGCCAGTACCGGTCGGCCTGGAATTCTCCTGCCGCAGCGGTGAAATCCTCGAAGAGGGGAGCGGCAAGGGGATGGAAGCGGAAAGCGGCGCCGCTTGCATCCGCACAGGCGGTCAAGTCGTCCAGGTAGCGTCGCAGTTGCGAGGAGAGGGCGAGGAATTCGCCGTCCCCCAGTTCCACGAAACGCCCCTGCGCGTTGCGAGCCAGATCAACCAGTTGACGCAGGTCGAGCGCCAGCCCTTCGTTGATCTTGACCTCTCCTTCGATCTCGAAATAGTCCTTCGCCTGCCTCACGGAAAGCTTGCACTGTCCGGGAGTAACCATCTGTTTTATCTTGAAGCGCGCTCCCTGCGGCCAGGAAACCCGGACCGAATCGCCAAGCGACTGCAACTGCATCAAGAGCTCCAGCGCGCTCTCCGTCCCGGGGACCAGCCACTCGCCCTCGTTCTCGTCGGTCTCTGCCAGCGCGCTCAATTGGGACAGGGCAGCGGCGGCACGCTCCTCCTCGAGTTTCAGGTCCCGTTTGCACTGCAGCCGTTTCCCATCGACCTCGGCGAGAACGGTCTCGCCGCCCGTGCCGGGCCGGAAGTAGGGGCCGGCATCGGAGAAGGGGCGGACCAGGATCTGCAACCGCAGACCGGCCTGGTAGGGCAGCAGATGAAAGTGTGCGGTGGCGTCGCCGGGGACCTGCTCCGTTGAATCGATGCCGATGTCCGAATGCACGGTGAGGACCGATGCCAGCGAGTTAATCGCCGCCAGCGCCTGGTCCTTGGCGCGGGCAGGAAGCTTGAGGCCGGCGCCGATGATGGCGGCGATCTTTTTGTACTCGCTCTTGGCCTGGTAAACCTTGATCCGCGTTGGCGTCTCTTTCTGGAGGAAGAGCTTTTGATCCTGCTGGAAAGGGGGGAAGAACTGCAGTTGCAGCAACTCCCCCTGGGTGGTGAGTTGCAGTTCGGGTTCGCCGTGCACGAGCTCCAGGCGTACCGACGCGGCGGCATCCAGGTAAACGTGAGGGTGACCGATCATGAGCGGCACCGCCTGGTCTTGGTTCAACTGGTAGCTTTCGCGGCTGTAGTAGCCGGTGTCGCGCTCCTTCTTGATGCAGGCACAGATAAGCCGGTCTTGGGCGCTCAGGAAATCGAGGCTCTCCGTCTCCTCCACCAGCCGCTTGAGGGACAGATTGCGTCCGGCGCTCCACTTGCCGTTGGGCGCCTGCTTCTGTTCTCTAGGGGTAATCTGGAAGAAGCCGCGCAGCTCCTCGAAGTGCCAGATCAGGCGCGACTGCGGCGCGTCCGGGTCGCCGGCGTCGTCCGCGTTCAGGCGCAATAAGGCGGAGATGGCGCTTTGCCATGACTCCACCGGGGCGAGGGCGCGGTACAAGGGAATCCGCGTCATGTCAGGTGCGGGTTCCGCAGCATCCGCCGCGCCGGTCTGCTCGATCTCCCGGGCGATCCAGCTATGTCCTGAATCCTTTAACCGCTGTACCAGGGTGCCCTGCTTGCGCGCCTCGGCGGTGCGGTAATCGCTGGCGCACCAGTACAGGGCCATCAGCCGGAACAGGGCGTGGAGCGGGCTTTGGGCGGGACGCTGCAGCGACGCCTCCTGAAACTCCTTGCTGCTGCGCCCTCCTTGCCGTTCCGCGATCACCCCTTGCAGAACGTGGTACACCTCCTGGTCGGGCCACTCCCGCTTCGCTGTAATGAAGCTGCACAGTTGCGCTGCTTCCTCGAGGTGCTTCGTGTCCTGCGTGGCGAGGAGGGCCAGGATGAAAAAAGGGCCGGTGCCGTTGTCGAGGAATACCTTTCTCTTTCCGGTCTCCTTGCGCAGGGCGGCCAGGGCGGCACGAAACAGCTCCACGGAGCGGTCATAGTGTCCGCGCTGCAGCGCACAGCAGGCGAGCACCGCAATCTGGATCGAGCTGCAGCGTTCGGCAGCGGCAGCTTCGGCGTCGGCGGCGCGATCCCGCGATAACAGCTCAAGGCAGTAGACGTCGAGCAAAAATGGTGGAGAGTCGGGGCGGGCGCTCAATTCGGCGAGCACCCGGAACGGTGCATCGGCAGCGGTAAGGGATTCCCGCGCGGAGGAGAGGTGTGCTACCAATGCCGCACCCTGCAGAATGACGGGGAGGGAGCGGAACCACTCCTCGTCGAAGGGGTGGAAGCAAACCGCGTCCAGGGGGTGGCTGTGCTGGGCCTCGTAGGGGAACTGGCGCAGGTAGCGTTCCGCAGCTGCCAGGGCGGCGCGGGCGTCTTTGCGGTAGATGCCGATGCGTACATCGCGCATGGCATGGGCCGAGAGACGGTAGAAGTTGCTGCCCCAATTGGAGACCATGGGGATTTCGGCGACGATCTCGTGGGCCATGGTTTCAAACCTGCGGCTCTTTACGGCCTGCAACGTGGCGGCATGCGCGACTTCGGGAGAGCAGGAAATGCCCTCGCCGGTGTGACGGATCAGGTTTTTGTTCTTCAGCTCTTCCAGCATCTCGGCGAGGACGAGGCCGGTGTAGCTACGTCCCGGAGGCGCGGGAAGGCCTGTTTTTTTGATGATATTGAGCAGGACGTGCTTGGAGAGAGGCGCGTGAATGATGGATAGAAGCTGGACGAGTGCCGACTGTTCCGGCGTGCAGCGGGCCAGGAGGTCATGCGGTTGGGGCTGTGGCGATCTGGGCTGAGTCACCTGGTTGGACCTCATGACGGGTGGAGCGGGTGAGGGCGGCGCCATGGGCAGCGCCGCCCTCTTTCAATTAATCGCGGTAGCGCTTGACGAGGTCGCCGTAGGCGTCGATGCGGCGGTCGCGCAGGAAGGGCCAGATGCGGCGCACGTCCTCGCTGCGGTGCATGTCGAGGTCGACCACCAGGAGTTCCTCCTCCTCGCCGGCGCGGACCAGGAATTCACCCTGCGGACCGGACGCGAAGCTGGAGCCCCAGAACTTGATGCCGGCGCCGGCGCCGCTCGGATCGGCTTCGAAACCGACCCGGTTCACGCTGACGACGGGGATGCCGTTGGCGACGGCATGGGCGCGCTGCACGGTGACCCAGGCATCGAGCTGGCGCTGCTGTTCGGCCGCCTCGTCGCGCGGGTCCCAGCCGATGGCGGTCGGGTAGATGAGAAGGTCGGCGCCGGCAAGTGCCATCAGGCGTGCCGCTTCCGGGTACCACTGGTCCCAGCAGACCAGCACGCCCAATTTGCCGACGGAAGTCTGGATCGGCTCGAAGCCCAGGTCGCCCGGGGTGAAGTAGAACTTCTCGTAGAAGGCGGGATCGTCCGGGATGTGCATCTTGCGGTACTTGCCCGCGATTGAGCCGTCCTTCTCCAGCACCACAGCGGTGTTGTGGTACAGCCCCGGTGCGCGGCGCTCGAAGAGCGAGGTCACGATGACGATGCCGAGTTCGCGGGCGACCGCGCCGAACTGCTCCGTGGAGGGGCCGGGGATGGTCTCGGCGACGTCGAAGCAGGCGGTGTCCTCGGTCTGGCAGAAGTAGCTGCCGGTGTGCAGTTCCTGGAGCAGCACCAGTTGGGCACCTTGCGCGGCGGCCTCGCGAATCCTGGCGATGGTGGCGGCCACCATCTCGTCGCGCCCTGCCTTCAGGGCCTGCTGCACAAGGGCTACTTTCAGTTTGGTCATGTTCTTCTCCGTCTTCTGTACCGGTGGTGCTGTTGAGGGGGGCGAATGATTATTCGCCCCTACAGTGTAATCATTGCGAGGCAGGTAGCGGTTCTTCAGTGGGCGTGGTCCGTCCTGTAGGGGCGAATAATTATTCGCCCTGCTTCTCGCCCTACCTAAGCGTCCCCTTCGGCAATTGCATAGTCACGCAGTGCAGCGAGCCGTGCTGCAGGATGAGCGGGAGGCAGTCGATCCCGAGGATCTCGTAGCCGGGAAAGGCCTCACCGACGGCAACCAGCGCAGCCGCGTCGTTCTTGTCCTGGTAGGTCGGCACCAGTACCGCGCCGTTGATCACCAGGAAGTTGGCGTAGGTGGCCGGAAGCCTCTGCCCCTCCTCGTCGTACACGGCGCTCGGCCAGGGGAGGGGGATGGCGCGGTACGAGCGGCCGGCGTGGGTGCGGAAGGCGAGGATCTCCTCCTCCATCGCCTTCAGCGCCGGGTAGTGCTCGTCTTCCGGGTCGTCGCAGCGCACGTAGGCGATGGTGTTGTCCGGACAGATGCGGGCCAGGGTGTCGACATGGGAGTCGGTGTCGTCGCCGGCCAAATACCCGTTGGATAACCACAGGAAGCGGTCGCTGCCGAACAGGCCGTGCAGTTCCTCCTCCAGTTCCTCGCGGGTCAGGTGCGGGTTGCGGTTGTCGTTCATCAGGCATTCCTCGGTGGTGAGGATGGTCCCTTTGCCGTCGCTCTCGATGCTGCCCCCTTCGAGGATCAAGCCCACCGTATCGAGCGGCGCGTTCCACACACCCTGAGCCTGCAGCGTCTTGTTGATACGGTTGTCGAGGTCGGACGGGAACTTGAGCCCCCAGCCGTTGAAGCCGAAATTGAGCAGCCTCGGCGCGCCGTCCTCCAGCACCGTGATGGGGCCGAAGTCGCGGGCCCAGGTGTCGTTGGAGTCGACCGGGAGGATGCGGACGTGCTCCAGGTCGGCTCCCGCGGCGGATAATTCCTCGCGGACCACCTCGGGATCGTCGGCGGCGACAACGACCCTCTCGAACTGGCTGATGGCGCTTACGATGGCGGCGAAGACGGGCCGGACCTGGTCCAGGTAGGGGAGCCAGTCGCTCTTTTCGTGCGGCCATGCCATGAGCACGCCGTCCTGCAGTTCCCACTCCGCGGGTAATCTTCTATTCTGGCTCACTTGAACTCCTGTTGCGGCCATGCTGCGGCCGGTATTGGCGAACGAAAAAAGTAACATAGCGCGCCAAGCCAATCAAGTTAAATGCTTTGAAAGAAAAGGGGGATTGCTTCCGTTGCCGGTTCCTGTATTATGCACGCCAACGCAGCAACCACCCCGCCCCAGGAGCAGAAGCATGTCATACCCCGAGACCGTCAACCTTCCGTTCAACGCCGAGATCATTAGGACCAGGTTCACCCAACTGAAGCCGGACGCCGCCAGCGCGGATGGGCCGGGATACTGGGTCCTGCTGCAGGGAGACACGCTCCTGCTGCGCGACGGCGACCTGCATCACGGCGAGCTTCCTGAGTCGCTTGCCGACAACGGCCAGTCACTGCGCTTTGGCGAGTGGGACGGCGCACCGGTGCGGCTTTTCAGCCTGGCCAAGGGAGATGAGCTGCCTCGGGGGATGCAGGCCGTACCCTGGACCGAACTTCCGGACCAACTAGCCACCCTGTACGGCGTGGCGCGACAGATCCTCTACTGGGAGAAGCAGAGCCGTCACTGCTCGCGCTGCGGCAGCGCCGACATGGCCCGTATCGCCCCCACCTGGGGCAAGCGCTGCGGCGGCTGTGGCCACGAGCACTACCCGCACATCCACCCCTGCGTCATCGTGCTGATCAGGCGGGGCGAGGAATTTCTGCTGGCCCGCAAGCCGGAGTGGGCGGTTGGTCGCTACAGCCTGGTCGCCGGGTTCGTCGATTTCGGGGAATCCCTGGAAGAGTGCGTGGTGCGCGAGGTGTTCGAGGAGACCGGACTGAAGGTGACCGATATCCGCTACGTCGGAAGCCAGAACTGGCCTTTCCCGAGCCAGCTCATGGCAGGCTTCGTGGCGACCTACGAGTCGGGCGAGATCGCTGTCGAGGCCGAGGAGCTCGAGGACGCCCAGTGGTTCACCAGGGAGCGCATGCCGCCCGCGCTTCCTCCCAAGCGCAGCATCGCGCGCTATATCATTGACAACTTCGCCCTGAAATAATTGGTCCGGATGAAAAAATAATTAAAGTCCTGGGAAGTGGGGCCGATAGGTTAATTAACACCCCGGAACACACTCCTGGGTCTCCTTTTTAGGGGGACGGATTCGAGACCGTCCCCCATTTTTTATGCCTGGTGTAAGGAATTTCCTTATTAAAAGTCCCCCTTTGCGAAGGGGGATTTAGGGGAATTTGAACTTAGTTGCTGGCTATGATGCTGTGGCTGCTTCAGTTAAATCCCCCCTGTCCCCCCTTCGCAAAGGGGGGGACGCTGGTGCATTCGCAGCGCTTCGTGGCAACATACTGTGCTCACTCGCCCGTTCTCTTATCCTCCTCCTTTCTCCTCCCTCCCTTTGGCATTTGGCGCGACTCGCTTTCCCTTTTCCTTCCCAGTTCTACGCTCCGCTCCCGGGTTTTAATCTATCGCTGCGCATGGTGCTGTTGTGTTTGGCTTCTCTTTCTGCTAACTTGAACGATCCGTTATCGCTTACCCAGCCCGGAGAAGACGACTTGATCGACATCACGGCCATTCCCCTGCTGCGGCACCTCTTCCAGATGCCGGCGGCAGGCATATACGCACTTGCGGACAAGGTGCACCTCTTCAACGGCTTCGAGCTGTGCAAGAGGACGCCCATCCGCGGGTTGAGCTGGCACAAGGACGGCAGCGTCCTTGAGGTCGAGCTCCGCGACGCCGAGGTGTCCTGCCGCGTCTCTCTTTCCCTGACCCAAGGGGAGTTCTCCAGCGCCTGCGACTGCGGCACCTGGAGCCCCCACGGCCGCTGTCCCCATCTGGTCGCCGCCCTGGCCACCTTGAAGAAGGCGCTGGCGCCCGCTTCCTTTCCCATGCTGCAACTCCCCAACGACTACCTGCAGGGGCTCCGCGCCACGCTTTCGGCCGCTCCGGTTCAGGGCGCCGTCAGCGAGGAGGGCGCGCCGGTAACCGAGGGGGGCTACGCGTTGGTGCTGGACCGTGAGCTGGGCGCGTTGCGCATGCGCCTCATGCTGGACCAGGTCCCGGTCGCGCTCTATGACGCCGCGCTCCCCGCCTCGATCCGTGAGTTCCTGCGGCTTTTGCATTCCTCGGCACTGCGCGGCCGCGCCGTCGAGGAGTTTCTGTCCCGGTTCCGCGGCAGGTTTCCCATCTTTTACCTGGCGGCGGATGGGCTCCAGCAGCTCTACTTCGATCCGTCGCTGCAGCGCACGGTTTTGCTGTACCTCGACCTGCACCAGGAGGAGATCTCCGCCAGGCTCTCGCTTGAGGACGGCGCCCCCGTCGAGGGGGAGGACGCCTTCATCCACCAGGGGTACTATTTCGACCTCAAGCGTGGGGTGATCCACAAGGTCGACGATACCGCTTCCGCCCTTTACTCCAGCCTGGCCCTTAAACTGGCACAGTCGGAGCGGACCCCGCCGGCGCAGGATGGCGTGGTACGCTTTCCCGCTGCCAGCTTCAATGCAGTCCATTTTGACTTGGGCGGCAGTGAGGACGAGCTCGCGCGAAGGGTGGTCTTTTCACGATCGGGTACCACGGTCGCACTTTTGCCGCTCGAACCGCGCTACCGGCTGAATATCCTGGAGCTGGGAGAGCCGTCCTCGATGGCTGCCGAAGGGGTTGCCGATGGGATCACTTTCCCTCTCTCGGCACCGGCCTTTCGTTTCTTCAACGCTGCCGGGCGTGCCCTGTTCCCCCAGCCGCTCAAGGCCAAAAAACGGGTTGCCGCCGTCATCCGGGCCTGCTTTTCGGCATTGGGTGGTGCGAGTCTCGGCGAACGGGACCGGCTGGTGCGCCAGGCGCTGGAAGGAGCCGAGTTTTACAAACGCGGGGTCAGGGCCGATGCCCGCGCCGTCATCACCGAGTTCTGCCAGATCGCGCAGCAGCCGACCACCCTGCTGCAGCTCTCCGAACAGGGGGAGTGGCTCGCGGTGACCATCGATATCGAGCGCCAGGGGCGGCTCCTGGAACTTCTGGCGGAGCATTTCGGTTTCGACATCTTCTGGCAGTCCGAAGGGGTTGGGCGTTTCGCCGTGGAGCGCAAGGCCCTGATGCGGCAGCTCTCGGAACTGAAGGGCGCGCTGGCCGGGGAAGACTTCGCGCTCGCCCTGGCCGGTGAAGACCTGCAGACGGCCTCCTGGACCTTCACCCTGGACGCCACCCGCTCCAGTATCGACTGGTTCGAGCTGCGCCCCGAGATCCGCGCCGACGGCGAGCTGGTCGACGAGACGGAACTGCTGGACGCGTTGCAGGGGGGAGGCGTCTTCCGCAGGGGGGACTCCCTGTTCGTGCTCGACCCGACCACCTGCAGCACGCTGGCCCTGTTCGCCCCCCACGCCAAGCGCGAGGTGGTGCGGGTGCCGCGCCTGCAGATCCTGGATTGGATCACGCTCAGGCGAAACGGGGTCCGGGTGCTCCTCTCCCCGGAGGACGAACGCATCTTCGAGAGCCTGACCCGGTTCGAGTGCATCCCCCGCCGTCCGGCACCCGCCGAACTGAAGGCCACTCTGCGCAACTACCAGCTCGACGGGTACAGCTGGCTCGCCTTTTTGTACGAGCACCGTTTCGGCGCCTGCTTGGCCGATGACATGGGGCTTGGCAAGACCATCCAGGCCATTGCGCTCCTGGCGGGGCTGAAAGAGGGTGGCATCGAGCCCCAGCTCCCGGCCGACGTGCCGCACCTGGTGGTGGTTCCCCCGACGTTGATCTTCAACTGGGAGAGTGAACTGGCCCGCTTCTATCCAGGCCTCAAGGTGGGCGTCTACCGCGGCCAGGGGCGCCGCGCCGATTTCTCCGGCGTGGATCTGGTGCTCACCAGCTACGGCGTCATCCAGCGCGACATCGAGATCTTGAGCAAGATTCCCTTTCACGTCATCGTCTTCGACGAGGCGCAGGCGGTGAAGAACATTCACGCGGAGACCACGGGCGCGGTGCGCAAGCTGAAGGGGAGGTTCAAGGTCACCCTGACCGGCACCCCGGTGGAAAATCACCTGGGCGAGTACTTCTCCGTGATGGACCTGGCCCTCCCGGGCCTGTTGGGTCCCTACGAGCAGTTTCGCAGGCAGATGGGGCGCGAGGGGACCGATTTCCTGGAGACCCTGATCCGGCGTACCCACCCGTTTATCCTCAGGCGTTCCAAGGACATGATCGCTGCGGAACTCCCCCCCAAGGTGGAGACCGACATCTACCTGGATATGAGTCCGAGACAAAAGGCCCTCTACGCCCGCACCGTGACCGAGGTCCGGGAAACGGTGGCGCGCGCCTACAGCTCCAACTCGGCCGGACAGGCACGCATCATCGCGCTCACCGCTATCCTTAAGCTGCGCCAGATCTGTCTTTGCTCCCGCCTGGTCCTTCCCGACGCTGCCGACCGCTCCCCCAAGGTCGAGTTCCTTGTCGACCAGTTGCACGAACTCTTCGCCGAAGGGCACAGCGTCCTCGTGTTCTCCCAATTCACCTCCTTCCTGGACATCGTGCAGCAGGGGCTCAGCCAGCGCGGCATCGTCGCTTCGCGGCTGGATGGCACCACCCCGGTGTCACGCAGAAAGGACCTGGTGCAGAACTTCCAGGAGGCGACCGAACCGGGCGTGTTCCTGTTGAGCCTGAAGGCGGGGGGGAGGGGGCTCAACCTTACCCGCGCCTCCTACGTCTTCCACCTGGATCCCTGGTGGAACCCGGCGGTGGAGAGCCAAGCGTCGGACCGCGCCCACAGGATCGGGCAGAAGCGGCAGGTCACCATTACCAGGCTCCTGATGCGTCACTCCATCGAGGAGAAGATGATGGAACTGAAAAAGCGCAAGCTCAAGCTGTACCGCGCGCTCCTGGAGGACGCGGAAAACGAGGGCGCGGTGGCCATCGGGCGCGAGGACTTCGAGTTCTTGCTGGGGCAGGGGTGAAGCTAGGGGTAAGGGCTAAGGACTAGTGGCTGGAAAGACTTCGGCTAGGCCTGGGGCTGGGTGAAGTACCGGCAGAAGTAGAGGGTGTTCCTACCGTTTTTGGAGCTGTAGCTCACCTCGTCCATCAGGGTCTCGATGATGAAGAGCCCCATGCCGTTCTCCGGGATCGAGCCGATCTCCTCGGGGTCGAACTCCAGGCTCCGGGGGGTGAATTCCTCGATGGCTTTCCCTTCGTCGGAGACCTCGAACGAGATGCGGTCGTGGTGGAGGGTGATAGCGGTGTCGACGCGGTAACCTTCCTGGCGTTTGTAGGCATGGGTGATGGCGTTGTTGAGGGCCTCCACTACGCATACTTCCATCTCGCCGTAGGCTTCCACCTTGAGGGGGGAACAGGCGCAGACGCCGCGCACCGCGTGCCCCACCAGGGCCACGTCGCAGAGCCTGCTTTCGATGCTGAGATAAAGGGTCTTGCTCGGTTTATTGATCACGCTGTCCCGCTTTCGGCTGTTGTCCCTGTTGTTTCGGTCGCTCGCTGTTGCCGCAGTCATGGTGCGGACGGCACCTCAGCCCACCCCGTCAATCGCTTCTACTCCTGTTTCGCCGCTTCCGGTTCCGTCCATGCCACCCATGACTGCGCCACGGAAAGCTGTTTCAGAAACTCGGCGGCAAAGAGGAATTCCCCCTCCGGCGCCGGGACGTTGATGCTCTCCTCGCCGCGCTGGATGGAAAAGGCGTAGCCCTGCTTGCCGTTGCGCTGGTAGCTCTCCACGTTCAACTTGGTGATGGTCTCCCCTTCCGTCGACTCGAAGCGGTGCGTGAAGGTCGCCTTGCCTCCCGACGCCTGCAGTGCCGTGATCTTCCTGGCGACCTCGAAGGCCTCGCACGGCTCCGCCAGGAAGCGGATGTGGGGCTGGCCGGTGGCGAGCCGGAAAAACCTGAAGGCGACGCGACCCTCCTCGGGCTTGCCCGTTTGCCTTTTCTCGCTGGGAGCTATTTCGACGCCGGTCTGCTTGGCGAAGATGGTGAGTTTAGGTGTTCTCATTGGTCCCCCGGGACAGCGCCTATAACTTTAGCGTCCTTGCCAAGGATGTCAATGACCTACAAGAGTACGGGCACCGGGTGGCTTAGCCGGATTTCGCTTTCGGTGACGCTGGCCTGGTAGGCGAGCAGTTCCACCCCCGCCTGCGCCGCTTCCCTCAACAGGGCCCCGTAGGCCGGATCGATGGCGTCGGCCGGGGAGAGGGCGTCGCCGTCGGCGCGCTGCACCACGAACAGGTTCACCGCGCGATGCCCCTGGCGCACCATCTCCATCAGTTCCCGCAGGTGTTTCTGTCCCCGCGTGCTGACCGCGTCCGGAAAGAGGGCGCAGCGTTCCCGCACCAGGGTCACGTTCTTGGTCTCCACGTAGCACAGGCCGCGCTCCCCGGAGAGGAGCAGGTCGATCCGGCTCCCGGTGCCGTAGGGGACCTCCAGCTTGATATTGGCGTAGCCCGAGAGTTCGGCGATGGTGCCGTTCAGGATCGCCTCCCGGGCCAGGTGGTTGGGGAGCATGGTGTTGATCCCGACCCAGACGCCGTCGGCCTGCACCAGCTCCCAGCTGTGCGGGTACTTGCGACCCGGGTTGCCGCTCACCGAGAGGAGAACGCGGTTACCCGGAAGGGCGCACCCCATCATGCTCCCGGTGTTGGGGGTATGCGCGGTGACCACTGTGCCGTCGTCGAGTTCGACGTCGGCGAGAAAGCGCTGGTAGCGGCGGATCAGGGTTCCCTGGTAGAGCGGTTGCGGCAGTTTCATGGTTGATCCTTTCCGGTGCGTATGCTGCGGCCGGTCGTTAAAACCGGCGTCCGACTTTACCCGCAAGGGGTGACCGCTGTCCAGTTAGAATTGGTTGCGGCTGCGGGGCGGTCGGTGGAGAAAAGTATTGATCTGGTTAGCCATTCTGCTAAACTCAGGTGCTGGATCGCCCGCGGCGGTATACCGCGCGGCAGGGGAGGAGGAGCGATGGCGAAAGGGGCACAACAAAACCGCGATCATTTGGCGGCGGTGCAGCTCTTGGGCAAGACGATCAGCAAAAGGGCGGGCTTTCGCTGCGAATGGTGCGAAGGGGACCAGGAACTCCGCCTCTGGGAGTACCAGCCGGACCAGGAGCCCGACGAGGACAACCTGGCGCTCTTGTGTCAGTCCTGCCGCGAGCTGGTGGGGTTGAAGAACCCGGATCCCCGACGGCTGCGCTCGCTCAGGAACGCGCTCTGGAGCCAGATTCCCGCCATCGCCGAAGGGGCGGCCGTCGTGCTCGCCCGCTGCAAGGAGCCCTGGGTCCGTGAGGCGATCGAGGAGAGCTTCATCGACCAGGGGCTCAAGGATCGTCTGCTGTAGACCTTGCCGCCGCACCGGCCTGATATGCCGGGATAATCTGTTTGACGCAAGGCACGCCGCTGTGGTACTAACTACCTTTTGTTAATGTGATTTTCTGCTTTCGGAAAGGGTGCTATGTCGCAAGGAATAAAGAAGGGGATACTGCTGGCCGGCGGTGCCGGGAGCAGACTTTACCCGCTGACCATGGTGGCCAGCAAGCAGCTGCAGCCGGTGTACGACAAGCCGATGATCTATTACCCGCTGGCTACCCTGATGATGGCGGGTATCTCGGACATCCTGATCATCTCCACTCCGCAGGATACTCCCCGTTTCGAAGCGCTTTTGGGAGACGGGTCGCGCTGGGGCATCCGCCTGAGCTACGCGGTGCAGCCCGAGCCCAAGGGAATCGCGCAGGCCTTTCTCATCGGTGAAGAGTTCATCGATGGCGGCCCGGTATGCCTGATCCTCGGGGACAACATCTTTTACGGCAAGATGGAACTGGACCGCCTTGTGGCGCAGTTCCGCTCCGGCGCCAAGATCTTTGGCTACTATGTGCAGGATCCCGAGCGCTACGGCGTGGTCGAGTTCGACAAGGAAGGACGGGTGCTCGATATCGTAGAGAAACCGACGGCCCCCAAGTCCAACTACGCCGTCCCCGGACTCTACCTCTACGATGCACGCGTGGTTGAGATCGCCAAGGCGCTCAAGCCCTCGCCGCGGGGTGAACTCGAGATCACCGACATCAACAGGGAGTACCTGGGACGGGGCGAACTGATGGTGGAGCGACTGGGGCGCGGCATCGCCTGGCTCGACACCGGCACGCACCAGAGCCTTCTGGAGGCCTCCCACTTCATCGGGACGCTGGAGGCACGGCAGGGGCTCAAGATCGCTTGTCTCGAGGAAATCGCCCTGCGCATGGGGTACCTCGACTGCAAGGCGATGGCCAAGGTTATCGACGAAACACCGAAATCCTCGTACCGCGACTACCTGCAGCGGGTTTACAACGAGACGGAACTTTGCGGCGGAGGTGTGGTTCAATGAGCGCGGTACAGCAGTTCAACAAGGGGCGCATTCACGACGTGACGTGCAAGCCGCTCAAGAAGTTCCTGGACGAGAGGGGGTGGCTCTCCGAGCTGTTCCGCTCCGACGAAGTGGAGCCGGAGATCATGCCGGTCATGTCCTACATCTCCATGACCCAGCCGGGCGTGGCCCGCGGGCCGCACGAGCATGTCGATCAAACCGACTACTTCTGCTTCCTGGGACCTTCCAACTTCAAGGTCTACCTCTGGGACACCCGTTCCGGCTCCCCGAGCTTCGGGGTGAAGCAGGTGCTGTACGCTGGTGTTGACGCGCCGACCATCGTGGTGGTCCCGCCGGGCGTGGTGCACGCCTACCGCAACGTCGGCACCGAGAACGGTATTGTCTTCAACGCGCCCAACCGTCTCTTCGCCGGTCAGGGCAAGAGCGAGCCGGTGGACGAGATTCGCCACGAGGAGTTGGTGGACTCACCGTTCCAGCTCGATTGAGACGGCTCCTTGCCGCCGCTACACTTTTTCTGCTATTTTGAATTGTCATTTTTCGCTAGGGGGCACAGTGCCCCCTAACCATTTTTGAGGCCGATGAAAAACCTTCTGATCCGCTACCGGCGCTTCCTGATGACCGCCCTGCTTCTACTGACGGCCTTTTTGACCTACGCCCTCAATCTTCGGAACAGGGAACACGCCAACCCGGTGGAGCGCACCGTAATGGGCATCACCGCTCCGGTGGCAGGTTCCGCCGCCAGCGCGACCGGCTTTTTCAGTGACATCTGGAACAACTACGTCGACCTGATCGACGTGCGGCGCGAGAACATTGAGCTCAGAAATAGCGTCAAGCGCCTGAACGCCCGCATCATCGCCGACAACGAGGCGGTCGCCGCCAACATGCGGCTCAAGCAGCTCCTCGACCTCAAGGAGAGCGTCGCGGTACCCTCCCTGGCGGTCTCCGTCATCGGCGAGGACAGCTCGGCCTGGTTCAAGACCCTGGTGGTGGATCGTGGCAGCGCCGACGGCCTGCAGGAAGGTATGCCGGTGGTGGCCATCGGCGGGGTGGTCGGCCGCCTGGTCAAGGTCGCGCCGCACTCGTCCCGGGTGCTCCTGCTCACCGATCACGCCAGCGCCGTCGCCGCCATCGTTCAGCGCTCACGCGCCCGCGGGGTAGTGCGCGGCGCCGGTGGAGGGCGCTGCTCCCTCGAATTCACCGTTAAGGACGAGGACGTGAAAGTCGGCGACACCGTGATCAGTTCCGGTATCGGCGGCGTCTTCCCCAAGGGGCTCCCCATCGGCGAGGTCACCATGGTGAAAAAGGGGGAGTACGGCGTGTTCCAGACCATCGAGGTGCGCCCGCTGGTCAACATCGGCAAGCTGGAAGAAGCGCTGGTACTGGTCAAGCAGCGCGATGAGTAGAATCCTCAAACACGGGTCAACGCAGTGATCGCCTATCTCAAAATAGCGGCCATTCTCATCGGCGCCCTGCTGCTCCAGATGACGCTCCTCCCCAGGTACCTGCTGGATCCTTTCCAGCCCAACCTGCTCATCATCCTGGTGGTGTACCTGGGACTCAAGCTGCCGCACCGCTTCGCCGGAGTCGCCGTGTTCGCCCTGGGGCTATTGCAGGACAGCTTCAGCGGCATCTACCTGGGACTGCACGCCTTTTCCTATCTCTGCATCTACACGCTCCTGTCCGAACTCGCCGACCGTCTCTATACCGACAACCGCGCCCTGTTCGTACTGGTCGTCTTCATAGCCACTATCATGAGTGCCCTCTTGAACCTTTTGCTGCTTCTGGTCTTCTCGGTCGGTAACGGCCTGTACGCCTCCTTGCTGCCCGCGCTCCTGCCGCAGGCGCTCATCAACGCGCTGATCGCCTCGCTGCTTTCCGGGGTAAGGCTCCCGGTAGAGGAGGCGCGATGAAACCGCTCAACAACATCCTTCCCGAGGACGACGGGGGCGGCCGTCGCATCATCGGCCTGTCGCTTGGGGCCTGTGTCATGTTCTTCCTGCTCCTGTCGAGGCTCTGGTACCTGCAGGTGATCAGCGCCGAGGACCTGATCGACCAATCCGAGAACAACCGGCTCCGCTTCGTCCCGGTGGCGGCTCCGCGCGGGGCCATCCTCGATCGCAACGGCAAGGTGCTAGTCTCCAATACCCCCTCGTTCTCCGTCGCGGTCATCCCGCAGGACGTCAAGAACAAGGAACAGCTGATCGACAACCTGGCCCATTACCTCAACCTGGACCGCACCGAAATCGAGACCAAGTGGAACAAGGGGCAGGGGAGGGCCAAGTACTACCCGCTGGTGGTCGCTTCCGGGATCACCCGCGACCAGATGGAGTTCCTGGAAGAAAACCGCCTCGCGCTCTCCGGGGTCAACATCGAGATGAAGCCGATCCGCGCCTACACCAACGGCTCACTCGCCTCGCACCTGCTGGGATACCTGGGCGAGGCTTCCGAGGACGAATTGAACTCGGAGCGCTACCGCGACTACAACGCCGGCGACTACGTCGGCAAAAGCGGCATCGAGCGCGCCTGGGAGTCATACCTGCACGGCACCGATGGCGGGCGCCAGATCGAGGTGGACGCCCGCGGCCGCTTCCTTCGCACCGTGGCGGAGACCGGCTCCAGCGTCGGCAACACCGTGATGCTCACCATCGACCTGGAGATGCAGAAGGCCGCCGAAAAGGCCCTGGGAGACCAGGCCGGCGCCGCCGTGGCCATGGACGTCAACACCGGCGAGATCCTCGCCTTCGTCTCCAGCCCCGACTTCGACCCCGCCAATTTCACCGGCCGCATGCCTCCCGAGGTCTGGAAAAAGTACCTGGAGGACGAGCGCCACCCCCTGGAGAACAAGGCGCTCAAGGGGATGTATCCTCCCGGCTCCACCTTCAAGATCATCACCGCCATTGCCGGCCTTGAAGAGGGGTTGATCGACGAGCACACCACCATCCAGTGCACCGGCTCCTACAAGTTCGGCAACGCCACCTTCCGCTGCTGGGACCACAAGGGTCACGGCGAAGTGAACCTGAAGAAGTCGATCCGGGAATCGTGCGACGTCTACTACTATAAGCTGGCCGAGCGCCTGGGCGTGGACCGGATCGCCAAGTACGCCAAGCTCTTCGGCCTGGGGGCGCCGCTCGGCATCGGCCTGGAGAACGAGAAGGGCGGTGTGATCCCGACCCAGGAGTGGAAGCTCAAGCGCTTCGGCAAGAAATGGTATTCCGGCGAGACCCTCCCGGTCGGTATCGGCCAAGGGTACGTGCTCACCACCCCGGTGCAGCTCGCGTCCATGATCGCCACCGTGGCCAACGAGGGAACCATCTTCCGGCCTCACCTGGTCAGGCGCGTGGTCGATTCGGACGGCAAGGTGCTGCAGGATTTCGCGCCGCAGGTGCTGGGTAAGACCGGCCTGAAACCGGCAACCTACCGCTTCGTCAAGGAAGGGCTGCTGGCGGTCGTCAACGAGGCGCACGGCACCGGCGGCAGCGCGCGGCTGTGGGAGGTCAAGGTGGCGGGCAAAACCGGTTCGTCCCAGGTGGTCAAGCTGCGCGACAGCAAGGGGGCGGTGCCGTACCGCTTCCGCGATCACGCGCTCTTCGTCTCCTTCGCCCCTTTTGAAAAGCCCGAGATCGCCGTTGCCGTTATCGTCGAGCACGGCGAGCACGGCGGCTCCGCGGCGGCACCGGTGGCCGGCAAAATCCTGCGCTCCTACTTCGAGGGGAAGGGGGTCATCAAGAAACCGGTTCCCAAGGCGGCCCCCACGGAAGAGGAAGGGGGCGAAGGGGTGGCCGAACCCGATGACGCCGCCCCAGCAACGACCAAACCCGCCCCGGCAACGACCAAACCTGCCCCGGCAACGACCAAACCGGCCCCGGCAACGACCAAACCGGCCCCGGCAACGACCAAACCGGCCCCGGCCGCAGGCAGCGCCCCGGGTAGCGATAAAAGAGGCAGAGATGTTCGATAGACGGCTATTCACCAACTTCGACTGGACCCTGTTAGGGGTGGTGCTGCTCATCACCGCCTTCGGGGTGATCAACATATACAGTGCGTCGTCCTCGTACCGGGATATCGGCACGCCGTACTACCTAAAGCAGCTCTACTGGATCGTGGCGGGCCTTGGGCTGTGCCTCACCGTCTGCAGCCTCGACTACCATATGCTCGAGGACTTCGCCTACTGGCTCTACGGCGGCGTGCTGATCCTGCTGGTACTGGTCCTCGTCGCCGGCAAGACGACCATGGGGGCCACGCGCTGGATCAGCCTGGGGTTCTTCAACATGCAGCCCTCGGAGCCGATGAAGATCGTCATCATCATGACCTTCGCCCGCTTCTTCAGCCGCTACCCGGTCTTCAAGGGGCTTACCTTGAAGGAACTGGTGCAGCCGCTGCTGCTTTTGGGCATCCCCGCCGTGCTGATCATGAAGCAGCCCGATCTCGGCACCGCGATCCTGGTTTCCCTCATCGCCGGCACCATGCTCCTGTTCGTCGGGGTGCGCTGGTCCGCCCTGGGGACCATCTTCGCCGCCGCGGTCCCAACCGTGGTGATCGCCTGGCGGTTCCTGCTCCACGACTACCAGAAAAAGCGCATCTACAACTTCCTGAACCCGGACCTCGACCCGCTGGGGAGCGGCTACCACATCATCCAGAGCAAGATCGCGGTCGGCTCCGGCGCCACCTTCGGCAAGGGGTTCATGCAGGGGACCCAGTCCCAGTTGCGCTTTCTGCCCGAACAGCACACCGACTTCGCCTTCTCGGTTTTCTCCGAGGAATGGGGCTTTGTCGGTTGCCTGCTCATGCTTACCCTGTACCTGTTCCTGATCCTGTGGGGACTGGGCATCGCCAAGAGATGCAACGACCGTTTCGGCTCGCTCCTCGCCGTCGGGGTCACCGCCATGCTCTTTTGGCATATCGCCATCAACATGGGGATGGTCATCGGTCTGATGCCGGTGGTCGGGGTACCGCTCCCCTTCTTCTCCTACGGGGGGACCTCGATGGTCACCTCGATGGTCGGGGTGGGGATCCTGCTCAACATCAGCATGCGGCGCTTCATGTTTTAGCCACCGCCGGGCCTTTCCCGGCCCAATAGGAGCGCATGCCATGCAGATCGCCCTCGTCGAACCCTACTGCACCGGGTCCCACGCCGCCTGGGCCACCGAGTACGCCGCCCATTCGCGCCACGAGGTAGAACTCTTCACACTGGCCGGCCGCAATTGGAAATGGCGCATGCACGGCGGCGCGGTCACCCTCGCCAACCGTTTCCTCGCCGCCGGCAACCGCCCCGACCTCATCCTCGCCACCGACATGCTCGACCTGACCACCTTCCTGGCGCTGACCAGGCCGCTCAGCGACGGCTGCCCAAGCGCCATCTATTTCCACGAAAACCAGCTCACCTACCCCTGGTCCCCCGGCGATCCCGATCCCGGGCAGCAGCGCGACCTCCATTACGCCTTCATCAACTACGTGAGCGCCCTGGCCGCGGACGCCGTGCTTTTCAACTCGCGCTACCACATGGAGTCCTTCCTGGGAGAACTCCCGGGTTTCCTGAAGCGTTTCCCCGACGCCGTCGATCTCGCGACGGTGCCGGCCATCGCGCGCAAATGCCGGGTGCTCCCCCTGGGGCTGGACCTTAAGAAGCTGGAGCCCTTTCGCTCCGAAGCGCGGCCAGACCAGGAGGCGCCGCTGGTGCTTTGGAACCACCGCTGGGAATACGACAAGGCGCCCGAGGAGTTTTTCGAGGCGTTGTACCAACTGGACGAGGAGGGGGTTGAGTTTCGGGTGGCGGTGCTCGGGGAGTCGTTCGGCCGGGCGCCTGCCGTTTTCAAACAGGCGCGGGAGAGGCTCGGCGCCCGCGTGGCGCAGTGGGGTTACCAGGAGAGCTTCGGCGCCTACGCCCACTGGCTGTGGCGGGCGGACATCCTGCCGGTGACCTCGCGCCAGGAATTCTTCGGCGCCAGCGTGGTGCAGGCGCTTTACTGCGGTTGCCAGGCGCTGCTGCCGGACCGGCTCGCCTATCCTGAACATGTGCCGAACGGGAGTGTCGAGGCCGTGCTGTACCGGGACGACGAGTCCCTGGTGGACCGGTTGAGGACGCTGCTTACCGGAAGTGAAGCGACGCGGGAAAACCTGGGAGGACACGTGGCGCGCTACGATTGGGAGCGGATGGCTCCGGTCTATGATGACTTCTTTTCGGCGCTGGTTGGGGGGGAGGGGGGAGTCGTGCCGGAGATCGCTCTCCGCTAGCGAGGAGTGGGACGGCGAGGGGGGGCGCCTTCGGCGCCCCCATTCCCGTTTAGGCGGCTTGCTTGCTCACGGTGATGATCTGGGCGGATTTCTCGAGCCAGACGGTACCGCAGGAGTTGCATTCCAGAAGGTCCTTGGCGTAGCCGTCGGAATGCATGTCGATCTCGATTCCTACTTTGTTGTCACAATGCGGGCATTTCATGTTTTGTTTCTCCTCAAGCGGATATTTTGATTTTGACAATATATAGAACACATAGCGTTGGTCAAGTGCTATTTTTTAGAAAAAGTGACCTAAAACAGTAGTTTAGCTTTATCTCCTCCTCCCTTTTCTGATTCTTCATTTTAAAACATTTCATTTTTTCTTGTCAACTTCATCGCGATTCTCAGGTGCATGTGCTTGGTAATACTGGCTATTTCCGGTTATCAAACAAAGGTATGCCATTCCAGGGCCTGGTTGTTGACCTTTGCGTAAAATGGGAGCGGCGCCGAAAAAAATATTCACCCCCGATTTCGTCGAACGATGGTTTGACGGTGTGTATACGATATCGGGGTGTCACTATGCATCTCCCTAAATTTCCGCTGGAATTTTTCTCCGTTAAATGCTATATTTGCGCTCGCTAATTTACCCGCCGTCTGAATCGGAGGTGCGGCATGAAAGAGGCTATGTTCTACGAGAAGCTTGACGGGCAGCGGGTACGGTGCGGACTGTGCCGTTTCGGTTGCCTGATCGCGTCGGGGCAGCGTGGTCGTTGCCGGGTTCGCGAGAACCGCGACGGCGTGTTGTATACCCTGGTGTACGGCAATCTCGTTGCCGAACACGTCGATCCGATCGAAAAAAAGCCCCTGTTTCACCTGCTGCCGGGGAGCCGCTCCTACTCCTTGGCTACGGTGGGGTGCAATTTCAGATGCCTGCACTGCCAGAACTACACCATCGCCCAGCCTGATGAAGCGGCCGTCGAACGCTCAGGCAGTTTCGTGGAGCCCCAAAAGGTGGTGGAACGGGCTCTGGCGACGGGATGCCGCTCCATCGCGTACACCTACACCGAGCCGACCATCTTCTTCGAGTACGCCTACGAAACGGCTCAGCTGGCCAAGGCGGCGGGACTTAGGAACATATTCGTCACCAACGGCTACATAACCCCCGATGCACTGGCCGCCATTGCTCCCTACCTCGATGCGGCCAATATAGACCTCAAAGGGTTTACCGACGCCTTCTATCGCGAGGTGGTGGGTGCTTCGCTCGGGGAGGTGCTCGACTGCATCCGTGATTACAAGCGGCACGGCATCTGGGTCGAGCTCACCACCTTGGTGATCCCAAACCGCAACGACTCGGAAACGGAGCTGCGCGACCTCGCCCGCTTCATCGCCACGGAGGTGGGAGTGGAGACCCCCTGGCACGTGACCCAGTTCTACCCGACGCACCGCCTGACGGACCAACCGCGCACCCCATTGGAAACCCTGCGTCTTGCCAGCCGTATCGGCCGGGAGGCGGGGCTGCGCTACGTGTACGAAGGGAACGTCCCGGGCGAGGGCGGCGAAAACAGCTATTGCTCTTTCTGTGGCTCCCTGCTAATTAAGAGGCACGGTTATCTGGTGGAAAAGAATCTTCTGTGCAATGGCACCTGCCCCGGCTGCGGGGCGGTCATCGAGGGTGTATGGATGTAATGCAGCGGCTGTCACGATGGGCCAGTCTCTCGGAACCGGGGCTCATCTCCTTTCTTTTTCAGACCCTCCTAGGACTCGTGCTGGTCCTGTTGTTCTGGCTGGTGGACGGTGCTCTTGACTACCTGCTCTTCGGCGGTAACAGCTTCACCAGCGTGCTTTTTGCGCCGGACAGCTACAAGGACCTCGCCCTGGCGCTGTTCCTGGTCTGCGGCATGCTCCTCTACAGCCGCCGCGCCCACCGCAACGAATCTTCGCTGGAAAAGGCTCTGCAGGCCGCGCTTGAGGAGGCCCAAAAGGAGCGGATCAAGATGGAAGGCATCTTCGAGGCACTCGGGGAAGCGGTCTCCATCCAGGATCCCGAACTCAGGGTCCTGTATCAAAATCCTGCGCACCAGCGCATGACCGGCGAGAACACGGGCCGCTACTGCTACGAGGCGTACCGCAAGCAGAGCGAGGTCTGCCCCGGCTGTCACATCGTCGCCTCCTTCCAGGACGACAAGGTGCACCGCGCCGAGTTGGGGCCGGAGTTCTCCGCCACCGGGGGATGGGTCGAGCTGATCGGCTCATCGCTCAAGCGCAGCGACGGCACGCCGCTTTACGGCATCGAGATCGTCCGCGACATCACGGCGCGCAAACTTGCCGAACAGGAAACCGCCGCTCTCAACGCCGCGCTGACCCATAAGGCCTCGGAACTGCAGCAGGTCAACCAGGAACTGGAGGCGTTCTGCCATGCCATTTCCCACGACATGCGCGCACCGCTCACCCGCGTGTACAGCTCCGCCCAGGAACTGAGGGGATACCGCGAACAACTCGACGACAACGGGCGCTTCTTCGTGGACCTGGTCCATGACGGCTGCATCCAGATGGAGTCTCTGCTCGACTCGCTAATGGTGCTCTGCCGCGTCACCGAGGTCGAGATTTCCTGCACCACCTTCGATCTGGTCCCCGCCGCCCAGGAGATTGCGGCGCAACTGCGCCAAGACCAATCGGGCGCCCCGGTCTCTTTCATCACGCCGGAGCGGCTCCCGGTGTACGGCGACCCCCAGCTGCTGCGCGTGGTGCTGGAAAACCTCCTCTCCAATGCCTGGAAATACAGCAACAAGGTCGCGGCCCCGGTGGTAGAACTGGGGGTGCTCACCACGGAGCAGGGGGAGAGCGCGGTCTTTATCCGAGACAACGGGGCCGGTTTCGACGGCACCCGCGCCGGGCAGCTTTTCCAGCCCTTCAAGCGGCTGCACACCTTCCGGGAATTCCCCGGCACAGGTCTGGGGCTTGCCACCGTGCGGCGCATCGTGCGCCGTCACAACGGGCGCGTCTGGGGGGAAAGTGAGCCCGGCCGCGGAGCCACCTTCTACTTCACGCTCCCCGGCTGAAGCGGAAACGGTTGCCCCGGCATCGGCATTCATGCTATACATCAACTTTCTTTCAATAAATTCCACGTGATGAAGAGGTTTTCTTCTTGAAGGTTTCACTGCTACGTCGCTTCTGGGTTACTTTCTCCATCTGGGTAATCGGCAGCTACGCCTCACTGTTGAACCGGTTCCGCATCGAGGGAGCCCAGCACATCCCCACTAGCGGGGGCGTCCTTATTGCCTCCAACCACATTTCCGCCTACGACACCGTATTCCTCCCCTGGGCCGTCATCCGCAACCACCCGATGCAGATGCTTTGGGCACCCGCGAAGGAGGAGCTCTTCTCCGGGTTCATGGGGCTCGTCTACCGCTCCTGGGGCGCTTTCCCGGTCCGGCGCGGCCGCGACGTGCGCGCCGGCAAGCAGATCAACGCGCTTTTGGCCGACCAGAAGGTGATGCTCTTTCCCGAGGGGACCAGGCACAAGGACGGCGTGCTCGGCAAGGGGAACCGGGGCGTGGGGAAGATCATCTACGACACCAGGCCGCACGTGATCCCGACCGCGCTTTCCGGTATCAACCGCTGGAAGTTCCCGGGCGTGGGGCTGCCAGGGGGGGTGGTGTTCGGGGCTGCGCTGGACTTCAGCGACCTGTACCAGCTCGAGGACTGCAAGGAGACCCACCAGATGATCGTGGACCGGGTGATGGATGCCATCGCCGGGCTCCTACAGCAGGGGGGGCGGCCGCATGCGGGTTGAGATCTTTTGCGACGGCGCCTGCAGCGGCAACCCCGGCATCGGCGGCTGGGGAAGCATCCTGCGCTACGGCGACAAGGTGAAGGAGCTTTCCGGCGCCGAGGGGGACACCACCAACAACCGGATGGAAATGAGCGCCGCCATCCAGGCCCTGGAGGCGCTGACCCGCCCCTGCGAGGTGGTGGTTACCACCGACTCCCAGTATCTCGCCAAGGGGATGACCGAGTGGCTTTCCGGCTGGGTGAAAAAGGGGTGGGTGAACTCCAAGAAGGAACCGGTGCTGAACCGCGACCTGTGGGAGAAACTGCTGGCCCTCGCCAAGATGCACCGGATCACCTGGGTCTGGGTGCGCGGCCACAACGGCCACGTGGAAAACGAGCGCTGCGACGAACTGGCGCGGGCGGCCATCGACAGCTACCGGGCCGGCGCGGGCAGGTAAGGGGAGCTTTCGCTCCCGATACGAGGTTGTAGTGGATTACTTTATCATCGAGGTCTCCGAGGTGGAGGTCCGACGCGAGCGTGAGAAGGCGCGCGAACTGCGGCGCAGTCAGTGGTGGAAGAACCGGGTGGCCAAAGGGGTCTGCCACTGGTGCCTGGGAAAATTTCCGCCGGCGGAGCTCTCCATGGACCACATCGTACCCGTGATCCGCGGCGGCAAATCCGCCAAGGGGAACGTGGTCCCCTGCTGCAAGGAATGCAACAACAAGAAAAAGCACATGCTCCCTATCGAGTGGCAGGAGTACCTGGCAGGGATGGGGCGTGACGGCGGTGCCGATGAGAGCTGAGGCTGCCGTGGAGATAGAGTTTTGAGCGAAAAGTACAAAGCGGTCATCTACGACTGCGACGGCGTGTTGTTCGACTCCTTCGAGGCCAACTACGCTTTTTATCATCTGATACTGGATCGCTTCGGCAGGTCCGCCATCGACCGCGGCGACGCTGATACCATGCGCATCCTGCACACCTATTGCAATAAGGACGTGCTCGAATACCTCTTCGCCGGCGACGACCGCATGGATGAGGTGCGTGCCTTTTCCGCCAGCATCGATTACCGCAAGCTCTTCCCGCTCATGATCATGGAACAGGGGCTGCGCGAGACCCTGGACGCGTTGAAGGGGAGGGTGGAGCTGGCGATCTGCACCAACCGCGCGAGCTCGATGGACATCCTGCTCGACTCCTTCGGGCTGGACGGCTACTTCAGTTGCGTCATGACCGCGGGGCGGGTCAAGAACCCCAAGCCGCATCCTGAGCCCCTCTTGAAGGTGCTGGAGCACTACGGTCTGGCGCCGCATGAGGCACTTTTTGTGGGCGACTCGGACGTCGACCGCCGTGCGGCCGAGGGGGCGGGTGTTCCTTTCGTGGCGTACCGCGGTGAGCTCGAGGCCGCCGTCAGGATAGAAAGACACCAGGATCTGCTGTTACTGCTTTAGACACCGGAGGGTCGCTCTATGGAGCCTGTGCCGCAGGAAGATGCCGAGAAGCTGTTAAGCCGTGCCCTTGCCTCCTTTTCCGCGGGCGAGTACCAGGCGGCCCTGGCCCTGCTGGAGCGGGCTCTGAAGCTGGAAGACAACCCGTTGCTGCACTCCTACCTCGGTCTGTGCATCGCCAAGGAGCGCGGCCAGGTGAAGAAGGGGCGCGAGCTCTGCCTGGCCTCCCTGGAGCTCGAGCCGCAGAACCCGGTGCACTACCTGAACCTGGCCCGGGTGCACCAGGTCGCCCGCGACAAGCCGCAGGCCCTGGAAGCCCTCAGGAAGGGGATGGGGGTCGGGGGAAGCGAAGAGATCGTGGCCCTGCTGGCCATCTTGGGCAAGAGGAAGCCGCCTCCGTTACGTTTCCTGAGCCGCGACCACTTATTGAACAAGTGGCTCGGTATCGCCTTCTCCCGCATCGGCCTGCGCTAGACGCCGTTCCGTAGTATACTTCTCCTCGTTTGCTCACCCCGGGCGCGAGGAGGTGCCAGATGACGGATCGATTCAGGGAGCAGGGTGCTTTCAGCTGGTTCGAGCTGACCACGGATGACGTTGCCGCAGCACAATCCTTCTACGGCAGGCTGTTCGGCTGGAGCACCGAGCGCTGGGACGGGGAAGGGGACTACACCCTGATCAAGGTCGCCGGCAAGGAGGTGGCCGGGATGGCGCCGGCCGGGCCGGGACACCGCAAGCCCCTGGGGTGGGGGGTGTACATCACCGTGACCGACGTGGACCAGACCGCTGCCAAGGCCGAGGAGCTGGGCGGCAAGGTGCTGGTTCCTCCTACCGATATCCCGAGGGTGGGTCGCTTCTGCGTGCTCCAGGACCCCCAGGGGGCCGTGCTGAGCGCGATCACCTACTGCCGCCCGTAAAGGGGAACACATAAACGTGAAAGGCCGCGCCCGGTACCGGTGCGCGGCTTTTTCATTTGGTTGCCATCCTTGGTCCCCCTCCGCCGGATCTGCCGGCGTTTGTCCCCTCCCCTAGAGGGGGAGGGTTAGGGACGGGGAAGCTTCTTCCTTTAAATTCCCAGGATCATCGACAGTTCGTGCAGCTCGTCCTGCTGCATCTTCTCGCTGACCACCACGGTCTCCAAGGGGGTGGAGCAGATCTCGCCGCAGCAAAGCCCTACCATCTTTCCCTTTTCCCCTGCGAACAACTGCTCGACGGCCGCATGGCCGAAGCGGCTTCCCAAGAGCCGGTCGAAGACCGAGGGAGCGCCGCCGCGCTGGTAATGCCCGAGCACCGTCACCCGGGTCTCGAAGCCGATGGCGTCCTTGATGTTGTCCGCGATGTTCTGGGCCCGTCCCGCGCCCTCCGCGAGGATGATGATGGCGTTACTGCGCCCTTCCTCGTAGCGCTTCCTGAGCTGGTTGCACAGGTCGGTTACGTCGCACTCGACCTCGGGGACGATGGCGTACTCGGCTCCGGTGGCGATGGCGCTCATGCTGGCCAAGTAGCCTGAATTTCTACCCATCACCTCGATGACGAAGGCGCGATCGTGCGAACTCGCCGTGTCCTTGATGCAGTCGACCGCGTAAATGATGTTGTTCAGGGCGGTGTCGACGCCCAGGGCCATGTCGGTGTAGGGGATGTCGTTGTCGATGCTGGCCGGGATCCCGATCACCGGCACCCCCATGCGGTGCAGCGCGAGCGCGCCGTTCAGCGAGCCGTCCCCGCCGATCACCACCAGCCCCTCGACCCCGAGATCCTGCAGGTGCCGCACCGCTTTCTCACGGCCGAGCACGGTGCGGAACTCCTCGCTTCTGGCTGACTGCAGGAAGGTGCCTCCGCGGTGCAGGATCCCCGCCACTTCCCTGGTGGTCATCTCCAGCAGGTCCCCCTTCAACAGGCCCGCGTATCCCTTCCTGAAGCCGACTACCTGCACCCCGTGTCCTAGCGCGGTGCGGGTCGCGCTCCTGATCGCCGCGTTCATGCCGGAGCAGTCTCCGCCGCTGGTGAGAATCCCGATCTTCTTCATGCTCTTACTCCAATGGAGGTTGTCATGCCGGGGGGCTCGTCTGCCCCGCGTGAGGCAAGCTTGAATATATCATGGGGTGTTCCATTTTCAACAAGGCTTACCGCTCGGGATCGTTCGACTTTTCCCGCTGACCCTTGATCCAGGCCATGCGCTCCCGGATGCTTTTCTCGTAGCCGCTCTCCTTGGGGGCGTAAAAGCTCCTCCCCGCGAGCTGGTCCGGAAGGTAGCCCTGGGCCACGACGCCGCCCTGGTAGTCGTGCGGGTAGAGGTACCCTTTGCCGTAGCCGAGCCCTTTCATGAGCTTGGTGGGGGCGTTCCTGATCTGCATCGGCACCGGGAGCCCACCCGATTTTCTCACCTCGGCCAGCGCCTGGTTGATCCCCATGTAGCTCGCGTTGGACTTGGGGGCGGTGGCGAGATAGGTGACCGCCTGTCCCAGGATGATCCTTCCCTCCGGCATCCCCACCAGCCGGAACGCCTCCAGGGCCGACACCGCCATCTGCAGCCCGCGCGGATCGGCGTTGCCGACATCCTCTGAGGCGAAGACGACCATGCGGCGCAGGATGAAGATCGGGTCCTCGCCTGCCTCGATCATGCGCGCGAGCCAGTAAAGGGCCGCGTCCGGGTCGGAGCCCCGCATCGACTTGATGAAGGCGGAGATGACGTTGTAGTGCTCCTCGCCCCCCTTGTCGTAGAGCAGGGGCTTCTTCTGGGTCGCCTCGCGGGCGATGTCGAGGGTGATCTCCCCCTCGCGCGCGAGCCTCGCCGCGGTTTCCAGCGTGTTGAGCGCGATGCGGGCGTCGCCGCCGGCCTGCTCGGCCATGAAGGAGAGCGCGTCCTCGGAAGCGGACAGCTCGAACTCCCCCAATCCCCGCTCCCGGTCGGTGAGGGCGTTCACCAGGATCTGCCGGATGTCCTCGTCGGCAAGCGGGTTCAGGACCAGCACCTTGCAGCGCGACAACAGCGGCGCGATCACCTCGAAGGATGGGTTCTCCGTAGTGGCGCCGATCATGGTGAAGGTACCGCGCTCCACGTAGGGGAGAAAGGCATCCTGCTGGCTCTTGTTGAAGCGGTGGATCTCGTCCACGAAGAGGATGGTCCGCTTCCCCTGGAATTTCAGGATGTCCTCGGCCTCCTTGACCACCTCGCGGATCTCCTTGATGCCGCTCATGATCGCCGAGAAGAAGATGAAATGGCTCTTGGTGGCGCCCGCGATGATGCGGGCCAGGGTGGTCTTGCCGGAGCCCGGAGGGCCCCAGAAGATGAGGGAGGTGACCCGGTCGGTTTCGATCAGGCTTCTCAGGAGTTTCCCTTCGCCCAGAAGGTGCCCCTGTCCCAGGTATTCGGAGATGGTGCGGGGCCGCATGCGCTCGGCAAGCGGCGCGAATCGTTCGTCAGTTCCGTTGAAAAGATCCAATCAATGCCTCTGTAGTTCCACGGCCCCCGGGAGGATGTCGACCGGCTTGATGCCCCAGATTTCGCGGGCGTACTGGTCGATGGTCCTGTCGCTGGAGAATTTGCCCATGCCGGCGCAGTTGAGTATCGCGCGCCGTGCCCACTCGTCGGGCTGTTTGAACAGCTCGGCCACTTTCTCCTGGCAGGCGACATAGGCAGCGTAGTCGGCCAGGAGCATGTAGTGGTCGCCCAGGTTCAAAAGCGAGTCGGTGAGCGGCGTGAACAGTTCGGGTGCCCAAGGGGAGAAGAAACCTGAGGCGATCATGTCCAGTACCCGTTTCAGTTCCCGGTTGCCGTTGTAGTATTCCCGCGGATTGTAGCCACGCGCGCGCAGCTGCGACACCTCGGCCGCGGTCATGCCGAAGATGAAGATGTTGTCGCGACCCACCTCTTCCATGATCTCGATGTTGGCCCCGTCCAGGGTGCCGATGGTGAGGGCGCCGTTCAGGGCGAACTTCATGTTGCCGGTGCCGGAAGCCTCGGTGCCGGCGGTGGAGATCTGCTCAGATAGGTCGGAGGCGGGGAAGATCTTCTCCGCCAGCGAAACGCTGTAGTTGGCCAAAAAGACCACCTTGATCCGTCCCGCCACGTCCGGGTCGTGGTTCACCTCTCCGGCCACGGCGTTTATGAGCCGGATGATCAGCTTGGCGGTGGCGTAGGCGGGCGCCGCCTTGCCGGCGAAGATGAAGGTGCGCGGCACCACCTCTGCGCCCGGGTTATCCTTGATCCGGTTGAAGAGGGTGATGATGTGCAGGACGTTCAAAAGCTGCCGCTTGTACTCGTGCAGCCGTTTCACCTGCACGTCGAAGAGCGAGTCGGGGTCGACGTCGATGTCGTTGTGCTGCTTGATGTAGCGGCACAGCCCCTCCTTGTTGCTCCGTTTCACCTGGCGCCAGCGCCCGAGGAACTCCGGGTCGCCCGCGATGGCGCGCAGCTTCTCCAACTCGTACAGGTTCCTGGTCCAGTCGCCGCCGATGTACTCGTCGATGAGCCCCGAAAGGGCAGGGTTGGACATCTTGAGCCAGCGCCTCTGGGTGATGCCGTTGGTCTTGTTGTTGAAGCGCTCCGGGTACATCTCGTAGAAGTCGTGGAACAGCTCGTTCTTGAGGATCTCGGTGTGCAGCGCGGCCACCCCGTTCACCGAGTGGCTCCCGACGATGGCGAGGTGCGCCATGCGGATCTTTCTTTCCCAGTGCTCCTCGACGATGGACATGCGGGCCAGGCGCTCCGGCTCGCCGGGGAACCGCTCCCGGATCTCCTTCAGGAAGCGCTCGTTGATCTCGTAGATGATCTGCAGGTGCCTTGGCAGAATCTGCTCGAAGAACCAGACCGGCCACTGCTCCAGCGCCTCGGGGAGGATGGTGTGGTTGGTGTAGGCGAAGGTCTTCTTGGTGATCTCCCAGGCCTCCTCCCAATCGACCCCCTCCACATCCATGAGGACGCGCATCAGCTCGGGGATGGCAAGGGTGGGGTGGGTGTCGTTCAACTGGATGGCGACCTTGTCGGGCAAAAGCCGCATGTCCTGGTGTTTCTTCTGGAAGCGGTAGAGCACGTCATGCACGGTGGCCGAGGCAAGGAAATATTCCTGCTTGAAGCGCAGTTCCTTTCCCTCCACCACGTTGTCGGCGGGATAGAGCACCTTGGAGATGGTCTCCGACTGCATCTTCTTTTCCACGGCCCGGATGTAGTTCCCCTCGTTGAAGAACTTCAGGTCGAACTCGCGGCTTGACTTGGCGCTCCAAAGCCGCAAGGTGTTGACGCTTTGGGTCTGGTAACCGGGGATCGGGGTGTCGTAGGCCATGGCCATGACGTCGTCGGTGTCGACCCACTCGCGCACAAGCTTGCCGTCGGGGTCGAAGGTCGAGATGACCCGGCCGTAGAACTTCACCGTGTGCAGGTGCTCCTGCCGGTCCAGCTCCCAGGGGTTACGGTAGCGCAGCCAGTTGTCCGGTATCTCCACCTGGGCCCCGTCCGCGATGTGCTGGCGGAAGATGCCGTACTCGTAGCGGATGCCGTAGCCGTAGGCGGGGATGGACATGGTGGCCATGGAGTCGAGGAAACAGGCTGCCAGACGCCCGAGGCCGCCGTTGCCAAGCCCCGCGTCCTGCTCCTCGTTGACGATCTGGTCGAAGTCGTTGCCCAGCGAGGTGATGGCGTCCTTGAAGTCATCCCAAAGCCCCAGGTTGATGAGGCTGTTGGAAAGGGTCCTTCCCATCAGGAACTCCATGGACATGTAGTAGACTCTTTTGTTGTCCGAGTTATAGTAGGCCTGCTGCGTGTCGAGCCAGCGCTCAACGAGATGATCGCGCACTGCATAGGCGAGGGCGTTGAACCTGTCATAAGCGGTGGCCGAGTATTTGTCTTTTCCCAGTGTGTATTCGAGATGTTCGAGAAAGGACTTGATAATGAGCATTTGCTTGTCAAGCTCTTCGTTGATGCCGATCTGCTCTTCAGTCATGAGTCACCCTGCATCTGCACGTAGTTATTGTGGGAAAGGTGTCTGAGGGACTACTTGGGGCGCGCCAGTTTTCCGTTGGACATGATACACCAACTGTGCTAGTAAATCCTAGATTACAGTACAAGTAAAGGGTTCGTGATGAAAAAAATCGCCATTTTCGCGAAAGTGCACGATCCGCGCTCTCTGGGGGTCGCCGAGGAGCTCATCGAGTGGTTGGCCGCCCGCGGCGTGACCGCCCATGTCGAGGAGCATCTCTCCCGGAGGCTACGGCGCACCACGCTCGCGGAGAGCTCGGAGAGTTCCGAGATCGCGCGCGACGCCGACCTCGTGGTGGTGCTTGGCGGCGACGGCACGCTCATCGCGGCCGCGCGCCTCATCGGCGAGTGTGATGTCCCGATCCTGGCGGTCAACCTGGGGAGCCTCGGTTTCCTCACCGAGATCACCCTGGACGAGCTCTACCCGTCCATGGAGCGCTGCCTGGCCGGCGACTTCGAGGTGACCGAGCGCATGATGCTCCTGGCGAGCGTGGAGCGCGCCGGCCAGATGGTCGAGCTGCACCGCGTGCTGAACGACGTCGTCATCAACAAGGGGGCCCTGGCGAGGATCATCGACATGGAGACCTCGGTGACCGGGCGCTACCTGACCACCTTCAAGGCCGACGGCCTGATCATATCGACCCCGACCGGTTCGACCGGCTACTCGCTTTCCGCGAACGGACCGATCCTCCATCCGGAACTGGAGTGCATCTCGATCACTCCCATCTGTCCGCACACCCTGACCAACCGCCCGCTGGTGGTGGATGCCTCGGCCCAGATCGCCATCAAGCTGAACTACGCCCCGGACGAGTCCGTGTTCCTGACCCTGGACGGCCAGGTCGGCATGAAGCTCCTTTCCGGCGACGTGGTGCAGATCAGGAAGGCCCCCCACGTGACCCGGCTGATCCAGTCCCGCAGCAAGGATTACTTCGAGGTGCTCCGCACCAAGCTCAAATGGGGTGAACGCTAAGTGCTCAGAGAGCTGCAGATAACCAACCTCGCCATCATCGACAAGCTGCACGTGGAGTTCAGCCCCGGGCTCAACATCCTGACCGGCGAGACCGGCGCCGGCAAATCGATCATCATCGACGCGGTGAACCTGATCCTCGGTGGGCGCGGCAGTGCCGACCTGATCCGTTCCGGCGCCAAGGAGGCCTCGGTGGAGGCGCTCTTCGACCTCTCCGGGCGCGAGGCGCTGCTGCAGGCGCTCGCCGCCGCGGGGATCGAGTGCGACGGCGAACTCTTGGTGCGGCGCGTGGTCGCTGTCGGCGGCAAGAGCCGCGTCTTCATCGGCGGCGGGCTTGCCACCACCTCGCTTCTCTCCGAGATCTGCCGCAACCTGATCAACATCTACGGCCAGCACGACGCGCAGAGCCTTTTGAAGACCGAGCAGCACCTGCTCCTCTTGGACGGCTACGCCGGGGCGCTCCCCCTGCGCGCCGAGTTCGCCGCGCGCTACGAGGCGTGCCAGGCCGCGAAACACGAACTGCAGGCCCTTGAGGCGGGGGAGCGCGAGGCTGCCCGAAGGCTCGACCTGCTCTCCTTCCAGAGTAACGAGATCGCCGAGGCCAAACTCGTCCCCGGCGAAGAAGAGGAACTGGCCGAGGAGCGAGCCCGGCTCGCCCACAGCGAGAAGCTGATGGGCGCCTCGCAGAGCGCCTTCGACGCCCTCTACGGCGGCGACGCCCCCATTCTCGGCAACCTATCCGGCATCATCGCCGGGGTCGCCGACGCCGGCCGCATCGACCCGGCTCTTGCCCCCGTTACCGAGGCGCTGCAGGCGGCCTACGCCCAGCTCGAGGACGCCTCGCTCACCCTGCGCGACTACGCCGCCCGGGTCGAGTCCGACCCTGCCCGGCTGGAGGAGATCGAGGACCGGCTCGACGCCATCGGCCGGCTCAAGAAGAAGTACGGCGCCAGCATCGAGGAGATCCTCGCGTACCAGGGGGAGGTGGACCGGGAGCTGTCGGTGCTCTCCAACCTGGAAGGGACCCGCGGCGAGCTGCAGGCGCGCATCGCACAACTGGAGCAGGAACTGGCAGCACTGGGCGGGAAGCTCACCAAGGCGCGCGAGGAAGGCGGCAAAAGGCTCAAGGAGGGGATGGAGCGCGAACTGGCCGAGCTGGCCATGACGCACGCGGTCTTCGAGACCTCCTTCGAGAAGAGCGCCGAGGCGAGAAGCTACGGCTTCGAACGCGCCGAGTTCCTCTTTTCGCCGAACCCGGGCGAGCCCCCGAAGTCTCTGGCCAAGATCGCCTCCGGCGGAGAGCTTTCCAGGCTCATGCTGGCCTTGAAGCAGCTCCACCCCGACTCCGAGGTTCCCACCCTCATCTTCGACGAGGTGGATACCGGCATCGGCGGGGCGACTAGTGCCCTGGTGGGCGAGAAGCTGAAACGGGTGGCCCGCGAACAACAGGTGCTGGCCATCACCCACCTGCCCCAGGTGGCAGCCTTCGCGGACCAGCACTTGAAGGTCGAGAAGAAAGTCGCCGACGGACGTACCGCCACCGGCGTGGAACTCCTGGAAGGGGAGGAGCGGGTGGCCGAGGTGGCGCGCATGCTTTCCGGCGCGCGCGTTACCGAAAAGACCCTGGAGCATGCCAGGGAGTTGATTCAGGAGGCAGTGAGATGATCAGAAAGGCCAGGATTGGCGACGTAAAAGAGATTCAGAAACTATTGACCAACTTCGCGAGCCGCGGCGAGATGCTCTCCCGCTCGCTTTCCGAACTGTACGAGGCGTTGCGCGACTTCTACGTATTCGAGGAGGACGGCCGGCTTTTGGGCACCTCTGCGCTCCATATCGTCTGGGATGACCTGGCGGAGGTGCGCTCCGTCGCCGTAGCCGAGAGCGCCGGGCGGCGCGGCATCGGCAGCCAGGTGGTGGGGGCCTGCATCGATGAGGCGCGCAGTCTGGGGCTGAAGAGGCTCTTCTGCCTCACCTACAAGCCCGATTTCTTCGCCAAGTTCGGCTTCAAGATCGCGGACAAGTCCGAGTTGCCGCACAAGGTATGGGGTGACTGCATCAAGTGCGTCAAGTTCCCGGACTGCGATGAGATCGCGATGATTCTGGAGCTGTAGGCCAAAATGGAACTGACACGACACGCCGACGCGGTGGAACGCCTGCTCAAGGGGCGTCAGATCGACGGTTACGAAATCGCCGTCTCCGGCTCGCGCGACCTCGCCATCGAGGTGAAGCAGGGAAAGGTGGACGCCTTCCGCGTGGCCGAGCCTTTCGGCGTCTCCCTGCGGCTCCTGGTCGGCCAGGGCATGGGCTTCTCCTATTCGACCGCCCTCGACGACGTGTCTCTTGAGCGCATGGTCGAGGGGGCGCTGGTCGCCGCCCGGGTGCAAACGCCGGACGAGTTCTACACCTTCGCCGCCCCCTCTCCGTCTTACCCCGATACCCCCTGGCTCTTCGATCCCTCGCTTCCTGCCATCGACGAATCGCTCAAGGTCGCCCGCGCTCTGGAACTGGAGCGCCTGGTGCTCGCGGTCGATTCCCGCGTCAAGCGGGTGCGCAAATGCAGCTACGGCGAGTCGGTCTACCACTCGCTGACCCGCAACTCGCTGGGACTGAACGCCGCCTACAGCGGTACCTACAACACCTGCAGCGTCTCCGCCGTGGCGGAGTCGGACGGCGACGCCCAGACCGGCTGGGATTACGGCTTCTCTCCCTCCTTTTCCGGGGTAGATCTCGCCGCGGTCGCATCCGGAGCGGGACGCAAGGCATGCGCCCTTCTCGGTGCGCGCACGCTTGCCACCATGCGTTGCCAGGCGGTCCTCGACAACCACGTGGCCGCCGACCTGCTCGACGTCCTATCCGGTTCCTTCCTCGCCGAGAACGTGCATAAAGGGAAATCCCTGCTGGCCGGCAGGGTAGGGGCGCGGCTCTTCTCGGAACTGATCTCCGTGCGCGACAACGGCCTTCTTCCCGGCGCCATGGGGAGCGCCCCCTGCGACGGCGAGGGGGTGCCACAGCAGGACACCCCGCTGGTTATTAACGGGGTACTGCAGGGATATCTCTACGACAGCTACTGGGGCAAACGTCTGGGGACGCGCTCCACCGGCAACGCGGTGCGAAGCGGCATCAAGACCCCGCCCCGGGTCGGCGCCCTCAACCTCCACGTCGAGCCTGGTGACGCCGATCCTGCCACGCTGCTGGCTGGTGTGAGCAAAGGGGTGCTGATCACCGACGTGATGGGGATGCACACGGCGAATCCGATCTCGGGTGACTTCTCGGTCGGGGCTGCCGGCTTTTATGTGGAGGATGGAGAGGTCAGGTACCCGGTCAAGGGGCTCGCCTTGGCGGGAAACCTGCTGGAATTGTTCGGAAGGGTGGACCAGGTCGGGAGCGACCTGCGTTTCTTCGGCTCCACGGGATCATCTTCGTTGCGGATCGCCGAGCTCGACGTCAGCGGAACCTAGGACCGCCCCGGGCGGGTGCGGTCCTTCGGCCTGCTTTACTTCTATTACGCCTCTGCGTTCAGGATTTCGATCAGCCTGCGCACGAACGGGCTCACCACAGCGTAGTGCACCTCGACCCCGTCGCGGGTCCCCTCGATGATCCCCTTGTTCTTCAAAAGCGCCAGGTGCTGCGACACGGTCGCCTGGGGGAGCCCAAGGCACTCCCAGATGTGCTTCACGTTGCACTCCTGGGTGCAAAGTCCTGCCACTATCTTCAGGCGGATCGGGTGCCCGAGCACCTTCAGCATCTCCGCTTCTTTTCCGTAATCTCTGGTCTTGTCAAATGCCAACTTGGTATCCTCCGGTTTGGGCTAAAGATAATCTATATATGCTAATAGGAATTGTCAACTGATTTACTTTGTTTCCTTCAGGAAGATTTCCTCGCTGAAGTGGCAGGCTGCCCGCTGCCCCGGCACTTTTTCCAGCAGTTCGGGGCGCTTTTCACTGCACACCGGCTGCGCGTAAGGGCAGCGCGGGTGGAAGGGGCAGCCGCTGGGGGGGGAGACGGGCGAGGGGAGCTCACCCTTGGCGATCACGTGCCTGGTCCTCTTCTTGGGATCGATGCTCGGTATCGCGGCAAGGAGCGCCTCCGTGTAGGGATGCAGGGGGCGGTTCAGCACCTGGTCCCGGCTGCCGGTCTCCACGATGCGTCCTAGGTACATGATCGCCACCCGGTCGCTCAGGTGTCTCAGCACCGAGAGGTCGTGGGTGATGAACAGGAAGGAGAGCCCCAGGTCCTTTTTCACGTCCTGCAGCAGGTTGATGATCTGCGCCTGGATGGAGAGGTCGAGGGCCGATACCGGCTCGTCGGCTATGATCAGGCGCGGCGCGACCGCCAGGGCGCGGGCGATGCCGATGCGCTGGCGCTGCCCGCCGGAGAACTCGTGCGGGAAGCGCATCATGTGCTCGGGGGAGAGGCCCACCCGGCTGAGCAGTTCAGCCACCTTGTCCCGCCGTCCCGAGGTGTCCCCGATGCGGTGGATCTCCAGGGGCTCGCCCAGAATCTCCGCGACACGCATGCGCGGATTCAGCGAAGAGAACGGGTCCTGGAACACCATCTGGACCTCTTTGCGGTACTGGGCCAGCTCGGCCTTGCTCATCCGCGCCAGCTCACGTCCCTCGTACTTCACGCTACCCGAGGTGGGGGGGGTGAGGCCGGTCAGAAGCCTTGCCACGGTCGACTTGCCGCATCCCGACTCCCCTGCGAGTCCAAGCGTCTCCCCCGGGTAGAGCTCGAGGTCGATACCGGCCACCGCGGTGAGGATGCGCTTCTCGGCGAACATCCCCCCCCGGGCCGGGTACTGCTTCACGAGGTTTTCTGCGGTCAGAAGCGGCGTCATGATACCTTCCTGCAGCGCACCAGGTGTCCGGGCGCCACCTCCGTCATCTTGATGGTTTCCCTGCTGCAGGCATCGTCGCCGACGGGGCAGCGCTCCTTAAACGGGCAGCCGGTGAGGTCGCCGCGCAGGTCGGGCACCCCTCCCGCGAAGGTGGCGAGCTTTTCGCCCGGGGTGCCGAACTCGGGGAGCGAGGCGAGCAGTCCCTTGGTGTAGGGGTGCAGCGGGTTGGCGAACAGTTCGGCGGTAGGCGCGCTCTCCACGATCTCGCCGGCGTACATGATGGCGGTGCGGTGGGCGCGCTCGGCCACGATGCCGAGGTTGTGGGTGATCAGGATCAGCCCCATGCGGTTCTTCGCCATGAGCCGGTCCAAAAGTTCCAGTATCTGGGCCTGGATGGTTACGTCGAGCGCCGTGGTGGGCTCGTCGGCGATGACCAGTTCCGGGCCGCAGGCGAGCGCCATGGCGATCATGACGCGCTGGCGCATGCCGCCGGAGAGCTGGTGCGGGTAGTCCTTGACCCGGTCCTGGGCGGCCGGGATGCCCACCTGGGTCAAGAGGTCGACGGCCTCGCGCTCGGCATCGGCACCGGTCAGGCCGCGGTGGATCCTGAGCCCCTCGGCGACCTGGTACCCGACGGTGAAGACCGGGTTCAGCGAGGTCATCGGGTCCTGGAACACCATGGCGATCCGGTTTCCCCTGATTTCGCGCATGCGCTCCTCGGAGAGGGCGAGGAGATCCTCCCCCTTGAAGCGGATGGCGCCGGCGACGATGCGCCCCGGCGGGGGGACCAGCCTTAGCACCGAGGCGGCCGTGATGCTCTTGCCGCAGCCGGACTCGCCCACAAGCGCCACGGTTTCGCCCGGCTCGACGGTCAGGTCCACGCCGCGCACGGCCTTAAGCACCCCGCTTTTCAGGCGGAACTCGGTGCGCAGTCCTGCGATTTCTAAAAGTGGCGGCACAAGGGCTCCCGGTGCCCGAAGGGCACAAAAATGGCGCGGACCGGCTCTGCCGGCCGCGCAGCGAGTTTTATCTTATACCATTATTTGAATTACTGGGCAATGCAGGAGTGAGGCTTGCTGCCGGCCTTGCTAGAAAGGGGCACCACGTGCAGCCCCGGGTATTCCTCGCGCTGGGGCAGGAAGTTGGGTGTCTTCAGGAGCTTGATGAAGATGGGGACCAGTTCCGGGTCGAACTGGGTGCCCGCGTTTTCGGCCAGCTCCTGGATGGCCACCTCGAGTTTGAGCGCCTTGCGGTAGGGGCGGTCCGAGGTCATGGCGTCGAAGCTGTCGGCGATGGCGAGGATGCGGGACTCCAGGAGGAGTTCCTGTCCGGTCAGGCGGTTCGGGTAGCCCTTACCGTCGTAGCGCTCGTGGTGCTGACCGATGCACAGGCGCACGTCGTGCAGGAATTCGATCGGCTCCAGGATCTTCATGCCGATGGTGGGGTGCTGTTGCAACTCGGCAACATCGTCCTTGGTGAGGGTCGCTTCCTTGTGCAGCAGGGAGAGGTCTATGCCGATCTTGCCGATGTCGTGCAGGATGGCCGCGCGCTCGATCACCTTGAGGCGGTTGGCGGGGAGCTCGAGTTGACGGGCGAGGGCGAGCGAGAAGCGGGTGACGCGCTCGGAGTGGCCGCGGGTATAGCTGTCGGAAGCCTCGATGGCGGAGACCAGGGCCTGGATCGTGTTCAGGTAGGTCTTTTGCTGCTCGTCGTAGAGCTTGGCGTTCTTGATGGCGATGGAGGCCTGGGCCGCGATGGTGGAGAGAAGCTCCAGTTCCTCGTGGTTGTAGACGGTGTTGTTCAGCTTGTTGACCACGGTGATGGTGCCGATGATCTCGTCCTTGACCATGAGCGGGGCGCAGATGAGGGTCTTTCTCTCGAAGCCGAGCGGGCTCACCCGGTCGAATTCGGGCATGAGGGCGATGTCGGTGATCAAAAGCGGCTTGCTGTTCTGAATCACCCAGCTGGAGACGCTGGAGGGTTTCATGGGGACGCACAGGTGCTGCGGGTTCGGGTCGCGGTAGCCGACCAGGTTGGTGATGCGCAGCTCGCCGTGCTCGGCGTCGTACAGGACCACGTAGCCGACCTGGGCCTGCAGGGTGTCCATGGTGGTCTTCACCACCAGCCGGTACAGGTCCTCCACCTCGATGGTGGAGTTGATGGCCAGCCCCAGGCGGTACAGGGTGGATAATTTCGCCACCGCCTTCTCCAGGTTGGTGTTCTTGTCTTCCAGTTCCCCGGCGAGGTCAGCGATCTTGTAGTTCGCCTCCTCGATCTCCTCGATGCGCTCCTCCAGTGTCACGTTCAGGTTCTCGATCTCTCGGATCTGTTCCTCTAGCCGGCCGTTCATCTGGTGGGTCTCGCGGTGGTGTGCCAGCTTTTCCTGGGCCCGGGCCAGCTCCCTCTCGTGCTTCACCGTCGATTCCATCAGCGTCGCGATGGTGCCGACCATGTGGTTGAAACTGTTGCCGAGCGAACGCATTTCGCGGCTGGAGGTCAGGCTGATCTCCTGGTTGAACTCTCCCTGCTCCACTTTTTCCATGCAACGCATCAGCTTGCGGATGGGGCGCTCCACGTAGATGACCAGGAAGGTGAAGATGGTGGCCACGGTGAGCAGCACCAGGATGATGGCGGAGACGACGGCGATTTCGCGCTCGCGGGAAATAAAGCCGTTCATGTACCCCAGGGAAAGCTTGATCTCGAGCAGGCCCAGGGTCTCTTTATTGGCCGGATGGCATTTGTAGCATTGCGGGGCGTTGAAGATACGCGCGTAGGAGAGGAAGACACCTTCCTCGGGAAGCATCGAGATATTGCGGTTGGGGAGCCTGGTTCGCCCCTGGTCCGGGACCCGGTTGCCGATCTCGTCCCGGTCCGCCGAATTCAGGATCTTGCCTTCCGCGTCTACGATCCTTATCGATTTTACGAACTCGCGGGACTTGATCCGGGCGAAGATGCTGGCGACCTCTTCGGAGCGGCCCGAAAGCATCGCGTTGGCGATGGAGCTCTTGATGGTCTCGATGAGGACCGACGTGTTGCGGTTCGCTATCTCGTGCAACATTTCCTTCTGCTGCCGGTAGTTATGATAGGCAACGGTGGAGATGACGACGACCAGGATCGCGGTGACCAGGGTGAGGATTTTAGTTTTGAGGGAGATGCGCATACAGCTCCGAGCGGTGGTGCAGATCACGCTAAATGGCTATGCCCAACAGCGATATAGCCTTTTTTTGTACTTCTGGCAACACTTATTTGGAATTTCCAGCTTTGCCTCGCTGCCGTCAAACCCATTGATGTCGACATCTTAGCTGCGCTGCGTGGTCCCGGCCCCCCCGGGGGACGCCCCCTTGGGCCGGTGACTTAATGAGAAACAAAGCAATTCGCTTGCCAATTCATTAAACTGAAAACCCTCTGATTAGAGCCATAAAATTATTGACTTTGCGGGCGGTTCCATGGTTTATATCTAGGGCTTTTAGGGGACTTTTATACCCATGCGTACACGGAATTGATGAGCTGCTTCAGGACGTTGATCATATTTATTATCTGCCTCGCCGCCGGGGGTAGTGCCGCGGCGATACGACCGGAGATGGTGCGGGTGGCCCTGTTCAAAGGGGCGGAGACCCTCAGGATCGACGGCGACGGCGTGCTCCTTACCGACGGCCGCGAACCGCTCCGGGTCGAGATGCCGCTCGAGATTCGCCGCTCGGGCAGCGGACTCAGCGTGAACGGTAAGCCCGTGAACCGCCTGGTCGCTTCTGCCTTTTCGCGCATGACTGTGAACGGTAAGGGATACCGCTCACTGATCGAGGTCTCTCCCGCCGACAAGGGACTGCTGGTGGTGAACGAACTGCCCCTTGAGGAGTACCTGGTCGGTCTCATCAACTGCGAGATCAGTTCCGCCTGGCCCATTGAGTCCATCAAGGCGCAGGCTGTCATCGCCCGTTCCTACGCGGTATATCAGATGCAGGCCCGCCGCGGCCAGAACTACCAGCTCGAGTCCAGCGTGATGGACCAGGTGTACGAGGGGGCTGACGTCGAGGACAGCCGCGCCGCTTACGGCGTGCGCGAAACCGCTGGAGAGGTACTCACCTATAACGGCAAGACCATCCAGGCCTTCTACCATTCCAATTGCGCCGGCCACACCGAGAACTCCAAGAATGTCTGGGGGCTCTCGATTCCGTATCTCCAGGGCGTTTCCTGCCGTTATTGTGGCGAGTCCAACCCGATCCGCTGGGAGCTGAACCTTCCCTTGAGAAAGGTGGAGTCCTCGCTGAAGTCCGCCGGCTTCCAGGTGGCGGGGCTTCGGGAGCTGCGCGTGCGCGGCAGGAACGCAAGCGGCAGGGTACAGGACGTGGTCGCCGAATGTTCCAGGGGGAGCGTGATCATCCCCGGAGTCGCCTTCAGGAAGGCCATGGGCTACGGCACCGTGAAGAGCACCAACTTCGAGCTGCGCAGCCAGCGCGACGACCTCCAGGTGAGCGGCACCGGCTCCGGGCACGGCGTGGGGCTTTGCCAGTGGGGCGCCAAGGGGCGCGCCAACGAAGGGTTCGATTACCACGAGATACTTACTTATTACTATCCGGGCGTGAAGCTTTCCGGCGGGTACGGTCGATAGCATGCTCCTTTCCGATTTTGATTATGAACTCCCGCCGGAGCTGATCGCTCAGCATCCGGCCACCCGCAGGGACGCCTCCAGGCTTTTGACCCTCGAGCGCGCCACCGGTGCGGTCGGTGAGAGCACCGTGGCGGCCATCGCCGATCAGTTTCGCCCCGGCGACCTCCTGGTCCTGAACGACACCCGTGTCATTCCGGCCCGCCTCAAGGGGCACAAGGAGAGCGGCGGCGCGGTAGAGGTGTTCCTGGTGCGCCGCGTCCCCGGTGAAGGGGAGGTGTGGAGCTGCCTGATCAAGGCCTCCAAGACCCCCGGCGCCGGTACCCGGGTCATCCTCCCCGCCGGAGTCACGGCGACGGTGACCTCCCGCGAGCAAGGGGAGTGGCTGGTCCGCTTCGAAGGGAGCGACGATTTCATGGGCTGGCTGGAGACGGCCGGGAGCATGCCGCTACCCCCGTACATCAAGCGCGCCCCCGAAGGGGAGGACCTCGAGCGCTACCAGACCGTGTTCGCGCGCGAGAAAGGGGCCGTGGCCGCCCCCACCGCCGGACTGCACTTCACCCCGGAGATCCTGGCTGAGATCCGGGGTCGCGGCGTGGAGATCGCGCCTCTGACCCTGCACGTGGGGCTGGGGACCTTCATGCCGGTCCGGGTGGAGGACCTTTCCCAGCACACCATGCACCGGGAGCTGTACCGAATCCCGCACGACACCGCCCAAGCCATCCGCCGCACCAAGGAGTCCGGGGGGAGGGTAATCGCGCTCGGGACCACGTCGATGCGGGCCCTGGAGCACGCCGCTGCCTCAGGCGAACTGGAGGCGGGGGAGCGCGAGGCGGACATCTTCATCCTGCCGGGATACCGGTTCAGGGTGGTTGATGCGTTGATAACGAATTTTCATCTCCCCAAATCGACACTATTTATGTTAGTGTGCGCTTTCGCCGGTAAGGAGGTCGTGACCGAGGCCTACGCCGAGGCGGTAAGAAGACGCTTCCGGTTCTTCAGCTACGGCGATGCGATGTTTATCGGGTAAAGGAATATTTTGTCAGCTATATCGTTTGAACTTATCAAGAAAGACCCGGGCTGCGCTGCCCGTTTAGGCTCTCTGACAACCACGCACGGCAGGATCGAAACCCCGATATTCATGCCGGTCGGCACTCAGGCCACGGTGAAGGCGATGACCCCGGAGGAACTGGTCGAGGTCGGCTCGCAGATCATCCTCGCCAACACCTACCACCTCTACCTGCGCCCCGGACATGAGCTGGTGGGGCGGCTGGGGGGGCTGCACCGCTTCATGCACTGGGACCGGCCCATGCTGACCGACTCCGGCGGCTTCCAGGTCTTCTCGCTCGGGGAGCTCAGGAAGATCTCCGAGGAAGGGGTGCACTTTCGCTCTCACATCGACGGTTCCAAGCACTTTATTTCCCCCGAGGTCTCCATCGCGATCCAGGAGGCGCTGGGCGCCGACATCGCCATGTGCTTTGACGAATGCCCTCCCTATCCGGCAGAACGCTCCTACGTGGAAAAATCGCTGGAGTTGACCACGCGCTGGGCCAAGCGCTGCAAGGACGCGCACAGCCGCCCGGACCAAGCGCTCTTCGGTATCGTGCAGGGTGGCATGCACCCGGACTTAAGGCGCGAGAGCGCGCGCCAGATCACCGACATCGGCTTCGACGGCTACGCGCTGGGGGGGCTGTCGGTGGGCGAGGAGAAGGAAGTCATGCACGGCATGATGCAGGAGTGCAGCGACATCCTTCCCGAACAGTCGCCGCGCTACATCATGGGGATCGGCGCTCCCGAGGACCTGGTCGAGGCGGTGTACCACGGCTTCGACATGTTCGACTGTGTCATGCCCACCAGGAACGCCAGAAACGGCGCCCTGTTCACCAGTTTCGGCAGGATCAACATCAAGGCGGCCATCTACGCCGAGGACCAGGGTCCCATCGATCCGGCCTGCGACTGCTATGTCTGCCGCAACTATTCAAGGGCTTACCTGAGGCACCTGTACCGCAGTCAGGAGATCCTCGCCTCGCGGCTGAACAGCTGGCACAACCTGCACTTCTACCTGAACCTGATGCGGCAGGTGCGGGAGGCCATTGGCAAGGGCGAGTTCGTCAAGTTCCGGCAGCAGTTCTACGCAGCCAGAACAGCCGGTTAGCTTACGATTGAAGCTTTACTGAACGTTTTCACTGTTTCAACGTGATGGAAATACAACCCAGGAGGTAACTAAATGTTTGGTTTGGCGTTTGCAATGGCTGGTCCCGCGGGTGGCGCGCCGGCGGGCGGAGGGATGATGGCGCAGTTTCAGGGGCTGATCCCCCTGGTGTTCATGTTCGCCATCTTTTACTTCCTGCTCATCAGGCCGCAGCAGAAAAAGGCCAAGGATCACAGGGCACTTCTGGAAGCGCTCAAAAAAGGCGATCAGGTCGTCACCGCCGGCGGCATGCACGGCAAGGTGACCGCACTGGACGACCAAGTGGTGACCCTGGAGATCGCTCCCGGCGTCAACGTCAGGATCAACAAGGGGTACATTGCGTCTGTGAAGCAGGACTAACTGCATTGATTCAATTTTTCCGAAAGGAGCTTTTCCCATGAAGGGTTATACCTGGCGCATCTCTCTTATCTTTATTTTCATCATCGCCTCGTGCGTCTACCTGACGCCGACCTTGGTCGACACGCTCCCCAAGTGGTGGAGCGGCCTGCTTCCCAAGGACAAGATCCACCTGGGTCTTGACCTGCAGGGGGGCACCCACCTGGTCATGGAAGTGGAGACCCAGAAGGCCGTGGAAGGCTCCCTGGACCTGATCGCCACGGACCTCGAGGATTCCCTCACCGCACAGAACCTGCGCTTCAAGAAGATCGGGCGCCTGGGCGGCGACAAGGTGCAGCTCACCCTGTACGACCGCGGTTCGGCCGACAAGGTGCAGGCGCTGGTCAAGAAGAAGTACCCGGACCTCGAGGCCCTTCCGGTCTTCGATGAGGGCGGCTTCGTCAACATGCAGCTGCGCATCAACGAGAAAGAGGCCCAGGTCAGGAAGGACCGCGCCGTGGCGCAGGCCCTGGAGACCATCCGCAACAGGATTGACCAGTTCGGCGTTTCCGAGCCGGTTATCCAGCGCGAAGGGATGAACAACATCGTCGTGCAGCTCCCCGGTATCAAGGATCCGAAACGCGCCATCGAGCTGATCGGCAAGACCGCGCGCCTCGAGTTCAAGCTGGTGGACGAGACCGTGAACGCGGCCACCGCGACCGTCGGCTCCATCCCCGAGGACGACGAGCTCCTCTCCGAGAAGAGGACCGATCCCCAGACCGGGGCCGTCTCCGAGACGCCGCTGGTCGTGAAGAAGAAGGCCATCATCACCGGTGAGCTTCTGACCGACGCGCAGATCAGGATCGATTCCCAGTACAACCAGCCCTACGTTGCCATCGAGTTCAACTCCACCGGCGCGCGCCTGTTCGATCAGGTCACCGCCGCCAACGTGGGCAAGCGCTTCGCCATCGTGCTGGACAACAACATCTACTCGGCTCCGGTGATCCGCGAGCGGATCTCGGGCGGTTCCGCCCAGATCTCCGGTTCCTTCACCGAGAAAGAAGCCGCCGACCTCGCCATCGTGCTGCGCGCCGGCTCGCTTCCCGCTCCGGTCAAGATCCTGCAGAACGTCACCGTCGGTCCTTCCCTTGGTCGCGACTCCATCCACAAGGGGCTCATGGCCGGCCTGATCGGCGTCCTGCTCGTCGTCAGCTTCATGGCGATGTACTACAAGCTCTCCGGCATGGTCGCCAACCTGGGCATGGTGCTCAACATCCTGTTCCTGATGGGCGCGCTCTCCGCGCTCGGTGCGACGCTGACCCTGCCGGGCATCGCCGCTATCGTCCTTTTGGTCGGTATGTCGGTCGACTCCAACGTCCTCATCTTCGAGAGGATCAGGGAGGAGCTGCGCCTGGGCAAAACGCCGCACGCGGCGCTCGATGCCGGCTACGACAAGGCGTTCCTGACCATCATGGACTCGCACGTCACCGCCCTCATCACCGCGGCGGTTCTGTTCCAGTTCGGCACCGGCCCGGTCAAGGGCTTCGCTGTCTCGCTGAGCCTCGGTATCATCATCAACCTGTTCACGTCGCTCGTCGCCACCAAGGTGCTCTTTGACGCCTTCCTCGACCGCGTCCACGTGAAGCGACTCAGCGTATAAGGGGGGGAGACCAATGGAACTGCTCAAGAAGACCAATATAGATTTCATCGGGATGAGGAAGATCTCCTTCCTCGCCTCCGGCCTGATGGCCATCATCGGCCTCATCGGCATCATCGCCATCGCCCGCGGCACCGCCAACATGGGCATCGACTTCTCCGGCGGCACCGAGATGCAAATCAAGTTCGCCCAGCCGGCCACCACCCAGTCCATCCGTGACGCCCTCGCCAAGAGCGGCATCAAGGAAGCCGAACTGCAGGAGATCACCGGCGGCAACCAGGTGCTGGTGAAGATGCACAAATCGACCGGCAAGTCCGCTGACCAGGTCGCCGAGGCGCTGAAAGCCGGAATCCCGGGCAACACCTTCACCGTGGAAAGCTCCACCGAGATCGGCCCCTCCATCGGCGAGAAGCTGAAGCAGGACACCCTGGTGGCCGTGGCGCTCTCCATGCTGGGCATCATCCTCTACATCGCCTGGCGTTTCGACTTCAAGTTCGGCGTGGGCGCGGTAGTGGCCACCATGCACGACGTGCTCGCCATGATCGCCGTGTTCTACGTGATGCACCGCGAGGTCAACATCCTGTTCATCACCGCCGTCTTGACCATCGCCGGCTACTCGCTCACCGATACCGTCGTCGTCTTTGACCGTATCCGCGAGAACATGCACAAGAGCATCAAGGACCCGATGATCGTTATCTTCAACAAGAGCATCAACGAGACCTTGTCCCGTACCATCATCACCTCGGTGACCACCTTCCTTGCCGCCGTTTCCCTGTTCCTCTTCGGCGGCGAGGTGATCCATGACTTCGCCTTCGCCCTGGTTGTGGGCGTCGTGGTGGCCACCTATTCATCCATATTCGTTGCAAGCCCGATCGTGGCACTGTGGGAACAGCACGCGGTCGAGACCAAGGTAGAGGCCGTTTAAGGAGGTTCCGTGAACAAGGAGAACGTACTTACCATCGTGGTAGCGCTGATCGTGGGTCTTCTGGGAGGCTACCTGATCTTCAATCTCGCCGGCCAGAACAAGGAGCCCCAGGTTGCCATGAGCGTGCCGCAGGGCGCCGGCTCCCCGACTGATTACCAGCGGCGCATTGTTGAGGCCGAGAAGATCGTGGCTGCCGATCCCAAAAACCTGCAGGCGTGGATCCAGCTCGGCAACGACTACTTCGACACCGACCAGGCCCAGAAGGCGGTCAACGCCTACGGTAAGGTGCTCGAGCTCGACCCGAACAACCTGAACGTGATGACTGACCAGGGGATCATGTACCGGAAGATCGGCTGGTACGACAAGGCGATCGCCAACTTCGAGAAGGCGCAGTCGATCGACCCCAAGCACCTGCAAAGCCTCTACAACCTCGGCGTGGTCTATCTGCAGGACCTGAAGCAGCCGGACAAGGCCAAGGAGATCTGGACCAAGTACCTCCAGTTCGATTCGACCAGCCCCACGGCCCAGCAGATCAAGAACGACATGGCCGGCCTGAACCAGATGCCGACCTCGTTCAAGAAGTAACAGCACCAGCAGCAGAGAAAAAACCCGCCCACCCGGCGGGTTTTTTTTTGCCGCCTGCGCGGCACATTAGATTCGCGGGGCGCTGCTCCTTATGCTATGATTGCACCCTGATTTTTTTCGATACTGGAGGAGGGATGAAACCAGTCACCCATAGAAGCTGGCGCGCCAGGGAGGCCGATGCCGAGACGGTAGCCGGCCTCACCCGCGCCGGGGTCGCGCCGCTTCTGGCCCGCCTTTTAGCCCACCGCGGCGTTAGCGTCGCCGATGACGCCGATGCCTACCTGAACCCGGTGCTGTCACGGTTGCACGACCCCATGGTCCTCGCCGGGATGGCGCAGGCCGTGGAGCGGCTGGTCCGGGCACTCAAGGAAGGCGAGCGCGTCTGCGTGCACGGCGATTACGACGTGGACGGCGTCACCTCCTGCGCGGTCCTGATCAGCTTCTTCCAAAAGATCGGCCTCGGCTGCTGCCACTACATTCCCAAACGCCTCACAGAGGGGTACGGCCTCTCCGAACAGGGGGTGAACGCGGCGGCCCATGCCGGCGCCACCGTCCTGGTCACCGTCGACTGCGGCATCACCGCCGTCAACGAGGCCAGGCTGTGCCGGGAGGCGGGGCTCGACCTCATCGTCACCGACCACCATTCCCCCGGCGAGGAACTCCCCGACGCCTGCGCCGTGATCAACCCGCTGCAGCCCGGTTGCCCGTTTCCCTTCAAGTCATTGGCCGGCGTCGGCGTCGCCTTTCACCTGGTGGTGGCGCTGCGCGCCCGGCTGCGCGCCGACGGCTTCTTCCAACGCGGCGGCGAGCCCGATCTCAAGGAGTACCTGGACCTGGTCGCCCTGGGCACCATCGCGGACGTGGTCCCCCTGTTGGGAATCAACCGGGTGCTGGTCAGCTACGGCCTCAAACAGCTCTGCGCCGGCACTCGGATCGGCATCGAGGCACTCAAGGAAGTGGCCGGGATCACCGGCGAGGTTGGCTGCGGCGCGGTCGGCTTCCGGCTGGCCCCGCGCATCAACGCGGCCGGCAGGCTCGAGGACGCGGCACTGGGCCTCGAACTGCTCCTGTGCCGGGATCCCCAACGCGCCAAGGATATCGCCAGCGAGCTGGACGAGGCCAATGCCGAGCGCCAGGCCCTGGAGCGCGCCACCTTCGAAGAGGCCCGCGCCATGCTGGAGCAGGGGGCCTGCAGCGGCAGAAAGAGCATCGTGCTCGGTTCGGAGGAGTGGCATCCCGGCGTGATCGGCATCGTCGCCTCCCGCATCGTGGAACTGTTCCACCGGCCGGCGATCCTGTTCGCCTTCGACGGCGGGACGGGAAGGGGCTCGGGGCGGAGTATCTCCCGCTTCCACCTCTTGGACGCCATCAAAGAGTGCGCCGATCACCTGCTGCGTTTCGGCGGACACAGCCATGCCGCCGGCCTCTCCATCGCGCAGGACCAACTGGAGCGTTTCGCGCTGCGCTTCGACGAGGCGGCCCAGGAGGCGCTCGATGCCGACGCCCTCACTCCCTCGCTCGCGTTCGACCTGGAGCTCCCCTCCGGCGAGATCACCGCCGACCTGGTGCGGCAGCTGGAGCAGATGAAGCCCTTCGGCATGGGGAACCCGGAGCCGCTCTTCGTGCTCAAGGGCGCCCAGGTGCTGGAAAGCCGGGTGCTTAAGGGAGGGCACCTGAAACTCAAGGTAGGGCAGGGAGGGAAAAGCTTTGACGCCATCGGCTTCGGCCTGGCCGAGGCGGGCGTGCCGGAGGGGAGGGTGGACCTGCTGTTTTCACCCGGCATCAACGTCTGGAACGGCAGGACTTCGCTGCAGCTTACCGTGAAGGATTTGCGCGCGGAGGGGACGTGCTGAGGAGTGATCGCTTCAACAAGGCCGACCGCGTCATTCGCATCGGCTTTTGGGCCAACGCAGTCCTGATGATCCTGAAGCTTGCCGCCGGCCATTATGGCCACTCCGATGCCGTCTTCGCCGACGGCGTGGAAAGCGCCTGCGACTTCATCGCCATCGGGTTGACCCTGATCGCCCTCAAGGTCGGGCGCAAGCCCTACGACTCCGACCACCCTTACGGCCACGGCAAGGTGGAAAGCCTCTCCGCCATCTTCGTTTCCCTGGTGATCGCTGCAACCGGAGCCTGGATCCTCTACGGATCCGTCAACACCATGCTGGAGGGGCGCTACGCCACCCCGGCGCTGGTGGCCGTTTTGGCCGCAGCCGGCACCATCGTGGCCAAGGAGGCGCTCTACCGCTACTCCATGAAAGTGGGAGGGAGCCTGGGGAGCCCCGCGCTCCTCGCCATCGCCAAGGACCACCGCAAGGACGCTGTTACCTCGGTTGCCACCCTGATCGGCGTCGGGGGCGCCTACTTCGGCATCCGCATCATGGACCCGATCGCCGCCGGTGTCACCTCCATCTTTATCTTTCACATCGGCTACCACACCTTCCGCACCTCGGCGCACGAACTGATGGACGGGCAGCCCGAGCAGTCCCTCCTGGACGCCATCACCCAGATAGCGCGCAGCGTGGAAGGGGTAGACCAGGTGCACGAGATCAGGGCGCGCCACTCCGGGCAGTATCTCATCGTGGACCTGAAGCTTGAGATGCCGCCGGACATGACTGTGAAGCGCTCCCACGACATAGCCACCGAAGTCAAACGGCGCATCTTCGAACATTTCAGCAACGTGGGCGACGTGATGATACACATAAACCCATCCGACGAACCGCACGAAGACCTGATCCGTCTTTAGTACGTCCCTTTGTTCCTTCCCCTCGTCGTATCAACAATTTCTCCCGTGATTTTAATCACAACGTTCTTGACAGATAGTCGACTTAGGTAGTATTAAGACCAGTCGATTGTAGTGAATACACTGTTATTTGGGGAGGAATGATGAAAAAGAGTACCCTGTCGCTCATCGTAGCGGCCTTGATTCTCGTCGCTTCCACGGCCTTTGCTGCCAAAATGGCGACCGTTGACATTCCGGAGAAGGCCGAGCTTTACGCCACGGCTCCGGCCGCGCTGACCCCGCAGCAATGTGCCCAGTGCCACACCGGCGCCTTCAACGGGCTCAAGAACGCCGGCGGCAAGCACCGCTTCGACTGCCAGGCCTGCCACACCGTAATTCACGCTTACAACCCGAAGAAGGCCAACTACGACGAAGTGATGCCGAAGTGCGCTTCCTGCCACACCGACATCCACGGCCCGGCCAACAAGGATTGTGCGAGCTGCCACAACAATCCGCACACCCCGCGTAAAGTCGCCATGACCCAGAGGCTTGCCACCACCTGCGCCACCTGCCACGCCGAGGAGAAGGCGGAGCTGGTCAAGTTCCCGAGCAAGCACACCAACGTCTCCTGCGACCGTTGCCACACCTCGCACGGCTTCAAGCCGTCCTGCTTCATGTGCCACAAGCCGCACTTCAAGGATCAGCCGATCGAAGCCTGCGCAAAGTGCCACTCCGTGCACAAGCCGAAGCAGGTGACCTACCAGGGTACCGACTGGAACCAGACCTGTGCCTCCTGCCACAGCAAGGTTGCGGCGAAGCTGTTCAACTCCAAGGCACGTCACTCCAAGGTTGCCTGCGCTTCCTGCCACAAGGCGAAGCACGGTTACATCCCGCAGTGCACCGAGTGCCACAAGGCACCGCATCCGGCGTCGATCCTGACCCGCTTCCCGAACTGCCTGGGCTGCCACCTCGACGTCCACGACCTGCCCAGCATGAAGTAAGCCGCGACACCTGTCGCAACCATTTGCATCAAAAAGGCCCCGGGAGAAATCCCGGGGCCTTTTTTTGTTGCTATGAACCTTGCATCAGCGTCAATGTCCACTCAAGTAGTAATCGATGACACTACGTCCCCCCCTTCGCAAAGGGGGGGACGCAGGGCGCGTGCAGCGCGTTGTAGCGGAGTTGGCTGTTCAGGAATTGACTGCCCGCACGGGTGGGGCCGCCGAAAGAACCCTTGCATCACTTCCCGCACTCACAGTAAACTGCTCTGGTTGTTTGCCGCAATTGTCGCGCCGAATCGTGGGTTTAGCTGGGGAAATGGTGACCTCGGTCACAAAATATAACTTGTCTCTCCTGTATCCTAGCCTCTGTCGTACTTGCCGGGCAGCGCCGTTTCCCCTCCTGTTCGCGCCGCTCACTTAGAACATCAACCGCAGTCCTAACTGAAAATCTGTGGCAGCACAGATGTTAAAAGGAAGCTCGTGCGCGTTATTCTCCTGCTACTCCTGTTGTTCCCACTCGTGGCCCCCGTCAAAGTCCAGGCCATGGTCGATCCCGCCCCGTCGGCGGCCATCTCTACCGCCAACCTAGACCTCCTGCTGGAGCGGGCCATGTCCGATAACCTTATCGCCGGCGGCGTTGTCGTGGTCGGCAATCACGAAGGGATCATCGCCACCGCCGCTCGCGGCCAGATTAGCGGCAGCGCCGGCGCCCCGGCCATCACCGACCGGACCCTCTTCGACGTCGCCTCGCTCACCAAGGTCATCGCCACCACTCCGGCCGTGATCAAGCTCCTCGACGAAGGGCGCATCTCCCTGACCGACACGCTGTCGAAGTGGTACCCCGAGCTTGCCGGCACCGACAAGGGGAACATCACCATCCTGCACCTGATGACCCATACCTCAGGCCTCTCCGACGTGATGGTGGGGCAGGGTGGCTCGGTGGAGGGGCTGGTCCGCAAGGTCGCGGCGCAACGCTTCCGCGGCGCCGGTACCGGCTTCGAGTATGCCGACATCAACTTCATCCTGCTGGGAGAACTGGTGCACAGGGTTACCGGCGAGAGGCTGGACAAGTTCTGCCGCGAACAGATCTACGAACCGCTGGGGACCCGCGACACCTCCTTTCTCCCTTCGCACGATGGCAACGATATCGCCCCCACCTCCGGCACCCAGGGTGGCGTGGTCCAGGACGAGAATGCGCGCCGTCTGGGCGGCGTCGCAGGCCATGCCGGTCTCTTCAGCTCGGCCTACGACCTGGCGCGCTACGCCCGGCTCATCCTCGGACGCGGCACCCTCGACGGCACCCGCATCCTTTCCGAGCAGGCGGTGACCCAGATGACCACCCCGTACGCCTGTAACAACGGCAGGATCAAGCGTGCCCTGGGGTGGGACATGGCCTCGCCCTTCTCAGCACCGAAAGGTACCTACTTCTCCGACGCCTCTTTCGGCCATACCGGCTACAGCGGTTCCTCGATCTGGATCGACCCCCAGCAGGACATGTTCGTTATCATGCTGACCAGGCGGCTCGATTACCGCAACGTACACAACTTCAACCAGTTGCGCAGAAATATGTCCACCTACGCCGCCGCCGACCTGAAAGGCGTGGCCGGCGAACTGGCACCGGTAGCCGAGGAGCAGAACATCAAGGCCCAGGTGGTCGCCGCCACGGTGGCCCTGGTCAACGCCCCCGGAAGTCGGTTCGCTTCCCTGAAACTGCGTCACGACCGCCACGCAGCCAAGTGCTCGGTCAAGCCCGGTCGCCGCACCTTGCAGGCGCGTGCCGGCCACCGCGGCGGGAAGATCGCCAAGGTCGCCAGGAACGATGCCGGAAAGGTTCGTGCCGCAGCCAAGAAGCACCGCTCGCTGGCCAGAAGCTGATCCAGCACCAGATCCGCTATTGATCTCTGTCTGAACTTCAAAGATGTTGCGTGCTATTGGCAACTGTGATAGCATGCCAAAACATTAGATCATCCAAATCTCTGTTGGGGGCGCAGTGATGCTTGAAGAGGATCTCGGACTTGACCTTGGTATGCTTTGCTGTTGCTGTGATTGCCGCACCTTTCGCCTACCAGACACAACCGGATTGACTGAGAGCCAGGTAGCCAGTATTGAAAAATTGTGCAAGCTCTGCATCGAGAGCAACAGGCAGTATGTGGTCAACAGCTGAAACCACCACCCAGGGCAGGGGGCCATTGATCGGTCTCCTGCTTCTTCTTTCCCTGTTCCTTCCTGCAGTTTCCTACGCCGATACCCTGTATCATCGCTCCAGCGCACAGTTAGAGGAAAGATCCCGTCACGCGGCGACCGATGACTACTGCTTCGTGGTCATGGGGGACAGCCGCGGTAACGACGTCGTCTTCAAAAAGGCGCTGACGGCCGCCGCCGGCTTCAACCCGCTCTTCATTCTGCATGGCGGGGACTATTCCGCCGAAGGGGGCGAGGAGGAAACCGCAAGCTTCCTCAAGCTACTCCAGAGACACATTCCCGGGATCCCCGTCTTCGTAGTGCCGGGCAACCACGAGAACCCGAAGTTCTTCACCAAGGAGATCGGTCCCTCGTATTTTGCGTTTTCGGTGCCGCGTCTGGGGCTTAAGGTGGTCGCCCTGGACAACTCGAACGAGGCACTCTCTCCCGCGGAGCTCGACTATCTGAGTAAGGAGCTCGCCTCCGCCCCCGGATCCACTTTCGTCGCCATGCACGTCCCCCCCGAAACCAAGCGATGGCGGGGTCATAGCTTCACCAAGGGGGCGGCGGAACTGGAGCAGGTGATCGCAGCTGCGCCGACCGTGCGAGGCCTCTTCTTCGCCCACTCCCATCTCTACGACGAGACCATTTTCGGCGGCGTGCCCGCCTTTATCTCCGGTGGTGCCGGCGCGCCGTTGGTATGGATGAGCCGCTACGGCGAGAGGGTCAACCACATCATCGTGGTCCGGGTAAAAAAGGGGAAGGTGAGCTACCAGATGGTGCAACTCAAGTGACGGCGGATACCTGCAGCGCAGACCAGTTCGCGTCGTGGCGGGACGACGAGACCCTCCTGCTCGATGAGTGTTACCGGGAAGCACTGCGCCTGTTGCGGGAGAACTCGACGCCGGCCGGCGTGCTTGCCTCAGCGCGCACCCCCAAGTCCTCCGGGCGCAACTACGATTCCATCTTCGGCCGCGACGCCGCCATCTGCGCCCTGGGGATGGCCCTTTCCGGTGACCCGGAGCTGCTCCAGTCTGCCGAGGCGGGGCTATTGACCTTGGCGCGGCACCAGGCCCGCAACGGCCAGATCCCGAAGTTCGTGAAGCCGGAACTCGCCGAGGTCGACTTCTGGTACGCCGGATGCGTGGACGCCACCATCTGGTGGCTGATCGCGGTTCACTTCGTGGATCGGGTGGCGCCGCAACTGGGCCTGTCAACGCGGCTCTCCGCCCACGTGGTGCGAGCCCTGAACTGGCTGGAATGCCAGGAACACCAGGGATGGTACCTGCTGCAACAAAATGACTGCTCCGACTGGGCCGACATAATGCCTAGAAGCGGCTTTGTCCTCTACAGCAACGCCCTCTGGTACTGGACCAAGCGGCTGTACGACCTTCCGACCACCCGGGAAACGCAGCGCTTTGCGCGGCTCATCTTCAACCCTTTCGACAACGCCGTACCGGATCAGAAGCGGGTCCGGCTCCTGCGCCACTACATCCGCAACCGCTGCCGCCCGGAGCCTTTTTTGCTGAGCTACGTGAACTTCTCCTTCTGGGGAGAGGAGATCGACATTTTCGGCAACATCCTCGCTTACCTCACCGGTCTGGGGGCTCGTTCCGACGCCTGCAAGATGGTGGCGGCGGTTACCGCCTTGAACGCCAACGACCCGCACCCGGTGCGCGTGGTGGGGGCCCCGATCGAGGTGGGCTCGCCGCGCTGGCGTCCCTACATGCAGCGCCATCGGCAAAACCTCCCCTGGCAGTACCACAACGGCGGCGCCTGGCCCTTCGTCGGCGGCTTCTGGGTCATCCTGCTGGCTTCCCTTGGAGAGCGGTCTTTGGCCCGCGCCGAATTGCTCAAAGTCGCAAATAGCTGCAAGGTTAACGGCTGGGAGTTCAATGAATGGTTTCAAGGTCAAACGGGCCAGCCCATGGGGATGCCGCGGCAATCCTGGAATGCCGCTCTCTATATTCTCGCCTACCGCACAGTCCTGTGCGGTGCCCGTATCTTCGCTTAAAGGCAAAGACAATCAACCTGAAGCAGTTACGCAAAGCGCGCGAAGAATCCGCGAAGAGTTCAAAGAAACGATTCGTCCGGTATTGTGTCATACTTCGCGCACATCGCGGATTCTTTGTGTCCTTTGCGTAACCGCTTTTAGCTTTTACTGATTTTTAACCTTTCAGGATGACAATTGCCCCTTCGATGATTATTATTGTGCTCATGCCATTCAAGGAGGAAAGATCATGAAACGCTTGACGTTATTGTTGCTGTCGTTATTCACCCTCGCCGCCCTATCCGGTTGCGGCTACAACACGATGCAGGCCAAGGAAGAGGCGGTGTTCGCTGCCTGGGGTGATGTCGAGGCTTCCTACCAGCGCCGCGCCGACCTGGTGCCGAACCTGGTCGAAGTCGTCAAAGGATACGCCAAGCACGAGGCCGACACCCTGAAGGCCGTCACCGAGGCGCGCGCCAAGGTGGGGTCCATGCAGGTTTCCAAGGACGCCATCAACGATCCCAAGACCATGCAGAACTTCCAGCAGGCCCAGTCGCAGTTGAGCGGCGCCCTGTCGCGCCTCATGGTCGTGGTGGAGCGCTATCCGGACCTGAAGGCGAACCAAAACTTCATGGACCTCCAGAACCAGCTGGAGGGAACCGAGAACCGGATCAACGTGGCGCGCGTGCGCTACAACCAGGCGGTGCAGGATTTCAACACCACCATCAGGACCTTCCCGAACTCGCTCACCAACTCCATGATGCTGCACCTGCAGCGCAAGGAGCCCTTCAAGGCGGAAGAGGGGGCCAAGGTGGCGCCCAAGATCAAGTTCTAGAGAGGCTAGATTAAGACTGAGATTAAGACTGAGGGAATGCGGGTAGGCACTTTTCTTCACCTTAATCTTAGTCTTGATCTCAATCTGCTTTACCTGGGGCGTGTATGAAAAAGCTGTTTTTGCTCCTCACATTCTTGCTGACCGTCCATGTCTGCGCCGCGGCGGAAGTCCCGCCCCTGCGCAGCCACGTGAACGATTACGCCTCGATGCTTTCGCCGCAAATGGCACAGCAGTTGGAGTCCGAGCTTGCAGCCTTCGAGCAGAGCGACTCGACCCAGATCGTGGTACTCACCATCCCGAGTCTGGAGGGGGAGGTGCTGGAGCAGTACGCCATCAAGGTGGTGGAGAAGTGGCAACTGGGGCAGAAGGGTAAGGACAACGGCGCGCTGCTCCTGGTGGCCAAGAACGACCGCAAGATCCGCATCGAGGTGGGACGGGGTCTGGAAGGGAAACTGACCGACCTCATGTCCGGACGCATCATCCGCAACGAGATGACACCCGCCTTCAAGCGCGGTGACTTCGACCAGGGAATCTCCCGCGGTGTGGACGCCATAATGGCGACGGTGCGCGGAGTGTACCAGTCTCAGCCCACCGACCTGCGCCACGGCAAGAAGGGCGCTCCTCCCATATTGACGCTGCTCCTCTTCGTGCTGGTCGCCTCCGTCTTCCTCGGCGGAATTTCGCGTTTCCTCGGCGGGGTCGCCGGTGCGGTTGGCCTCCCCATCGCCGCTTTCATCTCGTTCTCAGGGATGTCGGTACTCCTATTGGGGATCCTTGCCGTGGTAGGCTTCCTGGGCGGTCTTTTCATCGCCTTCCTCTTCTCCTCCGGCGGACGCGGGGGCTTCATGGGTGGCCCACCCTTCTTCGGCGGCTTCGGCGGGGGAGGCGGCTTCGGTGGTTTCGGCGGGGGAGGGGGAGGATTCTCCGGCGGTGGCGGCAGCTTTGGCGGCGGTGGTGCCTCGGGAGACTGGTAATGGACCTTACGCATAAATCGTTAGCTCACAACTATTTCAGCAGCGCCGACAAGGAGTCCATCAGCCAGGCGGTAGCCCGCGCCGAGGCTCGCTCCAGCGGCGAGATCGCGACCATGGTGGTGTCCGAGAGTGACCGCTACCGCGAGGCGGAGGCGCTCGGCGCGCTGCTCCTGTCCGGCTTCGTCGGCGTGGCGGTCGCCGTTCTTTTACATCACGTCACAATTTGGACCTACATCCCCGTTGTCTTCCTGCTCTACTTCCCGCTGCTCTTCTTCTTTCGTCGCTTCCCGCATCTGAAGCTCTCCTTCGTCGGCCCCAGGCGCCTGGCCGAGGCCGTGAGCGAAAGGGCACTGGTCGCATTTTACCAGCAGGGATTGTACCGGACCCGCAAGGAGACCGGCATCCTCATCTTCATATCCCTTCTGGAGCGCAAGGTCTGGATCGTGGGTGATCGCGGCATCAACGAGAAGATCCCGCCGGGGTACTGGAAAACCTTGGCCGAAAGGCTGGCGCAGGGGCTGCGGGACGGCCGCGGTGCACAGGCTGTCTGCGAGGTGATTGAGGCCTGCGGCAACGAGCTCGAGCGGCATTTTCCGCGCGGGGAAGACGACCGCAACGAGCTTTCCGACGAGCTCATCATTTCTTGATCACCTTTTCGCCGTTCTTGCCGATAAAGGCATTGACTTTCAACCTGTTCCGCTCTCATTATTGAAATTCACGCGCCCGGTCACACCGGTTCGGCGCCGGCTGTGGCCCCGCTACGGCCTTATCAATTCCCGTGACCGAAACAAAGTGCAGCAACCGCTTACGATCGCAGCACCGCCCGCAGGAGAAGGATCGCATGACCGCAGATATCCAGCCGATAGCCGCACCACAAACAACACGCAAACCCTTGGGGGAGATCTTCGTCGAGCGCGGCCTGTTGACCCGTGCCTCAGTAGACCGGTTGATCGCCCATGCCAAGAGCAAGAACATCCGCCTGGGTGAACTGCTGGAGGTGATCGGCCTGGTCACTCCGGAGGAACTCGCCGAGGCGCTGGCCATACAGTACCGCGTCAGGAAGATCGTCGACTTCGCCAAGTACAGCTATCCCCCCAACGTGCTCAAGCTGATCCCGCTGGAGATGGCAGTAAAACACAGCCTCTTCCCGCTGAAGCTCGACGACGGCCGGTTGGGGCTCGCCGTGTCCGATCCGACCACCGATCGGCTTTTCGCCTCCATCGCCGAGCAACACAACGTGAAGCTGGTGCTCTACGTTTCCACCCGGCTGGAGATCAACCGCGCCATCGCGCGCCACTACCTCGGGCAGACCATCGCCGGTCCCGCGAGCAAGTCGATCCTCCTGGTCGAGGACGACCAGCTCTCCCGCGAGATGGTGGCCAAGATCCTGACCCGCCAGGGATACGCCGTGGAAACCGCCATAGACGGCATGGACGCTTTCAGCAAGATCTTCACCTTGAAACCGAAGCTGGTAATCACCGACAAGGTTATGCCCAAGCTCGGCGGCTACGAGTTCCTGTTCGCCATCAAGAACATCCCTGAGTTCCGCTACATGCCCGTGATTCTTATGACCGCGGCCGCCACCCCCGACGAGGAGAAGGAGGCCCTGGAAAAGGGGTTCTTTGATTTCGTATTGAAGCCGGTCAAGGAAATCGGCCTTCTCACCAGGGTGAAGCGGGCCTTCGCCAGCAGGGAAGCCCTCTACGGCAAGACCGCCTGAGGCATCATAGCCTGGTACCACGGCGGGTGGACGCGCCACCGCGGCAGCGTCCACCCGTCGCTATCTTTCCTCACTCTGTCTTCCCTCCGCTTTTTCCTAATGAAGTAGCTGCCCCCAGCCGAAGAGAAAATCAATCACTCTATCCTCTATTCCACATGCTGCACCCGTGTGCGGGGCCGGCCACCGGTCGCCCACCGCAGCTAGTAGGAGAGCAGATGCCGCACCTATCACGAACCGCTACCGGCAGTTCCACTTGTAAGCGCCTGTCGCCCTGCTTCGCCGCGGCGGTTGTGCCCGAGCACTGGCACGGAGATTGGCTGTACCTGGTAATCGCCGCCGGCCTGTTCGCGCTGCTTGCGCTGGTCTTTGGCAAGGTCGCACAGGTCAAGGCCCGCAAGCAGGCCCAGGTCGAAGAGGAGTTGCGGCGCGCCAAGGAGGAGCTCGAGCAGAGGGTGGCCGAGAGGACCGAGGCGCTGCACCGGGCCAACGAGCAGTTGAAACAGGAACTCGCGGTACGGGAGCGGGCCGAGGAGGAGCTGCGGCAGGGGCGAAACATGCTGGCGCAGATCATTGATACCATCCCGCAGTTCGTATTTTGGAAGGACAGGGACAGCATCTATGAAGGGTGCAACATCGTCTTCGCCCAGGCCGCAGGGCTGGAGCGGACCGAGTTGATCCGCGGCAAAAGCGACTACGATCTCCCCTGGCTGCGGGAGGAGAGCGATGCCTACCGCTCCGATGACCGCAGCGTCATGGACAGCAACAGCGCCAAATACCACATCATCGAACAGCAGCTTCAGGCCAGCGGCGAGCGTCACTGGGTCGATACCACTAAGGTCCCGCTCTGTAACGAAAACGACGAGGTGGTCGGCATTCTCGGCGTCTACGACAACATCACCGAGAGGAAGAGGGTCGAAGAAGCCCGCGACCGCGCCCTCGCCATGTTGGAATCGCTGCTGGCCTCGTCGCCGACCGGCATCCTGGTCTACGACGGGGAGAGCGGAGCCTGCGTCAAGGCTAACCAAGCCGCGGCGGATATGGTAGGTGCCGGAATAGAGCAGATGCTCGCGCAGAATTTCCGCAAGATCCTATCCTGGGAGGAGACGGGGGTACGCCAGGTCGCAGAGCTGGTTCTTGCCGACGGCCAGACCCGAAGCAAGGAGTTCTCAGGGGCCTCGACTTTCGGCGCCGCCCTGGAGACGGAATGTCTCATATCGCGCTTCGACGTGGAGGGGAAGCACCACCTGATGTTCATCGCTGTGGATATGACCGAGCGCAAACGACTGGAGCAGGAGAAGCGCCTGATCGAGGCCCAGATGCTCCACGTGCAGAAGCTGGAGAGCCTGGGTGTGCTGGCGGGGGGGATCGCCCACGACTTCAATAACATCCTCATGGTGGTGCTGGGGAACGCGGATCTGGCGCTGCTGCGGGTTCCTCCCGACTCACCGGCATGCGAAAACCTGGCCCAGATCGAGCAGGCCGCCAGCCGCGCGGCGGACCTGGCGCGCCAGATGCTTGCGTACTCCGGCAAGGGGAACTTCGTCATCGAGAAGCTTGACTTGAACCGGGTGGTGCAGGACATGGGCCCCATGCTCGAGGTCTCCATCTCCAAGAAGGCGCTGCTGCGCTACAACTTTGCGCCGGAAGTGCCCGCCATCAGCGGCGACGTGACCCAGTTGCGCCAGGTGATCCTCAACCTCGTCATCAATGCCTCCGAGGCGATGGAGGAGGGGACCGGCTTCATTTCCATCAGCACCAGGCGCATGCAGTGCGACCGCAGCTACCTCTCGGAGTCTTGGATCGACGACCGGTTGCCGGAGGGATGCTACGTGGTGCTGGAGGTCTCCGACACTGGATGCGGCATCGAGCGTGAAGTTATCCCGAAGATCTTCGACCCCTTCTTTACCACCAAGTTCACCGGTCGCGGGCTGGGAATGGCGGCCGTGCTCGGCATCGTGCGGGCGCACAAGGGTGCCATCAAGGTCTACAGCGAGAAAGGGAGGGGGAGCAGCTTCCGGCTGCTACTCCCCTGCATCGCGGAGGCGGCGGATCAACCAGAGCCGCAGGCCGAACAGCCTCTCTGGCGCGGCAGCGGCACCGTGCTCCTGGCCGACGACGAGGAAAGCATCCGGGTTCTGGGGAGCGACATGCTCCAGGCTCTCGGCTTCAGCGTCAAGCTCGCCTGCGACGGGCGCGAGGCGGTGGAACTGTTCCGAGCGAAAATGGACGACATCACCTGCGTCCTGCTCGACCTGACCATGCCCAACCTGGACGGCGAGCAGACCTTCCGGATCCTGCGCGCCCTGAAACCCGACGTCAAGGTGATCATGTCCAGCGGCTACAATGAGCAGGAGGTGAGCCTGAAGCTGGCCGGAGCCGGGCTCTGCGGGTTCATCCAAAAACCTTACAAGATGGTGGAGATGAGCCGGAAATTGTCCGAGGTGCTGGGACAAAAGGCAGGCTGAGGTTGAGGTCGAGGTTCAGAGAAGCAAAAAAAAGAGGGGCGTCCTTGCGGGCGCCCCTTTTTGATTCACGTATGTTTGCGTGCTAGCGGATGAAGCCGTTGCTGTAGGTCGCGACCTTGAGCGGTTTGGCTTCCTTGAAGACCACCCGGATCACGTCGCCCTTGCGGGAGTAGCGGGGCTCGCCCTTGCAGTTGGGGAACACGTTGGAAAGCTTCGCCCCTGCGGCGGTCACATCGATGAAGCGTATGGCGCCGGTGCCGGAGGTTTCGCCGGTGTCGGCCAGCACCAGCACGGCGTCGCCCTTGCTCTGCTGAAACACCCGGACCAGTTCGGGGACCGGCTTGCCAACGGTTTCGTCAACCTCTTCCTGGATGACCTTGTCGTTCAAGAGGTACTGGATTTTCTTGTAGTCGGCCTTGGCGCCGTCATCGAGGATGGAGTTCCCCTGGCGGTCAAAAGCGACGATGGAGATCTTCCCGTAGCGGGTATCGAGATCCTGGGCGAGAACGATGGTTGAAGAAGCCACAACGAGCAGTAAGGCCGCCAACGAGGCGAAAAATTGAGTCATCTGAGTCCTCCTTTGTGCATGCAAGCATTGCCATATCAATTGTCCCTCTTCTAGCGGACTGATCCCGAACGGGAACCACCAAGGAGGGGCTTGTCCCCCGTAGCAGGTTCACCGCGAAGGGGGATGCAGGAATATATAAATGAAAATTTTAAATCTGTAAATTACAAAAACTAATGAACATGTTGAAAAGTGCTGATTTTGTGAGGCTAAGCACAAAAAAGCCGGGAGGCCTTATGCCTCCCGGCTTTTCAATGTGTGACCGGAGTGTCTATTTGCCGCTGGTCACCATGAGCTCGCTGACCAGCTTGGTGAAGCGCAGCGGGTCCTTGATCGGGGAACCCTCGGTCAAGAGGGCCTGGTCAAAGAGGAGTTCGCTGTAGTCGGCGAGCTTGGGGTTGTTCTTGTCCTTTTCGAACATGGCAGTCATCACCTGCATGATCTGGTGCTCGGGATTGAGTTCGAGGATCCGCTTTCCTTCGGGAACCTCCTGGTTCATCGCCTTCAGGATCTTCTCCATGTTGGCGTTGAGCCCCATCTCATCGGCGACCAGGCAGCAGGCGCTCTCGGTGAGGCGCGAGGAGAGGCGGACCTCCTTGACGCGGTCTTTCAAGGTTTCCTGGATGTACTCTATGACCCCGCCAAACTCCTTCTGGGCCTCCTCCTTCTTGGCTTCCTTCTCTTTCTTTTCCTCCTCGGTGTCGAGCTCGAGGTCGCCCCTGTCGATGGCCTTCAGGTGCTTCTCCTGGTACTCGTGGACCGCCTGCACTACCCACTCGTCGACCGGGTCGGTCATGTAGAGGACCTCGTAGTCCTTCTTGCGCAGGGCCTCCATGTACGGGGAATTCTCGACCGACTCGCGGGACATGCCGGTGATGAAGTAGATCTCCTTCTGCCCCTCGGGCATGCGCTCGACGTACTCCTTGAGCGAGACCAGTTTCCCTTTCTCGGTCTTGGAGCTTTCAAAGAGGAGCAGGTCCTGCAGCTTCTCCTTGTTGGCGTAGTCGAAGTGGATCCCTTCTTTGAGCACCGGCCCGAACTCGGCGTAGAACTTCAGGTAGTCCTCGATGTTCTTTTCTTTCATCTCGGCGAGGGTGGAGAGGACCTTGCCCACCAGCGACTTCTGGATGCGCTTGATCTGTACGTCTTCCTGGAGGATCTCGCGGGAGACGTTGAGCGGCAGGTCGGAGGAGTCCACGACTCCCTTGATGAAGCGCAGGTAGTCCGGCAGCAGCGCCTCGCAGTTGTCGGTGATGTAGACCCGCTTCACGTAGAGGTGCACGCCCTTCTTGTGGTCGCGCAGGAACATGTCGAACGGCTTGTGCGAGGGGATGTAGACGATCGCCTTGAATTCGCTGACCCCTTCCGCGGAGTAGTGGATGGTGGAGAGCGGCTTGTCGTAGTCGTGCGAGATGTGCTTGTAGAACTCCTCGTACTCCTCCTCGGTGATCTCGCTCTTGGGGCGGGTCCAGATCGCCTTCATCGAGTTGAGGGTCTCCTCGGTGGTGGTGTCGATGGTGCCGCCACCTTCGATCACCTTGCCCTCCGCGTCCTTCACCGGTTCGCTACGGGTGATGTCCATCACGACCGGGTACTGCACGTAATCGGAGTACTTCTTGACGATGGAGCGGATCTTCCACTCGTCGAGGAATTCCTTCATCTCGTCTTTCAGGTGCAGCACGATCTCGGTACCGCGGGTCTCCTTCTCGCACTCCTCGATGGAGTAGGAGCCGTCGCCGGTGGACTCCCAGCGGCAACCGTACTGCTTGTCGCCCGCGCGGCGCGTGGTGAGTACCACCTTGTCCGCCACCATGAAGGAGGCGTAGAAGCCGACGCCGAACTGGCCGATCAGCTCCGGGTTGTCGGTGAGATTTTGTTCCTTCAGGGCGGCCACGAAGTTCTTGGTGCCCGACTTGGCGATGGTGCCGATGTTGTCGGCGACCTCGTCCATGCTCATGCCGATGCCGTTGTCGGTGATGGTGAGGGTGCCTGCTTCCTTGTCTGCGTGCAGCTTGATCTTCCAGTCTGCGTTCCCTTCCAGCAGTTCCATGTTGGAGTGGGATTCGAACTTTATCTTGTCAATGGCGTCAGACGCGTTGGAGATGAGCTCCCGGAGGAAGATTTCCTTGTTGGAATAGAGGGAGTGGATCACCAGGTCCAAAAGCTGCTGGACCTCGGTCTCGAACTTCTTGACGGTTTTGGCCATGTCTGGGTGGTCTCCTTTGAGGCATAGTGATTGACCGCTGGAACATAATAACGCGAGGGCAAGATTTCAAGGGGGGATAGAAGAAAAACAGGAAAAGCATTACCACAGAGGACACAGAGAAGCACAGAGGTCACAGAGAAAGACGCTGAAGCGGGTTTAAAACCCAAGGCTTTCCTCTGTGTCGATGTGGCTTTTCCTCGGTGTCCTCTGTGTTCCGGGGCGAGTCTTAAAGTTTCAGATACTGTTTGAGGATCGCGGGGTGCAGGTGCTCCTTCATGACCTCCCAGGCTTCGCGCAGGGCCTCGGCGTCGTGCAGGGCGTGGTGCGGCGGGAACTCGTTGTAGGCCTCGGCGTGGGCTTTCTGCAACAGCTCGAACAGCCCCGGGAAACTCTCGCTGTAATAATGGATCGGGGCAGGGTAGAGGTTCTTGGGGAAGGTATCGCCCAGGAGGTCCACCATGAGCACCCAGTCGAAACCGGGCGCGTCGCAGACCACCCGCACCGGGACGGCCAGGGAGGATACCCACTCGGCCAGCCTGCGCTTGGCGTAGCTTCGCTCTTGGAAGAAGTCGCCGCCGGTCAGCTGCGGCAGCACGTTTGCGGTGACGAACTGCGAGCACCCCTCGGGGCTCCACCCGTTGGCGAGCTCGGCGTAGTAAATCTCGCCGCTCTCCGAAACCAGGGCGAGACTGATCAGTTGCGGATAATCGAAGTCGGTGAACTCGGTGTCCAGGAAAAGGAGCATCGGTTCCCTAGCGGCGAGCTCGGCGGAGATGGGAACCGGTTTCGCCTTCTGCGGCTTGCGCTTCTTGGCGTGGGCGGGGCAGAGGGTCTTGGCGAAGCCGTGCCCCAACTGCAGCGATCCCGGCGCTCCGCACTCCGAGCAAATGGCGGCGGCCTTGTGCTCGGTGTCGCGGGCCAACTCCTTGACGATATGGGAGCCGGACTCGATCCTGACGAAGAGTCCACCCAGCCTCTCCTCGGCCTTGAAGTGGCCGATCCTGGGCATCGCCAGGTGCTCCATCGCCTCGATGGCGGTGCAGAGGTCCCAGACCAGCGGATACCAGCCGGCGCCGCAGCGCACGCTCCCGGAGGGATGATCGAGGTAGCGCGGGAAACGCGAGACCATTTTTTCCAGCGCGATATCCCCCTCAGGTTTGCCCCATTTTTCCCACGAGAGAAACATCTTCTCGGTGGCGCGCTTGAAGCGGACGATGACGTCCACCACCTTCAGGGCGAAGGCGAAATACCGCTCTCTTAATATGACTACTATCACAGGTGTTTTCATTAGCACATGATTCTACCAGACTCCCCCTTTCTTGACACCCTTTCCTCGTTATGTTACTAAGGTCGGGCTAAAACTCGTTTCCCGGCAAGGGGATAGCCCTTGCGAACACCTCGCACGCCAATAAAAGGAGCCTCATGTACTGCCCCGATTTCGCGACGTTCCAGACCCTGTCCGCACAAGGCAACCTGATCCCGGTCTACCGGGAGATCCTGGCCGACCTGGATACCCCGGTGGGGGCCTTCAAGAAGATCGACGACGGCCGCTTCGGATTTCTGCTGGAGAGTATCGAGGGTGGCGAAAAATGGGGGCGCTACACGTTCCTGGGTTCCTCGCCTGCGGTGGTCATCCGCGGCAAGGACAACTGGGTCGAGATCGTGGAAGGGGGCGAGGTGCGCCGCATGGAGGTGTCCGATCCCTTGAACTACGTCCGGGATTACATGGCACGCTACCAGCCGGTCGAGGTCCCTGGCATCCCGAGGTTCTTCGGCGGCGCTGTCGGCTACCTGGGCTATGACGCGGTGCGCCACTTCGAGAGCCTGCCGGACCAGAACCCGAGCCTGATCAACACTTACGACGCCTACTTCATCATCACCGATACCATCGTCATCTTCGACAGCCTGAGCCAAAAGATCAAGGTGGTTTCCAACGCGCATCTCGACGGGAGCGCGACCCCCGAGGCCGCGTACGCCGAGGCGGTTGGCAAGATCGAGGGGCTGATCGAGCGCCTCAAGAAGCCGCTGCCGGCGTCGGAGAAAAAGCCGGCACAGGGGAAGGTGGAACTCACCTCCAACGTGAAACGCGAGGAGTTCGAGTCCTGGGTCACCCGCGCCAAGGAGTATGTCAGAAGCGGAGACATCATCCAGGTGGTCCTCTCGCAGCGCTTTTCCGGCGATCTCACCGTGGACCCCTTCGACATCTACCGCGTGCTGCGGACGTTGAACCCTTCCCCCTACATGTTCTTCCTGCGCCTGGACGAGACCATGGTGGTTGGCGCTTCCCCCGAGGTCATGGTGCGCAAGGAGGGGGAGCAGGTGGAGCTGCGCCCCATCGCCGGCACCCGCCCGCGCGGCGCGACCCCCGCAGCCGACGAGGAACTGGCGCAGGATCTGCTGGCCGACCCCAAGGAGCGCGCCGAGCACGTCATGCTGGTGGACCTCGGGAGAAACGACCTCGGGCGCGTCTGCGAGATCGGCAGCGTCAAGGTGTCCGAGTTGATGGTGATCGAGCGCTACTCGCACGTGATGCACATCGTCTCCAACGTGCAGGGGGAACTGGCGCCCGGTCACGACGCTTTCGACGTGGTGCGCGCCACCTTCCCGGCGGGGACGCTGTCCGGAGCCCCCAAGGTGCGGGCCATGGAGATCATCGACGAACTGGAAGGGGTGCGGCGCGAGGTCTACGGCGGCGCGGTCGGCTACTTCTCCTTCTCGGGCAACATGGATATGGCCATCGCCATCAGGACCCTGGTGATCAAGGACGGCAAGGTGCATCTGCAGGCGGGCGCCGGCATTGTCGCCGACTCCGACCCCGCCTCCGAATATCTGGAGACGGTCAACAAGGCCAAGGCCGTGGTCAAGGCGATCGAAATGGCTGAGCGCGGCCTCGACTGAACCGTTTGCCTTGCTGGAAGCAATAGAGGGCACCCTTGTCGGGGTGCCCTTTTTCGTGTCTCTGCGCTTTGAATCTCCCTCGCACTCTATTTTCGTCCCCACGTTGCCACCATCAGGTCGCGTTCTCCTGTATCTGATGATTCCCCTTTCAGACCCTTCCCGCTCCTTGCTGGCTGTGCCGTCTGTTCCGCTGTCATAGGCAGCTCCATCTGTTGTCATTGTTAAATGTTATATTAATTTAATTTCAAAAATATGATCTTCCGGCAGACTATTGGGAAAAGTTGAGTAAACTTTTCTCGATCAATTGTTTGAGAGGAGACTGTCTGCAACTGTTTCGGCTCTCATTGTGATGTCCGATATGGCCCACACTAAGTGCGTCAAACCGAGATGCAGGAGTTGAATGTATGGCCTCGTTGAATCCTGTGAAAATCCTGATTGTCGAAGATGACGATGCCCACGCGGAGTTGATCCGACGAGGGTTCAGTGACCAATCCGGCCAGTACGAACTGACCGTCGCCGCCACGGTCAAGGAAGCCCTCGGTCACATCCACACCCGCACCTTCGACATCGTACTCACCGACTACCTCCTGCCGGACGGCAAGGGGGGGGATCTGGTGGCGCAGTCCGCGAATATAGCGCCGGTGGTGATGATGACCTCCCACGGCAGCGAGCAGGTAGCGGTTGAGGCGATGAAATCAGGCGCCATCGACTACGTGGTGAAGATGCCAGAGGTCTTCGACGCCATGCCGCGCATCGTCGAGCGTGCCCTGCGGGAATGGGACCACATCCTGGAGCACAAGCGGGCCGAAGAGGCGCTCAAGCTGCAAAGCCACCGCCTCGAGCACGAGGTGGTCGAGCGCCAGATGGCCCAGGATGCCCTGCTTGAGCAGGCGCTGTTATTGAAGAAGGAGATAGCCGAGCGGCAACTGGCGCAGGAAACGCTCCGCCTGAGTGAGGAGAAATTCCACAAGGCGTTTGACAGTGCGCCGCTCATCATGGTGATCACCGACTTGGACGAGGGGAAGTTCCTCGACGTGAACCGAAAGTTCGTGGAACTGTCGGGCTACCGCCGGGAAGAGGTGCTGGGCAAGTCTTCCACCGCCCTTGGCTGGATCAGCCCGCACGACCGCAAGGCTTTGCTGGACAAGCTCGACGAGCACGGCCAGGTCGCGGGGACCGTGGTTACCCTGCACGCCAAGGACGGCCGCTCCCTGAAGGGGGAGTACTACTGCGAGCGGATCACCGTGGACGGGGGCGAGAGGCTCTTGGCCATAGCCCTCGACATCACCGAGCGCATGAAGCTCGAGGAACAGTTGCGCCACTCGCAAAAGCTGGAGGCGGTAGGCGTTCTTGCTGGCGGGGTGGCCCACGACTTCAACAATATCCTCACCGTGATCGGTGGCTATTGTGAACTGCTCAAGCTGGACCTGCCCCATGATGCCCCCGCGCGCGACAAGGTCATGCAGATCTCGGCGGCGGCGGACCGGGCAGCGAATTTGACCCGCAGCCTACTCGCCTTCAGCCGTAAGGGGGAGGTGAAGGCGGCGCCCGCCAACCTGAACGACATCGTCAAAGGTGTCGAGAAGTTCCTGCAGCGGATCATCGGCGAAGACATCACCCTGACCACCTCGCTGGCCGACGGTGCGCTCTGGGCGGTGGTGGACAGCGGGCAGATCGAGCAGGTGTTGATGAATCTCGCGGCCAACGCCCGCGACGCCATGCCCAAAGGGGGACGGCTTTTCGTGGAGACCGAGCGCCATGATATCGACGACGCCTTCGTACATGCCCACGGCTTCGGCACCCCCGGCCAATACGCCCTGGTCACCATCTCTGACACGGGGCAGGGGATGGACGAGGCGACCAGGAAGAAGATCTTCGATCCCTTCTTCACCACCAAGGTGGTAGGGAAGGGGACCGGGTTGGGGCTCGCCATCGTCTACGGCATCATCACCCAGCACAAGGGGTTCGTGAACGTCTACAGCGAGCCCGGTATCGGCACCACCTTCAGGATCTATCTCCCCTCCATAACCTCCGCCGAGCCGGAGCAGACGGTCCCGACGCCGGAAATCGACGTACGGGGGACCGAGACCATCCTGGTCGCGGAGGACGATCTGCACGTCCTCGACCTGGTCTCCTCGATCCTCAAGCAGTACGGCTATAGCATCATCCATGCGGCCAACGGTCTGGAGGCGGTGCAGAGGTTCAAGGAAGAACCCGCCATCAAACTGGTGCTCATGGATATCATCATGCCGGTAATGAACGGCAAGGAGGCCGCTGAGACCATCAGGGAATACCAGCCTGACGCAAAGATTCTGTTCACCAGCGGTTACACGGCCGACATCATCCGCAGCAGGAGCGATCTAGACGAGGGCGCCGAGCTGGTGATGAAACCGGTAAAGCCGATGGTGCTGCTGAAAAAAGTTCGGGAGATGCTGGACCGGCACTAGTCGGACCCGCCGCCAGAAGAGGTAACCCGGCATGGTGACCCAATTCCACAAGATTCGCCGCTTCGCCCTGATACTGATGCTGTTTTGGACCGCAGGCATCACCTTTTCCTTTCTCTGGTTCTACAGTCACGAGCAGCGCACGGTGGTCGCCATCGCCCGTGCCGAAGCGCGCGCCACCTACGAGAAGGACACCCTGTACCGTCGCTGGGCCACCAGGCATGGGGGCGTCTATGTGCCCGCCTCAGAATTCAGCCCTCCCAATCCCCATCTCACCCATGTCGAAGAACGCGATGTCACCACCCCCTCCGGAAAGGCGCTGACGCTGGTTAACCCGGCCTACATGACCCGCCAGGTCTTCGAGTTGGCCGACAGCCAGGACAATCTGGTGCGTGGTCACATCACCAGCTTGAAGCCGATACGGGCGGAAAACAAACCCGACCCGTGGGAGGCCAAAGCATTGCGCCTCTTCGAGACCGGGGTGACGGAGGTGAGCGAGGTCCAGGATATGGGCGGCCGCAGCTACATGCGGCTCATGCGCCCCTTCGTGACCGAAGCCCCCTGTCTCAAGTGCCATGCCACCCAAGGGTACCGCATCGGCGATATCAGAGGAGGGATCAGCGCATCGGTGCCGATGGAGGCCAACTCGGCCATGATGGGCGAGGTGATCACCGGGGCGGCGGTCAGTCACGGGCTGATCTGGTTTTTGGGCCTGGGGCTCATCGGAACCGGGGCCCGCGTTCTCGGTCGCAGTGCCCGCGCCATCGAGGAGCGCGAGGAACGCTACCGGACCGTGGCTGACTACACGGAAGGGTGGGAATACTGGCAGGGGCCGGACCATTCGTTCCGGTACGTTTCACCTTCGTGCCTTGAGCTTTCCGGCTACAGCCGGGAGGAATTCTACGCCGACCCGGAACTGCTGCACCGGATCGTCCATCCCGAGGACCGCACGAGCTATGAACAGCATGTCAGGGACTCCTTTTGCGGGGTTCCCAACCCCCTCGATTTTCGCATCATCAGGAAGGACGGCGAGGTTCGTTGGATCGCCCATACCTGCCGGTTGGTCTATACGGGCAGCGGCGCAGAGAACGGCATTAGGGGCAGCAACCGCGACATCACCGAGAGGAAACTGGCCAGCGAGGCCCTGCGCGAGCAGGCTTTTCTCCTGGAGAAGGAAGTGCGCGAGCGCATGGAGCGGGAGGCCGAGCTCGAGGCGAAAAATGCCGAGTTGGAGCGGTTCACCTATACCGTGTCCCACGATCTGAAGAGCCCGCTCATCACCATCAAAGGGTTCGCCGGCGCGGTGCTGAAGGACATAGAAGGGGGCAAGCTGGACCGGCTGGGCGGCGACGTGGGGCGCATCATGGGCGCTGCCGACAAGATGTCAGCCCTCTTGAGCGACCTGCTGGAACTCTCCCGCATCGGCCGCATCGTCAACGCGCCGTCGCTGATCGACATGAACCTGCTGGTAAAAGACGTGCTTGGTCAGCTCGGCGGGCCGATCCAGCAGGCCGGGGTCGAGGTGATGGTGCAGCCTGGACTCGCCGAGGTGTGGGGGGATCAGCCCCGCATCGGCGAGGTGCTGCAGAATCTTGTGGAGAACGCGATCAAGTACAGGGGTGACCAGCAAAAAACACGGATAGAGATCGGTATGCGCGAGAGCGCGGAAGGCCCCGTCTTCACGGTGCAGGACAACGGCATCGGGGTTCCGGCCCAGTACCACGAGACCATCTTCGGGCTTTTCAACCAGTTGGACGCGCGTTCCGAAGGAACCGGCATCGGCCTGGCCCTCGCCCGGCGCATCGTGGAGTTCCATGGGGGCAGGCTGTGGGTCGAATCAGAAGGGGCAGGGGGGGGGAGCACCTTCTGCTTCACCCTCGGCACCGGCCCCCAGAACCCGCTTGAAACAGGGATAAAAGGGATAAAAGGGATAAAAGGGATAAAGGCACTTTAGAAGTGGGCTGGTTTAACCATCCCTTTTATCCGCAGTTATCCCTGTTAAAGGTTTCTCTGTACTGGATTTTCTTCAAAGGAGAGAGAGATGATTGAAGGCGAGCCCTTGTGCATTCTGCTGGTTGAGGACAATCCAGACCACGCCGAACTGGCGATCCGCAACCTGAGCGATGCTGGACTGGCCAACCACCTGTTCCACGTCGAGGACGGCGAGGCCGCTCTCGATTACCTGAACAACCGCGGCCGGTATGCCGACCAAAACGCCTACCCGCGCCCCCACCTGGTGCTTCTGGACCTGCGTCTGCCCAAAGTCGATGGCATCGAGGTGCTGAAACAGGTGAAGGCATCGGAACAGCTGAAAGCCATCCCGGTGGTAATCCTAACCACTTCCGCTGCGGAGCGGGATCTCGCCCAGGCCTATAACAACTACGCCAACAGCTACCTCACCAAGCCGGTCGATTTCGACTCCTTCAGCAATTTACTGCGCGACCTCGGCTTCTACTGGCTCGCCTGGAACAGGCGCCCCGTGAGCTAGCCAGGACAAATATTCTTTTGGGGAGGGTAAATATTTCCTCCCCTGCCGCTCGGGTAATGCCGTTTTTTGCCCCTGCGGCCTCCGCATCTCCTCGCTTTTTGCGCTTTTCCCGTCGGATTTTCTTGAGTTTTTGCCGCAAAACCTATATATTTCCTGCTTTCCAATTAACAGCAAAAGGGTGGGGTTCCGGTCGCTCGACGACCGCCTTTCGACTCCAGCAGGTTCCCAGCTATGCTCCTGATGATCGACAACTACGACTCCTTCACCTACAACATCGTGCAGTACCTGGGCGAGCTGGGTGAGGAGGTCAAGGTCTACCGCAACGACAAGATCACCGTTGCCGAGATCGAAGCCCTTGCCCCGGATCGTATCGTGATCTCACCCGGACCCTGTTCCCCGGAGGAGGCCGGCATCTCGGTCGAGGTGGTGCGCCACTTCGCCGGCAAGATCCCCATCCTCGGAGTCTGCCTCGGTCACCAGTCCATCGGGTACGCCTTTGGCGGAAACATCGTCAAGAGCGCCACGCTGATGCACGGCAAGACCTCGCCCATTCTGCATGATGGCAAAGGGCTCTTCGAGGGGCTTCCCAACCCGTTCGCCGCGACCCGCTACCACTCCCTGGTCGTGGAGCGCGACACACTGCCGGCCGAGCTGGAGATAACCGCGTGGGTCGCCGAGGGGGAGATCATGGGGATGCGCCATCGCACGCTTCCCATCTGGGGGGTGCAGTTCCACCCGGAGTCGATCCTCACCGAGGGCGGCATGGAGCTTTTGGGCAACTTCCTGAAGATGTCCCGGCAGTAAAACCTGAAGCCTGAACACAGAGGTCACTGAGGATCACAGGGGGCGCAGAGAAATACCTATAAGCTTTTACTCTGTGTACTCTGAGCCCCTTTGAGTCCTCTGTGGTTGGCTTTGCTTTTTGTCTCTTTGATTTCCGTTTAAAAGGAGCTGCTATGATTCGTAGGGCCATTGCACGTGTTGTGGAGCGGGATAATCTCAGTGAAGCCGATATGATCGAGGTGATGGACCAGATCATGTCCGGCGGGGCCACCCCGGCCCAGATCGCGTCCTTCATCACCGCGCTCAGGATGAAGGGTGAGACGGTCGACGAAATCACCGGCGCCGCGCGGGTCATGCGTGACCGGGCCCTCCCTATCCGGGTCGGCAAAAGCGTCCTCGGTATCGACCGTGACGACATCAACCTCGATCGCGAAACCATCCTCGACACCTGCGGCACCGGCGGCTCCGGCACCAACTCCTTCAACATCTCCACCACCGTAGCCTTCATCGTTTCCGCCTGCGGCGTCAAGGTCGCCAAGCACGGCAACCGCGCTGTCTCCTCCTCCTGCGGCTCCGCCGACGTCCTCGAGGCGCTGGGCGTCAACCTGGACGTGACTCCGGAAACCGTGGAAAGGTGCATCTCCGAAATCGGCATCGGCTTCCTGTTCGCCCCCGCGTTGCACGGTGCCATGAAGCACGCCATTGGCCCCCGCCGCGAGATCGGCGTCCGCACCATCTTCAACATCCTGGGCCCGCTCACCAACCCCGCAAACGCCGACTGCCAGGTGCTTGGCGTCTACCGCGAGGAACTGGTCGAGAAGCTGGCCCTGGTTCTCAAAAAACTCGGCTGCCGCCGCGGCTACGTGGTGCACGGCTGTGACGGCATGGATGAGGTGACCCTTACCGGCGAGAGCACCATCGGCGAGGTCAGTGCCGACGGCGTCAAGGTCTACAAGGTCACCCCGGAACAGTTTGGACTGGAGCGCGCTCCGCTCACCGAGCTGCACGGCGGCGACGCCCAGGGCAACGCCGTCATCGTTCGGGACATCCTGGCCGGCAAGGACGGCGCTAAGCGCCGCATCGTCCTTCTGAACGCCGCCTTTGCCCTGCTGGCCACCGGCAAGGTGACCGACGTCGCGGAAGGGATCAAGCTGGCCGCCGAGACCATCGACTCGGGGCGCGGTTTGCAGCAACTGGAGCGGCTGGTTGCGCTCACCAACGAGGTGCAATAGCTGATGACCCAGGTACCCGACGTACTCAGGAAGATTGTCGACTACAAGCAAGGCGAGCTCGAGGAGGCCATGCGGGCGGTTCCGCTCAACGAGATCATGGACCGCCTCGCTGACCTCGAAGACACCCCCCGCGGTTTCCAGAATGCCATTCTCAACTCCCTTGGTTCCGGCTGGACCCCGATCATCGCCGAAGTGAAGAAGGGCTCGCCGTCGAAGGGGCTGATCCGCGCCGACTTCGATCCGCTGCAGATCGCCATCACCTACCAGGACAACGGCGCTACCTGCCTGTCGGTGCTTACCGACGAGCACTTCTTCATGGGGCACCTGAGCTACCTGGCGCTGATCCGCGAGCAGGTTTCGCTGCCGCTTTTGCGCAAGGATTTCATCTTCGATCCCTACCAGATCTACCAAGCCCGTGTCGCCGGTGCCGACGCCATCCTGCTCATCGCCGCCATGCTCGACGTGCCGCAGCTGCGCGATTTCCACTGCTTGGCCAAGGAACTCTCCATGGACGTGCTCCTCGAGGTGCACGACGAGAGGGAGCTGGAGATGGCCTTGCAGACCGACTGCAGCATGATCGGCATCAACAACCGCGACCTGCGTACCTTCAAGGTCGATATCGCGACTTCGGAGCGTCTGGCCGCCCAGATTCCCGCCGGCCGGATCATCGTCGCCGAGAGCGGCATCAACACCCGGGCCGAGATCGTGCGCCTCACCGAACAAGGGCTACACGCCTTCCTGATCGGCGAGTCCATGATGCGTGAGCCCGATATAGGTGCGAAGCTGTCCGAACTGCTGGGGTGAAAGAGGCTGCCCCCTCCGCCAGTTTGATGGGATGATTAAAAGACCGCATCGAGCATGTTGCCAATAAGCGCTGCACGCGAACCCGCGTCCCCCCCTTTTGCGAAGGGGGGACAGGGGGGATTTGCCTCTCTGCCCAAGAGACAACTTGAAAATTGAAATGTTCCAACTGACAAAGGAGTGGCTATGAATACCAAGTTCTTGCTTGACGAGTCCCGCATCCCGAAACAGTGGTACAACATCATTCCCGACATGCCGGGGCCGCTGCAGCCGGTTATCAACCCGGCGACCCTGAAGCCGGTCACCCCGGAGGATATGACCCCGATCTTCCCGATGTCCCTCATCGAGCAGGAGATGTCGAACCAGCGCTGGATCGACATTCCCGAAGAGGTACGCGAGAAATACCGTATCTGGCGCCCGTCGCCGCTGTTCAGGGCGCACAGGCTCGAGCAGGCGCTGCAGACCCCGGCCAAGATCTATTACAAATACGAGGGCGTTTCCCCGGCGGGCTCCCACAAGCCCAACAGCGCCATCCCGCAGGCCTGGTACAACAAGCAGGCCGGCATCCGCAGGCTGGCCACCGAGACCGGCGCCGGGCAGTGGGGGAGCTCACTGGCCCTGGCCTGCTCCATGTTCGGCCTGGAGTGCACCATCTACATGGTGAAGGTCTCCTGCACCCAGAAGCCGTACCGCAAGAGCATGATGCAGCTCTGGGGCGCGACCGTGATCCCGTCGCCGTCCGAGTTCACCAACGCCGGGCGCGGCATCCTGGCCCACGACCCCGACAACATGGGGAGTCTCGGTATCGCCATCTCCGAGGCGGTGGAGGATGCTGCCACCCATGACGACACCAATTACGCGCTCGGGAGCGTTCTGAACCACGTTTGCCTGCACCAGACTGTGATCGGCCTGGAGGCGAAGGAGCAGATGGCGCTGGCCCAGGATTACCCCGACGTGGTCATCGCCTGCTGCGGCGGCGGTTCCAACTTCGCGGGCCTTGCCTTCCCGTTCCTGTCGGACCGTGCCAACGGCAAGAAGGTGCGCTGCCTGGCCGTCGAGCCTGCCTCGTGCCCGACCCTCACCAAAGGGGTCTACGCGTTCGACTACGGCGACACCGCGAAGCTTGCGCCCATCACCAAGATGTACACCCTGGGGCATGACTTCATGCCGCCGGGGATCCACGCGGGCGGTCTGCGTTACCACGGCGAGTCAGCGCTCATCTCGCAGCTCTACCACGCCGGCGAGATCGAGGCGAAGTCCTACAAGCAGAACGCCTGCTTCGAGGGTGCGCTCCTCTTCGCCAGGACCGAGGGAATCGTCCCCGCGCCGGAGTCCTCCCACGCCTTGCGTGCCGCCATCGACGAAGCGGTGCTCGCCAAGGAAGAGGGGAAGGAGAAGACCATTCTGTTCGGTCTTTCCGGTCACGGCCAACTCGACATGGGCGCCTACGACGCCTACCTCTCCGGCCATCTCGAGGACTTCGAGTACCCCGAAGAGATGATCCGTCAATCCCTGGAGCGTCTGCCGAAGGTATGCCTGTAACAGAAAAGTGGTACGGGGTGGCAAAAGAGAGCTGGCTGGAGTTTTCCCAGAAAGAGCTTTCTGGTTTTCTCAGAAGTCCTCAGATTTTCTCCGTGGCTAACGGTTTTGCTTTGTAAGTTGAGTAATTTTAAGGGTATACGCGCATGACAAAGGTGAAGATTTGTGGCATAACATCGGAGGACGATGCTCTGATGGCCGTCGATGCCGGGGCCGACGCGCTCGGCTTCGTGTTCTTCGACAAGTCCCCCCGCTACATCGGAGCGGCGGCCGCGCAGAAGATCATCGCCAAGCTCCCTCCCTTCGTCCAGGTGGTCGGTCTTTTCGTCAATGCCGATCTCGATGTGGTCAACAGCACCGCCGACTGCTGCGGCTTGGACATCGTCCAGCTGCACGGTGAGGAAAGCCCGGAGTACTGCCGACTGGTCAACCGCCGGCTAATGAAGGCGTTCCGCGTGCGCGGGCCGGAGAGCCTGACCCCGCTGTCGGAGTATCGGGTGGCTGCTTATCTCCTCGACGCCTATTCGCCCCACGCCTATGGCGGGACCGGCGAGGTGTTTGACTGGGACTGCGCCGTTGCCGCCAAGGAGCATGGGCGTATCGTCCTGGCCGGCGGGCTCACCCCCGACAATGTCGCGGAAGCGGTGCTGCGGGTACGCCCCTACGGCGTGGACGTCTCCAGCGGCGTTGAAGCGTCCCCCGGCAAGAAGGATCCGGACAAGGTGCGCCGCTTCCTCCAGTTGGCCAAGTATCCGCACCCGGTCTGAAGCACAAGGCAAGTTCCATGAGGACAAGACATAGTAGCGAACAGTAAATGAGTACGTACAACGGCGAACGTTGAACGCAGAACCGGTTTCCAACCTAAACAAAGGAGTGGCAATGAAGATTATCGTAACCGATGAGGTGGCTCAGGAAGGACTGGCGATTTTGCAGCGCGACCCGCGCGTGCAGATGGACATCAAGCTGGGACTGAAGAAAGAGGAGCTTTACTCGATCATTGGTGATTACGACGTTATCATCACCAGAAGCGGTACCACCGTGGACAAGCCCCTGCTCGACCATGCGACCAACCTGAAGCTCGTCGCCCGCGCCGGTGTCGGCGTCGACAACGTCGACGTGGATTACGCCTCTGCCAAGGGCGTTATCGTGGTCAACGCACCTTTCGGCAACACCAACAGCGCGGCCGAGCACGCCATGGCGCTTTTGCTTTCTTTCTGCCGCAACGTAACCAAGGCCAACGGCTCCCTCAAGGGCGGCGCCTGGAAGCGCGCTCCTTTCACCGGCTTCGAGCTTAAGGGTAGGACCGCCGGCGTCATCGGCCTGGGCAAGGTCGGCGGCCGCGTCGCCACCCGCCTCAAGGCGTTTGAGTGCGAAGTGCTCGCCTGCGACCCGTACATCGCCGAGAAACGCGCTCATGACCTGGGCGTCAAGCTGGTCACCCTCGACGAGATCATCAAGAACTGCGACATCATCACCGTCCACACCCCACTCACCAGCGAGACCCAGAACATGATCGGCAAGAAGGAACTGGCCGGCATGAAGGACGGCGTCATTATCATCAACGCAGCGCGCGGCGGCATCATCAACGAAGAGGCAATGTTGGAAGCCCTCGACTCCGGCCGTGTCGCCGGCGCCGCCTTTGACGTCTGGAGCCAGGAGCCGCCCGACTCCGAGATCCTCAAGAAGCTGATCGCCCACGAAAAGATGGTGGTCACCCCGCACCTGGGCGCCAACACCTTCGAGGCACAGGTGAACGTCGCCGTCGACGTGGCCAAGGAAATCCTGCGCTACATGGACGAGCAGCCCATCGAGAACGCCATCAACATTCCCAAGTTCGACGCTTCCCTCATGGGGCAGATGCGTCCTTATCTGAACCTGGTGAACGTGCTGGCGGACTTCATCATCCAGTTGGCCGACACCAACCTGAACAAGATCACCTTCACCTACACCGGCGGCTTGGCGCAGTACGACTGCACCCCGATCACCGTGTGCGGCCTGGCGTCGCTCTTGAACCGCAGGGTGGAGCAGGAAGTGAACATGGTGAACGCGCAACTCGTGGCGGACAACATGGGCATCGTGATCGAAGAGGTGAAGTCCACCCAGTCCGAGGACTTCTCCAACCTGATCACCGTGAGCATCGAAGGCCCGGGCGAGAAGCGTCTCATCTCCGGCACCGTGTTCGAGGGCGTGCCGCGCATCGTCAAGCTGCGCGACTACCAGATGGACTTCCGTCCGGAAGAGCACATGCTGCTGCTTGCCTACGGCGACCGTCCGGGCATCATCGGCAAGATCGGCACCATCCTCGGCAAGCACGAGATTAACATCGCCGCCATGAACCTTGGTCGTCGCGAGAAGAAAGGTGAAGCGATGGTCATTCTCTCGCTGGACTCCGCTGTCCCGGCGGGTGTGGTCGACGAGGTGAGGGAAGCCACCGACGCCACCTTCGTCAAGCCGCTCTACCTGATCACCGCGAAATAAGCGGGACAGACAGCAGGAAAAGAAAAGGCCCCCGGCGCAAGCTCGGGGGCCTTTTTTATTGGTCGTCAGCACCAATTGGCTGGTTCTGTAGGGGCGAATAATCATTCGCCCCCCTTATCCGCGCCACGATGGCGCTCGATTCCGGGAAAGACATCCTTTGGGGCACCAGCGCTGGGCGAATAATTATTCGCCCCTACAGGGCATCCGCAACGTCAGGGGGCGGCTTACTTCTGTGTCCTCTGTGTTCCGGGGTTTAAGCTATCTTCCTTCCGCCGCACGCCTTCAGCCTCTGGTGCGCCTCACGCAGGGCCTTTTCGGTAGTCTCCCAGTTGATGCAGCTGTCGGTAATGGAGACGCCGTAGGTCAGTTCGGCGAGGTTCTTCGGCAGCGGCTGGTTCCCTTCTTTCAGGTAGCTTTCGATCATCACCCCGGAGATGGAGCGGTTGCCGGCGGCGATCTGGTCGACCACGCTTTTCAACACCTCCGTCTGGCGCTCGAACTTCTTCTCGGAGTTGCCGTGGCTGCAGTCCACCATCAGGGTCGGGTTCAGCCCGGCCTTGGAGAGCATCTCCTCGGACTTGGCGATATCCTCCGGCGAATAGTTGGGCTTCTTGTTGCCGCCGCGCAGCACCATGTGCACGTCCGGGTTGCCGGTGGTCTGAAGGATGGAGGTGAGACCGTCGCGGTTGATGCCCAGGAAGCTGTGGGGATGCAGCGCGGCCTTCATGGCGTCGATGGCAATCTGGAGGTTACCGTCGGTGCCGTTTTTGAAACCGATCGGGAAGGAGAGGCCGCTGGCCATCTCGCGGTGGGTCTGCGATTCGGTGGTTCTTGCCCCGATGGCCCCCCAGGAGAGGAGGTCAGCCAGGTACTCCGGCGTGATGGGGTCGAGCATCTCGGTCGCGACCGGGAGCCCCATCTCGGTCACGCTGCACAGAAGGCCGCGGGCGATGCCCAGTCCCTTGGAAATCAGGTGAGTACCGTCCATGCCGGGATCGTTGATGAGTCCCTTCCAGCCGACGGTGGTGCGCGGCTTCTCGAAGTAGACCCTCATGATCAGGAGCAGCTCCTCGGAGACTTCCTTGGCCAGGGCCGCCAACTTTTCGGCGTACTCAAGGGCGCCTTTGGGATCGTGGATGGAGCAGGGGCCGACCACGACCATGAGCCGCTTGTCCTCGCCCCTCAGAATCTTCGAGATGGCCGCACGGCTTTCAGTCACGCAGGCGCTGGACTGCCCCGAGATCGGGAAAACCTGCCTCAGATCGGTCGGTGCAATGATCGGGGTGATGCTTTTTACTTTGAGATTGTTCGTCTTAATCATCGTAAGCTCCCGCGCTAGCAGTTTTTAATGTGGCGTAATCTAGCGCGTTTCCCGGACGGTGTCAAAAAAAAATGCCCCATCGGCACTGAATTTTGCCGGGAGCATATTTTTGTATGGCGCAGGTATAAAAATGCCTGCAAAAACTGTAGTTTTAACGCGTTCAGGCCGGCGGGCGCGTTTCTCCTTCAGCCTGCAGGGAACTGCGTACCGAGGCGAAGGTCGCCTGGCTGGCGCCTGCTGTCAGCATCGCCTGCAGCGCGCGTTCCGAGTCGCCTGGTTGCACCTCTACGCCGCGTATGGCGTCGGTCAGTACCGTGACCCCGAACCCCTCCCTGAGCGCGTCCAACACCGACTCCTTAACGCAGTAATCCGTCGCCAGCCCTCCGACGTAAAGCCGGTCCAACTCCATGCGACGCAGCAGCATGGCGAACGGCGTGCCGTTTTCCGTGACCCCCTGCAGTGCGGAGTAACCGTTGTCCCAGGCGGCCATCCCCTTGGAGATGACGATGGTTCCTTCCGGCAGTCGTAACCCCGGGTGGAAATCCGCCCCGAGGGTCCCCTGTACGCAGTGGGGCGGCCAAACCCCGCCCTGCTCCCGGAAGTGTTTGCTCTGCTCCGGGTGCCAATCCCTGGAGGCGAAGATAGGTGCGCTCCTCAGGTTGAAAAGCTCCATGTAACGGTTCAGCGGCCGCAACACCTGGTCGCCGTCCGGGACGGCCAGGGCGCCTCCGGGGCAGAAATCGAGCTGTACGTCGACCACGAGCAAAGCGGCTCTGCGTTGCATCGCGTACCTCCTTTGCCGGTGGCAGCCGCGGGTAGCGGTCATCCGGCGCTAGTTGCGGTACTTGCTCTGGACCCGGTTCATCAGTTTGAGGCGCAGCGTGTTGACACCGGTACTTATGGAGACCTTGTAGATGTGCGGGTTCACCAGGCGCAGGCATCCTTCCGGCAGGAGTTGCAGTTGCTGGGCGGCGAGGTCGGCGCTGCTTTCCAAGTCTGGTGTTGGTGCGCACCTGCTGCCGTTTTTCATCACCATCTGGCGCAGGTCGATCAGCCGCGCCTGTTCCGGAATGCGGACGTGCTGCACCGGGTTGGCGGGATCGAAGACCAGCGCGCCGGGGAGAATCTCCTCGTCCTTAAGCGCGATCAGGTCCAGGATGAAGGTGCCGTCCGGGGCGATGGCGCGCAGCACCTTCTTGCGGTCCGGCAGGGTGGCCTTGGCTACGTCGCTGGTAAGCTTCAGTTTCGGCTCGCCGTCCATGTGCACGAGCTTGTACACGCCGCCCAACGCTCCGCCTCCTACGCCGGCGCAGGTGGCGAGGCGGGTGCCAACTCCGTAGATGTCGATCCTGCTTCCTTCCCGCCGCATCGATTCGATGACGTTTTCGTCCAGCTCGTTGGAGGCGACGATCTGCACCTCGGGGAATCCGGCTTCGTCGAAGGCGGCTCGGACCTGCCGGGAGAGGTAGGCCAGGTCTCCCGAATCGATGCGGACGCCGGCCAGGTGGTAGCCGCGCTCCTTCAGTTCGCGCGCTACGACGAGTGCGTTGGGGAGACCGCTCTTCAAGGTGTCGTAGGTGTCGATCAGCAGGACGCAACTGTTCGGGAACTGGTCCGCGTAGGTGCGGAAGGCGGTGAGTTCGTCAGGAAAGGCCATGATCCAACTGTGGGCGTGGGTGCCGCGCACCGGGATGCCATACTGCATCCCGGCCAGCACGTTGCTCGTCGAGCGCACGCCGCCGATGAAGGCGGCCCTGGCGCAGGAGAGCCCGCCGTCTGGGCCCTGCGCGCGGCGCAGTCCGAATTCGAGCACGGTGGCGTCCCCAGCCGCTACCTTGATACGCGCCGCCTTGGTCGCCGCCAAGGTTTGAAAGTTGATGATATTAAGAAGTGCCGTCTCCACGAACTGAGCTTCGGCGAGGCCCCCCTCCACGGTGAGCAGCGGCTCGCCTCCAAAAACGACGGTCCCTTCGGCAGGCGCGGTGATGGTGCCCCTGAAGCGGAAGTCGGAGAGGTAGGAGAGAAAGGCCGGCTTGAAGATCTTCAGGCTCTCCAGGTAGGCGAGTTCGGTACCATCGAAGGAGAGATCTTCCAGGAAGGAAAGGGCGTTGTCGAGCCCGGCGAAGACGGCGTAGCCGCCGCGGAACGGGTTGTTGCGGAAAAAGAGATCGAAGGCGGCGGGACGCTCGTGCATGCCCTGGTCATGGTATCCCGCCAACATGGTGAGCTCGTACAGGTCGGTAAGCAACGCCGAATAACGCATGGTGTCCTCCCTTCAATTACCAGCACCCTGAATTATCGCACGACGCAGTTTTTCCGCCAGTTCCGGATCCACCATTTTCAATGAAAGGTACTCTCCTTGTGCCTTATCTGCTTCATCGAGCAATAGATGAGACAGTCCCAGCTTGTACAGTGCATTGGCATTGCCCGGCCACAGCTTAAGCACGATAGTGTAGGCAGTGACTGCCTCCTTATAGCGATCAGCCCTAAAACAGACCTCACCCAGATTGGAGTAGCCAAGTGCGAGGGAAGGATCCAGTTGCACCGATTTCTTAAGAGAGTCGATGGCGTGGCCGTAGTCGCCGATCAATGCCTGGGAGGTGCCCAGGTTCAGCCAACCGAGCGGATTGCTGGGCGCCAGGGTGACGCTCCTGCTGAAAGCCTCGGTCGCCTCGCGGTAGCTTCCTTCGCTGTTCAATTCCACCCCGGCCTGGAACCAGTCGTCGGCTTCCAGGAACTCCTCCTGCTCGATATGGACCGGAGGCGGTTTGGGCATCAACGCCCCGGTGGCCAGACCAGTGAAGAGTAGCAGCGCGATAAAGGTACCGGTGCGGTGTCTCATGCCTTACCTCCGTCGAAACCAAAAACATAGCATATTAAAAGTTTTTTACATTAATCAGAGGGAGTGGCGGGGAGGGCGACCGGGTTTTTTGCTGACATAGCGGCGGGGTTTCTGGTAGAAAAGGGAGGCTGCTGCGCCTGCCGCAGCGCAACTCCATGGCACGAGGTCTCACATGCAACAGTTATTGATCATCGGGTGCGGCACCGTCGGCCGGCGGGTGGCCGCACTGGCACTTGCGCAGGGAATGAGCGTCAGCACCCTCAACAGGGGCGAAGCCCCGCTGGACGGGGTGCGCCACCACAGCGGCAACCTTGATGAGCCGGAGACGCTGGCCGGACTCCCCACCCGCGGCGCCGGTGTCATCTACCTCGCGCCGCCGCCGGGAGGCGGCCACGAAGACACCAGGATGCGCAATTTTCTCGCCGGCATTGGCGCAGGCGAAGAGCCCGCCAAGGTAGTCTATATCAGCACCAGCGGCGTCTACGGCGGGGGGAGCGAGGTGGTTACCGAGGAGACCGAGCCCGATCCTCAGACCGCGCGCGGCAAAAGACGCCTGCACGCCGAGCGCCTGCTGCAGGCTTGGGGACGCGAGCGCGGAGTCCCTGTGGTCGTCCTCAGGGTGACGGCCATCTACGCGGCCGACCGACTGCCGGTCACCCAGCTCACCACGGGCCAACCGGTGCTCCGCGAAGAGGAGGCGCTCCCCAGCAACAGGATCCACGCCGACGATCTCTCCCGCATCTGTCTCGCCGCCCTCGAACGCGGAGAGGACGGTGCCGTGTTCAATGTGAGTGACGGCGCCCCCAGCACCATGACCGCCTACTTCAATGCCGCCGCCGACAAGCTTGGGCTCCCCAGGCCCCGGCAGGTGACCATGGCCGAGGCGCGCCAACTCATGACCCCGCTCATGATCTCCTACTTCTCCGAGGGGCGCGTCGTCGACAGCAGCAAGATGCTGAAGGACCTGGGGATCACCCTGCTGTACCCCAACCTGGAGACCGGGCTAAAAGGGTGATTATCCTGTAGGGGCGAATAATCATTCGCCCGCCTTTACCCGAAGGCCCCGCCGCCCTGACAGCGCTTTCTTGACAATTCACGGCTCCGCATTAGTGTTTTCCCATTCCAAAAAACGAGTGGGAGGTGCGGCGATGCTGGAAAAGGAAAGCGACCTGCTAAAGCGTGAGGACCGGCGCCAGGCTGATCGGCACCCGCAGATGGGACGCCGGGAGGACCAGGACGAGCGGCAACTCTCGCCGACGGCCGAGATGGACCGCCTGTTCGACGAGGTGTTCAAGAAGCCCTTCTTCCACCTCTGGTCCCAGAGGATGTCCGGAGAGCAGATAGAGGACCTGAACCCGCCCATCGACATCTATGAGGATGGGGATTCCGTGGTATTGAAGGCTGAAATCCCGGGGTTGAAAAGGGAAGACCTGGACGTGCAACTCTCACCGGAGAGCGTCACCATTTCCGGCCAAAAGGGGCAGGAGCAGCGCATCGATCAGAAGGACTACTTCCGCATGGAGCGGTCCTACGGTTCGTTCCTCAGGACCTGCCGTCTGCCGGTGGCGATCCTTACCGATACGGTCAAGGCGAGTTTCCGGGTCGGCATCCTGGAAATCAGGGCGCTGAAAAAAACCGACGTGATCAAGGACCGGTTCCGGAAGGTGCATGTGGAATAACCGGTGCGCAAACCGGTGCCGATGGGAAAGGGCGTGGCGTTTGTCACGCCTTTTTCGTGCGCGTAATGTGGCTGCCTAAAAAGAGGGCAAAACGCTATCATTAGCGATGGTCACGTTGGTTTTTTCCGTTCCTGGGGCGGTTACCCACAGACTTTTCCACAGCAGTTGTGGAAGATGTGTGACATTATTTATCATAAAAATATAGCTACTTAGATAAAGCAGTCCTGTCGCGTATCCATGCAGCATCCCGCTCTCTTTGCCGCGCCACAGTGGCTCGCGCGCACTAAAAAAGGCCCATGGTGTTCCATGGGCCTTTTCGCTGCATTGGCGTTAGATCGGGGCACTTTCTACCAATCCGTCGGTAAAGCTTCGCGGCCGATTGCTGCGTGGTCGGTGCCTCCTCGCAACGCGTACCGGTCGGCTTCCCTTTTTCAAGCGCAGGCGCCTGGCGGATGAGATAAGTCGCTTTCAGCGTTGTCCCGACTAACGCCAATTTTTTTTGCTCCGGAATACCGCCACGGTGGAGATTGGATTACTGACCAGTGTCGCAACATACCCCGGTGAGACGCTTCAGGCTTCCCTCTGCCTTGTTGAGGGCTTGCACACCACGACTGAAACCAGGGACATCTTGATAAATAAGGTAGTCAGGGACCCAAACGGATGCGCAACGAGTATTCCAGAGCCGCTCGCATTCACATGCTAAAGCTTGACCCAAGTCTAACAACCGGACTATGAGTGTCAAGATGAACATGAGATTAATTTCATCTGATCTAAGATGCTGATAAATAGCAACTTTATTTGATCGGTCAGAGCGTAAAAGCCGCTGTCATTTCGCCAATTTTGCCTGGCTCAGTAACGCTCGACCATGGCCTGTCATACCACTTTCGTTAATTCTTGGTATGACAGTTGCCTTAGGATAATTCCGCTACGGCAAGCTGAAAGGTGCAACGAATATTGCTGCGGCAGGCGGACGATAAAGGCGAAGTAGTGTGACGGGGGTCACATATGCAACGCTGCTAGAGAGTCAGGAGGTGTACCGAGCAGGATATGCAGGGGTCGTAGCAGCGTATCAGCCGCTCCAACGCGGTGGTCATGCGGGTGGTCTCTTCCCCCTCCATGGCGCACGCAAGCGCCAGCAGGTCGCGGGCCAGGGCGCCCTGGTTCAAGGCGGTGGGGGTGATCACGTCGGCCATGGTGCAGAGACCCTGAGCATCGAAACTATAGCTGTGGATCAGGGTGCCGCGCGGTGCCTCGCACGCCGCAGACCCCGTCGCAGCACGGGGGGAGATTGCGGGGGCACTTGCCCTTTGGGGACCGAGCTCGATCAGGCGGTCGATCAGGCGCAGGGCGCGCTCGATGGCGTGGCACATCTCTATGGCCTGGGCCAGGTTGTTGCTCCGCACGTCCTTGCCGACCAGTTCTCGCTTGTGGGTCGCGAAAAGCTGGGCGGCGAGCGGCTCCAGGTCGGGGTCGAGGTTGAGCCGGGCCAAGGCGCCCACCGTGGCTTCCTTCCCTTGCACCGTGGAGAGCTTGGCGTTGGAATAGCCCACCACCCTTTCCTCGACGTGCTGCCGGTAATCCCGCAGCGGGAACGTAGGTCCATCGGCCATACGGCAAAGCCTGGCGCCCAGCGGGCGGTCGGACGGCTGCAGGGCGAGAAAGGCTGGTTCGGGAAGTTCGGGAAAAGGGAAGGGGGTGCTGAAAAGGCGGTGCGCCTCCTGCGCCGCCGGGAGCGCCTGCTGCAGTTCGTCCTTCAACCGCACCAGCTCCTTTTTGTTGAGGCTGCGGCCGAGTCCGCCGAGGCAGATGTTGACCGGATGGATCAGCCTGCCGCCAGCGGTTTCCAGGACCGTGTTGCCGGCCTTCTTGACTGCCAGTCCGGCCTTGAGCAGCTCGGGCGCCACGCTGGCCAGTTCCGCCACCCCGCGCACACCCAGCAGGTCGGGAAGCACCAAGCAGTACAGGTGCAGCGCGTGGTCCTGGATCATCCCGGCCTGCAGCATGAGTTCCCGGGTGAGGGCGGTCACCTCTGAGACCTCGATGCCCAAGGCATCCTCCACCGCGAGGAGCGCGGTCACCTTGTGCACCGTGGAACAGAGGGCGCAGATGCGGCAGATGATCTCCGGCACCTCGGCGAAGCTCTTCCCTATCAGGAGTGCCTCGAAGAGGCGGGGGGAGTCGATGAAGTTCAGTTCCACACGCTCCACCCGGCATCCCTCACGATAGATCCGGACGCTGCCGTGACCTTCCAGCCTGGTCAGAGGCGCTATCTCAACGACGCTGCCCATAATTCCACCCCGGCTTGAAACGGCTCATTCTCCGTTCGACTTCTTCCCTGCCGAACCCCCGCTCCAAAAGGAGTTCCAGTTCCTGGGCCACGTTGGCCTCCCGCACCGGTCCCCGGCACCCCTCACAGACGATCCCGGTGGCGGGGCAGCGCGCATTGCACCCCCCTTGCACCACGGGTCCCAGGCAGAGCTCCCTTTTTTCCAGCAGCAGGCAGAGATTTTCGCGGCTGCGGCACTCCGTGCAGACCGGGTAGCAGCGGGCAGGCGGAAGGGTCCCCGCCGCGAGGGCTGCCACCAACTCCATGATCTCCTGCTTTTCCGGTGGGCACCCGGTTACCGCAGCGTCGACGCTGACATAGTTGGCCAAGGGGGCGGGAGCGAAGCTTTCCGGCAGTTGCACTGCGTCGCCGAATACCGTTTGCAGCAGATCCCTTCTGCAACTGATCGTGTTATTCATGGCGGCGACACCGCCAAAAAGCGCACAGGTGCCGTAGGCGACCAGGACCCTGGCCGCATTTCTCAGGCTGAAAAGGAGTTCCAGGTCCTTCGGTGTGGACACGGCCCCCTCCACGATGGCGGCGTCGAACTGCGCGTCCAACACGTTGCCGCTTTCCGCGAGAGGGAAGTAAACCAGTTCGCATAGGCCCAGCAGTTCCGGAAGTTCGTCCTCGCAGTTCAGCAAGGTGAGTTGGCAACCCGAGCAGGCCGTGAGCCCGGTTATGGCGACTTTCATAGGTCTCACAGCGCCTCCGGTATCCCTTTCAAATCACTGGCCCGGAACACGGGCCCATCCAGGCAACAAAGCTTCTGCCCGATGCCGCAGTGGCAGCAGCGTCCCACGCCGCAGCGCATCCTGCGCTCAAGGCTGAGCAGGATCCGATCCGGTGCGACCCCGCCCGCCTCCAGGTCGGAGATCAGGCAGCGGTACAGGGGAGGGGGGCCGCAGACGGCGGCATAGGTATCGGCGGCATCGAAGCGGAACCCCTTCAGGAGATCGGGCAACAGGCCGAGCGCACAGGAGAAGCTTCCATCCAGCTGCTCCGGCGCGAAGTCAACGGTCAGGTAGAGCCGCATTCCGCCGTCGGCAGCCAGGGCCGCCAGTTCTTGCCGGAACAGCATGAGCTTGGGCTGCTTGGCTCCGTACATAAGGGTGATCTCCCCGTAACCGTCACGGTGCCGCAAAAGGTGCATGAGCAGCGAACGTAAAGGGGCGATGCCGAGCCCTCCGGCGAGCAGCAGGACCGGGTGGCCTGCCATCTCCGGCAGCGGAAAACCGCAGCCGAAGGGGCCGCGTACCCCAAGCGGGGCGCCGGGCTGGAGTTTGTGCAGCAGGTCGGTTACGTGCCCGACCCGGCGCACGCACAGCTCCAGGGTCCCCTCCGGAGTGGGTAGGTCGGCCGGCGAAATGGGGACTTCCCCTGCGTCGGGCACCGAGAGCTGCACGAATTGTCCTGGGACGAAAGAGGAAAGCTCGGCAAGGGCCCCCGGCTCGGGGGCGATGCGGAACAGGGCAGTATCCTCGGAAAGGTCACGGCGCTCGATCAGGTGGGCCGCGTAGGGAACGTGGGGCGAGTGTTGAGGCTGTTTCATGGCTCTACCTTTTCGGGCGCCACGGTCAGTTCGCGCAGGTCTATGTCGACTGGGCAGAACTCTTTGCAGCGGCCGCAGCCGACGCAGGAGCTCATTCCCTGCAGCGGGGTGAAGCCGCAGTATTTATGCAGGAAACGGTAACGTAGCCGGTCCAGCCGATCCGGACGGAAGTTGGCGCCGGCAACCTCGCCGTGAGTGGCGAACAGGCAGTTGTCCCATTCCCTGATGCGCGTACCGCCTCCGGAAAGGGTGGGGTACTCGCGCACGTCGAAGCAGTAGCAGGTGGGACAGCAGACCGAACAGGCCCCGCAGGAGACGCAGGTGGAGGCGAACTTCTGCCAAAGCGGGTGGTCCGAGAAACGCAGTTCGGGATCCTGGGCCGGATAACAGGGACCGGAAATGGCCGGCGACGGTTGGGCTGCCCTTTCTTCCAGCAGGTGATCTGCCGCCGAGAGGAGCGCCGACCCCCGCGCGCTGTAACTAGTGATATGGTATCCATCCTGCCCGGCGCTCAGGAAGAGATCGCAGGAGGCCGATTCCGTCGCTGCCGTGCAAAAACAGAAATCATCGGGCTCGCAAGCGATGCCGACCAGCGTCAGGCGTGACCTGCGCGCGGCGTATCCGGGGTCGGGGCGGTCGGCGAGGAATACCCGGTCCAGGTACGCGATCCCTTCCAGGTCGCAACTGTGGACGCCGAAAATAACGAGGTCGCCAGCACTTGAGTGCCCCTCGCGGTAGCCTCCCCCGCCGTAGTGCAAAATCTCTTCCCTGAAGGGGAACAGGTATTTTTTCGGGGGGATCTGGGTACGGCGGTAGTCGAGGTGCAGTTCGTCTGGGTCTTCAAGGGGGGAGAAGCGGTGCACGCCGCTCTCGGATACGGTGGGGGCATGCAATTCGCCGAAGAGGCGCAGCGTCTCCAGAAACTGGTCCAGTCGCGAGATTTTCAGGAAGTTGTTTGCCACAGCACCTCCTCGCACAAAGGATAATTCTACCGGGGGCATTGCTGATGGCAAGGCGTTTCAAGGGATTCACTAACTGTCTCCACTATTCTTTCAGAGCGCTGTCATGCAGTTCGTTCTTTGACTTCATGCCGAACAGGTGTTACAGAATGTTGCATGACATCTGAGTTCACCGATTTCCATTGCCATCTGCTGCCGGCGCTTGATGACGGTGCAGTCAACCTGAGAGAGTCGCTCAGTATGGCGCGCACACTCTCCAGCTTCGGTTTCGCCACCGTCCACTGTACGCCGCACCTGATCCGGGGAGGCTATGAGAATGAACCGGCCCGGGTTATTCGAGCCGTGCAACTCATGCAGAGGCGTTTAGATGACGAGGGGATCCACCTGCGCCTCGTTCCCGGCAACGAGCACTACCTGGACCAGTATCTTCCCGAGATGCTTCCGACAGCACTCAGGGCGGGGAACTCCCGCTACCTGCTGGTCGAAGTCCCCTTTCATTCTGGTCCCGAACTGCTGCGTCCCATGGTACAAACCCTCGCCAGCCACGGTCTCGCGCCGCTGATCGCTCATCCGGAGCGCTGCAGCGCCTTCGATCCCGCTAGGGCGAGAGGCGGGTTGTGGGGTGCGCTCGCCATGGTGCTGGGCAACGAACCCGAACCCCAAATCGATGAGGGCTCGGAGATCGTGGAGCTCAAGCGGCTCGGCTGCAGGTTCCAGGGCAACCTGGGGAGCTTCGCCGGGTACTATGGCTACGAGGTGCGCGAACGCGCCCTGTTGTTCCTGAGGCACGGCCTGTACTCCTGCTTTGGCAGCGACGCCCACCGCGGAGAAAAGCTATGGGAGATGCTGACGGCCGGGTACGCCGTAGTCGAATCGGTGCTTGGGGAAGCCGGCACCCGCGAACTGCTGCGCGGCACCCTCCTTGCCAACGGTGCCTGACGCGAAAGAGGACGGGGGGCTTTGCGCCGCAGCCGCGCTCTTCATCCACGAACCACCGCCCTTGCCCACGCGTCCCCCACTTTGCGAAGGGGGGACAGGGGGGATTTGCTTTTGAATTCTGCCTGCAACGCAGCCGTAATGCCCCAAATTTCAGCAGTCCCGCCTGAACCTGCCGCAGCTCCCCGATCCGCAGTCCACTGAATCGCCCGTCTCCGCGCCACTTGCACCGTTTACCCTATCTGGAACAAAACCTGCTACCAGGATGGCATCACAGCGAGGTGACCCATGCCGATCCTGAGCAGTCCCGATTCCGATGCCATCGTCCTCTCCATCAAAGTCGCCCTCACCGCGACCCTGCTCAGTCTCCCCTTTGGCTTTCTCTACGCCTACCTGATGACCTTCTTCAAGTTCAGAGCGAAGGTCCTCCTGGAGGTGCTGGTGAACCTCCCACTCACACTGCCCCCGGTGGTCATGGGGTACCTGCTCCTGGTGGCCCTGGGGAAGAACGGCTGGCTTGCCCCGGTGCTTGAGCCCCTCGGGATCCGCCTCATCTTCACCTGGAAAGCTGCGGTGCTCGCATCCGCGCTGGTCGGTTTCCCGCTGCTGGTGCGCTCCATCCGTCTCGCCATGGAATCAATCGACGGTCGTCTTATCCAGACCTCGCGTACCCTTGGAGCGGGGCCGCTGGATTCGCTGCTGACCGTGATCCTCCCCTTGTCACGCCCCGGCATCGTTGCCGGCTCTTCGCTCATGTTCGCCCGTAGCATGGGAGAGTTCGGGGCGACCATCATCGTCGCCGGCAACATACCCGGGATCACGCAAACCATTCCGCTCGCGATCTATGACTATGCCGGTGCGCCCGGTGGCGAGCGTGCCGCGCTGGCCCTGTGCGGCGTCGCCATTGCCCTTTCGGTGCTGGTGCTGCTGGTTCACGAGAGTCTCACCAGGAAGCTGGCCAGGAGGCAATGACATGGAACTGAACATGGCTATATCCAAGAAGTTTCCCGGTTCCTTCGACTTGAAGACAGACTTCACGATAGCGGGTGAGCAGGTGGGTATCTTCGGCGTGTCCGGTAGCGGTAAATCAACGATGGTCAGCCTCATCGCCGGCCTTCTGGAGCCGGACCACGGGGAGATCATTCTTAACGGCGATTGCCTGTTCAGCAGCGAGCGCGGCATCAACCTCCCGCCGCAGCAGCGTCGGGTCGCCATCGTGCTCCAGGACAGCTGCCTCTTCCCGCACTTGAGCGTGGAAGCGAACCTCATCTACGGTTACCGGCGCTGTCCGCCCCGGCACCGGCAGATCGACGTGAAGAGCCTGGTCTCCGTGCTGCAACTGGACGGCCTGCTCGAGCGCGGAGTCAACCGGCTATCCGGCGGCGAGAAGCAGAGGGTGGCCCTGGGGAGAGCAATCCTCGCCAACCCGCGCCTGTTGCTCATGGATGAATCATTGTCCGCGCTCGACGACGGCCTCAAGCTGCAGATCATCCACTACTTGAAACGTGCCAGCGAAAAATTTCGGATTCCTTACCTTTTCATCTCACATTCCCTGCTTGAGATACGGCTTTTGACCGACCAGGTGCTGGCCATGGGTGGGGGGAGGGTGCTCGGGCAGACCACGCCGGAGCAGTTGGCCCGGGAGCGGATGGGGCAGAGCCAGGTGGGCTACATCAACCTGTTGCAGGTGGAGAAATTGCGCAAGATGGGGGGGCTCTACGTATACCGGTGGGGGATGGAGGAGATCTTCGTTTCTGCGGGGGATGACGAGCCCATGGCGGTGTTCGAGCTTTCCTCCCGGGACATTATCCTGTTCACCAGGCACCCCGAGGCGGTGAGCGCGCGCAATCTGCTCAAGTGCACGGTGATGGATACCTTCCCCTCGGGAAACAAGGTAGGGGTGGAACTGCGCTGCGGGCACGAAACGCTGATCGCGGAAGTGGTGGTGCAGGCCGCGGACGATCTTGCCATCCAGGCGCGCACCCAGGTCTACGCCGTCATCAAGGCCTCGTCCTTCCGCCGCCTCAGTTGAAGGGCGCCTGGTGGTCCTAGAGGATCCAGCCGCCGCCGACCACCATGTCCCCATCGTAGAGCACCACGGCCTGTCCCGGGGTGACCCCTGCCTGCGGTGTGTCGAACTCCACCCGCAGCCTGCCGTCCGGGCACGATTCCGCGCGGCACGGCACCGGCTGCTGGCGGTAGCGGATACTGCAGGTGCCGTGGAACGTCCCGGTGATGGGCCTGTCGGTCCAGGTGAGCTGGTCGGCGAAGAGGACACTTTGCTGCAGATCCTCTTTCGGTCCCACCACGACTCGCGCGTTCTCGGTGTCGATCCCTGTCACGTAGAGCGGTTGCTTCCACGCAATGCCCAGGCCGCGCCGCTGTCCCACCGTGTAGCGGTGAATGCCGTCGTGACGCCCAAGCGGCTTGCCGTCACCATCGACGATCTCGCCCGCGCGCGGGGTGACGCCGCTTTCTTCCAGGAAACGGACGTAGTCGTTGTCGGGAATGAAGCAGATCTCCTGGCTTTCCTGCTTTTGCGCCACGGGGAGGTTGAAGCGCGCGGCGAGCTGCCGCACCTCGGGTTTCTCCAGGTGTCCCACCGGGAAAATAGTGCGGGCGAGCTGTTGCTGCTTCATGCCGAACAGGAAATAAGTCTGGTCCTTGCGGGGATCGAGCCCCTTGTGCAGACGGTAGATGCCAGACGCGTCAGGCTCGATGCGGGCGTAGTGTCCGGTGGCAAGGAGGTCGGCGTCGAAGGTGGCGGTCATCTCCAGGAGCAGACCGAACTTGATCCTCTCGTTGCAGCGGGCGCAGGGGTTCGGGGTCCTGCCTGCCTGGTACTCCGAGACGAAATCGTCGATCACCAGTTCCTTGAAGCGCTGGCGCAGGTCCACCACCTGGAACGGGATCCCCAGGCGCTTGGCGACGCGCGCGGCGTCCATGACGTCGGTGAGGGAGCAGCAGGTCTTGCCGCCCGACGGCGTCTGTTCGGGGCGCTCGTAGAGCTGCAGCGAGACGCCGATGACGTCGTGCCCCTGTTCCTTCAGAAGAGCGGCGGTCACCGATGAATCGACGCCGCCGCTCATTGCCACAACAATACGTTTCTTCTCAGACATCTTTCTTTCCGTTGTACCTAGTACCTAGCTGCATGTGAGCCGCGTCACCAACCTTCTAGTGGAGTTTACCCACCGTAGCCTTGGCGGAGGTGGGTAGCCTTGGCGAAGGGGGGTTAGTCCTCTCCCTTTTCCAGCGTGAGCACGTAGTACTCGTCCTTTTCCTGCAGGGCGAGCAGCTTGTGCCCTTCGTCCTTCAGGCTCCTGGGGACGTTCTTGACAGGCTCGCCGTCGTCGAGGAGAAACTCGATCGTGGTTCCCGCCTCGATGTCTTCAAGTTCCAGCTTGGCCATCACGAAGTTGGTAGGGCAGGTGACACCCCTAAGATCTATGGTTTGCATGGCAGTTCCTCTTTTTTTACTTTAAGCCTGCTGACCGGGCAGCGGCACTTGGTTCTGGATGACGTGCGGCGCGATGGTTTCCTGCACCACGTACTGCGGGAACTCGCTGCGCAGGCGCTCCAACAGCGACTGCCACCCCTCGCGGATGATGATGTCGCCCAAACGCACGCGCCCGGCTCCCTCCGCCTTCTCCTGATACCAGGTGAGGACGCAGGCGATGAAGTCCACCACGCGCTCTTCAGGGACGAAGGTGGCGAAGAGGGTCCCGATCAGGGGACGGCGCCCCCACTTGCCGCCGATCCTTACCGTGTACCCTTTCTTCTCCGCGCTCCAGGCGCTGGTCGGGCAGACTTTGATGCAGTCGCCGCAGTAGATGCACTTGGCGGCGTCGAAGACCGGTTTGTTGTCCGCGCCCATGGAAAGCGCTCCCTCGGTGCAGGACTTAGCGCACAGCCCGCAGCTGATGCAGCCGTCCGCGTCGAGCTTGGGCCAGACAGCGCCCTGGAAGCCGACGTCATTGGTGGCCGATTTGGGACAGTCGAAGGGGCAGCCGGCGAAGCCGACCTTGAATTTGTGGTGTCCGGTGGCGGTGCCGAACAGCTTCTGATCCACCTCCAGCGCCGACTTCTGGGTGTCGACCAGCCCGTTGGGGTTGTACTCGCAACCGCCGCAGGCGGTCGGGACGCGCACGCGGGCGCCGCAGGAGGCGACCTTTTGCTGCTCCTCGCCCAGTTCGGCGACCACCGCGTCGAAATCGGCGAAGTTGATGTTGATCAGCTCGATGGACTGGCGCACCGACAGGTGCACGTACCCCTTGCCGTATTTCTGCGCCACCGCCGCGATCTTGGACAGGCGGTCCACCGACATCCTGCCGCCGGGCACGCGCAGGCGTACCGTGAACAGGTCCTTGCCGCGCTCCTTGATGAAGCCGCCGGCCTTCAGGTTCTTCAGATCGATCTTCGGTTCAGCCACGTTTTCTCTCCTAGATTTAAAACCATTGACAGGGATAAAAGGGATCCAAGGGATAAAAACAAGGATTCAGGCGTCGCAACCCTTAAGTAAGGTGTTGCCGTTATCCCCTTTATCCCTTTTATCCCTGTTTAAATTGCCTTTGCCGTTACGATTTCCACCGGCTCCACGTTCCCCGCGCTGATCCTGAAAGCCTTGGCCACCGGCTCCTCGCGGTTTACGAGCGACACGATCAGGTGGCAGACGTTGGGGGTCAGCGCGAGGCGGATGTCTTCCTGCGAGGGGCGGGCGGGGGACTCCGGGTGGGAATGGTAGATGACCAGCATCTCCTCGCCCGCGGCTCGCATAGCCTTAACCGCGGCGAACTGCTCCTTCGGGTCCATCATGAAGTGCTCGTTGCTCGCGTCGGTGTTGGTCATCGGATAGCGGCTCGTTACGCGACTCGCCGTCCCTCCCATGAGGCCACATACCTCCAGCGGGAATCCTTCCTGCGCCTGCGCGATCACCGCGTCCAGTATCTCCCTCGGGATCTCCAGCATCTTAGTGCCCCAGGTCGCAGACGGTCAGGGCATCGAGCTCATCCTTCAGCTCAGTAATGGTCGGGTTGTCGCCGCAGATCGGACACTTCGGGTTTTTCCGGATCGGCACCTCGCGAAAGCGCATGCGCAGGGCGCTGTAGGTGAGCAGGCGTCCGTGCAGCAGGTCGCCGGCGCCGAGCAGGAACTTGATCGCCTCGGTGGCCTGCAGCGTGCCGATGACGCCGGGAAGCACGCCGATCACGCCGGCACGGGAGCAGGTCGGAATGACGTCCTTCGGCGGCGGCTCCGGGAACACGCAGCGGTAGCAGGGGGACTGGCCCGGGGTCACGGTGAAGGTCTGCCCGTCGAACTGCAGGATGCCGCCGTGGGAGTAGGGCTTGCCGGCCAGGACGCAGGCGTCGTTGATCAGGAACTTGGCCGCGAAGTTGTCGGTGCCGTCGATGATGAAATCGTAATCGGCGATCATCGGCAGTATGTTCTCCGCGTTCACCCAGGTCTCGTAGGTGACCACGTTCAGCTCGGGATTGATGGCGAGCATCTTCTCCTTGGCGGAAAGCACCTTCGCCTTGCCCACATCCGGGGTGCTGTGGATGATCTGGCGCTGCAGGTTGGAGAGGTCGACCTGGTCGGCGTCCGCGATGCCGATGGTGCCCACCCCGGCCGCGGCGAGATACAGCGCGATGGGGGAGCCGAGGCCGCCGGCACCGATTACCAGCACCTTGCCGTTCAACAGTTTGAGCTGCCCCTTGCCGCCGACTTCCTTGAGAAGGATGTGCCGCGAGTACCGGTTAATCTGCTCTTCGGTGAGCTTCACTATCTACCTCCGCCCATGAAATAAAGAAATTCGATGCTGTCGCCGTCCTTGACCGTGGTCCCCTCGAAGTCGCCGCGATCCATGATGTCGCCGTTTAGTTCCACGGTGACGTACTCGCGCTGCTCGACCTTTAGTGCTTCGAGCAGGTAGTTGAGGGAGACCGGGGTCTCCTCGGCGATGGTGGCGGGCTTGCCGTTCACAGTCAGATTCATTAGATGTGCTCCTCGTTTAGTAGCATAGATGCCTGGTAAAAAACAGTCTTTAAACCCCTTCCAGCGCGGCACGGAAGTCTTCAACGATGTCAGCCGGATCCTCGATCCCCACCGAGACCCGGACCAGTTCCTCGCTCACCCCCATGAGTGCCTTCACCTCGAGGGTGTAGTCGGCGCAGATGGTGCTGGCGGGGTGGATCACCAGGGTTTTGGTGTCGCCGATGTTGGCCAGGTTCTTGGCGAGCCTGAGAGCGTTGATCAGCCGGAAGGCCGCGGGCTTGTCGGCCAGCCCGAAGGTGAGCAGCCCGCCGAAGCGGCCGCCGAACTGGCGCCCGGCGACCTCGTGGAACGGGGAATCCGACAGCCCCGGGTAGTTGACCCAGGCGACCTTCGGGTGTTCCTTAAGAAACCTCGCCAGCACGAGGGCGTTGGAGCAGTGGCGCTCCATCCTGAGGGCAAGCGTCTCCAGCCCCTCTCCGGACAGGAAGGCGTTGAGCGGCGCTGCGCAGGCCCCAAAATCCTTGTGGATCAGCTTCCTGACGCGGGCCGTGAACGCGAAGTTGCGATACTTGCGGTGAAACTGCTCGAAGTGGGGGAACTTATCGCTGCGCCAGTCGAAGTTCCCCGCGTCGATGATCGCGCCGCCGATGGAGTTGGCCGTTCCGTTTATATACTTACTGGTCGAATGGATGATGATGTCCGCGCCCAGGTCGCGCATGCGAGCCAGGTATGGCGTGGAAACGGTGGCATCGACCATGAGCGGGATGCCGTGTTTTTTGGCAATCGCCGAAAAGGCCGCGATGTCGGGGACGTCCATCTTCGGGTTGCCGATGGTCTCCACGAAGATGAGGCGTGTGCTCTCGCTGATCCCGGCTTCCAGGGCCGCGAGGTCCGTGGGATCGAAGAAACAGGTCTTGATGCCGTAGTTGTCCAAGGTGTCGTGGAACAGTGAGTAGGTGCCGCCGAAGAGCGAAGACGAGGAGAGAATCTCGTCGCCGTTTCGCACCACGGCCATAACCGCGGTGGTAATGGCGGACATGCCTGAGGAGGTGATCACTGCGGCGATGCCGTCCTCAATCACCGCCAGTCGTTTCTCCAGCCCCTCCAGGGTAGGGTTCCCGATCCTGGTGTAGACCTGTCCGACCGCTCTTCCTTTAAAGATGTCCTCCAGTTCCTCAGCGGTTTGATAGGCGAAGGCCGAGGACTGGACTACGGGAGTCTTGGTGGCTCCGAAAGGACCGGGCGCGGTCCCGCCATGGATGAGTTTCGTGTCGAATCTGAGTTCTTGTCCCGCCTCTGCCACATCCCCTCCGTTTGCCGTTAAACGGCGACCGGCATATGCCGGTACTTTCCCCGCATCATAACTGCGGGGGAGAGTAATTTTTAAAAGTCGTTTTGTCAAGAACTAAATAGGAATTGTCATAGTTGTGCAGTGTTGTTTCTGGTGGGCGGTTCTTGTTACAGCCAACGTATTTTATCTGCCAGATGCCATGCCTTTTACCGGTGCATAGAGGGGACGCGCATGCTGGGCAAAAGAAAGATCTGTCAGTGCGTTGAGTGGTGTTGTTTACCGTGCAAGTCTGGTGCAGTACTGCCTGCTACGAGGGGATAATTGACGGATTCATGCGAGAATGTTAATGGCGTTGCGGCCGGATCTGCTTCTGTTTGCAGCGGGCGGATAAAATGGTTTGAGAGGACGTTCATCGTCTTGGAATCGACAAAACACATCATGTGGATCAAGTATCAAAATAAAATAGTTGACAATGTTGCAGGTTAAATATAAAAATTACCAAAACGCTGAGAGATTGTCGACGATTTCACAGTTGTTAAAGTTGGCGCTGCCAACAGGTCAACCACCCGAAAGGAGAACAATCACCATGTCCCGTATCTACCAAGATAACTCCCAATCCATTGGCAACACACCGTTGGTGCGGCTGAACCATGTGACCAAGGGGGCCAAGGCCACTGTCCTCGCCAAGGTTGAAGGGCGCAACCCTGCCTACTCGGTGAAGTGCCGTATCGGCGCCAACATGATTTGGGACGCCGAGGAGCGTGGCGTGTTAAAACCCGGGGTGGAGATCGTCGAGCCGACCAGCGGCAACACCGGCATCGCTCTCGCCTATGTCGCCGCCGCGAGGGGCTACAAGCTGACCCTGACCATGCCGGAGACCATGAGCATCGAGCGCCGCAGGGTGCTGGCCGCTCTGGGCGCCAACCTGATACTCACCCCTGGTTCCGCAGGTATGAAAGGTGCCGTTGCCAAGGCCGAGGAGATCGCCGCTTCCGATCCGGCGCGCTATTTCCTGCCGCAGCAGTTCAAGAATCCTGCTAACCCGGCGATCCACGAAAAGACCACTGGTCCCGAGATCTGGGCTGATACCGACGGGGCTGTCGACGTCATCGTTTCCGGTGTCGGTACCGGCGGCACCATCTCCGGCATCGCGCGCTACCTAAAGCACACCAAGGGCAAAGCTGTTGTCGCCGTTGCCGTCGAGCCCAAGGAAAGCCCGGTGATCACCCAGAAGCTTGCCGGCCAGGAACTCAAGCCCGGCCCGCACAAGATTCAGGGTATCGGTGCCGGGTTCATCCCGGAAACCCTTGATCTTTCCCTTGTCGACCGCGTAGAGCAGGTCGACAGCAACGAGGCACTCGAGTTTGCCAAGCGTCTGACCAAAGAAGAAGGACTCCTGGTTGGGATTTCGAGCGGCGCCGCCGTGGCAGCCGCCGTGCGCCTCGCCAACCTCGATGAGTTTGCCGGCAAGACCATCGTCGTCATCCTCCCGGATCTCGCCGAGCGTTACCTCTCCACCGCGCTCTTCGAAGAAGCATAACCGCCACAACCTCACGTCTGTACCTTGCCCCGGGTTCGCCCGGGGCTTTTTTTTGTCCCTTGTGGACGATTTCGGGCAGGGGGAATGTTGACCGCTAGTCGTATGGTGGCCCTAAGTCCCCCCCTTTTGCAAAGGGGGGACAGGGGGGATTTGCTGTTTGCCGTAAACCAGCCCCATCTCTTCCTGAACCCAAGCCGCTCCCAGAGGAGCCAGCAGCTTGTAGTTTGCCGAATCGTCATCTTCAACGACTGCATGGTCCATCCCAAGGCAAATCCCCTCTGTCTCCCCTTTGCAAAGGGGAGGACGCAGGTTCACGAGCAGACCTTTATGGATCGTTGGCAGGTGACTACATATCCACCCCAAGGCAAATCCCCCTCTGTCTCCCCTTCGCAAAGGGGAGGGCCTTCGTTCTCGTGCTTCGCTTCGTGGAGAGCGGATAGCCGTCACCGGAATTCCTGGAAGAACCTTGGCGAGGGACAGGCCAGGGGGATCTGAATCTCTTGCTGCCGGTATACGCAACTGTTGACAGTTGCCCCTCCCACCCCTTACACTTGCGACGCTTCATCAGCGTAAGGCGCCAGGGACAGAGATGATCGGTAACAGTACACGCGGCCGCGGCAACGAGAGCATCTTCACGAAATCGTTTTTCGTCCTGTCTTTGCTGTCCCTTGTCGGCATCTTCTTCACCGTGGTCCGGTTCACCAAGGGGATCGGCGCCGTCTCCAACCTAAGCGACGGCTACCCCTGGGGCATCTGGGTCGCCTACGACGTCGCCATCGGCACCGCCGTCTCCTGCGGCGGCTACACGGTCGCCCTCCTGAGCTACATAATCAATCGCGGCCACTACCACACCCTGGTCAAATCGGCCATCCTCACCAGCCTGTTCGGCTCCTTCCTGGCGGCCTCCTCCATCGTGGTGGAGATCGGCAGGCCCTGGAACGCCCACGGGCTCCTCTCCGCCACCAGCTGGCAGCCCAACTCGGCGTTTTTCGAGCTGGTGCTCTGCCTCTTCGGCTACCTGGTCGCTCTGAGCCTGGAATACCTTCCCAACCTGCTCGTCCTGATGGGGCGCGGCATGCCCACCTCGCTGCGTACCCTGGCGCTCAACTCCCTGCTGCGCCGGGGGCTGGTCGCCTGGCAATCGGCAGGGGAGGTGAGCAAGCCGGTCGCCTCGTCCAGGCTCGTGACCATCATCAACCGGGTCCTGATCTGCTCCGCGGTGGCGGGAATCATCCTGCCCACCATACACCAGTCCGCGCTCGGCTCGCTGATGCTGATCGCCTCCACCAAGCTGCATCCGCTTTGGCACAGCCCCTTTCTCCCCCTGCTGTTCCTGATCAATTGCATCTACTTCGGCTATGCCATCGTCATCTTCGTTTCCATACTCTCTTCGTTCGTGCTCGACCGCGGCTTCTACAACGCCCAGCTCGCCGCGGTCGGCCGGGTCATCCCCTGGCTCACCATGGCCTGGCTCGTGATCCGCATCGGCGACGTCATGCGCCGGGATCAGGTCCCGGCCGTTTTCCACGGGGATTTTTATTCCATCTTCTTTCTGGCCGAGTGCTTCCTCATGGGCATCGGTGCCATCCCCTTTTTCTGCGTCCGCACCAAGCACTCGCCGCGCCGCCTGTTTCTCGCCGCTGTGGTCATGCTTCTAGGGGGTGGGTTGTACCGGTTCAACGTCTACCTGATTGGATTCAACCCCGGCAACGGCTGGCACTACTTCCCTTCTTTTGCCGAAGTGATGATCGCTGTCGGCATCGTTTCCATCGAAATACTTGCCTACCAGTTGCTGATCAAGCTTCTTCCTCCGCTCCCTGCGCAACAGGCGCGCTATTGAGCATTGCTTTGCCTGGTCTCTTTTGCTAACATGACGCACGCATTTGCAAATCAACCGGTTGTGATGGTGGAAGGGGGCTGTTGTTGAATAAAGCCGGCTGTTTATTGGTGTTCTGGTCGTGCCTGCTCCTTTTGGTAGCGCCGGCCCGGGCCCAGAACGATCCCCATCATGAGGCTCACATCATAGAAGGCCTGGTGGTCGGAGTCAGCGAGGGCGATCGTATGACCGTTAATTCCTACGGCACCGAGATACCGGTTCGGCTCTACGGCATCGCCGCTCCCCAGACCGCCAAGATCGACAAGTTCACCGGTTGGTACAAGCAGGGACAACCCTTTGCGGAAGACGCCTTTCGCGCCCTGTCCCTCAAGGTGCTGCACCAGGTCGTGCGCATCGAGATCCGCGAAACACTGGTCTTCAAGACCGAGCCCACCCAGGTTGCCGTTGCCGTAGTCTACCTGGATGGCCGCAACATCAACCTCGAAATGCTCTACGACGGCTGGGCCTGGGCCTACCGGAGGCTTCTCAGCAGGGCCGATCACCCGCAATACATGGTAACGGAGCGGATGGCGCGAGCCAAGCACAACGGTCTCTGGACTCAGGCAAACCCTCAGCCTCCCTGGGAGTTCAAGCCCCACCTGAAAATCAAACCCAAGATCTGACCTCCGTTTCCGTTTTGCCATTGGCCATTGTCCGTGGTCAAGTGTGCTTGTCCCCCCCGTTTACAGCTGAATAGAATATCTCTGCCCTGTGCTGCATCGGAACACGCCGCCCCGTCGGTCCGCCCGCGCAACTTCCCTTTTCCACGAGGCTTTAGCCACCCCGCCTCCAGAGCCGTTCTCCCGCAGCAGGCAACCCGCTGTCACAATATTGGACATTTTTATGTTCCAAAACATGACACTTGTTAGATATAGTGACATTGTCAGGCGCCGTGGCGCCAGAGTGTTCCAAATCGAGTCGCCTTTTTTTCGCCTACGATAAAAAAGTGTCTCATTGTTTCGTATTCAAATGTTTACCCGCTTTCCTCATTAAAGATTCTGGCGCGGTGAGACCGTTTCCGCCCCGCTTTGGTATCGATCTTGCCTGTGTATACGTTATCTGCAGGCGCAGCCGTCGCCCGTTCAGAACCGCCAGTTTCAGGAGTCACAGGGAAATGGAAATCAGCAAGTTCGTAGCACCGGAAATCATCTTCGGCCGGGGTTCGTTGAGCCAGATCGGGGAAAGTGTCGTTCGCCTCGGCGTCTCCAAGGTCTTCCTGGTCAGCGACAACGACGTCATTTCGGCGGGGTGGGTTGACATCGCGGTGGAGTACCTTCGTGCTGTCGGACTGGATACGGTCATCTTCTCCAGCCTCACCACGAACCCGAAGGACTGCGAGGTCACCGAGGGCGCTGCCAAGTACCTCGTCTCCGGCTGCGACGGTATCGTCTCGGTAGGGGGGGGGAGCCCCACCGACGTGGCCAAGGCCATCGCCACCATCGCCTCCAACGGCGGACGCCTCAAGGATTACGAGGGGATCAACAAGATATCCACCCCGCTTCCCCCCATGGTCATCGTTCCCTCCACAGCGGGGGCCGGGTCCGAGGTGAGCCAGTTCACCATCATCGTGGACACCGACCGCAAACTCAAGATGTCCATCATCTCCCGTTCCCTCATTCCGGATATCGCCATTGTCGACCCGGAACTACTTAAGACCAAGGACGCCAAGCTGGCCGCCGCCACCGGGGTCGACGCCCTGACCCACGGCATCGAATCCTACGTGTCGCTCGCCGCCACGCCGCTCACCGACATCCACGCCCTGAAGGCGATCCAGCTCATCTCCTGCAACCTCAGGCGCGCCGTCTCCGAGCGCAGCGACATGGAGGCCAACACCAATATGGCCATGGCGAGCCTGACCGCCGGGCTGGCTTTCTCCAACGCCATCCTCGGGGCCGCCCACGCCATGACCCACCAGGTAGACGGCCTGCTCGACCAGCACCACGGCGAGACCAACGCCTCCATTTTGCCGCACGTGATGCGCTTCAACCTGCAGGCCTGTCCCGAGCGTTTCCGTGACATCGCGGTCGCCATGGGGGAAGACGTGACCGGGTTGGAGCTTTCCGCCGCGGCCGAGCGTTCCATCGACGCGGTGCAGCGACTGATCGAGGACATAGGACTTGCCAAGGGGCTCTCCGAACTCGGGCTCAAGGAGGAATTCATCCCGCTTTTGAGCGAGAACGCGACCAAGGACGCCTGCCTGGTTACCAACCCGCGCTACGCCACCCGCGAGCAGATCGAGCAGATCTATCGCAATGCCATGTAGGCCAGCAGCCGCTAAAGGAAGTGCCGTGAAAAACAGGGGCAAACTCCTCGAACAGCTGACCGGTGTCGATTCCTCCAAGCTCAACTATTACGTCGAGCTCAAGAAGAGGAACCAGGACGTGCTGAAACAAAACAGCCGTCTGGAGATACTGCAGCAGCTGACCCGCGACATCAACATCGACATGTCCATCGGAGACATCATCGAGAGGGCATTCCGCAGGCTCCCCGAGGCGCTGCCCTGCGACTTCCTGGCGCTGGCCAAGCTCAGCGAGGGAAAGCTGAAGCTGATCGCCATGGCCCCGCGCGACTTCACCGACCTCGGTTACATCCCCAAGCAGTCCATCCTCTGGAACGCCTTCCGGGACAAGGGCGCCACCAGCTATAACCCGATGCTCGATCCGCTGTGCCTTGCCCAGGTGACCAAAAAGCACGTCGAGCCCTTGCGCTCATTGGCCGCGGCCCCGTTGTTCGAACGCTCCTCGGTGACCGGCCTGCTACTTTTGGGCAGCACCATCGACGCCGCCTACGCCCGCGCCGAATTGAATTTCGTACAGCATCTGGCCGACCAGCTCGCCATCAGCATGCAGAACGCGCGGCTGTACAAGCAGGTCTCCCGCGCCAAGAAAGAGTGGGAAGCGACCTTCCGTGCCGTGACCGATCCCATCTTCCTGATCGACACCGACTACAACGTGCTGCTGCACAACGGCCAGCTCCCTCCCGGGATGAGCGACGCCTTCAACCAGGCCGTCAGCAACAAGTGCTTCGCCAAGCTAAGGGGCGGGACCGAGCCCTGTCAGAACTGCCCGATCCAGGAGATCAAGGAGACCGGGAAGCCGGTGTTCCAGCAGTGGCACACCCCCGAGGGGGAGTTCCTGGACCTTTCCTACTACCCCGTGTTCAACGAGGAAAAGCAGCTCGCCGCCGTCACCATCATCATGAAGGACGTCACCAAGAAGCTGAAGATGGAGGCGCAACTGGTGCAGTCGGCCAAGATGGTGGCGCTCGGCGTGATGGCGGCCGGGGTGGCCCACGAGCTGAACAGTCCCATGACCGTGATCATCGGGACCGCGCAGATGCTTGCCCGCGACCTGCAGGGGGATGAGGATTCCGAGCACGGCGAGGCGCTCTCCGACATCATCAACTGCGGCCTGCGCTGCAAGCGCATCATCCAGAACCTGCTTACCTTCTCGCGCCAGGATCAGGCCCCTTTCACGCCGGTGGACCTGAACGTCGAGGCGGAGCGGGTGCTGGACATGATCCAGTACCAGATCAACCGCAGCCAGATCGCGATATTCGAACACTTCGACCGAGATCTCCCCAAGATCAACGCCAACGGCCCGCAGATCCAGCAGGTGCTGACCAACTTCCTGATCAACGCGCGGGATGCGCTCACCGAGGGGGACGGCAAGGAGAAGGTGATCGAGGTCGCCACCTCGCTGCGGGTGGACGGCAAAAGGCGCTGGGCCGTGCTGAGCGTCAGCGACAACGGCATCGGCATAGCACCCGAGAACGTATCCAAGATATTCACCCCGTTTTACACCAGTAAGGAAGCCAGCAAGGGGACCGGTCTCGGTCTCTCGGTCAGCCTGGGCATCGCCGAATCGCACCACGGCAACATCGAGGTGGAGAGCACCTTGGGGCAGGGGAGCTGTTTCAGCCTCGTACTGCCGGTAGATGAAAGCAACGACGAAGGTGGGAGCAGGCCGTGACAGAATCGCAAATGCAAATATTGATAATTGATGACGAGAGGGACGTGTGCACCTTTTTCCGCCGCCTGCTGACCCGCAAGGGGTACCAGGTGGTCACCGCCGCCAACGAGCCCGAGGCGCTGGCAGCGCTGGAGGGGGGGCATTTCAGTGTCGCATTGGTCGACCTGAAGCTCCCGGACACCGACGGCATCACGCTCCTGGAGATCATCAAGTCGCGGCAGCCCTCCTGCGAGGTGATCATCATGACCGGTTACTCGACGGTCAAGACCGCGGTCACCGCCATGCAGTTGGGCGCCTACGAGTACCTGGAGAAGCCCTTCGACGACATCGACCAGATCGAGCAGATGATCGAGCGGGCCGCAGGGGCGGGCGCCGTGCACGGCAGGGGGCTCGCCGCCGCTGACGAGTGGGCCGAGGTGGCCCAAGGGGTCGGTTTCCGGGTCGGCGTCTCTCCTCCCATGAAGCGGATGGTGTCCCTGGCCTACAAGGTGGCCGGCAAGGACATTTCCGTCCTCATTCAGGGTAAAACCGGCACCGGCAAGGAAGTACTGGCGCGCTTCATCCATGCCGCCTCCGCCCGGGCCGGCCAGCCCTTCATCCCGGTCAACTGCGGCGCGCTGCCTGAGAACCTGTTGGAGAGCGAACTCTTTGGCCACGAGAAGGGTGCTTTCACCGGCGCCAACCAGACCCGTCGCGGCATCTTCGAACTCGCCAACAACGGTACGCTCCTTCTGGACGAGATCGGGGACGCCACGCCGCAGATCCAGGTGAAGCTGTTGCGGGTGCTGGAAACCGGCGAGTTCATGAGGGTAGGGGGGGAGCGTCCCATCAAGACCGACGTCAGGGTGATCGCCGCCACCAACGTCGACCTGGAGCAGGCGATCAAGGAGAAGACCTTCCGTGAGGACCTTTTTTATCGGCTGAACGTGGTGCGCCTGGAGATCCCGACCCTCGCCGAGCGCAAGGAGGACATACCGCTTCTGGCCGAGCACTTCGTGCAGCAGTTGAACCGGGAGCTGAGGCTTTCCCCCGCGAGCGTGCGCCTGATGCAGGGGTACTCCTGGCCGGGCAACATCCGGGAACTGGCCAACGTGATGCGGCGCGCGGTGGTGATCTGTAACGGCGACACCATCCTTCCCGAGCACCTGGGGGGCACCTTCCTGGCCGGACCCTCGGCACCGGTTCGTTCCGCCGCCCAGTCCGTACCGCGTCCCGGCGACGCCGACTCGGCCCCGGCGGGGGTGGACCTTGTCGAGCAGTGTAGCAGCTGCGACTGTCTGGACCGGCTTGGTGCCGACGAGTTGACCAGGATGCTCACCTCCCTGCGCCAGGCCCAGTCCAACCTGCTGGCCGTGATGCGCAGGAAGAAGATCGTCCCGCCGCTCAACGCCTTGAAGGATTCCGAGGCCGAGACCATCAAGGAGGCGCTGGCCCAGTACGACGGCAACATCACCGAAGCCGCCAAGGCCCTCGGCATCGCGCGCAATACTCTCTATAGGAAGATGAAGGAGCTGGAGCTTCCCGGGCGGTAATATTACCGCTCCCTGTCCCTCCCCCTCCGGGGGAGGGGACGTAGCGCCCATCATTTCCCTTAAACTTGTCCTCCTCTCCGTCCTCACCCAGTCCTTTAACTCCTCCCCCCGGAGGGGGGAGGTTGGGAGGGGGGCTTCACCCGCCATTGCAAACACCCCACACTTTTTGGTAATAGATATGCTCGCCGGCAGCGTGTGCCGCCGGAAATAACTTTCCACGGGAGGCTTGCCTTGCAGGCCAAAGATCTGAAACGTCTCGACTCACTTGCTGGTCCGCTCCTTGTCCGTCTTCTTCCGCGCCGGAAAAAGTCCGCCCCGGCACAAGCGCCTCGTTCCGCTTTGATCATCCGCCCCGGCGGCATCGGCGACGCGGTCCTGCTCATCCCTGCGCTGCGCGCCCTCCAGGCCGCCTATCCCGCGTGCCGTATCGACATCCTGGCCGAGCGCAGAAACGCTGCCGCCTTCCAGTTTTGCGCCGGGCTGAACGCGGTGCATCGCTACGACGAGCCGGGGGAGTTGCGCGCGGTATTTAAGAACCGCTACGACCTCGTCATCGACACCGAGCAGTGGTACCGGCTTTCCGCGCTGGTCTCCCGCCTGGTGCGCGCCCGCCGCTCCATCGGCTTCGCCACCAACGAGCGCCAGCGGCTCTTCACCGATGCCGTTCCCTACGACATGCAGGAATACGAGCCCTTTTCCTTCTTCCGGCTGCTGGCTCCCCTGGGCATCGATGCGCCGGCCGAGCTCCCGGTGCCGTTTTTGGAACTGCCGGATGCCGCGCGGGAGACCGCCGCACGCTTTTTGGCCCGCCTGGGCGACCAGCCTTTCGCGGCCATCTTTCCCGGCGCCAGCGTGCCGCGCAAAGAATGGGGGGGGGCGCGCTTTCGCCAGGTGGCGGCCTCCGTCGCACTGGCGGGACACGCGACCGTGGTGGTAGGCGGCAAAGAGGACGAGGACGTCGCCGACGCCATCGCACGGGCGACCGGGGCCATAAACTTGGCGGGGCAGACGAGCCTTGCCGAAAGCGCCGCAGTGATCGCAGCCGCGAAAGTCCTGCTCACCGGCGACTCGGGCCTCTTGCACATCGCCGCCGGCCTCGGCACGGCGACCTTGTCGCTCTTCGGCCCGAGCGATGCCGTGAAATGGGCGCCCAAGGGGGATGGTCACCGCGTCTTCGCCTCGTCGCTTTCCTGTGCTCCCTGCGCCAGGTGGGGCACCATCCCGCCCTGTGCCCACGAAACATCCTGCATCGATGCCGATCCATCGGAAGTGGCTCGGACGCTAATTCAGATGCTTAGGGAAGGTGATCGCGACACGGCAAACGTCCAATGAGAAAAATTCATGGGTGACAAACAAAAAGCCTTGACTTTAAAATGGCGAATTGGTACAAAGTCCGAGTTCCACGAAGCAGCAACAAAAACAGGCGCGTAGCTCAGGGGTAGAGCACTAGCTCGACACGCTAGGGGTCGGCGGTTCGAAACCGCCCGCGCCTACCAATCAAAAGAGACCTTCAGTACGAGGTTCGACGGAGGCATCGAGTTTCGATGCCTCTTTCTGTTTTGTCACCAGTTTTTTCAAAAGGGGTCTTGCATGAACGAGATTAAGGTCACGCTCCCGGACGGTTCCCAAAGGCCCTTGCCTGCAGGCTCCTCCATCTTCGATCTGGCCGCTTCCATTGGAGCGGGTCTCGCCAAGGCTGCCATCGCCGGCAAGATCGACGGCAACCTGGTCGATCTCAACACTAAGCTCGCCGACGGCGCCAAGGTGGAGATCATCACCGAGAAGAGCCCCGAGGCCCTGGAGATCATCAGGCACTCCACCTCGCACCTCATGGCGCAGGCGGTGAAAGCTTTGTTCCCGCAGGCCAAGGTGACCATCGGCCCCGCCATCGAGACCGGTTTCTACTACGACTTCGACGTCGATCATCCCTTCACCCCCGAGGACCTCGAGAAGATCGAGGCCAAGATGCGCGAGCTCGCCAAGGCCGACCTGAAGATCGAGCGCTCCGAGCTCACCAGCGCCCAGGCGATCGAGCTGTTCAAGAAGATGGGTGAGGACTACAAGGTCGAACTGATCGAGGACCTTGGCGCCGACCGGGTCTCCCTGTACACCCAGGGCGACTTCGCCGACCTCTGCCGCGGCCCGCACCTTCCCAAGACCTCCTTCTGCAAGGCGTTCAAGCTCACCTCTATCGCCGGCGCCTACTGGCGCGGTGACGAGAAGCGCCCCATGCTGCAGCGCGTCTACGGCACCGCCTTCGCCGACAAGAAGGAGCTCGACGCCTACCTGGAGCGCATCGAGGAAGCCAAGAAGCGCGACCACAGAAAGCTCGGCAAGGAACTCGACCTCTTCTCGTTCAATGACGAAGTCGGCGCGGGCCTGGTCATCTGGCATCCGAAAGGGGCCATGCTGCGCACCATCCTCGAGGACTTCGAGCGCAAAGAGCACTTGAAGCGCGGCTACGACATCGTCCTCGGTCCCCAGATCCTGAAGACCGAGCTTTGGCAGCGTTCCGGCCACTACGAGAACTACCGCGAGAACATGTACTTCACCACCGTGGACGAGCAGGGCTACGGCGTCAAGCCGATGAACTGCCTGGCCCACATGATGATCTACCGCTCGCAGCTTCGTTCCTACCGCGACCTGCCGCTACGCTACTTCGAGCTGGGCACCGTACACCGCCACGAGCGGGCAGGGGTGCTGCATGGCCTCCTGCGCGTGCGCGGCTTTACCCAGGACGACGCGCACATCCTGTGCACCCCGGACCAGCTCGACGCCGAAATCAAGGGCGTCATCCAGTTCGTCACCGAGGTGATGGGGATCTTCGGCTTCGAGTTCGAGATGGAACTTTCCACCCGTCCCGAGAAGTCGATCGGTTCCGACGATGCCTGGGAGCTGGCGACCGCCGCGCTCCTGAACGCGCTCAAGGATTCCGGCCGCCCCTACGAGATCAACGAGGGGGACGGCGCCTTCTACGGTCCCAAGATCGACATCAAACTGCGCGACGCACTTGACAGAAGATGGCAATGTGCTACTATCCAGTGCGATTTTACCCTTCCGGAACGTTTCGACCTCACCTACGTGGACGCTGACGGTGAGAAAAAGCGCCCCGTCATGGTGCACCGGGTCATCCTGGGCGCCATCGAGCGCTTTATCGGTGTCCTCATCGAGCACTTCGCCGGAAACTTCCCGACTTGGCTGGCACCGGTTCAGGCGACCGTTCTTACGGTTACCGACAACCAGATCCCTTACGCACAGGCTGCGTTCGACAAGTTGCGCGCGGCGGGCGTCAGGGTACAGAAGGATTTCAGAAACGAGAAGCTGGGCTTCAAGATTCGCGAGGCACAGCTGCAGAAGATACCGTACATGCTGGTGGTGGGTGACAAGGAGGTCGAAGGCGGCCTGCTCGCTCCGCGCTTCCGCGACGGCAAGAACCTAGACGCGATGACACCCGAACAGTTCATCGCATTCATAGAGAACGAAGTCAAAACCTACAAATAGGAGGTGGCGTCATAGCTAAACCTACAGTCAACATCAATCAGACCATCAGGGCCAAAGAGGTAAGGGTAGTAGGTGCCGATAGTGAGCAGCTTGGTATTCTTCCGCTTCGCGAGGCTCTGGCGTTGGCTGAGAGTCTGCAACTGGATCTGGTAGAGGTTTCGCCGACAGCCGCTCCCCCTGTCTGCCGTATCATGGATTACGGCAAGTTCAAATATCAGCAGGCCAAGAAGCTTGCTGAGGCAAAGAAGAAACAGGTACAGGTCGAGCTCAAAGAGGTTAAGCTTCGTCCCAAGACCGATACGCATGACCTCGAATTCAAGGTGAAGCACGTACGTCGCTTCCTGGAAGAAGGGAACAAGGCGAAGATCACCGTCGTTTTCCGCGGGCGCGAAATCACGCACCAGGAACTCGGCATGGCCGCATTGGAAAAAGTCGCTGCTGAGCTTGCCGACATCGGCATCGTCGAGGTGCGGCAGAAGATGGAAGGGCGCAGCATGTTCATGATTGTCGCCCCCAAAGTAAAAAAATAAACACCACCAACAAAGGAGTAGTAAAACAATGCCTAAAATGAAGACCCATAGGGGCGCCGCCAAGCGTTTCAGCAAGACCGGCACAGGCAAAATCAAGATGGCTCACGCCTTCACCAGCCACATCCTGACCTCCAAAACCAGGAAGACCAAGCGCAACCTCCGCAAAGGCGGCATCGTCGCAGCTTCCGACCACAAGAACATCTGCTGCCTCATCCCCTACAAGTAACGAGGGACTAGGGTCTAGGGACTAGGGGCTAGCCAAGCCTAGAGACCGGAAACTAGAACCGGAGACTTTATAGCATCACTAACCAGGGTAGGACCAGGCCGCGCCGGGAATGTGCGATTTTTACCAGCCCCCCAGCGCCGGCCCCTAGCCCCGGTTTACCGAAGTCCGAGAACCGTGAGGAAACGTCTCCCCTTGCGGATCCGGCTAATTTAAAAACCAGAAGGAGTTCGTATGCCAAGAGTAAAGCGCGGTTTTAAAGCGAGACAGAGAAGAAACAAGGTATTGAAGCTTGCCAAGGGTTACCGCGGCGCAAGGAGCAAATTGTTCAGGAGCGCCACCGAAGCGGTGGATCGCGCACTGAACTACGCGTTCAGGGACAGAAGGGTGAAAAAGAGGGACTTCAGGGCTCTCTGGATCACCAGGATCAACGCAGCGGCGAGGATCAACGGCCTCTCCTACAGCAAACTGATCCACGGTCTCAAGCTCGCCAACGTAGAGATCGACAGGAAAGTGATGGCCGACCTGGCCGTTTCCGACCCGAACGGTTTCGCAGCTATCGCGGCCGCAGCCAAAGCAAAATTTTAATACATACCGCGGGCATGAAAAGAAATGGGATAGCGATGTCCCATTTCTTTTTTTTATCCGTAATAGGGCGATTGCAATGAAGGAACAACTGGAAGCACTTTTACAAGAGGCACTCTCTGAGCTGGGTCAGGCCTCCACTGAAGAGGGGCTGCAGGAACTGCGGGTCAAGTACCTGGGCAAGAAGGGCGCCGTCACCGGCCTGATGAAGGGGCTCGGTGCCCTTTCCGCCGAGGAGCGTCCCCTGGTGGGCCAGGTGGTGAACACCGTCAAGGCCAAACTCGAGGAGACCCTGGATGCGCGCACCGCCGATATCCGCGGCGCCGTCAAGGCGCAGCGACTCGCCGCCGAGAAGATCGACGTGACGCTGCCGGGCCGCAAGCGCCCCCTGGGCTCCAAGCACCCGATCACCCTGGTGACCGAGGAGATCTGCTCCATCTTCGCCGCGCTCGGCTTCGCCGTCGCCGAAGGCCCCGAGATCGAGCTCGACTTCTACAACTTCGAGGCGCTGAATCTCCCCAAGGATCACCCCGCGCGCGACATGCAGGACACCTTCTACTTCGGCGAGAGCGTGCTCTTGCGGACCCACACCTCCCCGGTGCAGATCCGCACCATGCTGAAGCAGCCGCCGCCGGTGCGCATCATCGCCCCCGGCACCGTGTACCGCTGCGACTCCGACGCCACCCACTCCCCGATGTTCCACCAGATCGAGGGGCTCATGGTCGACAAGGGGATCACCTTCGCCGACCTGAAGGGGATCCTGACCCTGTTCATCAGCCAACTCTTCGGCAAGGACATCGGCGTCCGGCTGCGTCCCTCCTTCTTCCCGTTCACCGAGCCCTCCGCGGAGGTCGACATTGCCTGCGTCATCTGCCGCGGCAAGGGGTGCCGGGTCTGCAAGGAGACCGGGTGGCTCGAGATCTTAGGCTCCGGCATGGTCGACCCCGAGGTCTACCGCCACGTAGGCTACGACTCCGAGCAGTACACCGGGTTCGCCTTCGGCATGGGGATCGAGAGGATCGCGATGCTCAAGTACGGCATCGCCGACATGCGGCTGCTCTTCGAGAACGACCTCAGGTTCTTGAAGCAGTTCTAAAAGGCATTGAACAGGGATAAAAGGGATACAGGGGGTAAAACCAAGGCCGGTTTTGCCCCGGTATGACGGTTCTGCCTTTATCCCTTTTATCCCCTTTATCCCTGTAGATTTACGACTTGAAGGAATCGCTATGATAGTTACCTATAACTGGATCAAGGAATTCGTCGATTGCGACCTCCCGGCTGCGGAACTGTCGCACCTGCTCACCATGCTCGGCCTCGAGGTCGAAAGGATGGAAGAGGTGGGCGGCGGCATGGACGACGTGGTGGTGGCCCAGGTGGTGGAGAAAAACCAGCACCCCAACGCCGACAAGCTCTCGCTGTGCAAGGTGGACAACGGCAAGGAGATCCTCGACGTGGTCTGCGGCGCGCAGAACTTCAAGGCCGGCGACAAGGTCGCCCTGGCCCAGATCGGCGCGACCCTCCCCGGCGACTTCAAGATCAAGCGCTCCAAGATCCGCGGCGAAGAGTCCTGCGGCATGCTCTGCTCCGAGAAGGAACTCGCGCTCTCGGCCGAGTCCTCCGGCATCATGATCCTCCCCGAGGATTTCCAGATCGGCACGCCCCTTTTCGACGCGCTCGGCACCAAGGACGTCATCTTCGAGATCGGGCTCACCCCGAACCGCGCCGACTGCCTGAGTGTCGTGGGCATCGCCCGTGAAGTTGCCGCCAAGCTGGGCAAGAAGGTGCACTACCCGGGCCTCGACGTCAACGAGACCGGCGCCCCCATCGGGGGGATCGCCAGCGTCGAGATCCTCGCTCCCGAGCTCTGCCCGCGCTACACCGCGCGCCATATCACCGGCTGCACCTTGGCGGATTCTCCCGCCTGGCTCGCCAACCGGCTCATGGCCGCCGGCATCCGCGCCATCAACAACATCGTCGACGTGACCAACTACGTGCTGCTCGAGTACGGGCACCCGCTGCACGCCTTCGACTTCAAGCTCCTTTCCGGCGGCAAGATCGTGGTCGCCGCGGCAGGGGAGGGCGAGAAGTTCGGCACCCTGGACGGTCAGGAGCGCGAACTCACCGTTACCGACCTCACCATCCGCGACGGCGCGAAGGCCGTGGCGCTGGCCGGCATCATGGGGGGCGGCAACTCCGAGATAGGGGAGGGGACCACGGAGGTGCTCCTGGAGAGTGCCTACTTTAACCCTTCCGCCATCCGCAAGACCTCCAAGCGTCTGGGCATCCACACCGAGTCGTCGCACCGCTTCGAGCGCGGCGCCGACATCGCGGGCCTTACCCGCGCCCTGGACCGCGCAGCGCAGCTGATCGCCGAACTTTCCGGTGGCAAGGTGGCCAAGGGTGTCATCGACGTCTACCCGGCGCCGGTTGAGCCCCGGGTCATCACGGCGCGCCTCGCGCGCATCAACGCGGTTTCCGGCCTCGCGCTCAGTGCGACTGAGGTTGAGGACATCTTCCGCCGCCTGGAATTTGAAGTCACCCAGACCGAAGCCGGTGTGTTCCAGGTCAAGGTCCCGCTGTTCAGGGTCGACCTGGAGCGCGAGATCGACCTGGTCGAGGAAGTGGTGCGCCTGAACGGCTTCGACAAGGTTCCGGCAACCCTGCCGCAGGCCTCAGTCTTCTCCGATCTTCCCTCCGATGACCAGCGCCTCGCCGCCAAGGTGAAAGACCTCCTGGTAGCCCACGGGCTCAACGAGGTGATCAACTACAGCTTCGTGGCGCCTTCTTCCTGCGAGAAGATCCTGCTGCCGCAGGAAGACCTGCGCAGTAACGGCATGGTGCTCCTGAACCCGATCTCCGACGAACTCTCGGTGATGCGCACCACCATGCTTCCCGGCCTTTTGGATACGGCCGTCAAGAACGTGAGCTTCCGCACGCTCAACCTGCGCATCTTCGAGATGCGCCGCATCTACCTCCCCGTGGAAGGGGAGGAACTGCCGCAGGAGCCGCTCTACATTTCCGCGCTCCTCACCGGCAAGCGCGATCTGGAAGGGTGGAACCAGGGCAAGGACGAGATCGACTTCTTCGACGTGAAAGGGATCGCCGAGAACCTCCTTTCCGAACTGAACGTGGGGGGCGTGAACTTCAGCGCCGAGGATCTCGACCCGTACTACCATCCGGGCAAGGCCTGCCGCATCCTCTCCGGCAAAAAGGTGCTCGGCTCCCTGGGGGAGCTGCATCCCACGGTGCAGGAAAACTACGGCATCGCGACGCCGCTGTATTACCTGGAACTGAACTTCGAGGCGCTGCTCGCCTGCCGCAAGAAGCAGGGCGCCGCCCAGGTCCCTTCGCGCTTCCCCTCCACCTTCCGGGATATCGCCATGCTGCTCCCGAGGGAACTCCCCGTCGCCGACGTGATTTCCTGCGTCAACGGCGTCAAGGCGCCGGAGCTGGAAGGGGTGGAAATCTTCGACCTTTACATGGGTGGCAACATCGCGTCTCATGAAAAGAGTGTCGCCATTCGCGTCCGTTACGGCTCCAAGGAAAGGACCCTGACCGACGACGAAGTGACCCGTCTGCACCAGAGGGTTATCGATGCGCTGCAGAAAAAATTAAATGTTTCGTTCAGATAAAAACGGTTGCGAAATCGAAAACGCTATGGTATTAGATTAAGCCGCTGTTGAGAACACACTGAAATGTTTCACCTGTTGAGGGGATTATGACCAAAGCGGACATCGTAGAAAAAATTTATGAGAAGGTCGGTTTCTCCAAAAAAGAATCCGCCGAACTCGTTGAGACGGTCTTCGACCTCATTAAAACCACTCTTGAAGACGGCGATAAAATCAAGATTGCCGGGTTCGGCAACTTTGTTGTGAAAGAGAAGTCCGATCGTCGTGGCAGGAACCCGCAGACCGGCGAGGAGATCACCATCGTGGCTCGTAAGATCCTCACCTTCAAGCCGAGCCAGGTTCTCAAGAGCGCGATCAACAGCCAGTAGCCATGATTACCGGGATCCCGGACAAGCACTACCTGAGGATAGGCGAGGTTTCCGCCCTGACGGGACTCCCCACCTCGGTCTTGCGCTTCTGGGAAACTGAGTTTTCCTCGCTGGCACCCAAGAAAAGCAGCAGCGGCCAGAGGCTCTACACCAGGAAGGACGTAGAGTTGCTCGCTCAGATCAAAGAACTCCTGTACGCGGAAAAGCTCACTATAGAGGGGGCAAGACAGCGTCTGGAGGGTAAGAAAAAGTACCGAAAAACCGACCTTTCCGGTGAAGCGCTCGCGGCGCTCCTTCACGAAGTGAAGCTGGAACTGACCAGTTTGAGGGATCAGTTGTAATTATCAGGTTTAATCGGTGCGTAGCGCAGCCTGGTAGCGCACTAGACTGGGGGTCTAGTGGTCGCTGGTTCGAATCCAGTCGCACCGACCATTTCAATCAGCCGCTTGGGAGACTTCCTGAGCGGCTGATTCAGTTTTCAGCCCGCAATGTGGTATCTTTTCCTCTGTCATTGACTAAAGGGGGACTGGCTCCGCCAGGTGCCTGTCCCCCTCTGACGTCCCCTTTGAAGCTTGGGAGCTCTTCTCCTGATGACTGAGCGAACCGCACAACTCATCGCCTGCCACGACTGTGACCTCTTGCAGCGCGACATACAGTTGAATCCGGGCTGCTATGCCAGTTGTCCGCGCTGCGGCGCCGTATTGTACCGTAACGCCACCGACAGCGTCGATCGCACCCTCGCCTACACCCTGGCCGCGGCCATGGTCTTTCTGGGCGCCAACCTGTTCCCCATTTTCAGCATCGAGGTGCAGGGCGACCGCAGCGCCATCACCCTTTTCGAGGCGGTTCTTTCCCTGTGGGACCAGCACATGAAGAGCATCTCGCTGCTCGTCTTCCTCACCGCGATTGCTGCCCCCGCCGTGGAACTGATCTCTATCACCTACCTCTTGTTGCCGCTCAAGCTGGGCAAGGTGCCGCCGAGCTACCCTCTTTTCATGCGCATGCTCCAGGTGCTGGAGCCTTGGGGCATGGTGGAGGTACTCATGCTGGGGGTGCTGGTGTCGCTGGTGAAGCTCACCAACAACTTTCGCGTCATTCCCGGCATGGCGCTTTGGTCCTTCGCCGTCCTCACCCTGCTCCTCGCCGCCGCGGCTGCCTCCTTCAACGCGCGCGACGTATGGGCGCAGCTGGACGCCAAGTGGAAAGATCAGGTGTCGTCGTGACCGCCCCAGCCCCCATCGCGGCGGCCCGCGGGCTGTGCTCCTGCCATGTCTGCCAGCTCGTGTCGCGGCGCGTCGAGGGGACGCCGGTCGCCCACTGCCCGCGCTGCGGCGCTAGGCTCCATTTTCGTAAGCCGGGAAGCGTGCAGCGCTGCTGGGCACTCATCATCGCCTCGTACATCCTCTACATCCCGGCCAACGCACTGGTGATGATGGAGACCGGTTCCCTGATCACCTACCGCAAGGACACCATCGTCAGCGGCGTGGTGCACCTGTGGAAGACCGGCTCCTGGATGATCGCCGTCATCGTTTTCATAGCGAGCGTGGCGATCCCGCTTTTGAAACTGTTTTCACTGACCCTGCTGCTCATTTCCGTGCAGCGGCGCTCGACCTGGAATCCGCGCCAGCGCACCCGCCTGTTCCGGCTGGTGGAGGCGGTAGGGCGGTGGTCCATGCTCGACATCTACGTAGTGACCCTGCTGGCCGCGCTGGTGCAACTTGGTTCCATGGCCACGGTGAAGGCAGGCCCCGCAGCGGTTGCCTTCGGCGCCGTGGTGGTGCTCACCATGTTCGCCACCATGGAGTTCGACCCGCGCCTGATCTGGGACCCGCTGCAGAAAGAGGAGTTTCATGACTGACAGACAAGACGAGATGCAGGACGTGCCGGAAGCCGTCAGCGAACCCAGACGCCGCTTCTCCATCCAACTGGTCTGGATCATCCCCATCGTGGCCGCCGTCATCGGTCTTTCCATTGCCGCCAAGGCCTGGATCGACCGCGGCGAGACCATTACCATCTCCTTCAAGACCGGCGAGGGGCTGGAGTCCGGCAAGACCAAGCTTAAGTACAAGGACGTCATGATCGGCGAGGTGAAATCCATCGCCATCTCCGATGACCGCTCCCATGTCGTGGTGACCGCCGAGGTCACCAAGGACGCCAAGGTGCTCATGGTCAAGGACACCCGTTTCTGGGTGGTGCGCGCCCGCATCTCCGGCGGCAACGTCACCGGCCTGACCACGCTCTTGGGAGGGTCGTACATCGGCGTCGAGGCGGGCGCGTCGACCCAGCCGCGCGACCAGTTCGTGGGACTTGAGTCACCGCCGGCGGTCTCCATGGACGTTCCGGGACGCCAGTTCGTGCTGCACACCGACGACGTCGGTTCGCTCTATACAGGATCCCCGGTCTTCTTCAGGCGCATGCAGGTGGGGCAGGTCATCGCCACCGACCTCGACAGCGACGGCAAGGGGGTATCTGTCCGTGTTTTCATCCGCGCTCCCTACGACCACTTCGTCACCACCGGCACCTTCTTCTGGCATGCCAGCGGCGTTGACCTCACCGTCTCCCCAGGAGGGGTGAAGCTGAACACGGAATCGATGCTCGCCGTTTTGTTGGGGGGGATTTCCTTCGAGCAGCGTCCCAACGCGCACGAAACACAGTCGGCTCCGCCCAATACCGCCTACACCCTCTACGACACCCACGACGAGGCGCTGAAAAACTCGGCGGTTTCCGAGAAGTTCGCGCTCCGGTTCCGCGAGTCGGTGCGGGGGCTGGCGGTAGGGGCGCCGGTGGACCTGCGCGGGGTGACCGTGGGTGAGGTCAGTAACATCGACGTTGCACTCGATCGCTCCCGCTCCGACTTCTCGGTCACGGTGGAGATCCAGTTCTATCCCGAGCATCTGCTCTCCCACCTGCACCCGGGCGAGGCAGGGAAACTTCCCGCTCCCGGCAGCGGGGAGACGCGCAGGCTCCTCGACGATTTGGTGGCTCACGGTTTCCGCGCCCAGATCAAGAGCGGAAGCCTTCTTACCGGGCAGCTCTACGTCGCCCTCGATTTCGTTCCCGGCGCCCGCCCGGCCAAGATCGACTGGAATACTGCTCCGCCGCGCTTCCCCACCGTCCCCGGTTCGATGGAGAAGCTGCAAAAGAACCTGATCGAGATCGTCCAGAAGATAGAGAAGCTGCCGCTCGAGAAATTGGCCGGGGACGCCGGGCACACCCTGCGCTCCCTGGACGACACACTGAAGAGCGCGGACCAGTTGCTGAAGAACATGGACCGTTCCCTGGTGCCGGAGGCGAAGTCGGTGCTGAGCGAGGCAAGGACCACCCTCGAAGACCTCAGGAAGACACTCACCGACGCGAGAGGCACGCTGGGAGGGGCCACCCAGGTCCTCTCCGCGGACGCCCCGATGCAGGTCGACCTGCGCGACACCATGCGCGAGGTCTCCCGCGCGGCGCAGTCGCTGCGGGTGCTCGGGGACTACCTCGAGCAGCACCCCGAAGCGCTGATACGCGGCAAGAAGGAGGAAAAGTAACCATGCGCAGGATATCAGCCCCCCTGGCCGTCGTTGCCGTCTTGCTGCTTGGTTCGGCCTGCAGCAGGTCGCCCCGCGTCACCTTTTACACCCTCACCCCGGCGACGCCCGCCGCGGCCGTGCAAAATACCTTCTCCAGCGCCGTCGCCGTCGGGCCGGTCACCATCCCCGAACTGGTCAACCGGCCGCAGCTGGTAGTGCGGGTGGCGCCCAACCGCGTCGCCGTCCTGGAGTCGCACCGCTGGGCCGAGCCCTTGAAAAACGAAATACCGCGCCTGCTGGCGCAGGACCTCGGCCCGTTGCTGGGATCGAGCCGCGTCTATGCCTACGACCAGGTCTCCGCCGCAGCGGCGCAGTACCGCGTACTGGTCGACATCGTGCGGCTGGAAAGCGTGCCGGGCGAAAGCGTCACGCTGGGGGCGAACTGGGTGGTGCGCGGAGCCGGCAACGCCAGAAGGGAAGGGCGGGCCGAGATTCGGGAGCAGGTGACCGGTTCCGAATACGAGGCGGTAGCCGCCGCTTTCAGCCGTGCCCTGGCCGCTTTGAGCGCGCAGATCACCAAGAGCCTGCTCGAGCGGAGATGATTTCTCCCGTTCCCTCTCCCTCTGGGAGAGGGTGCCCGAAGGGCGGGTGAGGGGCTGCCGGGAGTATGCGTCGTGGTGTAAGCGCCAGCCGCGCACCCGCAGAAAGGAAAGTAGCGTCTGCACGGGCGGATGGTATGCTCAGACGTGGCCGGCGCTGGGCCGGAAGGGGGGAGTATGCTGATCCTGGCAGGAGACGTGGGAGGAACCTCGACGCGGCTCGCTTATTTCGAGGCGGACGCCGCGGGACTCACCGTGTTGGCTCATGCCCAGTATAAAAGTGCAGCGCATGGCAGTCTCACCGAGATGCTGCGCCACTTCTCACTGCAGCACGGCATAATCTGCGAGCGGGCCTGTCTCGGCATAGCCGGGCCCATCATCGACGGGCGCGTGCGCACCCCCAACCTTCCCTGGACCATCGACAGCGTCGATCTCGCCCAGACCCTCGGGCTTGCCCAACTCCGCCTGATCAACGACCTGGAAGCCAACACCTACGGCATCGCCGCCTTGAAACAGGACGACCTCTTCACCCTCAATGCCGGCACGCCCCATCCCGACGCCACAATCGCGGTCGTTTCCGCGGGGACCGGACTCGGCGAATCGCTCGCCTATTGGGACGGTGGCACCCACCGGCCGCTCCCCTCCGAGGCGGGACACGCCGATTTCGCAGCGCGCAACGACCTGGAAGCCGAGTTGCTCCTCTACCTGCAGGCCAAACACGGCCGGGTGAGTTACGAACGCGTTCTCTCCGGTCCCGGACTGCATGACATCTACCGCTTCCTGCGCGACAGGCGTTACTTCGAGGAGCAAGCCGCGGTGGTCGACGCCATGGCAAGCCTGGACCCTCCTGCGGTAATCACCCGCGCTGCCCTTAAAGATAGCTGCCCGATGTGCGTCAAGGCAGTGGACATGTTCATCGCCATCTACGGCGCCGAGGCAGGCAACGCCGCACTCAGGTTCCTGGCAACCGGCGGGGTGTACCTGGGCGGCGGCATCGCCCCCAAAATACTGGACCTGCTCAAGGGTGCGACCTTCATGGTCGCCTTTACCGCCAAGGGAAGGCTGAGCCCCTTGGTACAGTCCATCCCGGTGCACGTCATTCTCAATGAGGATACTGCGCTGTTAGGTGCGGGACGTGCCGCGTTTTATACCCCCTGATGTTTGTGGGCCACTCCTGTCGCACAAGATTCTGCACCCATATCCCTCCTTCAATGCTAACTACAGCAGCCGTTTAGATCATTCGCTACTTGGAAACATCACTCCCTGCGTCGAGTGCGAATGTACTTGGTGCTGATGATCGTTGTTCCAGAAATCCCTGGCTTAAGCCGTACATTATTTGTATTTTATTATTGACAATATTTTTGTCTCTGCTATTAATCAGTCAATCATATTAACGAGGAGGATGATTAATGGCGACATTAGTAGAAATAGCGGCACAACTCGTCTCATCGCACGCCTCCAGCACGCCGATGACGTCGGACGAGCTTCTTGCAGAAATAGCCAAGGTTCACGCGGCACTTAAAAACCTGGAGGCCGGACAGGCTATTGAAGGTGTAGAAGAGACACGTCCTTCAGTTTCAGTCAAAGAGGCCTTCAAGAAGAACGAGGTCGTCTGCCTCATTTGTGGCAAGGGAGGCTTCAAGACCCTGGCCCGCCATCTGAGCACCGCCCACGGCATGAAGCCCGGTGCCTACAAGAAGCAGTACGGCATCTCCAGCAAGCAGGCACTTTCCGCCAAGAGCTATTCCGAGGCGCGTCGCAAAATGGCCCAGGACCGTGGCCTGGCCGACAACCTTGCCAAGGCCCGTGAAGTCCGTATGGCCAACATAGAGGCGAAGAAAGAGGGTGTTGCCAAGCCCGTCAAGGCAGCCAAGCCGGCCAAGCCGGTCAAAGCAGCTGCCAAGGCGCCGGCCAAGGCACCGGCCAAGACCGCCAAGGCGCCTAAAGTGGCCAAAGCGAAGGCAGCCGCACCCAAGGCGAAGAAGTAGCTCGCCTTGCACCTGTATCACAAACAGCACCTCCACCCGGGGTGCTGTTTTTCATTTTGCCGTATCTGGATCAACTGTTGGATGCACATCGTTGCATAACTGGTATAGTTGTACCTTCGTAAAAACCACTACAGGAGGAGTACTATGAGCAGACTTTTGATTGTTGCACTGGTAGCACTTTTTGCTTTACCGGCCTATGCGGCCGACGAGAAGAAAGCGGACGACCAGAAAACTTTCTATGCGATCGGGCAGGTGATGGCCCGTCAGCTTGCTGTCTTCGACATGTCGCAAGACGAGATGGAACAGGTGCTGAAGGGAGTCAAGGACGGCGTGGAAAGCAAAGCCCCCTTCGACGTAGAGCCCTACAAGGCGAAGATCCAGCAGTTGGCGCTCTCGCGCCGCAACGCGCAGGGTGAGAAACTGGCGGCGAAAACCAAAGAGTTCGTCGAGAAGGCCGCCAAGGAAAAGGATGCCGTCAAGACCCCCTCCGGTCTTATCTACAAATCCCTCAAGGAAGGGACCGGTGCCAGCCCGGCTGCCACCGACAAGGTGAAGGTCAACTATCGCGGCACCCTTATCGACGGCAAAGAGTTCGACAGCTCCTACGCCTCCGGCCATCCCGTCGAATTCGGGCTGAACCAGGTCATCAAGTGCTGGACCGAAGGGCTGCAGAAGATGAAAGTGGGCGGCAAGGCCCAACTCGTCTGCCCCGCAGATCTCGCCTATGGCGAGCGCGGTTCCGGGCAGATTCCGGCCAACGCGACACTGGTATTCGAGGTCGAGCTTCTGGATATCGTGAAGTAGATAGCCGTACGGTACCGAACTGTGACAGATGAAAAACTTTTAGCAGAATTTTTTGTTGACAAAAAAGGCACTCTAGAATATAAAGAGTGTCTCTTGAGGCGGCGCGAAAGAGTCGCTGAGAGGTCAGTAGGTATCTGACATCATTACAATAAAAAGCTTGGCGGTGTAGCTCAGTTGGTTAGAGCATACGGTTCATATCCGTAGTGTCCGGGGTTCGAGTCCCTGCACCGCCACCATACAAAAAGAGCCTTACGGTTTACGCCGTAAGGCTCTTTTTCTTTGTCCGTCCCCCCCTGTGTGCACCCCCGAATATGTAGCCCCCCAACCATTGCGCTCGCCCCCACGTCCTCCCCTTTGTGAAGGGGAGACAGAGGGGATTTGCCTTTCATTCCCGCCAAACATGTTGCCCCCTAACCGTTGCGCGCGCCCTCACGTCCTCCCCTTTGCGAAGGGGAGACAGAGGGGATTTGCCTCCCATTCCCGCTCTACCTTTTTCTCCTCTTTAAACATTCTCATTGACCCGACCCCGTAAACAAAGGTATAAGTATCACCTCCCTAAACTTGCTAAGAGGTCGACATGACACCAGTAAAAGGCAACCTCTCCTATTTTTTCAGCCGCCAGTGCTAATTCCAGCACTGGCGGCTTTTTTAATGGGTTTACTTTTATCTGTGTCCGTGTCGATGTACGCCGCTCTTTGAGAAGCCGTGGGGGTAGGGTAAGTCAGTGAGACTGCGCATGATGTGCAGTACTGTTAAGGTTTCTTTTATGATAGGAGGAGTTTGCGTGAAACTGCTGTGTCGTTTGGTGATGTTATGTTTTGTCGGCTCTTTGCTTGTATTGTCGGGATGCGGTGGCGGTGGCGGCGATGATAAATCGGTTCCAGGTCTCGTCACAAGTGTGGGCTGGGTTTACAACGACCTTCCCGCCGATTATTCCAACAACGCCATAGCGTTGAATGTATGGGTCTATTACGACCAAGCTATTGCAGCGAGTGAAATCGAGGGATTTACTGCGACTCCTCCTGATGGGGTAGGGCGCTGGACGGTAACGGCAAACAGCAATAATACAGGCACTACAAGCAGTGGCCACCCGTATCTGACCGCCAAGCTTGTCAACTCTAATACTCCGGGACAACTCCCTTTAGCAGGCACCTGGACCTTCACGTTAAGGTTGAAAAACGGCACCACTTCGTCCTACCGTAAGCAGTTCCATGAGCCGGGAAGTTCGGCCTATGCGACACATCCGTACGTGTATGTGCGAGAAGAGTGGACCCCGTACACCAACCCCTCCCAATACGTCCCTGCGCTCGGGAGGTTCTCCACCTTCGGCTATACCGTCCAATACTCGTCAGTCGGTGGCGGATCGATAACCAGCACGGGCCTGGCGAATGTCAGGAACGAGTTTTTCAATGCTGAGCCCCTAGCGTATAACAGTTCCTGCTGGCTCTACGACACCAATAACGTCTATCTCGGCTACACCAACTTTGAATACACCACAACAGACCATTCCAGCACCGGTCTTTTTGCATCTAATGGAGAACTGGCGATCACACCGGCAGCAACGACAGCAACGACAGCAACGACAGGCCTGATCGGACCCGTCGACCTCTCGTTGGTGAAGTACATCCGTTTCGTCTATTACGACGGTGCCCAATTTGCCCCAGCGTTTGGCTACGACTTCCGCTCGGTTTCCTATCTTGTACCAGTGAATTAATTTATGTTTGGAGGGATGAGCGAGACGTTCTTGATATTTTGATTGGGCAATCTGCACAGGATGAACATCAATAACTCAAGAGCGTCTCCTTGTCCCGCGGAGCGTCAAGAGACTGCTACTACCACTTTTACCATTATTCGTTGTAATCAGCTGGCTTACAGGATGGCTCAACGTCATAGCCCAGATAGTAGTATTCGTGCCACTGTCGTTTCGATTTCAGCGCCTCTCCTGCCCATACAGTCAAATGCAGTCCCTCATTGCTAGTGCACGACCGGAAGGACTCATAAGCTCCATCACCGTCGAGATCGGCTTGAACCTTTCCTTTTGTCGTCTTGAAAACGCCAGCAAATCCAACTACGGCAATAGCTGGAGGAAAATATTCATCTTTATCGATTGGAAATGAGTAAAACGAGGCGTCGCGTGGCGTTTCAGGATTTCTTGAACAAGTTGCGTTGAGCGTCTTAAGGATTTTTTTCTCAATGACTTTCTGCTGCTTTTCGAGAACGACCAACTGTATCTTCTGATTTTCTTGAATTGTTGGGTTGAAAATGGTCAGGCATCCGTCGCCTGCCTCGGTGATCTCAGCTATACCAATTTGGGCGTTGAAATTGAAATCTTTCTGCTTCTCGCCGGCGAGCGCTGATGCGACTACAGTGAGTAGAGCGACTACCATAGACAGAGCCAGTTTTCGCATTTTTATCTCCATTTCAGTCGCCCTCTACGGGCTGCTGCAAGACCCTTTCTGTGTCATCCAGCGAACTTCACCCAATCTTTCACCTGCTTCTGTGAACAGCGAGTTCTTGTTCCCACCACTCTTTTACAAATCTCCCGCCGCGCCCCCAAAAAACTACCGAAAGATCACTTTTGTGAAAACATATTTCCACTTTTGTAAACAGCCAAGCCGACTTGTCATTGAAGCATTTGATGTCGGATCTGGTGATCAGGACCTCTGGATGGCTAAAGAAATTTGTGCTTAAGCCTAAATATTCATAACTAGCTGAAAGTTGTAGCATGTTGTTAAACCGTAGGGGCAACCCACTACTGACGATCATCGCTGATGTAAATCGTTTCTTTATCCCCAGTTCCAGCTCTTTACCAGGATAGGCCACCGCGAGTTCACGCCAACTCGTTAGCAACCCGCGTGAAATCAGTTTGGATAGCGGAATAGCAACCAAGGTAGCAACTACAAGGAAGACTATTATGAATATCGGAGAATTTTCCATGCCTTTAGGGTCCTAGATTTTCACTCAACATCTGGGCGGTAACCGGGCTCGCGCTTACCGATCCGGTCCACGGGCCTGGTCGGGAGCTTCAAGTTAGGATGTCTAATGTCCATATCTGCACATTCCAACTGCTCTTATCTCTGATATCTAATAGCCGCCGGATGCACCGCCGCCACCGAAGGTGCCGCCGCCGGGTTGGAGTCCCTGGGGCTGGGACACCCTGACCTCCGGGGTGAGGGGCTGGATTGCGGCTAGAGCCTCGGCATCGAGACCATACAGACGCGGTTCGAGGAGCGGTTCGGCGGTAAAGGCGCCCCGACAGAACTTGGAACCGGTGCGCAACCAGCGCAGCAGGCCGAAGGCGAGACCGGCCACCAACAGCCCTGCAACCGTCAACTCCTCGGGAAGATGCCCGAGATGGATGTAGTACTTCAAGGTGAGGATCGACAAGATGGCGGAAACAACGCCGAACCAGAGCAGTGCCCGGTCGCGGCGGCCGATTCCCATCGCCAGGGACGCCATCGGTATGATGGCGGTAAGCAGGGCGCAGAAGTGATCGCTCCAGGGGAGTAGCGATCCTCCCGGCGTCCACCCGAGCCATTCCCGCCAGAGGAGTCGGTGAGCAAAGAGGTTCACGTCAAGGTAGATCCCAGCCCAGGCAGAGAGGCGCACAGTCTCCAGGGACCAGACGTAGCCCCGGTGCAGGCTATTGCGGTCGGCAAGCCGCCGCTGCGCCCAGATTGCCGCTGCACCGAGCGTCAGCAGGAGGACGAGCCGAGGCAGGTGCGGCTGCTGCCAATGGAGAATGTCCGCAAGATGGAAGGGGAGGCCGGCGAGGGCGAGCACCGCCCCGAACGCGGCCAGCGCATAGCCGTAGCGGACCGTGAGCATAATCGCACCGGCCAGGACGATCATGTGCGCCGTCAGCCAGGCCAGACGTTCAGTATCGTGCCCCAGTTGGTGGGCGGGGAGGGCGACCGCTAGGGCGAGCATACCGACCGCCTGTAGCAGCAACGCCTCCTCGGCGCCGCAGCGGTAGAGGCGGCGACCGGCAATGAGCTCGTGATCGGCGACCCAGGCGCAGAGTGGGGCGAAGATCAGGCACAACAGGGCGGAGCCCGTTTCCCTAACATTTAGAACCACGGCCGGCATCGCCACTAGGGCCGTCACTCCAACCATGGTGAACACGGCGAGGAGAATGCGCATGAAGATGTTTACCCGCACCAATTCCGGACGATAGCGCTCTGCCACAGCAGCGGCCTGCTCCGCTGTGATCATCCCGGCCTTCTGCCAGCGCAGGGCCTCCTCCACCACTGTGACCCGGCGTTCACCTTTCTCGTAGAGATCGATCATTCAGCACTCCCTAAGCGGCGATGCAAGGCCACCAAGGCCGTCAGCAGCGTCGTCGCGCTGACCAGAAAGTAGAATATGATCCCTTCACTGCTCCAGTGACCGAGATCGAGCACGAAGGTTGTGATGCCGACATACCGTAAAGGACGGCGTAGAGGAGGAAGGCGAAGCTGCGCTCCCGCAGTGCGTAGAAGGCGCTGCCGCTGCCGGTCAGCAGCAGGCCGGCAAGATAGGCCGAGCCGCCGGCGCGGGAGCCAACCCCGGCTACCAGGGCAGAGAGGAGTACGTTGACCCCGAGATGCAGGTGGACTGGAAGGAAGTGGCGTTTCCAGCCGAGCCGGGTCTGGATAGCCCCCGCCGCAATGACGAGCGCCCCGAAAAAGAGAGCGCTGTCGCGCAAAGTGCCATCCCAGAGCCCCGCGCCAAGCTGGCTAGTTTTCACGCCGAGCCAGGCACCAAGGGTGGAGAGGGCCAGGGAGAGGACCAGGCGGTTGTCGAAGTAATGGGCGCAGAGGAGATAGATGAGGGCCGAGGCCAGCAGCCACCAGTTCCAGTATTGGGCGAGGACCTGGTAGCGGAGTTCCAGATACCCCTGTAGCGTTCCGAGGAGGAGGCAGCCGAGCAGGAGGACGTAGTCGTACGCCGCGTCGGGCGTCGTGAGACTTTCTGGTGAGAAACCGCCACCGCGGCGCAAGCAGTATGCAAAACAGCCCACGCACCCCAGGGCGATCGCCGCGATCAGGGTCAGGTGGCCGATGGAGGCAAAATGTTTGGCGACAAGCAGGCCGAGTCCGGTAGTCAGGATCAGTATGCCGCCGTAGAGGACCAACCGCAGTTCCCAGTGCACAGAAAATAGTTCCCGGCCGTAGATCCGTCGTAGCAGCGCCGCCTGCTCCCGGCTCAGGATTTCGCTACCCTCAAGATCATTCAGTGCCTCTTGCACCTTTGCCTCCCTTCATATTGTCCTATGTGAACTCGTAGACCCATCACACCGTCAGAGCATGATCCTCCTGCAACTGGATGCAAGAGAGAAAAGGGAGACGGGGGCATCAATTTCATCTTGGATAACGGGCCCGGGTCGCACCAGCGCGCCAGGGAAATCTAGGGTCAGGCTTGCAATGTTGCAAAGTTGGCTGCCGAGAGGATCAGAGCTTGCAACTTCGCAAGCCTTACCCCAGATCCCCGTGCGTCCCCTCTGCCCTCATCCTCTTACACAACTACCACTGTCCCCTCATGCCTCTCATGCCTCTCATGCCTCTCGGCTCCCTCGGTTCAGTCGGTTCCCTCGGCTCTTGACAACTCAGGTGTGAGCAGATTTCCACTCTTGTCTGAGCAGCGAGTAGATCAGTGAGTCCACGAATCTGTCCTCGGCCCAAAAGCTCTCCCGTAGGTGCCCTTCAAGGCGGAAGCCGAGTCTCTCCAACATCCGCGTCGAGGCATCGTTCCCTGGAGTGACTCCGGCCTCAACGCTGTGCAGATTCATCGAACTAAAACCGTAATCAAGCATCGCGCGAAGCGCCTCGCTCACGATCCCTTGCTCCCAAAAGTCGCGCGCCAGCAAATAGCTCACGTCACCGCGCCGATGCACCTTGCGCCATTCGTTGTAGCCACACTTGCCAATCAGTCGGTCGTCTCCGGCAAGCGTGATTGCCCAGTGAATGCCTATGCCGTTGTCAGCCGTCAGTTCCATGCTCTCTATGAGCTTATGCGCTTGTTCAACGGACGTATAAGGTCGACAACTCCAATAATGCATTATCTCTGCATCAGAAAAGATACCGAATAGATCATCTGCGTCAGACGGTACAATCTGACGCAGGACTAGTCGTTCGGTATGTAGTCGCGGGAAAGTTGGGAACATTGATGCTTACTCCGGTTTATTTGGATTTAAGAGCAGAACGCCTTCAGGGTGGGCAGCGTTGTAACCGTCCGTCTCAATCCGTCTTGATGGATATCTTCTTTATCAGTATGGGAAATCTAGGGTCAGGCTTGCAATGTTGCAAAGTTGGCGACCGAGAGGATCAGAGATTGCAACTTCGCAAGCCTGACCCGCAGATCTCGCAGATCCCGCAGATCCCGCAGATCCCGCATCTGCGTGCCCGTAGAATCCATCTGCTTCTGCTTCAATAGCAACGAGGTAATCCCCGCTGTCATCGGGCTCGCAACTAAGTGAGAACCTTCCTGTCTCTGAGGTCAGGGGTATTTCCTTCATCGTATTCCTTCTCCCCAACGCCGAGAGCACAGCGGCGGTATATCGTCCGCTGCTGTGCTTTGTTGGGCTACGCGTTTTCCGCAGAGTCTTATGATGCTATACGTCCTCCGTACTCGAATGTCCCTTTAGGCTCTCACAGATGAAGTTATTGAACGGCTGTTCCTAGGCCCCCATCATTTCCGCATCCGTATTGCCAGCCCCCCGTAACAACCCAATCGTAGTAAACCCCACAGCCGTAGAACTTATTACTTGCCTGTCTGTAATGGCTGAAGCGCACTACTTTGTCATTCTCAATATCGACTATGCATTCGTTCTTGTTTATAGGTAGCCACACTAGAGGAATTTTGACCAGCACCAACCACAGGCCTATTCCAGACCCAAAGCGTTCTCTTTCGAAAGTAAGCTTCTCAATTCCGCCAGTAATCTCTTTACGATAAGGTCTGCCCCAGGAAGAAATAAGTTCCTCTTTACTCTTTATTGATATTTCGCCTCTTGCAGGATAAGCATCACAGACCCTTTTTGAAAGGTGTGTGATTTCTTCGCTTGTAGAGATCTCTCTGGAAAAGGGCCAATATGTTACTCCAACAATGGCGCAACCGTTTATCAATATTAGCAAGGTAAGTAAACCCAGAATTCGGAATATTAACATATTCCCCTCGTATGTATCAGCAACTGTAGGTTATATTTGCTTCCCAACGGCTGGTTCGGTTAACGGGTTCACCGCTCCACCTGCCTTGTTATAAGTTCCTTCATTTTGGCAGTGACTTAGCCAATCTTTCTAGGTCGTCAATTAGCATATTTAAACCGATAGGGTTTGTTGGGTGCTCATAGTCAGCTCTCATCCCTGGTCTGTCTTTCGGCTCACTTGGTAGGCGTTTAAGCAGTTCATCGTGGATGAGCGTTGCATCTGCTTTAAACTTTTCGCTATATTCAAAATTCAACGGAGTTGATGTTTGTGAATCATGTGTTTGAGTGTCCCAAATTAGTTGCCTCTCTCCTTCTGTTTTGGCTTCACGCATTTTATTAAAGTAATAATCTGATTTAGTTTGATCTTGAAGGTGCTTGCGTTCCAAATAGTTACGCATTTTTTCAACTAGATTTAGAACTTCTTTTTTGAGTTGGTCATTGTTTAGCGGAGAGTAGGCAGTCTGATGAGCCTCAGTCGCAAGCAAAGTATCGGTTTTAATAGATGTTTTACTTTTTTTCTTTGGACGAGGAGAAATATGAGTGTCAACCGTTACCTTGGTCTCAATTGGTTTGGTTTGTGCATTTGCTTCTTTATTTGCTTGAATCTTCCAAATATCGCTTTGCCAATACAAGAACACAGTAAGCACTCCAAATACTATTCCGCTAAAGAGAGACCAGATGCCAAGGCTCTTGTTCGAACTGAAGAAAATTCCGCAAATGACAAAGGAAACCGTCATGAGGAAAACTGTGGAATAAATGATAGCCTCGGGCATCTGTCTCAATTGGAACTCCTTGCAATTACGTGTTGATCCTATTTTATCGCGTTCGTAACTTCGTATTTACGTCGTCTTTATAACGCTGAGAGCACAGCGGCGGTGGTTTTGCCGTCCGCTGTTGCGCTTCGTTGGCATATTCCTCTGCGAATCTAATGTGCCCATGGTTCTTGCTATAACAGATGAGAAATTTCTGGGTAGTACCTAAAAAAATCAACCTTTGCACCAGTGTATCCTTCTTGTTTTTTTGCTTCTAAAATAATTTTCTCTGCCCTCTGTTTGTCACCCAACATGTAATAGCAATATGCTAAGGCAACTCTATGCCAAGCATACAAATTTTCCTCGCCCCCTCCCCTGATTGATTTGCTTTTATTCAAATTGACTATCGCCCCTTCATAATCCTTTAAACCAATTTGAGCGTAGGCCATATTTGCATATATTCTTCCAAGCTCATCTGGACTACCTTGATAATTTTCAATTAGAAATTGAAAAATCACTCGTGCAGCTTCAAAATTCTTTTCATTCAAAGAAGACCTAGCAACGCTTATAGCAGTCCAGATGTCACCCTGAGACAGCAATGTTCTAATTGGCTTAAGAAAAGCTTCGGCTGGTGCTTTAGGGTCAATTTGATTGATTTCCTGCCTAGCGGAAAGGGTCTGAATATTTGTAAGCAAAGATTTGAATATTTCTTCATCTTTAAAATCTCCTGGTCCATATAGCACCTGAGGTTTCTTCATAAGAACGTAAAAGAATAATAATGTTATTAGCGTTGGATAAAAACAAATAAACCCAATCAATACCATTAGGAGTTGTTTGTCGGATACAATAGAGACAGTAGTTGTAGCTACAACTTCTATCAGCAAGACAAATATACTTATAATTCCCAATGGGCTTTTCGTGAGTGATCTAATATCAATCATAAATTAATTCCTTTCTGGATTTTTGTTATGTTGATTAGGTAAAAACATAGCTATCGCGTCTAAGCATTTAACGGTTGAGTCGATGCTGTCAATGTTTAGACCTGATACTTATACTGCTTGTTTACTGACCTAACGTCACAAGGCGCACCGGGAATTTTCTCGGCCCGGTTATGCCTTTTGTATTGCCAGGATTATTAGCACATATACTGCATAAACACTGATCAGTACGGGGAGAATAAACTCAAATGCTGACCTGATTACACAAGCAATTGGCGATAATGTCTTCCAAAATCGCAAGTTATCCTTAGTTTCATTCAACAGAAACTCATATTCGCTTTTATCTCTGTTGGGCTCACTTATTAGATCCATGAATAATTGGACATTCTTGACATAAAATAATGAAATACGTTTTCTATGCGCGATAAAGTCTGATGTTGCATAGATTGAGAAAGCCAGAATATAATAAATAACTATAAATGCTGCTAGGTATAACAAAACTCCTTGTTTAGCTGATTCCAGTTCAATTCCTAGTATGCTGATTTTTGTGGGCACTATTCCAGCCTTTGCCATGGCAATACCAATCAGACTAACACCAAGTAGAATTTTTCTTTCTTTTCTAGTCTCTTCAGATAATGGATCGTCTAGCAGCACGTCTTTTGAGAGATCATTCATAATTTTGTCCTGTGCCTAACTAGTTATTAAGCAGAATTCTGGTTATCTCCCCAGTCGCACCGGAATATTTAGACATGGGTTAACAACGTCATTCCCTGAGCTATCTTCACTTTTGAGGACACACCATATATCATAACGGACCAGGAGGGTGTGTCATGAGATCGAATCGCAAGTACGATTCAGAGTTTAAACGAGAAGCGATCAAGTTAG
>NZ_JAEMHK010000029.1 GCF_016458235.1 Geomonas propionica | reverse complement strand
GGGTGGGTAATCCACCGAAGTTGAAATGTCTTGTCTCTGCTGGGGTGGGTAATCCACCGAAGTTGAAATGTCTTGTCCCTGCTGGGGTGGGTAATCCACCGAAGATGAAATGTCTTGTCCCTGCTGGGGTGGGTAATCCACCGAAGATGAACTTGCGATCTTGGAATAACAAAGGCCCCACCTCTGATAGAGGCGGGGCCTTTCCATCTAGATCCCAAAATGGAAAAGCCGGGTATCTCCCCGGCCCTGTGTTCTACTTCCCCGCTTTGTGCGCCTTGGCGATGCGGTAGACGGAAGCAACCCCGATCCCCAGCTCTGTAGCAACCGCCTCTTTGGTCTTGCCTTGTCCTAAGAGTGCCATCACCTCAGCGCTCTTTGCTTTGGCGGTAGGCTTTCTGCCCAGGTACTTCCCGGCCTGCTTTGCCTTGGCGATCCCGTCGGCCTGCCGCTCCAACATCATCTCCCGCTCGAACTGAGCTACTGCGCTGAAGATCGACAGGACCAACCGACCGGAGGCTGTAGTGGTATCGATGTCCCTGTTATTCAGTGCCCTAAAGCCGATGCCCTTCTTGTTCAGCTCTTCTACGAGTCCCAGCACGTGGGCGGTGCTTCTGCCGATCCTGTCGAGTTTAGCCACGACTACCGTGTCACCCTCCCTCACGAAATCAAGCATCCTGTCCAGCTCAGGGCGATCCTGCTTGGCCCCACTTTCCTTCTCTTCAAAGATCCGCTCACAGCCTGCAGCCTTGAGCTGGTCGCGCTGAACGTCTAATTTTTGATCTGTGGTCGATACCCTTGCATAACCGATGATCGCCATTTGCCCTCCGCTATCAATAGCATTTAAGATGTTTTGATAATACACTATCAAAACAGCAGAGTCAACCCTGGTGATAGGCTATTTCAGTCTTTTCTGGGCCTATCGTGAGGGCGTGCCCTATTGATCGTCAGGGTGGCGGTTGTGACAAAGCATCCATAACAAGAAAGGCCACTCTAGGGAGTGGCCTTTCTTGTAGTAGGCTGTAAAGCGCGTGGCACTTTAGAGGTTACGTGCTGAACAAGTCCTCAATATAAGGTTGAAGCCTTGCACCAGTTGCTGCGTACTCCAGCGTCGCTTCATTGTATTCGTTGCTGTTACGTCTTCCCTCGTCAAAGGAAATTTTGCTTTTCCCTCTGGATGCCTCCAAGCACCCTCGCTGATTCCTTAGTAAGATGCTCGCAGCCTTGAAGAGTTGTTGGTGATATTGCTTCAATAATACGTAAACGTCTTGTCGGGCTTGAGGTAGATGTTTTAGGAAATTAGTCTCGAATGCGAGGAAGTGTTGGTTCACGACAACGAACTCAGCTACGAGCCTCTCTGCACGCTTAGCCATAACATCAAATGGAAGATTTACGAATAAAAAGGTGCTTTTCAGCCAGGAGGAGAATGAGCAGGTCTCCTCCTGGACTGCATCCCCTAACTCGATCAAGCTCTCTTGCAGTTGAGCCACTTCCAAAGACAGCTTTTTCAGTTCTTCATGCTCATTCATATTGAGGTGTGGCGTCCTACTTTTCTGCTGCTGAAAGGCCCTTTAACCGCTCTTTTGATCGTCTGGACTGCCTCGTTACGTACCTGAACTTTTCCGCCCAAGGATGCATTCCATTGATAAAGAGCGGGTATAACACACGTGATTGTTTCTAAGCCTGATTCAGGATCTTCGGTAACTAGCAGGTCGTGCACATATATTGCGATCAGCAAGGGACTACGCCCACAAGTGCATTGGTCCTCGTACCACACCACCTGATATGGAGCTTCTTTGGGGTGCTTAGCGTAGGCAGCCTGCTCAGATGCATCATAGAAGTTAACTGCATAAAGCTGCTGGACCAAGCCCCCCACTGTTTGCTTAGACAAGCGAGGCGAAAGAATGCCAGCAATCCGATCTTCCAGTGCCGCATGATCTGACCACTCCCATAAGAGCAGCCATGCTCTTTGTCCGCGCTTCATTTCGCCACCTCGTATTATACGAGTTTTAGACGAACCTCAGTTTACTGCTCGCGGTGCTGCTGTCAATGCCACGTCCTGTAAGTTCTACAGACAGCACTGCGCTCATGCGTTCTAAGGCTTCTGGCTCAACACGTACAACAGGAAGCTGATACAGCTCAGGTTGAACGTCCCGGCCACATGCCGACCGCGCCGGTAGAACCAGACCGCAGCGCAGGTATGAACCAACATCAGCGACCCAATGAACAGCAAGTGCATTTTACCCCCAGGTCTACCCCTTCACCCGGTCCTAAAGTCCCTCTGCAAGCGATCCTCAGGAGGTGGGGGCGGTCTTAGTGTGGGGTCGCTCGGCCACGCGAGATCCCTTTTACGCATCCGCCCGTAGGGTTTTTGAAAAAGTTAATTAATTCAGGCACTTGCGGCGCGGTGCGCGTGCGTGGGTCAGTTTCCCCACCCCGCCAACACCGGCGTCTCCGAGTGGCGCAGCCGGAATGTCATTTCCTTTGTCGCAGTGTTCAGCTCTGCTCCGTTGCAAAGTGCCAACAGCAGGATGTTGACCTTCTGCCGGTCAATCTCCGGCCTAGCCACTGCACGCCTCAGTTCCTCTAGCTTCAGATCCACCGTGCGGGGCTTCAGTGCTTCCTGGTCGAGTTCCAGGCGCTCAATAGCAGTCTCAGCACCGCGCACCCCAGCCTCTAGCAGGTTAATCTCTTCTGCCACAGTCCAGTGCTCTGCGGTGCCGTCAGGCCTCAGCATATCGCGCATTAGCGGCGTGCTACCCTTCAACGTTCCATCCATGATCCCGCTTGTGAGATTCGTAATGCGTTCCAAGTTGCGATCCCGGATTTCTCTTTTCGCCGTAATCTCAACTTCAACTGCCGCTAGTGCAGCCCCGCTCTCGGATACGAAGTGGCCGGCAAGAACAGCTTCCACGAAAGCCCGTTCAAGCACATCGTACCTGACGGCATCGTACCCGCCTGGACATAGCCTGAACCCGCTCTCCTCGTCTCGGTATCCGGCCTTTGCGCCACCGCAGACAAGGTATTGCCAGTTTGTCTTGCTGTTCTTGTTGACACGGACCATGTAGCTCCCGCATGTCCGGCACCGGAACAGCATAGAGAAGGCGTTGCTGAGGCCGCTTGTAGCTTTCCTTTTCAGCTTGTTCCGTTTCCGTACCTCCTGCACCCGGTAGAAGATCCCAGGATCTATCACAGCGGGGAAGTAGTTCTCAACCGGATCAAGGGGCACCCGTTTCTTCTGGATTCCTTCATACGCAATTTTGTGGGGAGTAAACCGCCCAATTACAGATTCATGATCTAGAATTCTTTGAATGTAGGAGGTATTCCACTTGCTCGCTTTCTGTTTACCAAGGCCCCAACATTCAACACCGGCAGTATTCAATGAGCGAGCAATCACAGCAGGAGCTACACCGTCTAAGTACCTATCAAACACCTCTTGAACAACTTCAACCCGATCCGGTATAACCTCGATCTTCTTCTCATCGTTGAGACGCAACCACCCAGGAAGTTTTCCGGTCATGGGCTTGGCTGCTATCTCCTTGCGCTTTTGCGCCCATGCTTTTACGAGACGGTCGGACTTGACCGCACTTTCATCATGCGCCCTGGCGAAGAAGCAAAGAGCTATCAGGAGTGACGCAAAGTCGCGGCTAAGAGCCTCCCTGTCGTATATCTTCCCGTCTGCGAGTGTGACAACCGAGATCCCTTTGTTGCAGATCCGCCGCAAGAGTTCGTAGGCCTCGTCTACAGATTGCCTCGAAAGCCGGTCCAGGTTCTCGATCAGCAGGTAATCCCCCGCTTTCACATATCCCGTTTCGATTGCCTCAAGAAACTGGCTCAATCCGCCAATCTCAGCATGACTGCCCCGGTATGCTGAGTGACCGAGATCCCGGAAAGAAGATTCGTCGAGTAGAAGATTGTTCCGCTCTGCGTATGTTCTGGCTGCTTCTGTCTGGCGCCGCAGGCTATCACCTTTGCGTTGTTCTGGTCGGCTGAATCTCGTGTAGGAAAACGCTCTTGCCATTGCCCCCTCCGCATGTGAAGTTGATGCCAATCGGAGGTGCGATGATAGCACGCTCCGACTTGGTACTGCAAACATAACTTACTTATGATAGGTCCGCCAGGGTCCGGCAAAACCATGCTGGCCCGGCGCATCCCCTCCATCCTCCCTCCGATGCTCTTCGAAGAGGCGATCGAGACCACCAAGGTCTACAGCGTCATGGGTCTTTTGGAACGGGAGCATGCGCTCATCTCCACTCGTCCCTTCCGCTCCCCGCACCATACCATTTCCGATGTGGGACTGATCGGCGGCAGCAACACCCCCAAGCCCGGGGAGGTGTCGCTGTCCCACAACGGCGTCCTCTTTCTGGACGAACTCCCCGAGTTCAAGCAACACGTCCTGGAGGTCCTGCGCCAGCCTATGGAAGATGGCCGGGTCACCATCTCCCGGGCGCTCTCCTCGGTCACCTATCCAAGCCGCATCATGCTGGTGGCCGCGATGAATCCCTGCCCCTGCGGCTACCTCTCCGACCCCATCCACCAATGTTCCTGCACGCCTCTGATGATCCACCGCTACCGCTCCCGCGTTTCCGGGCCGCTCCTGGACCGGATCGACATCCATATCGAAGTGCCGGCCGTGAAATACCGCGACCTTGCCGACCGGGGCGAGAGCGAGAGCTCCGCGGCCATCGGCGCGCGCGTGGCGCAATCGCGGGAGGTGCAGAAGGAGCGCTTCAAGGGGACCAAGGTGAGGAGCAACGCCCAGATGACCGCCCGGATGATCCGCAAGTTCTGCGACCCCGACGCGGCGGGATCCCGAATGCTGGAGGTCGTAACCGACCGCCTCGGTCTCTCCGCACGGAGCTATACCAGGATTCTCAAGGTAGCAAGGACCATCGCCGATCTCGAAGGAAGCGAGTCCATCCAAGAGCGCCACATCTCCGAAGCAATCCAGTACCGTAGCCTGGACCGGAAGACCTAATAGGGAAAGGGGACTGGCTCCGATAGGTGCCAGTCCCCCTTGCCTTTGACTTTAAGGATGCCTGTACATTCCGCACATTAGAAAGTGCCTGACCCCTTCGAATGTTTTTTAAAAGGGAACTGGCTCCGCCAGGTGCCAGTCCCCCTTGCCTTACCGCCATGTACTGGTCCCCTAGCCTTTACAGTCCCCCTTTTCGACACAGGAGAAGCCGTATGCCACGCCCCTTAAGGACATTCGCCGACGGCGGCATTTATCACATCATTGATAGAGGCAACGGCCGACAGCGCATCTTCCACAAAGACGGAGACTATGTTGCCTTTCTGAAACTGCTAGGCGAAGTGATAGAGCGGCATGGGATCGAGCTCTACGCCTACTGCGTCATGCCGAATCATTTCCATCTCCTGCTCGAGGCGGGGCAGGGAGAGAACGTGAGCATAGCGATGCAATGGTTCCTGACCACGCATGTCCGCCGGTACCACCAGCATTACCACAGCAGTGGACACCTCTGGCAGGGCCGGTTCAAGAGCTTTGGTGTGCAACGGGACGAATATCTAACAACGGTAGCCAGATACATAGAAGGCAATCCGGTGCGGGCAGGTTTAGTAGAAACCGCAGTGAATTGGGTGTGGTCATCGCATAGAGGGCGTTGCGGGATTGAACACGACTTGCTAATCCAGCCCCTACCAGTTCCGTGGGTAGGTGACTGGACCCACTATGTGGATACGCCGCTGACGTCGTCGGATCTGGCAAAGGTGAGAAACAAGCGACAGTCGAAGCGTGACGTGATCGGCGGCTTCAAACCGTGACGGGGGAGGGGACTGGCTCCGCAGGTGCCGGTCCCCTTGCCTTTGTAGAATGTACGGTCTACATCCCGCACATTAAAACGTGCCTGACCCCTTCGCCTCATTGTCTCATCTCCCAATTGAAGCGTACCTACATCAGATGGTCCCCCAAAAAAAGTCACCAGAAAATTTCCGGTCCTCCCGCCGCTTGAAAAATTGACGTCGCCTCATATACTGACGCATGTGTTTTTGTTAATGTCCAGAGGCGCAGCAAGGTGCAACCCAGCCAACCTGGGTAAAGGAGGTAGCGACATGGTACGGCCATCGCAAAGCAGAATTCTGAGAACCTTTCGATGCAAGACTCCAAGCAAGTTCTACAACATCTTGTTGAGGGTGTGGAAGTGCTTGACCGACAACCCGCAGATCCCGCCATCGGTATGGGCGGCGAATCCCGAACTGCTGTCGTTGTTTCTGGCCCTGGCGGCAAAGTACCACGAGGTGTACCAAAGGGCCTCCCACTACTCCAGCAAGCTTGATATCGCCGAGCGAGAGGTTATCCAGGCGCAGTTAATCGCGTACATGGACGAGATCGCATCGGTTTTGGAGGCGGCTGCTATCCGTTATCCCGAGATACTAGTCATGTCGGGGTTCGATCTCGCCAAGGAACGGAGGAACATCACCAGGGCGAGCGCGCCCCAGGGGCCGTCTGAAGATGGCAACGTTCAGGACGTTGAGCAGAGTTGACCGGTTAATGGTGGCTGACCGGAGGAGACCGATTCGTCGCCCCTCGGTCGCAAGCACTGGCAATCCGGAAGAACGCACCGCTTTGGGGGGTACCGGTCAGGTACCCCCTTTATTCATCCCCCCGGCTCTCACACCGATTCCCTTCGCACCCTCCCATCCCCCTCCAGGCGTATATGTTTTTAATTGACGGGAGTTCTAAGTTGCTCGGACACGTTGGAACTTTGTACGGCCACGTTGGAAACTTGTACGCGCACGTTGAAACCTTGTACGGGCACGTTGCAAACTTGTACGGGCACGTTGCAAACTTGTACGGGCACGTTGCAAACTTGTACGGGCACGTTGCAAACTTGTACGGGCACG